>NZ_JAAHGO010000058.1:33286-55502 GCF_010672455.1 Okeania sp. SIO2C9 | reverse complement strand
GTCTGATCTCAAATCCGGTTAAACAGTTATAGATTGGTTAACTCAACCATGAGACAGTCCTCACTCCTCAGGAGGAGAAAGAATCACAAACATTTATTAGTTATGACGATTCGAGATTTTTTTGATGTCCAATTCAACGGATCGGATTTGATATTAAAGGCTGAAAAATTTGCACTTTTTTCCCGACAAAAATCCGAAAAACTAACTTTTTACAGTGCTATAGGATGATTATTGACCAGCCCTACTTACTTATCCCACACTTTGCGCTCTGCACAACTACTTTTTCAGTAAACCCTAATTAGGTATCAGGTGAGGTTAGAAAAATTGTTTAATTCCTATTTATTCTAATACAAACTAAATCGAATAATGTGATAAATAACTAATATCTTTTGGGATGTTTAATTCCCGAACTTCGTTATATATATGAGCACTTATCTAGCACTTGTTCAATAGTCTATCAAATCAATGTAATACCAAATTAATTTCTAATTTGCATAGAATAATATCTCGATCGGGGTTTACTCTAGATTAAGACAGAGGAGTTAATAAATTTTATAATTCTGTGCAGCCTCACATAAAATTGGTATAAGCTAAGAATAATTTAGATTTCCTATTGCCTATTCCCTAATAGATATATAGTTTAAATGCTGAATAACTTACCGAATAATTAAGATTTAAAGCCTCTCCTTTAAAGGGGAAACAAGAAAAAAAATTCCTTTGAGTCAATCCTCTTCTTTTCAAGGATACGTATTTGTTAATTATTAATTATTAATTATTAATTGTTGAATAATACCAACTTAAATTAGTCCATTTTTGAGGTAAATTTTGCTCTGGAAATACTAATTTTGCTTGTAGATAATGTTCAAAAGATTTAATTACATTATGGGTAGAATTTCCATAACAGCGAGTTTGATAAATTACAGCTAAATTGTTATTAACTATTGCCCATTCATAGGGAAAATCATTCAAATTAAATACTTCCAAAGCTAACTCGCAGCAAGCTAAAGCAATTTCTAAATTAACATCAGAATCTCCATCTGGCAGTGCCCAAATAATCCTACCAAAATTTACTAATGCACTAGCAATTGTAGTTGCTCTATTTTGACAAATGTGAGGAAAAACTTGCTTTGCCCACTTGCGTAAAATGTATATTAAATGAGGTTCTAATAAATCAAGATTTTCTACAATTAGAGGGTAAATTTTTTGAGGGTCGCCTTCACTTTCCAAAGTTATTTGCAACGCTTCTAGCAAAAATGGCAAAGTTTCATTGATAGGGGTAGTTAAATCAGGAATGAAAATTTTAGCTTCTAACCAAGCAGCAAAATTCTGATCATATGGCAGATTTTTATCTAAAACTATGTAGATAGGAAAATATGGTTGCATGAATTGATATTTACTTAATTTTGCTTCTATTGGCTGTGGTTGAAAGTTAATCATTTTTAATGTTTTTGTGCCTCTATTGTTACCTTAATTACATTCTATTTTCCCATCCTAGAGAGTAGCTTTCCGGATCGTATTCAATTATTTTTATAGATTTAATAGAATTATAATCGAGAATCTAGGGTAGTTAATTATTCTGATATAATAGAGTTGAGATTGTTATAGTTATGTGGTGAAATCAATAGATAGCTCAAGTTGGATTCGGAGTCAGATTCAGGGATATAGGTATCAAGAAGTAAAAAAAAACTTATGGGGTAGTTCTTCAAAGATGGTTAGTAGTAGAAAGTCAAAAACCTCTAGAATCAGATTTCAAACATCTGGAGAAAAAAATTAAAAATTAGGGGGTAGAAGCTCAGAAAAAACTTCGGAGATTAACATCTCAAAAGTTTGCTTGTGTACCAGATGCCCAAAAACCAGTCAAGGAGCTTTTCCCAAAGTGTTTGTATCATTAACTAACAGGAATTAATACCAAATTCAAAAAAGGTAGTTACATCTTAATTTGTGATTTATTGCTACAATTAAAAATTGTATATATCCATCAAATTTCAAAGTTAAGCATTTTTTCCCCTTTTTTATCCAGTTTTTCTTTCCCTGTTGCCTTCCGGAGCAGATGAGCTGTTGTCCGTGTTGAGACTGTAGCAATATTTTATGAAATTGGTATAAGATCAAACAAGTAGAAGATAAATCTGGTGCGGGTTTCTGTTATCAAGTACAAGGTCAAGTAACTGTTATTGCACAAAAAGTTGAGCTTCAAAAAAAACGAGCAGCTAAATTTATATTAGCCACAAATGTTGTAGATACTCTAGTATTAACTACAAAAGAAATGTTGTCTAAATATAAAAGACATCTCCAGAAAATAAATCTTTTAACTAGAGCAAGCTAAGGATACGAAAAATTCACCCTAAAAAATTCTTTTTCGTGCCTTTTTCATAAAAATATCTTACCTGTTGCCTTCCGGAGCAGATGAGCTGTTGCCTACTCCTGCAAAAAATCTATATCTTTTTCGGAGATGTCTAAAGACCAGCAATCAGTAGAAAGAGGTTTTAGGTTTCTCAACGCTCCTCTATTTTTAACTGATAGTGTCTTTCTCAAATCCCACCAGAGAATTGAAGCTTTAGGGTTAATTATGAGTTTGTGTTTGTTGGTTTATAATTGAGTTGACATCCTCCCCGGCCTGAAGGCACGGGGATTCCTACCGAGCCGTAGCTCCTCGGCGAGTTGACGTTTCATTGGCTGCTGCTGCCAGATGCGGTAGTCTTACGCTTGCCTCCGCGTCCGTTTAATGTCTCGGACTGCCCGCCCGCGACTAATATATTTATCGCTGCATTCTCGTCTCTATCATGTTTTGCACCACAGTTGAGACACTCCCATTCTCGCACCTTCAGGTCTAGCTTCCCACCTTTAAAGCCACAATTTGAGCAAACTTGGGATGTAGGCTCAAGGGCGACTAATTACTCTGAAATCGCGACCATATTTTTCTGCTTTTCCTTCTAAAAAAGTCCTGAATGTTCTCCAACCTAAATCTGATATTGCTCTGGATAATTTACGGTTCTTAATCATACCAGAAACGTTTAAATCTTCTAAAACAATTGTTTGGTTTTCACGAATTATTTCAGTAGATAATTTATGTAGAAAATCTGTCCTTGTATCTTTCAGCGTGGCATGGAATTTAGCTACTCTAACCCTGGCTTTTTCATACCTTTTAGAGCCTTTAGTTTTATGAGATAATGACTTACTTAACTTTTGATACTTCTTAATTCGTTTCTTAAGTGGTTTAGGAGCATCAACCTTTGTACCATCACTAAATGTAGCAAAGGTTTTAATGCCTAAATCTATGCCTACTGAATTATCAGTTTTAGGTAAGATTTCTGGTTGTATTTCTACTACAAAACTTAAGAAGTATCTATGGGCTGAATCTTTGATTACTGTTACTGATGATGGAGCAGTAGGTAATTCTCTTGACCATACAATTTTCAGCTTTCCAATCTTGGCTAAATAGATTTTATGTTGACCAACTTTAAAGCCTCCCTTTGTAAACCTAGCAGTTTGCTTTGACTTTCTACTTTTAAATTTAGGAGGTTTAATAGATTTACCTTTCTGTTGACCTTTAGTTGATTTGAAAAAGTTTTGATAAGCCTGTTTTAAATCATTCAATGATTGCTGCAATGGTATGTTAGAAACCTCTGACAACCATTCTCTTTCTTCAGTCTTTTTAGCTTGAGTAATAAAAAGCTTTTGTAGTTCTGAATTAGAAGATTTCTTTTCTCCTGATTTATACTTCTGTTGGCAGTAAGCTAGACTATCATTCCAAACCACACGGACACAGCCAAATAGCTTGGCTAATCGGTATTTTTGTCCCGGCGTTGGATATATACGGTATTTAAATCTAGCTTTCATAACTTGACTTTCGCTCCTAACAACATGATAACATATTTATTGAAAAAAAATCAACCCGCAAGCAATAAAAAGTCGCCCTAGAAGGGCGAGGCTTGAGACCCATTTTTTCGGTCAACGTCAATTACGTCAAACTTTAAAACTCCAGAAATCTACTGTGAAAAACCAATTAGGTACTCCCACAAATAGACCGACGTTACCTTGGGTATTTCAATGTTTTCAGTCAATCTACCTGTTGATTAATTCTGGAGTCATAGAGATTTCTAATTTAACTTCCCTGGCGGGAAGTCCCGCGCTCTCCCGTTGGCGGAGCCTAGCGGTAGCTATTAGGGGAGCGGAGGGATGGTCAAGCCTGGGCCAATAGTCGGATACCTCCACAAATAAAACCTTCCTATACCCTTGACAAGCTAGGAGGTATGCATGTTATCATCAAAGTTAATACAGGGGGAGGACATCACCTCTGTCAAAACAGCGGTCATTTTTTCATGACTGAAGAATCCCCCGTTGTCGCGCTATGCGCAACGTCGGGAGTATGTCAAGTATAGAAAACTACTTTACTTATTTTGACTTTTTTCTTACTAAAAATGCAGCACATTCGACATGAGCAGTTTGAGGAAAAAAGTCTGCAGGTTGTACTTTACTCAACTCATACTTCCCTGTCGAACATAGAAATTTCAGATCGCGAGCCAAAGTAGCAGGTTTACAACTAATATAGACTATACGTTCAGGTATAATTTCTAAAATAGTTTCTAAAACAGAGCGATCGCAACCTTTTCTCGGCGGGTCTAACAAAACCACATCAGGCTTTACCTCCAACTCAGGTAGTAAATCTTCAACTTTTCCAGCATAAAAACTTACATTTGTCAAGTGATTAGTTTCAGCATTCAACTGAGCCTGTTTGATAGCCACTGGTTGAACTTCTATACCAATGGCCAGACCCTTTCTACCCCCCATTTGTAAAAACTCCTCACCCACTATTTCCATAGAGTCGTTATCACAAACCCCCACTTGCTGCAAATATTTTGCTAGAGGTAAAGTGAAAGTACCAATTCCACAATAAGCATCAACAATAATCTCCGATCCATTCAAAGCCAACTTTTGAATAACTAACTCTATTAATTTTTCAGCAGTCTTTGTATTTACTTGAAAAAAGGTATCAGGAGTCAATTGAAACTCTAAACCACCAAACTTTTCCCACAAGTATGACCTACCAGCAACACAAACAGTCTGTTGACCAAAAATAGTATTTGTTGCCTTCGAGTTGTAGTTCAAACAAACACCTACTAACCGAGAATAATCTTCCAGCCATTTTTGTGCTTGAACTTCGATACCTGGTAATAACTCTTTTGTTTTTTCCTCCTCTCCATTTATAACCAAAGTCAACAAGATTTCCCCTGTATTGTTACCTATCCTCAAAGATAAGTGGCGTACAATACCTGTATGTGTCTGTTCATCATATATTTTCCAGCCTTGCCTAGTAATATCCTGTTTTACTTCTTTGAGTAAAGGGTTCAAACGTTCGTCTTGAATAGGACATTGATTCAGATTAATCACTTTATGACTACCTTTTTGATAATAGCCAGCTTTAACTTGACCTGTAGTAGAAATACTTAAAGGATATGTAGCTTTGTTGCGATATCCAAAAGCTGCTGGAGATGCTAGAGTTGGATCTACTGCTAATAATGTTAGCCCCCCTATTCTCTTTAAAGCTTGAATAACTTGATTTTGTTTAGCTTGAAGCTGATATTCATAACTAATATGCTGCCATTGACAACCACCGCATTTGTCTGCAACTATACAATAGGGTTTTATACGATATTTGGATGCTTCTAAGAGCTGGTGTAATTTCCCATAAGCATACTTTGGTTTGACCACTGTTAGACGAGCAACTAGGCGATCGCCCGGAACTGTATCAGACACAAATATAACTTTTTGACCATAGCGGCCTACTCCATCACCGCTATCTGTTAAGTCTGTGATAGTTATTTCTACAAGTTGACCTTGTTCACAAGGTAGTTTAGCTAGGTTTTGATTATTGATATTCACTCATTTCTTTTGTTTACAAAATTTATTTTAGAGTTATTCATAACCCATATTAAGTTTATCTCATGTAGTAAAAGGAAGGAATAAGAAAAAATCGGCGTTGCTGAATTGAAGTATGAATTCGCGGTTGTTTAGCTCTGGTCAAGCCCCCGCGCATCCCCCAAAATAGGGGGACTTTTAGAGTTTTATTCCCCCCACTCATTGGCAGGGCTGTTTCAAAGTATTGTAAATTAACGATGAGCGGGAGAACGGGAGATTAAAGGATTTTAGAACAGTAAAATTTACCAAAATTTGCCGATTTTTCTGCCAATAAGTATCCTTTTTGCTCTGAGAGAATATTTGGTTCAACGCCACTTAAAAGCCTCCATCCCCGTGTTGACCTGTCCCCGTGTCCCCGTGTCTATTGAGAATGAAACAGCCCTGCCACTAATTGGGGGGCTAAGGGGGCTTGCATCATACCCAGAATCAGCAACGCCAAAAAATCTTGTGTTGTCTGAGGGTAGTCCTGTAGATGTAGTGATATTTATCAGAAAACCGTACGAACTAAACTGTAGAAAATCGATCTGAGCTTAATATCTTGATATTGGATTAACCAATACTGGCGCTCTCGGCGCAGCTCACTATTCCCTCGGCAGTAAATGCCCCTGGGAATTTCTTATCTTATATTTGAAGACTGCCATTGATATCGGCATTAATGACTATACCAGTTCCACTCTTGAATAAACCACGTTTGACTCGTTTACCCCTATAAGTTTCATGTTTTATTGGTTGCTCTAGGTCAAGGGCAGATGTTTTGCTTGTATAGCTTTCCTCTGTTTCAATCACCTTGATTCCTGCTAGCTGACATTTATAAGTAATTTGCTTGGGTTTTCTTATCATGTGGTATTTGGGTGAAATTTTGGTTGTTTTTTTTGCCTATATTTGCACTTTGTTTCCAGTTATCATTTTTTCCTATGACTACAGTACCAATATTATTAGTTACTAAATAATTGACAACTAATTTACTGGTGTTATGCAGATAATTCTCGACAAAACGGTTCCGATGATAACTCAATGCTTCAATATATCCGACTGCTTTTTCTGTTGCCTTTGAGATGACTTTGGTACTTAGCTTTACGCTTATTATAAAGTTGATTAACACTTTTTAGTGGCTTCCCGTTAACAAGCATAGGTTTAACACCAGGCTTGTTTGTAGATAGAGCAACTAATCTGTCAATTCCTAAGTCTATTCCAGCTACATATTTTGAGTCTATTTGTGGCTGAAGTGTTTTTTCATACACTACTTCAATTATATAGCAGTTAGTAGCAGGTACTATCCTGACTTCGATTACAGTTTCCACAACTACAGGTATTTTGATTTCACTCATAGATAAGTGACAAATACCATCTTTTAGAGGGGCTTTATAAACTGATTCCTTTGAATATATAACTACATTTCTACCTTTGGTTTTGTCCTTATACTTTGGTATTTTTGGTTTACCTAAAAACTTCTCTGGATGTGCGCGACCATTCTTTGATTGCCTGAAAATAACCACGCCAAGTTGCAATCAAGCATTTGATTATTTGTTTTGATACCTTGGTTGGTAAGGCTCTTTTCGCATCACTATCTTTGGTTGCATGGTATAGTGTGGTTAAATCCAGACTTTTTGAGGACTTGAAAAAATGCTGACGACAGTAATAATTAGCCAAATAAGACCAAGTTTTTTGACTTAAAGGCTAACTCATCACACCAAGCCCAATATTGATGTGTTCGTTTAATAATATGTCTGTCAACAAGTCGCATTCACATGAATTATTTCATTTCTTTAGTTACCTGTTTAATATTAACACACATTTGTTACAAATAGCAACTATTTTATACAATTTTCATTCAACAGTTAATCACCCCTTTCATTGTCATAAACAAAACTACAAAAATCACTACTTGTACAGTACTAACCTGTCTGAGCTTTAAGTTTTTGATATGTCCTAGCCTTTCCTTTAACTACAATAACTTCGCAATATACTTATCAGGACTTACGCAAAATATTAAATTATACAGCATCTGTAGGGACACCTGCGGAGTATGCGAAGCAAACGGCCGTTCGCCCCTACTAGATATAGTGGCTATGCGTAAGTCCTGTGTGTAATTAGGGCTTGCTGATTAAATATCAAAGCATTTACAGATCAGGGTTTTAGCCTTTTTTGGGTCGAATTGCAGTGCGCTTGTTTCAGTCAAGAACGCTCAAAAAGTTAGTATTTTAGGCTCATAGTTAGGCAGAAAAATCTTGGGACAAAACTTAGCTCCTACCTCCTGGCTCATTTCCCGTTCTTCCTGTCTCCTGTTCCCCTCCTGGGAGGGGTTATATACAATCCGGTTATATAGTATATGTTCATAATTGGTGTCTACACTTCAATCTCCCTATCTCCCCATCCCCCCATCTCCCCATCTCCCCATCTCCCCATCTCCCTACGATACAATAACTATTCAACCGGATTCTATATTAGGGGTGGGTTGTCTCCTGTCTCCTACCCCCTACTAAAAGACTTTTTCAGCAAACCCTAATTATCGTCTTGAAGTGGGTCTTCTACCCGGTGATACAGAGGGAGTTCTTCCTGTAGTGTACTTAGGCTTAAATTTCGTAGGTGCGTTAGCCCGATCAGCGTAGCTAACTTTTGGTCGGCGTAGCATTATCAAATCATTCTTAATAGATAGAGACTTCGTAGGTAACTCATTATTGATTGCAGTTATAGCTTTGGAAGTATCAGGTTGATTGCCATTATTGTAAACTTTAAGCTTCAGTGCATCACCTAACTTTTCTGCTATTTTCTGTAACCCTTCTTCTGTTGTATCGTTATACTCTCCAGGCTTAAATTTAATTGATGTAGCCGTTGAATCATCATTATCTGTAGCATTAACTTTTTGGATGGTGATATCAGATAAATTTATTTGGAAATGATGTGCCATAAAAGCTCTGACTGGTTCTGGGACATTAGTTGGTGGTGTAATTTGCCTGTCACCTTCTGCCTTCCATAGTTTTAATGTATCAACATTGAGTTGGTCTTCTGGTCGTCCCTGAATTGCGATCCAATCTGGCAAATCTTCTGGAGATACATTCCATGTTAAGCCATCCCAATCAGCAATTTTAAAATCCTCACCGTCTGGTCCTTTGGCTCGAATCGTCGCTCCTGGTGAGAGTTGAGAATTGCTATCGGAATAAGTTGTTAGCAGCATACCTGCATAGGAGTTTTTGCCGTCAGCTTGAGTACCGTATTTGGGTAGATTATTAGCAGTATTAGGAGTAAATTCATGATAAACTCCTGGAGTAGTAAGTTCTTTTGCCATATTTCTAAGGTCTTCGCTTTTTGTTGTATCATCAGCGATCGCCTGTAGCTTCGTTTTCACTTCCTGAATGAGAGGTATCTTAGCATTACTTTTAATATCGTCTGTCATGGGGGTGCTTATATAATAAATAACAGAAGGTTTAACTATTTCTGCAGAATCATTTTGGTATCGGTAATCTAATCCAAATTGCTCAATAGTTTCTTCAGCAGATAACTTTTTAGAATAGTCATTGAAGCTACTGAAACCTGTAGCTAAGGTAGGATCTCCTGATACTTTTTTGAGCAGATTTTCAATTTCGCCCTTAGAAACTATCTTAGTAGGTATATCTATGCTCGAAGGTGTTTGCAACCGAGTATAATTGTCATAAAGCAAACGAGTGATAATTTCTATATCACTATCGTTATAATCTTGTGGTTCTTCCTCTCTTATATGTATTTTGTCTAGAAAAGCCGCTACTAACAGTTCAGCATTCTGTTTAATCTGATTGTCAGTTGCTATTCCTTGTTTTATGTTATTAACTAAGCTCGGGGCAATGCCATCAATGTGACCCAAATTTCTGGCAATTTCTTGATAGAGTTGAGTATCTATGCCAGAAGATGCTTGGCTTTTCTGTTTCCAAGCTCTGGCTATATTTCTTAGTTTTTGGATTGTAATCTCACCAGTCTCACCACTATATTTAACATAATTATCTATCTGTTCATACAAAATGGGATTAGAGTCCTCCAACAATTTCTGTTGTCTTTCTGAAAATTGAGGGACTTCCAAAGTAGCTTCTGAAAAATCTAGAGCTTCCCAACTACCCTGTTCAAGCATAACTCGCTTCTTAGCATTATTATTTTTTGCCTTATTTACCCTTGTCAGAGCATCATTTGTGAGACGATGAATTGTAATTTTATTGACTTTAGCATCATCTGTAAATTGCTCCATCCGTTGGCGTAGTTCAGGAAGTTCCACGTTCCAGAAAATCGACATGGAACTTATATTTTTGGGTAGAAAAACCTCAACATCCCCTTCAGCATTAGCTGCTATTTCCTTAGATACGCTAGTCCAGATATTATATTGAACGTCCCATGTATAACCAATTGCCGGATAAGTTTTAGTAGTAATTTTCAGTTTATCCCAAAGTTTACCAATCTTTGTTTGATCGAGAGGTTGAGCTTGATCAGTAACTCCAGCACTTCTGAGAATGTCCTTGTCATCAACAGCAAACCGACCAATACCATAAGAACTCCATAATAGAGTTTGACCCTGAGCAGCTACCGGACCAAAATTTTGAATAAAATCAGATATTTCGGTGTGAAAGGCTTCAACTAAGTCTTGTCTTCCTTTTTCTCCTGCTGCTCCTGCTTCGTTAAATTGACCATAAGTTCCTATACCTTTGATTCTATTTTCATACAAAGATTTCACCAAGACACGGAAATATTCATCTGCTTGGTTTTTGCTTATTGGTTCATTAGTATATTGCCTGACTTTTTTAACGAAGTTTTGCTTATATTTCTTTGCCATGGCCTCCATAAAAGAATCAAGGAGTACTTCTCCATTAGCATCACGTTCAACGGGTTTTTTAGAAGTTAACTTTTGTACTAAATTCTTCAATTGGTCTAAGAGTGATGCTTGAGTTGTTTCAGTTGGCATGATGATTTTTTCCTAAATATTTGCGATCATAGTAAAATAACTTTTCTGAGGTTAAGCTTCAAGGTTCGCTTGTTGAGCTATCCCTTGAAGCCATACTTAAAGATGAGTTGAGATGCAAAACCCAACCTAAAGAGAATTAGGCATCCTCTGATAAACCGTAGTATTGTGTTATGTATGCAATAATTTCTGGCGAGTGAGGTTGCAACTCTGGTAAATGCTCTGCCAAAGCATCCCGCACTGCTTCCGCAAACTGCACAAAATTATCTGTTTTATTCTTCACAAAAGGCTCTAATGTTTTAATCAGTTGCCAGTTGCTTTCAATATTCAATGCTCTTGCATCCTTAGCTAACTGGGAGGCAGAATCATCATTAAAAT
Organism: Okeania sp. SIO2C9; assembly: GCF_010672455.1. Lineage (GTDB taxonomy): Bacteria > Cyanobacteriota > Cyanobacteriia > Cyanobacteriales > Microcoleaceae > Okeania. The sequence goes on along the minus strand of NZ_JAAHGO010000058.1, from coordinate 44,290 downwards.
CTTGTAGCAGACGACTGACAAAAGTGACTCGGTGCATAATCCGCCAACAAGCAGGTTTTTTCTCAGTTTGCCTGGCTTCCCGTAGAGCTTGAGCATTAGGATCGTTGCTCTGCTCAATCCAGATCGGGTCTACTACCTTAGCATAGAAGTCTTCAAAGTTTTCTGCTTTCGGTTCTAGGTAGAAAGTCATAAACCGATAAGCATCAACCTTCCCAGGAACTTTAATCGGATTACCCTGAGTATCATACTGAAGCAAATAATCAACATAGGTTGACTCCCAATCTTTTTGGTCTTCAGGAACTTCATACTTATACAAGTTGTTCTGGGGATTAACCTGAACTTCAAGTCGAAAAGATTGAGAAGTTTCGACACTTTTTGATTGAGTCATGTTCATATGACCCCCCATACTACCATTCAAATCAAATCCAAAAGAAGCCCCAGTAGATACATTCAGGGAAATACCACTACCAAAAGTTGTATTAAAGGAATAGGAACCACTGCTCGACTCTTGCCTCACATCCATAGTATTAGTGGTTTCAGCATAGAATCCCCCATCTGCTGTCCAGACATAAGTATTAGCAATATTGCGATTGGCAAATTTGTCCGGTAGACTTTGGTCTGTAGTCAAGGCATCAGCAAGACTACCAAAAGTGCTAGCAGCGCTCAAACCTATTCCTATTCCAAAATTAGGAATAGCAGCAGCACCACTGGCTAAAAGTCCTGCATTAGTACCCATAACATTTTTGAGAATGCTATTGGATAGGGGTGAAGCATCATAATTCTGATAATAATTTTTCAACTCTGCTGCTTCTCTCTCTATTTGCCGTTTGAGAGCATAGGTTTCTAGGGGTTTAAAGTAGCTATATTCCCCATATTGAGTAGCTTGAGGATAATCGGGGTCAGTTTGCACGCTGCCATCGGGTTGATAACCAACTTTACCATCTAGGGTTCCCTGTTTAGTATAACGAGGGTTGATGGGGAACGAGATAATATTCCAATCTTTGGGAATATCAGGGTTGGGTTGAAAACGATAGGAAATCAGAGCTTTATTATGAGCTAAACGCAACGCAAAAACGTCCGCTGTTTCTGATTGCACCAGAGCAAACCCCTGATTATTAGGAACATACCGTTGCCCCAAGCGGGGGTTGAGCAGATTATTTTTATCTTCCCAATAACCTACTGCAGTTGCCCGCATATTTCTGGTTACAGTTCGCCCGCTAGTGATTCTGCTTTCATCAGTCCAACCGCCGGAAGATTGAAACTTGCCACTACCTGAGAACTTTAATTCTACTTGAGCCTTGAAGGAAACACCAAAGCCAAGAGGAGCAAGTAGAGTTCGTAGGTCTAACTCCATACCTGCTGACATTGCTGCTTCAAAGGAAGAGTCAAAACCATTTTCTTTGGAACTGGAGAAGTTATAATTGACATCTTCTGCTTCAATTAATTCTACTGTGCTAGCTTGTTTGTAAGTATCAGTGTCTCCGAGGGATATAGGCCCAACGGTCATGTTTTCACTTGGTATAGGTGGTGCCCCTTCGATGTAACCAATAATCTGAGGGTCGAACTGTACCTGAGATACCCATTCAGTAATCAAATTACCGACTTTGTAACCAGTAATTAACTGCCATTTACCATCTTTAATGTAAGTGTAGCAGCGTTTGAAGACTCCTGTTAGATTCTGCTGGCTATCATATTGCATATCCCCGTACTCGGTAACAGCAGGACTACTATCTATCTGAGCGTTGAATACAGTTTGAATTGCTGCTAAAGCTGAACGCACTTGAGGGATATCATTACCAATCGGAGCATCAGAAAAAACAGATGTAGGTTTGTTAGCATCTGCTCCTAGTGGGAGATGATTTCCCATCAAACTGCTATCTTTGAATTCATTATCTATGATTTCATCAAAAGTGTAATTAGCTATTATGTCTTGCTTTTCTCCTTTGAGACGGGTAAAGATATTGTCGAGAATCTGCTCTTGAGTACGTACTACTTTCCAAATTCGTACTTCTTCCAGAATGCCATTGAAACATTCTTGGTAACTTGCACCATCTTTGCGACCACCAAGAGTGAATTGATTATCTCCCCAGGTAACCAGTGAATCATTTGATGCTACTGATTCTGTTGTGAGGGGAACACCATTACTATAGAGGAGTAACTCGGAAGCTTCCACATCTGGATTTTTACACCACTTCGCACCTTTAATTTGAGCGTGGTTGCCTCCTTTGAAATCATTGGCGAGATTACCTTCATTTTCTTCTAACTGCCACCAGGCAACTAAACCTTCTTCCTGTCCAGTAAGATTTTGATGAATTTCACCTTTTTCTAGTGCCCGACTCCAAAGCTTGACTTCGGAAATTTTACCTTTAAAATAACTCTCACCTGTTCTGCCAATTTCTAGGGGTTGACTATTACCTTCAGGACTAACAGCAGGTTCAATGACTCGACTACAGACAAGTTTTTCATCTATATACATTTTCAGTTCTAGCCACTGAGCAGTTCCTTGGCCGCTGATAAATGTCGGTTGTTGTGAGGGAGTGGAACTACTTTGAGATTGCAAACCATCCTTCAGATTTTTACCCCGTTTTTTGGAGGCAACATAATCAGCTTTCATTGCCTTGTCAATTTTTTGATTTTCACTAGAGGTAAAATTACCAGTCTTGGCATCAATATTTGCTACATCTCCAGTTCCCCAAGCATCGGGGTCTGCTCCACTATCAGTAGTTTGAGTAATTTTTTTACGAGTAACAGCAATTTTGTGAACTTGATTAGTTTGTATTTTGTTGGCAGGAGACTCTAATTTATGAATCGTACCTTGACTATCTTCAAAGGAGAAAGTCAGTTTACCTGATTCTGCTTGCAAAGCATAGGGTACACTTTCTTTTTCTACCCCATAACCCATCTGACCTTTACTGATAATACTGCGTAGGTTGGTATCATTCACCTGTATTACTGTTTCTATGGTCAAGTCTTCACAGAGATTGAGTGCCCGGTTTTTGCCACAGTCGAGGTAGTCGTTACCATCGAAATTCAGGGCATAGGATTGGTGATAACTCAGAGCCAAATGATTCCAGTTATTAAGGGGAAGGAATTCCTTAGTTTTGAAGAAGCGATTTGCTTGCGCAAGGTTATCGCTAACGCCTACCCCGCCAAAAACTTTGTAGCCAGTGAGGGGAGAAGCGACATTAGTAGGATTACCATGTATAGTTCCATCATTGCCGTTGCCGCTATAGTCCTGGGCTGTACCTCCTTCAAAGTGCCAGTAACCTACTAAACCAGATTCGTTACCACTGAGTCTTCGATCTTTATTAGCTTGAATTTGTTCTTTGCTGCGGGCGTAGTTCCAGATGCGAACTTCATCCATTTGACCGTTGAAGAAATCAGATGTTCCTGTAGGATCCCATTCTTGTCCTAAACTCCAAGGTAAGCCTTCAATATTCCCTAATTGTACGTTATTTGCTAAAACCTCACTGATTAATACACCATCCTGATAAACATTAATTTCTGAATTTCCCTGATTTTCTTTGATGACTACTGCTAGATGGAACCACTTTCCTAAAGTACTTGGATCGTCGGTAATTTCTAAATTGTAACCGTGTATCTGTAATGATAAGTTTCCCGAAAAATTCCAAGAAAAATAACCTAATAAGAATAAGTTGTTTGCATTATTAGAATTTTTCCCAACCAAGCAACCTGAGCTAGTAGTCTCAGATTTAACCCATAACTCAATTGTAAATGTGTTTCCAGGATTAAAATGTCCAATTTCTACATAATCAGTTGAACCATTAAACTCGAATGCTGTTAAAGGTTGCCTTTGCAACCCTAAAGTATATTGACTATTTGCCGATTTATGATGTATTACCCGACCAACATCGCCAATTAACTTAGGCTTAACCCATGCTTCTATAGTGAGGTTAGCAATAGCATCCATCTGAGGTAATTTATTGTCAGCTAAAGCCAGATATTTATTTTGCCCATCAAAGTCTAAAGCCAACCCAGGGGAATCGGCTACCCAACGACAGGAAGGAGCTTCACCCAAACTTGTGACTGTGCCATTGGGAATTTGGCCTTCGGTTGCCTCAGAATAGACCAGGAATTGTCGCGAACTGTTTTGTTGTTTCTCTTCTTGTGTCTCTTCTTGTTGTACATCGCTAGCCTTTATTAAGGCTGGAGGAGATGGCATATTTTGAGGATTACCATGTATACTTCCATCATTGCCATTACCACTATAGTCGTTGGCTACACCTCCTTCAAAATGCCAGTAACCTACTAAACCAACTTCATTGCCAGTAAGTCGGCGATCCTTGTCGGCGTTGATTTGTTCTTCACTGCGGGCATAATTCCAGATGCGAAGTTCGTCTATTTGACCATTAAAATAAACATCGCTGTTGAGGGTTGCTCCTAGAGTAACCGGAGAACCGGAAGTCAAATCCAAAGCAGTGCCTTTAAATGAACCTAAATGTTTGTTTTCATCTAGGTATATGGTAATTGAACCCATGTTAAAGACTAGGGAGAAAAAGTGCCAGTTACCAGGAGTTAATTCCCCGTTACCAAAAGTCTTAGTTATATCGTCGTCATTTTCATCAATATATACATCGAGATTGCCAGTCTGACTGATACCTAACTCAAAGTTATCGTTGTGGTCGTCTGAAGCACGAGCTAACAAGACATTGCGTGTACCATGATTACTTGCTGTGGCATTTAAGGTATGAGGTTTCACCCAGCCAGAAATGGTAAACTCTGAACTTCCCTGAGCAAAAACGCCACCGATATCCTTATTTCCAAAGTTCACATAATCACTTGAGCCATTAAAACTCAGTGATGAGTAAGTGACAGAAGTATCTTTTATTAAGCCTGGAGGAGATTCAAAGTTTTGAGGATTACCATGTATGGTTCCATCATTGCCGTTACCACTATAGTCTTTAGCTAGACCTCCTTCAAAATTCCAGTATCCTACTAAACCAGGTTCATTGCCAGTGAGTCGGCGATTCTTGTCAGCGTAGATTTGTTCTTCGCTGCGGGCATAGTTCCAGATGCGAAGTTCGTCTATTTGACCATTAAAATAAACATCGCTGTGGATGGTTGCTCCTAGAGTAACCGGTGAACCAGGAGCCTCATCCAAAGAAGTGCCGCTAAATGAACCTAAATGTTTGTTTTCATTTAGGTATGTGGTAATTGAACCCCTATTAAAGACTAGGGAGAAAAAGTGCCAGTTACCAGGAGTTAATTCTCCGTTACCAAAAGTCTTAGTTATATCGTCGTAATTTTCATCAATATATACATCAAGATTGCCAGTCTCACTGATACCTAGTTCAAAGTTATCGTTGTAGCTGTCTGAAGCGCGAGCTAAAAAGACATTGCGTGTACCATGATTACTTGCTGTGCTATTTAAGGTATGAGGTTTCACCCAGCCAGAAATGGTAAACTCTGAACTTCCCTGAGCAAAAACGCCACCAATATCCTTATCTCCAAAGTTCACATAATCACTTGAGCCATTAAAACTCATTGCTGAGTAAGTGACAGAAGTAGTCACAGAAGTATTGTTTATTAAGGCTGGAGGAGATTCAACGTTTTGAGGATTACCATATATGGTGCCGTCATTGCCATTACCACTATAGTCTTTAGCCGTAAGTCCGTCAAAATGCCAGTATCCCACTAAACCTGGTTCTTTGCCTGTAATTCGTCGATCCTTGTCGGCGTTGATTTCAGTTCCGGTGCGAGCATAGTTCCAGATACGAACTTCATCCATTTGACCGTTGAAGAAATCAGATTTTGTTGAACCATCCCATTCTTGTCCTAAACTCCAAGGCTTACCTTCAATATTTCCTAGGGTTGTCCCTAAAGTATGCTCGCTGATGAATAAACCGTCCTGATAGAATTTAATTTCTGAATTCCCCTGATTTTCTTTAATGACTGCTGCTACATGGAGCCACTCTCCTACAGTAATTTGACTAGGAATGTTCAACGAATAACTGGGCATGATTATTCTGTATTCATTGTTCCAATAACCGAATAAGAATAAGTTTTCGTTTCCACTGTTATCATTTTTCCCAATGAAGCAATGTATGCCACCAGTCTTGTATTTAATCCATAACTCGATTGTAAAAGTGTTTCCAGGATTAAAATGTCCAATTTCTATATAATCGCTTGACCCATTAAAGTCTAGTGCTGCAGAAGTGAAAGAACTACTATCATTACTAGGATAATCGTATAAAACCAAATAAACCGGAGTGTCTTCTTCTACTTCTAGAGACACAGTGTTGACAGGAATAGTGCTGGAGTTGACTTGAACTTCCGCACTTGTAGTAACTTTGGTCTCACCAATTTTCAACACTGCACCTGCTGCTAGCTGGCGGTTTGTTGTTTCTACTAGAGTAAGTTCAGTTACTGTGCCAGATGTTGCTGCGACTTGTCCTAAATAGAGGGGTTTTGCCTGTCCATTGAGAACTTTGCTAAACATACGCGGGTCTCGCGGTACATCTTTCCAAGTTTCAGTAATCTCTGTTTGGGAATTAGCAATGGTAACTTCACAGGTATCATCACTATTGCCATCACTAATCGTAATAGTGGCAGCGTTTGACTCCGCACCAACGGAACGAGCAATAAAGCGAACTTTTTTACCACCTAGATCGATGACTTTTTGAGCGCGGGCAGTTTTGGTATCGTAGTAAGCAGTAAAGAACTGCGTGTTAGTTCCTTGGAAATAAAGAGCTAGTTTACCCATCGCACTGTCAAATAGCTGCGGAGTTTCACCAGTATAGGCAAAGCCTAGTAAAGCTCCTGAAGTAGTCAAGCCATCAGAGTCAGTGTGTAACAGAGCCATGGGCAATGATACTTGACCATGTAGTTGTTCTTTTTTGCTTTCAAGTTCTTGTTGCTTGCTAATTAGGGTGGCTTGTTTTTCAGTTAGTGTTGTGCTATCGTCCCAATTGTATTCAGTTTGCCATTGATTGAGTTGATTGTTCAACTCATCAATCTCAGAATTCATCCTAGTAATGGCAGCATTTGCTTCATTCACTATTCTCTCAGCATCATATCTACTCACCATATCTGCAATTGGAGCGTCAATTATCTGTTGATAGTAATCTATTGTATCTTGTGCGCTGTTTATAGTACTATATATACTATCGATCTCCTCTTGCAATTGCGTTATTTGCTCAGGTATTTGAATATCGCGTTTCAGTTGACTAATTTCCTCTTCTAAATTCCCAACTTCAGCAAAATAATTTTCTATAGAATCACCATCTATATCCGTTCGATTGAGCCAATTCAAAGATAAATTATCTGGTATCTGTGCTAGTCTCCCTTCACGAGAAACAGCAAAATCTAATGTAGCAATGTACTTATTAGTAGTTGTTGCCCCATTAGCATCAGTTCCACCTGTAGCAACTGCCAACATTACCCGGGCATTAGTTTTCATCGGTTTACTTTCCTCATCACCGATTTGAGCATCTTCTTGCTGAAAATACTGCACCACTGTTAAACCTGATTCAATGGTACGCCCCTGAAAAGAAAAACTATCCCGACTCATCCCTGGATGATTGCCAATAAGTGCATCTGACTCTTCCCAACTTGCACCATTTATGGTACCGTTGTTAGCATAATCAGTTTGGTCATAAACTGTAGCACCAGTATTTTCATCAAACCGCCAGTAACCTACTAATCCTGTTTCCCTTCCTACCAAGCGATGATGTCTATCCTCATTGATTTCATAACCAGTACGAGCGCGGTTCCAAATTCGGACTTCATCTATACAACCATTAAAATTATCGGCATAACCTTTGCCGAGAAAAATATTTTCATTGCCTGCTGTAGCAGCATCCTTAGTAATAATTTCTTCCCCTGCAAAAGCACCGTCGATGTACCAGGTTAATCTCCTGCTCTCGAAATTCCTGACAATAGCAATATGAGACCATTCATCCCGCAGTAGGCCAAAAGTACTTAAAATTCCCTCAAAGGTATCATAATTGATATTAGCCTCACTAGGATTATCACCACCAGTACCATAATAATAAGAAAGTTTACCGTCTACTTCTAGGGTAATTGCCCCTTCACCGTTATAGGCTTTACAGAACAGACTTTGCCTATTGGCCAAAGACAAAGGTTTGACCCACATTTCAATAGTCTGACTGCCTGTAATCTTTAATTCCGAGGGATTCCCTAAATCCACATAATTATCAGTACCATCAAAACTAAGTGCTGATTCTGCTGCACCCTTAGTATTAAGAATTGGTACTAACTCTTCATTAGTAAAGGAGTCTACTCCAGGACGACGTTGGAAAATGGCATTCTGATATTCTGCGTCAGGGCTAGTATAATAAATAGTCCCTTTAGTATTAAATAGGCCATCACCAGCCCGCTCAATATTAAAAGAGTCAATCTTGCTAGTAGCACTGTTATAAGTAAAGACCTGCCAGCGCTGAATATTAGCTACCTGGGTAGGCAATAACAGAACTTGGAAACGTCCTCCCTGAAGTTGCTGCACAAAGTCTAGTTCTTGGGTAGGCTCATAGAATGCTTTGCCTTCTATATCTTTTGCCCCCAGACTATCCTTACTATTAGCTGGTTGAGTTTTGTTGCGACTGCGCTTATAACGCACTTCCATCTTGGGTTGTAGTTGAGAACCTGCAAGAACGAAGCGGTCTAATAGCAGAGTATTGTTGACTAGGGGGACTTTATTGCCTCCAGAGAGAACAAATTCGGAGTTATCTCTGGTGGTATCCCCAGATGAGCCACCACCTTGGAGTCTGGTGAGTTTATAGACTATATTTGGGTCATTACCAGCAATAGACTGACGAAAGAGGTAGATATATTGGTCGTCGGAAAGTACCTGGAAAGGTGCATCTGCTGTTAGTCTGGCTGTGGTTGATAGGAACTCGTCAATTTCATCAAGGTTTAAGTTTTCTGGCTTGTCTTCAGTTAGTGTTCCTTTCTTGACTGTGGGCATTCTAGTTGCCCCTACCAACCCATAACCAACTTGACCTATTTCATTGGCAAAATGTAGGGGGCTAGGATTTTTCGACCAGTATTCTACATCTATTGGTCCTTTGTTTTCATCACTGTCACTGAGGTCGAGGACTGTGTAATATATGCGTCGTTCATTATCCATCGCAAAGGCAATTACTGTGCCTTTATGTCGTATCAGGGTGGGATGTTTGTAGGTTTTGTCCTCATAGGATTTGAGGAAATTATCAAAAATTGTTTGGTTACTCATCTAAAAAAAATCGATAGTTTGGAAACTTTTTACCTTCAGCTAGAGGAGGAAAAATGTAGCTTCTTTGCATGAATATATAAAATCTTCCATCAGGTTTTATTACTTTAATGATTTTTTAATAATTAAAGTACTTTTTATTAATTGAGCGAAGGGGAAACTGTCGAAATTAGAGGTTATCTGGGTATATCGGGGTTATTCTGGTAAGAATTTTGCGAGTCCAGTAAGCGCAAGTTTGTGGCGTTTCGCTGCGCGACATGAAACGCGGAGCGTTGCGTCAGCAGTATCGCGTTACAGCGGTTTTCATTTGGGTAGACCACAGTAGGGGCGAATGGCCATTCGCCACTACAGGATTTTTGCTTGTGAAGATGTGGTTCATCAAGAGTGAAAAGCGCTGTAGAGTAGAAGTAATAAAAAGGGCATTGCTAATTAGTAATGATCTATGCTGATGTAGGAAGAGTTTCAAATTTTAGATAGTGCAGCAGAAGACGAATAGAATATTTGAGCATCTCAAGGGACGCGCGAGTAGCAAAGGGTTTTGCGATGAAGGCAAGCCAAATAATGTCGGAGTCGAGTATTTTCCCCTTCCACCCTGGTCATATAAGTTTTACTGACGCGCGTGATCCTCTGGTGCAATAAAACAAGGTTCAACAATTAATAATGAATAATGAATAATGAATAATTACCTCTCCTTGAAAATAAATTGAAGAGGATTGACAAATTCATGAAAAATTTTTTTTTCTTGGTCGATTGGATATGGCGAGGAGACCCGTTCTTGCAGACCCGCTCCGAATGGCGCCATCCCATCCTACGGAATGCTGCGCAAACGACCGCTTATTATCCCCTATCCAAGGGGAGGCGCATAACCACAATTTTTCGGTAAATAACAGTTTGACAAAATCTATGATTATCTAGTATAATCTATGATTATCTAGTATAGTATATGATTATGACTGACAAATTCATCAAAATAGGTGCAGCAGCAAAACTATTAGGAGTGTCCATTGATACGCTCCGGAAATGGGAATTGTCTGGAGAACTGATACCAGACCGAAAAAGCCAGGCTGGTACTAGATTCTATGATTCTTCTAAACTTATCAATTTAGGAGATGCAGACAGTTCTACTATTTGTTATGCCAGAGTCAGTAGCCACGACCAAAAGGCAGATTTAGACAGGCAACAAGCAATGTTAGAGGCTTATTGTGCTGCCAAAGGATGGAAATTTGAGCTCATTAAAGACTTAGGCTCTGGTATGAACTACCGCAAAAAAGGGTTGCAAAAATTATTAGAGAAAATCTTGAGGAAGCAAACTAAGCGATTAGTATTAACTCATAAAGATAGATTGTTAAGATTTGGTGCTGAGTTGGTTTTTTCTTTTTGCGAACTCCAGGGGATTGAGATAGTTATTATTAACAAAGGAGAACAACCAAGTTTTGAAGAAGAATTAGCTCAAGACGTACTAGAAATCATCACAGTTTTTTCAGCTAGGCTTTACGGTTTACGATCAAAAAAACACAAAAAACTATTACTTGGATTACAAGAGGAAGTAGATCAAGTTGTAAGGAACATTGATAATCATGCTACTAGGATTCAAAACTGAACTGTACCCAAATAACCAGCAAAAAACCTTACTGGCTAAACACGCGCTTTGTAGCTCGTCATGCTTACGTGCGACTCGTTTGGCCTAAGTAGTCTTTAGTGGCTACGTTCAGCCAGCCCTCGAACCCAGGGTAACTCTGATATTCATGGAGGTTAAATTCCTTCCTACGCGGATACCGTATGACTCCATAGTC
>NZ_JAAHGO010000058.1:0-33186 GCF_010672455.1 Okeania sp. SIO2C9 | reverse complement strand
ACGTGCGACTCGTTTGGCCTAAGTAGTCTTTAGTGGCTACGTTCAGCCAGCCCTCGAACCCAGGGTAACTCTGATATTCATGGAGGTTAAATTCCTTCCTACGCGGATACCGTATGACTCCATAGTCCCAGGATTCAGACAAAGTGCAAGTCTGTCTCTCAGTGCATGGGCTAAAAGCGGAATAAGGGTAATGCTGTACTCGATCTTCTGCTAGGGTAGTTGACTATGGCTATCGTACAGAGAATCTAGTAAAATGGGTCGTGAGACGGAATAGGGGAAAGGCATTGTTACCCCTAGACCAAAATGGTACGCCTCGTCAAATTGGGACTAATTAGTAAGCGTTGGTCTCGTATCTAATTAGAGGTCGGCCTATACTAGAAGACCTACGGTCAACATGAAATGATATCAGGGAACGAAGTAACCCCTGATCAGCTCTCATAAGTGGTATTCGTAGCCACTATAAAAAAAAGCCGATGTACAAAAATTCGACCTTGAGTACAGAAACACAAGAGTAGGGAAAGCGCGCGCCAATGCTGATTAGGGTGGAGGATTCTTCAAGAAGCAAGCCTGGAGTAATGTTCAGGATAGGCTGACGTGAGGACAATGTATAGGTTGGAGTAAAGAAAATCATGCCTCAAGGGGTGACAAAACTTGGATGTGTAGCGAGGTTGTGAAGTGGAAGCCGTGCCCACTATAAATAAGAAGTCGATGGTTAACAACCTAAATGCACCTCCCATCAAAAGTCTCAAACCCGATATTATTGGGAAGAACGGATGGTTAGTAAAGAAACTAGAAAGAAAACATACTACCTATATATTGAGGAGCCGTGTGAGTTGGAAACTCTCAAGCACGGCGCGTGAAGCAGAGGTGAGGGATAGCGATATCCCCATCGACTGTAACGTGCGACTCGTTTGGCCTAAGTAGTCTTTAGTGGCTACGTTCAGCCAGCCCTCGAACCCAGGGTAACTCTGATATTCATGGAGGTTAAATTCCTTCCTACGCGGATACCGTATGACTCCATAGTCCCAGGATTCAGACAAAGTGCAAGTCTGTCTCTCAGTGCATGGGCTAAAAGCGGAATAAGGGTAATGCTGTACTCGATCTTCTGCTAGGGTAGTTGACTATGGCTATCGTACAGAGAATCTAGTAAAATGGGTCGTGAGACGGAATAGGGGAAAGGCATTGTTACCCCTAGACCAAAATGGTACGCCTCGTCAAATTGGGACTAATTAGTAAGCGTTGGTCTCGTATCTAATTAGAGGTCGGCCTATACTAGAAGACCTACGGTCAACATGAAATGATATCAGGGAACGAAGTAACCCCTGATCAGCTCTCATAAGTGGTATTCGTAGCCACTATAAAAAAAAGCCGATGTACAAAAATTCGACCTTGAGTACAGAAACACAAGAGTAGGGAAAGCGCGCGCCAATGCTGATTAGGGTGGAGGATTCTTCAAGAAGCAAGCCTGGAGTAATGTTCAGGATAGGCTGACGTGAGGACAATGTATAGGTTGGAGTAAAGAAAATCATGCCTCAAGGGGTGACAAAACTTGGATGTGTAGCGAGGTTGTGAAGTGGAAGCCGTGCCCACTATAAATAAGAAGTCGATGGTTAACAACCTAAATGCACCTCCCATCAAAAGTCTCAAACCCGATATTATTGGGAAGAACGGATGGTTAGTAAAGAAACTAGAAAGAAAACATACTACCTATATATTGAGGAGCCGTGTGAGTTGGAAACTCTCAAGCACGGCGCGTGAAGCAGAGGTGAGGGATAGCGATATCCCCATCGACTGTAACAATTGGGGCTTGTGGTTAACTAAAAATATCCTTACTCACAATTCCAACAATCCTGATAGTAAACTTAAATTTCCGACGGCAATCGACCTGTATAAACTTTTAGTAGCAATGGTTAAACCATTAAACTATTGGTACTATGAAGTTTCTAAGTGCGCTCCGTATGGATGCTTTGAGGTATTTATCAGACGCTTGCAAACGAAGATTCAGCAAAGTATCTGGTCAACCTAAATTCAAGAACAAAGGTAGGGATGATGGTTTTCCTGCGGAATGCTACGCAAACACTTTGGATGGTTCCATATCAGTAGGTTTTAATCGTATAAAGTTACCTCGAATTGGATGGGTGAAAACATTTGAAATCTTGCCAGATAATGTCACTCCTAAGTCTGTAACTATTAGCAAGAAAGCTGATAGATGGTTTATCAGTTTCAATTCTAGAGAGGAAGAAACTCAAATTACTGAGAAATCAGTAGATGTAGTTGGTGTAGATTTGGGCGTGAAATCACTAGCTACATTATCCACTGGTGAAGTATTTCCAGGAGCTAAATCTTATAAAAAGTTAGAAGCTAAACTTTCGCTTGTTGCAATACTTGAATCGACATCAAGTCAAGTTTTCGCTCTAACTGGAAAAAAGCACAGCTAAAAATAGCGAGACTACACACAAAGGTAGCTGACCAGAAAATTGGGTCTCAAGCCTCGCCCTTATAGGGCGACTTTTTAGTTGATTTTTTCTCTATAAATAGGTTATAATATTGTTAGTTTATTGCGTCAGATTATGAAATCTAGATTTAAGTATCGTATCTATCCAACACCGGGACAAAAACACCAATTAGCCAAGCTATTTGGTTGTGTGCGTGTGGTTTGGAATGATAGTCTAGCTTTCTGTAAAGAACAGTACAAAATAGGAGCCAAGAAACCGACAAATTCAGAACTGCAAAAACAGTTTATTACATCTGCTAAAAAGACTGAAGATAGAGAATGGTTATCGGAAGTTTCTAATATACCATTGCAGCAATCCTTGAATGATTTAAACCAGGCTTATCAAAATTTCTTTACTTCAACCAAAGGTAAGAGGAAAGGTAGAGCTGTTAAACCTCCGCGATTCAAAACTAGAAAGTCAAGACAGACTGCTAGATTTAGAAAGGGTGGTTTTAAAGTTGGTCAGCATAAAGTTTACTTAGCTAAAATTGGGAAGTTAAAGATAGTTTCGCCTGTGAGAGCTACCTGCTGCTCCATCATCAGTAACAGTTATCAAAGATTCAGCTAATAGATATTTCTTAAGTTTTGTAGTAGAAATACAACCCGAAACTTTACCTCAAACTGATAGTTCAGTAGGAATAGATTTGGGGATTAAAACTTTTGCTACATTGAGCGATGGTACAAAAATTGATGCTCCTAAACCACTAAAGAAACGAATTAAGAAATACAGGAAGTTAAGTAAGTCATTATCTAATAAAACTCAAGGTTCTAAAAGGTATGAAAAAGCTCGGTTGAGAATAGCTAAGTTTTCCTACGGAATGCTACGCAAACATGCCAAACTGAAAGATACGCGGACCGATTTTCTGCATAAATTATCAATTAAAATAATTCGTGAAAACCAAACAATTGTTTTAGAGGATCTGTTTGCGGAGCATTCCGAAGGAAACGTTTCCGGAATGGTCAAGAACCGTAAATTATCCAGAGCTATTTCTGATTTAGGTTGGAGACAATTCCGAACTTTACTAGAAGGAAAAGCAGAAAAATATGGTCGTGAGTTTCGAGTAATTAGTCGTTGGGAAGCAACATCTCAAAGCTGTTCTAGTTGTGGTTTTAAAGGTGGGAAACTAGACCTTTCAGTGAGAGAATGGGAGTGTCTCAACTGTGGTGCTAAACATGATCGCGATATAAATGCAGCCATAAATATATTAGTCGCGGGTGGGCAATCCGAGACATTAAACGGACGTGGAGGCAAGCATAAGACTAGCGTCAAGTTAGCAGCAGTCTGTGTTAGCGGAGCTTTGCGCTAGCAAAACGTCAACCCGCCGAGGAGCTACGGTTCGGTAGGAATCCCCGCGCCTTTTAGGCCGGGGAGGATGTCAAATTAGGAAAGATACATTGCATAAACGCGCCTACTTACTTAGCCAAAAACCACAACCCACCCCCATCCCCTCCCGGGAGGGGAGCAAGAGGGGTGGGTGAAGACCTTAATGTATCAAGAATGATGGCAAATCACAGCTACGTTGCATGCAACGTAGCTAAGGCTGTTGCTGACATGGGGTTTTACGAGTTTCGCAGACAGGCGCGAGTACAAGTGTGAGTTATTAGGTTGTTGAGCTGATTGTTGTGGATAGATGGTTTCCTAGTTCTAATACCTGCAGTAGGTGTGGAACTGAATCGCGAGTCTCTGTTTTTATCAGAGCGCGTGTTCAATTGCGAACACTGCAATTTTAGCTGCGACCGAGACTTGTTTGCGTAGCATAACCTAGGAAATGCAGCATTAAATTTAGCTATGGCGGGCAGTTTGCTCCGCAACGCTAGGGCGAACCGCCCGTGACAGCCTGTGGACTGGATAACGCCGACGTTGCCAGGAGCGAAGCAGGAATAGAACAGGCTATCTATAGAAAATCATAGATTTATATAGATAATTATAGGTTTCTAAGAACGGTACACAGAATAAGCATCACTTATATCATGTCTCATTAAATAAATGTAATAAACAACCTTTACCCAACCTGGTAGGGACATTGCATGCAACGTCCCTACATTGCGGTTAATTAATGTTATACCTGCATCTTTAATCCATTTGATAATGGTTGTATGATGAACCTTCCTTGCGGTTGGTTTTTCCTGCTTCATCGGGGTTCCCAAGCAACCTTCCTCCACAGGCAGTATCACCGACTGTCCATCGGCTACAAGTACAAGACCTCGCTGCATGACTACTTGAGCAGCAGCAACATCTCGGTCCGTCACATATCCGCATTCCTCGCAATGATGCACTCGTTCACTGAGTTCTTTCTTTGCGGTATCCGCTCCACAGTGAGGACAGGTCTGACTTGTCCCATTGGGAGCAACCTTAGCGAAGTAGACTCCACGCTTCCAGCACACCCATTTGAGGATTTCCAAGAAACTACCCCAAGCAGCATCCAAGCAATGCTTTGCCAACATCCCGCGACTGTTGTTTGTAGTAGTCGGGATCGGGCCTGTCGGCAGGGATAATGTATTCGGAGGTGATACTGCAAGCATTGACTGGACATTTACGCGAGTTGATCCAGTCTTTGCGCTCTGCCAATGCGTAGTTATAGACGCGACGGCATTGTTCCAACCAGTCCAGCATTTGTGCCTCTTGGTCAAGACTTGGATAGATTCGGTAGCTGTAGGTCAAGTTCAACATAGCTACATTCTAACAGATTTGCATCTCAGTACGAACCGATAGATAGTGTGTCGATTTTCGGGGCATCGAACCCCTCAATCGACGCGGGGAGTCCATGTATCCCGACGCTGACATGCACAGGTACAGCGCGGGACTTATAGCTCCCCGAACTCCTCAAAAGTTAAATCCCTCAAATTTGATGACTGAGAAAGGTCGTAAATAGCTAAAATGAAATATAATTCTGAAATTTTTTGATAATTATGAGTGTAGTTAGCCAAGTTATTCTCAAAGCAGACGATGAATTACGTTATCCCAGTAGTGGGGAACTTCAAGCCATAAATAATTTTTTAAAAACAGGCGAGCAGCGCGTGCGTATTGCTAGCGTGCTTTCTGAAAATGAGAAAAGAATTGTAGACAAAGCTAGTCAAGAGTTGTGGCGCAGGCGTCCAGATTTTATTGCCCCTGGTGGTAATGCTTTTGGTCAACGGGAGCGTGCCTTGTGCCTCCGGGATTATGGTTGGTACTTGCGTTTGATTACTTATGGGGTACTAGCTGGTGATAAAGACCCAATTGAAAGTATTGGTTTGATTGGTGTTCGGGAAATGTACAACTCATTGGGTGTACCAGTTCCTGGAATGGTAGAGTCAATCCGTTGTTTGAAGGAAGCTTCTCTTGCTTTACTTGATGATGAAGATGTTCAGGAAGCTGCTCCTTACTTTGATTATATCATTCAGGCCATGTCCTAAGTTTTTTTGTTTTCTGTAGCATGACTACCCATCTAAGGAATTCTTGGATGGGTTCAATTTTTAGAGTTTTGACTGATTAAAACTTCAACAAAAGTCAAAATAATCCCAACTTAGATTTATTCAATTATTTTGCATTACACCACCAGCGATCGCCACTAAAATTAATACTCCAAAAGCTAATCTATACCAAACAAATATCCATGTATCTTGAGTTTGTAAGTATTTAATCAACCAAGCAATTGCTATGTAAGAAAAAATTATTGCAGATATAATTCCAGCAATAGTAGGTACTAAACCCACACCTCCAAAACCCTCATCTAATAGAGTCTTAAGTTCAACTAAACCTGCTAAAGTAATCGCTGGAAGACCCAATAAAAAAGAAAATTTTGCTGCTGTAGCCCTTTCTAACCCCATAAATAGGCCACCTGTAATAGTTGAGCCAGAGCGAGATACTCCAGGGACTAATGCCAATGCTTGAGCTAATCCCATGAGTATGCCATCTTTAATATCTAGTTGTTCAAAATTACGTTTTCGACTGCCAATTTTCTCTGCTATTCCTAATAATAAAGCCATAACTATTGAAGCAATAGCGATCGCCACTGTACTGCGCAAGGCCGAGTTATCAAAATCTGGAATAAATATTTTGATTAGTAACCCAAAAAATATTATTGGTATGCTTCCCAGTGCTATTCCAACTGCCATTCGGAAATCTGGAGACTGGTAATCGGATGTCACTATAGATTTATATGCACCAATCACGATCTTTGTCAAATCCTGCCAAAAATACCAAACAACTGAAAAAATACTGCCCAATTGAATCACAGCGGTAAAAGCTACACCAGGATCTCCCCAACCCAGGGCAACAGGAACAATCTTGAGGTGAGCCGTACTACTAATAGGTAAAAATTCTGTTAATCCTTGCACCATTCCTAGAATGACTGCTTGAAAAATATTCATTTGTGATAGCTGCTCAGAGGTGGAAACTGGGTCCAAAGGTAATGATTGGCCTACTTTGTCTAAAGATATAAAAATTAGGGCGCTGACAATAACAGCAAATAAGAATTTCATTAAGTAGGGTTTTAAGTAGAACTATTATCTCGATTATAGCATCAGAAATATCACCACTTTTTTGAGTTTTGAGGAGTGAAAACTCTTTATTTCATAGGGTTTTTGTTTATTATTAACTCTTCCTAAAAAATCCCCTAGGAGGGGATAAAATACCTGCTATTATCAAAGATGCCCCTGGAGGGGATAATAAATGTGATATGTTAAATTAGATAAACTTAAGTAAAAAATATTAAAAATATCTTGTTGAATAATACTTTGTTTGCTAGAGTCACAATGCTTTACCCAGAAAAATTTGGGACAAATTTATTTTTATTTTTTTCAAAAAAAATTAGAATCAGCCAAAAATGGGCTGTGTTTTGTACTGCCGTATTTCTAGTATCAGTGCCGGTATTTTTTCAAGCTCCAATGGTACGCCAACTACCTTGGTTAAGTTTAGCTATGACAGGTTTCTGGTTATGGCTAAGTTTAAAACTACTTAAAGATAGAGATACCCATCTATGGGGCGATCTATTATTGGGATTTACTTGGAGTTGGTTCACAGGCTCAATATACTGGGGTTGGCTACGACAGGAACCACTGCTCCATTTACCAGTTGAGGCGATATGTGTACCTTTTGCTTTATGGTGTTTGGCGCACAAAAGAGAAATGATAGGTAACTGTTTTTACCTTGGTTCTCTACTAGGTACAGCAGTTACAGACGGATACTTCTACATAACTGGCCTTATTCCTTATTGGCGACGATTAATGATAGTTGAACCAGATATGGCCTTAGAAGTATTCCAAGATGCTTTAACTCAAGTACGTACTTCCTGGGGAATAATTTGGATATTTGTTTTGGTGGGAATTCTATTGCTTTTTGGTCTTTTACCTTTGCAATCAAGCAAGTTATACTTTTGGACCTTTGGAGCAGCAGTATTAAGTACAATTTTAGTGGACAGTCTATTTCTATTAGCTGCTTGTTTAGCCTAATACTAAGTAATATAGTCAGAGGGGGTGCAGTAGAAGAAGAGATTGGTAATAATCCTGTAGAAACCTATGCTATTTTAGGGACAATCAGTTTATTAGTGATATATTAGTGCTGACCAAAAGAGAATTCACACAAGTTTAGAGCTTGTGTTACCATGAGTGCCACTGTCGTGACTTTGCAACCTCCTCATATGCTCCTTCGTACCGAAGCAGGCGATCGCTACCTACCTCTAGTGGGAAATAATTGTTGGACTATTGGTAGAGGTAGAGATAACACTTTTGTCCTGACTGATAAATGGATATCCCGCAACCATGCGATGATACAACAGATGGACAAAGGAGATTTTTATCTGATTGACTTAGGCAGTCGTAATGGCTCTTTTGTAAATAGTCGTCGTGTTAGTATTCCTGTGATTTTAAAGGATTCCGATCACTTACTATTTGGTCAAACAGAACTAGAATTTAATTGTCCAGACCTGGCAATGGAAGTAGAGTCGGGTATAGATGCTGATTCTCAAGATTTTACATCTACCTTGCATGTTCGTCGCCTAATATCGGTGATGGTAATGGATATCCGAGATTTTACAGTGCTGACTAGAAAAGTGGACGAGAGAGTATTGTCTGAAGTTATTGGTAGTTGGTTTCGGCAAGCAGGGGATATTATCAGGAAATATGGAAGTTGGGTGGATAAATATATTGGTGATGCGATTATGGCAGTTTGGTTTCATGGAGCTGACGGAGTTAATAGTGCAGAAATGATTCGTATTTTTCTAGCTCTTAAAGATTTATATGAAGTTACAAGAGAACTAAGTAAAATCTACCCTTTACCCTTTCCTTTAAGAGTAGGAGCAGGAATAAATACAGGTTATGCAATGGTGAGTAATGCTGGTAGTAGTGAACGTTCGGACTATACTGCTTTGGGAGATACTGTAAATGCAGCATTTCGTCTAGAATCATCTACTAAAGAAATTGGTATGGATATTGCTTTGGGAGAAGGTACTTATCAGTATATTTGCGATCTAGAAAATGTTCATCAAATATTTAAGCAGTATCAAGTAAATCTGAAAGGCTATGATAGTCCAACGATTACTTATGGTGGTACTTTTAATAATCTCAACAGTTTTTTGGGCACAAAATTGCTCTCTGCAAAAAATCAAAATTTGTTTTAGATCAAATCAACTATTACTTTTTACAGGTATAATTATCCGTTTTTCAATTCATATAGTTATTATCTGTCAAGCAAAAGCTTAGATTGTAGATGTGCTAAGTGTATAAACTCAAGAAAAAACTTTGTAGTTTAATATCCCATGAGACTTCTTTCCGAAAATTTGTGGGTATGCGTCTCCCCTTTTAAGGGGATAATAAGCGGTCGATCTTCGCAGCTTCCCGAAGGGTGGGATGGCGAGGTCTCGGAGCCATATCCAATCGACTCCTGTGAAGAAAAGTTTTCATCTCTTTGTCAATCCTCTTCTTTTCAAGAAGAGGTAATTATTAATTATTAATTATTAATTATTAATTGTTGAAGATGGGACATATCAGCTGATCGTTAACATCAAAAGGCTTGGAATTAACTTCAACACAGCATGATAAGATAACTGAGAGAAAAAGCAAAAGTAGCTGTATGGTAAACTCAACCTTCTATAAGAATCGTGATGTAGCTGCTGCAAAAGTCATTGAAAATAGAGGGTTAATAACCGTAGGGCACACTGTCAAAGAAAAGCGCACCGCCTGCGAGTCAACGGTTTCTGATGCGTAAAGACGGAGCAAGAAAGTTTGTGGAGATGGTAGTAACGGGAGTACCACTCAACTTGTTTGATTTGTTACCTCGTCCGAGAATCTGTGTTTCGCTACGCGTTTAATGTCGCGGAGCGTTGCGTCAGCACTCGCAAGAATTCCCCGTTATAATCTTTGATTTAACAGCGGGAGTGTCAAAAAAAGGTTAGTTTAAGCCGTAGAACCTGATAAAGTATAATAAAAGTTATACATAAATATAGTCATATATAGTCAAATTATGTCAAATATCTTAGTTAATTTGTACAAAAGAGCTACTAAATATTTGACAAAATTTAATAAATCAAAGGCCATCTGTATTATAGTATAATAATTGGCTGAGAGTTCCAGACTAAATAGTCATCAAAATTCCGAACTGCTCGAATCCTAATATAATTTTAACTCCTGGATTGATGAGATTAGTTGAGAAACATATTATTCAGAAAAATCATCGGTTTTATCCTGAAATTGACCGACTGTGTTTTTTGTCTAAAAATATCTATAACTATGCTAATTATTTAGTTCGTCAGTCTTGGATATTTGAAAATACAAATCTATCCTATTATGACCTGCAAAAAACACTCTCTACTCAATCAGACTATCAAGCAATGCCAGCTAAAGTATCTCAACAAATCTTGATGATTTTAGAGAAAAACTGGAAAAGCTTTTTAGCAGCAAACGAAGTTTATAAACAAAACCCATCAAAGTTTAAATCTCGTCCTCGTCTTCCTGGATATAAAAATAAAATAACAGGAAGAAATATTGCAGTTTATACAACACAAGCCATCAGCAAGAGGCAATTAAAACAAGGAATTATTAATCTGAGTAAAACTGGGATTTATCTAAAAACTTTAGTGTCTGCTTCACAAATTAAACAAGTTCGTCTCGTCCCTAAACTTAATCATTATGTAATAGAGGTGATTTATGAAAAATGCGAAAAACAATACGAGCTAGAGAAAAATCGTTGCGCCAGTATTGATATAGGATTAAACAACTTAGCTACATTAACCTTTAATAAGCGCCGGAATGAAACCGCTCTTGATCAATGGCAGACCGTTAAAATCTATAAATCAATACTATAATAAGGTAAAAAGCTTCCTACAATCTGAACTCCGGAAAAATCAATCAAGTAAGAGACTCAAAAAGCTTTCTAATAAAAGAGAATTTAAAATCAACGATTATCTTGCGTATTGCATCTCGTTTGATTATTAATACCCTGATTAATCAGAAAATAGGAACTTTGATAATTGGGTACAATGAAGAGTGGAAGCAGAAGATAAATCTAGGGAAAAGAAATATTTCATGTTTTGTATCTGTTCCCTATAACAAGTTAATAGAAATGTTATCTTATAAAGCCAAGATGGTAGGGATAGATGTAATTATTACAGAAGAATCTTATACCTCAAAAGCAAGTTTTATAGATAATGATTTGATTCCAGTGTACACTGAAGGAGAGAAAAATCATGTAACCTTTTCAGGAAAAAGAGTAAAGAGAGGTTTGTATTGCAGCGCAAGCATTGGATTAATTAATGCTGATGTTAATGCTTCTCTAAACATCATGAGAAAAGCAGTCCCAAATGTCTTTGACTATGGGATAGAGAAGCCAGTGCGCCCTTGCGGGTTCCCCGACTTGAAGCAACTGGCGTGGTGTTGTAGTTCACCCAGTCAGGGTAACACCTGCAAAATAAGGATATGTCATATTTGACTATATTTTTATGAACTATAGTGGATATGGCTTAATAGTCTATGATTAAATTTGTCTTGTTGGACAAAATATATCTCCCAAAGTTTCTATCGGATTAGAAGAAGAAAGAGATAATTTGCGAGACGTTTAAGCAGTGGAAACCAACAAGTAGAAAAATTATTTTCATAGACTTTCTGAGTCTGGAGAATAGTAAGCTGCATCATGCAGTCGTTACTTGATTAACCCACTAACAATTAAGTAAACTGTTTAAATTTCTACAGTTTAATTTTTACCCTTAGGTACTTAACAAACTGTGTATATCAATAAAGATGAGGAGAAACAGAATAATGAAACAAATAGGCTTACTGCTAGCAATATTAGGTTTATGTCTAGGTTGTGTAGGATTAATGCCATACCATCAAGCTTATGCAGGTAACTTAAGTTTAACTGTATGGCCTTCAACATCAATTATAGCAGTAGAACCTGGAAGGCTTAACAAGGCAGACAGAAAATTAGGAGAGATTGGAGAGAAGCTCGACCTTAACAATAGTCCTTTACGAAGCTTTCGGAAATACCGGGGAATGTTTCCAACTATAGCTGCGATGATAGTAGATAATGCTCCTTACGAAAACGTAGAGGATGTACTAGAAATTTCTGATTTAACTGAAAGACAGAAAAAGCTTTTAGAAGCAAATCTTGAAAATTTTACAGTGACTCCACCTGCTGATGTGTATATTGAAGGTGACTTCAGATTGAATACTGGTTCATACGACTAAGATTAGCATAGACTAAACTCTCAAACATTAGTCAATTTTCAATGCTGCTATTTAATACTTGAGTACTTAATTAAATCTTGGGAATTACCAATTGATTATTGAAGTTAAGTATTAGAAACTCTACGGGTTAAAACCGTATTTATTCTGCTTGTGTAGGCGTTGCGAAATAAAAGAAGTTTAAATTAGGTGGATTTATATCTAATTTAAGCTTCTCATTTAGTTGAAGGCGATCGATAATGTCCTACAATTATACAGCAGAGTCATTACTGAAGTAGATAGGATAGATACTCATGCTTATAATAAAAACACAGGGTTCGCTCATCATCTGCTATACAAACAGCGATTCCAAATGCGAATTGAAGAACCCCAAGTAGTTGAGCTATGGGTAACATCAGGAGTATGTCAATTCCTTCAAGTTTCTAGAGTTTAGTTTTCACATTCAACAATTAATAATTAACAATTAACAGTTATCTCTTCTTAAAAAGAAATATCAATGACTTTTATCCTTAAAATTTAAAAGGATAGACTTCAAAGATGAAATTATTAATTATTCGGTGAACTAATATTAGTATCGATCAAATGCCTGATTATCTATTAACCTCAGGGATTAGTTCTTAAATTTATTGTTTTCAGACTAACTGAGATTATCGATGCGTTTTAGGGATAAATTGAAAAAATTACGACATGAATTACTAAACTTAATTAACTCTAAAGTTTTAATCGCGACCAGAAATAAATATAGTAGATTAATCCTAAGATAGCTATTTAGTATTTAAATGAAAAGGAGGTAATGTTAGTGTGCCCCTCCACCTTTTTTACTGTCTCCAGATTTACCATTATCGTCTGGTGCATATTTTGCAAGAATAGATGATTTAAAAAAATAGGTATCAACATCTATGTAAGTCTGATTAGAGTTAGAGTAATGGCTAGCTACTGGTAATGCCATCACTCTTGTTGGTATTATGATACCTAAGCTTAAAGTTAAGCTTGAGAAAGCTATGTTTTTGATAGTAAGTAGTAGTATCGCATTCATAAAAGTTATCCCCTGATAGTAGAGCTAGATCAAAGATTATCTAGATTGATTAGCTTGCTAGAAAAGTAGTGCTTTTTCTTCATTGTGTTTTTGAATTGCACAGATTCATTGAAATTTGGCTACTAATTGGTAGCTATTAATAGCAAATTCAAATTATTAAAATCTTTATTATAAATCTATTATATCAGTACATACACAGATGTATATACAATATTTGGCTTAATCAACTTAATTAAATTGCCGATTATTCAGTATAAATTCGGAAAAACACTATTGAGGAAGCTACACCAGTCGCTAAGTTTGTGAGGATAATTACATAGAGTCAGGAGTTTGGTATAGCAGGCGAAAAATTTACTTAGCACATATAGTGATGATGAACTTTAGACAGGGAAAAGTTTTTCCCAGTATTGCCTTTAGTCTATTCCCTGTTGTCTGCTATAGTTATAGTCTGGGATTTTGTGATATACACTTGTCATATTCTTATCTGAGCAAGTATTCAATTTGTGGTAGTTCTAAATATGTAAGGATATTTTTTTAGTAAATCCCTTTCGTCGTCAAAAAGTAAGCTGCGAAAATTATTTGTTATAACTACCTAATTTTTCATAAATTAACGATAAGGATAAATTTGATCGTGACCTTAACTATATTCTTCATCTGCAATTAAATGTATATTTATTTAAGTATTCCTTAATCAAAGTTCAAAAACAGGAAACTTTCACAAATGAATAAATTATTAAATTTTTGAACTCAGTAATATATTACTGGGTTAAATTTATTTGAGATGCTAATCTAATCAAATTTATAGCAGGCAACAGGCAACAGGCAACAGTGGGAAAAACATTTCTCTGTCTAAGGTTGATCGTCAGTCTATGTCCTAAGCAAATCGTTCTTTGCTATACAATCATTATTTAACGTTGTTTCTTCTGCTGTTTCTTGTCTTCGTACATAGCACTATCAGCGTGATGAATTAGTTGATCAATGTCTTGACCATCAATAGGATATAGACTAATACCAATACTGGTTCCCACTGGTACAATATGATCTTCTAAATTAAAAGGTTGATTGATTGTATTGCGAATTTTTTCAGCCACTCTAGAAGCTCCTAGTAGTCCTGGAATACCTGGTAATATCACAGTAAATTCATCACCTCCAAGTCGGGAAACTGTATCACTTCCTCTTAAGCACCCTTCCAATCTTTGTGCTACTAATTTTAATAGTAAGTCTCCTATATTATGACCCAGGGTATCATTAACAGCTTTAAATCCATTGAGGTCTAGAAATAGTAGACCAACCATTTTTTCATTGACATTTGCCCACTCAATAGCTTGACTTAAACGCTCATGAAATTGCTTACGATTAGGTAATCCTGTGAGGGGATCGTGATTAGCTTGATGATGTAAAGAATCTCCTAAAAGTTTGAGTTTGTCATTATCAAGCTTTAATTTTGTTGCTGTTTCCTTCAGGTTTTCCTCCATTTTTTTTCGTTCGGTAATATCTCTAATTACTCCTACTAAAAATAGATTTCCTGCGGCATCTTGATGAAGAGTTCTTTTAGTAGCAACTATATGAGTAATTCCATGAGCATCTGTAAAATATTCTTCATTTTCTTGCTGTTGACTTGTTTGAAATACTAACTCATCTTGTTGCCAAAATATATTAGCTTCATTTTGAGGAAATAATTCATAGTCTGTTTTTATGAGTAGAGATTCTACAGGATATCCGATAAATTTACCATAAGATTCATTGAGGACAATACGATGATGATCTTTATTTTTGACAAATATAGGGTCAGGAATTGCATCAATAACTGACTGTAAAAATTCTGTGGATTTCTGCCATTCTTCTTTTAAGTAAGCAAGATGCAACATAATCATAATAGCAGAGCAGCTAAGAGCAAATATTGAGGGAATTATAGGAAACCACCAACCAGCATCAATCAAGATAATATAAGAAAATCCTGTAATACTAATACCGATAAATAATATCGTGATAATTGATTTGTTGGGCAATAATAATTGCCAACTTAAGTTAGCACCTATACAAGAAAAAGCAATAATATATAACCATTCTATAGGTTCAGAAAAAACTTTAATGTTTACTCTACCATCTAGTGCTGAACTCAAAATTTGACTCAAAAAATTAGCTTGTAATTCTACTCCAGATATTTCTTTGGGAGAATTAAATAAACGACTACTGTAAGAATTTCTATGAAAATCTTTAACGCTAGTTGCAGTATAACCAATGAGAATTATCCGGTCTTTGAATAAGTGTGGAGTTATTTTTCCAGATAGTAAATCATTCATGGAAACTGTATGAAAACTATCTGATATTTTTCTGGGGTTTGCTAAAAATTGATAGCCACCTGCATCAACTCTAACATAAGCTCCGTCATTTGTTTTAAAACGGTGAAATACAGCTAGTTCTAATTGTAAATCGTTGGCTTTATTAGCTGCTTTTGGCTCAATTCCTTCTTTTTCTAAGTAATTTAAAGCCAGTTTAAGTGCAAAACTTTCCCGAAATTTGCCATCTTCTAAGTGCATATAGAGCAAGCCACGACGAATTTTTCCATCGGCATCTGTTACTATATTATTAAATCCTATTTGTTGTTTTTTAGCCAAAATTGCAGGTGGTTTTATTCCTAAACTATTTTTGATTCCTATTCTCTCAATACCAATTATATTAGGAATATTTTCTAGAGCTGTTACAAAATTTTCATAGCCTGGTTCTCTAGGGGAATCACGATATATATCTAAACCAATAGCACGAGGTTGAAGTGAGTGTAACTTTTGTAGTATTTCAGCCATTAATTGATCGTTTATAGGATAGCCATACTTTTGTATATCTGATTCATCAATTCCTACAATTACAATACGGGGATCTAATGGTTCTGTTGGACGTAAGCGAAAAAAATAATCGTAAAGTGTCCATTCCCAAGATTGCAAAAGACCTAATGAGCGTAAAAGTATGACGATACCTGCTGAGGTTGAAGCTGTTAGTAATAATCGACGGTTTTCTATTAGCCAGTGTTTAATATTCTTCAGAATGGTATTTTGATGTGTACCGAAAAGTTTGAACATCTGTAGGTAATATAAATATAATATAAACAAAAAAATAGCTATGTCTATAATATCTGCGGAAAAATTCCTAAGTGTTAGATTAGGGAACAGGGAACAAGGAATAGGGTAAAGTTTTTACATCATTTTCATTTCATTACTTTACTGTTTTGTTTTCAATCGGTATATTGAATTTGATACTACAGAAAGCTTATTTATTACACTTTTTGAGGCTTTAATAATTCTCAAAACCATGATTAGTCAAGGTTTGGAATTTATTTAGCAAGCCCGATCTAAAAATAAAATAGCTGTATATCCGGATAGTTAAGGGTTATGATATATTCACTTTATATTATAGCCTATCACTATTTACAACAAATCTTCTCTGCTTGATTTCGGCAAAGTAACCATATATATTTACTATTAAAATAATAGTCTTGTTTAAACTGCTTACTTTAGTTGATGCTCAAAATCTAGTTTTTAAAACTGTACTTCCCTGATAAGTAGACAAAATTTTAAGCTGCTCTAAAGTTTGTAACCTGAATAAAAGTGGCTATTGATTTTTCTGCTACAATATGACGTTAATATTCAAAGCTTTTTTTGTTGAAAATTGCATTTATTATTGGCAATGAAGAGAGCCAAGTATTCCTTGTTTTTTAGTATCTATTCCTCTTAAATGAAGAGCTAATTTTATATCTGCAACTTCATATTTATTACTTTCAAAATAGTTTTATAAATTTTATATGAATTGACATTATACTCAAGTTTGATGAGGGTCTATGTAACTAGAGTTTATCAAAGCATTGCACTGTTTGATACCAAATTAATAATAAGTTGCTATAGAATAAAAGTTGAATCACAGTTGACTACAAATAAAGAATGAAAAATTAATAAATTCATAATTATGTGCAGCCTTAAATAGAATTGGTATTAATATAAATTCCTAATGTTATAATTAAAGTTACCATACCAATAGTAATTCTATTTATAGGAAAAAAATAGAACTACATCTTAACTAATTAGATAATATTAAGATGAATAGATTACCTAAAAACAATGTATAAGCGATACATTAAAAATATATAATTCACTAATTTTAATAGTACCTATCCAGATTAGATAATTTCTATAAACCACAATTTTAATTGCTAATCCCAACATTAAGATCCACGTCTTAACTACATTAAGTCGGAACATTTTATTAGTATCTAGATTCACTTCAAAAGGTAAATCTTTGCCATCATTAAATATAAATATAGGTCAAAAAACTCCATAGGTTGAGCAGACCAAATATTTCAGTATAGAGACTAATTAAGACTTCTGAATCATTATCATTAAGGCCAACTATTGTGGTACATATTTAATAAATCATCAAGTATATGATGTGGCTAATGTTCTCGCTCCTTCTCTTGTTACCCACACAAAGACACAAAGTTAAAAATATTAACTTTTAACTGATAATTTGTAAGAGATGACTGATAATTTGACTATGATGCCATAGACTCTTTAGTACACTTATGGTGGCGATCGCCACCATAATTTGACTTGACCACCGCTTAATCCATAGGTTAGAGTTTCAGTGAATCATAATTTACATTTCTATTTTTGATTCCTAATTTTTTAGAGGAGAAGGCAAATTATTAGTTTCTTTTTGCCAATTTTCATTATCTTGTCTCTGATTTGATAAACTTCGCTGAGTAGCTTCCACAAACTGACTCACACGAATAGGGTCTATTGGTTGATCGATTTGGCCATGTCGCTTCAGTGAGCTAGAGACAATAACACCATCTACAGCTGGCATCAAGGTAGAAATATTGTTCAAGTTAGCGCCACTGCCGATAAATATAGGTGTATCTGATGCTGCTGCACTAGCTAATTTTAAATCTTCCAAGGTAGGGGGACTTCCAGTAGTCCAACCGGAGAGAATTATTCCATCAGCTAGACCACGTTCAATAGTTTCTTGGACAACTGTAGTTAAATTGGGTTCACCCAATGGTTGGGCGTGTTTGACTAGAACATCTGCAAAGATTTTGACATCACTACCCAATTCTCGACGATAGCGTAAAAGTTGATGTGCTTTTCCTTCAATTAACCCTTGATCCGTAGACATAACTCCGGTTAGGACATTAACACGAATAAATTGGGCCTGCACACAGGAGGCGATCGCCATGGCACTTTGGCCATCATTACGCAAAACGTTGATTCCAATTGGCAGGGAAACCAAGTTCATAATCTTTTGTACTAATAATGTCATGGCACTAACTACGGCCGGGTCAACTTGGTCTTTGACAAAAGGAGCATCAAAAAAGTTTTCTACGATAATGCCATCTACGCCGCCTGATGCAAGGGCCGTGGCTTCTCTTTCTGCTCTACTAATAATAGCTTGGAGGTCGCCTCCCCAACGGGGTGAGGTTGGCAGAGGCTGTAAATGTACTACCCCAATGATTGGATGTCTGGTTTTAAATATTTGCTTTAAGTCCACGGGTTTACCTGAAACCACGGTTATTTGGCAATAACATAACAGAATTTACATTATAAATTATGGCCTAGAAGATATCTATTATCTAGACTCTGCTAGTATATTGTCAATTTTTGGTCATCATCATTTTAAAACTTTATATAGTTTGTTCTTCAAATTATTGAATATTCCATACTTGAGTTGACAGTATTTTATATTTATTTTATTGAAAATACAGGATTTTCCTACTCTCTGAAAGTACATATATTGATGATTTTAGGGAGTAGGGAAGGCGGAACAAGCCAAAAATATTTACCCCGTCAGTTGTATCACATAAATAAGCGAATATGTTGTATCTATATAGTTATAAAAGTTTTTTTGTCCATGTCTTTTCTTCTATGGGGATATTAAGTAGGTGGGTTTAATTATCCGTAAAATAGCGATGGAAATTCAAAATTGTGAAAATAAGCTTGAAAACTGTCTTCTGGCTTTATTTTCAGATTTTTCGTTTTAATTTTTATTTATGATCGCTTACTTAATCAAACAGAATTTACCGAAAATTTCAGGTATAAAGCCTCTCCATTCATGGAGAAAAAAGCGGTCGTTTGCGTTTGCGATAGTATTCCGTAAGGAAAGCATTCCGTAGGATGGGATGGCGCAATTCGGAGCGGCTCTGATAAGAGCGGGTCTCGGAGCCATATCTAATCGACCAAGAGAAGAAAAAAATTCCTTTTAACCCAATCCTCTTCTTTTCAAGGAGAGGTAATTCGCGCATTCGCGCATTCTAAATTCGCGCATTCTTAATTCTTGAAGTATTTTTCAGCTATAAAAACTATGGATAGTGTGGCACTATAGTTTTTTATTACTACATATAGTGTTTTTGTCTAATTCCTATCAAAATTTGATTTTAGTGTATAAATTTTTCGTATAATAAAAGTTATAAATAAATATATTCATATATAGTCAAACAATGTCAAATATCTTCGTGAATTTGTACTAAGAAGCTAGCTATTAAATACTTGACAAAATTGAATAACTCAAAGGCAAAATGTTTAATTGTATAATGAAGTAGGCGAAGAATTAAAGACTAAATAATAATAAAAGTTCCTAAATTCTCGAATTATTATAGTAATTTTAACTCGTGGATTTATGAAATTAGTTGAGGGATATATCCCATAGGAAAAATCATCGGTTTTATGCTGAAATTGACTGACTTTGTTTCTTGTCTAAAAATCTCTATAACTATACTAATTATTTACTTCGTCAGTCTTGGATCTTTGAAAAGACAAGTCTATCCTATTATGACAGGATAACACCTGCGTTCCGAAGGATATGTCATATTTGACATTTTTATGAACTATAATGTTTATGAACTTTGTCAATCATAGGAAGTTTTCATCGGCAGGAATTAAAACAATTTTTAGTCAATTTTAGCTATTATCTATCTACCGAAAATATTGAGAATTAGTAAATAATAATATTGTAAGCATTTCCTCCGGAATGCTGCGCAAACAGCCGTCAGCCATCAGCTAGCCTCCTCCGGAGGAACTGCGAACTTCAGCTATTGATTTTAATTTAGGATAGAAGGTTGATTAATTGTCTTACTATAAAAGTTGTCTCCCTTGCCCTTAAAGTCAGTCGTTAATTTAAACACTGTCCTTAAGAATAGAGTCTTGTTGCTGATAGCTGACAGCTAATAGCTGTTTGCGCAGCAGTCCGCAGGAAATGCTTACATAATATTTATAACTCTCAAGACTAGAGACTAAATCATTGAACATAAAATTGATTAATTTATTTAATTTAGATTAGTGAAAATTCTACTCATCATTTCAGCACTTATACTTGGATTATTGGGAATATTGGAAATAGGACTCCGAGTTGTAGTGGGTCTTGGTAATCCTCTCACTTATATTGCAGATAATCAAATTGGTTATCTCTTGAGACCAAATCAAAATGTTAGTCGCTTTGGAAATCGCATAAAAATCAATCAGTATTCTATGCGGTCAAAACCTATAGAAGAGTCAAAAGAAAATACTAAATTTAGAATATTTCTAGTAGGAGATTCTGTGGCTAATGGTAATTGGTGGACTGACCAAAATGATATAGTTTCCGCAATTATAGAGAACTATTTAAGTGAAAAATTAGGTAAGGATAAAATAGTTGAAGTTCTTAATGCCTCAGCTAATTCTTGGGGTCCGAGAAATGAATTGGCTTATTTAGAAAAATTTGGTTTGTTTAATTCTCAAATAGTAATATTACTAATTAATACTGATGATTTATTTTCTAAAGCACCTAGTTCATCAGTGGTAGGATTAGACCGGAATTATCCAGATAAAAAACCTCCTTCAGCTATTGCAGAATTGATAAATCGTTATTTTGTTAAGGCTCCAAAAGTTCCTGAAATTCAAGAAGAAGGCGACCGGGTTGGTTTTAATTTAGTAGCAATTAAAAAAATTCATGAATTGGCTAATTTAAACAATGCTAAATTCATTCTAGCAATGACTCCTTTACTACGAGAAGTAGGTGAACCTGGACCCCGCGATTATGAAATTAAAACTCGTAAACGTTTAGAAGAGTTTACCCAGGCAGAAAATATTTTATATCTAGATTTACTACCTATCTTTAAATCTGTCTCAGAACCAGATAGTTTATACAGAGACCATATTCATTTAAGTCCTGAAGGCAATCTAGTTATTAGTGAAGTAATTAGTAAATCAATTCTAGAGCAGAATCAACTATAAAAATCTGTAGAGGATTTGTCATAAACTCAAGACTGTAAATCATAAAGTCAGAAACTATAACAATATGATTTTAGTTGTGAGATATTGGAGACTTTTGTTTTAGGTATGAAGGGAATAGGGAATAGGTATGGAGGGAAGAAACGAATACATAAGAATAAGATAACTGCTATATTCTATACTTTAAAGGAAGACCTCAATTCTCACATCTGATTGCTGATTGTTATATTTAGACATAGGCGTGAAAAAGAGATAGACTTTTTGTAAAAGTAGGGAATAGGTATGGAGGGAATAGGTATGGAGGGAACAAGGAATATTTTTTTAGGAAAAAAACACGAAAAATGATTTTTTGAGTTATTAAACTCTAGTTTCTAGTAAATAAAGGGTAAGTTTATTTTCTGGAGATGTCTATTACCGAATAATTAATAATTAATAATTAATAATTAAATAATTCTGGTTTCAAGCCTCCTATTTTAAGGGGAAAAAAGCGGTCGTTTGCTTTTGCTTCGCAAAACTGGCGTAACGCAACGCTGACGCGAAACGCGTATCTCGGAACGGAGTTCTCTCTTCGGAGCTTCCCGAAGGGTGGGATGGCGAGGTCTCGGAGCCATATCCAATCGACTCCTGTGAAGAAATAATATTTTCTTATCTTCAATCCTCTCGGTTTTAACCAGAGGTAATTATCAATTATCAATTATCCATTATCAATTATCCATTATCCATTAATAAACACTTTTCCCTAACCAGGAACTACTAGATACTAAAAAAATAGTTTAGAGCAAAAATTTGGGAGTAATTATGTCTAACGAAATAGAATATAAAGAGATAAATACATCTACTATTTATTCTGATGAATCTTTCTCATCACAACAAAATTCAAGAGAGTTAGAATTATCAGAAAGAGTAGCTCAACTAGAAAAAAAGTTAGATGAAGCACTAATGTTAATTTCTGATATTTACCGCTATGGAAAATTAAGAGATTTACTATCCGCGGGAAAATGGAAAGAAGCAGACCAAGAAACTGCAAAAGTAATGTTAGAAATATCTGGTCAAACTGACAAAGAAAAGCTGACTCCTGATAATGTTATCAAATTTCCATGTAGCGTAATAAATTTAATCGACCAGCTTTGGACTAATTATAGTAAAGGTCATTTTGGCTTTAGTATACAAAAGAAAATTTATGAAAGTATGGGAGGAACTTATGATATTTCTAATATAGATATGAAACTTTTGAATAAGACTTGTGAACGACTGGGATTGATGTTAAATAATAAATGGATACCTTATGAAAAACTGAATTTTAGTCTAGAAGCACCTAAAGGTTGTTTTCCTGTTGCTTGGTGGGACTCTCCTTATGGAGCTAAACTAGCAGTATACTTTTTAGCTCGCCTTAATGCCTGTAACATTGATTGAATTTTGATGAATTTTTTTACTTTTAATATTTGAAAATAGTCGAAATTATGCTAGAAAAAAAATATAAAACTTTTATCTGGAATTTGGAGACCAAGTATTATGAAAAATGGAATAGGGAATAGTCATTTCAGTTATCAGTTAACAGTTATAAGTACCTCCTTTCAACAATGAATAATGAATAATGAATAATGAATAATGAATAATGAATAATGAATAATGAATAATTACCTCTCTATGAATTGAAGAGGATTGACAAATTCATGAAAATTTTTCTTCACAGGAGTCGATTGGATATGGCGAGGAGACCTCGCCATCCCCCGACCGCTTATTATCCCCTTAAAAGGGGAGGCTTTAAACCACAATTTTTCGGTAATAGGGCAACTTGAAATACGGAATTCTTTTTTTTATCACCTAAAAAGGGGGGACTTGAGACCTGATTTTTTGGTCAAGGAGGGAAAACAGCGTTAAATAGCAGCAAACACAAGAATATAAGGTACTAAATTCAGCAATTTTTTTCTCAGAAAAAACCTCAATCTAGATTTACATCTCATAGAAAATCTGGTTATCATGCATCACGTTTTTCGCCCTTCCTCTCTAATCTTTTTTCCTTACCTTCATAAATATTGGTTTTGTTGATCGCCGGATTTAGTATCAAATAAAAACACTATGATATGCCGTTTTTATCTGGGATGTTGAAACCAAGTACTATGAAAAAGGTATGGAGAGAATAGTCACTTCAGTTATCAGTTATCAGTTATCAGTACTTCCTGTAATAGGGAGGCTACGAAAATACGGAATTCTTTTTTTATTACCTAAAGAGGGGGGAGTTGAGACCTTATTTTTGGTCGAGGAGGGAAAATAGCATTAAAAGTGACAAACACAAGGATATAATGTACTAAATTCAGCAATTTTTTTCTGAGAAAAAAAGCAAAAACCTCAATCTATATTTATATCTCAAATAAAAACAACATATAATATATCAATAATTTTAATTTCAATTATGGAGGTTAATTAATAATGGAAGAAAAAACAATTAATTTAAAGCTAGTCGTATTTTCTGGCTTGATGATGGCTTTGATAGGTTCAGTAATTGGATTAGCTGCTGCCGAAATGAGTAAAAGTCGTTATCAATGTTGTAATTTTACAAAAATAGATAAAGGTTATAGCAGTGCAAAAGCACCTCGTACTTATGCAACAGTAGGTGCAATTATGGGATTTGTTATAGGGTCAATTCAAGAAACTGTAAGGTCTCTAAAACCAGAAGATGAGTAAGATTCAACAATTAATAATTAATAATTAACTATTACCTCTCTATGAATTGAAGAGGATTGACTAATCATGAAAATTTTTTATTGTTTCTCCTTTAAAGGAGAGGCTTTAAACCTTAATTATTCGGTAAAAAAGTCGAGCAATTTATGAGATTATTTAAGCGCAATAAATCTACTGTCGCTACCCGGAAGTTGAAAGTCTAGCATTTTTGCTTTGTAATTGTTTTAGAATTTTGTAACTGGTAAGTTATTTCCGCCATCCTGCACTATTCAACAATTAATAATGAATAATGAATAATTAATAATTACTTCTCCTTGAAAAGAAGAGGATTGACTAAAAGGATAATTTTTTCTTTTTTATCCTTTAAAGGAGAGGCTTTAAACCTTAATTATTCGGTAAAAAAATATTAGACATAGGAATAGAAATTACACATATAGATAATTTTTTGTTTCTTTTTTCAGAAATTTTCTTCTCTGTTTCCTGTTGCATCACAGGAGTGCGCATTCCCTCTCTTGGTCAGCATTCCCTTGCGTCTGACGCCGACGCGGGGTCGCACCATTGTTCCCTGTTGCCTACTTCTGCAAAAAGTCTACTCTTTTTCACGGCTATGTCTATTAGAAATCTCCAGAAAATAAACTTGTCCTTTATTTCCTAATAAACTAGAGTTTAATAACTCAAAAAATCATTTTCCGTGTTTTTTATCTCAAAATATTTTCCCTATTCCCTCCATACCTATTCCCTACTTTTACCGAAAAATTGTGGTTGAAAGTTGACTCTTTTAAGAGGATAAAAAGAAAAATTTTTATGATTAGTCAATCAATTCCGTTTTCAAGGAGAGGTAATTCGCGCATTCGCGCATTCGCGCATTCTAAATTATTCAAAAAAAGTCTACTCTTTTTCACAGCTATGTCTATTAGAAATCTCCAGAAAATAAACTTGTCCTTTATTTCCTAATAAACTAGAGTGTAATAACTCAAAAAATCATTTTCCATGTTTTTTATCTCAAAATATTTTCCCTATTCCCTCCATACCTATTCCCTACTTTTACCGAAAAATTGTGGTTGAAAGTTGACTCTTTTAAGAGGATAAAAAGAAAAATTTTTATGATTAGTCAATCAATTCCGTTTTCAAGGAGAGGTAATTAGCGCATTCTAAATTATTCAAAAACAGTCTACTCTTTTTCAAAGCTATGTCTATTAGAAATCTCCAGAAAATAAACTTGTCCTTTATTTCCTAATAAACTAGAGTTTAATAACTCAAAAAATCATTTTCCATGTTTTTTATCTCAAAACATCTTCCCTATTCCCTCCATACCTATTCCCTACTTTTACCGAAAAATTGTGGTTGAAAGTTGACTCTTTTAAGAGGATAAAAAGAAAAATTTTTATGATTAGTCAATCAATTCCGTTTTCTTTTGAGAGGTAATTCGCGCATTCTAAATTATTCAAAAACAGTCTACTCTTTTTCACGGCTATGTCTATTAGAAATCTCCAGAAAACAAACTTGTCTTTTATTTGCTATAAACTAGAGTGTAATAACTCAAAAAATCATTTTCCATGTTTTTTATCTCAAAATATTTTCCCTATTCCCTCCATACCTATTCCCTACTTTTACCGAAAAATTGTGGTTGAAAGCCGACTCTTTTAAGAGGATAAAAAGAAAAATTTTTATGATTAGTCAATCAATTCCGTTTTCTTTTGAGAGGTAATTCGCGCATTCTAAATTATTCAAAAACAGTCTACTCTTTTTCAAAGCTATGTCTATTAGAAATCTCCAGAAAATAAACTTGTCCTTTATTTGCTATAAACTAGAGTGTAATAACTCAAAAAATCATTTTCCGTGTTTTTTATCTCAAAACATCTTACCTATTCCCTCCATACCTATTCCCTAC
Source organism: Okeania sp. SIO2C9 (assembly GCF_010672455.1). GTDB lineage: Bacteria > Cyanobacteriota > Cyanobacteriia > Cyanobacteriales > Microcoleaceae > Okeania. Next base: position 7,177 of record NZ_JAAHGO010000058.1, on the reverse strand, counting down.
TTTTACCGAAAAATTGTGGTTGAAAGCCGACTCTTTTAAGAGGATAAAAAGAAAAATTTTTATGATTAGTCAATCAATTCCGTTTTCTTTTGAGAGGTAATTCGCGCATTCTAAATTATTCAAAAACAGTCTACTCTTTTTCAAAGCTATGTCTATTAACGATCGACTGTGGAAATTGTCTCAGGGGATAAAGAATTTTGCCAAGGGTCTAAAATATCTTTAAATAATGTTTCCTCTATCCAAGTTTTAGCTACTACTGTTAAAGGTAAAGCTAAAATTAGACCTAAAATCCCAAAAAATGTAGTGAAGAAAATTTGAGATGCTAGAGTAACAGCAGGTAAAAGAGAGACTTGTTTTGCCATAACAATTGGGCTTAACCAATAACTTTCAAGATTCTGAATAATAAGATATAAAATTCCTACGGCAACTATTTTCCAAGGAGCATCTAATAGAGCAATCATAATAGGAAAAACTACACTCGTAGTCGGACCAATATTAGGAATAAAATTGAGTAAACCTGCCAATAAAGCGTGAGCCAAAACTAAATCAATTTGCAATACCCATAAACCAAGACCACTAAGGGTACTAACAAAAAGAGAATTAATTACTATTCCACCAAACCAATTTCCTAGAGCTACCTCGCACTTTGATAGAATTTCATCTGCACGTCGTCGATAAAAGGAAGGAAACAAAAGTAATCCTACTTGTCGATAAGCTTGAGCATTAGTTAAAAACATTATTGTTAATACAAACACTAAAAGTACCTGCAAGAAGACTATAAAAGTATTAGAAAAAATCTTAAAAAAGTTGCTAAATAACTGAGTACTTAATAATTGTGTTTGTACAAGCATATCAGTTGCACTAGGTGGAGGAGGAAATAAATCAGGTTGTTGTTTATATAGTTGTACAAGTTGAGAACGAACTTCTGTAAAGACATCAGGTATTAAGGCAAGTAATTTTTGAAACTGGGTAGTAAAAGGCGGTACAATTAGCAACAAAAATAGCAGAATAATTAATGTGGCTAAACTCAGAGTGACAATTACAGCTAAGTTTCTTTTAATACCCCATCTATTGAATTTTTGCACCAATCTATTTAAAGCAGTTGCCAGAACTATTGCAGCAAATACTAATAGTACTAGTTGTCTAATTTCCCAAAGGATATATAGGGAAATAAGTAAACTAAAAAAGCCTAACCATTGACCAAAATTCATATTTTTTTGTTTTGGAGTTGTTGGAGTTACGAGTACTTTAACAATTTCAAGTTGAGGAATAAATTATTAAATTTTATCCGTTGTTTTTTTTCCTATTTTGCCTTTCAAATAAGTGTCTCAACTTATCGATATAGCAGTCGAAGGAAAGGTTAGGAAAAATCAAAAGCTTAAAACTAAGACAACTTCATTAATTGATAATTGATAATGGATAATTGATAATTACCTCTGGTTTTAACCGTTACGGAATTGAATATAAGGAAATATTATTTCTTCTCTTAGTCGATGGTTGGCCAGCGAGGAGACCTCGCCATCCCACCCTACGGGAAGCTCCGAAGAAAGAACTCCGTTCCGCTGTCGCGTTTCGCGTCAGCGTTGCGAAGCAAACGACCGCTTTTTTCCTCTTAAAAGGGTCGGCTTCAAGGCGTGAATTATTTAATTATTAATTATTAATTATTAATTATTAATTATTCGGTAAAATTTTTCCTTCTTCCTTCTTTATTCTGCTATATAAAGGTTTTTCAAGGACTACCTTGACTCTGGCAGTTCAAGAAAATATCTTAATCTAGCTATTATTATAAAGCTGAAAAGACAAAACTTGAGAAAATTATAGTAACAGAATATTTATAATTAACAGCTCTGTGTAAGAATAGGGTGCTGAGATTCAGAATAGTTGATCAATACTTTGAAACTTATATCTAAATAGTAAATATTTTGATAATTTTTTTAACTTCCCACCCTTATACTAATTCTCAAAAGTCTTGCTATACAATTTTATTTGCTAGAGTAAATACTTGATATTCAGTAACTGTAGTTATTTTTCCCAGCTATAAAATATAGCATTACTTTTTAAAGATGGTATTACAGATACCGCTTTTTTTTAGATATATAGCCAATATGAATTAGATTTGGCATTATTTATTTTAAATATCAAGCTGGACTTTATAGCGTTTCTCAGTAAGCATGAGATAAACTTCTATTTTTACTCCCTATTCCCTGTTCCCTAAAACCTAGAATTTTGTATCTAATACCAAGCGTGAAAAAAGAATGTTACTAATAATAAGTGCAATAAAAAAATTTTTTAGGAAATGTCGCTTTGACAAAGCGGTGCGACCCCGCGACGACGCCAGTTCCCTTGCGGAACGCGTACCAAGAGAAAAAGAGAATTTCCGACCTAAAAACTGGAATTAAATCTATTCCCATACGACTCTTGAATTCTGTTTGCTTCGCGGTGAAAAACGGAAATTCTGTTTGCGGAGCTGACCTAGGAAATTATAATAAATAACCTGGCTATTTGTCGCAAACATTTATCAAATTGGTATAAGCATTATAGGAATTGCTATATAGAGAATTGTTATAAAATCAAGAGAGTATATTTTTTTAGTAGCCCTAAAATAGTCAGGATATCATAACTATTCGGTGACTCCGATATTCCCTATTCTTGATTCCTGAAACCTTCATAAGAGATAAGTTCCCTATTTATTAATACTTATCATTACTTGTTTAGGGAATAATCAAGGTCTAAAGTCTCTCCTTTTAAGCAGGGCTATTTAATTCTAAACTCTGCAATATTATGTATTAACGAAACCACGTTAATTTTTCGGTAATTATTAATTAGGGTTTGCTGAAAAAGTCTTTTTGCTGGGGTAGGAGACAGTTATACTGGAGACAGGAGACAGGAGGAACGGGGAATGTAGAGGAGGTAGGAGCGGGCGTTTTGTCCCTTAATTTTTCTGCCCAACTATTGCACAAAATGCTAGTTTTTTGAGCTTTATTGACCGAAAACAGGTGCACTTTGTTCAACCTAAAACAGCTAAAACCTTTATCTATCAATGCTTTGATATTTAATCAGCAAGCCCTAAGAGCTGATTTATAAATTAAATATTAAGAGGCTAAGTTCCTTGCTATACTTGGGCTTTGAAAGTTATAGTCCAGTAATACCTGAATCCCTGAGAGTTAGATTAAATAAAAGTTTCAACTAAGTTTAGGAATCAGCTCTAATTATTAATTATTAATTATTAATTATTAATTATTAATTATTGAATCCTACCCTTTTGTGATACTAATTTTGAGGTGTAATCTAGATGAATTTATCAAAAAATCCAGTCTTATCATTGTCAATAATTCTACTTTCTTTAACAGTACATGGATGTACGATCTCTAACAAAAAATTACCACCATCCCCTGAAGCAACTCAAGAGCAGCAACAAAAAGTATTAACTCCTGAAGAAATACACGAAAAAGTTTTAACAATTGACAGTCATATTGATTGGCCTTATCGTCAATTTTTAAATCCTGATTTTCAACCTAATATTAGACATCTACCAGGAAAACTAGGAAGTGGTCAATGGGATATTGTTAGGATGCAAGAAGGTGGATTAGATGCTGTCTTTATGTCAATATTTACTCCTCAAAGAGAACGCGATCGCCAAGGGCACGAACGGGCAAAAGCAAAAGCAATTAAAATGATTGAAATTACCAAAAAGATGGCAGAGGAAAATTCAGCTCAAGTTGAAATAGCTTTAAATCCAGAGGATGCTAAACGCCTGGATAAAATGGGAAAAATGGCAATATTTATGGGTATTGAAAATGGCTATCCTATTGGTAAAGATATTAGTAATGTGGAATTTTTATACGACCAAGGTATTAGATATATAACAATAACTCATTCCAGAAACAATGAACTAGCTGATTCTTCTACCGATGAAAAACAAGAATGGAATGGATTAAGTGATTTGGGAGAAAAAGTTGTCAAAGAAATGAATCGTTTGGGTATTATTGTTGACATTTCTCACGTCCATGATGATACATTTTGGGATGTAATTAAGTTAACAAAAGCACCAATAATTGCCTCTCATTCTAGTGCTAGGTCTATAGAAAATCATCCTCGAAATATGAGTGATGACATGTTAAAAGCTATTAAAAAAAATGGTGGGGTTGTACAGGTTTGTATTTTTGATACTTATATCAAAAAACTACCTCAAACACCAGAAAGAGAAAAAGCTATGAAAGCAATTGCCAAAGAAAGAACTGCTTATTGGCAGGGAAAACTGAGTCAAGTAGAAAGAGAAAAATTTAGAGAAAAATACGATCTAATTAATGATAAATATCCCAAAAATAAACCTAATGTTGCTGATGTAGTAGACCATATAGATTATATGGTAAAAGTTATGGGTATTAATCATGTTGGTATTGGTTCAGATTTAGATGGCGGTGGTGGAGTTAGAGGAATGAATGATGTTTCAGAAATGCCAAATATTACAAAAGAATTAGTAGCACGGGGATATACTGAAGAGGATATTCAAAAAATTTGGGGTGGAAATTTAATGCGAGTTTTTACTGAAGTACAAAAAGTGGCGACAGAAATTCAGAACCAATAAATATCTGGAAAATAACTTTTTCATTAATTGATAATTGATAATGAATAATTGATAATTACCTCTGGTTAAAACTGTTACGGAATTGAAGATAAGGAAATATTATTTCTTCTCTTGGTCGATTGGATATGGTTAGGAAACCCATCCATCCCACCCTTCGGGAAGTTGCGAAGAGAGAACTCCGTTCCGCTGTCGCGTTTCGCGTCAGCGTTGCGAAGCAAACGACCGCTTTTTTTCTTTAAAAGGGGAGGCTTTAAACCAGAATTATTTATTTCATTAATTGATAATTGATAATGGATAATTGATAACTACCTCTGGTTAAAACCGTTACGGAATTGAAGATAAGGAAATATTATTTCTTCTCTTGGTCGATTGGATATAGTTAGGAAACCCATCCATCCCACCCAACGGGTGCGCTGCGAATATCGACCGCTTTTTTTCCTTAAAAGGGGAGGCTTTAAACCAGAATTATTTAATTAGAGTTTGCTGATTAAATCTAAAAGTATTTACAGATAAAGGTAAGTGCCTTTTTAAATATCAAAAATTGCGAGGTTTTAGATGGTAATGGTTCAATTAGGAGCGGATTTTAGTCAAGAGTTAAGCAGAAAAATCATTCTTACAATTCTTACTTCTACCTCCTCACTCATTCCCATTTCACCTCTCTCCTGTCTCCTGTCTCCTACCCCTACTAAAAGACTAGTGAAGCGCAAACCCTAATTATTAATTATTCGGTAAAATGATTGAATCATAATTTTTTCAACTATGATTGAGATTTTATTTTCGGTTGTATCTGCTGTTTTTCCAGTGGGATGTATTGTTTTAATTGGTTTTATATTTGCCAAAAAATTTTCCATTGATGAACCCACACTTTCCAAACTGGCTTTATATGTTTTATTCCCGGCATTACTAACAGATATAATGTATCGAACTACTATTAGTATTGAAGAAGCAATTGAAATGTTTGTAGCCTTTGGGCTAACTTATATTTTACTCTGTTTAATAGCTTGGGGAATAGGATGGAAATTAGGTTTTTCTGTGGCTATACAAAAGAGTTTATTAGCGACAACAGCTTTACCAAACGCTGGAAATATGGGTCTTTCTGTAACTTTATTTGCATTAGGAGAAGCTGGGTTAGAAAGGGCGGTAATATATTTAATATCCTTTAATCTAATCGTGCTAGGTACAATGCCTGCAATTCTCAGAGGAGGAGGTGTTTGGTCTTCTATTATTTTCACTCTCAAATTACCCATAATTTGGGGAATGATTTTGGGTTTAATTTTAAACTCATTTGATATTCAACTACCTCTAAAACTTGATGATGGTTTACATCTTTTGAGAGAAGCTGCAATTCCAATTTCTTTGTTATTAATGGGAATACAAATAGCTAATAATCGTTTTCAACCTAGTAATTATGAAGTGGGTGCTAGTTTGATGCGTTTATTGGGAGGAGCGATCGTTGCTTATTTAGTTGGTAAGTTTCTGAGTTTAGAAATGCTTGATTTACAAGTTTTAGTGTTAGAAAGTGCAATGCCAAGTGCTTTAGTTTCTTTTTTAATAGTTAATGAATTTGGTGGGGATGCGGCACGAACTTCTAGAGTTGTTGTCGTATCAACACTGTTATCTTTTTTAACTTTGCCTTTAGTATTGTGGGCGATTGGTGCAACATCTTGATGTTATGTTAATTAGGGTTTGCTGATTAATTATAAAAGTATTGTTCTATAAAGGTTTGATAATTTTTAGGGTCAAATTGCAGTGCCCCTGTTTCAGTTGAATACGCTCAAAAAGCTAGTATTTTAGACTAATTATTGGGCAGAAAAATCATTCTTATAATTCTTACTCCTACCCCCTTGCTCATTCCCATTTCTCCTGTCTCCTATCTCCTGTCTCAGCAAAAATACTTTCCATAGGCAAACTCTAATTATTAACTACAATTTTTTCAAAAGCTAGAAATTCTATTGGGTGCATCTCAATTAAGCGGCAAATAATTGTACTCAATAAATAGGGATAAATAGGGTGTGTCTCTTATGTGCAAAAATACTTTTTTCCTATATATTCCCTGTTGCATTTCGGAGCTGTTGCCTGTTGCCTAAAAGCGATAATTTTTTTGCTTTATTCTTGCATTGAGATGTACCCATTCTATTACCTAACTGTTAGGTGATTAGCTATTTTCAAGTTTTGATTTTATATAGCAGGGAATAGGGAAGAGGGAACAGTTGGAAAAACATTTCCTAGTCTAAGATTTATCATCAGTAATTGTCCTAACTAATTCTTTCTTAGCTATATCTTTGACATTGTTGAAACTATTTATATCGGGACTTACGCATGAGATGGGAAAAACTAGGATTTGAGATTGCTTCCCTGTGGGTGGCAATAGACATCTCCGAAAATAACCAAAGTCCTACTATCACTACCTTTAGAATCGCGATAGCGTACGCTTAACCGGAGGTTATCGCAAAATCGCAAAAGTAGTTACTTTGTACACCAGAATAGGTGTTTGAGATACTTACTATTAATAACTAGCAGAAAAATAGTATCTATATAAACAAATTTATCTTGCCATCTTAGCGCTTATTTCACATCTATAAAATAACT
>NZ_JAAHGO010000057.1 GCF_010672455.1 Okeania sp. SIO2C9 | reverse complement strand
AGTGTGGGGAGTGTGGGGGGTGTGGGGAGTGTGGGGAGTGTGGGGAGTGTGGGGAGTGTGGGGAGTGTGGGAGGTGTGGGGAGTGTGGGAGGTGTGGGAGGTGTGGGGAGTGTGGAAGGTGTGGGAGGTGTGGGGAGTGTGGAAGGTGTGGGAAGTGTGGGGAGTGTGGGGAGTGTGGGGAGTGTGGGGAGTGTGGGGCAAATTTCAACTTTTTTCCCATATTTTATTTCTCAATCTCCTGACTCCTTTGCCAAAAACCCTCACCTTTGCACAGATACCACTCAGGGGTTCTATAGAACCCATTTGATTGCTATATAATTATGCTAGTCAAGTCTTTTCGTGCATCAATTTTGACCGAAAATCATCTGAAAGAGTGTTGATTTTTTTTTTATTATTTCTCCCCACATCTTCCTTCTTATATAGAATCCGGTTATACAGTATATGTTTATAATTCTATCGACACTTTCTCGCCTTCAATCTCTCGACCTCCCCTTCTCCCCACACTCCCCACCCTCCCCACACTTCCCACCCCCAAACATAAGATAAGTATTCAACCGGATTTTATATTACCTCCTGTCTCCTGTCTCCTGTCTCCTGACTCCTAGCTAACATTTATGAAGATACGATCAGGGGTTCTATAACTGTTCAACCGGACATGATATTAGTTATGATTAAAAATAAAGATAAAAAAATGAAAAAACTCTTTTCCTCCATTTCTCTTCGCACAGTTTTTGTGATTCCATTTATTATTCAAATTGTTTCTGCGGTTGGAATTGTTAGTTATCTATCATTTAAAAATAGTCAGAAAGCGATCCGGGAAATCACTCAAGAACTGCGGGAAGAAATTACGTCAAGAGCAACGCAGTATGTTGGTGACTATCTCGAAATTCCTCACACTATCAATACATTGAATGATTCGGCTTTCAATATCAATATTCTCAATGTCAATAATCCGGAAAAAATCAGAGATTACTTTTGGAAACAAGTTAAATTAACTCCAAAAATTAATACCATTCAAATTGGCATACACGAACAAGAAAAGTATATCGGAGTAGGACGAACGGATGGAAAATTAGTCTACAAGATATCCGATCCATTAACCACTCAACGAGAGTTTCAATCCTATGCAATCGACGAACGAGGTCGTCCCACGAAAAAAGTTAGTGGTCGTCCTAACTATCAAATGCGATTGCGACCATGGTATCAAGAATCATTTCAATCTCAAATTTCTACATGGAGTCTTTATATTTTCTTCTCTCACAAAACCTTGGGGATGACACTCTCAAAACCTGTTTATAATGAATCGGGAAAATTATTGGGTGTAACGGGAATTGATATTACTCTCGAAGAAATAGGTGATTTTCTCAAAAATTTGCGTGTTGGTAGAACGGGAAAAATTTTTATTATCGAACGTGATGGCAATATTGTTGCTTCCTCAACAGAAGAACAGCCATTTCTAAGTCAAGGAGAAGATTTAGTCCGTCTCAATGCAACCGATAGTCAAATTTCCACCATCCGATCAACAACAAATTATTTACAAAATCATTTTGGTGATTTAAACAAGATTGAAAAATCTCAACATCTCGAATTTACGATCGATGATCAACGCCATTTTCTTCAAGTTACTCCTTTTGAAGACCCCAACGCCAAAGGTTTGGACTGGTTAATTGTTGTGATTATTCCAGAAGCAGATTTTATGGCACAAATTAATCAGAATACCCGAATAACAATCATTCTTTGTATTATTGCATTAGTTATTGCTGCCACAATCGGAATTTTAACAGCTCGTTGGGTGACTCATCCTTTAATTGCGTTGAACCAGTCAGCTAAAGATATCGCTCAAGGCAAATGGGAGCGCACCGTTCATTTGGAACGTCACGGTCACGATGAATTGGGAGAATTAGCCCAATCATTCAATAGCATGGCAGGTCAATTAAAAGAATCTTTTCAAACCCTCGAAAAAACCAATGCTGAACTTGTAGTTGCCAAAGAAAAAGCCGAAGTTGCTAATCAAGCGAAAAGCAGATTTATTGCCAATATGAGTCACGAATTGAGAACTCCATTAAATGCCATCCTGGGTTTTACCCAAATTATGACCCGTTCCCAAACCCTCCCCCGCGACTACCAAGAAAACCTTGCCATCATCTCTCGCAGTGGAGAACACCTGCTCACCCTCATCAACAACGTTCTCGAATTCTCCAAAATTGAAGCTGGTAAAATCACCCTCAACGAAAAGAACTTCGACTTACATCGTCTTCTTGATGACATTCACCATATGTTCCAACTCAAAGCTGACGGCAAAGGGTTGCAACTGTTACTAGAAAGAGATGAAAGTGTGCCTCGCTATATTCGCACCGATGAAGTAAAACTGCGCCAAGTCCTGATCAATCTGTTGAACAATGCCATCAAATTCACCGAAGTAGGAGGTGTCACCCTGCGAGCAACCCCTATCGAAATCCCAGGCAGTTCCCAGTCCAAACGGATATCCTTTGCTGTAGAAGACACCGGAGCGGGAATCGCCTCAGAAGAACTTGAGAAACTCTTTGAAGCCTTTGTCCAAACCAAAACTGGCAAAGAGGCACAAGAAGGAACGGGGTTAGGTTTGCCCATCTCCCGTAAATTCGTGCAGTTAATGGGCGGCGATATCCAAATCACCTCTCAAGTGGGACAAGGGACAACCTTCGGTTTTGAGATTCAAGTCGAAGAGGTGGATGCCGAAGTCGTAGAAACGGAAAAACAAAAACGGAGAGTCATCGCTCTTGCTCCCAAGCAACCACGCTATCGCATCCTGATCGTAGATGACAAAATCCTCGATCGCCAGTTGTTAGTGAAACTGCTCAGTCCCCTCGGATTTGAAATCAAAGAATCCAGCAACGGCAAAGAAGCTATCAAAATTTTCGAGTCATGGCAACCCCATTTGATTTGGATGGATATGCGGATACCTGTGATGGATGCTTACGAAGCTACCCAGAATATCAAAGCCACGACCCAAGGACAAGCGACGGTAATTATTGCCTTGACTGCCAGTGTTTTAGAAGAAGAAAAAGCGGTAATCTTGTCTGCAGGGTGTGATGCTTTTATGAGGAAGCCATTTCGAGAGGAAGATATATTTGAGGCGATGCACAAATATATCGGTGTCGAGTTTATCTATGAAGAAGTGCAAGAGAAAGAAATCAAACTCACAAGGGAAATATTAACGCCAGAAAATTTAGCGACATTACCCGAAGAATGGCAAATAGGATTAAAGGATGCTATCCTGAGTTCAGATCGTAAAACCATGAATGGTATAGTAGAAAAAATTTCTCTCGAATACGAGGAGTTAGCGGAGGCTTTACAAACATCTCTTTATAACTTCGAGTATGAAAAAATCTTGGCGTTGCTGAATTAGTGTATGATATTAATTATTTGGCGTTGGTGATTCTGGGTATGATTTTGCCCCCCTAGCCCCCCAATTTTGGGGGGAATAAAACTCTAAAAGTCCCCCAATTTTGGGGGACCAGCGGGGGCTTGACCAGAACCAAACAATCGCGCATTCATACTTCAATTCAGCAACGCCATTACTCAGGACTCAGGACTCAGGACTCAGGACTCAGGAGGGAAGAAAGAAGAAGTAAACAGGAGTAGAAGGAGAAAGTTTTTTGCTCGCCCTATGATCCGGACAAGATATTATACCTCAAATCAGCAATGCCAAAATCTTAAATATTTTATCTTAAAAACATTATATATTTTCAGAAAACAAACTTGCCCTTTATTTACTATAAGCAAGAGAACTAAAAGTTCTTCACAAAATTATTTTCCTTACCTTTTTCCTAAAAATATATTCCCTGTTCCCTGTTCCCTATTCCCTGTTCCCTATTCCCTCTTTTCTGGAGATATTTATTAGCCATGATTGAAAATAACGGTCGAATTATTGTTGTTGACGATACCCCCGCTAATCTGCATTTATTATCCAATCTTTTGGAGGAACACGAGTATGAAGTTAGAGCTTTCCCCAGTGCTAAGTTAGCTCTAATGGGAATGAAAAATTTCCTTCCGGAGTTGATTTTATTGGATATTACGATGCCGCAAATGAATGGTTATGAAATGTGCGAGTATCTCAAGGAAGATGAAAAATGGCGAGATATTCCCGTGATTTTTATCAGTGCATTGAACGAAATATTTGACAAAGTTAAAGCATTTAGTGTGGGGGGAGTAGATTATATTACCAAACCCGTACAAGCAGAAGAAGTTTTAGCTCGCGTTGAAACTCATTTACAACTTTTTCGCTTGCGAGAAATACTCCAAAAAACTAACTTTATTCAATCTCAAAAATTAGCCCAACAAAATCGACAACTCAAGACACTTAATCAAGAACTGGAAAAGGCAAATCAACAGCTCAAAGAGAAATACTTGCAACTTGAAGAGGCACAACTGCAACTCGTACAAAATGAAAAAATGGTAACCTTGGGCAATCTCGTGACTGGAATTGCCCATGAAATTAATAATCCCCTTGGGTTTATCGGTGGCAATGTCAGCGTCGCACAAAAACATCTGCAAGATTTATTGGTAGGACTTTCTCTCTATCGCGAAAATTCCCACCTTGATGATGAAATCATCGCAGAAATTGAAGACCTCGACCTAGAATTTGTTGCTGAAGACTTCCCAAAACTGATTGCATCAATGCAAGGGGGATACGATATCATTCGCAATATCAGTACATCTCTGCGAACATTTGCTCGTAAGGATACCGATAAAAAAACTGAGTTTAATTTGCACGATGGAATTGACAGTACCTTATTAATCTTAAAATATCGCCTCAAAGCTAACGAAAACCGTCCAGCTATCGAGATGATTAAAAATTACGGTAATATGCCACCAGTAAAATGTTATGCAGGGCAAATTAACCAAGTATTTATGAATATCTTGGCGAATGCAATTGATGCTTTCGAGGAAAGTAATGCTGGAAAAACTTTTCAAGAAATAGAAAAAGAACCAAATAGAATCACTATTACGACAGAATTAAGCGAGGATAAACAGAAGGCGATAGTGCGAATTGCCGACAACGGAATGGGAATGGCACAAGAGGTAAAAGAGAAAATATTCGAGCAAGGTTTTACCACCAAAGAAGTAGGCAAAGGAACGGGTTTGGGGATGGCGATCGCCCATCAAATAGTAATAGAAAAACACGGTGGTCAGATTAGTTGTGATTCAACAATTGGGCAAGGTACAATTTTTACAATTATGATTCCCAGATAAAATATTGTATTTTTCCTAAAAAAAATTAATAATATTACCACAATTAAACAAAAAAAATCAATATTAAATGTCAAATAATTTCAGGAAGATTTGCTTCCTCTATTCCTACAAAATTCAGTCGGTTGTGCATTAGTAAAGTGTGGGATAAGTAAGTATGGCTGGCGAATCTAATCTAAAAGCACTGAATATATAAAAAAATTAGCATTTTGGTCGCCAAAAAAGTGCAAATATTTAAGCTTGAGCGACCAAAAAGTTAGGAAAAGATACAGGTAGAATTATTTCTCCTACTTCCTCTGTCTCCCCACCCTCCCCACACTTCCCACACTTTCTTGACGCACAAACATTCAGTCCTGGTTTGGAGAGCAAACCCCTACGCTATTGATGTTAAATTAATTTAATACAGGTAATTAATCTACAATCTGGGGAAAAAATCATGAATGATACAGCAACAATACTTGAAACAAAAATTGCTTTGAGAGAAGCTTTGAAGACCTATGATGGAGATGTTAAACAGCAGAATGTTAAGGAAAAAATTGACCAACTTTCTCAACTTAACCCTATAGTAGACCCTACCCATAACTCCCTTCTAGAATCTCAAGATTGGCTATTAATTAGTGCCCCTTCTTTTCCTCAAGGAGAAAAACTTTCTAATGGTAAATATGCTTATACTCTGGGAAGGTTAGCATTTAATATGTTTGAACCTACCAATTTAAAGTTAGTTATTGATTCTGTTAGACAACCTGTTGTGTTGTTAGGAGAAGGGGAAAAACGTAGCCATGATATTGTAGTTGAGTTTAGTATTATTGATGAATTATTCCCACCATTAAAAGGTATTGTTCGTAATTTAGGTGTTTGTTATCCTGCCGATAATAATACCTTACAAGTCGAATTTACTGGAGGAACTTTAGCTCCACAAAAGGGTGAAAATTTGTCAATTTGGAAAGATATATTTGGTCAAGATAAATCATCAAAGAAAAGTTTAAAATAACAATTAATGTCTGTATTTTTAAAGTTGATGTTTGGGTTAGTGCCACCCAAAGGTATGAATACAGAAACAGGAGAAATTTCTTTTACAATGAAGCGATCGCCTAAAGGTCGTTTAGAAGTGCTTTATTTAGATGAAGAACTTCGCATTACACTGGGAGAAAAGGGAACTATTCTAGTTTGTGAGCGTTTAGCGTAATTTTTGAAGAAGGAAGAAGGAAAAAGTGAATGGGATTAGATTTAATCAGCAATCCCTAATTAGGGTTTGCTGAATAAAGTCTTTTAGTAGGGGGAGGAGACAGGAGACAGGAGACAGGAGACAGGAGAAATGGAATTATAAAGGAGGTAGTCAGAAAAATTATAAGAGTGATTTTTTTGCCATAATCGTCCCAAAATACTATCTTTTTGAGCTTTTTGAGCCGAAAATCTGGCACTTTTTTAGACCCAAAAATGCTAGAACCAATATAAGTCAATGCTTTGATATTTAATCAGCAAACCCTAATTAATTTCACAATTTCAACCACATAAATAGTCGATCAAAGGTCAAATTAGAATAGTTTAATTTCTGGAGATATCTATTGATATAGTCAAAACTCCAGAAACATTTACGCAGTTCCTACCATAGGAGGCTAACTTATAACTGAAATTACCTATTTCACCTTTTCACTATTCTGCTTAATCTCTTCAATTAACTCTGATACTTTAGCAGGTTTCATTGCTGCTGTTTCTGGTGCTATAGCAGACGGCCAAGCCTTTTTTAATTCTGTCATATTTGCTTGTATTTCTGCATCAATATCAGAATATTTACTCGCCATTTCATCAGCTATATTTTTGTATATAGTCTCTGCATAGTCAACAAAGCCTCGTGAGTCTTGATACTCAATAATTTCGACAATTTTTCCATCAAGAATTGCTGCTTCATATTCTGCTCCAGCAGTATCTAATAATCCATTAATCACCTGTAGGACAAATGCTGAATTTTGACGTTTTTCATCTGGCAAATTAGAAATAGCTGTATCAATTTCCTGCAAAGTTTCTTGATACATACTATTCAATTTATTAGTATCTTCAGCACCAGCTACTACAAAATCATTCAAATTATTAAGGCTACTTTTGAACTGTTTAACGCCCCGGTCATCCAACTGATTTTCAATATCTATATATAATTCTTCTACCGGATGCCCAAAATGAGGTTTTGCCTGGTCTACTTTTCCGGCTGCAATTAATTCTTTTCCTACTAATAAATGACCCTTCATTAATCCCAGGTTTGTCATATAGTCAACATCTTTACTTTCCGAATCAACGGCTAAACTAGGAGTAGAAAAAAACATAGAATTATTACTCATAGTTGGCTGAATATTAGGGTTAAAAGCGACCGCTAATAAAGTAGTAACAAACCCAACAAACAAATAACGGAAAACAGAATTTATTTTAACCATAATTAATTACCTGATAAATTGATAATTTACTCAAAATTTTAAGTCTGAGACAAAACCTCAAACAGACCAATACAACCACTTTCTGCAATTGCATCTTGGTGGGGATGAAACATATATTTACCTGGATAGGGATAGGAAAATTCTAGAATATGTCTTTCTGCAGTTCCCATAGTAATTACATCTGTTTCTTGTGAGGGTTTAAGACTCATACCAGTAGAATAAACCCGGAAAAAATTTGCATGAATATGAAATGTTGCAACCGGGTCAAACTCAATCATATTCAGTAAATACAAACGTACCAGTTGATTTTGCTGAATTGATATCGGATGGGTTTTGTAATAGTTTGGCAAACCATTAAAAGCATAAAGCTCATTTTTGCCATCACCATTAGTGTCATAACCTCCCATTACTAATACGATCTCATCTGCAGGGGGACGAGAGTTGGGAGGGTCAACAATAAACATTCCGTACAACCCTTTAGTGACATGACGAGTTACTGGGGTAATATGGCAATGATAGAGATGAACGCCAAAAGGTTGAGCGTCAAATTCATAAATGGTTGTTTTCCCATGACGCACTGGACGCACTCCATCTACTTCTGCTGGATGAATGCCGTGGAAGTGCATTGTGTGGGCGTGACCACCTTCGTTCTCGAAAATTATTCTGACTCGTTCCCCTTCTGTTGCTCTTAATGTTGGCCCAGGCACCCGACCATTATAGTTCCAACTAATAAAGGATACTGCTTGATTTAGTTGTAATTTAGAATTAATTGCTTTTATCTGAAATTCTCGGATTTGACGACCGTTTTCTTGTTTGATAATTCCATAATCAAATTCTCTTAGGGTATTTGTAGGATTTAATTCTATAGTATTGATGGCTGCCCTAGCTTCGAGTGATGATGACAATGCAGGTATAATATATTGAGTGGTAATGCCAGCTAAAGTTACTCCACTACCTACTAAACCTAGCTTTAGGAATTGCCGTCTGTTCCAAATTAATGATTTTTCTGGCTCTAGGGGATTAGCCATATTTGTAGAAAATTATTGACAGTTTTTATTAATAAGTTAATAATTAAAATATAGTTATTTTCTATTTTTGTCAATAAGTAGCGATAAAAGTAATTCTGCTTATATAATGTTCCTCCGGAGGGGGAAGCTACGCTAACGGTTGAATACTTATAAATAACTGTTGTTACGAGTCAGTCCTCAGGAGTCAACCCACCCCTAACCCCTCCCAGGAGGGGAAGAAAGGAGGAATACACAGGAAATATTGGAGATGGGGTATTGATAATTTCAGTATTTATTTGGTACTGTCGGTACCCGGAGTCCTTAAATTTTATTATAACTGACCCGTCCGTTAGCGTAGCTCCCCCTCCGGGGGAACATGATATTACCTATATTTATTGATGGATATTTGCTTGAGGGAATAAGGAGGAGTTTTATATGATTATTGGTTCAGCAATGTTATTTTCTAAGGTTGATGGGGAGAGGTAACAGACCTACCCCATCTACTGGTATTGCTCAGAAAAGGTATTTAGTGCGATCGCATCAAAAAAAATTAGGTTTATAAAAACTGATGCTTAGTTTCTAGAAACCGTTACGACCCCAGACTACCATAGAAATAGAGAAACCGAACACAACTAAAAGTGAAACCCAGCCTAATGACAAAATATCCATAACTACAATTTAGAAAAAGATAAACATTTACTCCAAACTTTATAATATTTGATTTAGGGTATTTTGACTAGATGAAAAAATCAAAAGTATCAAACAGGATAATAATATTAAGTTTATCGCAATTTATGTATAAATTTAAGTATGTCAAGCCGTCTGAAAAACAAGATAAGATTAAGTGAGACAAAAAACATATGGTAATCAATAAAAAGATATAGTATATGGTCAAATACTCATCAAATTTTACCTTCACAGAAAGAATAGAATCTCTCAAAGCAGGAACTATAGCTGGTATTTCCCTATTTTTAACCTCTGGGGCGATCGCCTTGGGCAACAGCCTATTTTTGGCCCATAAGTTTGAGTTATTGGCAGATTTAGAAATTATAGCTCTAGGCTGGAATGTTTTGTTTCAGGGCGCGATCGCTTTTATTAGTGGATTTCTGTTTGGCGTGACTTATCGTTATATTATCCGTCAGGATAGCAACCCCCATCTAAAATCTGGAGCAGTAGTGGCCTTTGGCAGTGTCAGAGGTTTGGGAGAAATTGATGTGGGATTAAGTTATGGGGATACATTTCTTGATTTATGGCCTTTAATAGTCCTGGGTATAGAAAGTGTAGTGGCTTTTGCTGTGGCTGGCCTTGTTTTGGATTGGAGTATTAATCAAAAGTGGATTAAATCTTTTCCTTCTTTATAGCAATATGATTTTAGTTGTGAGATATTGAAAACTTTTACGGAACAGAGAACAGGGAACAGGGAACACAGAAGAAGAAAAAAACATATCATATAAAAATAATAATTGCTATATTCTATACTTTTAAGGAACATCTCAATTCTCACAACTGATTCCTGATTGCTATACCTACTAATTAAGATGAATAAATATTTAGCTATGAAAAAGCGGATAATTTTTGGTAAATAATCGCAATTTTTTTTCAAAATAGTTGATATTTTTTCTTTGGTATTAGGAAAAAATGAAGCAATCCGATTGCTCTTTTTCTAATCCTAAATAATATGTGATTTCTGGGCAGATATTCACATTTTTTAGACGGATTGCTATGATAATTTTAGATATTTATTCTAGGTTAAATTAATCAACTATAGTCACGCAACATTTTTTTGATTTCCATATTATGTAACTCTTCTTGACCAATCATGGTGCGAGCATATTCTTCTAAATATATACTTGCGTTTTCTACAATTTGCAAGAAACTTTTATATAGTTCTAAAGCTTTAGCTTCATGGTTAAGGCTTTCCTTTAAAAGGTCTGGTACTGAATGTTGATTTGTTTCTTCAATTGGAGCGACTTTTAATGTGGGATGACCTTCTAAACCTGTTAATATTTCTCCTGCTTGTTGAGCATGAAGTAAAGATTCATTTGCTTGAGCTTGAAAAAATTGTACAATTGGTATGCGATTAGGTCCTGTCACCATTAGGGAGTAGTGAGTATAGCGCACTACTCCTGCTAGTTCAAATTCCATAACAGAGTTTAATAACTCTACAGCTTTTTCTGTATTAAGTTCTATCATTTTAGTGTCTCAATGCTTAATTTTTTTAGCTTAATTGTCACTTTTGAATTATATACATTTAATCAATAAAATATATTATTTTAACTTTTATTTAAGGATGAAAAATATTAATTTTATCTATAGATAATTTCAATACAAAAGTTTTTTTAACCCCTACTAAGTTACTACTAAGTAAATAAGGAATATATTAGTAGAGGGTAAGTATTCAGCTATTAGCAGTCAGCACTTCCCTGCGGGATGCTACGCAAACAGCAATTAGTAATAAATAATTATTTCTCAGGTTTGGGAAGGAGACTTTAGCAGTAACTTTTTATTCTTTCTCAGTTTCAAAGGTTGCTTTTACCTTCCCCAAAATTAATTGCTGTTAACGTATTTCCTCGACAAGAGGCTAACTAATATCTAATGGTTTTTTGCGCAGCATTCCGCAGGAAATGCTTACATTAATTGTCTTCTTCTTCTGGTAGTGGGGTAGGTTTTGCCACAGTTATATCATTCTTCACAAAGTCTAATTGTTGAGGACTAATAATTTCTTTGACTGCCAGTTCATTAATATCTTTGTAAGGACGATTTTCCTTAATTTTTTCTGGTAGATCGGGTATGTTTAACTTGATTGCTAATTTTTTTAAGTCTGAGTCTGAAGCATCATTTATATCTATTTTGCTCATGTTGTCAGTAGCAGTAGATACTGGTGAATTTAAACTATTAGGATTAGCGTTAGGATCTACAGTTGGAGTAGTTGTATTTGCACAGGAACTCATAGCAATTAAACTAGCAATGATTCCAGATAAGGATAGAAAACGAAAGTGATTCATCATATTAGTTAAGTAAGTTTTTTGACTAATGCTAAGACAATTAAATATTGTAAGGGGTCTCAAAAATATTGACAATTTTTTACATATTAGTTTTTTTTATTTTATCTTTATTAAAGTCATAATCTTATCATCTTATTTTTGATAGTAATAGTGATTAACTCAAAGTTTAAAAGCAATTTTAAATCTTTAGATGTCAATTTATAAAATTTTTTTTTTAAACTCAATTGTTTTTTTGTCCACATAATGCCCTCCCCAGGGATTGTTAATTTTTGTAAAAAAGTGTTTACTAAATAACAGAGATATGTGATCTATTAAGGCCAAAAAAGTCAGCAATATTTGAGAAAAATGGTCACTGATGTCCTTGAAGAAGGCAGAAGGAAAAATCTGGCGTTGTGTGAGTTTTCAGCTTTTGATCTGTCCTCACCTTTCCTTCCACTGCTATAACCCCGTTGAGGGTGGGGTATTAAACCAGCCACAGAAAAGATAATTTTCTGTAAATCAAAATGCCATACCTAAAAATTTGCTTACTTTCAAAATCCTATCTGTACAAATACCGTACAACTGTAAAAGCAATGAAGATGAGAAAACAGCTTTTAATATGGTCAATATTGGCCTTTATCATCCCTAGTGCTCTACTGAGCAGTTGTCAAACCCAAACAACTGAAACTGAGACCGAGCAAACCCAAGCAACTGAAGATATTCCAGGCACTCTCCAACTTCGTGCCAATGGAGAAGACTTTGTGAGACAAGGTTTTGTTACTAAAGATGGGTGGAAAGTAACATTTGACCAACTCTACGCGAACTTAGTCGAAGTCACTGCCTACCAAACAGACCCACCCTATAATGCTGAAATGGGAGGAAAACCAGAGGCAAAAGAAAAAGTCATTCTTGCTCAAACTAAAACAGTAGACTTGGCAGAGGGGGATGAAACTGCGGAAGCTATTTTGGTAAGTGAAGTATCTGCACCTCCAGGTCTCTACAATGCCCTCTCTTGGAAAATGCTCAAAGCAACGGTTGGCCCAGCTCAAGGTTATTCTTTATTAATGGATGGCACAGCAACTAAAGATGGTCAGACGATACCTTTCACCCTAAAAGTTGACCAGGAGCTAGAATTTACTTGTGGAGATTTTGTTGGGGATGAGCGTAAAGGTATTGTCCAAGGTGGAGACATTGCGCAATTGGAAGCAACATTCCATTTTGACCATCTTTTCGGTGATGGTAATGCCGCCTCAGATGACGAAATTAATACAGGAGCATTAGGTTTTGCACCTCTAGCAGCGATCGCCGAAGGAGGAAAAGTTGAAGCAGATATGGCTACATTGAAAAGCAAACTTTCTGCTAATGACTACCAAAAGTTAATGACAATTTTACCCAGTTTGGGTCATGTAGGTGAAGGTCATTGTCATGAGTCATTGGTAAGTCAAAATTAAAAAGTCAAAGATAATTTTTGTCTATTGCCGCTACGCGGAAGTTAAAAGTCAAAAGTCATGCATCGAGTGCGTAATTCTGAGGTGTCCTCAGAATGTAAGACGCACTCAATACAGTCAAAAGTATTGATTGGTAAGACTTTTAGGATTTTGTAACTGGTTAGTTATTTCTGCCATCCTGCACTAGTAATTTATTGGACTTTTAGCCTTTTGACATCCTCCCCGGCCTAAAGGCGCGGGAATTCCTACTAAGCCGTAGCTCCTCGGCGGGTTGACGCTTTGCTTCGCATAGCTGCCGCTAACACAAGGTGCTGCTTCCTTGGCGGTAGTCTAACGCTTCCCTCCACGTCCGCGCACGAGTTTCCGAGTGCCCCCCGGCAACTAATGACACAATAGCATATATTCAATTCACTTGCATGCTCAAATAAAAAGTCGCCCTACAAGGGCGAGGCTTTAAACCCAATTTTTCGGTAAGAAATCTTATAAATTAAACTGGGTAATTTAGTAATTCGGGATTTTCTATAAAATAAATCCAATTTAATTGTAAATAATGGCAAGATTGCTAAGGTAAAAATTATACATAGGTAAAATATGAAATGGCAATTTGTTATTCCTTTAATATTTTTATCTTCAGTAAGTTTACAGGGAAAAGCCATAGCTCATGGAGTGAAAATTCAACACCAAATTACTCAGGCAATTAAGATTAATGCTACTTACGATACTGGCACTCCTTTACCTAATGCTTCTGTCACAGTTTATGCTCCTATCGAACCAAATAAAGTTTGGTTAAAAGGCACAACTGATGAGCAAGGAAATTTTATTTTTTACCCTGATTCTTCTCAGTCTGGAACTTGGGAAATTAAGGTGCGTCAAGCTGGTCATGGTGGGCTGGTCAGTATTCCTTTTCAAGTAGATGAATCTAACAATTACCATCATCATAATGTCAGCAACAATAACAAGTATTTAGCCAATATTTCTAATGATTATAACCCGCTACAAAAAGGATTAATGATCGGTTGTACTATGTGGGGTTTTGTGGGAACTACTTTATTTTTCTGGCGATTTAAAACTCAAGATCGGCCACAAGAAGAACATTAGAATAATGTTCATTAATTGATAATTGATAATGGATAATTGATAATTACCTCGGGTTTTAACCGTTACGGAATTGAATATAAGGAAATATTATTTCTTCTCTTAGTCCATTGGATATGGTTAGAAAACCCATCCATCCCACCCTACGGGAAGCTCCGAAGTTCGACCGCTGTCTTGGTTGATTGGATATGGCGAGGGGACCTCGCCATCCCTCAACCGCTTTTTTCCCCCTTAAAAGGGTCGGCTTTAAACCATAATTATTGAATTATTGAATTATTAATTATTAATTATTAATTATTATTTGACTTTTTTCAGGATATTTTTAAATCTTCAATAATGCACATTTCAGAAGGTATTTTGCCTGCTCAACTCTGTATTAGTGGCTATGGGATTACTTCTTTTATTACCTGGTATTCTCTACGCCAAATTAATCGTTTACCAAATCCTCAAGCTAGCATTCCTAAAGCTTCTTTATTAACAGCAGCTTTTTTTGTAGCTTCTAGTATTCATATTCCTATCCCACCAGCTAGCGTGCATTTAGTATTAAATGGTTTGTTAGGAACTGTTTTAGGTTATTATGCTTTTCCAGCTATACTTGTTGGTCTATTTTTTCAAGCAATAATGTTCGGACACGGTGGTTTAACTACTTTAGGAATTAATGCTCTAATTATGGGAATACCTGCGCTTTTGGCTTATCAAATATTTCAGCTACGTCATATTTTAGGAAATGGAATTAAGGAAAATTTATCTATGAGTATTTTTGGATTTATTGCTGGAGCTAGTGCTATTGGAGTTTCTAGTTTAATATTTTTTACGATAATTATTACAAATTTACCTTCTGGGTTTGATACTGTCTTAGAGCAGAGAGTAATTTATGGATTAATGATTTCTCATATTCCTTTGATGGGAATAGAGGGTATTTTGACTGCAATGATTATCAGTTTTTTGCGTCGAGTTATGCCAGAGCTTTTACCTTCTTAGAACTGTTGTATAGTTAGGGGTTGGGAGTAGGGGAGTAGGGAATTCATTAATTGATAATGGATAATTGATAATTACCTCGGGTTTTAACCGTTACGGAATTGAATATCAGGAAATATTATTTCTTTTCTCTTGGTCGATTGGATATGCTTAGGAAACCCATCCATCCCACCCTACGTTCATTAATGGATAATGGATAATGGATAATTGATAATTACCTCGGGTTTTAACCGTTACGGAATTGAATATCAGGAGATATTATTTCTTTTCTTGGTCGATTGGATATGGCGAGGAGACCCGCTCTTATCAGAGCCGCTCCGAATTGCGCCATCCCACCCAACGGGGAAGCTGGGAATATCGACCGCTGTCTTGGTCGATTGGATATGGCGAGGGGACCTCGCCATCCCTCGACCGCTTTTTTCCCCTTAAAAGGGGAGGTTTCAAAGCGCGAATTATTTAATTATTAATTATTAATTATTAATTATTAATTACTCGGTAAGGGAGATTAAATATTGAAGTAACTATAGAATTATCAACATATACTATATAACCGGATTCTATATGAAACTAGGGAATATCGTGATGGAAAATAGGTGAGGGGGAAAATTTCATAGGTTATACGCAGAAGGAAGAAGGAAGAAGTAAGAAGTAAGAAGGAAGAAGAAAAAATCTGGCATTGTCTGAGTTTTAAGCTTTTGATATGTCCTTACCTTTCCTTCGACTGCTATATCCTTCAAATCAATCTTGAATAACTATTAGTTAGTCAAATTTTTAACTACAATTTTTTCCTTCTTTTGTTATCTGTTCCTTTGCTTTCAAAGTTAGATGTTAGATTGAATTGAAAAAGGAATGCTATACTTAGAAGACCGAAAAATTCTAGTCTCAATCCTCCCCTTTTAGGGGGATAAAAAAAGAGAATATTCCAGATTTGAAGTAGCAGTCAGCTATCAGCACTTCAGCAGTCAGCATTTTCAGGGTGTATAATGGGGGTTTAAATCCCCATAAAAGGCGCACCATTAATTTTTTCAAATATAGTGGGGGACTTAAACCCTTGATTTTTTAGCGCTCCAGCTAAATGTTGTTTGCGGAGCATTCCGGAACGGAAAAGTTGATAGCTAGTTAAAGTCTCTTGCTTCAGAATAACACTTCAATTATTAAGTAATTAACACAGACTGAATAACTTTTTTTGATAATTAGGAAGCCAGTTATTGTTAATTATTCTTATGTTTACTTACCCCCCCTACTCCCCCGCTCAAGAAGGAGAAGAGACAATTAATTATTAATTGTGAAAAATCTACTACCTAATACCTACTATAGTAATGAAATTTGCCCTAGATGAATATGCCAATTTAAACTCTCCAATACATCGGTGGGATGTGAGATATAAACTTATCGCTTTAATGGCATTAATGTTTGGTTTTGCTACTGTGAATAGTTGGTATTTAATTCCATTAATGCTTTTAGTAACTATTCTGCTTTATGGAGTTTCAAAGCTACCTTTATCATTTTTAATTAGTCGATTACGTTATCCAGGATTTTTTTTGTTAGGAGTAATCGTATTATTACCTTTTTTATCTGGTCAAACAATTATTTGGCAATACGGATTTTTGACAGTTCGCCAGGAAGGATGTCTGGCAGTTATATTAATTGTTAGTCGTTTTTTTGCCATTATGACTACTTGCTTGATTTTATTCGGTACAAGTTCATTTTTAACAACAATCAAAGGGATGAGGCAGTTGGGAATTTCTCCCATTATTACCGATATACTTTTGTTATCTTATCGTTATATTTTTGAAATATCGAATCAACTGAGCATGATGTTTAAAGCTACTAGATTAAGAGGTTTTCAGCGGAGCAAATTTAGTTGGAGAAACTTATCAGTTTATGCTGCTCTTACAGGTAGTCTTTTAGTGCGAAGTTATCAACAAGCAGAACGAGTTTATCAGGCAATGTTGTTGCGCGGTTATGGAAATGTGTTACATAATGAGAATAATAGAATATATTCTGGTTCTACAAACAATCTTAAATATAGACCAGACTTAATATATCTATTCTTATCTTTAATAATTGCTGCTAGTTTTGTAATTGCAGAAATATATTTTTTTACTGTTAATAATTAGTCATCGATAAAATGCAAGACGATTACCCAGAACCTGGAGTCTATGTGAAGGATTTATTGTTTAAATATCCACAAAATGAACCTATTTTACAAAGTATTTCATTGACAATTAATCCTGGAGAAAGAGTCGCTTTGTTAGGATCTACAGGTACAGGAAAAAGCACTTTCATGGAAACTTTGGTAGGCTTAAAAAAACCTGTATCTGGTGAAATTTGGATTCAAGGAATTCTCCTAGAAGAAAAAACTTTATCTCAAGTACGTCGTCAAATAGGTTTTTGTTTCCAAAATCCTGATGACCAACTATTTATGCCTACGATTTTAGAGGATATAACTTTTGGTCCCCTTAACTATGGTTTATCTCCAGAAATTGCTACAGAAATTGCTCATAATTTGTTAGTAAAATTTGGTTTAGAAAAGTATGCACATCGATCTGTATATGAACTTTCAGGAGGTCAAAAAAAATTGGCTGCTTTAGCCGCTGTTTTAGCATTAAAACCAGAAATTTTAATATTAGATGAACCCACTAATGGTCTAGATCCTTTATGGCGAAAAAATTTAGCTAAAATTATCTTACAATTACCAGTTAAAATTATATTAATTGCTTCCCATGATTTAAACTGGGTTGCTAAAGTAACTCAACGTACTTTGATTTTGCAATCTGGTCAAATTCAAGTAGATACTTCTACTGAAAATATTATTCAAGATAGTTCAACTCTTGAATATTACGGTTTACCTATTGATTATTAAAACAATTAATAATTAATAATTAATAATTAATAATTACCTCTCCTTTAACAGAAGAGAGGATATATTTCGGTTTCTTTCCTACTCCCCTATTCCCTCATATAGAATCCGGTTATATAGTATATGTTCATTATTCAATCTCCCCATCTCCCCATCTCCCCCAACAATACAATTAAGTATTCAACTGGATTTGATATTACTCCTTACTCGTTACTCCTTACTCGTTACTCCTTACTCCTTACTCCTTACTCCTCAGTAATACGATAACTAATTACCCGGATTCTATATCACTCCCCCACTCCCTTACTTCCTTACTCCTTCCTGACTTTTAACCCACCCACACGCACTTCAATTTGTATCATTAAAAGTAGTATATAAATCCGTGGCTTGGTAGATATTTAGGGCTTGCTGATTAAATCTAAAAGTATTTACAGATAAAGGTTTTAGCCTTTTTGGTGCCTTGAAAAAGTGCGCCTGTTTCAGTCTAAAAGCCTCAAAAAGAAGCGTATTTTAGGTGCATAGTATTTTAGGCGCATAGTTGGGCAGAAAAATTATTCTTACAAAACTTAGCTCCTACCTCCTCTAAGTACCCCTAACTCCTGACTCCTGACTCCTGACTCCTGACTCCTGATAACTGAAGTGACTTTTAACGATGAAATTTGCGCATTGTTTCTTGATAAAGAACCATAGCAAAATCTTTAATAATTTCCTCATTTTGAAAATAATTTCCGTACTTTTTCTTTGCTGTTTCGATGCAAAGTTTCATAATCTCAGATGATTCCTCAATATAGTCAGCGATCGCCTGTTTTTGATCTTGTTTTGTATGATGATGTCTAAAGTCTGAGTGTATATGATGTCTGACATCTGAATGTAAGGGAAATGTAGTTTCTGAAGTTATTTTAATATCTTTTCCTACTGGATGAACTATTTTTTTACCCCTTCTTTTTTGAACTTCTTCTGCAAAACCAGATGCAATTATACCTGCTGGTAGACCAAAAATTCCGATACCTAAAAATGCTACAGCAGCACTTAATAATTTGCCTACATTAGTCGTAGGATAAACATCTCCATAACCCACAGTTGTTAAAGTTACTACTCCCCACCACATAGTCTCTAAAATGCTAGAAAATTTTTCTGGTTGTGCTTCATTTTCGGCAAAAAACATGAGGCTTGAAACAAAGACTAATACAAAAATTACTATTAGCAATGTAGCTATTAGTTCCTCTTTTTTGAGAACTATAACTTTAATAATAGTCCGCAGTGACTCAGAATATCTACTAATTTTAAATAAGCGAAATAAACGCAGTAATAATGTAAACTTTATAAATCCTAAACTGGGAAATAATACTTGCAAATAAAATGGCAAAATAGCTATAAGATCTATTATGGATAAGGGGGTAATTATATATTTTAATCTCCCACTAATAGGATGACGATATTTAGGATTAATTGTACATACCCAGATTCTGATAAAATATTCTAAAGTAAACAATCCTGTTATCATTATTTCGATTAATTCTAAATCTTCAGAATAAATATCTGAAAATGTGGGAGAAGTTTCCAAAATAAACGCACTGACACTAATGCTTGTTAAAATAGTAATCAGCAAATCATCTAGCAAACTAAAAAAATTTTTCTGGTCTGAATATTCAAAAATATAGTAAATTTGCTCTTTCAAAGATTTACGTTTTTTCTCTATTTTCATGATTTTTTTACTAACAAAGTTAATGTTTACATTGATTTTTTTCTGAAATTTTAAGAAGGGAATATGGAATAGCGGTATGACCTAGTGTCGCTACGCGGAAGTTAAAAGCGAGTGCGTAATTCTGAGGTCCCCTCAGAATGTAAGACGCACTCAAGACAGTCAATCATTTTTGATTTGTAATTGTTTTAGGATTTTGTAACTGGTCAGTTATTTCCGCCATCCTGCACTAGGGTAGATAAAGCGCGTTAGCTCCTTTATAAGAGGCTAAAAGTAACTGGTAGTACATCATGAGAAGTAAGAAAATTCTGATAAATATAGCAGTACGTTCTTTGGCGTTTGACAATAAATCTGAGTGAAAAGGGAGTAGGGAGTAGGGAGGTAGGAAGTAGGAAATAGAGGAATATTTATGTAGTGCTATAAATTCCGTAGCGCCGTGAATTAAGCATAGGGGTTTAGGGATTTTTTTTGGTACGCATTTTTTTTGGTGCTGCGCTTTTAGAAAAAGAGGGTTTATAATAGTCTAATTTTATTCTAGCAATAAAAATTTCCATATTCTTACACCAAAATATATTTACTAATAATTTAAAATATTAAATCCAAAATTGTTTCTTTTAATACTTACTTATTGATGGCAATAAGTTAAAATATAAAAGTATACTCTTTCCTGAATATCGGTACAAAGGGAAGTGTTCAACAATTAATAATTAATAATTAATAATTAACAATTACCTCTCCTTGAAAAAAAGAGGATTGACGCGGAGCGTGAAAATTTTTTCTTTTCTTGGTCGATGGTCAGCCAGCGAGGAGATATAGCGCTGCGCGCAGGCAACAGGCAATAGGCAATAGGGGGAATAAAAATCTGTTTGCGCAGCATCTCCGTTGGAATAATATAACGCTTTTAGCTATTGGGCAATTCCTGCAATTTGTAAATATGCCAGCGCACATTGCTATATCGCCATCCCATCCTACGGAAATCTCCGAAGATAGACCGCTTTTTTTCTCCTTTAAAGGAGAGGCTTTAAACTTTAATTATTCGGTAAAAATTAAGTTATCTCTATATCTTTCAAGATAGAAAAAATCAGACTGATAGCTGAGGTGCAAATTTCTATAGTCAGACATTAAAAAAAATCTCTACCATGGCAGTAAGTTGATATAAATTAACCTAAAAGACTAATTTTTATTGATTGACAAAAAAACAAGATTGATTTATCAAGTTAGTCATTTTTCAGTCCACCAAAATTATTCAGTATTTACATGAAGATTAGCAAAAAAATTTTGATGTTAAGCGACTAACTTAATTTTCATAACTAACTTAAGTAGTAGTGCAAAAAATTTGTATATAACTGTAAGTATTTCCTGTGGAATGCTTACCGAATAATTAATAATTAATAATTAAATAATTCGCACCTTGAAGCCTCCCCTTTTAAGGGGAAAAAGCGGTCGAGGGATGGCTCCGAAACCTGCGCCATATCCAATCGACCAAGAGAAGAAATAATATTTCCTTATATTCAATTCCGTAACGGTTTTAACCAGAGGTAATTATCCATTATCCATTATCCATTAGACATCTCCGAAAATAGTCGAACACTTACTATAACTATCTTTTAGGAAGCGATCGCAAATGCTAATAGAAGTTAATTTTCACGGTCAACTCAGTGTTATGGATACTTACTATTAAAAACTCGCTCAATAATAGTCATATCAATTCAATAATTGATGTCTCTATCAAGGTTGATTTAATACTACAAAATAAATGTACCTATTCGTAATCTAACCAGGCCACAAATAGTCTTAATTATTTGCACATATTTCTCAGAATTTAGTCTAAATCTTTCTTTAACTACCCGAAATATTTTTAGTAATCTAATTATATGTTCGCTCAATTATTCTTTCAGCAGCAAGGTCTTTATTTTGGGACTTTTCCTGACTGGTTAATTCTTGATTTTTGGGCTTTTTTTTAGGTGTTTTTATTGCTGATTCTCCCACATAGGCTTTATCCCCAGTAAATTTTTGTTTTTGCTGAGAATTTTGCCCTAGTCTCACGAAAAAAATTTATGTCACTCTCAGATGTGCGTCTTACATTCTGGGGAGACCCCACCAATTAGCACTCGCTTTTTCTCCCTGGTTTTCCTGCTTCTACATCAACAATATCCTTACCTGCAACTTAACACAATTACTTGACTTTTCCTTGTATGACTTTTTTTGTTCCCCGAATAATATTCTTTTTGTTTTTCAGATTTTTTTGGCCAATGTAAGTCTTGTTCATAGCTATCTACGATTAATTCATACTCTGTTAAAATTTCGGAGATAATTTCTCGCTCCCTTGAGTTTTTTTTACCTGTTCTAATAAACTAGCTGGTAATAAATCACCGATAATTGGCCACCAATAATTAAAGGTATCATTAGCTGTAGTTTCACGCTCCTCCGAATTGAATTCCTAGCAGTTGAAATGTTGTCAAATGTCTTAAGTAAGTTAAGGTTAAAATAAAATGTTGCTGAGATGGATAATTTAGGCGGTCTACCACCACCAGAAGCAATTATTCGCGCCTTTTTTAGCTGTGGCTATCTCTTGCTTATTATTGTGGAGTTTTTCGGCTTGTTTTAATAACTTTTCGTGCCTGTTCATACTTGATACCTAATAAACGTTCTGATTCTTGTGGATGATTATGAATGTAGTCAAGCATACTGGTCATAATTAGCCATAAAAAATTACATTTTATATGACTCTATCACAATTTATTTATTTTTCGGAGATGCCTATTATCCATTAATGAAATATAACTTCCTCTGTAAACCCTTAGAGAGAGAGAAGTTAATATCGCAGTCAAAGAAAAGGGCGCACACAGGTCAAAAGCTTAAAACTCAGACAACAATATTTTTCCTTCTTTATTCTGCTAAACAATTAATTTTGCTGAAGTACCTATACTAAACTTTTTCAGGACTTAGACATAACCACCACATATAGTTAACGGCCGTTAACCCCCTACAAATGGTGTATAATTTCATCTTTTGTGTAAGTCCTGTTTTCTTTTTGTAGCCTAAAAAATATAGATAAAATATTTCCTATTTTCTGTAACTTAACTATTTTTTTGATTTTATTTAACCGAAAATAAATCTTTTCTTAACCTCCTGGAAATATTTATTTAATCTTCACCCAATAAGATGTCTTGGGAATTAGTAAAAATTTCCAATTGATTTATATATCAAAGCTGAAAGAGTCAAATAGACATTTCAGCTTGTTCAGACATTTGGATTTAGATTGATTCCTCAAAATCAACTACGAGGCATATTTATTGACTGTATTTTCATGCCTTAGATAAAACTTTTTTTGATCAAATTTCCAAATAAAAAATCAATCTAAAACATCAATTTTAAGGTGAGAGGAGAATCAAATGGCAGAATTAACAGGATTTGCTGTATTACCAGCAGACACATTTGCAGAAGGTCCCCCATCAGGAAACTTCATTGATACAGATAATCGACCCACGCCATTTGACAGTCAACCAGTACAAGGATTTAGTGGCGTTCAATTTGCTCCTGGTAGCGAAGATGGCAGCACCTATTGGTTTCTCTCTGATAACGGTTTCGGTTCTCAAGGAAATAGTCCAGATTATTTGCTCAGACTATATCAAGTTGACCCCGACTTTGCTGGAGTTGAAGATGGCAATGCTAGTGTTGATGTTCAAGATTTTATTCAACTAGCAGATCCTAATAATCTGATACCTTTCGATATTGTTAATGAAGATACAAGCGATCGCCTCCTCACTGGAGCAGACTTCGACCTCGAGTCTTTTGTTATTGATAATAATGGCGATATTTGGATAGGAGAAGAATTCGGACCTTATATCCTACACTTCGATGGTACCGGAACTTTATTAGAAGCTCCTATTGCTACTCCAAATCCGATAGAACTCAATACCCTTAACGGCCAAGATCCTCTAGTTATTGCCCACAGAGGTGCAAGCGGAGACTTACCAGAACATACCTTAGCAGCTTATGAAGCAGCGATCGCCGCTGGTGCTGATTTTATTGAACCTGACCTCGTAACGACTTCCGATGGTGTACTTATCGCTCGTCACGAACCACTGCTAGATGATACCACTAACGTTGCTGAAGTATTCGGTCCAGAACGCCAAAGCACCAAAATTCTTGACGGTGAAGAAAAAACTGGTTATTTTGCTGAAGACTTTACTCTTGCAGAAATCAAACAACTGCGTGCAGTTCAATCTCGCGACTTCCGCGACCCTGAGTTTGATGGACTTTTCGAGATTCCCACATTCCAAGAAATTATTGAACTGGTTCAAAGAGTAGAAGCAGAAACAGGTGTTCAAGTTGGCATCTATCCAGAAACCAAACACCCTACATTCTTTGATGAACAGGATTTATCTTTAGAAGAACCTCTAATTCAAACCCTGCAAGACACAGGTTTCACAGACCCTGACCGTATTTTTATCCAGTCGTTTGAGTTTGCCAACTTAATTGACTTACAACAACAGTTAGATGATGCAGAACTCGGAGATATTCCTTTAGTTCAACTATATGGAAATACTACTGAAGGAGCTAATCCTGAAGCTGGGTTCTCCTTCCCCTTCGATATCCGGTTTAATGTTGCTGAAGGTAACGACTTAGTAGATATCTACGGTCAAGAATTCCTAGATGCAGCAGAAGTTCCTCTCTCTGAAAATACTGTTTATGCAGACCTTGACAGTGCAGAATTTCTAGAAGTTATTGGCGACCTTTATGCAGAAGGTGCAGGACCTTGGAAAAATAACATTCTGTTGCGCGAATCTATCGATACTCCAGTTGATGTAAATGGAGATGGAGAAGCAGAAATTGACGATCAGTTGACAGGAGAAATTACTTCCTTTATTGATGACGCACACGATGCAGGTTTACAAGTTCACCCCTACACTTTGCGAGATGAAGAACGTTTCTTAACTCTCAACCCTAATAATACTGAGGAATTTGACAGTCCGCAATTAATTGTCAACGCCTTAATAGGTATAGACCGTCCCGGTGGAAATGCTGCTCTTTATAGTCGTATTGATAATACTCAAACTGACGAACAAGGTAATAATCTAGAACCATTCTTTGACTTTACATTCACTCCAGCAGATTTAGTCTTAGACCCAGATACAGGAATAGTTTCTACGCCAGCTATTCCCTTTTTTATTGCTCCCGAATTTGCTGAAGAAATAGCTAAACCTGAGTTAGCAGGTGAAGAAGCAGGTTTCTTTATTGACAACTTTTTGTTAGAACTCGATGAGGAAACAGGTGAGTTTGTCATAGTTGGTGGTCCAGACTCAGGTAGCTTCAACAGCGTCTTTATATCCGAAGACTTTTTGAATGATAACGATCTGGAAATTATTCAGGGAAGTGGTACAGTCGATCCAATTGATACTGAAGTTGATACTTCTGGTTTCTTGGGATTTGGTTTTCCTCTGTCAGAAGATTCCGACGTCAGTTTTATAACAGACCCAGATACAGGGTTACTTATTCCAACAGGAGGAGCTTATGTTGCTGAGGGTAGTATTTCCTTTGAAGTTTTAGGAACAGGAACACCTCAAACTGCCGAGGAAGAATTTGAACAACTTATAGACATTGGTGCAGATGGTTTCTTTACCGACTTTGCACGCACAGGAGTTCCCGTTCGGGATGCTATTGTTGCCGACGAAGTACGAGCGCCCCAAAATCCTAACCTCAATAATTTCAATACTCTCGACGGCAGCGCACCAATAGTTATCGGACACCGGGGTGCAAGTGGTGACTTCCCAGAGCATACCTTAGAAGCTTATCGTTTAGCTATTGTTCAAGGTGCGGACTTCGTTGAACCAGACCTTGTAATTACTTCTGATGGTGTACTTATCGCTCGTCACGAACCACTGCTAGACGATACCACCAACGTTGCTGAAGTATTCGGTCCAGAACGCCAAAACACCAAAATTCTTGACGGTGAAGAAAAAACTGGTTACTTTGCAGAAGATTTCACCCTAGCAGAAATCAAACAACTGCGTGCCGTTCAATCTCGTGACTTCCGCGACCAATCTTTCAATGGTGAATTTGAAATCCCCACCTTCCAAGAAGTTATCGAATTAGTACAAGAAATGGAAGAATTCGGGTTTGAAGTTGGTATCTATCCAGAAACCAAACACCCTACATTCTTCGACGAGCAGAATTTATCCTTAGAAGAACCTTTAATTCAAACCCTGCAAGACACAGGTTTTACCGACCCCAACCGTATTTTTATCCAGTCCTTTGAAGTTCAAAACCTACTTGAGCTGCGCAACGAAATATTACCTGCTCAAGGTCTCGAAAACCTAAAGCTAGTGCAGTTACTCGGTGACACTGAAGATGACTCCATCAACGAAGGTGGCGGCGGGTTCTCAGTACCCTTCGATTTCGTTGCTAATGCTGAGGAGTTTGAACCCACTGGTATTGATGCTATCGCAGATCAGGTCAACTATGCCACTTTCACCGGTAGTGCTTTTACCGTAACCCTTTTTGCTGAGAAAAATCCCGGACCTGGAGCTCCCCAAGAGATACTCGATCAGTTTGGCAACCTCCAAGATACTAACCAATTTATTCTACAGGATGCCACCAATCCCGATAACACTGTCGTTCTATTTGCTGGTCCAGACAGCGCACCTAAATCTATCGAAGTTACCATTAGCGAGGCAGGTACAGTTACCATTAATGGCGATGAAGTCGCCAATAACTTTAGCCAACAAGTTCACTTTGGACTAATAAACAGCTTGCCCATTGGCGATCCTACCGGATTAGGAGCCGAAAGCTACACCTTTTCGACTAACAATACTCTGAATCCAGAGAGCGATCCTCAGTTTGCCATTTATTCCGAAGTTGAAAACGAATTCATCATTGCCGCCGAAGAGTTGCCCTTTGCTAATTCCAATCAAGACTTTGACGACATGATAGTTAAAGTTACTGGGATTGATCCTGTGGGAGAAACTCAAGCAGACATTTCCTTTGATCCTGAAAGACTACAACCTCTCCTCGAAACTGCTAATACTCGTGCTATCTACGGCAACCTAGCTGACCAAATCGACTTCTCTAGTGTTCCTACCTACGCTGACCTAGCAAACCCGGAAGTAATCGAACTAATCGGTGCCTACGCTGACGGTTTAGGACCTTGGAAAAATAGTTTCTTGCTCCGGGATGATATAGATACACCCGTTGATGGTGACGGTGACGGTAACGCGGAAATTACCACTCAATTAACTGGGGAAGTATTACCAATAATAGATTGGGCACATGATGCAGGTTTACAGGTTCACCCTTACACCTTGCGTGATGAAGAAAGTTTCCTTACTCTCAACCCCGATGGTACACCTCAAACACCTGGAGAAGAATTTGAACAACTCATCGAAATTGGTGCAGATGGTTTCTTTACTGACTTCCCTGCTACTGGCAGCATAGTTGTAGAGCAATTTATTGATGAACCAAATTTACGGACTTCCCGTGGTTATGAAGGTATGGCATTCAGTCCCGATCGCGATACTTTCTATCCTTTATTAGAGGGTGCAGTTGTTGGCGATCCAGATAATGCTCTCCGGATCTATGAGTTCGATCCTGAGTCTAGCTCTTTCACCGATCTAATTGGTTTCTATCCTACCGATGTACCAGGTCATGCCATCGGTGATTTTACTCCCATCAATGACGATGAATTTTTAGTCATTGAACGGGATGGTCGTCAAGGGGATGAAGCTCAATTCAAGAAAATCTTTAAAATTGACATTTCTGTAGTTGACGATGAAGGTTTTGTTTATAAAGAGGAAGTTGTAGACTTACTAAATATTGACGACCCCAATGACCTCAACGGTGATGGCGACACTACCTTTGACTTCCCCTTTTTCACAATTGAGGATGTGTTAGTTCTTGATGAAGAAACAATTCTGGTTGCCAACGACAACAACTATCCTTTCTCCATCGGTCGGGGACCGGATATTGATAATAACGAGATTATTCAGATACAGCTAGACGAACCTCTAGACTTAGCACCAGGAATAGGAGTTGGTATTCCTACGGTCAGTATTGACGTTGAACCTGATACTGTTGAGGAAGGAGATGAATACTCTTTAACCTTCGACTTAAATGTACCTGCTCCAGAAGGTGGTTTACGAGTAGTTTGGTCAGAAACGGATACTGATAATGCTTTTGGCGATATAGAATTTCCTCCTGAGCTAACCAATGCTTCTAACCTAGAAGAACTTGAAGCAGTAGGTGATGAACTCGCACGTTCTGCTATTACTATTGACGAAGGGGCTACTACAGCAACTGTGACTTGGACAACTATTGCTGATGGTGTAGTGGAAGGAGATGAAACTACAACTATTGACTTACAAGCAGAAGTAGGTTATAGTATTGCCCCAGAAAATCAAGTAGCTCAAATAGTTATGGAAGATGAACTTTTAGTCGGTATCAACCTCCAACCAGAAATAGTAAGTGAAGGAAATCAATATGTATTAACCTTCAACTTAAGTGAACCAGCACCAGTAGGAGGTACACGGGTAGTTTGGTCAGAAACAGATTCTGATGATGCTTTTGGCGATATAGAATTTCCTCCTGAGCTAACCAATGCTTCTAACCTAGAAGAACTCGAAGCAGAAGGCGATGAACTCGCACGCTCTGCCATTACTATTAACCCAGGGGCAACGACAGCAACTGTGACTTGGACGACTCTTTTTGATGGTGTACTGGAAGGTGATGAAACTACAACTATTGAGTTGCAACCAGAAGATGCTTATGAGGTAGATGCAGAAAATCAAGTAGCTCAAATCGTTATTCAAGATACACCTATAACAGTAGGTATCGCAGTTGAACCTGACACTGTTGAAGAAGAAGATGAATACTCTTTAACTTTCAACTTAAATGCACCAGCTCCAGAAGGAGGTTTACGGGTAGTTTGGTCAGAAACAGATTCTGATAATGAACTCGGCGATATAGATTTCCCTCCTGAGTTAACTAATGCTTCTGACTTGGAATCTCTAAATCCAGTTGGTGATGAAATCGGACGTTCGGCAATTACCATTGAGGAAGGAGCAACAACAGCAACTGTTACTTGGACGACTCTTTTTGATGGTGTACTGGAAGGTGATGAAACTACAACTATTGAGTTGCAACCAGAAGATGCTTATGAGGTAGATGCAGAAAATCAAGTAGCTCAAATCGTTATTCAAGATACACCTATAACAGTAGGTATCGCAGTTGAACCTGACACTGTTGAAGAAGAAGATGAATACTCTTTAACTTTCAACTTAAATGCACCAGCTCCAGAAGGAGGTTTACGGGTAGTTTGGTCAGAAACATATTCTGATAGTCCTTTCGGCGATCTAGATTTCCCTCCAGAGTTAACCAATGCTTCTGAGTTTCAACCTATCAACGCAATAGGTGATGAAGTGGTACGCTCGGTAATTACGATCGATGAAGGTGCAACTACAGCAACCGTTACCTGGACCACTCTTTTTGATGGTGAGGAGGAAGGAGATGAAACCAGAACTATTGAGTTGCAACCAGAAGATGCTTATGCTGTTGATGCGGAAAATCAAGGAGTTCAAATCGTTATTGAAGATACACCTCCTGAGGAAGACCAATTAATTGAAGGTACTCCCCAAGCAGACCCACTCAATGGTGGAACTGGTGACGATACTATTTCGGGATTGAATGGTGCCGATACTTTAGCAGGTAGTTTTGGTGACGACGAAATTATTGGTGGTCGTGGTAGTGACTTCCTATACGGGCAAGATGGAAATGATATTCTGGAAGGTCGTCAGGGTTTTGACTTCTTGTTTGGTGGTGATGGTAATGATGTTCTAAATGGTGGTCAAGGTCGCGATCGTATTAATAGTGGTCCGGGATTTGATTCTCTGACTGGTGGAGCAAGTATTGACCTTTTCATCTATAGTGGCAGTGAACCATTCGATCCAGAAGATTTTGGTATTGATTTAATTACTGATTTCCAACCAGACCTCAGACCAGAAGAACCAGGAAACCAAGGCGACTTAATTCTTTTAGATAAGTCAACTTTTAGCGACCTTAATAGTTCTGCTGGAATAGGTTTCAGTGATAATAGTGATTTTGAAATAGTTGCTACTGATGACGACGCATTTGCATCAGATGCTTTAATCGTCTACAGTGAAGATTCTGGTTTTCTTTTCTATTTCTATGAAGGTAATTTAGGTGGTGACTTGACTATATTTGCTGAACTTGATGGTGCACCTACTATTACTGAGGATAATTTCCAAATTAGGTAAGAAGGTATAGCGCTGCGCGCAGGCAACAGCTCCGGAAGGCAACAGGCAATAGGGGGAATAAAAATCTGTTTGCGCAAGCATTCCGTAGGAATAATATTAAGACTTTTAGCTATTGGACAATTCCTGCAATTTGTAAATATGCCAGCGCACATTGCTATAACATCTTTCAAGTAGTACAGACACTTTATTAGGAAGGTTCCATGGAACTTCCCTATATTTATCAGGACTTATGCAAATTGACTTTTAAATCACCAACAGTCAATTTGCGTAAGTCCTGTAATATCAAATCCGGTAGCATCGGTGTAATTAGATGGGGAGATGGGGGGATGGGGAGATGGGGAGATGGGGAGATGGGGAGATGGGGAGATGGGGAGTGATATAGAATCCGGGTAATTAGTTATCGTATTACTGAGGATTAATGAGTAATGAGTAATGAGTAATGAGTAATGAGTAATATAGTATCCGGATAATTAGTTATTGTATGATGAGAGGATTCAGTCCTCAGTCCTCAGTCCTCAGCAGGAAGAAAGGATGAGAGTTGGAATTATCTGTGGATATTCCGGCATTTTATGTCTGCATTGAATGGAAGTAGAAAGTGCGATAACTGTATAACCTGATTTTATATTAAATATTGAAGTGTGGATAGAATTATAAGCATATATTATATAACCGGATTCTATATGAGAGAAATATTTGGTAATGGTTGAAGATGGAACATTTTTGTATACCGAATTAAACGGATTTGATATAAATCATAGAATAAGGGCATATCTTGAACATGACCGCACCTACTGCAAGTCTTTGACGATGGGAAAAATCTATCAACTACCACTAGCTCACAACCGTACCACTGAGTTTTATATTCAAGCTGTCGCCTAATATCAAATCCGTTTTATTAAACATAAAAAAATTCTCCAATCGTCATAACTACGCTCATCTTTGTAATTCTCTCTCCTCCTGACTCCTGTAGGGGCGAACGGCCGAAAGCTTGCGCATAACTATCGTTAACGCCCCTACTACCTGACTTCTCCTGACTTAACCATTCTATGGCTGTTTAACCGGATTTGATATAAACTCATAAAATCCCTGGTCTGCACCCACCCCTCTAGCTCCCCTCCTGGGAGGAGATGGGGGTGGGTTATGGTTGGCTAACATACCGCTGAGGTTAAAATCTTCTATAACAACAACCCTGTGGTTTTTAGCTAAATATGTTGTTAATTTATGAAGTGCATTTTTGCCGATGTTAGCTACTAGTCTATGTAATGCCGCTATCTTGAGTTGTGCTTTTCTCTTAAGATTCTGCTTGAATTCTTTGTATTGCTTTCTCAATTTTTTCTGCATCTTCTCCTTTACCTTGTTCTTTTAATAAATCTCTGGCTTTAGTGAGAGATACTAATGCTTCAGGTCGTTTATTTTCCAAATACAATGCTACCCCTAGTTGATAATGAAGCACTGCTAAGTCTGGTTTGAGGCGAACAGCATTTTCAAATTGGGAAATTGCTTCTGACAAATTATTTTGATTGGCTAGAAGACTACCCAGATTAGCATAAGCTTCTGCAAATTCTGAATCTAATTCAATAGCTTTGCGAAATGCTGCTTCTGCTGATGTCAGGTCTCCTTCCTTGTAGAGTTTCACCCCACGATCAAATTCTTCTTTGGCTTCTACTTCAAGGGCAATAATTGTTGTGTTCGCTAATTGGGTTTGTTTTGCTCTTGGTTTGAGAGTTGAAGCATCAGCTGAAGTAGTGCTGACGAAGCTGAGTATTATAGCTATGGCCAATAAGTTGTACTTAGATTTTTTATAAAACATTTTTAAAAATGCTAGTCGTAATAGTTACTTGTTTCAGCATACTACTTATTTTTAGATTTGATCCCCTCTTTGTGAAATAAACCTTAAGAGAACTCCACTTGTTTAAATTTCTGCTTAAGACTTTTGAGAAATTGTCTACTCATCAGAAATTTGTTCAAAATGAGCATCTTTACTCTTGACTGTTATCTAGGATTTCTTTAAGGCAGAAGAAAATTCTCAATATTTGCTATTTTTATATCTGTGATACGAGAAAAATGATGGCGGTTTTGTCAAATATTTGTTATATTTTGTAACATGATGCGATATTCATATTTATTCTCGCAGTTGTAGAAAATTTATGGCGATCGCTGAATCTAACAAGGCATATTTGGAGCAATCCAGATAAATTTTTTGTATCTAAATTTACTGATTTTACTCTGAAGTAGGCTCAGTAAATAGTTATTACTATGAATATGGAGTAAAACTATGGACCAACCGATGGAAATGCCACTGGAAAAGCAATTTAGTGTTCGGTCTTTTGAGACTCAGGTACGCCAGATGAGTTTACAACAGGCTCAAGATTGCTTGGTTCAATTATATGAACAGATGTTGATGAGGGAAACTCTTTACCAACAATTTTTAAAACATAAGTGGGGATTAGAATCTAACCCTGATTTTGACTAAAACGGAAGTTGTCTTAGGGACGACCTCTTTCTCTCACTCAGTTTCAAACTAATGAAAGAGAGTTGGGGATCGTGGGGCGTCAACTAATACTGTTTCACTCAACTCAAAACTTAAAACTAAGATTTTATTAGCTTTTTTTTATTATATTATTTGACATTATTTAAGTGCTGCTATCAATTTGCAATTATTACAAGTATTAAAAACATCATTGAGTGACTAACTCAAAAATTAAGAATACTCAAGAATACTAAAAAATATTAATAATTGTTTATTAATTAGTCTGGTTGACGCTCTATAGTTGCCTCCATAGCACTATTCAAAGAAAGACCACTCAAAATCCCGCCAGTAGAATAATATCGCTCTTGGTCTAAGCGTAGTAAAGTTTCAAAACCACTACGACGTTGGACATCATTTCCCAGTACCCAATAGCGCTGAATAATTGAATTAATACCCAGCCATCCTTCTCCTTCTACTTTTCCTAGTTCGCTATGCTGAAGAAGAAACGTATAGTGCCGTTCGTCACTGTCGAGACGTCCTTTGTATTGTAAGATAATTTCCTCACGGTCTTGACTGGGAAATATCAGTTTTGTAACCATAGAGAACCAATCTGTACGGTCCCATGTCACAATAGTCTTACCCTTAACAGTAATTAACATTCCATTACGCTCTAGCCAATTTCCTTCTATTATCCATTTGCCTGATTCTAGTATAAATGTATGAGCCACAGTGCTATTCCTATGCTGCTAATGCTAGCTTCATTGATACGGCGAGGTGGGTGGTTGACAAAAATTACGTTTTGTGCTATGCACATGCCAGTCAAAAGAGTCAGCAAGATTAGTCCAAATAAAAAGTCCAATATCTTGATGTTTTGGCCGGTGAAGCATGGGTAAATTGAGTTACCTAGTTCAGTGTTAGCACTATCAATGTATTTTAGACTATATATACCACTTATGTGTATTTTTAATATAAAAAACAAAAAATAAAAAAAAATTATTAGTAGGCTAATACTCAACTGTAGGCGTTGCTGAAATGTAATGGTAAGTAGCTG
This sequence comes from Okeania sp. SIO2C9, assembly GCF_010672455.1. Taxonomy (GTDB): domain Bacteria; phylum Cyanobacteriota; class Cyanobacteriia; order Cyanobacteriales; family Microcoleaceae; genus Okeania. The sequence continues at coordinate 22,931 of NZ_JAAHGO010000057.1, read as the reverse complement.
AAGGTAAAATTGAAAAACTTATGTTTTGCGTTGATACTTAATCTAAAAATCATTACCATTGAGCAACGCCCAACCGTAAATATAGGTAGAACTGTCCTTTGTTAGAGTTTAAATTAAAAATTTTTCTCGAACCATCAAACCCTCTTTGCCCACAAATAGTAAAAAAAGTAGTAGGGAACAGGGAACAGCGGATCAAAATTTGAAAATTGTGAGGGTGATTAACTGTTAAACTTAAACCGTAGAAAATAGTTGTAAAATTTACACTCATTGTTGTAATATTAAATATGTAATAACTCTCATGAAAAATAGCAGGTGAATGCAACTTGTTGATAGACATATTATTAACCGAACACATAACTTTTGGCGAGTTTGTGATGAATTAGCCTTTAAGTCGAAAAACTTGGTCTTATTTGGCTAATTATTATTGTAGTCAGCATTTTTTCCAGTCCTCAAAAAGCCTGGATTTAACTAAGCTGTACCACGCCACCAAAGATAGCGATGCTTATAGAGCATTACCAACTAAAGTATCAAAACAAATAATCAAATGCTTGGTTGCCACTTGGCGTAGTTATTTTCAGGCAATGGGAGAATGGTCGCGCACATCCAGGGAAGTTTTTGGGTAAGCCCAAAATACCAAAGTATAAGGACAAAACCAAAGGTCGAAATGTAGTTATATATTCAAAGGAATCAGTCTATAAAGCCCCTTTAAAAAATGGTATTTGTCACTTATCCATGAGTGATATCAAAATACTTGTAGTTGTGGATACTGTAATCGAAGTGAGGATAGTACCTGCGACTGCCTGCTATATAATTGAAATTGTGTATGAAAAAAGGAATCAGCCACAAATAGACTCAAGATATGTAGCCGGGATTGACTTAGGGATTGACCGTATAGTCGCTCTATCTACAAATAAGCCTGGTGTCAAACCACTGCTGATTAACGGGAAGCCACTAAAAAGTGTCAATCAGCTTTACAACAAGCGTAAAGCCAAGCACCAAAGTCATCTCAAAGGGAACAGAAAAAGCAGTCGGATATATTGAAGCATTGAGTTATCATCGGAACCGTTTTGTGGAGAATTATCTGCATAACACCAGTAAATTAGTGCTTGAGTATTTAACCACAAATAATATTGGTACTGTAGTCATAGGAAAAAATGATAACTGGAAACAAAGTGCAAATATCGGCAAAAAAAACAATCAAAACTTTACCCAAATACCGCACTCTAAGCTAATTGAAAAGATAACTTATAAATGTCAACTTGCAGGAATTAAGGTAATTGAAACAGAAGAAAGTTACACCAGTAAAACATCTGCTATTGACTTAGAAAAACCAATATGCCATGAAAACTATTTAGGCAAGCGAGTCAAACGTGGTTTATTCAGGAGTGGAACTGGTATAGTCATTAATGCCGATGTTAATGGCAGTCTTCAAATAATTAGAAAGAAATTCCCAGAGGCATTTACTGCCGAGGGAATAGTGAGCTGCGCCGTACAGCCAGTATTGGTGAATCCAATATCAAGATAAAGGCTGTTACAATTTTCTACAGTTTTTTTCGTACGGTTAGGGAAATAATTGATATTACTCTTAATATTTTAATTATTTTATTAATTATTTATTATTCGTTACCAATTTGTTTAATGGTTAAATCAAAGGCTTATTTATTTTCGTGGATATGTCTAATACCAAATTCGTTTAACTGTAAAGCCAGCGGTGACTGAAACAGAGGTAGCAGGAAGCAATTACGAAAAAGCTAGTGCCGCTACGCGGAAGTTAAAAGTCAAAATTCATGCATCGAGTGCTAATTGGCGAGGTGTCCTACGGGGCGCCTACTGTGCGGAAGTAATTCCGCACACAGCCCCTCCAGAATGTAAGACGCACTCAAGAGAGTCAATCATTTTTGATTTGTAATTGTTTTGGGATTTTGTAACTGGTCAGTTATTTCCGCCATCCTGCACTAGGCTGAGAATAGCTAAATTTCATCCCAAACTTAAAGATACTAGAACGGATTTCCTACATAAGTTATCTACTGAAATAATTAGTGAAAACCAAACAATTATTTTGGAAGATTTAAACGTTTCTGGTTTGGTAAAGAATCGGAAATTGTTAAGAGCTATATAAGATTTAGGATGGAGGCAATTTAGAACTCTAGGTGTGTTTTCGGCTGTTGCTGACATGAAACGCTGCGCGACATGAATGCGCTGCGAAACGCTTTTTATGTCGCGCAGCATTCCGTAGGAAAGCGAAACGCACCGAAATATTTGGAATAGGCTAAGATAGACGGTGCGTTACATTTGATTAATGCACCCTACTGGACTGTTTCAGCTAAAACTGTGCACTCTTATTTTTGTTTATAGGTGTCTTTTTCTCCCCATCCTCCCCACACTTCCCACAACGCACCATTTAAGATGAAACAATCCACTACTGGACTGTTTCACCTAAAATAGTAAATAGTGCATTAGGCTTTTTGATAATCACCGCATAACCCGGTCATTACATTCCCCCAGCCCCCATTTTCTAATGCACATTTTTAGATGAAACAGTCCACTACTGGACTTTTTGATTACCCTCGATCCAATCCCAAAAAAGTGCTATATTAAAAGACTAAGCTAGGGGTGCCTAGATATTAGGCTGAGAAATACCCTTAGAACCTGAGACTGGTTAATACCAGCGGAGGGAAGCTGTTTATTAAAGGAATGAATATATGCGGACAGAATGGATCGCCAAGCGTAGTGGACACAAAAATGTCTCTCAAATGCACTATGCTCGTCAGGGAATCATCACTGAAGAAATGGACTTTGTGGCCCAACGAGAAAACCTCCCTGCTGAGTTAATCCGCGAAGAAGTAGCAAGGGGACGGATGATTATCCCTGCTAATATTAATCACACTAATTTAGAACCAATGTGTATTGGCATTGCTTCTAGGTGTAAAGTTAATGCTAATATTGGTGCCTCTCCCAACACTTCCGACATTGAGAAGGAAGTTGATAAACTGAAACTGTCTATTAAATACGGTGCAGATACCGTTATGGACTTATCCACAGGTGGCGGTAACTTGGATGAAATTAGAACTGCCATTATCAACGCTTCACCAGTTCCTATCGGTACAGTACCAGTTTACCAGGCAGTAGAAAGTGTTCATGGCAGAATTGAAAATTTAACTGCTGACGACTTTCTTCATGTGATCGAAAAGCACGCTCAACAAGGGGTAGACTATCAAACTATCCATGCTGGAATTTTAATCGAACATCTACCTTTAGTCAGAAGTCGTATCACTGGTATAGTTTCCCGTGGCGGTGGAATTATCGCTAAGTGGATGCTACACCACCATAAGCAAAATCCATTATACACCCATTTTGATGACATCATCGAAATCTTCAAAAAATATGATGTTTCTTTCAGTTTAGGAGATTCTTTGCGACCTGGTTGTACTCACGATGCTTCTGATGAAGCACAGTTAGCAGAATTAAAAACATTAGGTCAATTAACTCGCCGTGCTTGGGAACATGATGTTCAAGTGATGGTAGAGGGTCCAGGCCATGTACCGATGGATCAAATTGAATTTAATGTTAAGAAACAAATGGAAGAGTGTTCGGAAGCACCTTTCTATGTTTTGGGTCCATTAGTCACAGATATTGCTCCTGGTTATGACCATATTACTTCTGCTATTGGCGCGGCAATGGCAGGTTGGTATGGTACAGCGATGTTGTGTTATGTTACTCCGAAAGAACATTTAGGTTTGCCTGATGCTGAGGACGTGCGAAATGGGTTAATTGCTTATAAAATTGCTGCCCATGCTGCGGATATTGCTCGTCATCGTCAGGGAGCAAGAGATAGGGATGATGAACTTTCTGCTGCTCGTTATAATTTTGATTGGAACCGTCAATTTGAGTTATCTTTAGACCCAGATCGAGCTAAGGAATATCACGACGAAACTTTGCCTGCGGATATTTATAAAACGGCTGAATTTTGTTCTATGTGCGGACCAAAATTCTGTCCGATGCAGACTAAGGTTGATGCTGATGCTTTGACAGAATTAGAGAAGTTTTTGGCTCAAGAAAAAGAACCTGTAACTCAAATTTAATTGCTATTTGGCTAATCTATTTTAATTTGTCCTAACCTGAATGTGTAGTGCTATATCTTCTATGAATCCACAGTTTTTGCATTGGAATACACACTCTGATCAACACAGAAACTGTTTGACATTTCCAAAGTTAGAACAAGTTTTAGAACTGGGAAACCATAGATCGGCGATGATTAGTTGAGAACCATATAGTTTACACTTGTACTCTAGCTGTCTACGAAACTCATAAAATCCCATATCTGCTATAGCTTTAGCTAACTATAGAACCCAAATGGGTTCTATAGTTAGCGTGTCACCCCATGAGGACACTCGACTTTCTACACTGCCACCTCTAGTTTGACACCATACATATTAGATCGCTGAACTGATTATATTTCCTCAATAGACTGATATTCTGTAAACCCTAAAGTAGTTGGCTCAACTACTTGAGTATTTTCTAGAATAGCGATAATTTGGCCATTTAGGACAATATCTGTGACATTAGCATTAACGTTAGGAACAAACTCCAGCTCTTCAAAACTAAAACCTACTATAGCCAATTTATCCTCATTGCTGAAGTCGGTGATAGTATTGACTCCTTCTCCAGCAGTTAAAACAAAGTGATCGCTACCTTGGTCACCAGTAAGAGTATTATTACCCTGGCCACCATAGAGCAGATCGTCTCCTTCACCACCATCAAGTAGATCGTTGCCGTTACCACCAATAAGGCTATCTTCTCCTCTGTCTCCAAACAAAATATCTTCCCCCGCACCTCCATGTAAAATGTCGCTACCCTTACCACCATAAAGAGTATCGTTACCAATACCGCCTGAAAGTATGTCGTTACTTTTATTGCCACTCAAGTAGTCATCTCCTTCACCACCATAGAGTAGATCGCTTCCATTACTATCTTTGTCAGCGTCACTGCTACCACCGTAGATACGATCGTTTCCTTTGTCTCCCATGACGAGATCGTTACCTTCGTCTCCAAAGATGTTGTCGTCACCCTTGCCTCCATGATTTGTATCATTACCTTTACCTGCATAGATAATATCTTGGTTTTGAGTCCCATTGATTGTATCGTTTCCGCGTCCACCAAAGAGAAGATCGTCATCGCCGTTCGAGACAGAAATTTGAATAAAGTCAAATTGGTTAGTCTTTGGCCTGCCACCAATAATCAGATCGCTACCATCCATACCCAGGAGTCGATCGCTGCCATCGTTACCATAGATGGCATCAGCATTTTCGGTGCCGGTATAGTTGTCGGTGTCTGAAGTGCCAATAAAGTTGTTTTCTGCTGGAATCAAGCTAGCAGCAGCATCAAAATCTACTATTGGCGGTACAAGTTCAGCGGGAATCAAAAGAATGGGTTTTTCCTCTTGGGTGGCCACGGGAGTTGTTTCTGCTTCAGAACCGGAAGCAGGTTGTGGCTCGCGAATAAGCTCTGTTGGTTCTGGAGTTGGTTCTGGAGTTGGTTCTGGAGTTGGTTCTGGAGTTGGAGCGGGAGTTGGAGCGGGAGTTGGAGCGGGAGTTGGAGCGGGAGTTGGTTCTGGAGTCGGCTCTGGAGTCGGCTCTGGGGTTGGAGCGGAAGTTGGAGCGGGAGTTGGAGCGGGAGTTGGAGCGGGAGTTGGAGCGGGAGTTGGTTCTGGAGTCGGCTCTGGAGTAGGCTCTGGAGTTGGTTCTGGAGTTGGAGCGGGAGTAGGCTCTGGAGTTGGAGCGGGAGTAGGCTCTGGAGTTGGAGCGGGAGTAGGCTCTGGAGTTGGAGCGGGAGTAGGCTCTGGAGTCGGCTCTGGGGTTGGAGCGGGAGTTGGTTCTGGGGTTGGAGCGGGAGTTGGAGCGGGAGTCGGCTCTGGAGTTGGTTCTGGAGTCGGCTCTGGAGTTGGTTCTGGAGTCGGCTCTGGAGTTGGTTCTGGAGTCGGCTCTGGAGTTGGTTCTGGAGTCGGCTCTGGAGTTGGTTCTGGAGTCGGCTCTGGAGTAGGCTCTGGAGTCGGCTCTGGGGTTGGAGCGGGAGTTGGAGCGGGAGTCGGCTCTGGAGTTGGTTCTGGAGTCGGCTCTGGAGTTGGTTCTGGAGTCGGCTCTGGAGTTGGTTCTGGAGTCGGCTCTGGAGTTGGTTCTGGAGTCGGCTCTGGAGTAGGTTCTGTAGTAGGCTCTGGAGTTGGAGCGGGAGTAGGCTCTGGGGTTGGTTCTGGAGTTGGAGCGGGAGTAGGCTCTGGAGTTGGAGCGGGAGTAGGCTCTGGAGTCGGCTCTGGGGTTGGTTCTGGAGTAGGCTCTGGGGTTGGAGCGGGAGTAGGCTCTGGAGTCGGCTCTGGGGTTGGTTCTGGAGTAGGCTCTGGAGTAGGCTCTGGAGTTGGAGCGGGAGTAGGCTCTGGAGTAGGCTCTGGAGTTGGAGCGGGAGTAGGCTCTGGAGTTGGAGCGGGAGTAGGCTCTGGAGTTGGAGCGGGAGTAGGCTCTGGAGTTGGAGCGGGAGTAGGCTCTGGAGTTGGAGCGGGAGTTGGAGCGGGAGTAGGCTCTGGAGTTGGAGCGGGAGTTGGAGCGGGAGTAGGCTCTGGAGTTGGAGCGGGAGTTGGAGCGGGAGTAGGCTCTGGAGTAGGCTCTGGAGTAGGCTCTGGAGTTGGTTCTGGAGTAGGCTCTGGAGTTGGAGCGGGAGTTGGTTCTGGAGTTGGAGCGGGAGTTGGTTCTGGAGTTGGAGCGGGAGTTGGTTCTGGAGTTGGAGCGGGAGTAGGCTCTGGAGTTGGTTCTGGAGTTGGTTCTGGAGTTGGTTCTGGGGTTGGTTCTGGAGTAGGCTCTGGAGTTGGTTCTGGGGTTGGTTCTGGAGTAGGCTCTGGAGTTGGAGCGGGAGTTGGAGCGGGAGTTGGAGCGGGAGTTGGAGCGGGAGTTGGTTCTGGAGTTGGTTCTGGAGTTGGTTCTGGAGTCGGCTCTGGAGTTGGTTCTGGAGTTGGTTCTGGAGTTGGAGCGGGAGTTGGAGCGGGAGTTGGTTCAATGTCGTTGTCAATATTAGTAACAGTCACATCAGCAACTGCTATACCGTCATACTGAGTATCGTCACTAGTTACACTTGTTTCCAATTTAAAGTTGACATCCCCATCTACTTCTGTATCATCTACTCCTGTGACTATTAATGTCTGGGGAGTATCCCAGTTATCAGGAGTAAATGTTAAATTGCTGAGATTGACTATGCCTTCACTCGTGTTATTAGAAGTAACTATTACTACTACATTATTGTTAGGTTGACTATTTAATAAGACTTCAAAGTTAGCTGTTGCACCATCTTCGCTTACAATTATTTGGCTAGGAGAGACGGTTATACCAGGCGTGCTTTCGTTTTCGTTACTGACAATAGCTGTAATGGCTTGAATATCGGTTTCACCTTTGCCATCATTAGCTGTGACTTCTATTTCATAATTGTTGTCACCATCTGCGTCTTTTGGTGACTCAAAGTCGGGAGCTGTTTTAAATGTGATTTCTCCGGTGTTACTGTTGATATCAAATAGAGTGGCATCAATTCCCCCTGTGATCGAGTAGCTAGGTGTGTCTCCGTCAGTGTCTTCAGCAATAACTGTAGTAACGGCAGTGGTATTTTCGACTACTATAGCACTGTCACCAGAGATAATGCTGGGAGCATCATTGACTGCCGTAACATCTATGGTAATAGTGTTAGCTACTGTACTGTCGGTTGTGCCGTCGTTGACTGTGAAGTTGAAGTTGGTATAGTTGGTGCCGTTGTCATTTTCTTCTGGGATCAATACTAGGTTGGAAATATCGTCTGCTGTGATGACTTGGTTGACTGTAACTTCTGTGCCACTTAGTTCTAATTTGCCTACTGTGGGTAAAGTTGTGACTTTGATGGATGCTAGAGTGTCGCTGTCTATGTCGCTATAACCAAAGTCTACTGCTGTGAATGTATAGCTGTTGTCTTCTGTGAGCGTGATGGTGTTGTCATCGGCTGTGGGAGCATCATTGACTGCCGTAACATCTATGGTAATAGTGTTAGCTACTGTACTGTCGGTTGTGCCGTCGTTGACTGTGAAGTTGAAGTTGGTATAGTTGGTGCCGTTGTCATTTTCTTCTGGGATCAATACTAGGTTGGAAATATCGTCTGCTGTGATGACTTGGTTGACTGTAACTTCTGTGCCACTTAGTTCTAATTTACCTACTGTGGGTAAAGTTGTGACTTTGATGGATGCTAGAGTGTCGCTGTCTATGTCGCTATAACTAAAGTCTGCTGCTGTGAATGTATAGCTGTTGTCTTCTGTGAGCGTGATGGTGTTGTCATCGGCTGTGGGAGCATCATTGACTGCTGTAACATCTATGGTAATAGTGTTAGCTACTGTACTGTCGGTTGTGCCGTCGTTGACTGTGAAGTTGAAGTTGGTATAGTTGGTGCCGTTGTCATTTTCTTCTGGGATCAATACTAGGTTGGAAATATCGTCTGCTGTGATGACTTGGTTGACTGTAACTTCTGTGCCACTTAGTTCTAATTTACCTACTGTGGGTAAAGTTGTGACTTTGATGGATGCTAGAGTGTCGCTGTCTATGTCGCTATAACCAAAGTCTGCTGCTGTGAATGTATAGCTGTTGTCTTCTGTGAGCGTGATGGTGTTGTCATCGGCTGTGGGAGCATCATTGATGGAGTTGACTATGACTGTAGCTGTATCTGTGCCACTACTAAAGGCTGTGGCATCGCCGTTGGTGCTGACATCGACTTTATTTCCTACTGTTCCCAATGTTTGATCCCAGCCTCGGAAAGTGATGGCATTAGTTATAGTGCCGCTATATTCGGCTGTTGGTGCAAATAGCAGGCGGGTGTTGGCATCTGCTGCTAATAACAATGCACTATTATCTGATACTGTTCCTACTGCTGTCCAGGTTGTGCCTCCGTCTGTACTATAATGCCACGTTCCATTGGTTTCGTCTATTGCTGTAATGGCAATACCTGTGGCTGCACTGGCATCAGAGTCGGTGACGTTGCCTGTGAGGGCAACAAGATCACTGATATTGTTGCCTACTGCTCCGTTGGGGGTGGTGTCTTCCTCTACTGTTAGTTCTATGTCGGCAGTTGCCCCTGTGGCATCTAAACTGTTGTCTAATAATGGAGCATCGTTTTCGGCGGTGACTATTATTTCTACTGTTTGAGGAGCGCTATCTAGGATGCTATCATTAACTGTTATAGATATAGTCCGACTTGCGGTAGGGTGATCGGAGGTATTTTGGTAACTGATGGTTTCTATTAAAGCTTCAACTGCTGCAACAGTGGCATCAGTGGTGGTGAAATTGATTATTAGACCGGAACCATTGACACCATTATTAGTTGCATCTATGCTACCTATGATGTTTCCTTCATAGGTAACATTTGTGCCATCGAATCCTATTTCACCTGCTCCCGTACCAATGTTTGCTACTGTAAGTTGGTCTTCAGTAGTATTGCCAACTGTATAGCCAATAGTGATGTTACCAGCATTGAAGTTGTCGTTGTCAGCAGTGAGGATGACATCACTATCTATTATTTCTGCTGCTATATTGAGGGCATTTTCCGTGAATGTAGCAGTGTTTAGGTTAGTTAAGACTGGGGCAGATATTGTTTCGTACAGGGCTATTTTGTTGTCATTAGATGAAGCACTGAGAACATCGATATCTCCATCTCCATCCACATCTACTGCAAATACTGAACTGGCACCATCAGCAGTATTAGAAATGGTCTGTTCCGTGAAATTATTGCTGCCATCGTTGAGGTACAGGGCTATTTTGTCGTCAGTAGATGAAGCACTGAGAACATCCACATCCCCATCTCCATCCACATCTGCTGCAAATACTGAACTGGCAAGATCGGCAGTATTAGAAATGACCAGTTCTGTGAAATTATTGCTGCCATCGTTGAGGTACAAGGCTATTTTGTCGTCATTAGATGAAGCACTGAGAACATCCACATCCCCATCTCCATCTACATCTGCTGCAAATACTGAACTGGCACGATCGGCAGTATTAGAAATGGTCTGTTCTGTGAAATTATTGCTGCCATCGTTGAGGTACAAGGCTATTTTGTCGTCATTAGATGAAGCACTGAGAACATCCACATCCCCATCTCCATCTACATCTGCTGCAAATACTGAACTGGCAAAATCGGCAGTATTAGAAATGGTCTGTTCTGTGAAATTATTGCTGCCATCGTTGAGATACAGGGCTATTTCGTTGTTAAATAGGGAAGCACTGAGAATATCCATATCCCCATCTCCATCCACATCTGCTGCAAATACTGAACTGGCACCATCAGCAGTATTAGAAATGGTCTGTTCCGTGAAATTATTGCTGCCATCGTTGAGATACAGGGCTATTTCGTCGTTAAGTAGGGAAGCACTGAGAATATCCATATCCCCATCTCCATCCACATCTGCTGCAAATACTGAACTGGCACCATCAGCAGTATTAGAAATGGTCTGTTCCGTGAAATTGTTGCTGCCATCGTTGAGATACAGGGCTATTTCGTCGTTAAGTAGGGAAGCACTGAGAATATCCATATCCCCATCTCCATCCACATCTGCTGCAAATACTGAACTGGCACCATTAACATTAGTAGAGATGATGTTCTCATTTACCCCCAGTGCTTTAGATGCGGGGTTAGGATTATCTGTAATTGTCACAGTCGCTGCCTCATCTCCTAGAATTGCACTCACATCATACTGGTTGGGCACTCCTGTGGGTTCTTCTATGAGTGTGAGAGTGACTGTTTCATTAGCATCAGTTACGGTATCGTCCCTGGGGACTATTTTGATGTCAACGCTGGTTTCTCCATCAGGAATCACAACGCTGCCTGTTTCTCCATCAAAGGTGACAGTGGCAACTGTGCCATCTACCGTATGCACCCCTTGAATGTCGTAGTCGATGTTTTGAGTAGCAGTGCCGGAGATGGTGAAGAATACTGTTATATCTCCTGCTGTTTCTGTATCTCTATCTATGGTAAAAGTTGCTGCTACTGCACCAACTTCATTAGGGGTTCCGGTTTTGGTGATTTTAACAATAGTGGACATAAGTTTTGATAGTTTATTTATAATTTTTTGTTTTTCAAAAGCACAAAATGTCAATTAAACATTAAAATTACCAAGAAAAGCTGGTATAAAGCCCCGTTGTTCACGACGGTTAACTTTGTGCATAGTTAATAATAGCAGATAAATTACCGTCAGGTTGAACCCCCATTAAAAATAGTCGATTAGATTGATAAGTAGTCAATGCTAAACTTACTTTCTCTGTATTCAACCATTGAATAAACTGTTGAGAACCGAGAATTTAAAATGAGGCTTTTTCTCGCACTAAGTACCACCCTAATTTTTACTTCTCACTGTGAGGGGACTGAATAATTTTGATTATTGCTGGAATAATTATCATGACAATCTTAACAAGATGACTAACGGGATAGATATTCAGGATGAGAAATTTTAGGGGCAAAAATCAGCCTTTCGGGGGCAACTCCAGCAGCAGCAGCTCCCTCGCATAAATTTTTTATAATTTATTCAGAGTTAGGCTCAGATAACCACAAAACACTACCTTCCACCTGCTTCAATATTCCTATCCACAGAGCAAACAATTCTGGGGTAATTTTATAGAACGTTAGTCAACCTCCGATCGGATCTTTGTATGGGGTATGGGGTATGGGGTCTGGGGTATGTGCTTTTGGCTGCCGTCCTCAGAACTCAGTCGGTGGTGAAGTCAGGAGATTCAGGAACGAGAATAGGGCAAAAAGCGGATGAGACCCCAGGTCTTTCGGGTATCTCTTTCCTCCTCCGGAGGAGCTACGCTAACAGAGACGCTTTGCGTAGGGCAGTTGCTTCAATTCGGCGGGGCACTTATCGGGTGGAACCTGCCTCTCTCTCTTTGCCCATAGCCCCTTGGGAACCCGAAGGGCGTACTGCACTCACCCCTCTTAGGCGCACCAGGTAGTGCACCAAGCAGCTTGAAATTTGCTTCCATCTGCCCATCTCTTTTTAAATAGGTTTCAAATGGGTTCTATAGTGACGGTTAAAACAGGCAAAAACAAAACCAGATTCCGGCAAACCACAATCTACCCGACTAAACTGCTTTTAAGCCACCTCCATCGGCGAACAAACAAATTGATCGGGGTAAATAGACAATATTATTGACTTAATTGGTCGGGAAGAATGGAGAGAAGATTAATTTAGCAGAAGAAGGAAACACAGGGGCTGTGAACAGGAAATATAGTTGAGTTATAAATAATACAAATCATTTTGCACAGGAACTAATTTAATTAAATTAATCCAGTTCAAGAAGCATTTTGAGTCTTTCTAAAACTATAGCTTCTTGTTGACTAACTTTAGGTCCTGTACCAAATATTCCTTCTCCAGAAGCATTAGCTATTTGAGTAGCTACTTCATAGAGAAATTCTTTGTATTCTTGAGCTTCTTTCGGAGTCGCTTTAAGATGAGCGATCGCTACTGCAGCTTTAATTTTTTCTTGTGCATCTTCCAGAAAGTCTGTAAAATTTACTGCATTTTCTATCTCATTTATTTGAGTAGTTTTTTCTGCAATATCTACCAACAAATTCTGAATCAGTTGATTATCCTGATAATTTAACTTAGCGTGCTTAATTTCTTGGCTAAAAGTAAATACTTCTTTAACAGTGGAAAAAAGTGTAAATTCAGAGGCAATAATTATCATCGAAACTAAAGTAATTGCTTGTAATAATAACTGCCATTCTGAATTTGTATAATCTGCTTTAGTCGTCATTTTCCTGACTCATATTTTTCAGATTTTCTTGTAACTCTGATATAGTAAATATTGACTCAAACTGAAGACCTTCTTTTTGATAAAGTTCTCGACCTCCTTGCTCTCTATCTACAAGGGCAAAAACCCGATCTACTTGATAGTTTGCTTCTCGCAGTCGATTAACAGCTAGCATTGCTGATGATCCAGTTGTAACAACATCTTCCAAAACAACTACTCTGGCATTAGCTTCTAGTGAAGGTCCTTCTATATAAGCCATTGTACCATGTCCTTTGGCCTCTTTTCGGATAATTAAAGCTGGTATTGGACGATTTTCATAAGCTGAGACTACACTAACAGCGGTGACTATTGGATCTGCACCTAAAGTTAAACCTGCTACACCTTGAGTATCTTCAGGTAACATGGAAAATAATAACTGTCCAGTTGCGAGAGCACCTTGGGGATGAAGAGTAACGTATTTACAATTTATGTAATAGGAGCTACGTTGTCCAGAAGATAAGACAAAATCTCCTTCGCGATAAGCTAAATTACATAACAAATCGAGTAGTTCTTGCTTGATTGTGGTTAAATCAACAGTAGCTAAGGATGAAATTTGATTTGTCATATTTTTAATTAAAATAGTTCCAAGATATTTGAATAAGGCAGCTATGCTGAAGGCAGAAGGGAAAATTGCTTATAGATTTAAACCCCAAGCAATTTTAAGCACTCCCATTGACGGTTGGGTATTAAATCCGCAAAAGATAATTTTTTGCCATATAATCTCACTGCTATAATACGAGCAAAAAAGCCGTAATAACCTACAATAAATAATAAGGTATGGCCATGAATTGGAAAAGCCTCAGTGGCATAATTATTTTTTCTGCGATCGCGACTCTAACATCTGTCCAAATTGCTCAAGCGGGACATCCCGAAGATCCTGTTCGTACATATCAACCTTTTGCAGAAGAGTTTAACGAAGCAAGTCAAAGATATTCTGGTAACTTTTTTGATAAAACAGAGTTTTTGAATCAAATAGGTCGTTATTTTGGTATTTTGAGGTTTCCTGATGAAGCTATTTCTGACGACTTACGCCTAATTAACCAACTATATATAGAGGAACAAAGGCGACAGTTTTCTAGTACACCAGTCATTAGAACTCCTGATTTAGTTAATCCTTATAATTCATCAGTAATGACAGCTCCTCCTTCAGATTCAATTCCTACTTTTGGTGGTAATTAGTTATTTCTCAGGCTGTTTTAGATCAAATCCAAGGTGATAGGAAGTAGCCAACAACTAACAAGGGATAAACAGTTTTTTTTCTTTATTCTTGAGAGTAATTAGAATTGGTTGAGAATCTATATCCTCATCCAATTCTTTCCTATAATATCATAACTATTTGAATACTTAATTCCCCATATTAAACTTATAAAATTTGAACTAATGCTATACTTGGGCAGCACTTCAATTATTAAGTAAACAATACAGACATAATCACCTTTTTGATGATTCGCACCCTAGGAGCGCATTAATTATTATTATGTTTACTTCTCTGTAGGGACGTTGTATCCTACTCCCCTACTCCCCTACCAAAAAATTGTGGTTTAAAGCCTCCTCTTTATAAGGGGATAAAAAGAAAAATTTTCATGATTAGTCAATCCTCTTCTTTTTAAGGAGAGGTCATTTCAGTTATCAGTTATCAGTTATCAGTTATCAGTTATCAGTGAACCTCCGACTGAAGTCGGAGGCTTGAAATACTGAACTAAATATTTTTTTCATCCCCTTAAAAGGGGAGGCACATACCCTCATTTTTTGGTAATAATTATTAATTATTAATTATTAATTATTAATTGTTGAATACCTACTCACCCCAAATAATACCATTTATCAAAAAGAATGCTATATATGATTGGGTGGGGAAGTGTGGGAAGTGTGGGAGGTTTGGGGAGAGGTAGGGACGTTGCATAAGGGCGTCCGTACGAAAAATCTATACTAACCGACTAATAATTGTCAAAAACAGACTTTTAATCTTAGTAACTATTGAGGTGTTGAAGTATAGCTGAAGTATAGCATTACTTTTGGTAATTGGTATAACCCCTTGGTGTAATCATCCAATTATTGTAAATACCTGTAGATTCATTACCAATCAAAATTACTGTCAACATATCAATAGAAAACTCCAATAATTTATCCAGACTTGTCAAGGTAATTTCCTCATTTTCTCGATAAACAGACCGAGCAATTGCTACTGGAGTTTCCGGTTTACGATACTCTAAAAAGATATTCACAGCTTTAACTAATTGTTCTTTTCTTTTCTGGGATTTAGGATTATAAAGTGCCACGACAAAATCTGCCATTGCTACAGCATTTAAACGTTTTTCTATTACCTCCCAAGGTGTTAATAAATCGCTCAAACTAATAGAACAAAAATCGTGCATCAAAGGCGCACCAACTCTAGCAGCAGCAGATTGTAAAGCACTAACTCCAGGAAATACTTCTACCATGGGAATTTTGCCATCCCAACCTTTGGCTCGAAGTTGTTCTAAAACTAATCCTGCCATACCATAAATTCCACAATCTCCAGAAGAAACTACTGCGACATTTAAGCCAAAATTTGCCAATTCAATTGCTCTTTCTGCTCGTTCTTTTTCTTGAGTAATAGGTAGTTTTTCTATGATTTGCCCAGGATTTAATAAGGGTTGAATTAGGTCAATATAAAGAGAATAACCAATGACCACATCAGCATAACTAACAGCCATTTTAGCAGCGGGTGTCATCTGTTCTAATTTTCCTGGACCAGTGCCAATTAACAATAGTTTTCCTGTTCTTCCTGTATATTCTTTTTTAGATATAGCTACAGCAATAGTTGCTGCTCCTGGTTCGCCTTCTAGACGAAATATTTGCTTACTAACTAATAAATTACCTTCATTAATTCCCTGAAAATCTGAGGATAAATTGTCAGTATTCTCTTTTGATTCTGAATTAAGATTATCTTTTTCTTCTGGGTTTAATACTCCGTCGTCTACAGGGTGTTTATAATTAGTTTGAATTTGAGTATCTATCCATTTATTCTTTCTTCCTAACTTCTGACTTCTGACTTCTGACTTCTGACTTCTAACTTCATTCTCTTTTGATTCTGAATTAAGATTATCTTTTTCTTCTGGGTTTAATACTCCGTCGTCTACAGGGTGTTTATAATTGCTTTGAATTTGAGTATCTATCCATTTATTCTTTCTTCCTTCTTCCTTCTTACTTCTTCCTTCTTCCTTCTTCCTTCTTACTTCTTCCTTCTTACTTCTTCCTTCTTCCTTCTTCCTTCTTCCTTCTCTTGCCCCTAAAATTGCAGCAGCTTCAGCAACACTAGGAGTTCCTACTTCCTGAGCAACAATATTAGAAGGAGTAGGTACTTCAACACAGCTCAATAATTCTGAAGAAAAAGTCTGTAAGGGTAAATTTTGTTCCTGACAAAATTTTACTAACCCTATTTCATCAGCTTTAATATCAATAGTGGCAATTCCAGCGATCGCTCCCTCAGCTAAATGATTAGCTTGAAATACTTGCTGAATAGCAGTTGCAATTAATTTTTTAGAAGTACCTCTTTCACAACCAACCCCTATCCACAAAACTCGTGGATGCCATTGCACTTTCGGTAAATCTGAATCTGGAGCAAACTGCCGTTGAGTAAAACTAATCCAAATTCTGGCCTTGGGAGTAGGGGATGAGCGATCGCCTATTTCTGGAAATCCAAAATAAAATGGATGATTCTGGGGTAAATGCTCTTGCCACAAGGTCGAACCCACTTCCTGAATTACTTGTACAGTTTCTCCTCTAGCAACTATTCCACTGACTCTATTCCAATCTCCCTCCCCTCGTCGCCAACCAAAAGGTTTACCCAAAATATCAATACCAGGTAATCGTAAATTATGGGATGCGCCTGTAATAATTGGGGTGGCGTTCAGGAGGCGAGCAAGTACATTAGTCATTTTATCGGCACCACCTTGATGTCCACTACATAAACTAATGACAAATTTACCTGCTTCATCCACAACGACTACTGCTGGATCGTGATATTTATCTTGTAAAAGTGGAGAGATTAAACGTACAACTGCACCACTGGCGAGACAAAAAACTATAGCACTATAGTTTTGCCAAATATTTGCTAGATGATTTTTCAGAGAGTCGGTGTAAATTTTTGTGTTAACAGTAGAATTTGTTGTGTGTTGACAAGACTCTGGCATCCACAGAGTTGCCTCCAATGTTTGGCAAATAGGTTGTAATAATTTTGTTGCTGTGGGAGTTGTGGCGATCGCTGCTATGGGTTGAAATTCTTGGCCAATTAAATTCATTTTTTAGGTATTTGAAATAGAAGCCATTTGTTATCTTGGCAAAGGTAGGGGTTTTTGGCAAAGGAATCAGAAGTCAGAAGTCAGAATTCAGTAGTCAGGAGAGCGAGAAATATAATATAGAATCCGGTTATACAGTATATGTTTATAATTCTATCCACACTTTCGGAGCCTTCAATCTCTCGACCTCCCCTTCTCCCCACACTCCCCACCCTCCCCACACTTCCCACCCCCAAACATAAGATAAGTATTCAACCGGATTTTATATAATAGGGGAGGGAATAAAGATAGAACCCTTATGGGATCTATAGAATTAGATTGGTCGTCCAATTTTTGCCCAATCTTGTTGGCCAGTTAAAAAATCTAAAATTTTCATCACAAAAAACGCAGAAAAGACTGTTGGGTTAACAGGTTATAACAGTTGCCATTACTGTATTTGACATATCAAAAGCTTAAAACATTAGACTATTTAAAATGTAGACAAAGGTTCTTGAGTTCTATAACTGCAATAATTATAGGTGCTTAATATAAGACCCACAAATAACAAGGAGAAAAAAATGAAGCAAAAAACAAACACCATTATTTTAGAGATGGGCACGGCTAAAAGTAAAGATATCCGTGATTTGCAGAGAGGTCAAGGTAAGATATCCAAGAACATAGGAAAAATGATCAAACAACTGAAAGCATCAGGTGAAACCCCAGAAGATGCACAACCTGTAATTATAATTGTCAGGAAAAAAAGCAAAAGCAAAGGACTTTTTGACTAAGTAAGCCATCGAATTATCTAGCTCTTGCTATTGGGTAAGAGCTAGATAATTTTGTTTGTAGCCATATTGTCGCCATCAATAAATGGTGAGTTCAACAATTAATTAGGGTTTGCGCTTCACTAGTCTTATGGGTGAGGGTAGGAGTCAGGAGTCAGTCCTCAGGAGTCAGGAATAATTGGTAATTTAGAGGAGGTAGTCGGATATATTTATCTCTTTATTTTTTTGCCGTAGTTAGCCTTTAATCCTAACTTTTTGGTCGCTCAAGTTGAAAAAGTTGCACTTTTTTTCGTTCTAAAAAGGCACTTACCTTTATCTGTAAATGCTTTTAGATTTAATCAGCAAACCCTAATTATTAATTATTAATTATTAATTATTAATTATTAATTATTAATTATTAATTATTACCTCTCCTATGCTATTTGCTAGTGCTACCCACTCCTGGACGCTTAAATCTTCTGCACGGACTTGAGGGTTTACTTTTAATTTTTCTAGTAGTGGTAAGAGGCGATCGCGTTCAATAATTGCCTTAAGATTATTTCTCAACATTTTCCGTTTACTAGCAAAACCTAATTTAACTAAGGTTTCCATTTGTTTAGGATTATTTGCCTGGGGTTCTATTAATTGAGGGCGTAGTCTTACTACTGCTGAATCAACTTTTGGTGGTGGATAAAATGCTTTGGCAGGTACATCACAAATAAATTCACAGTTGGCTAAATATTGAATTTTTACTGATAGGGAACTATAAGCTTTTGAGTCTGGTCGAGCGCAGATTCTATCTGCTACTTCTTTTTGTAATAATAAGACGATTAAATCATAAGTATTGGCTACAGGTTGGGCAATTGTTCCTAATAGTTTTTCAATAATCGGACCAGTAATATTATATGGAATATTAGCTACAACTTTATTCAGGTTTTGAAAAGTTGGAAATGGCGCTAATATTGTTTCTAAATCAACAGATAAAATATCTTCTTGTAGTAAGATAAAATTTTCTACTCCGCCTATTTTTTTGACTAATTTTTTACATAAATCTCTGTCAATTTCTACTGCAACAACTGAAGCTGCTAGGGGCAATAAACGATGAGTTAGAATACCTGTACCTGGTCCTATTTCTAGGATGCGATCGCTGTCGGATAATTCAGCAGCTTGGACAATTTTATTGAGAGCTTTGTCACTCCTCAACCAATGTTGAGCAAATCTTTTTCTAGGTTGAATAGTCATTTCAGTTATCAGTTATAAATTATCAGTACCTCTACAATAAGGGGAATTGAAATAGAAAATATTCTCTTTTTTTATCCCCTTAAAAGAGTCAGCACCAGACCCAAATTTTTTTGTCATAATATAGCAACCCTAAATGATTTGTGAAAAAAAACTGTAGGGGTTTGGTCTTTTCATCCCATTTTAGCTTGGGGAAAGGAGACCAAACCCCGTTAGATAAAATGTTACAACCTATCAGGATTTACACAACTATTTTTGTGTGTTTGCCATAAATCACCAATAATTAAGGTTGAAATATTGAAATGTTGTCAGATAGTAATTTGTCTCAATTTGGCTTTTAAAAATCATCTTAAGTAGACAAGCTTTACTAATAAAAAAAGTATGTTACAAAACTATGGTCTATAGGGAAAAGGGAGCAAATATTTGTAGCAAATAATTTGAAATTTTCTGGAGACCGAATTTTCGTGATATATATATTAAGTTCTCAAATTTATACTTTTCAAAAAATATCACTTTTTTTTGGATAAAATATGATGTCAATATCCGATCTAGACCAAGAACTAGAAATACTAACTTGTGATGATAAACCGCTTTGGGATACATGGTTATCGATGTTCCACTTTCCGACACTTACTGTTGCAGACGAGCTAGGACTTTTCTCTTTATTAGACAAAAAGCCTGCAACTGCTGAAGAAGTAGCAACAAATTTGTCTTTAGGGTCTCGTGCTACTGAAGCACTTTTAGGAGTAATGACATCACTAGGCTATCTTGTGCAGTTTAATGGCAAATTCCATCTTACCCAGGTATCACAAAATTTTTTACTTCCTGATAGTCCTTATTACTGGGGTGGTATACTGCATTTTATGCGCGATAACCCTCTGTCACATTCAGCACTTTTAGAGGCATTCCGAAATGATAGGTCTAGTATTTACGACGAGAAGGGTGTTTGGGAAACTCACGAAACAGAACAAGAAAAAGCTGAGGCTTTTACCAGACACATGCACAGTCAAAGTGTTGCTCCTGCACTTGGTGCTGCGTTGAGAGGTGACTTTTCTGGTGTGAAACGTCTTCTTGATGTAGGAGGTGGTTCTGGTGCTTTTTGTTTTGCCTTAGCTGAACGTTACCCCCAAATGCACTGTACTATTTTAGAATTACCAACAGTATGCGACATAGCAAAAGAATACATAGCAGGAACTGGATTATCTGATAGAGTAGATGCTTGTGTGGGAGATTTTTTCCGAGAGCCTTTTCCTTCTGGTTACGATGCAATTCTATTCAGTAATATTTTTCACGACTGGGGATGGGAAAAATGTTTGCATCTAGCAAAACAAAGCTTTGAAGCATTACCAAGTGGAGGTCGCATTTATATAAGTGAAATATTATTAGGAGATGGAAAAGATAACCCTCCAATTGCTACTTCATTTTCAATGTGCCTGTTTTGGGTTACTGAGGGTAAACAATACACTGCTAATGAGTTTAATCAAATTTTGCAAGAAGTTGGGTTTGAAGAAATATCAATAGTTCAAACTCATGTTTATTATTCACTCGTTAGTGCTAGAAAACCTTAACAAAGTTAGAAGTCATATCAAATCCGGTAGTATTGGTATAAAAAAATGTAGAAACCGGGTTTGTTTCAAATACCTATAACTTAAGGTCTACTTCCTACAAACCCGGTTTATTATCATTTTCTTTGTGGGTTTAATACCCCACCGTCAACGGGGGTGTTCACGCATTACTTGGGGGAGCGAATCCCCATGTAATTTTCCTCCTGTCTCCTGTCTCCTGTCTCCTGTCTCCTTCTTCAAAACACTTGAAAGCAAGGGGATTTGATATAGTTGTTTTTGTAAGAAGCATTTTGAACAACCTACAAAAACACTTCAATACACCATTTTAAGCTTGACGCGCCACTACTAATTGCCTATTCCCTTTTTCCTACTGAAGAGATTTCCAAAGATTTTGAACTAGCATTATTTGCTGACCAATAGGGAGATAGCGCTCAAGAGACAAAATATTCTGATCATTTTGAAAATCTACAAAATTCTGCTGAAATGCTGCATAAATTTTCAGGTTCATATTTAATAGTTGATCGTCAACAATATTCAAAATTAATTGTTCTTGATTGTTAAAGTTGTCGTCATCCCTAATAATTAATTTACCAGGACGAAGAGCAAAATCACCAGAATAGTCAAATTTCATCCAAAAATCCACTTCTATATTGGGCTGAGTATTGTCTTCGTCAAAATAAATTTTTAAACGCCGTTCCTGAATATCCCATAGGGGATATTCTTTTTTGATTGCAGGATTTGGTCGCATATCAATGTTAGAACGAACATAAATTTTATCTTGAATATTTTCTGCTTGATAAATAGCATTGACAAATGTATTTGTACCACTAACTTCTGGAAGTGACAAATAATTATTAAAATCAATTATTCCTATTGAAGAGAGTAACTGTAAAGCATGAGACAATTCAAGTAATGGTGGGTCTGTAGTATATGCTAAACCATTTTCTTTAGAAAAATCAATTTCTACTTTATATAAATTAGGAATACTCGAATGATTACTTGAAGTTAGGGAAAGCTTTTGTTTTTTTTCCTTGATAAACTTTTGGATTTCTCGCTTAATAAATTTAGGAAAGTCTGAATAATACCACTGAGAAGCTACTGCTGCTTTTATTTCATATTTGTGAATTATTTCTGCGATTTGCAGCATTTTTTGTTTGTTTATTACAACTGGCTTAGGTAATATAAAGTGTTTCACACCAGCTTCGATATATAACATTAGTTGTTCATCAACTAATTCTGGCTTTAAAGCTATCTCAATTACTTGTCTTGCTTTTTGCTGATTATTTAGGTGTTTAAAATAGTTATCATGCCATTGACTAAAACTCTGAAATAGATAAGTTTGTGGTTTATTTTTGCCTAAAATACTATCAGCAAATAAGGAGGAATTAATTACTGGATCGACAATAGATACTATTTCCCAGAAATATCCATTTTTGGCATATTTAGTTCCAATATAATTTTTTCCGTAACGCCCATAACCAACAATTGTTGTTTGAAAAATTGAAGCTTGATCGGATAGATGAGACTGACTGTCAGGATTTTTTTTAGCAACCGAGTCAGCTTGATGTTGTAGTAATTTTTTTTGCCCTTTCATAATTTTCTTATAATTTGTTTAGGTTACTATAACATTCTTAAACAAACTTAAACTATGACAGGAGATAGAAGGTTAATTATTGATATTCGGTCGCTTCAGACTTTCTATCACAAACATTTGGTCAACTCACAGCTAAAGCTAAAGATTATTTAGATGCAGGTGTATTAAGGGTGTGGGTTGTTGATAGTAAAGCTAGGAGTATTACAGTTTTTTATCCAGATGCACCGCCACAAACTTATATGGGAAATCCCCTATTTAGGAACTCTTTATTTGAGGGATAGAGTTAACTGCTGGAAAAGTATTAATAAGGGGAGAATTTCCACTAAAATTACTTCCAGTTACAGGGAAAAAAGATGAGTACAAAATTTGCTGTAAATTATCACTCCTGACTCTTGAATGCCACAAAAATATTACAATATAAATACTCAAAAGTCGGCATAATTTTAAAGACGAAATGGTACAAATAAAAAATCAACTTACATTACAAGAGTTTCTCGAACTTCCTCCTGGAGATGGAGATATTACTTATGAACTTATTGATGGAGAAGCAGTAGCAAAAATGTCACCGAAATTTTTTCACTCTAAACTAACTCGTGCTTTGCTCTATCTAATAGATGAATGGTGCGAGGGAAAAGGACAAGTTTTTCGAGAATGGGCTGTGAAATTAACTCGTCAAGGGA
>NZ_JAAHGO010000056.1 GCF_010672455.1 Okeania sp. SIO2C9 | reverse complement strand
TGAAAGTTATGTTGATTTGTTGTAGGAGAATTCCACTGATAAACTTCAATTCCTTTTGTGGAATCTTCATCTTGTAGTTGATAGTCTGGGTTTTGAATTTTATTAGCTAGAGTAGTTTTACCAGCGCCACCTTCTCCAATAATTAGTAATTTTGCTTCATAGAGATAATCTGTTCCTTCTTCTTCTTCTTGTCGGAAAAATTCTCTAATTGCTTTTATCCCTTTTTCAGCAATTTCTATTGGTGGAGTTTCTAAGGGATTGCCTCTTAAATTAAGATGATTTAAATTGGTGAGTTTAGTGATGGATTTGGGAAGATTTTTAATATTATTAAAGCCTAAATTAATGTGAGTTAAGTTGGTAAGTTTACCAATTGATTCTGGGAGAGTTGTCAATTGATTCCCTTTAAGATCGAGGTGATTTAAGTTAGTAAACTTACCAATTGATTCTGGGAGAGTTGTCAATTGATTCCCTTTAAGATCGAGGTGATTTAAGTTAGTAAGCTTACCAATTGATTCTGGGAGAGTTGTCAATTGATTCCCTTTAAGATCGAGGTGAGTTAAGTTGGTAAGTTTACCAATTGATTCTGGGAGAGTTTCCAATTGATTACTACCTAAATCAAGAATAGTTAAATTCGTAAATTCACCAATTGATTCTGGAAGATATGTTAATTGATTATTACCTAAATAAAGTTCAGATAAATTAGTAAGTTGAGTTACTGACTCTGAAATACTTGTTAATTGGTTTCCACCTAAATAAAGTTCAGCTAAATTAGTAAGCTTAGTTATTGATTTTGGCAGATTTGTTAATTGGTTTCCACCTAAATAAAGAGCCGTTAAATTAGTAAGCTGAGTTATTGATTCTGGCAGACTTATTAGTTGGTTTTCACTTAAATTAAGGTAAGTTAAACTGGCAAGTTTAGTTATTAGCCTTGAGATTTTTAACTGATTCCCAATTAAAATTAATGACTCTAGCTGCTCTAAGTCCCAAACTGTAGTAGGAATCTCGGTTAATCTATTATAATCTCTGCTAGAAAAATTGTTACTTAAATCTAATTCCTTAAGTTTATTATCCTTAGCTACTTGTATTCTTTCTCGAAAATGTGCTGGTATATAATTCTTATTCTTTCTTCTAGGATAAGTCATAACTCAATAAAATAATTTTTACAATCATTGTAATACCTACAAATACAAACATTGATTTTCCATAACCATCAGAACTTTCTTACTTCAACCCAATTTACAAAAAATGCTTATACATAACCACCCGATGTTTTGCCTCAAAAATTTTCTCAGTATTTCAGCAACGTGCTAGAATATTTCTTTAAGTAAAAATCATATAATAGTTCTTAGATGGAAAAACTAAGACGTTGTAGTTTTGAGTACCTGGTTTCTCGGGGCAACCTGCTAACTAGATGGCAAAACTAAGACGTTGTAGTTTTGAGTGTCTGATTTCTAGAGGCAACAACCTACTGACTAGATGGCAAAACTAAGACGTTGTAGTTTTGAGTGTCTGATTTCTAGGGGCAACAACCTACTGACTAGATGGCAAAACTAAGACGTTGTAGTTTTGAGTGTCTGATTTCTAGGGGCAACAACCTACTGACTAGATGGCAAAACTAAGACGTTGTAGTTTTGAGTGTCTGATTTCTAGAGGCAACAATATCTAATCTAATAGATGGAAAAACTAAGACGTTGTAGTTTTGAGTGTCTGATTTCTAGAGGCAACAACCTGCTAACTAGATGGCAAAACTAAGACGTTGTAGTTTTGAGTGTCTGATTTCTAGAGGCAACAACCTACTGACTAGATGGCAAAACTAAGACGTTATAGTTTTCAGTGCCTGGTTTCTAGAGGCAACAACCTACTGACTAGATGGCAAAACTAAGACGTTATAGTTTTCAGTGCCTGATTTGTAGAGGCAACAAAAGCTACTAGATGGCAAAACTAAGACGTTGTAGTTTTGAGTGTCTGATTTCTAGAGGTAACAACATCTACACAGATGGCAAAACTAAGACGTTGCAGTTATGAGTGCCTCATTTTTAGAGGTAACAACATCTACACAGATGGCAAAACTAAGACGTTATAGTTTTCAGTGCCTGATTTGTAGAGGCAACAAAAGCTACTAGATGGCAAAACTAAGACGTTGTAGTTTTGAGTGCCTGATTTCTAGAGGCAACAACATCTACGAGATGGCAAAACTAAGACGTTGCAGTTATGAGTGCCTCATTTTTAGAGGTAACAACATCTACACAGATGGCAAAACTAAGACGTTATAGTTTTCAGTGCCTGATTTCTAGAGGTAACAACATCTAATAGATGGAAAAACTAAGACGTTGCAGTTATGAGTGCCTCATTTCTAGAGGTAACAACATCTACACAGATGGCAAAACTAAGACGTTGTAGTTTCTGAGTGTCTGATTTGTAGAGGCAACAACATCTAATAGATGGCAAAACTAAGACGTTGTAATTTTGAGTGCCTGGTTTTTCACCATAACAAAAGCTATAACAGCAGAAAAACTAAGACGTTGTAGTTTTCACCCTGTTCCCTATTCCCTATTCCCTGCTATATAGCAATGTGCGCTGGCTTATGTACAAATTGCAAGAATTGTCCAATAGCTAAAAGTCTTATATTATCAGTTTTTTACTCTCCCTATTGCCTGTTGCCTGTTGCCTGTTGCCTGCGCGCAGCGCTATTCCAACCAAGATGAAAGGTCTCTGTCAATCAAATCTTGTAACTTGAGAATATCTTCACGGTAAAATTCAGTTAATACTTGACGCTCTTCTGAAGAAAGAGGTTTGAGTTCTTTTCCTGCTGAATTTAACTTAATTATATTAGAGCGTAATTTCTGCCGCATTTCTAAAGGCATTAATACTTTGAGGGTTGATGAAATAGCTTTCCTTACTGGATTTTTTGTTTGCAATAAATTATTCAATGTTTGATTCTTAGGTACAGCCGCACTTTGACTACGCTTTGAAGTATCAGGATTAAATGTATCATCTACCCCAATAAATCTATAAATTTCTTGCATCACCGTTAAAGAATCTTTAGTTAAATCATCATGGAGAATAATTTTTAATTTTTCTCGGTCAAAAGTATCTAAATAATGTTTGATAGGAGAATAATATAATCCTTTCTTGATTGTTGAAGAACTATCTGCCCGAAATTTAACTTGTTCGCTTAGAGACCTAACTTTTCCCACATTTATCCCATCACGAAGGTGCATTAAATAATCAGAATAAGCTCTGTCCACAGGATTTCTCAATATAGCAATCATTTTCACGTTAGGAACATAACGTTGAATCATTTCCGATGAAGTTTCATAGTTAACAAGATAGTTAGGAGATGCTTCTCCTATAGCAATCTCATCTTTTACATTCATAAAAAGTTCACAGTATCTTTCCCAGCTATTAATTCTTTTTCTTGTTCCTGTATCTGGTTTTTTTTCTGTATTGTTTTCCCAATCTGTAGCGAAAAAATTTGTTTCCTTAATGGGACTCATATACACCTGGGGATGTTCCTTTAAATATCCATAGACCGATGTAGTTCCTGCCTTCTGTACTCCTATTATTAGAAAAGTTGGTAACTTCATTGTATTTCTCCTAAATTTAAACTTATAGATATAGATATTTATTATTAAAAGTATTCAGACTACTAATTCGGAGTTTAGAGTATAGTTTACCATGATGCTTAAATTATAATTTATTAAGAGCTATCTTCCACAAATTCTGATGATTTAGTAACTCTTCATTCCTGATTAAGCTAAGAATAATTTAAATTCTATATTCCTTCACAGGAGCGCCCATTCCCTTGCCTCTGCTACAGACGCGGGGTCGCACCACTGTTAAGAGTTCCTTTTGGCACAAATTTAGATATATGGTTTAAATGCAAAATAGCTTATATCTTGGTTTAGTTTACTGCATTGATAGACTATTGTAAATAATCTGAATATTATATCAATCGTGCATAATTTATAAAAAACTCACCACTGTTCCTAGTTAAATCTTCCCTTTTTCCTAATTTCCAGATATTATCTACACAACCGCTTTAAGGATTACAATACTAAATGTTGAACACAGATTAAATTTGTTTTAAGTTATACCATATCCGGATGATTAAGTATCATAAAAATGTTCTATTGAAGCGACAAGGAATATCCCAAATTTATGCTCTGTTTCCAGTGTTATCACTTGAATTTAGACCTACCATCTACCACCTAAGAAATTTGTTGGAAACAATTAGACAATATCGAAATAATAGATCAAAAATCAGCTTTTTTTCTATCAGTTAGTTTGACTTATTATCTCACTGTTTGAGTTTGTTTTTAATTTAGTCGATCAGAGATTTTGATTCTAACAGCAAACCAGTAGGTTCATCATCATTATCCTCGTATTGAGGAAATAATTCGGAAATTTCTGATTGATATTTCTCTGTTTGATCTTGAATCATTTTATACGCCTTTACTAATATTTCCGATTGTGCTAATAGTAAATCATGTAAATCTATCAATCTTAAATTGCCATTCGACAACACTATAATTATTGGTTCGTAAATATAATTTTTTGGTCTATTTAGGGCAGTTAGTACTGCCGCATTAATTTGAAAATTTTCAGAAAGAACTAAAGGAGGAGTGCTAAGAAAATCTAACAATTCACTAACAGGTTGCCTAGAATAAAAGTCTTTATTTCCTGGGAATTTCATATACTCTAAGAATCTGACTTGTGAAATCATACCCAACATTTTTGTACTTTTAGTAATGATAACTCCTGGTAATTCTGGTTGTTGTCGAAATTTTTCTGCTACTTTTTTTCCTAAAGTAGTAGTATTAACTTGAAAATCGTGGAAGGGTAAGTTTCCAACAGTGGAATAGAGTGTAAGCTGAACTAGGTTGGTCATTGAAAATAATGAAGAATAAGCAGTATGAAAAAATATGCTATGAGAATATGTTAACTTGGATAAATTTACAGTTAGATTAAATAATCTAAAATCTAAAAAAAAGCTTAATAATTACATAAGCAATACTCTTTGTCCTGGTCCGGAATATTCTTATGGCCATTTTATCCAAAATCACCGGGGATGCCCAGTTTCCACCTGCAAAACCAAACTTAATTTTACCTTTAAATACCCTTGAGCTTTTAAGTCAGCTATTGCAACAAACAACTCAAGGTTTGAAGACCATATTAATGACGGAAGATATACTTGCCACCACTCAATCTCATAAATTCCCAGACCTAAAATTTACAGTAGTCATTTCAGAGGAGTTTAATGGACTTTTGTGGGGCACAATAGTCAAGGAGTCATCAGATAATCAAAGTCAGAAGATAGAAGACCGACAAAAAGATCATAATTTACAATCTAACTCTTTTACCTTTCCTTTTTCAAGGGAAAATGTGGGAAATTTAAAATTTAATGTAGGTTTAACTTTTGACCCAGAGACAATCACACTTTTTGTATACCAGATTTTTAATATTATAGAAGAAGACAATAGTAACTCAGCGCTCATCTCTCAAATTAAATCTCAAATAAATAACCTTAAAGTCAATAATCCAAATATCCAGGATGAATTTACCTTGAAATTACTAAAATTATTGACTTCTGATGAAAATATAGATTCTATTTTAGAGCAAACAAGTAGTCAAAAAATCAAGAAAAAAAAATCTTATTCTCAGACATCAAATTTACTGTCAATAAATGATTCAATAGTTGGTATTCATGGATTATCAAGACCGGATTCAATACTGAATAATCAACAATATCCATTAGTATGTAAACCTATTGAGCAAGCTCTAAACCAACAGCTAGAACAAGAGATACTTCTGAATCAAGTCACAACTAAAATTCGTCAAAGTTTAGAACTACCAGAAATTTTATCAACGACTGTAGAGCAGGTTCAAAAATTGATTAAAGTTGATAGATTATTAATTTATCAATTTAATTCTTCCTTATCATTAACAAATAAAAAAAATAATATTACAACAGAGAATCAAAGAAAAGGTACTGTTAAATATGAAGCATTAGCATCCGAAACAATTTCTTCAGTATTAGGTTTAAGTGAAGGAGAAAACTGCTTTTTTCCTCCCCATAACTCGATCGTGAAATATAGTAAAACATTTGTTCGTGCTATAGCTGATACAGAAGTAGTTTATGGTAAATTTCCTTGTTTAGTAGAATTGATGCAACAACATCAAGTCAAAGCTAAATTAGTAGTATCAATTATAGTCAATCGACAATTATGGGGATTATTAATTGCCCATCACTGTTCGATTCGAGAGTGGCAAGATAATGAAAAAATATTTCTCAAAGAAATAGCAGAACACTTAGCGATCGCTATTTACCAAGCTCAATTATATGAAGAATTGCAAAAGCAAAAACAAACTTTAGAAAAGCAAGTAGCTAGGCGGACTCAAGACCTTTATGATGCTCTACAAGCAGCAGAATCAGCTAATCGTACTAAGAGTGAATTTTTGGCCACAATGAGCCATGAATTACGCACTCCTCTCACTTGTGTTATTGGTATTTCTTCAACTCTTTTACGCTGGTCTTATGGCAATAGAGGAGCTAAAACAATACCAATACAAAAGCAAAGAGATTATTTACAAATAATCCATGATAGTGGCGAACATCTCCTAGAATTAATCAATGATATTCTTGATTTATCTCAAGTAGAAGCGGGCAAAGCAGTTTTAAATATCGGTGATTTTTCTCTCTCTAAATTAAGTTATGAAATTTGGCAAACTTTTAGAGAAAAAGCAGAAAAAAACGAAGTAAAATTAACTTTAGAACAAACAATAAATCCACAACTAGATCTATTTACTGCCGACCAAAGGCGAGTTAAACAAATTCTCTTTAATCTTCTCAGTAATGGAATTAAATTTACTCCTAGTGGGGGGAGTGTCATACTTAAAGTTATCAGAGACAAAAATACAGTAACTTTTCAAGTAGAAGATACTGGTATAGGAATTTCTGAAGAGCAAAAACCATTATTATTTAAGAAATTTCAACAACTAGATTCTCCTTATAATCGTCAGCAAAGTGGTACAGGCTTAGGTCTGGCTTTAACAAAACAATTAGTAGAACTTCATGGTGGAATTGTTGAAGTAGAATCTGCTATTGATTTTGGCTCTACTTTTACAGTGAAATTACCAGCACAACCCCTAACATTAAAAAATGAAGAATTAAAACAAAAAGAAGAAAATTCACCTAATATTTTATCCTTGCAAGGTAGCGTAGTATTGATTGAGCAAGAAGAAGATGTTGCCACAGTAATTTGTGATATTTTGACAGCAGCAGGATTAAAAGTTGTATGGATAATAGAAGGTTCTACAGCAGTGGAGCAAACTATTTTGTTGCAACCTGTTGCTGTAATTGTAGATATGCAATTACCAGGAATGGATGGTGTAGAAATTATCCAGCAGTTACGCACAACAAATAGTAGTGAAAATCCAAAAATTCTGGCATTAACTACTTTTGATACACAAATAGATATAGAATATTGTTATACTGTTGGTGCTGATGAATGTTTGACTAAACCAATTAATCTCGAATATTTATTGAGTAAAATGATAAATTTGCTGACTAAATAATAAGCGTTACATAAATGCAGGATGATTTTAGAGGAGTCAGGAGTCAGGAAGACCGAGTCAGGAGGTCAGTATTTCTTTGGCACTGTCGATACTGTCAGTCATTAAATTTTATTTATAACTGACCCGTCCGAACATGATATTAAGCCCCGCTCCAAAAACCCGATCGCCTTAAAAGGCGGGGTTTTAGACCCATGTTATTTTGATAAAAAATAATTATTTAACCATGACTAATAAATACTGCGATATATCATTACCACAAAGTTTAATCGTTTCTTGTCAAGCTCCTACTGACTCCCCTTTACATCATCCAGAAGTTATTGCAGCTATGGCACAAGCATCTATAAATCAGGGAGCTTCAGCAGTGAGAATAGATACCCCATCCCATATTCGAGCAGTGCGACAGAGAATTACTCAACCAATTATTGGTTTGTGGAAGCAACAAATACCAGGATTTGAAGTTTATATTACGCCCCAATTTTCAGATGCAGAAGCGATCGCCGAAGCAGGAGCAGATATTATTGCTGTTGATGCTACTGCTAGAAAACGTCCAGGAGGAGAAACTTTAGCAAAATTAATTACTCGTATTCATAATAAATTAGGAAAACCAGTAATGGCCGATGTAGATACTATAGAAGCAGCACAACTAGCAGTAGAAAAAGGTGCGGATTTTGTTGCCACTACTCTGTATGGTTATACTGAGCAAACAATTACAAAATCTCCTCCTGGTTTTGAGCTGTTAAAACAGATGGTAGAAAACTTAGAAGTACCAGCAATTTGTGAAGGAGGTATTGCTTCTCCCACAATGGCAAAAAAAGCTATGAATTTAGGAGCTAATGCTGTTGTTGTCGGGACAGATATTACAGGAATTGATAGTAAAGTCAAAGCTTACAAAATGGAGATGATTTCTTAAATTAGCTGAATATGCTAATTATTTATGACTCTTATTCCTCAATATTTAATAATACTGATGCTATCCAAATCTAATATTGCTTTCTGCTCCAAGAGGCATAGTTACTCTCAACTCTTTAGCAAAGTAAAAATATCTTTGATTCCTTCTGCTGTCTTTCCTCTAACTTTTTTGTATAGCAGAAGGAAGAATTAAGAAATAAGTAAGAAAAATCTTGCGTTGTCTGAGTTTTAAGCTTTTGATATGTCATTTCAGTTATCAGTTAGCCTCCTCCGGAGGAACTGCGTTACCTGTATTTCTCACAAACTGATTTAAGAACCCGATTAACAAATTGAAACTTGTGGTTTTTCCCAACAAGAGAAATTTTGAAAGTTCTGAGGCTTTTTTTTCAGAAAAATCCTCAAAAACTTGATAAATTATCTGATTGAATTGAGTTGATTCACAAAACTTTGCACCCTAAAATAGACTATATTTATTATTAGTCATTTCCAGAATTATTTAGTGATCAAGCAAGGACAAAAACCTTAACTTGTATCTTGAATCCCTTGAATCCTAGAGTAAGCTATGGCCAAAATATCTTGAGAGGGACAAGAACTAGCAATAGCGATTAAAATTCCTCTGACAGGCCCCAGTAATCCTGGCTCCTAACTTCAGGAAATTAAGACGAATTGTTCCTACTGTAGCCTTGGCAAAAGAAGTTTTACTTAAACAATGATGGGGAAAAGCTGGCATCAAAACATCACAAAAAGATCACAACCAAAGTCTGAATTGGTTACATTGATTTTCTGACTAAAACTTGGAGTCATAAACTGAGTATAATTTGGCTAATTATTAGGAATTTATTATAGCAAGTTTTGTGATTTTATTCAACTCTTGATTGAGGAACAAATTAATTAATTTTTCTTGAAAAAATCGCGGTTAATTTCTACTTTTTCCACAGTCTAATCAATTGGGTTCTAAAGTCTAGAAAGAACAACACACTGTGGTTTTCTCTAATTGGCGTTGGCGGAGGGAGCAAGTGCGGCAGCTATAGCAATGAGCGCTGGTATATTTACAAATTGCAGGAGAGGCCAAAGAGCTAAAAGTCTTATGTTATCGGCAATTTATTCCCCCTTCCGGAGCTGTTGCTTTCCGGAGCTTTTGCCTGCGCACAGCGCTATATATCGCTATGTTCAAACCATTATCCCGTAAGTCTTATGGGGTTGGAGACCGCATTATTTGTGAGAAATGCGGGGTTAACATTACCTCTGCAATAAGGAGGCTTGAAATAGGGAATTCTCTTTTTTTATCCCCTTAAAAGGGGAGGCGCATACCCACAATTTATCGGTCAAATGTAGTAATGGCAACTGCTATAACTATTCATTTTTAACTCATAGTAAAATGTGGTGAGATATACTACGAACTATAACCCCAAAAGATACAATTGAATAAATAATAATTAACCACAATATTTAAACATACATCTACTAAAAGTGGTTAATATTCCGGACGAAAAGCAGGGTGTAAAGAAAAATAAACAAGATGAAACACTTATGCAATAATAATGGCTCAAGATATTAGTTTATATTTTAAATTTCCTTACGTTGCCAGAAATGCTGCGCAACAAATTGTATCGAAACGTAGTCGCTTGGTGCAAGCATTAACAATGATGCTAATAATTACCAGCTTAATTGGTATCAATGCTTATCGTGTAGTACAACTACAATTAATTCAGGGAGAGTATAACCGGGAACGTGCAGAAAACAACCGCATTCGTCTAGTGCCAGTAGCAGCGAGTCGTGGCACAATTTATGACCGTAAAGGTAAAATCTTAGCGGGTAACCAGCTCTCTCGCTCCGTATATTTGTGGCCTCAAGAATACTCACCTACAGAGTGGTCAGAAGTTGCAACCGAATTAAGTTCAATTTTAAACATTTCCGCCAGCGATATTATCAACAAGTTAGAAGAGGTTGGCTATAATTCACCCCTAGCAGTCAGAATTATTTCTAATCTCAATCCCACTACCTTCATAGCATTAGCAGAAAAAGCTGGTGAAACACGAGGACTAGAAGTGCGTACCGAAAATATTCGCCACTATCCTAATGGCAATTTAGCAGCTCATCTGATTGGATACACTGGCGAAGCAACCAAAGAAGAATTGATATCTAACCCCGAATACCCAATGGGAATGATCGTTGGTAAAATGGGGATAGAAAGTACCGAAAATTCTACGTTGCAGGGAGTTTGGGGTAATCGTTTGATTGAAGTTGACGCTAAAGGTAGCGAAATCCAGGAACTGGGAGTCCAAAATCCGACTTCAGGCAAATCAGTGAAATTAACTATCGATCTTGATATTCAAAAAGCAGCAGAAAAAGCCCTCGGAAACCGCCGGGGTGCTGCAGTTGCCATCAATCCCAAAACAGGGGAAATCTTAGCAATGGCAAGCGGGCCTACATTTGACCCTAGCCTATTTGCTGGTAAGATGACAACCTCAGAATGGCAACGTCTGCAAGGTGCAAGTAAGCCTTTTTTGAATCGTGCCCTCCAGGGTTATCCCCCAGGAAGCACTTTCAAACCTGTTACTTCTGTTGCCGGACTACAGTCTGGTAAGTATTCTCCTAATTCTAGAGTGAGAACTTATAATGCTGTCACTATTGGTGGCATCACTTTTAATGAACATAGTGGAGGTTATGGGTTAATTGGTTTCAGGGATGCTTTAGCTTACAGTAGCAATACATTTTTCTATCAAATGGCTGTGAATATTGGCCCGGAAGCAATTTCTAAGTGGGGGCGAGAGTTAGGTATTGGTGGCAGTATTGACTTAAAACTATTGGGGATAGATGGTAATCATGGTCAGATCCCCACTCCTAAACAAAAAGAAGAGATTTATGGAGAACCTTGGCATATTGCTGATATTGTGACTATGGGTATAGGTCAAGGTTTGGTGTTGGTAACTCCTTTAGAATCATCAGTGATGGTCAGCACGATCGCTAATGGTGGGTATCGAGTACAACCTCATTTATTGGCATCTCAAACTGGGACTGCGGCTACTAAATCAGTCAAAACTGGTCTGAAACCTTCAACTATTAATACAGTACGCGAAGGATTAATTGATGTGGTGAGGAAGGGTACTGGTCGGAGTTTGAATGATGGTACTATCCCACTATCTGGGGGCAAGACTGGCACGGTGGAACTTCCTGGACAGGCAGATAATGCGATGTATATTGGGTTTGCACCTGCTTATAATCCTGAAATCGCTGTAGCAATTGCAGTTGAGGAGGGTGGTTACGGTTCGGTAGGTGCGGCACCAATTGCTAAAGCTATTTTTGATGCTTATTTTGCTAATAAAGGAAAATAGTATAGCAGAAGGAAGAAGGAAGAAGGAAGAGGGAAGAGGGAAGAGGGAAGAAGGAAAAATCTTACCTTGTCTGAGTTTTCAGCTTTTGATCTGTCCGCGCTCTTTCCTTAGACTCCTATAGTATTATGTCCGGCTAAATAGACATAGGCGTGATCATCAAAAATCAAAAAATTATCAATTATTTCTCCCTGTTCCCTGTTACCTTACAACTAAATAATTGTTTTAACCAAAAGACGTAGTGCTTTTTTTATGAAAAAAAATTCCTCATTCTTCCTTCTTCTTTCTTCTCTGCTGACTCCTGACTCCTCCGTCGCTTTTTATAACTATTCAACCGGACATGATATAACTTTAGACTTCCTGTCAGAAAAGCAATACTTCTAGTGTTAGTTTAAAGTATATTTGTATAACATATTTGATAGTGAGGTTTATGGAGCATTGACTTAATCAAAGAGTAATGATATAATACGCACTGAACCATACTTTTAGACAGGTTGCACTCACCCATATATGAAATCCATTAGAACCAAACTCAAATTAAATAATAAGCAGAAAACGCTCTTTGCTCAACACGCGGGCTACTCTCGATGGTGCTATAACTGGGGTTTAAGTTTGTGGAATGCTGCTTACACAGATGGTTACAAGCCCAACCCTCGTAAACTCAGAGAGGTTTTTACTAATCACACCAAACCCCTCTACCCCTGGATGAAAAATCTCTCATCTAAAGTTTATCAATATGCTTTTATTAACTTGGGTGAAGCATTTAAAAGGTTTTTTTCCTTCGGAATGCTTCGCAAACAAGGGTTAGGTAAACGCCCACGGTTTAAGAAGAAAAGTAAGTCTGATTCATTCACAATAGATAATTGTGGAAAACCAATAGAACTAAACGGATGGAGTCACAAATTACCTTTTATTGGTATTGTCAAAACTTATGAACAAGAGTGAAGCAACTACTCAGAAAATAACTATCAGCAAACAAGCTGGCGATTGGTATCTTAGCTGTAGTTATGAATTTACTCCGAGTGCAAATAATAAAACTATAGAAGTTGTAGGTGTAGATTTAGGCATTAAAACATTAGCGACACTAAGTACAGGTGAAGTCTTAAAGAGTGTTTTGCCTTACAAAAAAGCGCAAAACAAACTAGCTAAATTACAACGACAACTGAGTAAGAAAGTTAAGCATTCAAGCAATTGGTACAAAGCTGTAGTCAAGCTAGGCAAACAAAATAGACGAGTAGCTAATATCCGTAGAGATGCACTTCATAAAGTGACAACATATCTAGCCAAGAACCACGGCATTGTTGTGATAGAAGACCTAAATGTATCTGGAATGTTAGGCAACCATAAGCTAGCTAAGTCAATAGCAGACCAAGGCTTTTATGAGTTTAGAAGACAGCTTGAATACAAGTGTCAATGGTACGGCTGTGAATTAGTAGTAGTAGACAGATTTTTTCCATCATCTAAGACTTGCTCTAATTGCGGTCATATACAGGATATGCCTTTGAACATCAGAACTTATGATTGCCCAGAATGCAGTCTATCAATTGAGCGAGACTTGAATGCTTCAATTAATTTAAGAAAGCGAGTGCTAATTGGCGAGGTTTCCTCAGAATGTAAGACGCACTCAAGACATGCGGTCGGCTTGACCGTTGATGCTTGTGGACGGAGTGCTGCCGACAGTTCCGGTAGAAGCAGGAAGTAAACATTAAAATATCACTAATTATGACGTTTTATATCGGTTTTATGAAGCAGTTTTATCTGGTCAACCCTTGGATAGCAAACATTTGTTGGGTTCTCGGTTCTATATTATTTGTGGAACTGGTGCGAGATATTTATCATGTTGTTTCTCATATTTGGTCGCCTTTATATAAATGGCACGGTTGGCATCATCGTGTTTTCCGTCCAGACTTGACTTCAGTTAGTACAGAGATTTATCAAAAAGCTACTTGGTATCACGATGTGCCAGAATCTCTGGTCATGTTGACTTTTAGTCTGTTTCTCTGGGCACTAACTTTTGTCTGGATACCTTCTTATCATTGGGCTACTTTAGCAGGTTTTGTTTATACTTTAAGTTTCTTGTTTCCGGCGATCGCTCGTGCTATTGGTATTCCTAATGCTGACCAACTTACAGACTTAAATCATCTTCCCGGTGCATTCTCAGAGCCTCCAACTAATTGGTTTGTCAACCGTCCTTATCATTGGCGACACCACTTCGATAATCAAAATGCTTATTTTTGCGGCACTCTGAGTCTGGTAGATAAACTTATGGGAACAGCACTTTCTCTCAAAGGTAAAACTATTGCTGTTACGGGTGCTTCTGGAAGTTTAGGGCGATCGCTTCTCCTACATCTTCACAAAGCAGGTGCAAAAGTAATTGCCCTTACTTCTGGAAATCAAACTATTACCTTAAATATAGATGGTAAAGATTTAGAAATTAATACCATAAATTGGCAAGTAAGTCAAGAAAATAATTTAGCAGATTTATTTGAAAAAGTAGATATTTTAGTATTAAATCACGGTATTAATGTACATGGAGAAAAAACAGCAGAAGCGATCGCTAAATCTTACGAAATTAATACTTTTTCTAGCTGGCGAATGTTAGAAATATTCCTCAAAACTGTAAGAACAAATTCTGATATTGCTTGTAAAGAAGTCTGGGTTAATACATCAGAAGCAGAAGTTTCTCCAGCATTTAGTCCTCTATATGAACTCACAAAAAGAACTCTTGGAGATTTAGTTACTTTACGAAAATTAGATGCTCCCTGTGTCATTCGGAAATTAATATTAGGTCCGTTTAAAAGCAATCTTAATCCCATCGGAATTATGTCTGCTGATCGGGTGGCAAAACAGATAGTAAAATTAGCAAAAGCAGACGTTAGAACAATTATTGTCACAATTAATCCTTTAACTTTTGTAGCAATTCCTATCAAAGAATTTTTAGTTTCTACTTACTTTAAATTATTTACTTCTAAATAAATTTTAGAGTGAGTATAAAAAGTAGGGATTTTTGGTCTCTAAACCCCTCAATAACGTTTAATATAATATCATTTATTAAGCATATAAAATTTGGTAGTGGTGCATTGCATCGCAGAAGGAACAAGGAAGAAGGAAAAGTATTACGTTGTCTGAGTTTTAAACTTTTGAACTTTCCGTGCCCTTTCCTTTGACTGCTATAATAGTATACCCAGTGGGAGCATCTTGCTCCCGTTCTCACAGAAACTCAACTATGAAAATACCCATACAAATTGAGGTATTTCCCAAATATCAACATTTTTAATTACCAATAAATATTGTGAATTTAACGCTTTCCATTATCTAGTAAAGTTACTAACCAATTTTTAAACAGTCGCTGCAATTTTATGATAAAGCTATACCACTTTTGATCTTGTTCTAGGCGATCAGCTAATCCCACAGCTCTTTCAAAAAAAGCAAAGCGATCGTCACGAAGCTGCTGAATCTCTTCATATTTTCTGATGATCTTAATTATTTCCTTAGAATTATGTAGACGATAATCTTTCAATTTCTTATTTGTCCAACGTCTGTCGTCCCCCAAATGAAAAGTAAGATATAAATCTTTAAACTCAGCAAACTTATCTGAATTTAATAAAAAGTTTATATAAAGACATCTATCAAAATAGACTGCACCAATACAAAGCAAACCTAAATTAAACTTTGGATATAAACTTCTCTTAAACACAAAACAATCATAACCAGGATGACGCTCCCCTTTTTCAGCATACATTAAAGGTATATCTGCGACACTTTTATATGAATTAGATATAGTCCGTCGATTAATTATAAAAGAATCATATCCTTGCTCTATAAATTTAGTTACCTCTGTATAAATAATGAGGTTGTAAAGCAATATCTACATTTGTATAAATTAAATAATCTGCATTTTGAGAAGCTTCATGCAGTCTGTCTAATATATCCTTAATGAATGGCAGTTTTCTAGGAACTGCAAATTTTCCCACATCCAGCACAGAAGCTTCCAAATTTGGTGCTTTCACAAAACCATCAGGAACTATAGATTCATCTTCAGGATACTGAGCTGAATATAAAGTAACATTAACTTTTCCTTGTGCCTGAGCTTGAGCATTTTTCATAGTCTGAAAAGTTATTGGTTGTGCTACAAACAAATCGGAAGATTCCGGTACAATCACAGGATTAATAATGTGAGCTAGGTTTAAAACTTTTTCAGGATACTGAGCTGAATATAAAGTCATATTAACTTTTCCTTGTGTCTAAACTTGAGCATTTTTCATAGTCTAAAAAGTTATTGGTTGTGCCACAAACAAATCGGTAGATTCCAGTAAAATTACAGTATTAATAGGTGTTGGTAATTGACGGGATGATTTATCTTTTGGAGTAGCGTCCTCGTGCCTACCAAGGTGAATGATTGATAACCACAGGGGAATTGTTCCTAAAAATTTAATCCTGTGATTTACCAACGCCTTTTAATAATGTGAGCCAACCGAATAATTAATTCACGGTATAAACCTAAATTCCGGAAGAAAAAACGTAGCATAAAAATACAAGTCAAAAGTCATGCATTTAAAAGTCAAAAGTCAGAAAAAAATTATAGTGGTCAATAGGAGTCAACGATTTAGTAAGTATTTATACTGAATATTTAACTGAGAATTTGACTCCTGATCAATTTGACATCCTCCCCGGCCTAAAGGCACGGGGATTCCTACTGAGCCGTAGCTCCTCGGCGGGTTGACGCTTCACAGGGTGCTGCTTCCTTGGCGGTAGTCTAACGCTTCCCTCCACGTCCGCGCACGAGTTTCCGAGTGCCCCCCGGCAACTAATAACACTGTACCACATATTCAATTCACTTGCAGATAAAATAAAAAGTCGCCCTACAAGGGCGAGGCTTTAAACCCAATTTTTCGGTAAATGAAGATAATTTATATAGTATAAATACTTAAGCAAGCTACGGATTTTATACTAATTTTTATGTTACAAATTGAAGTTCGGAATTCGGGTTCTAAGTACTCTCTACTTCCCTACTCCCCCGCTCCCCTACTCCTGAAAAAGACTTTTTCAGCAAACACTACATTACCCGAAAAATGATATTAAGCATTTAAAATTTCTTCTGCTGTTAAAGAAAATTCTGGAAAAGTCAAAGACACAATTTTTTCATGACTTCTAAACTGAGTCATGTTATATTGACTTTCTTGATTTAAAATATAAACAAATACACTCGGAAATTTCGGCTTTCCCAAATATTTTCTCCTACCAATAGCTAAATAATCAACAATCAAATACTCTAAAATTCCCAAACGTTGATATTCCTCAAATTTATCAACATAATCATCTTCCCAATTAGTAGAAACGACTTCTACAGCTAATTGAATTGGTTCGTCTAAAGCAGCATAAGTAGCACGGTTAACACGCCAAACATCCCGATTAATTATACTTACCGAAAAATTATGTTTTAAAGCCTCCCCTTTTAAGGGGATAATAAAAAAAAATTTTCATCTCTTTGTCAATCCTCTTCTTTTCAAGAATAGGATTGATTCAAAAGAAAATTTTTTCTCTCTTGGTCGATTGGATATGGTTAGGAAACCCATCCATCCCTCGACCGCTTGTTTCTCCTTTAAAGGAGAGGATTTTTACCTTAATTATTCGGTCAAGCTACCCTATTAGATGATTTTTTAACTAAATAAAAACTCATAGTATAGATTCTTTATCAATTAACTAGCTATTAGCTTTTAGCATTTCCTGACGGAATGCTCCGCAAACAGCTAGCTTCTTGCAGAGAAACTCCGTTAACAGCTTTTAGCAGCTCTGGTTTAAATCCCCTTCTAAACGTTTACTGCTGAGTGCTGACTGCTGAGTGCTAACCGCTTTTTTATCATAAACCATCATTAACCCCATCATCCATCTGAGATAACATTGTCTGTATCTCAATATTCGACTCCTCAACTTCCATTTCTATGGAATCAAAAGTAGGCTGTACAACAAAAGGTAAAGCTGCTCCTATCAATCCTCTTTTAATCCTTTCTGGAGTCTCTGAAAATAAAACAAATAAAGGATAAACTTCTTCCGTTTCTTGAGAGTAAATATGTTTATAATCTTGAGGCATTACCCATTCATATTCCTTATCTAATAAAATCTGAGTTTGTCGCCAACGACTAAGAAGATCGGAAAAGTCTTCCTGGGGTCTATAAATAAAAATAAAAATTTCTGCTCCTGTCTTAACCTTCCACTCAGGATCGCACATAAAAATGCCTATATCGCAAGGCAAATTCACAGTTTTTCCTGACTCATCACCCTGTTTTCTTAACCTAATAATAGGTAAAGGAATCACAACTAAACTATCTTCTGGACGACGCATACTAGGAAGCATTTCTAAGTATGGTCTATGTTGTTTAAGTAGTGCAATTGTTGCTTGTGAATTACTATATTCTGCTAGTAATGCTTCGTAATCTGATTTTTTTATAACCATAATAATTTTAATTTTTTCTTATATTTATTTCAAATAGGGAGTAGGGAGTAGAGAGTAGGAAGTAGGGAGTGGGGAGTGGGGAGTGGGGAGTAGGGACGTTGCATGCAACGTCCGTAGGGGGAAATAATTGATAATTTATGCACGATAATTGATTGGATTTTTGATTATCGGAGATATCTATTGTGTAGCAAAGGTAGGGAACAGGGAACAGGCAAAAAAGCTTCATAAAGAGTAAGAAAAAAACTTAAATTACCTGTAGATATTCACGCTAACTTTTACACAAACGATACCAACAAACATGATATAACTTATAATTTTCTACTATTAGACATCTCCAAAAATAAAAAATAAAATCAATTATCGTATAGAAATAATTGATAATTTCTTCCTATTCCCTATTCCCTATTCCCTATTCCCTCTTTTCTGGAGATGTCTATTTAAAATAGAGCTAATTTATCTATAAAATTAGGAGAGAAGTAGGGAAGACAAGTTGTTATAGCAGTTGAAGGAAAGGGTGCAGAAGTTCAAAAATTTAAAACTCAGACAACATAATACTTTTCCTTCTTCCTTCTTCCCTCTTCCCTCTTCCTTCTTCCTTCTACAAATCTTCAAACACCTTAAACATAGGCAAATACATAGAAAGCAAAATCGCACCAACCATAGCACCAATAACAACAATCATTAAAGGTTCCAACATACTTGTCAAAGACTTAACAGCTTCCTCAACTTCTTGTTCATAAAAAGCACCCACCTTCATCAACATCGCATCCAACTCACCTGTTTCCTCTCCAATAGCCATCATTTGCACTGCCAAAGAAGGAAAAACTTTCTTTTCTTGCAGAGCTATACTAATCATTCCCCCACTTTGAATTTCTTGCCTTGCATACTCAACAGACTCAGCGATCGCCGCATTTCCTGCCACATTTCTCACAATTTCTAGAGACTTCAACATTGGTACACCGGAGCGAGTCAAAGTACCAAAAATCATACAAAAACGAGCCACTGCCGACTTCTCAATAATATCTCCAAAAATAGGAAGTTTCAGAAATATTTTGTCAAAAAATAGCCTACCTTGGTCTGTTTTATAAACCATTGTATAAACAACGTAAATAAAAATAATTGTGCCTATTGCCGTTACTTGAGGAATAGGAGGCCAAGTTCTACAAAAAGCACTAATACCTAACATAAAAACAGTAAAAGCTGGCAACTCAGTACCAATTTCTTCAAAAATTTTGGCAAAAGTTGGTAATAGAAAAGTCGTCATCCCAAAAAATACTGCCAAAGCAATAAACATAACAGTTTTTGGATAAGACATAGCAGACTTAATTTCACTCAAAGTCTTAGCATTTTTCTCCAACATAACCGCCAGACGTTCTAGTACTTCATCAAGGACACCACCCACCTCTCCAGCAGCTACCATACTCAGAAATAACTCATCAAAACAAGCAGGATGTTTCCTCATTGCTTCTGATAATTCAGTACCTTCTTCTACTTCTGCACTAATCATTTTCAGAGCATATTTAATCTTATAATTAGAGCTTTGTTCTTGTAATACTTTAAGACACCTAACCATCGGCACACCTGCATTAAACATTGCAGCAAATTGACGTGCAAATACAGCTAAATCTTTAACTGTAATCGTAGCAAGGGCGACGTTTAATTTTTCTTCAAATTCTTTTAACTTTTCCTCTAATCCACCTTTAGATTTTTTCCTGGCTAAATTGCTAGTCATAGTTTAGTTTCCTCATTTATTTAATCTTGAATAAATTACTATTAGACATCTCCACCAAGATAGGGGGTAAGGAGTACGAAGTAGGGGGGAAATATAGCGTTTCCCAAGGTCGTGAGGTACAGTACGCTTTTTGGGAATTGCTATAATTGATGTATATAGTGCAATAATTGATTTAATTTTTTATTACTGAAGATGTCTTTTAGGTTGGGTTGCGTTGTTTTAAATTGATGTTGAAAAAGTTTTTAATTACTATGCATTCCGTCGGAAAAAGCAGAGCTTCCCGTAGGGTGGGATGGCGAGGAAACCTGCGCCATATCCAATCGACCAAGAGAAGAAAATTTTTGTCAATCCTATCCGTTTGAAAGGAGAGGTAATTATTAATTATTAATTATTAATTATTAATTATTTAAACAATATCTAACGACGAGCCTTAGCCTTTTCTACCTTCCCTTTAGGTTCTGGACCAATCAAAGCTGCTAGCTCATCTGGCTTTACTGCTTTAGCCATCACATTCTCCCAAGTCGCCTTTCCTTCTTTATATAGATCGGCAAGAGCCATTTCCATAGTCTGCATACCTAACTTCTTGCCCATCTGAATTTGAGAATAAAGTTGAGCATTTTTAGATTCCCGAATTAAGTTAGCGATCGCCGGAGTATTAATCATAATTTCCTGAGCAGCACAGCGACCCCCACCAACTTTTTTCACCAAGTTTTGACTACAAATACAAACAATAGAATTAGCCAACTGTGACCTAATTTGAGGTTGTTGTTCTGGTGGGAAAACATCCAACATCCGGTCTACCGTACCAGAAGCAGAGTTAGTGTGCAAAGTCCCAAATACCAAGTGACCTGTTTCTGCTGCGGTACTAGCCAAAGCAATAGTTTCCAAGTCACGCATTTCCCCCACCAGAATAATATCCGGGTCTTGACGAAGTGCCCCTTTCAGAGCATTAGAAAAGCTCTTTGTATCTTCTCCCTTTTGCCGTTGATGAAATAAACTTTTAACGTTAGGAAAAACATATTCTATAGGGTCTTCAACAGTAAGAATATGTTCAGCACGGGTACGGTTAATCAAATCTAGCAAAGCCGCCATAGTAGTTGTTTTTCCAGATCCAGTCTGCCCTGTCACTAGAAAAAGTCCCCTTGGTCGCTCAGTCATCTCCCGTAAAATCATTGGCACCCCAAGCTTATCAACATTAGGAATTTGAGAAGCCAAAGCACGCATACAAGCTGCCCAACTACCCCGCTCCCGATAAACATTTAAACGGAAACGAGCCAACCCCTTAACACCATAAGCACTGTCAAGTTCCCAATTTTGTTCCAAGTGCTTACGTTGCATATTGTTAAGCATTTGGAAAATCAGATTTTGCACTTCCAGTGGGTCAAGATTTTCTCCAAACTGTGGCTGAGGCATAAGTTGGCCACTAATTCTAAAAAAAACTGGAGCGCGAGCTTGGATATGTACATCTGAACCGCCCTGCTCTACAAGGGACTCCAACAC
The DNA here is from genome assembly GCF_010672455.1 of Okeania sp. SIO2C9. Classification (GTDB taxonomy): domain Bacteria; phylum Cyanobacteriota; class Cyanobacteriia; order Cyanobacteriales; family Microcoleaceae; genus Okeania. The sequence continues at coordinate 35,247 of NZ_JAAHGO010000056.1, read as the reverse complement.
ATCCTCAATCATAAAAGACATAATTTAAATCTCCTGAAAAAAAGTTGGATTTGCTGTACTTAAAAAAATTTATAGCCTTCTCCTGACGGATACGCTGCGCGTTACATGTCGCGGAGCGTTAACGTTTGCGGTAGCATGACCTTAGGAAAGTTGTGCGCTAGCAAAACGACTGGAAGTCAGTAGTCAGTCGGACCGAGTCAGTAGAATTTTTTGGCTTTGCTCATCGGATATGGCTCCTAGCTGGAAGCCTTATGGGGTATAAATCCCCACCTTTGCACAGTGCCTAAAATTTTTTGGGGTTATAAGACACGAAGTGGCGTGTCGAAAACTATTCATAAGCAATTTATTCTGTCTCCTGTCTCCTGTCTCCTGTCTCCTTCTTCAATTTATTCTGTCTCCTGTCTCCTGTCTCCTGTCTCCTGTCTTCTTCTTCTACTACTCAAAGCGGGGTGTCATACAATATGGACAAGATCGCCATTCTGCCTCTAATTCAGCATTACAAGACTTACAAACTAGATTCTGTTTAGCTTGGCGCTTCATTTCTGCTTCCAGACCAGAGTCAGTAAATGTTACCCGCTCTACCTCTTCAAAAGTGGTATAACCTTGTCGCACCAAATCCAAGCTATACTGCAATAAAGTAGTCATTCCTTCTTCAACTGCTACTTCCTTAATTTGCTCTGTAGGTGCTCTTTGAGTAATTAGAGTTTGTAGTCGCTCTGTAGACTTCATAAACTCATAAACACCTACACGACCTTTGTAACCTAGACCATTACATTTTTTACAAAGTTCGTCCCTTTCTGCCAATACCCTCCGGTCTTCAACTGGTATAGTATTTGCTCTGTAAAAAGTAAAATCCTGCTCCTGAGAAGGAACTAAACCATAGCGAGTCAACTCCTTAGGTTCAGGAGTATAGGGAATTCGACATTCACTACAAACCCTACGCATTAGACGTTGTGCCAAAACACCCAACAAAGCGGCAGAGACCATAAAAGACTCGACCCCCATTTCATCAAGTCGAGCGATCGCCCCTGCTGCATCATTAGTATGTAGGGTTGTTAAAACTAAGTGTCCAGTTAATGCCGCCTCAATAGCCGTTTTTGCTGTTTCCTTATCCCGTGTTTCACCCACCAGTAGAACATCAGGGTCTTGTCGTAGAAACGCCCGGAGGATATTAGCAAAAGTCAAGTCTTTTTCTCGAATCACCTGACACTGAGTAATCCCAGGTAAAGCATATTCAATTGGGTCTTCTGCCGTACTAATATTAATTCCTGGGTCATTTCGTTCTGCCAAGACAGAATATAGAGAAGTGGACTTACCAGAACCAGTAGGCCCAGTCACCAGAATTAATCCAAATGGACGACTAGCAGTTTCCCTCACTAAAGCCAAAGTATCCTGGTCTGTAATTAACTTATCCAACCCTAGTTGGGTACTAGAGCTGTCCAAAATCCGTAAAACAATCTTTTCACCATAGCGGCTAGGTAAACTATTTACCCGAAAGTCAATAGTACGTCCCTTAAATACCTTACGAATACGACCATCTTGAGCTTGCCGTCGTTCAGCAATGTCTAAGTTAGCAATAATTTTGAAGCGGGAAGTAATAGCTGGGATAACTTTTTTCGGAAACCGAAAATATTCTTGTAATACCCCATCTTTACGCATCCGAACTCTGATAAACTCCTCTTGGGGTTCCACATGAATATCTGATACCCCCTCAGTCAGAGCTTTCACTAAAATTACATTAACAGCCTTAATTACAGGAGCATCTTCAGCCTCAGAAATGCTTTGTGCTATGTCCTCTACCGCCGTCTCATCTTCAGCTTCTTCTAATTGCTGAGTCTCAAAAAATCCTGACTCCAGCTCTAACTCTTTTTCTTCTGCCTTTTTCGCAGCAACAGCATCCTTTTTCGTTTGCTCGTCTAAGTAGTAGTTAATTAGGTGTTGATAATCTTCTGGAGTAATGACCAGACGTTGTAAAGTTAATCCACGATGTCTGAGAATTTTATTTTTCAGTTCATCCAAAGCTTGGAGGTTATCAGGATCGGCCATTGCCACCATCACAAAGGGTTGCTGTTTTTCATATTCATTCAGCAAATTTGACGGCAGTGAATCTCCAGCAAACTTCTCTAATTCCTCAACGAATGTACCTTGTGAACCAATGCTTTGAGTCAAAACTTTTAACATTTGGTTTTTATCTATTTTGCCAGCTTGGACTAACTGATTTGCCAAATGAGTTTCGTGGCTAAATAGTGGTATGATTCGGTTACGACGACAAGTTTCTATTGGAATTACTTTGTCAATTAGATAACATACTTGTTGTGGTGGAATTTGAGTTATTTCTGGGTCAAAGGCAGCTACACCATAGAAAATCATTAGTTCAAATAGCTGCTGCTTTTTGTAATGCCTCAGTAATTCTGGAGGTAAAGCTTGTCCTGTTAGAGCTTGGAGCAAATCTGTCAAAGATTTACCCGTTTTACGGCTTTCAACTTGACATTTTTGGAATTGTTCAATGTTAACATAGCCTGCCTGAACTAGTTTATTCCCAAAAGGAGAAAGATTGCTAAGGGCAACTATAGCGGTGCGTGAATTCCGTGAAGAGCTTTGGGCCATGGCTGATAAATTAAATTCTCCTGAATCTAAGTATTCCCTAAGTTTTTGATAAAATTTACACCAGCTTAACAAGTCGTTAACTTAGTTTACTGATTAAGTATTTCCTGTTTCCTGGTTTAATATTTTGTCTGTGAGTATCTGAATAGCTTTAGTTAAGTTAATCTAGGGATAGTCTACAATTATACAAAACTCCTAAACTAGAACTAAGGCCAGTAATTACCATGTTACTGTAAAAACCTTAGCAATTTAATTCACATAGCATAGAAATACTTTTTCTTTTGTTTGATATAGCAGCTACAATCAGCTATAGCCAGTAAAAATATCGACCAGAAAAATGTTTTGGTTAATATGAAATAATTCGGTATAATCTGAAACTAGAGTCAATAAATCTCCAGGGACACAATGTTTACGAAAAACATCAGGCCATAGAACTAGGAAAGCCTATTATTGATTGTTGAGGTCTCAGGAACTACTTCAGAGTTACTGAGATAGTATTGCAATCTATGTTAATTTTAAAGAAGAGTCTAACTATTATATAATAAACTAATGTTAATGGTTGACCAATTCAACAATCTTAACCTTAAAAGAGTCTTTGTCTTTAGTATAACTAAGTTTTTTCCTAGTGATAACCATAATTTTATTTGTGACATAGACTTAATTAGTAATATTAGCAAATTTTTAGCAAAGAAATTGGTTAGGTATTTTGCGAAAAAATCAAGTACCCTAGAATTTCTATAAACCACTATACTTGCTAATATATTAAGCTTATAAGCTTGGCGCTAAAAACCTGAGAACTAATAAGTTTAAAGGTAGTAATAATCATAATAGTGCAGTTAAAAATTAGTGTGTCTATAGTGCTTTTTATTCTGAATAAATCAGAGGAAAAAAGCAAAATTAAAAGCAGTAACAACCGTCAGTATCCAGGAGAAAATTAAATGGTAGGAGAGATACCATCAGCAGAAACAACAAATCAAGAAATACATGAAAATATGGAAGTGGTTGAGGCAAACGCAGAATTAGACTCATCTCAAAAAATTGAGAATATTGAGGAAGCGTCTGAAGATAATGGTTCTGTAAATACAGACCAACAGAGCTTCGAGCAAATGTCACAGAATATAGTCCTTTTAAAAGAGGCCAATGAATCTCTGCAAACTCAGGTAGAAACTACCAAAGTTCAGCTAGAAGAGAAAGATCTTCAATACAAAAGACTAGCAGCAGACTTTGAGAACTTCCGTAAACGTACACAAAAAGAAAAAGAAGAACTGGATGTACAAGTGAAGTGCTCCACAATCATCGAATTATTACCAGTAATTGACAATTTTGACCGTGCTCGTTCCCAAATTAAACCAGCTAATGATGGAGAAATGAATATCCACAAGAGCTATCAGACTGTCTATAAACAAATGGTAGATACTCTCAAACGACTGGGAGTTTCTCCTATGCGCCCAGAAGGTCAAGAGTTTGACCCAAATCTACATGAGGCAGTAATGCGAGAAGCAACAACAGAATATCCAGAAGGAACTGTGACAGAAGAGTTAGTGCGGGGATATACTCTCGGAGATCGTGTCCTCCGACACGCAATGGTAAAAGTAGCGACAGCTCCAGAACCTGTAGAATCTACAGAAGAAGCTCAAACTGATGCAGAAGATTAAAGCTAAAAAATGGCAGTCCGAAAGTTCCCGGAAGAGTTATCCCCTGGTAGAATAACGACACGCGGGATTTATCCCAGTGTCAAAGTCTGGTATAATTGTTGAATGCGAGTAAAAATAAGGTTTTTCGCCATAGACCTTTTGCTAGTTGGAGTGAAACTCCGGTGGACAGGAGACGGGAATGATATTTCCTAGGACGGCTGTTAGCTCCGCATTCGACACTGAAAAGTAAGAAGGCAGCTAAAGCAGCGATTTATTGCTCCAGCATTTTGAGTAAAACCACTCTCAAAACTAAAAAAAAGTAAGCTCACAGCTAGATTTTAATCTATGCCGAGGAGTCTAGGATTCTGTTGACAGGTTTCAAGCATAAGCGGATTTATCCCTATATGCGGTAGCCTAACCACAAAATCTAGGGTGTTTCAACCCCTGGATATGTTAAAGCAGTTCCATATTGTTGTTTAATCACCACACTTAGTAAGCTGTATTCAGACTATTCAAAATCAGCTAAAAGAAAATACAAGTGTAAAAATGTCCATCTAAAATCTTACCGAGATTACTTGATTTGTTCTGAATACAACTTTACTAAAAAACTCAAAATATTTTTGACTATTTAAGAACGCCGAAGCACTATGGGAAAAGTCATTGGCATTGATTTAGGGACAACTAATAGTTGTGTGGCCGTCTTAGAAGGGGGCAAACCAATTGTAATTTCCAACTCAGAAGGTGGGCGTACAACACCAAGTATTGTGGGATTTGCGAAAGGGAACGAACGCTTAATAGGCCAACTAGCAAAGAGACAATCAGTAACCAATGCAGTAAATACAGTTTACAGTATTAAAAGGTTTATTGGGAGAAGATGGGACGATACAGAAGAAGAGCGCTCCCGAGTTCCATATACCTGTATTAAGGGTAAAGATGATACTGTAAATGTCCAGATACGAGGCAAGAATTATACACCTCAAGAAATTTCAGCAATGATTCTGCAAAAAATGAAGCAGGATGCTGAAAAATATTTAGGAGAATCTGTTACTCAAGCAGTAATCACAGTACCAGCTTATTTTACAGATGCACAAAGACAAGCGACAAAAGATGCAGGGACAATTGCTGGTCTAGAAGTGCTGCGAATTATTAATGAACCAACTGCTGCTTCTTTGTCTTATGGATTAGATAAGCAAGACCAAGATCAGACTATTTTGGTATTTGACCTTGGTGGTGGGACTTTTGATGTTTCGATTTTACAGTTAGGAGATGGTGTATTTGAAGTTAAGGCAACCTCCGGTAACAACCATCTAGGAGGAGATGATTTTGATAATTATTTAGTCCGTTGGTTGGTAGAGGAGTTTAGAGACCGGGAAGGTACTGACTTATCCGCAGATAAAATGGCGCTACAAAGACTGCGAGAGGCAGCAGAAAAGGCTAAAATCGAACTATCTTCTGCCAAGATTACCAATATAAATTTACCATTTATCACTGCTGACGAAACAGGGCCAAAACACTTAGAGACCCAATTAACTCGTGCTAAATTTGAAAAATTAGTACAAAGTCTTACTAAAAGCACGGTTAAACCAGTGGAACAAGCTCTTAAAGATGCTGGTATGACATCAGAAAATATAGATAAAATTATTCTTGTGGGAGGCTCTACTAGAATACCAGTAGTTCAAGCAGCAATAAGTAATTATTTTAACATTAAAACTCCTGATACTTCCGTGAATCCCGATGAAGCTGTGGCATCGGGAGCAGCAATTCAAGCTGGTATTTTAGGTGGTGAAGTTAAAGACCTTTTGCTATTAGATGTGATTCCTTTATCCCTGGGGTTGGAAACTTTGGGGGGGATATATACCAAGGTGATAGAAAGGAATACTACAATTCCTACCAGTCGCTCTCAGATGTATTCTACTGCCGTGGATGGACAAACTTCTGTAGAAATTCATGTCCTTCAAGGTGAGCGGGCAATGGTGAAAGATAATAAAAGTCTAGGTAAGTTTTTACTGAAAGGAATTCCTCCAGCTCCTAGAGGGGTGCCTCAAATAGAAGTTAACTTTGATATTGATGCTAATGGAATTCTTAAAGTTAAGGCTTTAGATTTGGGCACGGGTAGAGAACAAAGTATTGAAATTAGTAATACAGGTGGTTTGAATGAAGCAGAAATTCAACGAATGCAACAAGAAGCAGAAATTTATGCAGAACAGGATATTCAACAACAAAAATTAGCAGAATTGAGAAATCAAGCAGATACTCTTCTATACAATTACGAAGCAACTATCAAAGAACATGGTGATTTTATTGATGAACAGTTAGCAACAGAACTTGAAGAAAGCTATGAACATTTCAAGCAAGTTCTTATTAGCTCAAGAACTGAAAATAATTATGACCAGTTAAATCAACACATTGAAGAATTCAGGCAAAAGCTTTTTGCTTTAGGTGAAACTTTATACGACCGAAGTGGGGGTGAAAAGATAGATTCACCAGAAAAAGAGAAAATTACTCAGCTTCCTCAAGATTCAGAAATTACAGAACCAGAAACTTTAGAACAAGAAACTAATACACCAATTGATAGTAACCTAACTAAAAATGAGGTCACTTCAGTTAAGGTTGAAGAATCAACTGAAGAGCCTGAGAGTGAATTTGGAAAAAATCCATTCCTTTAGATGGCATAGCTGTCCAGAATGCAAATATGAGGCTGATAGAGACGTAGCTTCAGCACAGGAAATTCTTTAACCGAGGTTATGAGCAACTAACTACTCAGGGACTCTGGGGACAAGAAATAGGCTGTCATTTCAGTTATCAGTTATCAGTACCTCTGCCTGAAGTCAGAGGCTTGAAATATTGAAGTTTATTTTTTTTTAATCTCCTTGAAAGGGGAGACTTGAGACCTTATTTCTTGGTCAAGTTGAGCTTTCGGGGACTTTTTTTCTAGACAAGTGGCGCAGGGCAGCAATGTCTAATAGCGATGTTGGAACCCCGCGCTGTACTTCGTAGAAGTCAGGGTTGGGAGGATGTCACCCTTCAGTCGCAAAAAGTATCGCTTCATAGTAATTGGGTGGCCGTTAAATTGGCAACTTACTTGAAGTTTTATGGAAATGCGGATGAAATTTTTGATATAATAATATAAAATAATATAATGTAGTACTTGCAGCTAACTCTAGTTGTAAAAGTTACAAGCAATCATATAAATAAAAATTTAGCCTGCGGACGCTGTGTAAGACCAAGATAGTTTTCGGACTACGGAGACATTGGCGGTTGAAGCAGGATATCTGACACCATCTAGCGAAAGCTTTGGTGTTAGGTACTTCAAAGATAAAAGTTCAAAAGTACACATATTAACACTAATTCTAGGCAATCAGCTCTATGGCCCGCGATTATTATGAAATTCTAGGTGTTTCTCGTACAGCAGATAAAGAGGAACTAAAGCGTGCTTACCGTCGCTTGGCTCGTAAGTACCACCCAGACGTGAACAAAGAGCCAGGAGCAGAAGAAAACTTTAAAGAAATAAATCGTGCTTACGAAGTTCTCTCAGACCAAGAAATGAAAGCTCGTTACGACCGCTTTGGGGAAGCAGGAGTATCAGGAGCAGGAGCACAAGGTTTCTCCACAGATTTTTCAGACAGCTTCGCTGATATATTTGAAAGCTTTTTCAGTGGATTTTCTGGAGGAATGGGGACACAAGGGCGTAGGCGTACAGGTCCAGTTAGAGGTGATGACCTACGCATAGACCTGAATCTGGATTTCCACGAAGCTGTATTTGGCGGGGATAAAGAACTAACAATCAAACATTTAGAGGTTTGTGAAACTTGCAACGGTTCAGGGGCGAAACCAGGTACAAAACCTAAAACTTGTTCTACCTGTGGGGGACAAGGCCAAGTACGCCGAGCGACAAGGACTCCTTTCGGTAGTTTCACTCAAGTTTCCGTTTGTCCTTCGTGTAATGGTACTGGGCAAATAATAGAAGAAAAGTGCCCAACCTGTGGCGGTCGTGGGCAAAATGAGGTTACTAAAAAGATAAAAATTACTATCCCAGGAGGGGTGGATAATGGTACTCAGCTACGAGTATCTAAGGAAGGAGATGCAGGTAAGATGGGTGGACCACCTGGAGACTTGTATGTTTTCTTGGGGGTCAAAAAAGACTCAGAGTTTAGAAGAGATGGAATTAATATTCTGTCTGAAATAAAAATTAGTTATTTACAAGCAATTTTGGGCTGTAGTCTGGAGATAAATACAGTTGATGGCAAAGCAGAATTAATAATTCCAGCAGGTACTCAACCAAATACTGTTCTAACTTTAGAAGATAAAGGAGTACCGAGATTGGGTAACCCTGTAAGTCGTGGCGATCATCTGATTACAATAGCAATAGATATTCCCACAAAAATTACGACAGAAGAACGTGAGTTGCTGGAAAAACTGGCAAGTATTAAGGGCGATCGTATAGGAAAAGGTGGTATAGAAGGGTTTTTAGGAAACTTATTTCACCAAAAATGATCTAGAAAGGGAATATTCAACAATTAATAATTAATAATTAATTATTATCTCTCCTTGAAAAGAAGAGGATTGACGCTTAAGGAAAATTTTTTCTTGTTTCTCCTTGAGAAGGATATCTGAAAATTTTTTTGATAGTGAATTTTGCCCCCCTAGCCCCCCAACTGTGGGGGGGGAACAAGAGTCAATTTCCTTGCTCTAGTCCCCCAATTTTGGGGGATGCTCGGGGGCTTGGATATAGCAAATGGGACTTCTCAGACAACCTCTAAAGGAGAGGCTTTAATCCTTAATTATTCGGTCAGAATTCCCTTCTGCCTCTTTCTCTCTGCATTTCCTGATAATAATTGATTGGAACTATACTATTAAAAATTAAAAGATTGGAGAGACAATATTAAATTATGGATTCTCAACCTCAAGTTCAGCAGCAAAAAATACCAGATGCCCAAATAGATTTGCGAGGTACTCCCTGTCCAATTAATTTTGTCAAGACAAAACTACACCTGGAAAAAATGATGCCTGGAGAAATTTTGGAAGTTTGGCTAGACCCAGGAGAACCTATAGAGCAAGTACCTGATAGTTTAATTATAGAAGGTTATCAAATAGAAGAAATAAGCGATCGCTCTGAATATTTTATCCTGAAGGTACGTCGTCCGGAAACGGTGGCATGAGTGGTTCAGAAGAGGGTGCTATCTTAGAAGCAAATAAGGATTTGGTAGGGACAGTTGTCGCAGTCCAAGCAAATTTTTACCAAGTTAAGCTCGATACAAAAGATGATTTGGTAAAAAAAACAACAGAAAATTTTACCCAACTCCTCTGTACCCGTAGATCGCGATTGAAAAAAATTGGTCAGAAAGTGATGGTGGGCGATCGCGTGGTGGTAGAAGATCCTGACTGGACAGGTGGACGAGGAGCTGTTGCTGAGGTTTTGCCAAGAACAACAGAATTAGACCGTCCTCCTGTAGCTAATGCTAATCAGGTAATGTTAGTGTTTGCTATGGCAGAACCAGATTTAGACCCTGTTGCTTTGACGAGATTTTTAGTGAAGGCAGAGTCAACAGGTTTAGAGGTATGTTTATGTTTGAATAAATGCGATCTGGTCACGTCAGAGCAAATAGAGAGATGGCGGAATAAAATTTCTCAGTGGGGTTACGATCCATTTTTTATTAGTGTGGAAACAGATGTAGGTTTGGGGATAACAAAAGATAATTCGCTTTCTCTGTGGGAAAAACTGAAAAATAAAATTACGGTAATTTCTGGTCCTTCTGGAGTTGGGAAGTCAAGTTTAATTAACTATTTGATTCCTGATGTTAATTTAAGAGTCGCTGCTGTATCAGGAAAGTTGTCGCGAGGAAGACATACTACTCGTCACGTTGAATTATTTGAGCTACCGACTGGGGGTTTATTAGCAGATACACCTGGTTTTAATCAACCACAATTAGAGTGCGAACCTTTGGAGTTGGGGTATTTGTTTCCAGAAGTGCGACGGTATTTAGAAGAAGGAAGTTGTCAATTTAGTGATTGTTTGCATCGGGATGAACCTAACTGTGTAGTCAGGGGTGATTGGGATAGGTATGAGTATTATTTGATGTTTTTAGAAGAGGCGATCGCGCATCAAGAAGCTTTGCAACAAAAACCTGATGTTGAGTCAAACTGGAAGGCAAAAATGAAGTCAGGTGGCGAACAGAAGTTGGAACCGAAGTTAGCTAGTAAAAAGTATCGGCGTTCTTCGAGAAGATTGCAGCATCAGCAGTTACAAGATTTGTGTGAAGAATTTGATGAATTTTAGAAAAGAGGGAGTAGGGGTCAATAATTAATAATTAATAATTAATAATTAATAATTAGGGCTTGCGTTTTTTCTTGTTTCTCCTTTAAAGGAGAGGCTTTAATTATTCGGTAAATATATGATAAACTAAGAAGACGTTGCTGAATTGAAGTATGAATGCGCGATTCTTTGGTTCTATTCAAGCCCCCTAAATCCCCCAAAATTGGGGGACTTTTAGAGTTTTATTCCCCCCAATTTTGGGGTGCTAGGGGGGCAAAATCATACCCAGAATCAGCAACGCCACTAAGAAAAATATCAAAAATTATATCCGATGAGTGTTGTTATATCAAACGAAGTATTAGAAAAAATTGAGATGTCGGAAGGGCAATTGCAAATAGAAATAGCAGTTATGTTATTTCAACATGAACGTTTTACCCTTGCACAAGCTGCTCGTTTTGCTTGTTTGAATCAGTTAGCATTTCAAAAGTTACTTGCAAATCGTCAAATTCCTTTGCATTATGGTATGAAAGAATTGATGGAAGATTTCTATAACTTACAAAAATCTAGAGTTTTGTAGGTTGGGTTGAAGAATGTTAGCGCAGTTTTGTAGGTTGGGTTGAGGTTGGGAAACCCAACATTAATCTTAGGAATTAAATCTCACGTCAATATATTATTGTTGGGTTGCGCGATCGCTTAACCCAACCTACACCTGACAAACTCTTTCCTTACTAAAATTACACTCATTATCTATGTAGTATTTAAAGCTTGAGTTTACCTCACTTAACTTTATCATCAATACTACCAGTATACAGCGGTTTTCATTTCAGTAAACCACAGTAGGGACGTTGCATGCAACGTCCCTACAGGGTTTTGGTTATGACGATGTGGTTCATCAATTTGAAAAGCGCTGTAGAATGTGTACAAATTGCCTTGAAAAAATTTAACTTTGTCCAGTATCGAATCAATCGAACTCCCTTGCAATAATACTTTTCCTCTAGCAGGAAAATCATAAATATCTCTTTCGGTAATTTCTACTGTTACCCATTGTTTAGGATATTTTTCTTTGATTTCCGATATTTTTAATTCTTGAGATTTTTCAATCATTTTAAACATTTTTATTAGAACTTTTCCACATAATACAGCAGATTCCAGCGTGAGGTAAACCCACGCGGGCAAGATGCCCACACTGGGAGCATTTAATTGTTAATATCTGTACTTCTTATGCGAGGAATTTGCTGTATTATACAGTTCAACACCGAATAAAAATCTAGTTGCTTTGGTAAGATTGTCTACTCCTGGCACCAACTTCAAAAAACATTAAGCATCTCTGACAAATAAAGTAGGGAGATTCCATGGAACATCCCTACAAAGCTTTCATCAATACTTTATTTATTTGCTGGATATTTCTAATAATTTACCAGCCAAAAAGAAAGCTGCTTCCTTCTGATATTAACAGGACTTACGCAAAGACACTATATATAGTGTATGGCAAACTTAGCGAACGCTATAATTTTTAAGCGATCGCCAGAGCAACAAAATTATTATAACTTATACCAAGACACTATATATAGTGTATGGCAAACTGAGCGATAGCTATAATTTTTAGAGAGCGATCGCCGAGCATTTCTCTAGTGATAAAAACTTAAATAGCCGTCATTTTAATTGCAGGATATTTGAGTTCAGATACTAGATATTTAGATAATAATTGATGTTTGAGTTGATAAATAGTTTTTCCCAGAATGTAAGCTAGTTTTTTTAAATTATTCCAAACTAACATAGCACAGGCAATATGATTTTTTTGAATTTTTGCCAGGCGACATTGACAAAACTCTATTCCTGTTAATTGCTTGATTTCTCTGTGAAAATCTTCGATTTTCCATCTAGTTTGCGACTCGAATTCTACATCATCTGTCGAAGATTGACTTAAGTCATTAGTGACAATGTATTCTGTTCTATTGGCAGAAATAGTACCCCAGAATAGTTTGACTTTTTTATCTCTTGGAAAACCTTTAATTTTTATTATTTTACCTGATGTTCTTTCTGATTTATTCCAGCTTAATTTAGCAATACTTTTATATTTTTCTGCACCACCAGTATCATCTACTAAACGATTAATTTTTAAGGGGCAATAATAAATTTTTCCTAAGTTATCTATCAGTCCCATTAATCTTTGTATTGCATACCAACTATCCATTAGTACAGTTTTAAATGGTAATTTCTTTTTATTTACCACGTTTAATATCATTTCTTCAACATGATCTATTTTAGTTTTTTTGTCACTTTCTGGATCATAAATACGGTAATCTATTATCCAAAATTGTTCGTTTTGGGGATTTAAATAGATACAATTAACTATTCCTATACCCTGAATTACTTGATGTTCATTACCACTATATTGTTTTCGCACAAGTTCAATTTTATTAGCATATTTTTTCTTAATTACTGTATCATCAAAAATCAGGTATGCTTCCGTATTTTGGACAATTTCCTTTTTGACATTTTCCCATAAATCTTGTGAGTTTAGAGATTCTGTTCTTAAATAACGATTAATCGTATCATGGCTAATGTTTTCTAGGTGATTTGCTAAATTTGTGATGGTATAATTTGTATGATAATTTAGTAAATATTGGTATGGGATCAATATAGTTAAAATTCATTTTATTAGCTCAAATTAACAGTAATATTATTGTACAATAATCAGGGTATTTGAGCCAAACTTATTTACAATTAGCCACATATCATAGAGCTAAAATTAATTATACTAGATTATATTTAATATAAGTTATAATAATGTTTTTGTGCAGGCGATCGCTATAAATTTTTAAGAGTTCGCTCTATTCAGTATACGTTATATATAGCGTTTTGGTATAAGTTATAATAATTTTGTTGCTCTGGCGATCGCTTAAAAATCATAGCTATCACTCAGTTTGCCATACACTATATATAGTGTCTTTGCGTAAGTCCTGATTAAATTACTTATACCAGAGAAAATATCATTATTATCTTCAATTGGGAATCCAAAAAATGAGTCTGAAGATGAATCTTCAAATCCTGGATCAATTATCTGTTCATCTTGATATACACCAGAGTCAAAATTAAGTAATTCCTGAATTTTAACCTTCGCTTGTTCAAATGATTCTTCAACTAATAAATCCTCTTGACTTCCCTGGGGATATTGATTGATATCTAGATAATTTTCGATTTTATGTGAGTCTCTATCTCCTGGAAAGAAGGATAGTAGAGAGTTTCCTGGCCAGCTAGGAAGATTATGTTGGTCTTCGGGAACAGCTATTGCTGGTAGGTTTTTCAGGCGGTTAGGAAAATCATCTTCTCGTAATAAGTAGTCATATTTATCGGAACTAATTCCCTGGAAATTTGTAAAGGGAGAGAAAGCTAATATTCTTGTTCTTTGTTGAATACTTTCAGGTAGTTGATTAAAAATATCTTCAGCAAAGAAGTTGCCTTGGGAGTGAGCAATAATTAAAAATTTATCTTCCAAACTATTTTCTTGGTCAATGTTTTGAATTCTTTCCACTACACTGTTAGTAAATTGCGTGCCTTCAAAATCATTTCCTGAAGTAACAGCTTGAATAATAGATTGGGCAAAGTCGAAGTTAATAGGTTTTGGTTTGCCTGACAGATTATATGTTTCTTCCTCAACCTGAGAATTAATACCAGTTTTGTAGGTTGGGTTGAAGAATGAAACCCAACATCAATCATCAATATGAGGAATGTTGGCGCTGCTTATCCGGAGTATAAACTCCACATAAATATCAGGAATTAAATCCCACATCAATATATTTTTGTTGGGTTGCGCGATCGCTTAACCCAACCTACAGTATTATAATTAATTATCCGAATATGATATGATGTGCCCTAATTAACTACTCAAATAATTTCAAGACTTGGGAGCTATTTTTAATTTAGCTGTAAACTTAACACCAAATTCCATTCCCAGTTCCAACTCTGCTTCCCATGTCAAATTTGGCTTTTCACAAGCTCGTGAAAATTCTTCATAAACCTTATCTACAAGTTCGCTCAAATCTTCTATTACTTGTTCTTCATCTATCATAAATGAAGCCTGAATAGCTTCTTCTTCTACTGACTCTGTTACTTCTTCTTGTTGTTCACTTTTTTGGGTAAAAACTACTTTTGGCTGTTGCTTGCTAACACCAAAAAATATGGACTATCCTAGACAAACATCTACAAAATGTCTAGGATATTACACAATGGCAAATAGGTAGAAAAATTAGGAACCAGACACGAAACTTGAGTTCATGTCAAAGCAAAGCGCAAATATTATTGACACAAAAAGACAAGCTGTGCTAACCTTGAGTAAAGTAATTCAATGTGAGTAATGGCCAAATCTCACGGTTCCTTGACAGGAATAGAAGCTAAAATTGAATACCATCCTGCATTTGAGGAACTCGGAGCATTATATGAATCCTGGAAACGTTCTGCTGTTAACTGGATGCAAACTGAGAAATTATCAGAATCTGAACTAGAAAAGCGTCTTATGAAGCAGTTTAACATTCAATGGGCATGGGCTGACTCAATCGCTACTGAAGCACGAACATGTTTAAACCAATTAAAAACAGCTAAAAAAAACCATTATTCTAAATTAGAGTTACAAATTCAAGCTAAAACAACTGCTGCCAAAAAACTCATCATTAAACTAGAAAAAACATTAAAATTAGCAACAAAAAAAGGTTTTCCACATACACAAGCTCGAAATAAATTTTTTCATCAATTACTGGGTTTAAAAAGTAAAATTCAGAAAATAGCTAACCTGAAACGAAAATTAAAGAAGTTAAAAAACACAGAACGTTTACATATTTGTTTTGGCTCACAGAAATTATTTAATGCTCAACATAATTTAGCAGAAAATGGATATAAAACCCGATCACGATGGAGTATAGATTGGAGTAAGAAACGGTCAGGCAGGTTTTTCTGTATAGGAAAATCTCAGCCAGGCGGTGGAACTATGATCAAAGTTTTCTCATTACAAGAGGATGGGTTATATCAATTACAAGTTCAACTACCGAGACCATTACAGGATAAGTATGGTCAAAAAATACAGTTAGAATTTAGTGTTTCAGATAGAAATGGCCGATCTAGAGCCACAGATTTAGATTATGCCATCAATAGTTTAAAACCAATCACAATTTCTATTTTTCGTAGAGAACACAAACAAGACAATTGGTATGTACATCTTTCTACTTATGTACAAGAAATTCCAGTAGTTCATACTAGAAAAAATGGTTGTATAGGCATTGATTTTAATGCCGAGTTGATTTCAGTTACTTATGTTAAGTGGGATGGCAATATTGAATATTTAGAAGAGCTACCTAGAAAGTGGAAAAATCAAACTACTGGGCAACGACAAGCAACTATGAGGAATATTGTCGCGACTATTGTCAAATTAGCAGATTTTTTTGAGTGCGCTATTGCTATTGAGTCTCTGGATTTTACCAAGAAAAAAGCAAAGATGAGTGAGGAAAGTAAAATTTATAATGCAATGCTTTCTAACTTGTCTACAGGAATGTTTAGAGAGGCTTTAGAGTCATGCTGTAGAAGATTTGGGGTTGAATTAATCAAAGTTAACCCTGCTTTTACTAGCGTGATCGGAATGGTTAATTATATGGCTAAATACGGCCTAAATAGTGGTACTGCTGCTGCTTTAGTCGTTGGCCGTAGAGCCTTAAAGTTATCTGAAAAAATCCCGCAGTGTTTGTTGAGACCGGAGGATGTCAACAAACATGATTGGAGTCATTGGAGGCGAGTTGCTAGTTTTATTAAACTACATCGTATTCGCCGGACTCAACTTTTTCAATGGAGGAAAGCCCTTGAGGGTATCCTAACCCATAGCTTGTGGGCGGAACATCAACTTTCACAGCAAGTACACATTGAAACGGGTGAGCCACGAAATCATTTGCACTCACCGATGGCAAATGTCTAGCTTTGTCTAGTTTTCAAGAAGGTGTAAGATTGTGGGATATTAACTCTCATCAATGTCTTCACGTTTTACAGGAACATGGTTTCTGGGTACGAGGAGTTGCTTTCGATCCTCAAGGAACAAAAGTTGCTAGTGGTAGTGTAATGGAGCAAATTGTAAAATTGTGGGATGTTCAGAGTGGTAAATGTCTCACAACTTGGCAACAACTCAATCATGTTGTTCGTGCCATCGCTTTTAGTCCTGATGGAAAAACTCTAGCTACTGGTAGCGATGATAATCTTGTCAGATTACTGGATATCCATACTGGTAAATGTATCAAAACTATTCCGGGACACAATGGACGAGTGTGGTCAGTTGTTTTTAGTCCCGATAATCAAATTCTAGCTAGTGGTAGTGCGGATCAAACTGTGAAGTTATGGAACATTGAAACTGGTGAATTATTACTGACTTTACCAGAACAAAATCGACGAGTTCGATCTATAACCTTCAGTAGTGATAGTAAAACTCTAATTAGTGGGAGCGACGATCAAAGTGTCAGGTTGTGGGATATCCCTAAAGGAGAATCTTTGAAGACTATCAATGGTTATACTCAAAGAGTATGGTCGGTTGCTTTCTCTCCTGATGGTAAAACTCTGGTCAGTGGTGGTGACGATCGCGTGGTTAGACTATGGGATATTGAGACTGGTAACTGTAAAATCTTGGACAGACATATAAAGCGCATTCAGTCCGTTGCTTTCCATCCTCAAGGAACAAAAATTGCCAGTGCTGGAAATGATGGTCAGATTAGGTTATGGGATCTTGCTACTGGGAAATGTTCTATTCTCCCTGAAAGAGATAGAGACTGGATATGGTTAGTAGCTTTTTATGAGGAGGGAAGAAAATTAATTAGTGTAGGTAGCGACGGCGGTATCAAGTTATGGGATATGAATACAAATAGCTGTCTGCAAAGTTTCAAAGATTATCCAAACTGGTTGTGGTCAGTTGCTGTAAGTCCGGATAGTCAGAATTTAGCGATCGCCAGTGATGGTAAATTATTACAAACATGGAATATTGAAACTGGAAGACTTACAGATATAGGAGAACATCAAGATAAGTTGCGTCAAGTTGCTTGGAGTCCTAATGGTAAAATTATTGCCAGTGCTAGTGATGACCTCACTGTTAAACTCTGGAATGTCAGTACAACAGAATGTCTACATACTTTAGCAGAATATACCAAGCAAATTAGAGCGATGGAATTTAGTCCCAATAGTAATCTGATAGCAACTGGTGGCGATGAATGTACAATTAAACTCTGGGATGTTTCTAGTGATAACCTCTGGCAAACTTTAACGGGACATGAAAATACTATTCGATCTGTTGCTTTTAGTGCTGACGGGTCGATGCTTGCAAGTGGTAGCGAAGACGAGACTATTAGACTGTGGAATACTCAAACAGGTAGCTGCATTAAAACTCTGAAAGCAAAACGCCTCTATGAAGGAATGAATATTACAGATGCGACAGGTTTGACGGAGGGTCAAAAAGAGACTCTGCTAGCATTGGGAGCTATTATGTAATATCAAATCCGGTTGAATAGTTATTAGAGTTGTTGGGAGTAGGGGAGTGGGGGAGTAGGGGAGTGGGGGAGTAGGGGAGTGAGGGAGTAGGGGAGTGGGGGAGTGGGGGAGTAGTAAACATTAAGAATAATATACAATCACTGGCTAATAATCGTTGAAAACGTTATTGAATCCTAATAATTACTTAATCATTGAAATCTTGCATATAGTTAATAGTCGAAGGTAAGGTTAGAATAGTTCAAAAATTTAAAACTCAGATCAAGTATGACTTTTCCTTCTTCCTTCTTCCTTCTTTATTCTGGTTGTGTAATCGGAATTTCAATTATAAACTCTGCTCCTTCACCAAGAGTAGAATTACAACTCAACTTTCCCTTGTGTTTTTCCACAATAATTTGATAACTAATAGACAAACCTAAACCAGTACCTTTCCCTGCTGGTTTAGTAGTAAAAAATCGCTCAAATAAACGCTTCTTAACTTCCTCATCCATACCTAAACCATTATCTATAATCTTCACTGTAACTTTGTCTGATGTAGCTTCTGTTTTAATTTTAATAGTAGGAGTTTTATCTTGGCAATTATCATTGTCACAAGCCTCTTCTAAAGCATCAATAGCATTACCAATTAAATTCATGAATACCTGATTTATCATACCTACATAACATTCTACTAAAGGCAATGCTCCATACTCCTTATAAATTTTAATTTCAGGTTTTTTTCCACGGCCTTTAAAACGATTTTGGAGAATTACTAAAGTACCATTAATACCATCATGAAAACTCATTAGAGTTTTTTTCACATCATCTTTACGAGAGAAATTGCGCAGAGAACTTACAATATCACGAATTCTTTCTGCTCCTATTTGCATTGCTGATATTACCTTAGGCAAATCATGCCTCATAAAATCTAGATCGATCTCCTCAAATTCTTTTTTAATGTAATCTGGTGGGTCTGTACAATATTCTTCATAAAGATTTAGTAAATTCATCATGTCTTGAACATAATGATTCAAATGCACTATATTTCCATAGACAGAAGTTATAGGATTCTTAATTTCGTGAGCAATTCCTGCGATTAATTGACCTAAACTAGACATCTTTTCACTATTAGTTAAAGTCGTCTCTGCTTCATTCAGTTCTTGCAAAGTATTTTCTAATTTTTGCTTTTGTTTTCTTAACTCATTTCGAGATTGCTTTAGTGCTACTTCTGCATTTTTACTCTCAGTAATATCTGTAATAAAACCTTCTAAAGCTATTAAATTTCCTGACTCCGAAAATACTCCTATTCCCTGTTCCCAAACCCATTTAATTTTTCCAGTTTTAGTAGTAATTCGATAAACTACTTGATAATGCTTATTTTCCTGTATAGCAAACCGTATAGCATTCCATAAACGTTGTCGATCTTCTCGATGAATTAATTGTGATAAAAATATTTTCTGTGAACCAAAAAAATCTTTGACTCGGTAACCAGTTAATGAATAGCAACCTTTACTTACAAATTCCACACTTCGATGTAGATCGTTGCGAAAACGATAGGCCATACCTGGCAAATTACTCACTAAAGTAGCTAATTTTCTTTGACTTTCATATAAAGCTTCTTGTGCATGTTTGCGTTCAGTAATATCTGTAATAACTGCTAACAAACAAAGTTCATTACCAATATCAATAATCTCTGCAGACAACAACCATACTCTAATTGCACCAGATTTAACTCTGAACTCGTATTCCTGATTTTTCACAACTCCTTGCTGTTGTAAATTCTGCATAAATTCAGTTCTTGCTTCTGGATATACCCATATTTTCAACTCTTGTGCAGTAAAACCGATTATTTCTTCACGGCAATAACCCATTATCTTCAAAAAACCATCATTTACTTCGATAAACCGTCCATTCTCAAAAGTAGTAATACTGATCGGGTTGGGACTACAACGAAATGCTTTTGAGAACTTTTCCTCCGATAATCGTAACTTTGCTTCTACTTGTTGACGTTCAGATATCTCTTTCTGTAATCGCCCAACGACCTCCTGTAGTTCAACTGTTCGTTTTTCTACCCTCTTTTCTAACTCCTCATTTGCCTGCTTTAGTGTTTTTTCTTTTAACAACCGATTGCTAATATCTAAAACTACTGCTTGCCAACCATCTCTACCATCAAACTTCATAGAACTTAAGAAAACTTCTGCCGGAAATTCAGAACCATCTAAACGTTTATATTGCCAATTAAAACGACTTATGCCTCTATGTAATGCTATTTCTAAATAATGTTTAAATTTCGTATTTGAGTCTTCTTTTCCAAGCTGTTTTAGAGGACTGAATTGCCAAGGCTGTTTTCCACACAACTCTGATTTATTAGTACAGCCAAATAATTTTAATGCAGCAGAGTTACAATCAATAAAACCTAGTTCATTTATGAATAAAACCGCATCTTGAGTGGATTCATATAAATCGCGAAACTTTTTTTCTGAAGCTTGTATAGTAGCAATTAATCCTGTTTGGATAGCTATAGCTTGTTTACTCTCAGTAATATCTCTTGTAACTTGAGAAAAACCCCGTAATTGTTGGTTATCATCATACAAAGCTGTGGTAATTACATTAGCCCAGAATTGCGTTTTGTCTTGCCTCAAACAGATATTTTCTATCACAAATTTACCTTTTTCTCTAGCAATTTTTAATTCTTTCTCTGGTAAGTGATTTTTAATATCATTTTGAGTATAAAAAGTCGAGAAATGTCTACCAATAACTTGCTCGGATTTATATTTATAAATACGCTCTGCTCCAGGATTCCAGCTAACTATATATCCGTCAGCATCCAACATAAATAAGGCATAATCTTGAACACTTTCTATTAATAATCTTTGTCTTTCTTCGCTCTCTTGCAAAGCAACTTCTGTCTGTTTACGTCTGGTAATATCTTCAACAAATCCTTCATAATATAAAAAATTTTCCTGGCGATCGCGAACTACCCAGGCATTTTCAGCAATCCAAATTATTGTACCATCTCTGCGATAAATCTGGGATTCAAATTCGGAAACTTCTCCTTTTTTTCGTAAAATATCAACAAATTCGTCACGTCGCTGAGAATCTACATAAAGTTGATTTTTAATATCTGCCAGAGCAGCAATCATTTCTGTAGAAGAGTCATAACCATAGATGCGAGCTAGTGTAGCATTAGCGCTGATGTAATGTCCTTCAAGTGTTGTTTGGTAAATTCCTACAACTTTATTCTCAAATATACTGTCATATTTATCTTCCATTTGCTGTAATGTCTCTTGACTTTTCTGACGATTAATCATTCAAATTTTCCGTTCCAGATTTATCCTTGTATGTAACTATTTTTACCTACTTAAGAAGTTTATTATTGAATCAATGCACCCTTTTAGTTATTATATATCTTGACATATTTATAACTTTTTGGCTTAAATATGTGACCATTATCTTAAAAATCAAATTACTGTAGAGAAAGTTGGAAATAAATGCATTTGACTTTTGGCTTTTTTTTGTAGACTTATGTTTAATTGTGTAAAATATTCTTTTCAAAGATATATATACAAGATAAACATCAGATAATTAGATAGTGGAAAAATGTATATTTACTTTTAGACTATGACTGGTTCTATTGCTCAAAACCAACAAGGTACATCAATGATTAACTCTTCTACTAATGAATGGCCGAGTTTATTACAGCAGTTACTTGATGGCCAATCTTTATCTTCATCTCAAGCATCGAATTTAATGCAAGGATGGCTGCAAGAAGAAATTCCACCTGTTCTATCAGGAGCAATTTTAGCTGCCCTGCAAGCTAAAGGTGTATCTGCTGAAGAATTAGCAGGTATGGCAAAAGTATTACAGTCTTTATCCTTGACAAAAGAAGATGGCGATCGCTCTGCTCCCATCACCAACTCCAAATATCCAGTTATTGATACTTGTGGTACTGGTGGAGATGGAGCTTCAACATTCAATATTTCTACTGCTGTTGCTTTTGTCGTAGCTGCGGCCGGAGTGCCAGTAGCTAAACATGGAAACCGTTCTGCTTCTGGTAAAGTTGGTTCTGCCGATGTATTAGAAGCATTGGGAATACGTTTGAGCGCTCCCACGGAAAAAGTAATATCCGCAGTATCTGAGGTAGGAGTAACTTTTCTGTTTGCACCAGGTTGGCATCCAGCAATGAAATCTGTAGTTCCTCTACGTCGCACTTTAAAAGTACGAACTGTGTTTAATCTTTTAGGTCCTTTAGTTAACCCTTTACGTCCTCAAGGTCAAGTCATAGGAGTGTTCAATTCTCATCTAGTAGAAACTATAGCTCAAGCTTTAGGAATATTGGGGGTAGGATCGGCGATCGTTCTCCACGGTAGAGAAAAACTAGATGAAGCTGGTTTGGGCGACATTACCGACCTAGCTATTTTATCCAATGGTGAGGTACGAATGACAACCGTTAACCCCCAAGATTTAGGATTAAATTTGGCTCCCATAAGTGCCTTACAGGGCGGGGAGGTAGAAAAAAATGCTGAAATTTTGCAGAATGTTCTCCAAGGTAAGGGAACTTCTGCACAGACAGATGTAGTTGCTCTGAATAGTTCTCTAGCGCTACAAGTAGCAGGTGTTGTACCACTAGAAGCTCATGCAGAAGGTATTGCTAAGGCTAAAGATATTCTTCTGGATGGTTCAGCTTGGTTGAAATTAGAGCAGTTAGTTAAGTTCTTAAATCATTAGACATCTCCAGGAAAGAGGGAATAGGGAATAGGGAGAAATAATCGATAATTTCTGTACGATAGTCCTGTGAAATTAAGCGATCGAAAAAACTTTCTCTTTCTTATGCCTTAAGACTCCCTCTTCTTCCCTTCTGATATAGAATCCGGTTATATAATATATGTTGATCAGGACTTATATCATGTCCGCTTGAATACTTATACTTTAATGGAAGGAAGGCAGAGGGCAGATTGAAACTTAATTTTATACACAAATGATGCTACCGGACATGATATGAGATGGAAGATATAGTTTTTGAGCGATGTATCAACTTAATGAAACAGCGATCGCTCATTCAAGGTCTTACTTGTTTTCGTTGGTGGCCTACTGATAATTTATCAAGTGCTTGAAGAGTGGCGATCGCTCCGGGCAATTATTTTTTTTCTTCTTCCATTATACACAAACGATGCTACCGGACATGATATTACTCCTAGTGTCTAGTTACAAAAATTAGTAATATTATTTTTGAGTTGACTTTATTTGATTTTAGGTGAGTTTAGGCTTTTTTCATTCTTATAATAAATATATTAACTTATACAATTAGACACTAGCTCCTCCCTCATTCCCATTTCTCCTGTCTCCAGTATAGCTGTCTCCTGTCTTCTACCCCTACTAAAAGACTAGTGAAGCGCAAACCTACATATAGCGAGGGTGCCATTCGGAGCTTGGCGGAACGCCAATACCATTCACCCCTACAAATGCTGCTTTAAAAGTTAATTTGCGTAAGTCCTGTTGATAATTCTATAATTACTTCAATATTTAATCGGACCCACTCCCCTATTCCCCTACTCCCCTACTCCCCACACTTTAATGCAACCAGATATGAAATTAGCTATTAGAACGTGCTCGTAACTCCACTACATCTTCCTTAATTGTCATATCATAACTACCAAAAAAGTTTTGTCCTAGTAAACCCTTTTCTTTATCTGGAGGAGCAACAGCAACATTAAACTGGTTAATTGTTAAACCTCCTGCAGAAATAGAACTGACGATACCAATTCCTAGTTCTACATTTTTACCATCAGCTAAAGTGAAAGTTCTTTTGTCAAAAGGCAAAACTTTCAAAGCGGTTGCCATTTCTTGAGTGATTAAAGTAGAACTAGCACCAGTATCCAGTATCATTTCATAAGTTTGATTACCATTAAAAGTAACATCAATTACAGGACTACCACCCCGACGACTTTTAATCGGAATTTCGTATATTCCTTCCGCCACCGTACTCGAAGTTGATACTTCTTCTGGTAACTCTTCTGGAAACAGACCACAAACTGATATTGTTAAATCTCTCCTATTTCCAAATTCATCAAGCAGAAAACATCCTGGATATTCTTGGGCGATCGCGGCAGCGCTATAGCCAAGGCCAAACCCTGTTATAGAAAGTAATGTTGTCAGCAATATTGATTGTATTTGCCCAAATCCAAATATTGTTTTAACCTGTTGCTTTTTTTCAGTATCCGATTTCATCTGCTTTACCTGACTTCTATTGCTAGAGTTGTAGAGTGAATAATTTTCGATCATAATTACTAAATTTTTTAAGAATTTTAACTATTTATTTACTGTAATATTTAATGGCTTAACTTAATTTTATCTTATTTGAATAGTGAGTGTAATCTGTACTTGTGACTACTACATATTTTGTTAACTTAATATACTCTCTATAACCTAAGTAGATATTTTGAGGCTATCTTTAAATACTAATTAATTGAGAGGAATTAAAATGTCAATCTCAGCTCAACCTGCATTACTGGTACTAGCAGATGGAACTACTTACCAAGGCTTTTCCTTTGGTGCCCCTGGAACTACTATTGGAGAAGTAGTATTTAATACAGGAATGACTGGTTATCAGGAAGTTCTGACAGACCCAAGTTATTGTGGGCAAATTGTTACTTTCACTTACCCAGAGTTGGGAAATACAGGGGTAAATCCTGAAGATGAAGAGTCCAATGAGCCACAAATCAAGGGCGCGATCGCTCGTAATATTTGTCCACGTCCTAGTAACTGGCGCTCTACTCAGTCTTTGTCAGAGTATCTTCAAGAACATAAAATTCCTGGAATTTATGGTATTGATACCCGTGCTTTGACCAAAAAAATTCGGACTTTAGGAGCAATGAATGGGGCAATTTCTACAGAAATTCTAGACCCAACTGAATTGCTACAAAAAGTTCAGTCTGCCCCTAGTATGGCAGGATTGAATTTAGTTCAGGGAGTAACAACTAAAGAAGTTTACCAATGGTCTGAACCTACTAATGCAACTTGGGAGTTTAATCCTTCTGTTTCTGGTTACAGTGGAGAACAGTATACAGTCGTGGCCATTGACTTTGGAGTGAAAAAAAATATCCTACGACGTTTAGCTAGCTATGGTTGTCGAGTTGTAGTTGTTCCTGCTAATACGCCACCAGAAGAAATTCTCAAGTATAACCCTGATGGTATTTTCCTTTCCAATGGTCCAGGAGACCCAGCTGCTGTTAACGAAGGTATTGAGACTACTAAAGAGTTACTAAAATCATCTAAACCTGTTTTTGGCATTTGTATGGGACACCAAGTCCTCGGTCTTGCTTTGGGAGCCGACACTTTTAAATTAAAGTTTGGCCACCGTGGTCTCAATCAGCCAGCAGGTTTACAGCAAAAAGTAGAGATTACAAGTCAAAATCATGGATTTGCAATTAATCCAGATTCTTTAGCTACTGAGGTAGAGATTACGCATCTTAACTTGAATGACCAAACTGTTGCCGGTTTACGACATAAATCTTTACCTTTGTTCTCAGTACAATACCACCCCGAAGCAAGTCCTGGTCCTCACGATGCTGATTACTTGTTTGAACGTTTTGTCCAGGTAATGCAAGATGAGCGGAAAGCTAAAGCCTCGAAATCAAAGTAGGATTTTACCTGCAAATTTTGTGTATTCCTTACTTAAATTGTAAAATTTTTGCATCATTTGTCTTTGAAAATAAGTTATCTGTAGGAGTAGACAAATTGCACATAAGAAAGTATAATTGATATTCGACTTATGCAAAATCAAGCTAGGAGGGTGTTATTCCTGAGCCTAAGCCATTAGCCCTGACTGTTAGCCTGAGATGCACTCATGAAGAGAGGAATAACTACCAGCTATTCCGCCTAACAGGGTTACTAGATGCCTTTTCAGAAGGTACTTTTAACAAAACGCTGAAGACAAAAATCGATCAAGGGCCAAAAAACATTATTTTGGATTTGTCCAAAATAGACTTTGTTGATAGCTCTGGGTTAGGAGCACTCGTACAACTGGTAAAGCATACCAAAGGATATGAAGAAGGTACGTTGCAAATAGTCTCCAATGCCCGTGTAAATCAAACTGTTAAATTGGTTCGTTTAGAGAAATTTTTGTCTTTACGGTCTTCATTAGATGAAGCTATAGAGAATGTCAAGAGTTCTTGACAAGGCCAGGCAATGACCGACTGTTTAATATAGCTATAGATGCTATCTCCCGTCAAAAATCAAAGGGCTAGACGGGAGTTGGTCAAGCCTGATTGAGATAGAAAAAACTAGAAAGATTGTGAAAACAAAATTTGGCCTGTATTGTTACATAGAAACTAAAACTTAAGTTAAGCAAAAATTTTTCTACGGGGATCTTAGAAGAAGGACAATTAATATTTGATCGAGTAGAAAAGCTGGTCTAATAAGGAGAATGCTCGGTTTGCAACAATTAAACCTTGTCGCGCTAACACCAACAGAAATTCAAAAAACTACACCCTCAGCTTGGGCATATCTGGGGGATGCTATTTATGAATTGTATGTTCGGAGCTACTACTTAATACCAGCCAAGCGATCACGGTCTTATCATCAACTGGTGGTAGCGCAAGTTAGAGCAGAAAGTCAAGCTCATCATTTACATAATTTAAAACCTCATCTTACTAGTTTAGAGTTAGATATTCTCAAGCGAGGACGCAACGCTGCTTTTGGGAAACCGAAAAGATTAGACCCAGAAGTTTATCAACAGGCTACAAGTTTAGAAGCTTTAATTGGGTACTTATATTTAACAGATCCTCAACGATTAAATCAATTACTAGGCTATATAGAATTAGATTAAAGAATAGAAAGAATTAAAAAGGTTAATTAAAAAGGGGTAAAAACAGAAGCCCAAATCCTACTTAAATATACTCTTTCCCTACTATTTTTCAAATTTTGGCAGTCCTGCAACGGTAACGGTATTGATTGAATTTAGGACAAATTACCTAATGATGTCAGCTATTATTACCTCAGCTCCAATTAAAAGAAAGCCTTCGAGGGATGGCGCCATTCGGAGTGGCTTTGTCTCTCTTCGGGTCTCCTCACCATATCCAATCGACCAAGAGAGAGGATGTATTTCGGTTTCTTTCTCACTCCCCGTCTTCCCATCTCCTCATCTCCCCCACTCCCCTACTCCCTGCTCTTGCGTGAGATTTGGTATAATATCATGTCCGCTGAGGCGCGTTTGTGTAAACCCAAGGGTGGATATCTATAGGAAATTTAGGTTTTTTCAAGCTTTTACAGCGCTTTTCAAATTGATGAACCACATCTTCACAAGCAAAATCTTGTAGGGACGTTCCATGGAACGTCCTTACTGTGGTCTACCCAAATGAAAACCGCTGTAAGCCTTCTTCCTTCTTCCCTCTTCCTCTCTTGGTGCGCTACCAGGTGCGTCTGTCGCCGACGCGGGTCGCACCGCTTCTTCCTTACCTTCGCGCTTACAATACCGATGCTACCGGACATGATATAAGATATATTTTCTGCTCCCTATCGGGTTAATGTACAACAAATAGTAATTTTCGCTCGAAAATTTAAGTAATTTGTAAATACCATTACTTTTAAAATTAGCCTTTAGAGTAGTTTTTATATTATGTTCGGTAGAACAGTTATAATTAGGCTCGTAGTTTTGCTTGAGCAATAATATAAGTATTGCAAGGGCTAGAGCAAAACTACAAACAAAAACTTTACTATAAGTAATTATCAGAAATTATCAGTAATTATCCGTTAGCGTAGCTCCCCCGGAGGGGGCAGATGATATTATATCATGTCCGAAGGCAATCGTTTGTGTAAACCCAAGGGTGAATATCTACAGGAAATTTAGGTTTTTTTCTTCCCTCTTGCTTCTTCCCTCTTGCTTCTTGCTTCTTCCTTACCTTTGCTATACAATACCGATGCTACCGGACATGATATTACTCCCTACTCCCTGGTATCTACTTATTATAAATGTTAAATTAATTTTGAACAAGTATTTATATTACCTGGGGCCTTATGGCCTATGCCCCCTGTATTAAGAATAAAACTAGATTTGATATGAGCTATGCCTATAAAACCTTCAAAATTTAACTATCAAGATAAACCCCAAAAACAGAAATCAATTAAACTCAAAAGTAGGCAGTCAAGCAATGATAATTTAGAGGCTACAAGGGAAGATGACGATCTAATCTATGGACGACATACTGTACAAGCAGCCCTCAAAAGTGAGCGTTCCTTAAACCGCATTTGGGTTATTCCGCCACTAAGATACGATCCCAGGTTTCATACATTGCTCAATGAGGCTAAAGCTAGAGGTACAATCATAGATGAAGTAGACGATAGACGTCTAGATCAAATTACCCACAGAAAAAATCATCAGGGTATTGCTGCTCAAATATCTCCTTACGAGTACAAAGAGCTTGACGAACTAATTTCTCAAGCTAAGTCTAAAACTGAGCAACCTATATTGCTAGTAGCTGATGGTCTCAACGATCCCCATAATTTAGGAGCCATTATTAGAACGGCAGAAGCTATGGGAGTGCAAGGTTTAATTATTCCACAAAGACGAGCAGTAGGAATAACTTCGACTGTAACAAAAGTTGCAGCAGGAGCTTTGGAAAATTTTCCGGTAGCTAGAGTTATTAATCTGAGTCGTGCTTTGGAAGAATTGAAGAAAGAGGGATTTTGGATATATGGTACTGTCGCTGATAATGGGGATCTGATTCATACCGTAAAGTTTACAGGAGCTATTGTTTTAGTTATTGGCAGTGAAGCAGAGGGTTTAAGCCTTCTCATCCAAAAAAATTGTGATGCCTTAGTATCTATACCAATGTCAGGGAATACACCTAGTCTCAATGTATCGGTAGCAACTGGTATGGCTCTTTATGAAATTCATAGACAACGCTGGTCAAAAAGTTTGCGTATATAGTGAAAAATATAATTGAAAAAATAGAAGTTGCGTAGTATAACAAAAATAGAGAGGAAAAGTATAGCTTAACATGGGTAAAACAGTTTTCTATAAGCTACTTCGTTACTACCAACGAAATAGATTTTGAAACTCCCAGTTCACTATCATAAACACTCTTTATAATTTGTATAGTTTAGTTATTGATTCACATTTTTCCTGGTAGTTTGTTGAGAACTTTTGCTCATAAAGTTACAAACATTGGCAGATGTGAGGATCAGTAACTTCAAAAGCAACTACTAATACAACAATTATTAACATCGTATGAAAGAAACATTGGTAAACTTATTAAATTTCTCTGGTTTGGCTTGGTGGGTTAAAATTTCTACTGCTAACCCTAGTTGCACTTATTATTTTGGACCTTTTTTGACACCTGAAGAAGCAAAATCTGCTGAAGCTGGCTATATAGAAGATTTAAAAGACGAAAGTGCTCAGGGTATTCAGGTGTTTATTGAGCAGTCTAAACCTGTGGAGTTAACTATTTATGATGAATTAGAAAATAGTAGTAATGAAACAGTAATAAATCCTGCTTTTAGTCCCCAAACTTAATCCTTTTCAGGAAATTATAAAATTTGAAGATAAATGGTGTTGCTGAATAATAGTATAACTTTGAAGTCAGTAGTCGATAAGAGTCAAAGATACTAAATAAACTACTAATTGCTTGATACTAGATAGAAAAATAGTAAAGCTTATTCATGACTCTTGATTTACTTTAATTTCAGTCTTGATATCTGTTTTCAGCAATGCCAATAAATTATAATTAGGAAATTATCAATTTTTCTGAATTTTGACTTTTAATTGACTTTTACAAGAATTTCTAATATGTTTGATTATTTTTGCTGATGCTGTATCCATTTTTTAATATCTGTTAGTACTTGCTGAGGAATTTCCCAAGGAAAAAGATGAGCGGTGTTAGGATAGCATTGCCAATGTGCATAATTGAGATGTAGAGCTGTTTCTTGACTAGACTCAGGTGTAATATGGCGATCGCTTGCCCCAGCTAATACTAAGCAAGGACATTGAATTTGTGGCAGAGCGCTCAATCTGTTATAGCCACTTCTTAAAGCTTGATTTAATGCTCTAGTGGCAAATTTAGAAGTTTGTAAATAGGCAGGAACGGCTTCTTTTGCTAAATATCTATAGGTGGCAGGAGTGTGTTGTTGAATGAGATATCTAAATAGCGATCGCTTGCCAAAAGTATCAATATTCCATTGCCATCCAGGCATAAACAAATTTATGATCCCTGCTAAAGCAGTATAAAAATTATCCTGCCAAGTAATAGGTGGATGATTGCCTCTAGGTCGTGCTGCGGTACCTATTAAAATCAGACCTGCAACTTTCTCTGGGTTTTTTAGAGCTAACTCCATTGCTATAATTCCACCTAACGACCATCCTAATATAAAATATTTGGGGATCTGAAGTTGGTCTAGGAGTGTTTCTAAATCTACTAAATGTTGAGTAATCTCAAAGTCTTTTTTCGTATAACTTTTGCCATAACCTCTTAAGTCAGGAGCAATAGTTTGAAAGTTTTCGCAGAGGGAATTGGTAAACACTGACATACATTGGGCAGAACCAGGATGTCCATGGAGGCAAAGAATGGGAAAACCTTCTCCTTTGACTTGAAAATGTAGTGGTAATGATGAGACCATGATTATATTTTCTGTAAAACTTTTTTTATATACCTTACCGAAAAATTGTGGGTATGCGCCTCCCCTTTTAAGGGGATAATAAGCGGTCGAGGGATGGCGAGGAAACCTGCGCCATATCCAATCGACTCCTGTGAAAAAAAATTTTCATGAATTTGTCAATCCTCTCCTTGAAAAGAAGAGGTAATTATTCATTATTCATTATTCATTGTTGAACTTGCTTTCAAGTCTAGTTAATATACTTACAGCAGATTGCAGGTAGATGAGGTACAAGTATAAATAGTAAAGTCTTTGTAGTGCGGGCATCTTACCCGCGACTGGTGTACCTCACTAATATGAAATATGCTGTAAATTACATCCTCAGGACTTATATCATGTTCGGTAGAACAGTTATAATTAGACTTGTAGTTTTGCTCTAGCCCAGCTATAAGTATTGTAAGGGCTAAAGCCCTACTACAAACAAGAATTTTATTATAACTAATCATCCGAACATGGTATTACGCAGAGACTCTACATATAGCGAGGGCGCCATTCGGAGCTTTGCGGAACGCAAATACCATTCGTCCCTACAAATGTTGGTTTAAAAGTCAATTTGCGTAAGTCCTGATCCTAATAACCATAATTCAGATAAAAAATTTACTCAACCCTTTTTATTTTTATCTTTTGGGTTTAATATCCCGCCGCCACTCGCGGTGTTTACAATTAGTTTGGGTTTGAGTCCCCATCAACTTTTTCCTTCTTCCTTGTTCAATCCTAAGTATTAATATCTATAATATGAAGTCAAACCAAAATCAAATGACAGAAAAGCAAAAAATGCTAAACGGGCAATATTATAATGCCTTTGATCAAGACTTACTAAAAGATAGACAAAGAGCTAAAGGTTTATGTCAAAAATTGAATAGTATTCCAGATGGTAGTCAAGAAGAAAGGGTCAAAATTATCAAAGATTTATTCCAAACCGATCGAAATTGTTGGATAGAATCTCCTTTTAGATGTGACTACGGGTATAACATCCAAATTGGAGATAATTTTTATGCCAACTTTGGTTGTGTTATTCTTGACTGCAATATTGTGAAAATTGGTAGTAATGTAAAGTTAGGTCCTAATGTACAAATTTATACTGCTACTCATCCAATAAATGTGACAGAAAGAATTGCAGGTAAAGAAATGGCTTATCCCATTGAAATAGGGAATAATGTTTGGGTCGCAGGGAGTTGTATCATTCTTCCTGGTTTAAAGGTGGGAAATAATACAGTTATTGGGGCTGGAAGTGTGGTAACAAAAGATATTCCTGAAAATGTTGTTGCAGTAGGGAACCCCTGTCGCGTAATCAAAGAAATTGAATGAGAAAAAGTTTCTAAGTATACACAATATTTACCGAAAAGCGACGTTGAAAGCCCCTGTGTTTTAACCGGGGGATGAAAACAAGGGAGTCGTTTAGACAAGACTTCTAAAGTTGTCCTGTGCTATAATCTGAATGTACAAATGTTTAGACAAAAGTAAACAGAAAGCTAGGTTGAGACGCTATGCTGACTGTGTAGGGGCACCGCGGAAATTGTCCCCAGAGAATATATCTTTGGTCAGCTAAGTAGAAAACGAAGCAACAAGGATTTATCCTGTTGCGTAGTATCAACTTAGAATCCCCTCGGCAACAGCTGCGAGGAGTAGTCAAAATGTCGCGTAATGGTTACAACAACGAGGGACAGCTGGCACGGGAGCAAGATGCTCCCACTGTTCTCGTAACAAAAATAATAACAATAGACATCTCCATCAAAAGAGGCAACAGGGAATAGGGGGGAATAATTGATAATTTATGGATAATAATTGATTTTATTTTTCATTTTTGGAGAATTCTAATGCACGACCAATGAAAATGTACCACCACTGAAAAATTCTCCCATCTCCCCTACCCCCCCCACTCCCCTACTCCATAAAATAGGTGGAGTCGTTAGTCATAATATCTAGAGCAAACCATCATTATCCATTAGATATTTTGCCACCTTATTAATAGAGGTACGAATTTGGGGGTCGCGCCCACCACGACTATCAATTACAGTTATTACATACACTTCACCATTAATACTTAATCCTAAAGTAGTACCCAGAGCGCGAGAATTTTCTCCCGTCTTTTCACCCAACCATTTGACTTCAGGTAATTCTTCTAGGGCAGCATATCCTAATAATCTATCCTTCTGACGGGCTAAAGCTTCTATCAATACATCAGAATTTGGATACTCATAATTATATATTGAGACCATCATATCCGTCAGTTCGTTGCTAGTTAGAGTATTGCGACCTTTACCAGGATTTTTGGGCATGATCCGGTTCCCCATCAGTTTGTAGTTGACACTCATCACTTTGTAGCCATCGTCTTTGAGAACTTTAT
Source organism: Okeania sp. SIO2C9 (assembly GCF_010672455.1). GTDB lineage: Bacteria > Cyanobacteriota > Cyanobacteriia > Cyanobacteriales > Microcoleaceae > Okeania. The sequence continues at coordinate 2,276 of NZ_JAAHGO010000056.1, read as the reverse complement.
TAATATAAGGTTGTCCTAAATAATCAATAAGTTGATTTGTGGCAATATTGCTACTGTGGTCAATCATTTGCCCAACCAGAATTTTGAGGGGGTAGGGTTTTCTTGCCCTAATTTCTGAGGCATCTTCGGTAAAGTTTCCCCTACTCACATATATAGGAGTATCTAAACTGATATTTTCTTTGGATACTTTCTGCATTGCTGCTACAGCAATTGGAACTTTAATTAAACTAGCAGGACTAGCGGGTGGTTTATTCCCGTTTAGGTCTAAACATTCTCGCCGGAGGTTACAAATAGCGATCGTTGCTCTGCTAGATAGACCACTGTCTTTACGAATTTTCTCTAAAAAGTTTGATTTTGTTAGGTTTAACTGATAATAAGAATCATCCAGACTACGCTGGTATTCTTCGATCTTTTTAGTAGTTTTTTCTGCTATCAATGAATCTGAGGGAATTGCCTCTAAATTATAAAGAGCTTGTTGCCAGAGGTGTTTTTCTGTTTCTCTCGTTTTGACAGTTGCATTTGGCGTTTCTCCTACTTCTGATGCTTGAGCACCAAGGGTTAATGCTTGACGCCAGTTATCATTTGCTCGTTGTTCAATTAATATTTGAACTTCAATTTCTTGTAATTTTTGTAGCAATTTTTGTTGCTTTTCTAATACAGTGTTATTATCATCAGAAAAGAATAATTGCTTTCTGGGAGTAGGTAGAGATTCTAATTTCGCAACTGTACGATCGCGCAGTTCATAGAGTTCTTTTAAAGACTGAGTATAAGATTCTTCTGCCCAGGAAATCTCTATATTCCCAATTGAAATTATAGTAATACTAGCTATTGTTGTTAAAGTGCTAGTCAGAATATGTCTGATTTTTAGTCTTCCATGCATTGAATTTGCCCCACACAAATAAATAATTTTCTGCTGACCAATAAAAATATAATCTTTTAATCTTTACTGTATCAACTTGTCTAACTGAATACAAATATATAGTCTTTTTTATTATATTTTAGTTATTTTGTCAACTCCCATTAATCTTTTAACAAAGTAAGCAGCAGGAAAGAGATAATAAATAGTAGTTTAAAAGCATATTTATTCAGGGTTCTTAGATAGTTTGATTTTCTGAGGGTGACAGGGAAATTCAAGGTAGAAAAATATAGACTTATAATTGGTTAGCATCTGTCGCACTTACTTGGATCATAAAACCAGTAAAAACAAGTTTATTCAAGATAATATTCAAATTTACCGAAAAATTGTGGGTACGCGCCTCCCCTTTTAAGGGGATAATAAATAAAAATTTTCATCCCTTTGTCAATCCTCTTCTTTTCAAGGAGAGGTAATTATTAATTATTAATTATTCATTATTCATTATTAATTATTGAAAATAAGTCTAAACATTCAAATGCTTAACATCCTTGTCCTTTGAACAAATACGATGAGAAAAATAACTGGAATATGGCTGGTATTGCGATCTGCTTTGAGACGACGATAGGTTTCAAAGCAATCAATACCAGACATTTGAATATCCAGTAAAATTAAATCTGGCTGATAATGTTGCAGGCGTTTGAGTGCCCTTTCTCCATCAATGGCGGTAGAAACAGTATATCCTGTATTGCGTAACCATTAGGAAATCTGGCGTTGGTGATTTTGGCTATGATTTTTTTCAATGGCGATCGCCTAAATACTAACAGGACTTACGCAGAAACTCTATATATATAGAGGGCGTTAGCGGAGCTTGGCGTTAGCCAATGCCATTCGCCCCTACAGATGGTGGTTTGACAGTCAATTTGCGTAAGTCCCGACTAATTAAAAAGCATTTTATACTTTATAAATTTAGCTTTCATAGCTTGATTCACCAATGCCGGAAATCTTTATAACTGTTTTTCCTCCTGTACGTCGCCAATCCCATCCCCTACCTGATATCAAATCCGTTTAATTCGGCACGTAAAAAATGTTCTATCTTCAACCATTACCAAATATTTCTCTCACTCCCCATCTCCCAATCTCCCAATCTCCCCATCTCCCCATCTCCCAATCTCCCCATCTCCCCATCTCCCAATCTCCCAATCTCCCAATCTCCCAATCTCCCAATCTCCCCATCTCCCCATCTCCCCATCTCCCCATCTCCCCATCTCCCCATCTCCCAATCTCCCAATCTCCCCATCTCCCAATCTCCCCATCTCCCCATCTCCCAATCTCCCCATCTCCCAATCTCCCACTCTCCCAATCTCCCAATCTCCCACTCTCCCAATCTCCCCACGCACACCTCTGACCTCCACCCACTCTT
>NZ_JAAHGO010000055.1 GCF_010672455.1 Okeania sp. SIO2C9 | reverse complement strand
TCATGGGATCATCAGCTTTATGATCTCACTTGAAGTCACTAAATACCATAAGTAATTCTACTTAATTAAATAGACAAGTTTTTTTGTGGTATGTTGTAATTCAAATTGAAGTGCGGAATGTGGGTTAATTAAAGTAGATTCTTTTTCCCAACGTGGTTCATTCTGAATAAAATCTCGGTTGACAACAATTACATCTGGTTCATAACCTGATAAATTATCGGTTTTGACAATACATTCTTTAGGGATAAAGTAAGGCAACCCTAAATGCCTAATTTCCAAACTCAACTCAGCGATTAAAAAACCTGCAATTTGAGAATGTTGACCTCTAGGTTTAGGCATTTGAGTAACTACTCCGTTATGTAATTCATAGTGGTATTCCGACTCTTCTGGATACCAGTTAATAAATTCGTCAAAATCACTAAAGCTTGTCCTATAAAGTGCCTGAGTCATAATATCAAATCCGGTTAAATACTTATTATATAGTTGGGAGTCGGGGACCCACCCCTACTGCTCCCAGGAGGAGAAGAGGGGAGTGGGGGAGTAGGAGAGATGAAATATTGAAGTAATTATAGAATTATAAACAGATATTAGAAATCTCCTCCAAAAGAGGGAGTAGGGAGTAGAGGGAAAGAATTGATAAATAAGAGTGCGATAATTGATTTGATTTTTTATTATTGGAGATGTCTATTATATAATCAGATTCTATGTGCAATTAACCGGATTTGATATAATTGATTTATTCTTATACTTTTATACTTATAGAATACAGGAAGCAAGAAAGGATTATATTTGCAATATTTACCTTGAATTATGATATAGCGTTTATCAAGTTACTGAGGTACAATTTTTTTCCTCTTTTCTATTCCCTGCCTTCCCGAATTACTACTCCCTACTCCCTAAAAGTTGACAATGATAAACTAGATATGTATGATTGTGCGAGGAGTGAGTAAAGACTATGAAAAATATAGATTATTCTGTAGTTATTCCCATCTTCAACGAAGAAGAAATTATCCCTGAACTATGGCGACAGTTATTAGATGTTTTACAGCGACTTGATGGTAATAGCGAAGTAATTTTTATCAATGATGGTAGTGTAGATTCTTCCTTTGAACTGTTAAAAAAAATAACTCAGCAACACCTAGAAGTAAAAATTATTAACTTTTCTAGAAATTTTGGACATCAATCTGCTTTGTCTGCGGGAATCGATCATGCTGATGGAAAAGCAGTTATTTTAATGGATGGAGATTTGCAAGATTCTCCAGAAGCAATTATTAGTTTTTCACGACTTTGGCAACAGGGATATGATGTGGTTTATGCTATTAGAAAAAATCGTAAAGAAAAATTGTTGAAACGATTAGCATTTAAAAGTTTTTATTACATTCAAAGAAAGTTGTCAGGAATTATCACTCCAATGGATGCAGGTATCTTTTCATTAATGGATAGAAAGGTCATCTTAACTCTACGACAAATGCCAGAACGCAACAAATATTTAAGTGGTTTAAGAGCCTATGCCGGATTTAAACAAATAGGTGTTTATGTAGAACGTGGTCTTCGATATAGAGGTGAGCCTAAAGTTTCAGTTTCTAAGTTATTTAAGCTTGCTTTTGATGGCATATTTTCTTTTTCAACAATTCCTTTGAAAATGGCAACTATTTTAGGCTTAGTCTCTGCAATTTTCTCTTTTATTATAGGATTAATTGGTCTTTACGTTAAATTTGTTTTAGGGCAAGAATTTTTATCCTGGGCTTATGGTTTAACTACAACATTTTTTATGGGGGGAATACAACTGCTGTCTCTAGGAATTATTGGAGAATATATTGGTCGTATTTACGATGAAGTTAGACAAAGACCGTACTATATTATTAGAGAAAAAATTGGCTTTGAGAAAATAAGTTCAGATGAAAGTTAAAATTTTTAATAGTGGGTTGAATAAGAAGATTTAAGTTATCTACTAAAAACTGTGGTACACAACTTTTTCAGTATCTGGATAACAATTTATATTCAATTTTATTTATCAAATATTTTTTTCACTCAGCAGATTAATTTCATGGAGTTAAAGAAGGTTTTTAGTTATAGTTTTTAGGTTAATACTTCAGTCGAATTTTAAACCAGGGTTGCACAACAAGTTTCTCTTCAATCTACCACCTAAAATCTAATACCAATTTCATTAGGACTTACGCATAACCACCACTTATGCCTAGGGGTTAACGGCCAACCCCTAAAAATGGTGTATAATTTCGTCTTTTGCTTAAGTCCTGTTCATAAAATATTGCTACATTCATGGAAGAGTAAGCAGGGATTAGGTAAGGACATTGTATGCAACATCCCTAGGTCGCAGAGGAAAAGAAGTATATGAAAAAAGAGAAAAAAAATTAAATATTTACAATATCTGCGAACGATCAAATTTTATACTTAAGGCCAAAAATTATCTTTTTCTTTTGGGTTTAATACCCCGCTGTCTACGCGGTGTTTACAATTGGTTGGGGTTTGAGTCCCCATCCTGTTTTTCCTTTTTCAGTCCTTCCTTCTTCCTTCTTCAAAGATTAATATCTAACTACCTTTTTCAAATTGCGATAGAACCTTTAGAGCGTAATGAGGATAATGACAACAGAAAAAAAATCCCCAATTAGCAAAAAAATCTTCAAGAATAATTTCCAACTTTTACATTGGATAAGTATAGCTTTAGTTATACTTCCAGCAGTTGCAATGGGAATATTAATTCTGACCTACAGCGTTAATATGCCTTATTGGGACCAATGGAATCTTATGCCTCAGTTATTCATAAAAATTTCCCAAAATTCCTTGTCCTGGCAAGACTTGATTGCTCAACATAATGAAAGTAGAAAACTATTTCCACGACTAATATTTCTCGGACTGGCATATTTAACTAACTGGGATGTTAGATATGAAATGCTAGTAATATTTATCTTAGCTTGTCTAGTTTCTGTTAATATTTATCGCCTCAATCGATTAACCGTAAATGCTAATTTGTTGACAACTTCACTCATAGCTTTCTTGGCAAATATCCTGATTTTTTCTCCAATTCAATATGATAACTGGTTTTGGGGAATCCAATTAGTAGTTTTGATGCCGATCGTTTGTATTACTACAGGAATTTCAGTTGTCTACTCCCACTTTCATACTAGATATAAATTTTTAATTTGTATAATGCTTTGCATCATTAGTACTTTTTCCTATTCTAATGGGATGATAGCTTGGATAATAATTTTACCTGTACTAATATTAATTACGGCAAAATCAACATCAGATTTACTGAAACAAAAATGGTTATTCTTAAGCTGGATAGCAGTTTTTATCAGCAATATAATTATTTATTTTTATGATTATCAAAAGCCTGAACTTAGCCCTAGTCTTATACCAGCATTTCGGCATCCAGAGCAAACTTTACAGTTTTTCTTAGCCTTTTTGGGTTCTCCTTTGGGTTCTGGTTTTGAAATATCTCCTCTTACTTCTTCGATATTTATTGGTGGAGTAGAAATAGGAATATTTTGCTGTTTATTTATTTACCTACTCAAACATATTAAAAATTACCATATTTTAGAGAGAACTATTGGTTGGATGATGATTGCTCTATACTCAATAATTAGTGCTTTAATTACTGCCTTTGGTAGAGTTGGTTTTGGAGTAGAAAGTGCTTTACCTTCAAAGTATACAACATTTTCTATTTATTTTACAATCGCTATTATACATTTATTACCAATAGTTTTTAGCCATATTTATAGTCATATAAATCCGAGAAAATCGCAAGTATTGCTCTATAAAGTTATAGTCGCTATTGCCATAACTGGATTGATGATTTTACACTATAAATCATTGACTTATAGCGTGAAAGAAATTAAATATAGCTATCAATTGCGTATGGAAGGAAAAACTTGTTTGTCATTCATTAATATCATTGAAAATAAGCTTTGTATTGAAGAAAATATTTTAGGAAATTATGATTATGTTAAAGATTTAGTCAAGCGACTTAATTCCTTAGGTATGTTAAAACCTAATTTAGTTGTCAGCAATAATATCGAAGCGATCGCTGCTGAAAAATCTCCAGATCAAACTTACGGATCGTTAGATGGAATTATACCTTTAAATAGTTGGTACTTTGTTAATGGTTGGGCATTTTTACCAGAGCGTAACGAGCCTGCAGATGCAATTATTTTAACCTATAAAAATCAAGCAGTTGAAGAAGGAAGAAGCGGTGCTACCCCCCGTTTGCCACAGACCCAAGCGGTCAGACCCCGCGACGACGACAGTCGCAAGCGGTCGGACCCCGCGCCGCCGACAGGCGCAAGGGAACGCCGACCAAGAGAGGGAATGCTGACCAAGATAGGGAATGCGCACCAAGAGAGGAAGAAGGAAAAAGTGGTGCTACCCCCCGTCGGCGACAGACCCAAGGGAATGCGCACCAAGAGAGGAAGAAGGAAAAAGTGGATGGGGACTCAAACCCCAAGCAATTATAAACACCCTGTAGACGGCGGGGTATTAAACCTAAAAGAAAAAGATGATTGGATTATTTTTGATGTTTTGATGTCTGCTCAAACTCAAAGAGAAAATTTAGTTCAACTATTCAATAATCCTGCATACCTTAACGCAGGTTGGGAACAAACAATTTCTGGTAAATTACTCCCAGAAGGTAAGTTGAAAATTGCAGCTTGGGCATTTGATGCTAAATTAGGTAAAGCTTATAAATTAGATACAAATCACCCGATTACAAAAAATGGTAGTGGAGTAGGGGAGTAGGGGAGTGTGGAAAGTATTATTTAATCTTTCTATATAGGCAGTTAAACCAGTTTATTTTCCCACTGAGCTATGTCTACAATCAGAAAAAATCAAATCATAAGCTCACCAGAAATCTGTATAACAAATTGCACATTGTCTGTAAATACCCGGCAATCAATTTCACAACCCTAATAGACCTTTTTTACGTCTTTCTCCTAACTAAAAAGAAACCCACAATTTCTTTGGTGTCTATGTCAATGCCTAGCCAGAGCCATTACTTGTAATGTTTGCTCCCAACAAATGACCACATTTCATCACACTCAATAGTGAGTTTTCCGGTTTTTTTAGTAGATTTAATAGACTGATAAACCTCTGTATACTTACTATTAACTTAATGCGTGAAGCCATTTTTCAGATACACCTTTTACAGGAATAATGCCAGCTAATACCAATTTCATAAAATATTGCTACAGTCTCAACACGGGCAACAGGCAACAGGCAACAGGCAACAGGCAACAGGCAACAGGCAACAGGGAAAGAAAAACTGGATAAAAAAGGGGAAAAAATGCTTAACTTTGAAATTTGATAGATATATACAATTTTTAATTGTAGCAATAAATCACAAATTAAGATGTAACTACCTTTTTTGAATTTGGTATAAACTAATTTTTTCACTTTGATAATTTATCAATCAATTCTTTGGTTTGATAGTTGATGTATACTTTGGAGTTATTTGGGACAAATTGTCTTTGACAGGTTTGACATTGATATTTATGTTTTTTGTTATGAATTGTGTCATTGATCACAATATGGTCACTACCACAATTGGCATAGATTAAATCATTATTTGGCATAGGATTAGATATTGATAAAATATTTTTGAAATGTATATTATCAGAATTTTTGTATTACATCTAAGGTTGAGTTATTTATAACTTACTGGTTGATTATATCAAATGTTAGCGGAGCTTTGCGTTAGCAATTGCCTACAAAATAAATTTAAAATTTTAAAGTAGATTGAAGTTCAATATTTGAGAGATTAATATCATAAATTGATCATTTATATTAACCTATCACTACATATATAGGACTACCAAGGATTTTTTCTTTTTTATCCTTAATACAATTAAGCTTTAAGCCTTAATTATTTGGGTACATCTCAATGCGTGAATAAAGCCAAAAATTTATCGCTTTTAGGGAACAGCTCATCTGGCCAAAGGCAACAAGGAATAGGGAATAGGGAATAAGGAATATATAGGAAAAAAGCATTTTTGCAAATATGATATGCACCCAATTATTCGGTAAAATAGCTCTGTAGTCAACTTCTTCACTTAATATAAAATGTTACTTAATTGGCAATACTTAATAGCAGAAATCAATTTTAAACATAAACAATGCCAAGACGATCCGATGAATGCTATGGCATTTGCTTATTCTTTAGGGCAATTATTACTAGAAACTCAAGCTTTATTTTCTCCCGCTGAATGGCAATCTTGGTTCAAAAAGAATTGCCATTTCTCAGAAAGTTGTGCTGAAACTTATCTGCAAATAGCTAAAAGCTGGCCTAGTTTCCGGACGCAATTAGATCCTTACAGAAAAATGGATCTATCTGCTATGGAGAATATACCCCAGATGTCACTTATTTCCTCTAAGTCAAAGGATAGTTTTGAAGAAGATGTGGAGACAGAAGTTAAGCAAATTATTCCTTTATTGAGCAACGCTGAAAATTTTCCGACCTCCCTTCCAGACTCTGAAAAATCTGAAAATGCCACAATTATTAACTTTTATCTTCCTGGGAAAGTAGTTCCAAAAGCACGCCCACGAGTTACGACTAATGGTACTTATTTACCACCTCGATATCGTGCCTGGAGAAATCAAGCAGAAGTTGAAATTTACCGTCAAGTTTCTGACCTTAATTTAGAAGTAAATTTACCAATTCAAAGAGCAGCTATTTCTATCAGTTTTTGTGGTAAACATCGTACTAATTCTGATTTAGATAATTTAGCAGGGGCTTGTCTTGATGCTTTAACGTTAAACGGTGCGGGGGTGCTGCAGGACGACCGCTTGTCTTGTATTCCTAAGCTTAATCTTGAATATATTCCTAATACTAAAGAAACGGGAGTTAAGATTAGAATTGAAATACTTCCTGTGAGATAAATCGTTAAATAATAAGTTTGAAGTTAGTATGTTATATACTAATTATCAACAGTGATTTTTGATATAAATTTGAGATTATTGACCGAAACAAATCCTAGACTGCATAAGAATATTTAGAACTTTATTATGTGTGGATAATTAGTTTTCATTATAAAGTCATGTATTTGCTATCAAGTCTATAAAATTTCAAGTTGTTTGAGGGCTAATTTTTTCCTCAAAACTAGATGAATAAAAGAATTTTTAATAATAATTGTATAGGTGGAAAATTGCTTCTAGAAGAAATTCCCAGTATATTTATGCAAATAGTTGAAGTTATAATGAGTTTATAGATATCAAATAAATTCACCCAAAGAATATAAAATGAGAAATTGGAAATATTTTAGACTCATTATCGGTACTGGATTTTTCCTGATTTTGTGTCCATTTCTAGTAACAGAGAAAATACAAATACATTCAAAAGCAATTGCACAACACACCACAAAATATAGCGATCGCCTCACCCAAGAAAATTTAGAAATAGAAGCACAACAACTTTATGAGAAAGGTACACAGCAATTTCAAAATGGCGAATTAGAAGCAGCTTTAGAAACTTTGCAACAGGTATTAAAAATTCGTAATCAACAGGACGATCGCTTTAATATTAGTAGTACCCTCTATAGCATAGCAACTATTTACAAGCAACAGCAGAAGTATCAGCAAGCTTTAGAGTATTATCAGCAAGCACTGGAAATTCCTCAACAGTTAGGAGACCAAGACCGAATTGCTGCCACTCTACACAATATTGGTACAGTTTATCATCATCTTAGTCAATATCCTCAAGCGTTAGAATCATTAAACCAAGCATTGGCAATGCGTCAACAACTGGGCGATCGTGCTGCTATTAGTCGCACTTTAAATGAAATTGCTATTATTTACGATACTCAAGGTAAATATTTCCGGTCTTTAGAGTTTTATCAAGAGGCTTTAAAAATTGCTCAACAGGAAAAAGATAATGCAAATATTAGTGCAATTTTAAGTAATATTGGGTTAATCTATTCCCAGTTAGGTCAATATGAACAAGCCATCAAATTTTATCAGCAAGTTTTAAAGACTAACCCCCCAACAAAAGCTACAATTTTAAATAATATTGGTGCTGTTTATCGTTGCTTAAAAGAGTTTCCAAAAGCCTTAGAAGTTTATCAACAAGCTTTGACAATTCATCGGCAAAACCTAGACCGTCTTGGTATTGCTACAACTCTTGATAATATAGGTGTAATTTATCGAGAACAGGGAAAAAATTCTCAGGCATTAGAATCTCATCAGGAAGCATTAGTTATTCGGGAAGAATTAGGCGACAAGGAAGGTCAAGCAGCTACACTTCATAATATTGGTATAGTACATAGGGAGTCAGATCGACATCCAGAAGCTTTACAATTTCTGACTCATACTTTAATTATTAATAGACAACTTGGTAACCAGGATGGAGAAAGAATGACCCTGGCAAATATAGGTAGATTATTAGAAAGAAAAAATCACCCTCAATTAGCAATAATCTTTTATAAACAATCAGTTAATATTACTGAAACTATTCGCAAAAATTTAAAAATATTACCAGCAGAACAGCAGAAATATTATATAGAGAGTGTTGCAGAAATATATCGTGCTTTGGCTGATTTATTGCTTCAAGAAAAACGCGTCATAGAAGCACATCAAATTCTAGATTTATTGAAGGTACAAGAGATATTTGAGTATATGGGAAACTTAAAAGCTGATGCTGATGAAAATAAATCTACTGAAATTCCACTGCTAGAACTGGAAAAAAAGTTCTGGGAGAGGTATATTCAGCTAATGAATGAAGTCGGCAGTAACCCGATTTATAATCATAATTTTTCTGGGGAAAAATTACTTAGTATTCATGGTTTTATTGATAGTGAAGAAGTAACAAAAATTGTCTCAGAATTAGATAAAAATGCTAAGAGTCAAAAACTTACTTCAGATGTGTTACTTTCCTTAAAGTATGAACTTCAAGAGCATCAAGAACAAAATACAGTAGTCTTATATCCATTACTTTTAGAAGACCGCTTAGAATTAATATTAGTCAGTGCTAATTCCGAGCCAGTTCATCGCACTGTTTTATTAACCAAGGAAGAATTTAATCAAGCTATCCTTAAATTAAGAACGAGATTAATTAATAGAAATAAAGCTCAATTGTTATCTAGAGGAAATAATAATCAATCCGATCAAAGGGTTATGGAAGCTGCTTCAAAACTTTACGATTGGTTGATTAAACCTATAGAATATCACCTAAAAATCAATAATACTAAAACTATTGTTTATGCACCTGATGGTCAACTACGTTATGTTCCTTTAGCAGCACTATATGATGGAGAAAAATGGTTAGTAGAGAAGTTTAACATCAATAATATTACCGCCGCAAGTTTAATGGATTTAACTCCGAAAACAGAGATTAATCCTCTAGTGTTAGCAGGTGCTTTAACAGAGGGAATTTATAATTTTCAAGTAGGCAAAAAAAAATTTGATTTTGAAGGATTACCTTTTGCTGGAGTAGAGGTAGAAAAGCTAGCAACGATGTTTCCTAAAACTAATAAATTATTGGGTAATGCTTTTACTAAAAAAGCCATGGAATCACAAATGGATAACTATAATATTGTACATTTTGCCACTCATTCTGCTTTTGTGAATGGTCATCCAGAAGAATCTTTTATACTATTTGGAGATGGCAGTCGAGCTAGCCTACGAGAGGTGAAAGATTGGAATTTAAAGAATGTAGAATTAGTAGTTTTGAGCGCTTGTCAAACAGGTGTTGGAAAACAATTAGGAAATGGGGTAGAAATTCTCGGTTTTGGTTATCAAATACAAGAAGCTGGTGCATCAGCAACTTTGGCAACTTTATGGCGAGTTGATGACCAGGGTACCCATGAATTTATGAATGATTTTTATGCAGCTTTGAAGAATGGTGCAAGTAGAAGTGAAGCAGTCCAAAAAGCACAAATTACTATGATTAATAGTGAGTTTAGTCATCCTTATTATTGGGCACCATTTATTTTAATTGGTAATGGATTTTGAAGAATATCGTAGGTTTTCGGTAGTAGGTAGGTCTAATTAGGGCTTGCTGATTAAATCTAAAAGCATTGATATATAAAGACAAGTGCCTTTTTGGGGTCGAAAAAAGTGCCTGGGAATCAGCTATTATTTTGATAATATTGCGTTTATTATTGATTGAGCTGATATATTTGATCGCTCTTCTATCAATTCTTTTGGTTGGTCTTGGCAATTATAGAACCCATTTGTTATCTTTGCAGGCGGTATGTGCTTTTGGCAGTAGTCCTGCTTCATAAAACCTCATAAGAAGTTAAATTTTAATGTTTACTTTCTACTTCCACCGGAACTGTCGGCAGCACTCCGTCCACAGGCATCAACGGTCAAGCTGACCGCATTTCTTGAGTTTTATCAAACTGGTATAACCCCATCCTGACAAAGGTAGCTTTTTAATAATCGACGGTATGGGGCGCGAGTGTAGTCCAAAAGGAGGATGCGGGTCTTGGGTGAAGTTTGCAGCGCAGGGTCAGACCAGACCCTACACTCCCCACACTCCCCCTATATTTTAAATAGATCCCAAAGTGAGTTATATAATCATTGCCTACCCCATCATAATTGAGTGGATACTTTTCTATCTTTCTGAGAACTTCTCTAATTAAGTTCCTAACATTTGTAATTTATACAAACCAGCATAAAGACCTTCTTTTTGTAATAATTCTTCGTGAGTACCAGATTCAATTAACTCTCCTCGTTTCAACACAAAAACCCGGTTAACATTTCTAATAGTCGAAAGTCGGTGAGCAATAATAATAGCTGTTCTTTGTGCTAAAAGTTTTTCTAATGCTGATTGAATTAAAGCTTCTGTTACCACATCTAAACTAGCAGTTGCTTCGTCAAGTACCAAAATTCTAGGTTTACGAATAGCAGCACGGGCAAATGCTAATAACTGCTTTTGACCACCAGAAAGATTTGCTCCTCTTTCTCTGAGTTGAGTATTATATCCTTGGGGTAATTCTGCAATAAATTTATCTATATTTGTGTTTTTTGCTGAGGTTTGAATCTCCTCTAATGAATAATCTTCTCCCAAAGTAATATTACTTTTCACATCTCCAGCAAATAAAAAACCATCTTGTAAAATTACGCCAATATGTTTTCGTAATTCTGCTTGAGGTAAGTCTTTAATATTAATTCCATCAACTAAAATTCTGCCTTTATTGACATCATATAAACGACAAAGTAAGCGAATTACAGAACTTTTTCCTGCACCAGTAGGCCCAACAAAAGCAACCTTTTCCCCTGGTTTAATAGTAAAGTTGAGATTTTTCAGAACATATTCATTTGGTTTATAGCCAAACCAGACATTTTCAAATCTAATTTCACCAATTTTGGAATTGTTAACTTGAAGAGTCGGTAATTTTTTAATTTCTCCTTCTGGGTCTAGAATTTCAACTTCTTCATTGAGAAGATTAATAATACGTTCCACTGCAGTTAAACCTGCTTGAATAGCTGTAAATTTTTCAGCAAATTGTCGCAGAGGATCGAATAAACGTTGAGCATATAAAACGAAGGAAGATAAAGTGCCAAAATCAAGATTTCCTCCTAAAACAAATTGCCCTCCCAAGAATAATACTGCAGCGATCGCAACTAAAGAAATCCATTCTAAAATACCAGAAATAGCTGAGTCATAAAAAATAGTTTTATCTAGTGCTTTAACATAATGGATATTATTAGCTCTAAATAACTCCGAGTTAAATTTTTCTCGGCGAAATAATTGTACTACTCCTATACCAATTAAATTTTCTTGTAATTGAGCATTTAAACCAGAAAGTTCATCTCTGGCTTTATAATTAGCTTGCCGATATCTTTGTTGAAAATAAATAATAATTGCTGTGACTGGTAACATCATTAATGTCAGGATTAAACCTAGTTGCCATTGCAAACTAAACATAGTAATAGCAATTATTAAAATCGAAAATAAATCGCTCACAATACCAATAGCACCTGTGGAAAATACATCTCCTAAAGCTTCCACATCACTAGTAAGACGAGTGATTAATTTTCCTACAGGGGTACTATCAAAAAATCTAACTCCTAAAGAAAGAACGTGCTTAAATAAGTCATTTCTAATATCAGCAGTAATTTGTTGTCCGACTTTTTGTACTAAGAAGCCTTGTAAAGATTGAAATATTAGTCGTATAATAATAGTCAACATTAATATAGATCCTAAAATATTCAATCCTTGAGATAATGATATTTTTTGGAGAAATAACCAGGTTTTTTCTCCTAAAATTAGAGAAATTGATTGTCCGATTAATAGTGGTTGAATTGCGCTGGAAATTGATAATGGTAACAATAATATTAGTGAAGTAACTACTAATTTTTTGTGACCTAGACCGTAGCCTATCATTCTTTTAATTAGTTGCCAGTCCGTTTCACTATTATTATTTCGCTCTTTATTTCTATGGGTTTTCGGTGAGATGCTTCTCATGGATTTTTTTTAGTTAAACTGTAGGTAGTCTGATGTTTTTATAAGGTAGCATATCAGCTAAATATTCACAATTAATGGCTCATAAATAATTCTAATTATCATGGCTTAAATTGAAACAGAAAGATTAAAATTAAGACAATTTATCTTTGATGATTTGGATGAATTATACAATCTGTATCATAATCCAAAGGTAATGAAGTATGTGGGAAAAGGCATCCTCACTAGGGCAGAAACAGAAACAAGAATATTAAGTATAATCAAGAGTTGGAAAAAAAATAATTTTGGAATGTGGGCGGTAGTTCATAAAATAGATAATAAAATGATTGGTCGTTGCGGACTTTGTTTCCTCGACAATACTCCAGAAATAGAGCTTGGCTATTTATTAAATCCTAAATATTGCTATCAAGGATTAGCAACAGAAGCAGCAAAAGCAAGTTTAAGATACGGATTTGAAGAGTTGAAGTTAGAGAAAATTGTAGTAGTCGCTCAACCCGAAAATATTGCCTCCCGACGAGTAATGGAAAAAATAGGAATGAAATACGAAAAACCGGCTAATTATTATCAGACTAACGTGGTATACTATACTATCTTAAGCAAAGAATATCAGTCTAATAGTTAGTTGTATGTTGTACTTATAAAATTTTGAAAAAATGATGAGTAAATTGGCTCTAGTTATCGGTAATAAAAATTATTCTTCTTGGTCATTGCGAGTATGGTTAGCTATGAAACAAGCAGGAGTGAAATTTACTGAAGTTAAAATTCCTCTGGATACACATATTACCCACCAAGAAATTTTAAAATATTCTCCCACTGGTCTGATACCAGTTTTGTTAGACGGGGATATTAAGGTATGGGAATCTCTAGCAATTTGTGAATATGTAGCGGAGAAATTTGCTAATTCTTTGTGGCCAAAAGACCGCGAAGCACGAGCAGTAGCGCGGGCAATTAGTGCCGAAATGCACGCAGGGTTCCCAAATTTACGCAAATATATGCCAATGGATTGTCGAGGTCGTTACCCAGAAGTAGGTATAATTCCAGAGGTTAGACCTGAAATTGAGAGGGTCGGGAGAATGTGGCGAGAGTGTCGCGAAAAATTTGGAGCAGAAGGTGATATGCTATTTGGTAAGTTTACAATTGCTGATGCTATGTATGCTCCGGTAGTCTCTCGCTTTGCCACTTATCAAGTGAAACTCGAACCAGTGGCACAAGCTTATGCTGAAGCAGTTTGGGCATTAGCTGATATGCAAGAATGGTTAGCAGCAGCAGAAGTTGAGTCAGAAACTATTTTTGATTCAAAATTTTAACTGACGATTTTGACATTCATCGAAATGCAAATTCTTTTAGTGGATGATGAACCGGAGTTAACTTCTCCTCTAAGTCGTGCTTTGAAGCGAGAGGGGTATAGTGTTGATGTTGCTGATAATGGAAAAATTGGTGGTCAGATGGCAAGTCAGGGTAACTATGATTTGCTGATTTTAGATTGGATGTTACCTCACAAAACAGGATTGGAAATTTGTCAGGAGTTACGATCGCACCACGACAATACACCTGTTTTATTTCTTACTGCCAAAGATACAGTAGACGATCGCGTTACTGGATTAGATGCTGGAGCAGATGATTATTTAGTTAAACCTTTTGAGTTGCGAGAGTTATTAGCAAGAGTTCGGGCATTATTACGTCGTCCCCAAAACATTGAAACAAGAACAACTGAGCAACATTTACAAGTAGCAGATTTAGAGCTAGACATAGAAAATCAAGTAGCTTATCGCGGTGGACATATAATTAATTTATCAGAAAAAGAATGTAAATTGCTGGCATATTTTATGGCTCACCCCGGTCAACTTCTAACTCATCAGCAAATCTATGAATATTTGTGGGGAGAAGGAGAAAAACCAAGCAGTAACGTTTTAGCAGCACAAGTACGTTTATTGCGACGAAAAATAGAAGTAAATGGAGAGTTACCGCTCATTTATACTGTTTATCGAAAAGGTTATCGATTTGGAGAAATTGACTTCTCTCTCGGTTAAAACACGAGAGATTCTAAGCTGATGTTTTGAATCGGGTTAAAACCAAGATTCTCCACGTTTCACACTTAACTGTCACCGACAATTCGGTGGTGGCAGCTCATATACCACCTAGACGCTCTAACATACTGATAATTAATACCATATGCTTTACGCTTACTTTTTATGATTAATCTTTTCAGAGTGGTTTTACTCAAGGAGCGAGCTATAAATCCCTATCTTTGCTGCCTGCTTGTCTGTTGCCTTGGTCTTGGTAGCGACAATACGTCCTACTTGTTTCCTGAGCACAGGAATTCCACCCCTACAAGCATTGGTTCATTGGGACAAACCTTGTTCTTACTTCTATTAGTATATTATCTCTTATGTTGGGATATAGGAAAGGCAGAAGGTCTAATTGCTTATGGATAGTCTTCGACACGCCACTCCGTGTCTTATAACCCCAAACAATTGACTTCTGACTTCCGTGAAACGGTATTACAAATCGCCGCCCCGAAGTGCCAGTAGCACAATAACTACAGGGCCAGCAATTACAACCATGGCCAACATTGTTAACTGGGCAATAGTTTCAAAGTTAATGTTGCTGAACAAATCAGTTAAAAACCCCATATTCCCCCTAAGTATAAATCAAATATATATTGAGCTGAAAAACCGTTCTTTATTCTACCAAGCCATCGCTAGTTTAATTTAAGATACTTTACAAAACTCAATAATTTAGTCTGCTACAATCAGAAGGCCGTTAATCAATAACTATTGGCTAAAAAAAAATGGCTAGTTGGCATTGTATAAAAAATTGTGGTGCTTGTTGTTACTTAGACCCAACAGAGCGTCCAGAATTAGAAGAATATTTATCTTCAGAAGAGCTAAAGCATTATATGAGTTTAGTAGGAGCAGATGGATGGTGTATTAATTACGATAGTTTAACGCGAGAATGCCGTATTTACCCTGAAAGGCCCCGTTTTTGTCGAGTCCAAGCAGATACCTTTAGAGAATTTTACGGTATTGAACCAGAAGAACTCAATGAATTTGCCATTGACTGTTGTCAGCAGCACATTGGAGATATGTACGGCGATCGTAGTCTAGAAATGTTGCGCTTTAATCATGCAGTGGGTATTAATTCAGGTTTCCAGAGATAAGAAAGTAGAGTGGTTGACAAATAACATAATTATCTGAAACAATAAAGAAAATTTAAAGAATCTACATATATTCAGTTATTTAGTAAATTTGCCTGTGAAATCTTTCAGTGAAAATACACCTCAACCTAAAATAAATTTAGAAGAAAAAGATTTTTCTGAGGTCTTACCTTTACAAGTTAGGTCAGAAACGGGTGAGCTTTTACCCCTCAAAAATTCTCAATCAGAACAACAAGAAGCGAAAATACAAAAAACAGGAGCATGGAAAGTATTTGCTTCTACTTTTGTCACAATATTTTTAGCAGAAATTGGCGATAAAACTCAGATTACGACTCTTTTAATGACTGCCGAATCTCAGTCTCCTTGGATAGTATTTTTAGGTGCAGGTAGTGCATTAGTAACTACCAGTTTGTTAGGAGTTTTGTTGGGTCAATGGTTAGCTAGTCGCCTCTCTCCTAAGACTGTAGAAAGAGCAGCAGGAATTATTTTATTACTAATATCTTTAACTTTAATAATAGAGGTATTTTATGAAAATTTTCCTGGTTGAGAAATCAGGAGTCAGGAGTCAGGAGTCAGGAGTCAGAATTAAGAATATGGGAGTTAAGAGATTTAAAGTAAATTATTATTCTTCATTAGAAACAAGAGATACATCTTCCTACTTATAAAATTAAATTCTGAATTCTTTCTTGATAAAAGCTTGACTTTAGAGGTTGTCTGAGAACTCCCTTATGCTAAATCCAAGCCCCCGCGCATCCCCCAATCTTGGGGGACTAGAGCAAGCAAATTGACTCTTGTTCCCCCAAAGTTGGGGGGCTAGGGGGGCAAAATTCTGTATCAAAAAACTTTTCAGAATTCCTCATTCCTCTTATATAAATATTTTTCTTCCTTCTTCCTTCTTCCTTCTTCCTTCTCACTTATTAACTAACTATGGATTGGCAACTTTTAGGTTTAAGTTTTATCGCAGTTTTTTTATCCGAATTAGGAGATAAAAGTCAATTAGCAGCGATCGCCCTTGGTGGGTCTTCAAAATTTCCCCAGGCAGTATTTTTTGGTACTGCAACTGCTCTATTATTAACTAGCTTTTTAGGAGTTTTAGTAGGGCAAGGAGTAGCAGAAATTTTACCAACAAATATAGTAAAAATTACGGCTGCAATTGGATTTGCAATTATGGGTATTCGTCTTTTATTCTCTGGTGAAGAGGAAGTAGAAGAATCGGAAAATAGTTAAGGTTGAATCTTGCTTTAACTAATACAGGACTTACGCAGGAGGAACCCAGAAACCCGGTTTCTGGTAAATGTCTATTGTTAAAAATAATGGTTTATCGTAGAAACGGGGTTTCTTTGCGTAAGTCCTGTAATATTTGAAATTGTCTATTTATCAACCTCACGTCGCAACTAAAATTCTGTAGGAGCGAATGGCCATTCGCTCCTACCCATTATATGAGTTTCCAGGGATTATTATGTTCGGATAAACACTAACTATAAAGTTATTGCGACGCTCACTACACCTCAAATGTTTAGACAAAGAAGCAGCTACAAAAATTCTCAAAGACCAAGATTTACAAATAGATAATCAATGGCAAAAATTGATTGACTTTTATCAAGGCAACCCGACTTGGTTAAATATAATTGCCACAACCATTAATGACTTATTCAGTGGAAATATCTCAGAATTATTTCAATACGACCCTCTATTTTTAGATGCAGACATCAAAGAATTATTACATCAAGAGTTTGCCCGTTTATCAGAATTAGAAAAACAAGTAATCTCTCACTTAGCAACCAAAACCGAAGCAATAGCTATTGCAAATTTATTAGATAGTTTACAAATACCACTTTCAGATTTATTGAATATCATTAAATCTTTGCAGCGATGTTCCCTAATAGAAAAACAAGAAAATAATTTTACTCTTTTACCTTTGCTGAAGCAGTATATCATATCGAATAAATTCATAATTTAGTAGGGGCGAATGGCCATTCGCCCCTACATTCTTGCGGTGATTAAATTTGAGAGGAGCGAAAGTTTCCTAACAGTAACAGCGACTGCTATAGCAATTATAAATAGGTTGTAATATCTGATCGTAGGGGTTTAGTTTCCCAACCAAAGTGCGAATAAAATTTGCAGACCAAACCCCTACTGTTTTTTTGCACAAATTACTTACGATTACTATATATTCAATCTAATTACATCAGTTTTCAGGTCAATGAAACACATAAAAAAAACGATAACTTTGTAGAGACGTTGCATGCAACGTCTTTGTGGTCTAATAATCATAAAAAGCGCTGTAATTAATTATGATACTAGATTAATAGGTAGTAAAAAATAGATATAATGAATGAATAAGTAAAAATTCCCATTGAGGTAAAATTGTTATGTTAAACTCTGTTAAACCATCTAAACAAATTACTCTCGAAGAGTTTCTAGAACTGCCAGAAACAAAACCAGCAAGTGAATATTTTAACAATCAAATTTATCAAAAACCAATGCCACAAGGAGAACATAGTGCAATTCAAACTTGCCTATCATCAGCTATTAATCAAGCAGGTGTACCACAAAAGTTAGTAATGGCATTGCCAGAATTAATATGTACTTTTAACGGTTGTTCTATAGTTCCTGATATTTCAGTTTTTGCATGGCAACTTATTCCGATAAAACCTAATGGCAGAATCTAAAATAGATTTGAAATAGCACCAGATTGGGTAATATAAATTCTCTCGCCAGACCAAAGTCCTAATCAATTAATTAATAAAATTATTTTCTGTCTAAATAATGGTACTCAGCTTGGTTGGTTAATAGATTCTGAAGATGAATCTGTAGTGATTTTTCAACCTAACTAGCAACCAGAAGTTAGATATGATTATGATAATTTACCCATCCTCAATTTATTAACAAATTGGCAATTATCTGTTGCAGATTTATTTGGTTGGTTATATTAGATTTATAATTAACTAATTACTACAGCGTTTCTTACTCTTTGTGAGAGACACAAGTTTTGGATTTTATACCAAATTCATAGGAAGTTGCATAGAATAATATATTAATCTTAATCAGAGTTGACTGTAGATCGAGATAGACAAGTGAATAAATTTCATAATTGTGTGCCACCTCATATAAAATTGCTACAACAACTAAAACCTAGTACCTCAGACCTAACACCTAATTTTGTGCAACCTCACATACTTGGAATTTTCTGTAAATACTAACTCACAAAACTGGTTAATATTCCTAAAATCTTCGGTAAGTTATAGACGGAATATTCCTCTAAATCTATGATTATTGTTTGAGCTTCTAACTCTAGAAATTGCCAAGCAGTACCAGTAGTAACAACTCCATAAATCTTGGGAATTTCTTTGTTTTTGCTTTGATTAAAAATTTGAGCAGCAACCATTTCTGCCATACATTGAGCTAAACAATTTCTCCGATTATCGTTTTTAGCTTCTACTAAAGTTATTATTGGTGCTTTTAGAACTATTTGCTGCGTTGAAAAACTGATAATAAAGTCACAAAAACCATTTAATCCTAACTCTGGATTAACATTAAACTCAATGCCAGAAAATAAACTTATCTGGTTATTAGATATTTTTTTTACTTCTGCTAATATCGGTGCAATAATAAATTATGTTTGCGGAGCATTCCGTCAGGAAACGAGCTTTTTCTGAAGCGACTGCCACTGCTAATGGTAGATAATGTTCTAAAGCTTCTTGAATAAATTTACTGGGAGAAACTTCTGGTAATTGGTTAAATTTACCGAAGTTTTCAACCACGTTGAGATTAAAATTTGTCAGGACTTCCTCTAAGGTGAATTTACTGTAAGGCATAAATCTTTCTAGAAATAAAAGTAAATATTTCTACATCTATTATATTTGTGGTTAAAGAGATTGTTATACTAAAGTTAGCTGTAGCACTACTTACCTTAAAACCTATAACTGACAAAACTGGTTAACACCTTCAAAATTTGGAGGGAATTTTTAATGTATAGTAATCACCGAATGATTTATGAGATATTTAATAACATTTAATACCGGTCAAAATCCTTTTATATTCTGACTTCTGTACGTCGCCAATCCGGCAGCTTCCCTACCTAATTACCACTAAAATTTTACAACTGAAATATGATTGCTATAGCAATTATTTATACTGGAGAGGTACAAAGTTCTAGATTTTAGGGAACAGGAAAAAGAAAAGAGATATGTTGTGTTTTAAGATTGTAGGGTAGGCAAATATTAACTTAATCGAGATTAATTTTATCTCAACCAAAATTCACCCACCCTACTTTTTTCACCGACTACCTTATTATTAGTTTTTTTGTTGATAACACCAACCAAGTAAAGTACCGCCAACAACTAATTTAATTACTTCTAATAACCAGTAACCGCCATGCATTTGATTCATGGTAACAGGAACTTCTTTAACTGACTCAAACAGATTTAGATTTATACCCAAAGCACTCATTTGAGGAGTTAAACCGTAAGTATCAATTAAAGCGATCGCCAACAATGCTATAGAAAATATAATTGCTGTTTTAGTATTTTTAATTAAATTATTTGGTGTGGCACTTAATACTAATAAACCTGTTAAACCCAAGCTTGCACAAATTAATTCAAGTCGGTTAAACAAGGAAAACATTATTGAACCTGCTGCTGTAAAATCTGATGTATTCATCATGCCAGAAGCATACATACTAGGCATAATTACCACGTCTAAAATTATGCAGGCACTTAACCAGAAACCTAAAGTTAAACAAACTATTGTTTGCCAACGTTTTTGATTAGATTCCAGATTTGAAGAAATAGTTGCCATATATTTTTACCTATTTAGAGTTATATATGAATGAGTTATCTTCAGCTTAACTAAAATTCGCCTCAATTAGTATTAAGTATTTTTACAATCTGATTTTGATAAGAAATGTAAAAATAACTAAAAATTCCAAAACAAAAAATTCAAGTTGGTAATTAAGTAGGTAGGGATAAATAAACGTTTCCGTTTGTCATGCTGCGCAAAAAAATGAAGAGTATGAAAATGAAGCCATAAGGCAGTTTTCAACCTGATTTTTAAAGTTTTGAATTTCTATCGCTATTTTATGGATAATTAAACCCAGCTACTTAGTAATTGGCACAGTTCTCAAATAACTTAATAGTAATTTAAGATTGGGTTGCATAGAATTAAGGTTTCAAGAATAAATAATTGACTATAGATCGAGGTTGATAACTTATAGAAGTTGGTTTTTTTGTGCAGTTTCACATAAAATTGGTCTTACTATTTTAGAAATAAATCTCAAAACTTGAGGCGAATTTAGGTAGATAAAGTTTCCCTGATTTTAGTATTAAAAATCTCAAATGCCTTCAACTAGGAAATAGATATGAAATAATTATTTTGCCCTCAACTTTATCCCTAAAACCTCACTCTAAAGAAAGGATAGGAGCGATATATAAAATTTAGAAAATAATGTTCAGTTATAGCAAATTTAAATTGTGAATATATAGTCATTTCAAATAAGAATTAAACACTGTTTCGGCTGACAGTCTTTCAAACCAATAAACCCTTGTCTTAATCTAAACCGAAATAACTATATAATGCCAAAACATCTGTATATTCCCTATTTATTTCCAGAACTGGTCTTCCTTTCATCCATTATCTTAGATTATTCCCAAAATAAAAGCATATTAGCTTGAGTCTATATTTTATCCAAATACCTAAACCAAGTAAAATACAATCCAATCGATAATAAAATAAATATTAGTAATAAAATACCAAAATTATCCCATTGCTTCATCATCAACATAATTCCCATCAAAAATAAAACCAACTGCCAAGGAGTAGCAATCAAAGCTCCCATAATATCTCGTCGATTTTCTGCCTGAATTTTTGCCTGAATATTAGTTGGTAATTGTTTCCTCACTACTCCCCAAAAGCCAAAAGGTCTGGTCACCCGATAAAAATTATTAATCGTTTCTAAGTTAGTTGCTGGAGTCAAAAATGTACCCAAAATACATCCTAAAAAAGAACAAATACTCGGCACCAAAAATAAAACATATTCCTGAATTTGAGAATTATTCACCACAGGTAAAATTACCCCTTTTGTCAAAATAGCAGCAACCAAACCCGCTCCAGTACCAATGGCAAACCCATAACCATTAAATCTCCACCAATACCATCTCAATACTAAAGGAATAAACAGCCCAGTTCCTAATCCTAAAGTTAACCATCCCCAGATATCATTAATATTCGTAATATTAAAACTAAAAATTAACCCTAAACCAACAATGACAATAGACGCTAAACGACCTTGGGTAAGTAATTTTTGATTAGAAGCTTCAGGTTTAAGGTAAGCTTGATAAATATCTTTGACCCAATATGCAGCACTAGAATTAATAATAGAATCAAAAGTTGACATTGCTGCTGCAATAAAACAAGCAACTAATAAACCCTTAATTCCTACAGGAATATATTCAGCAATTACAGTAGGTAAAACTAATTCAGGGTCAGAAATTACCTGATTTTTCAGACCATAATCTATTCCTAATACTGCAAAAGCAGTAACCAGAGGCCATCTAAATGATAATAAAAAAATCCAGAATAAAGAAAGTAACCCAGCCTCACGATCGCTCTTTGCAGCAAAGTAACGTTGAGCTACATAACCACCCCCACCAGCAGCACCTTCGAGAAATACTTTAAAAGTATAAAACAACATCACTCCACCAAACAAATTAAAAATACTATAATCCCCTGGCAAATCAATAGTTATTGGTGGAGTAAGACTACTCCATTCTGCCAAATTCCATTGTTGTAATTGTTCCGTACCAGGAATGGAAATTGAAAAAGTCTCTGGTAGATTTACAGTTTGAAAAGCTATAAAACAGATATATAAAATTGCCACAAAAATCAAGATTCCTTGAAAAATATCTGTCAAAACTACTCCATAAAAACCACTAACAGCAGTATAAACTAAAGCTAATAAAATCAGTAAAATCCCAGCAATTCCATCATCAATTCCCAAAAAATCTCCTAAAAACTTGCCACCTCCAACAGCAAAATAACTAATAGAAGCAATAGCAAAAATAATATTAGCAATTGCACTAATAATTCTGGCAATATTTCCTTCTCGACCCATACCAAAACGTAACTGCATCCATTCAGCAACAGTCATTACTTGAGCACGACGATTCCATTTTCCAATAAATGTCATTAAACACCCTAAATATAATACTATTCCACCCCTAATTTCAATAAAAAATCCCTTAGTTCCCAAAGCATAAACTAAAGCAGTTAATATCATAGTACCTGCAAGGTCAGTATTAGAAGCCATACCAGAAGCACCCAAAACCCACCAAGGTAAATTCCGATTTCCGAGAAAGTAAGACTCTATTCCTGTGGAAGCTTTTCTTTGCAGAAAAAAACCAAAAATCATAATAAATACTAAGTAAATTATCACAATTATGTAATCAATTATTTCCATAAAAATAAATCTCTAAATCAATTATCATTGATAATTTTATATCAAAGATAGCACTATAGCAATTATGATAATTTCTGATAATTGTTACGCTCGAGCCGACAAAATAAACTATCTGTTGATTCTGTTTTCAATTGTTGTAGATAAAATTAATCGATAATCTTGTAGAAGTATTAATAAAGGTTAATATAGAAATTCCCATCCTGATGAGGTATAAAACTCATTTTTTTTAGGGAGTATAAAATAAAAAAAATTACTGTACTTCAGTAACTTGAGAACCCCTATATAGCAGAAGGAAGAAGGAAAAAAGAAGAAGGGATTTAGTTATCTAGGCGATTAGTTATTTAGGATAGAAGGAAAATTTTGCGTTATCTTAATTTTCAGCTTTTTATATGTCCTAACTTTTACTTCAGCTGTTATACATCTATTTCATATTTAGAATATAAATTGCCAAAATAAATGCTATTTTACTGCTATTAATTAATTTCTTTTTCATCAAAATATAGCAATCCAAAATGGTTTGTATAAAATCTCAGGATATATAAAAATTATGAAACTTTTACCCCTGTCACCTAAATTCAAAAAAAATTCACAACTGAAATAGAATTACTATACAATTTACCCAAATTTTTCCTTCTGAGTATAAACCTGATTCCTCAATTTTTTTGTAGCTTCTATTTTTATTAAATTTTTTAATTGTGGAGGAACTCTTGTTTAAAACTTTAGTATCACGCTAATTATCTACAATTGATTGGGGTTAAAAAGAGTCCAGCAATTCAGCAGTCAAAATTTAGCTTGAATTTATACTGAAACCGAGATAAATTCCCTTTTAAATGGTCTTTAAACCCAAATTTATGCCTGAAAACTGTTAGCCCAGAGCTAGTTAAATTTCCAATAATACTGAATCTAAAACCTAGCATCTACTATAGTAATTTAATTTGAGTTGCGTAAAAAATCTGGCAACTTTTAGGTAAAAGGCAAGAGGCAATAGCTAAGAAGGTTTGCTAGACTTTTTACTGTTAGTAAATAACCAGCTCTTGTTTGACATCTCATTTAAAAACGCTATACCTACAATTTTCTTCAAAAGGAAAATATTTATGACGATAATAATCAGGATAAAATATTTAACAATTACCTCTACTTAAAAAAAAGAATTAAGTCAAAATATTTTTTTTATTTTCTCTTGGTCGATTGGATATAAAGTTCCATTCAAGACCGGAGGGATAGGATAACTCGCTATCCCTCGACTGTTTTTCTCATCATTTAGTCAGAGCAAACCATCAAACATTTTGTGATTCTCGTGTTCAAGGAGATATTATTGTTGTCTATATCAACTACTTATACCAAATTCAAAAAAGGTCGCTACAGTATTAATCTCAAAACTCCTAACAACAGAATAAAGCACTGTTACAGTATTTTTTGAAAATGGTATTATTTATTATTTGAAGTCAAAAAAATCTTAGGATAATTTAGCGTTGATTCTATTCTTTCATTCTCTGGCGATCGCTACAAACAAAATGAGTAACTTTAATGCTGCCCCGGGAAGGTCATTTCAGTTATCATTACCTCTGTAATAAGGACGCTTGACATCAAGAATAGTCCCTTTTCTCTTAGTCGATTGGATATGGCGAGGAGACTTCGCCATCCCTTTAGCTAAAAATTAATTACTCTAACTGATTTTCAGAATTAATACGATTCATTTCCCAAGTAGTATAAGTACCAATTGGACTCCAAAATGTATAAGGTAATAATAATATTCCAGCCCAACTATTAATTTGCCAGACAGTCAAAATTAGTATCAGACTTAATACAAAACCTGTTCCTCCAATAATTGTTCCCACCTTCAAATTTTGCATCCAAAACATCACAGGTGTATAGGCTATTGTCACAATTTCTAACAATAAATATAATGCCATTAATAACCAAGTTTTTTGAGTTCCTGACTCCTGTTCCCAGATAATATATGCAGACCAAGCACCACAAATAAAAATTATCGTCCAAATGATGGGAATTGCTCTTTCAAAAGTTAACCAATAAGGTCGTTGTAGATGTCTAAACCATTGGATACCTCTAGACGGCGTAAAAATGCTACTACTGAATGCTATTAAGAAAGTAACCGTACCAATTATCATCCAAGATTTAATCATTTTTTTTATAGTTTATAATTCATAGCAATACAAAAAAAATTATAAGTATCTAGCTAGTTATAGTTTTTCTATTTTAGCCTTCATATTTTACTAAAGTTGGGGAGTCCTAACCAAGGAAGCATTAAGCCAGAGTCTCAGCTTTTATCTAATCAATTACTATTTGTAGGAATCCTAAATCATTCATAATAATTTGATTATTTCCAGTTCCCTCAAAATCTAAAATATTTCACAAATTGAAGAAGATTGCTATCTTCAATAAGATTACTATATTTATTAGAATAATGCTCTATTCCTAGCATTTATGAGGAGTATTAGGTTTAACAAAAGATTCAATCTAACCTCAAAAAAAACCTGATGTAAAACCCATCCCAATAACAGTAAACTAGTGCCGCTACACGGAAGTAAGAAGTCAAAATTCAGAAGTCAGAAGTATTGATTGGTAAGGCTTTTAGGATTTTGTAACTGGTCAGTTATTTCCGCCATTCTGCACTAGTGCTAAACAAATTAACTAACCAAGTCGATGATTTTGTTCTAGTTCAATACTAGATTCATCCTCATTATCTTTAGGAACAAGAAAATTACCATTTTGAGGCTGTAAAACAGCTTTAATTGTTTTCAGAAAACGATTTGATGAAACTTTACCATTAAGTCTTTGACGCTCTTTTACCTTCTTAATAAGATGTCGCATTACAGATACATCTAATTCATCTATAAAATGGTCAGCTATTTTTTCTCCCATTAAATCAATTGCTTCAGAATACTGCTTTTTTAACAACTCTATGGTTGCATACTCTTCATTATTAATTTCCTCTGAAGTCTTATTTATTGCATCATAATCATTACAAACAAAATTTTCTGTTCCTTGATGTTTTTTTGCCGAATTACTTACATTTGTATAAATATTATTTTCCATCATATTTTCACCATTTTCCTGAGTAAATTGTTGTGTTGGAATTTGACGACGATCTATAAAACTTTGATAATCGATAATACTCATGCCAAGATTATAAATATGATGATGTACATGATCTATTAGATCCACTTCATCTGGATTGTAGTAACCACGGTTATTGTCAATACCATGTAATTGCGCCCAACGTTTTAGAGTTATTTCATCGTCTAAATTGTATCTCTCTAGCATTTGACTAGTAGTTAGTTCCTTTTGTGGTGTTACTTTAAAATCACTCATTAATCAATTCTCCTTAATATTATTTGATTAGTGTATATTTAGATTTTATATTAGCATCAAATATAGATTTAAACTAAAAAAGCTGGATTGCAACAAAAAAAATAATTAGTTTAGTAGCACTTTATAAAGACTCTTGAAAATCATAATTAAGCTTAAGTAATTTACCAGATGAGTCTCAGACAAAAAGTATAGAACTCCAGACCTATCACTAATAAAGAAGTAAGAGAAAATTAGGAATAAGTAATAAACAAATCTTGAAGAAAGCAGAAGGCAGAAGGGAAAATTAGACCGGGATGTCTTCTAAACGCCACTTTGTATCTTATAACCCCAACCAATTTTAAGCACCCGCTGTAAAGTAGGGTATTAAACCCATGAGAGAAAAGATAAAAGAAGAAAAAGCGATCTAAATAGGTTGCTTATAGGATTAGATAAGTTCTTTTTCTCCAGAATTTTCAGTCTTTTTTTGTAGGATTATTTTGAAAATTGATATAATATATAGATAATTTTTACCCAATAACTAAGGTTTAAAGCCTTTCCTTTAAAGAAGAAACAAGAAAAAAAATTCGTTAAGCGTCAATCCTCTTATTTTGAAGGAGAGGTAATTGTTAATTATTAATTATTAATTATTGAAAGATGAGTTGTAAATATTAGGCTATAATTTTTTCCTAGCAAAAACTCTCTTGATTCACCGTCACTATTATTCATAAGTAAGGATTTCCTCCGGAATGCTGCGCAAACAGCAGTCAGCACTCAGCATTCAGCTATTGCTTTTAGTTTTAGATAAAAGCTTTACTAATTAAAGCAGAATTAAATCTTACTACCAAAGTCAGCTTTAAAGTCTATATTCATTTAAATTCGCTCCTTTTGTTGAGAACTGACAGTTAATAGCTGTTTGCGCAGCAGTCCGCAGGAAATGTTTACCTTCATAATCCCTCAAAAAATTAATTTTATGTTTATACCTAGAAACACTTTAACATCATTTATAATTAAAAACTAAGCCTTTTACTTCTAGAAGTATTACTATGCCTGTATACGATTATTTTTGTCCAACTAATCAGCAAAAACTGGAAGTTTGGCACAGTATAAATGAAAATATTACAACTTGGGGCCAGTTATGTAAATTAGCTAAATGTGATATAGGTGACACTCCAGAAGACACTCCTGTTAAACGTATGATTAGTGCTCCTAGAGTAATAGTAGAAACGGGCGTCAGCGATTTAAAAAGTCAAGGATTTAGTAAATTAGTAAAAAGAGACCAAGGAATCTATGAAAATATAACAGCAACAGATGATGAAAGTCGCATAGTAAATATCAACGACCATAGTACCTATCCAAATTTTAAGAAAAAACTAGGAGACTAAATATAACAAAAAAACTTTCTAATTTTTTACTCCAATAATTTTCTGCAAAAATTATCAAATAATGGTTTCTTTAATCAACAAGCTGTTGCTCTTATAAAAATTTTGATGGTTGCTTAATATTTATAGATATTGATATATAGCAGTCGCCAAGGTGCTTAGGAAATCAAGGAAAAAATAGCCTTAACAGAGCAAGTACGCCAGCTATATCGCCTCTATAGAAATAGTCTAATAAATTTGACTTTTCTCTGTCCTAACCGCTCTGGCAGCTGCTATTTTATATAGTCGAATAATGTATTAGTAAGTGTGTTTTTATGTTTGATTTATGACTAATTCAAATTCTAGTCTTTTATCCCTATTAAAAAAACACAATTA
This sequence comes from Okeania sp. SIO2C9, assembly GCF_010672455.1. Classification (GTDB taxonomy): domain Bacteria; phylum Cyanobacteriota; class Cyanobacteriia; order Cyanobacteriales; family Microcoleaceae; genus Okeania. The sequence continues at coordinate 30,288 of NZ_JAAHGO010000055.1, read as the reverse complement.
CCAGCCTTATCTACAACGTTTTTTGCAACTACCAATAGTCAATATTACTATTGGTATCATCATAATTTTGTCAGTTATATTAACCATAGTAGAATTATCTATACCTGAAAAATCACCCTATCTATTAATATGTAATATCCTTAGTCAAATATTTACTATATTATTTGTTATTGAATTAAGTTTCCGGTTCCTAGTTGCCCCTAATAAAAAAGCTTATTTTCAAGAATATTGGTTAGATATACTAGCTATATTACCATTACTAAGAGTATTCAGAACCATTAGAGCTTTACGACTATTACGCCTACTAAGAATATTCAGATTACCTGTTTTTTTCAACCGTTATGGCAGCACCTTTCCCTATATCTTACAAAGAGGAATTAAAGAATATCTAATCGTTATTGGACTACTGCTACTAACTATTATGTTTGGTACTGTTGCTATCCTAGTATTTGAAAGTAGTAATAATCCCAACTTCACTTCCTTAGAAGAAGGATTTTGGTTTAGTGTTTATTCATTATTTGCTGGCGAACCAATTCCAGCTCAACCATCCTCATTAGGAGGAAAAATAGTTGGAGTATTTGTCATTTTTATGAATGTTACTATTTTTGCTATGTTCACTGGAACAGTATCAGCATTTATGGTAGATAAAATCCGTAGAGAGGATGATATTGTGGACTGGGAAAGCTTTAGTAATCATACAATTATTTGTGGCTGGAATCGCAAAGCTGAGATTATAGTTAGAGAATTTAAAGCTGCTGGTAAAAGCGAAGGAATACCAATTATTGTCATAGCTGAATTTGATGATGAACCTAATTTTATGGCCCCAGATTTAAAATCTCGGATACAATTTCTCAAAGACGATTTTACCAAAGTTACTGCTTTAGAAAAAGCTGGTATACGTCGAGCTGAAACTTGTATTATTTTGTGCGATAAAACTCATGGTCGTAGCGATCAAGATGCAGATGCTCGGACAATTTTAGCAGCTTTAACAGCAGAAAAATTAAATCCAAATGTTTATACCTGTGCTGAATTACTTAATCGTGAATATGGCTCTCATTTAGATATGGGTCATGTCAATGATTATATAGTTAGCCAGGAACAAAGTGGTTTTCTATTAGCTCAAGCTGCTTTGAATAAAGGATTAATGGGTGTATTTTCAGAATTACTAACTTATGAAAGGGGAAATCAGTTTTATCGGATAACTATTACTGCTGAATGGGTAGGGAAAACTTTTTTAGACTTGTTTATATATATTAAGCAGAATCATAACGCTATTTTAATAGCAGTTTCCCAGCCTCAAGGTAAGTTTGAAATTAATCCACAGCGCTATATATTTCAGGACAAAGATAATTTAATTGTTATAGCTGCCAAAGAAATAAAATTATAAATTTGATGATTTTAAGCCATCGCTTTTAACCCACATTCCGCGCCACAAAATGTAGCATAAAAATATAAGTCAAAAGTCAAAAGTCAGAAAAAATTTATAGTGGTCAATAGGAGTCAAGGATTCAGTAAGTATTTATGCTTAATATTTAACTGAGAATTTGACTCTTGATTGAGGTAAATGAAGATAATTTATATAATATAAATACCTAAGCAATCCAATAATTTTATACTAATTTTTATTTTACAAATTGAAGTGCAGAATGTGGGTTTTAATTTTTTTTGTATTAATAGCAGTCGGCGAAAAATAGCTAATATCATATCTCTTTCAATAACTACTTCGGAATAATTTAGGAAGTAGGGAGTAGGGAACAAGAGGAAATTTGTTTGCTCCCCATGACAAATGGAAAAAATATTCTCTCTCAAGAGAAGAACATTTTTACCTTTGGCTAATTAATGAGACTTGATATACTAACTTAGTAAAGTAAGTAGAAATAATTACCATATTTTAAGAATTAATAGCTTAAAACTTAACAGCTTTTTCTGATGTAACTAAAAACTCTCGCAAACGAAGTAAACTAAAAGTCTGACCTAAATTTAGAGGCAACATAGATATTCCTTCTAAACGAGATTGTATCCAACCATCTCCCCAATACCACTCGTGAAATCCATCAATACCTTGACTAAGTAGCAACCTCAAACAATTCGACCCTACTACATCAACATAATGTTTAATTTCTATTACACCAACAATACTTTTAAACTCTAAACCTTCAGACAATTGTTCTGGTAGTCCGGGAGAAAAGCGTTGAGGCCACAACCATGTTTGTAACTGAGATGAACCTAGTAAACTCTCTCTAATCCTAGATTCAGTAGTTTCAATTTCAATCCGCAAATGGCTTTTTTGGAAAGTACCTAACATAACAATATAGTAATATAATTTTTGAATTTATACTTGGTATCTTTTGACCGAACAAACCTAGAAAATCACAAATATCTAGCCTAACATTATTTCCCGATAATTAGGGATAAATGCCCGACAAATAAATAAACTGCGTAGCATCCAATACGCAATTTTATTGTGTTATACTCTTACCATAAACTATGTTTTGTGTGAAATCATTGTACAGAGCAGTAAAAGTCAGAATGTATCCAAATCCTGAGCAAACCCAGAAACTAAACCAAGTAATGGGGTGTTCCAGATGGTGGTGGAATTATGCTTTGAATCTGTGCAATGAAACTTATAAAGAAACAGGTAAAGGGTTGAGTCGAGTAGCACTAAACAAAGTGTTACCTAAGCTGAAAAACTCAGAAGAAACTAAGTGGCTAAAAGAGTGTTATTCTCAAGTTTTGCAGTCAACCACTCTCAACCTCACCAAAGCATTCAAAAACTTTTTTGAAGGTAGAGCGAAATATCCCAGATTTAAGTCTTATCAAGGGAGGCAAACCTGTCAATATCCTCAAAACTGCCAAGTAGTAGATAAAGGTGTGAAAGTACCTCAAATTGGAGTGATAAAATCTTCAATTCATAGGCTATTTGATGGAAAACTTAAAACCGTAACAATTGCCAAAACACCCACCCGAAAGTATTATGCTTCATTATTATTTGACACAGAACTTGAAACCCCTGAAGTAGTTGTTACAGGTAAAGTTGTTGGCATTGACTTAGGACTAAAAGACTTTTGTATTACCCATGATGGCGACAAAACATCTAAGTATGCTAACCCTAAACACTTCAAAAAACATCAAAAAAACTTAGCTCGAAAACAGGCTAAATTAGCCCGTAAGAAAAAAGGAAGTAAATCAAGAGAAAAAGCACGAACGCTAGTAGCTAAAGTTCACGAACGTATAAGTAATACCCGTCAAGACTTTCTACATAAATTATCAAGAAAAATAGTCAATGATAATCAAGTAGTAATTGTTGAAAATCTGAACATCAAGGGTATGGTTTCCTACGGAATGCTGCGCAAACGTAATCACAACTTAGCTAAAAGTATCTCTGATGTGGGTTGGGGAATGTTTATCAATTTTGTTAACTATAAACTGCAACAAAAAGGTGGTTTATTAGTAGAGATTAATAGATGGTTTCCTAGCTCTAAAACTTGCTCTAATTGTCTCTATCAAATATCAGAAATGCCATTAGATGTGAGAGAGTGGACTTGTCCGAGTTGTGGTACTCACCACGACCGAGACGAAAATGCGTCCAAAAATATTAGGGCAGAAGGCATCAGGGAAATATCGGTCTTGGAAGGACTGCTGCTGTTCGCGTAGCGTCCCGTAGAGAAGGAGGGGAAGTAAGACCAAAAGGTGGACGTAAGTCTGTCTTGAGGCATTCCCCTTTGAGTTCAGAAGCTCCATCCGTCTATACGGTGGAGTAGTTCACCAGGAATATTCCAACAGAGTTATGATAAAGAAAATCTTTCTTATTAAGAAATGTAAGGAATTCAATGGCAGACCAACTAATTAGAGCTACAGCAGCAGAAGGTGGCATTCGTGCTGTTGGTGTAATTACCACCCGCTTAACTGAAGAAGCAAGACAACGACATAAACTTTCTTGGGTGGCCTCCGCTGCTCTTGGCCGCACAATGGCTGCTGGACTATTATTAGCCTCTAGTATGAAAACCCCCGAATCAAGAGTCAATATTCGCGTCCAGGGCAATGGTCCTTTAGGAGGAGTGCTTGTAGATGCAGGACTAGATGGAACAGTACGAGGCTATGTAGATAACCCTACAATTGAGCTATCACCAAATCAAATCGGCAAATTGGACGTAGGAAAAGCTGTAGGCAATCAAGGTTTCTTATATATAGTAAAAGATGTAGGTTATGGCTACCCATACTCCAGTACAGTAGAGTTAGTATCTGGAGAAATTGGAGAAGATATTGCTCATTACTTAATCGTATCAGAACAAACACCATCCGCTTTAGTCCTAGGAGTATTTGTAGATACAGAAGGCATACAAGCAGCAGGAGGACTTTTGTTACAAGTTATGCCCAAAGCCGCCATAGATGAAGAATTAGTTCAAACCTTAGAATCTCGTATAGCTTCCCTATCAGGTTTCACTCCATTGCTTCGAGCTGGCCAAACATTACCAGAAATTTTGCAACAACTTTTGGGGGACATGGACTTAAATATATTTCCCGAAAGTCAAATAGTTCGTTTTCACTGTGGTTGCTCTTTTGAAAAAGTGTTAGGAGCATTAAAAATGTTTGGTGCTGATGAACTGAAAGATATGATTGAAAAAGATAATGGCGCCCAAGCAGTCTGCGAATTTTGTGGAGAAGTATATCAAGCTAGTAAACAAGACCTGATACAACTAATTGAGGACTTACAACAACCCTTCACAGAAATTCCTGTTGGGCAACTACACAAATCATCTTCATAAGTTTATTCTAAGAATTCAGAACACATCAATAATTGATCATTGTCTTCTGAATTCATAGCTGTATATAACTAATTTTATACCTTGGTCACAAGAATAAGGGAGGCATAGGTTCGGTAATGAAAATCAAATGTGAGGGCTAATTTTTCTGTAGATAATTACGAATAATAATTATAAATTTATAGATGTTAAATAGGTTTCATATTATTAAATATGGGTTTTCCATATTAGCGATTAAACTAAGTTTTTGTTTTCATTTTTTCAACTGAAAAACTTGTAAAACCTCCTGGTATTAATTATTGTTTTCTCAAATAATTCATTTTCTGTTCATATTGAGGTTGCATCTTTTCCCAAAATAGTGTATAAATATAAACCGCAGATAATTAAAGCCTAAATTTAACATTTTAGATAAAGGCTTACCCATAGGCTAAACCAACCGGAAAGTCATTAAACATGAAATATATCTGTTGCTTGCTGTTCGGGATCAGTAGTGTATATGAATGAAAAATACAAAACAATAGACCGTATACGGACACTACGCCAGATGAAGCAAAAAAAACAAACCCAATGGCAACTACCTGAACGTAGGAAAAACCGCGAAGAAAGACTGCAGCAACTTAGATCCAATGGCAGTCAGATACAAACATACAAACATCCGGCCAAACCTTCCACTCTGCAAAAACATTCAGTTTCTCGAATAGAAAAAACTAAGCAAAAAATCCCAAAATCTGCAAATAATACTTGGCCGATAAAATGGCTATTTTGGATAGCACTATTGGTAATAGTTCCAGCTGGGGCAGGTATAACAGCCATATCAGCCTTATTCAAATTACCTTCTCAGGCAGATTGTGAAGCAAGTTATTGGCCAACCGCATCAGCAAGCAAACGTCTTTATTGTGCTCAGATATTAGCTACTTCTCCCACAGTAGATAGTTTACTTCAAGCAATTAATTTGGTAGATGTTTTATCAAATGACCATCCAATGCGTCCAAATATTGATGGTTACATTGAACAATGGTCTGAAAAAATATTGTCCCTGGGAGATTTAGCTTTTCAAGATGGAAAATTAGAAGAAGCTATTAAAATTGCCCAAAAAGTACCTCAGAAGGTGTCAGCTTACCCAGTTGTCAAAAAACAGATTGAAAATTGGCAAAAAACTTGGACTAAAGCTGAAACAACTTATCAGAAAGCTCAAGAACATCTGCGTCAGGAAGAATGGAATCAAGCTTCCATGGAAGCTTCTCGTTTACTGTCAGTACCAAATGTACATTGGGAAACGAAAAAATACCAGGAACTAATTAACGACATCAAAAGAACTCGCAAAGAAGGTGGCAAATTAAACCAAGCACGAGACATAGGCGAACAAGGTGGACTAGATAATCTTACGAATGCTGTCAAAAAAGCTCAAGCAATTGGAAAAAATAGCTATCTCTATCAGACCTCTCAAAAGTTAATACTAAATTTGGGCGAACAAATAGCAGATATGGCCTTAGTTGAACTAAATGAAGGAAATTGGCAAGAAGCAATTAAGATAGTCAATAAAGTTCCTGAAAATGATGTCCTAGAGGAAAAAGTAAAAGATATAGAAATATTAGCCCGTGCCCATTCTCCAGCTAATTTGGGTACAATAGTGGGACTAGAAGATGCTATTGCCCAGGCTCAAAAACTCAAAACTGAACGACCTCTTTACAGCAAAGCTCAACAGTTAATTAGTATTTGGCAACAAGAAATTGCAGATGTCAAGATTATAGAAGAAGGAAAAAAACTAGCCCAACCAGGAGGAATTAGCGATTTAAAAGCAGCGATCGCTAAATTGCAGACTGTTCCTCCTTATAACCCTGGAGGACAAGAAGCAACTACTTTGATAGAAGCTTGGAGTAGACAACTACAGCAACAAGAAGACCGACCTTATTTGGAAAAAGCAGAAAAATTAGCAAGTTTTGGCGATCTTAGTTCTATACAAGCAGCAATTGATGAAGCAAGTCAAATTGGTAGGGGCAGAACTCTGTATGAGGAAGCTCAACAGAAAATCCAAAAGTGGACACAAAGAGTTCAACGTTCTCAAGATCAACCAATCCTTGATAATGCAGAACTCCTAGCATCCTCAGGTAATTTAGAACAGGCAATTCTCATAGCACAACAGATTAAACAAGGAAGAGTTCTATATCCCCAAGCTAGCTCCAAAATACAACAGTGGCAATCTCAAAAAGAGGCAGAAGAAAGTTTAGAGAATGCTCGCCAAGCAGCAGCATTAGGTACAGCAGATGGTTATGCCCAAGCTATCAATTTAGCACAAAAAGTACCAACTTACAGCTCTAGGCAATTTGAAGCTTCCCAGTTGATTAATCAATGGGGTCAACAAATCTTATCGATCGCTATGGATGAAGTAAATAGAAATGTGCCACTAGCTATTGAGATTGCTAGCAAAATTCCAGTAAATAGTGTTGCTTATAACTCAGCTCAGAGTCAAATTAGAATTTGGCAAACCTGGCTGACTCCAACTCCATCTGTAGAAGATAGGACTCCAACTCCAGAATATCAGACTCCAACTCCAGAAGCTGTAGAGTATCAAACTATACCTATTCCTCCAGACCAATCTCAACAATTGAGAGAAGAAAATCAAAAGACTATAACAGATGAGAGAGGCAAACCCCTAATATCTGCACCAAAGTTTATTAATAATAATTAACACGGAGGAAGTTCGAGAATTTTGTAACACCGTCAATTTAGGCGCGGGGCGGAAAAACGAACGGCGGTTTCAACCCCCCTGATGAGGGCTATCCCCTTATCCATAAGTCTTGAAACCCTTGTGATACCGACCCCTAACTCCTCCCAGAAAGGGAATGGGAGCAGGGAGCAGGGGAGAAAGGAGAAAAAATTATAGTAACTAAGTAAAACTACTGAAGTTTTCAAAATGATGTATTGGAAAATACATTTTTTCTCCCGAAAAAGCAGACCCAATACTTAATCATAACTCGTCTATTTTGTCAAGCTTTATGTTAAGAAAGATGTGGGTAATGGATAGCTGATAAGGGCAGGGTTAATTTATTGTCACGCTTAGAATAATTGATAGGGAGTGCGGGGAGTGTGGCAAGTGTGGGTACCCACCCGCGCGTCCCTTCCTGGAGGGGAATATGGGGTTAGAGGGAGAAAAAGACACCTAGAAACAAAAATCAGAGTGCACAGTTTTAGGTGTGCCACTCCAGTAGCACAATTAAATGTATTTCTAACTTAATATTCTCTGACCACAAAGAATTAGCCCTGCCCTGATGAGAACGGCGGTGCTGACTTTTCCAGTAGTATCATAAAAATAGCTGTGAGTCCATAAACTAGACAGCTTGCATAATTCAGGAAACTCTTGTCCCAACAATCGAGAAGACCTGCCTTTTAAAGCTTTTACTATTTGGATTGCCACATCACAGCCATGCTCTACCAACACATGAACATGGTCTGGAGCTATTTCTAATCCTTTGATTAACCAAGCTTTTTCTGTGGTCACTTCCCATAAAATTTTGTCTCACCTGATTTTAACTTCACCCGCTAAAAGCTTTTTGCGTCCTTGAGGTATCCAGACTAAATGGACATGAGCCAAACCGACAGAATGGTTATTATGAGGATATTCTTTTGAAGGATTTTTAATATTGATCAGTTGACATTTATCAACATCTTGAATGAGCATAAAAATATGAGCAAAAAAAACAAAAAACATCGGATGTCATTTCAGTTATCAGTTATCAGTTATCAGTTATCAGTACCTCTGCCTAAAGTCAGAGGCTTGAAATATTGAAGTTTATTTTTTTTCATCCCCTTGAAAGGGGAGGCTTGAGACCTAATTTTTTGGTCAACAAGCTTTACTGCATCCCGCTCAAAACCTATTAGCCATATTAGAATACTTGTGTGGCGAGGCCAATAAGGTATTCAATTGTTCTGTTGATTATGGCCGACAAGTCTGGTTTAAAGAAAATAGATTTGTCACTCAAGGCGAAGTTTGTAGGCAGATGAAATGAAAGGTACATTTTAATAGGATGTATAGTTCTAGTGCCCAACAAATATGCAACGGTGTTATTGAATCTTTGAGAAGTTTTAAACAACTACTTAAGCTGTTTGGAAAAGATGAATTAGTAAATAAACCCAAGGCTGCTAACTATCCAAAACCTTGTTTATTTACTGTTTATTATCCTCAAAAATCCCTCAAACTTACTGATAAATAAATTAAAGTTCCATTAGGACGCAAGGTGAAAAAATGGTTTTAATTGGACGCTTTTTAGATTCAAATATCGAGTAACTTAGAATGGAAATGAATTAAATAGATTAGGATTTGACATGGTAATAGTTGTTTTTATACTGAGTTTATTTATGAAATTAAAACTCAACCAGTTAAACTAGATTTCCATGAAGAAATTTACGAGCCGTAGCTCCTCGATGGGTTACGCTTGCTTCCGCGTCCGTTTTTTGTCTCGGACTGCCCACCCGCGACTAATAAAAAAAAATAACATATGTATTCAAAAAAACAACTAAAAAGTCGCCCATAAGCGGGCGAGGCTTTAAACCCAATTTTTCGGTAAATAATAACCATAAATAACAAAGTGTAATCTAAAATACCAATAAGCAAGCCAAGTAAATATTCACTGTACTTATGAGGTTGACATATTTCCTAGCTTACCCATGGCACAACATCGAGGGATGCTTCAACTCTCACAGGTAGTCCTTATTCATACACTAGGTGATGCCGCTCCCCTGTATTTTGATGATAATATCGGTCTCTATCTCGTACAACTTTCTCTGACTAAAGTTTGCGGGACTTCTCATTGTTTCTGTTAAAATGGTCAGTGGATTGATGTATAATTTAATTGTGAGTAAGTATTTATACTAAAAGCTCAACTAGAATTGACATAAATGGAGGTTCTAACCAAGATTAAGGCCAGATTCACCGAAGAAATTACTGTTAGACTAGGCAATTATTCTATAAAGTAGGTACATTAAACTATAAGCTAAGTTAAGATAAACCAAATATTTTTCTTTGCCCTGATAAAGCTATTTTTTGATGAGGAGATAACTAACTGATGACAAAGCTTGAAGCAATTTCTACCATAGATTCTCAAAGTGAAACTGACAAAACAATATTTGAAAGTGAAACTGACAAAACAATAGATTCTCAAAGTGAAACTGACAAAACAATATTTGAAAGTGAAACTTACAAAGATGCTTACAGCCGAATCAATGCAATTGTGATTGAAGGAGAACAAGAGGCATACGAAAATTATATAAGTCTGGTCGAAATGCTACCAGACCATGAAGAGCAGCTCAAGGGCCTCTCCAAAATGGAAAATCGTCACAAAAAAGGCTTTCAGGCTTGTGGCCGAAATTTGAAGGTGACACCAGATATGGAATTCGCCAAAAGTTTTTTTGAGCCACTACATAAAAACTTCCAAGAAGCAGCAGAAACAGGTAATTTAGTTACTTGTTTACTAATTCAATCTCTAATTATTGAATGCTTTGCGATCGCAGCCTACAATATTTATATACCAGTTGCCGACCCCTTTGCTCGGAAAATTACTGAAGGTGTAGTCAAAGATGAATATAGCCACCTCAATTTTGGCGAAGTATGGCTAAAAGAGCATTTTCAAGACTCCAAAGGAGAACTACAGAAAGCAAATCGCCAGAACTTACCCCTAGTATGGAAAATGCTGAACCAGGTGGAAAAAGATGCTAAAACCCTAGGAATGGAAAAAGAAGCTTTGATTGAAGATTTTATGATTGCTTATGGCGAAGCTTTGAACAATATTGGCTTTACAACTGGAGAAATCATGCGGATGTCAGCTTATGGTCTGGCCGCTGCATAGTTGATTTCAATCAAAATGGAAATTAGGATGAGGAATGAGTAATGGTGTAGCATTTAAAAAAAACTTTTTCATCGTGAAAATATATAGTTGCCAACTGCCATATACCAATTTCTCTCTGATTTCCACACACCATCAACAATAACTAACTTACTAATAATACTTACAATTTAATGTTTGGTCTAATTGGTCATCTAACTAGCTTAGAACACGCCCAATCAGTAGCAAGGGATTTAGGGTATCCAGAGTATGCAGATCAAGGTCTTGATTTCTGGTGTAGCGCTCCGCCTCAAATAGTCGATACAATTAAAGTAACAAGTATCACAGGTCAAAAAATTGAAGGCAAGTATGTAGAATCTTGTTTTCTACCGGAAATGCTAGCAGCTCGTCGAATCAAAGCAGCAACTCGTAAAATAATGAATGCTATGGCTCACGCTCAGAAGCATAGTATTGATATAACTGCTTTGGGAGGGTTCTCCTCAATTATTTTTGAGAATTTTAACTTGCAAAAGTTTCAGCAAATCCGTAATATTACATTAGAATTTAAACGTTTTACTACTGGTAATACTCATACAGCCTATATTATCTGTCAGCAAGTAGAGCAAGCTGCCGAAAAGTTAGGAATCGAATTGTCAAAAGCCACAGTAGCAGTATGCGGGGCTACTGGTGATATTGGTAGTGGGGTCTGTCGTTGGCTCAATAGTAAAACAGAAGTGGCAGAATTATTATTGATAGCTCGCGAGCAAGAGCGGCTAAAAAATCTACAAGGGGAATTAGGGCGAGGCAAAATTCTAGAATTAAATGCAGCTTTACCTCTAGCGGATATTATCGTTTGGGTAGCTAGTATGCCCAAGGGTGTAAAAATCGATCCAAATGTTTTGAAGAAACCTTGTTTATTAATTGATGGTGGTTATCCAAAAAACATGGCGACTAAAGTTCAGCAAGAAGGAATCCATGTTCTCAGTGGTGGAATAGTAGAACACTCTCTTGATATTGACTGGAAAATTATGAACATTGTCAATATGGATGTGCCTGGTCGTCAGTTATTTGCCTGTTTTGCAGAGTCAATGCTACTGGAGTTTGAAAAGTTATATACTAATTTTTCTTGGGGGCGTAATTTAATTACTGTGGAAAAAATGGAACTCATTGGTAAGTTATCCATCAAACATGGATTTAGTCCTCTAATGCTTTGAAGAATCCAGAAGAAATATTGAATTTAGGAACATTTGATTTTCTTCTAGTTCAAAAGTAAAGGAACATAGATAATTGATGAACGGCGTTGCTAAATAGATGTATAATAAACGTTGAAATATAGTCATATATAGTTAAATATAGTCTTTTGTCTCCAGAAATTTGGGCGACTATTGAGAGAATTTAACAATGTCTGTGATAACGACGAAAATCAAATAGCCTCCTCAAGTCAACGATCTGAGTTCAATAGGGTGAAATTCCACCGACTGACACGCTACTTCTAGACACATCAGAACCTATGTCCAAGCCTCTGTATTATGACCAAGCAGAAATTGAATCAGGGAGATTATCAAAAAAGAGGAAAAGAAAAAGCAGCTCCCTTTTGTCTTTGACCATGGGAAGCGAGGGTATTGTAGTTTCTCCTTTCCTGCGGAATGCTGCGCAAACGGAGGAGCTACGCTAAAACGAGCGTCAGGATACACCTGCGATCCGAAGGATATGTCATATTTGACTATATTTTTATGAACTATGACAGGACTTACCAAAAAATTGGGTTTAAAGCCTCGCCCTTGTAGGGCGACTTTTTATTTTATTTGTAAGTGAATTGAATATATGCTATAGTGTTATTAGTTGCCGGGGGGCACTCGGAAACTTGTGCGCGGACGTGGAGGGAAGCGTTAGACTACCGTCAAGGAAGCAGCACCCTGTGTTAGCGGCAGCTATGCGAAGCAAAGCGTTAACCCGCCGAGGATCTACGGCTCAGTAGGAATCCCCGTTCCTTTCGGCCGGGGAGGATGTCAAGGATAACCACCGCTGATGGTAAGGGTTAACGGCCGTTAACCCCTACAAATTGTATCAACAAATGGTGTATAATTTCGTCTTTTGCGTAAGTCCTGCTTCAGTATTTTAAGCCTCTGACTTTCCTACGGAATGCTGCGCAAACAGCGGTTGGTAGTGATAAGTGATAATTGATAACTGAAATGACCGGAGCGATCGCTACTATTTTCCGGAATTTCCTGATGGCATGAAGGATCTAAATAAAAGAGTCTAGATGATTTTATTCAATGTTTGGAGTGGGAAGATATGTCTAATAATTCTACATCAAAATTTCGTCCAAGAAAACATATTATTTCTCTTGGTTGGTTTAGCTTTATAATGATTAGTAGTTTTACTGGTTTAATTAGAGATGGAAATTTTGGGAGCTTACCAATAAATTTTTTAATTGGTAGTATTCCAGTTGCTATTGGTCATAATCTTGATATTCAGAATCAGAAAAAAGAGCAGAAATTGCTTTTAGCAGAACAGGAAAAACGTAAATTAAAACTAATAGAAGATTTAGCTCTAAGTCAAACCTTGCTGGAAAGAGCAGAAAATTTATAATATAGCACAAGGAAAGACCAAAGTTGGAAAAATCTGGTGTTGTCTGAGGTTTAAGCTTTTGATATGTCAAATACAGTAATGGCGACTGCGATATTAAACAAATTTCAAAAAATATCATTAAGCCATTGCTACTAATTTCTACATTCCAACCGAGAATAAAGGGTTTAAAATAAAATTCCATACTACTAGAATTTTTACTTTTAATACCTACATTTTATTGTGCGGAATGTAGTATTAAGATGTTAAAATAGATTGACTTTAAATCATATCAAATGACCTCTATATTCAAAAGATTTATACCGATGCTACCGGATTTGAGATCAGATACAGATAGGAGTTCCTCAAGGATAGTTATGGAGGTGTCTATTTCCCTTCATTTAAAATCTGGATTTATACTTGAGAGGAGAAAATATTAAATTAACTATTGTACCCTTATTACTATCAAAATTAATTTCAGCTTTCAATTGTTTAGAAAGAATTTGTACTAATTTTAACCCTAAAGAAGAACTATTTTGCCAATCAAAATCTGGAGGAATACCAATGCCATTATCTTTAATTGTAATATAAACTTTTTCTTGTTGATCTTGATGTAATTCAATACATATTTCTCCAGATTTACTATTAGGGAAACCATGTTTAAATGAATTAGTCACCAATTCATTAATTAACAAACCACAAGGAATTGCAGTTTCTAAATTAAGAGTTATTGCTTCTACATTAATTATAGGCTGAATTAGGCTTCCTCTGTCCGCGTAAGAACAAAACAAATTATCTATCAAAGCATGAATATATTCACTAAAATCAACTTCCCCTAAATTTTTTGACTGATATAGTTGTTCATGGATCAAAGCCATACTTTGAATTCTATTTTGGCTATCAGCAAATAATTCCTGCACTTTTTGATTTTCAATATAATCAGACTGTAAATCTAATAAATTAGAAATAATGTGCAAGTTGTTTTTCACTCGGTGATGAATTTCTTTAAGCAAAATTTCTTTTTCTTGAAGAGAATTTTGAATTTGTTCTTCTGCTGTTTTACGATCGCTAATATCAATACAACTACCAATATAACCAGCAAACTTACCATTGAGATTAAATCTAGGAACCCCTTGATTTAAAATCCAACGGTATTCGCCATCTTCTCTTCTCAAACGATATTCTATGGTAAACGATTGATGGGTATAAAAATTTACCCGGTAATTTTCCAAATAATGTTGCACATCTTCAGGATGAATTCCCTCTAACCAACCTTTGCCAACTTCTTGTTCTAAGTTACGCCCGGTAAAATCTAGCCATCTTTGATTAAAATAGTTAAAAAGACTATTACTTCCAGACATCCAAATGAATACGGGGGCACTATCAGCCATCATCCGAAAACGTTTTTCACTTTCGCGCAATGCTAATTCTGCCTCTTGATGTTCTAGAGCACTGACAAAAATTTTCCCAATAATTTTTAACAAATTAATTGTAGATTTTGTCCAACTGCATAATTTACTTACTGCATCGAAACCTACTAAACCAATTAATTCATCTCCAGAAACCATAGGAATGCACAACAAAGATTGAATTGATTGCGCTGATAAGATTCGTTTTTCCATGCTTGCTTCCAGAGGTAAATTGGAAACTAATGGTATATGTATGACCTCAAGTTGATTGAGTTTTTCCATGATCCATGGTAAAGAATCTATAGGAATATTCTGTTGATTTTCAATTTCAGCTTCTGTTTTTGTAGCTCTCCATTGGTGAGTTTTGCTAACTTGAACTCGACCGTTACTTACTAAAAACATATAACTACGATCTGCACCTATTAACTCACAAAGTTGTTTTAATGCTATTTGGATACTACTATTAATTTCATTAGGATTAAGGTTAATAAAGCTAGTAGAGATATTAGCAACAAGTTTTTCCAATTCTAGTTGTTGCTTGAGAGTTACTTCTGCTGCTTTGCGATCGCTAATATCTTTATGACTACCAATCATTCTTAATGGTTTGCCTATTTCATCCCTGACTACAACCTTTCCGTAAACTGCTATCCACTTCCATTCACCAGATTTAGTTTGTAACCGATAGTCAAAAGCATAGATAAATGAACTATCTTCTAAGTGCAAATTTAAAGCATCCATCACCCAAACCTTATCTTGTGGGTGAATTAACATTTCCCAAGAATCTATCTTTTTAGGAAGATCGTCTGGATCGTAACCTAACATTTCTAACCATCGATAACTATAATAACACTCGCCCGTGCTAATATTCCAATCCCATAACCCATCACCTGAAGTTTCTAATACTAATTGCAATCGTTCTTGAATTAGTTGTAACTTTGCGTCTACCAGTTTATCTTCACTAATGTCTTGTGCTATTCGAGCTATTTTATCAACTTTCCCTGCCTGATTTTTGATGGGAAGAGCACGAGTCAAAATCCAACGTATTTCTCCATTAGGTAGAATAATACGATATTCTTGCCTTTCTTCTACTTCCGTGAAATTTGCTAAAGCTTCCACTACCTTTGGGCGGTCTTCTGGATAAATAGCATCTAGAAAAGAGTGGGGTGATTTGTATAACTCATCGCGACGATAACCCCATATTTTTTCATAACTAGGAGAAATATAAAAAATTTGATTGTTTTGAGGATCATGTACCCAGAAAACACTATTGATATTTTCTGCTAGTTTATTAAATATGTCTTGACTTTCTTGTAATGCTGCTTCTATTTGTTTGCGTTCGGTAATATTTAATATTGTCCCAAAAAGTTTTATTACTTTACCTTCCTCATCAAAACTTGGTTTTCCTGTAATTGATATATATTTTAGTTCACCATCTGGGCATAAAATTCGTTGATCGAGTTGATAGCTTTGACCTTGATTAATTGCTAAATCAATTGCTTTTTGTATTGTTGACAAATCATCATAATGAACTAATTTCAAATAATCTTCTATAGTTACAAAAGTCGATTTTTGTTGTATACTAAAAATTTTGTATACTTCTTCTGAACAAATTAATCGACTTGTAGCCAAATCATTTTCCCAACTGCCTATACCAGCAATTTTTTCTGCTTCTATTAATTGTGCTTGACTATGAAGAAAACTTTCTAAAGTTTCTTTTTCATCTGTAATATCTCGTACCACTGCATAAATTAAATTTTCTGTTAAGAAAGGAACACTATTCCAAGCTAACCAACAATACGAACCATCTTTAGTCCGATAACGGTTCTGGAATTTTATAGCTTTAGCACCATCAGTAATTTTTTGGATTTCTGCAAGAGTAGTATCTTTATCTTCTGGATGTACAAACTCAATATAAGGTACTGTTAATAGTTCTTCTGTCGTATAACCTAAAATTCTTGACCAACTTGAATTAAGCTTTTTAAAGTAACCGTCAGTACCAACAATTACTAATAAGTCAAGAGAAATATCAAAAAAGCGACCGCCTTCTCTAGATTTTTTTTTCAGACGTTCATTGACTTGATTAAATGATTGTACTAAATCTTCAATTTCTTTAAACAAAACTATTTTTGAAACTGAGGATAAATCTTCTTCATTAATAAGATTATTTTGAGCTGCTTTTAATAATTTGTATATTGGTTTAGTTATCCAGTGAGAGATTAATATCCCTAAGTAGATAACTAAAGTCATTGCTAATAAATATAAAAAGAGAGTTCTTTTAAAATTTGTATTAATTTGTGTTGCCAAATCTGACTTTGACACAGCCACTACAATTAACCAATCTAAGTTATTTTGATTTTGACTGGGTATTAATTTGACAAAATATTGCTCCCCTGTAACTTTTAATTCTAAATATTTTGTATTTTTAACATCATAGTAATCTTCTTTTGTCTCTAATAATTTATTAGCTATTTCTTGAATTAATATTTTGCTAGAATTATCTAATGATTGATTTGAGTTACTAGCAACAACAATCCCAGATTTTTCTATAAGATAAATTACATTTGATTGAGTTATATTTGCTGTCTGAAGTAATTTATCAATTTCTGATACAGGTAACTCAACTGCTAATACCCCAATGAGACTATTATTCTGGTCGTAAACTGGATAACTAGCTAAGATTGCTTGTGATTCTGACGAATATTCTGAATTATAAACTTTATTCCAGACAGGTTTACCTGTTTTAACGACATCTCTATACCAACTTTCTGTTTGATAATTATATTCGTTATCTTTAGATATGTCTGTGAGATTTTCCGAACTTGACTTAGTCATTAAATTAGTGACTAAACTATTGTCATTTTTTCTCTTTACTCCCACAAACTCTCCCTTTGTACTGCCAAAATTAATCTGGCCGACATTAAATTGTTTTATTTGCTGAAAAAACAAATCCTTGATTTTAATTAAATCATTAGAATCCAACCATCCTAACTTAATTAAATCCTGGTTGATTTTATGAATCAAACTAGGTACTTCTAAATAATTATCTAAATCATGGGTAAGAGAACTACCTGTTTGACTGTTAAGCTGAATGGCTAATTGCTTAACTGCTATTTGTTCCTTTTGTAACGATGCCCAGGCGATAAATAAAACTGTAATTGATGTAGGAATAATCAAAGATAAAAATATCATTCCCCGCAGCGGTATCTTGATTTTTTGCAGAAAAATAGTTTTGATCAAAACTATATAATTATTCAGTTGTTTTATCATTTATTAAATCCATTCACTGAGAATAATTTTTATTAAAAAAAAGTTTCGTAATAATGACAATTATTTAATCTATACAAGAATAATAAACTCGGTCGCGCCCTTGAGATTTAGCCTCATAAAGTGCTGAATCTGCCTCTTTAATTAAATCACTAGGCTGAAATTCAGATTCAGATTCCCATAATAATGATTTTCTAGTAGCAACTCCACAACTAATTGTCACACAATTACTAATTTTTGAACCTTGATGAGCAATAGCAGCATCTTTAATACTTTTACAAATTTTTTCTCCCACATAAACAGCTCCTTCTACCCCTGTTTCTGGTAAAACAACTACAAATTCTTCACCTCCATAACGAGCTACTAAATCAGTAGAACGATTAACATTTTGAATTATAATATCAGCAATTTTCTTTAAGCAAGTATCTCCTGCTTGATGGCCATAAGTATCATTATAAGCTTTAAAAAAATCCACATCACACATAATTATGGATAATGGCAAACCATTTCTATGAGAACGCTTCCACTCACTTTCTATAAACTGCTCAAAGTTGCGACGATTAGCAATCATGGTTAAACTATCTAAAGAAGCTAAACGCTCCAATTCTTTATTAGCTTTTCCCAGTTTTTCAATCAACATCTGTTCTTTTTCTATTTGTCGTCGTAGTTCACTCATTGCCCATTGAGTTTGCAATAAACGTCGAACTCGTTGACGTAAAACTGCCCAGTGAATTGGTTTAGTAATATAATCTGTTGCTCCTACTTGGAATGCTAAATCAACAGATGCTTGATCGTCAAGAACTGTAATCATTAATACTGGTGGACTATCTTCTCCCAATAGCTGATGTAGTTTAGCACAGCAAGTAAAGCCATCCATTTGGGGCATCATTGCATCAAGTAATACCATATCTGCTAATTGTTTTTGACAAATTTCTAAGCATTGTTCTCCATTATTTGCCTCAATAACTTGATACCCATCTTTCTGCAATATACGACGCAGTATTAGTCGAATAGTCTTTTCATCATCAACTATTAGTATTCGGGGTGCTACAGTCCAACAACCTGGTTTAATCATTTTATAGATTTATTTCTATTTTTTGATTGTAATGCTACTTTCACTCTATGATGTTCTTGATTCATTACTTCTGTTAATTGCTCTGCATTTTCTGTTGTGCCCATACTACCTATTGCTTCTAATTGTCCACATAGTTGAGCTAAATTATTAGCTCCTATGGTTAAGCTAAGAGATTTTAGAGCATGAGCCGCATTTCTCAATGCAGTTCCATCTTGAGCTAATATTGCTGCTATAATTGCATCTCGCTTTTGAGGAGCTTCCTCTAAATAACTATTAATTATTTCTTGTAAAATGCTTTCGTCTCCCCCTGCCGCTTGCTCTCTTAGATATTCAAATACTGATTCATCAATAGGTGGAGTTATAAAGTTTGATATATTTTCGTTGAGAGAGTTGACTAAAGATAAATGATCGTTGCGATCTTCATCTTCTAATACTAGATTATTTTGTAGAGTAATATTTGATTCTACTGGAACTTGATTTTCCAAATTTACAATTTGTTCTGGAATTAACTCTTGATTAAGTTGATTTGATTGTGAATCAACTTCTTTTACTGCTGCAACTATCTTATCTTCTACTACTAAACTTTTTGTGGGCAAATCATTTATCTGTTTTGACTTTCTGTGACTAATATAATTATTTAATGCTTCGACCAATGCTTCCACTCGCACTGGTTTACTTATATAGTCATTCATCCCTGCTTCTAAACACTCTTCACGATCGCCCCGCATTGCGTGAGCAGTCATAGCTACGATCCAAGGTCGTTTGACTTCAGAGAAAATTTGACAAATTCGTTTTGTTGCCTCTAAACCATCCATTTCTGGCATTCGTACATCCATGAAAACTAAATCATAGTGTTGACGGCGCAATGCTTCTAGAGCTTCCAATCCATTATTAGCTATATCAGCACGATAACCTAGTCTCTTTAAGGAGAGTAAAGCTACTTTCTGATTTACCGTTACATCCTCTACTATCAGGATGTGTAATGGCAACCCAACTTCTACTTCATCACTTAAAATTGATTTTGCTTTTGAAGTTTCAGGATTCACTGATATTGGTTGTACTCCTAGCACAGAAACTAACATTTCATATAAGTTAGACTGTTTAATTGGTTTACTCACAAAAGCTGCAAATGAAGCTCTTCCTGCAATTTCTTCTGATGTCAGTTTGCCTATTGAACTTAGCATTACTAAAGGCAATTTTCTATATTCTGGCATGGATTGAATTTTCTCCGCTAAGGTTAAGCCATCCATTTCTGGCATTTGTAAGTCTAGTATTGCAATGTCAAAAATTTCCCCACAGCGGAGTAAATGTAAAGCTGTTTCTCCTGACTCCACTGCTGTGACATTCATTCCCCAAGATTGTACTTGTAGAGTGATAATTTGGCGATTAGTTGCATTATCATCAACTACAAGTAGTCGCTTTTCTGTAAGTTCAGGCTGTGATTTTTTGAGGTTAGATTCAGTATTTGTTTCAGTTGCCATTGCCATCATGGTAAAATGAAAAGTAGAACCTTTATCTATTTCACTTTCCACCCACATTTGACCACCCATAGCCTCACTTAACCTTTTGCTAATAGCTAATCCTAAACCTGTACCTCCATAATTTCTGGTCATTGAAGCATCTATTTGACTAAAAGGTTTAAATAATCTTTCTAATCTATCTGTAGGAATTCCGATTCCTGTGTCTGTTACCGCAAATTCAATTTCGTATAGGTTATCAACAGGTGTGGGATTTCTTTTAGCTACTGAGTTTGTACTGGTTTGGTTATTATCAATATCTTCTGACTGAGACAATTGACTATTAGCTGACAACCAATTTTTTCCATTTACTGAGACAATGACTTCCCCACTAGCAGTAAATTTAACAGCATTAGAAAGTAAGTTGGCAAGTATTTGACGTAACCTTGTCACATCACCTACTATTGCTTCTGGGGTATATTGATGGATAATATAAGCTAATTCTAAACCTTTAGCACCAGCTTGGGGGGTTACTAAATCTAAGGCTGATTCTATACAACTGCGGAGATTAAAAGGTTGGTCTTCTAATTCTAGTTTCCCAGATTCAATTTTAGAAAAATCAAGAATGTCATTAATAATTGTTAGCAATGAATCACTACTATGACGAATAGTGTCTACAAAATCTTGTTGTTGAGAGTCTAATTTTGTATCCAGTAATAACCCAGTCATGCCAATTATTGCATTCATTGGAGTCCTAATTTCATGACTCATCATAGCTAGAAATTCACTTTTAGCTCGATTGGCAGATTCAGCTTCTTGTTTCGCTACTTCTAACTCTAAATTTTCAGTTTGTAGTTCTATTTGTCGCCGTTTTTCTTGCTCTACATAATGAGCTTGTGCTAGGGCAATTCCTACTTGTACAGCAACTGACTCTAATAAATATATCTCTTCATTTGCCCAATGACGAATGCGGTCGCATTGATGTAGAACAATTACTCCGTTCGGTTCTCCTTTGTATGAGGTGCGAATTGCTAATACTGACTTCACTTCTATTAAGCAACAAACTTCAGTATCTTTGAATAATAATGGATCTAATTGAGTGTTTTCGCTACTAATAGCTTCGTCTTGAGCTAATAATTTTTGCAGACTATGGTTTTCCTCTAATACTAGTGATAGACCTTGTATTGATTTATAACCTGATTCGAGATATTCTTCTACTAGAGGAATTTGTGGTGATGGTTTAACAATATAGCAATAAATTAAGCAGCGATTTACTTTAAATGTTTGACCTATTAGTTTGACTGCTGTTTGAAATATGCGATCGCTATTTAAGCTAGAACGAATTTCTGTGGTTAACCGTTTATGGAGTAAAATGTGTTTTATGTTGTTTTTTAAGGCAGCTTTTGAGGAATAACGTTCTATTTGATTTCCTACCCATTGTGCCATTAGTTTTAATATCTGGTGATCGCTCTGTTTAAAGGATTCCGTTTTTGGGTATGGACTTGCAAAATTTATAGTACCATACACCTTACCTTCTACCATTACGCGACACCCAATGTAAGTTTCTAGCTTAAAAAATGTTTGAGCATAAGCAGGATGATTTTGCCATTCTGAATTTCCTGCTGCTTCAATACTTATTGGTTCATTTTTTTTGATTGTCTCGCTACAATAAGTTTGTTTTATATCGGTTGTATCTCCTGCTGTGATCGAAAAAGGAAACCCCTGGAGTACTTGAGATGCTACTACTTCATAAGTTTCTCCTTTAATCTTTGCTAAGATGCCTATTTCTGTTCCATATTGCTTTCGCCCCATTTCCAAAATTCTTTGTAAAAGAGTATCAAGATTTTGGTCTGTTTCTGAAGCTAATGTATAGAAACCGCGAATATTTTTTTCTGCTTGTTTTAGTTTAGTTTCTGTTTGTTTTTGTTGTGTAATATCAATAGCAGTACCAAGAAATCCAATAATTTTTCCTTCACTATCAAGTTGTGTTGTGATGACTAAATTTACTAATAAATTAGAACCATCTTTTCTGATGTAATTCCATTCTTGAGATGTAAAAATTCCTTGCCGTGCTGATTCTACTAACGTATCGAAATCTTTTATGGGGCGATTTAATTTCTTGCTTAATTCTTTGGTGCGTTCTATCAATTGAAATTTGTCGTGAAATATTGTCAGGTTTTCTTTACCAACTACTTCTTTGTTCTCATAACCCAAAAGCTTCTGTGCACCAGAATTAAATGTGGTAATCTGACCGTCAATATTTGTAGCAATGAGCGCAACTTCTGTTGCAGCATCTACTACCTGTTGTAAGTTAGCATTTCGATCTATAAGTTCTTTCTGCGATAATTTATAATTTGTTATTACTTCAGTGAAAATAATTATGCCACCAATTTCACCTTTACTATTATACCAAGGGTGTATTTCCCATCGTATCCAGTCCAAGAAACCATCTGGTTTAGAAAATCGATCTTCCTCGCATTTTTGAATTTCTCCTGCAAGACAAGTGGTATAAATTTGCTTCCAGCGGTCGGTAATGTTGGGAAAAACTTCATAGTGACTATGCCCAATAATATCTTTTTCTGTTAAATTGTAATCAGTTAACCAACGCCTAGATGTCCATAAGTAGCACATATCTTGGTCTAAAATAGCTACTGCTATAGGTATATGTTCTAGTAAAATTTTTTTAAAGATATCATATTTTCGCGTGTTTTGCTGTTGGTTTTCAGTAATATCGCGAATGGTAATCAAGCCACCAATAAATTGATCTTTTTCATTGTTAATAGGGTAAGAATCAAATTCTAATAATCTTTCTTTTTCTGTATTTATGGCAGTAGATTGTATGGTTTCATTAAAAGCATTTTTACTATTGATTATTTGAGATTGAAAAAAAATATTTTCAGATTTTTTTTTGTGATTTACAGTGAATACTAATAGAGCGAATATTGATTTACCAATAGCATCATTGGTACTAATTCCTGATATTTGTTCTAGTCGATTATTCCAATCTATACAATTATAATTAATATCAAATTTTACTATTCCATTGTTGCTACTTTTTACTATTTCTTTTGTATAAAATAAGTCTTGTTTAGGTAAAAAATCTTCCTGATTTAATTGTGAAATATCGCGACTATAGATTAGTATTTGCTCAATTTCTGATGTTTTAAAAAAAATTTTTGCTTCCAAATCATATAGATTCCAGGAACCATCAATATGATAAAGTCTTGCTTGTATGTTTACTGTTGATTCTGGATTATGAATAATCTCCGTTAATTTATCTATAATAAGTAAAAAATCATCTTGATGAACAAATTTTAGAAAATTTCTTCCAATTAATTCTTGCCTTTGATAACCGAAGATTTTTTCGGTGGCTAAATTATTATATAAAATATTGCCCCCAATATCTATAACCGTGACTGCATCAGAATTACTTTCTATCATTAGGCGGAAGTAATCTTGATTATCAAGTAGTCTCATTGGAGAAGATATATTTGAAATCAATGCTCCTAAGTGGCTGAAAGAAAATATTAAATCTACTATATTTTGATCGTACTGCCGAATTTCTCTAAAATAAAAAATAATAACTGCAGCAACAATATTGTTCGCTAAAATTGGAAATCCTAAAGCTGTTTGGATACCCACTTCAGTTGCTTTTTTAGTTCGTACATAAATTGTTTCTGATAAACTACTAATATCTTGTTCCCACTCTGGTTGTTGAGAAATCCAAATTCGACCAGCCATATCAACATTAGGTGGAAATGTTATTTCTTCACTGTAACTATGAAATTTTGTTAGTAATTCTTGAATCTCAGGTCGTCCATACCAGATTGGACTACACTCCATCCTAGTACCATTACTATCTGGTATCCATACTTCTACATAATCTCCATTAATACTTAAACAAGCTTTATGGATCAATGATTCTAGAAGTTTATCAAATTTTTGGGATTTTAGCTGGGTGTGAGTCATAGTAGACGAGTTTCTGATTGACAGAATTTCTTAGGTTTACAAGCTACATAACTTTAATATTAATTTTCTCTTGTTAAGGATTAATTTAGGGTTGAAAATTCAATCAACTCCAGAAATTCACGAATGGAACTATATCTATTGACGGTATACTCCATTTAACTCTTGTAGATAATAAAATCCTCATTTCTTATCCATTAACTAAGTAAAGTATTGAGAAAGCTTTTGCTTGTAGCATTCTTTCAATTGACGAGGGAAAAATGTGAGTTTTCAGCAATAAGGAATCCAGGAATATATAATGTAGTTAACCTGCATTAGATATCTTACTTCTATTGTAGCTATTTTTTGAAATTCAGTATCGGTACTTAGATTGGTTAGTAATTATAATTTCAGACAACTTTACTTTTTTGCTTTATATTTAACTGATAATTACTGTATCTTAAATTGTAGGAATATTCTGATTTAGCTACTAAGCTAAATTAGTTAAAAATACTAAAGTTTTAAAGCAGATAATGCTTCAATATTTAAAGATTTTAATTATATTAAAAATTACTAAAATTTAGTAGACATTGTAAATATTAATTTGTATTATCAAGCTATCAGACTAATTTTAATATTAATTTTTTTGAGCAGAACTTATTAAAATATGGTTGTGGATTATTTGGACACAAAATTATTGTAGTCTCCACAATTGAATATATACTTATTAACATCAGAAAAAGTTGAATTTTCAACTACTATAAAATTTTTATCTGGCTCATAAACACTCAATAGTCCACAAAAAACAACAGCAGTGGGACTTTATGTTAGCGAAGTGCTTTAGCTCTTCTATAAGAGACTAGAGGCAAGAGAGCATTTTGCTAGCACAAAACTACGTTAACAGCTATCGCTGATATATTTCGCAGCATTCCCTAAAAAAATGCTTAGGGTCTTGTCGGGAAGAGAAACCTGCGCCCCATATCCAATCGACCAAAAGAGGGAAGGTGCACTCCAATCAGGGAAAGAGAATGCAGAAATTTTTTTGTCAAAAATAAAGACTATTGGGACTTACACAAAATAGAAGTAGAAAATACGCTTAAATATAGACAGGAAAAGGCTTTGAAGTTCAAAAGGCATAAATCCTTAATTACTAAGGGTTCTAGGCATTTTTAGGGCATTGACGTAATTTCGTGATCTAGACCGACTCTCAGGCATTTTTCGACCTAAAAATGTTTAAGTCCCACTATCTAAATTTACAAATCATTTAAAAAAACTATAGCAATCAGGAATCAGATGTGAGAAGCTAAGTGGACAATCAATCAAGACATCTTGATGATTCCTAACACTATAAATTTATAGTTCTCTTTAATAAATCATTCCTGATTGCTATATATATTTTAAAACTTATAATTATAATTTAAATTCATACTTTACTGGAGAGTAATTTTATACAATGAATAACTATAAACTACTTGATTAGTGAAGATAGAATTCATCAATTTAGCTGTTGACTCAACTAAGCAATACAAATTTTTATACTTCATATTTTCTTATTATGACCTATGAAGGAATAGCAATAAAAATCACTACATCCTATCCTTGGACTTCTGCTATTCCCTAACTTCTATCCCCTAAGTTCAGTATTGAATTGAGCATAGCCAAATTAATTACTTGAATACAGCATAGTTAAAGTTATCAGTAAGCTATGCTTCTATAATTTTTATAAATATAGCTATTGATTGATAATTTATTATTACGATTGGTTCAATTTTTTTTCTTTGTTTGTTGTTGGTTTTTCCAGTCTGCTAGTGCTTCTTGAGCAGATCCATAAGCTGGTGTTCCATAAGGAACTAATTCACCAGCCAAAATAGCTTCACTTAAGTTGTTATTTTTGGCTCGTACTTTAGCTATGCTAAAAATAGTATTACTCCACTGAGTAATAAGTTTTTGAGCTTCTTCATACTTAGGCTCACCAGGTAGAACTTTACGGGCATCATTAATTGCTTCAATATAAGATGAAGCTAGTCCTGGCTTAATCTTTTCTTTTGCAGTTTTGAGTAATCCTTCATTAAACCCTTTATTAGCTTTTTTTTGTTGAGTTACTTGGGGTTGCCATTCAGCGATCGCTAACTGTGCTTCTTGATAAATTGGTCGGACACTCACAGGGACTAATTTAGCTGTATTAATTGCACCATCATAATCTCCTTTAAATGCTCGTCCACTAGCTATATCAAGAATAGTTAAACTCCAACGTTCTATTTGATTTTGTGCTTCAGGATAAAGCGGATCACTTTGAGAAATTTGGGAAGCTTTAATAATTGCTTTACTAAAACTAGAAGCTGTAAGTGAATCAAGTTCAGTTGCAGCTTCAGATAATATTAATTGATTTGCTGGAGCTTGATTTTCTTCTTGCTTTTTGCTGCCTTCTTTAGTAACATCAGTTTTTCCCTTAGATTGACCTTCAGAAGAAGAGACCACAGGTAATGTTGATAAACTTACTTCTGATGACTCATCTTCCTCCATTTTTATAGTAGATATAGTTCTTAAACCTACTGCCTGTGTACCTGTAAATATAGATTTATTTGTTAAAAATACGCCTAATAGAAGTACTAGAAAAGTTAGACTACTTCCTGCAATCAACTTTTGTAAAAAATATCTATCAGAATTAATATTTTGAGAAATATTTTCAGACATTTCTGCTTTTATATATATATTATTTTTACTATTTATTTGAGATTCAATTTGATGATTATGACTCTTATTACCATTCACCATATTTATTTTAGTAATGTTTGTTAAAGGAGTTTTTACTGATTTTAAAACTTGTTTTTTTGTTGTAGAAGCAATTAATGAATCAACAATTACACTTTCTTTTTCTTCGGTAGAGTTAGAATCATCGTAATTTTTTTGAGGTAAAATCACCTGATTCATTTTTTCAGCAGAATTTATCATTATTAGATGATTTTGCTTTGGTTGTAGATATTGAGCAGATAATTCCGGTAAGCGATTACTTAAAAAATCATCTAACTCTTTGAGTGTTGTACATTTCCCATCACGTAACCCTTCTATAATAGCCGCTGTAAAAAATCCTAGACGTAGTGCAGACGTTTCATAGGAAACTTGGTGTGGACTACATGACATTAACAGAGGTATTTCTAACTCTCTCGCTACTTCTACTGTTTTAACACCAATTTTGTTGTTCATTCCCATAAAACTATTGTGGTTAATATCCAACATAACCAAAATATCTCCCGTAGGAGATATTTTCAAAGTTTCTAGTAGTTTTGTTATGGATATTCCTGTAGTTTCAGGGTCTTTAGGATTACCATCAATTGGCATTATATAGTCTTGATTTTTATGAACAACACCATAACCACTAAAGAAATACCAGAGAAAATTTTCCTTTTGCAATTGTTTTTGACAAAAGTATTCTATCAGGTTTAGTATATTTTCTTTACTAGGATAAGTTGGTTGTTCCCAAATTGGTAATAAATTACTATCTGTTAATAATAGGCATTGTTCTGGTGAAAAATTTGTTTCGTTTAGCAAAAAGCTATGCAGTGTTTCTGCATCCTGTTTAGCATAACTGAGAGGTTGAATAAACTCATATTGATTTATACCAATGGCAATACAAGCATAATTTTTCATTTCACAACAATCCTTATACTTAATAAATTGCCTCTACCGCTCAACTAAACTTACTCAAACTTAATCAAAAGCCTGAAAGCTTAGTTGTTCTTAGTGGATCTACCACCATAGGGTTAAACGGCAAACCCTTTATTCCTTGGTCTAAGACATCAGGAATTACTTTTTTAATTATATTAAATGACCCATTTACATCTGCATTTAATAATTTATTTTCTCTGGTTTTATATAACCCTCTTGTTACTCTTCTTCCACTCAATTTCGGTTTTTTATCTCCATATTTTTGTAAATCATCCCCATCTAAACAGCTTGATTGAGATGTATAGGATTCTTCTGTAATTATTACTTTTATTCCTCTTAGTTGGGCTTTATATCTTAACATCTCTATTAACTTATAATGAGGGATATTCACAAATTGTTTATTGTTCTTTTTCCCTAATTTTATCTCTTGTTTCCAATCCCGATCATGCCCAATGATTAAGATTCCTATTTCATTGTTTACACACCAGTCTATTACTCTTTTACTTGCTGTATGAAGATAGTTTTCTACTCTTAGGCAATTTCGTTTGTGAGTTATTTTTTTTTTACCGATGAGAATTACTTTTATTGTGACTATTTAATTGAGATTGTAAACAAGAGCGCTGTTTATTATAAAAGGTGTTAATTGCTTTTAATGGTCTGCCTTTAATCAATAGAGGTGCAGTTCCTGTTTGATTTGTAGTTACAGCTATTAAGTTATTTACCCCTAAATCTACTCCTGCTACTTGTCGATCATCTGTTGTTTCCTCCGATTTTTCATAGACTATTTCTATTATGTAACAGCTACTTTTGGGGATAATTCTGGCTTCTATTATTTCTGTCTGTGAAGTGGGTATTTTTATTTCACTCATTGACAGGTGACAAATTCCTTTTTTTAAGGTTTTTTTGTAAATTGATTCATCTGGATAGGGCAGAATATTTCGGCATGCATGTTTTATGTTTATATTTGGGGATTTTTGGTTTACCTAAAAATTTATTTGGCTGTTTTTGCCACGCTTTTAAGGCTGCAAAATAACTACTCCAAGCTGAGTCTAATCTTCTGATTATTTGCTTGCTTACCTTAGTAGGTAAAGCTTGATAATCGTCACTTTTAGATACCTTGTGATACAGTTGATTAAAGCTTAGTTTCTTTTTGTTTTCAAAAAAATATTAGCGATAATAGTAATTTGCTAAATTGAACAGATTTTTTGACAAAAAAGCCTTGTGGTCAATTTTTGGCCACAAATCATGTGATTTGGTAATAACATGACGTTCAACTAGCTTCATACCTTTATTGTAGCTGATAACGACTCAATGGATAGACAACTGAGCAAACTTCCTCATTTTAGTTTGATAGCTATAGTCATGAGTAAGTTTGATGAACTTTAGAGAAGTTTTCGCTTTCTGTCTTTACCCCTACGATAACATTTATAGGCCATTACTACTCTCTATTTAGTTCATTTTAGTAATTCTTTACACCAAGACTATGGCATTAATAACAATATCCTCATCCTTTATGAGAATTTATATCGTCGTAAATAGTGAACCTGTTATTTGTAGATTTTATTATATGTAGCTTGTCAGAATTAGCTAGGTATAGTGAACAAAAAGGCAGAAATTACGAAGACAGAGGGCAGAAGGCAATCTGCCTGGTACTTCTGGCGATCACAGAGAGGGAGCAAGGGTTTAAATCCCCCACAGCAACTCCGTTCAGTGGCTCCTTTTCAGGAGGGGTCTGAAGTTCCTTCTGAGAAGTTCCTTCAGCATAAGGCATTGCATAATTGCGGGATGATTTTGTCAGATAGCAGAAACCATAATCCCCGTGTCCTGTGTGTCCGGTGTGTCCCCGTGGAGTGCCGAAATCATCCCAGTATTCAGCGATGCCCAGCATAAGTGCCACCTGCATAAGTGCCTTCTTCAATTTCTTCTGTGGCCTTAGATTTGAGATAACTTATGATGTATATATATGTAGTTAGTATCGTAGTATTAGTCCTTTTTCCTTTAATTTCCTTATCAGCAAAAAGAAATAGTCCAAAACTTTAAGCAAAAAGAAATAGTCCAAAAATCAAATTCAACATGGACATTATTTCGCATATTTTTGAATCTAATATTTTATTTTGATGTCTTTCAAAAAAAAAATAAACCCTTGAAAGCATTGTCATATATGAAATACGAATACTTAGCTGTAGCGCTTAAGAAAAAAAGTTTGCTCAAAGGGGTTGACACTCAAAGGTAGAGTTGCTAGATTAGTAAATGCGCAGGGAGAGAGGCAAACACCTCCTACCAACGCCAGAACCTAGAAAACTCAATAGTTTGAAAGTTAAA
>NZ_JAAHGO010000054.1 GCF_010672455.1 Okeania sp. SIO2C9 | reverse complement strand
ATTAAACGGACGTGGAGGCAAGCGTAAGACTACCGCATCTGGCAGCAGCAGCCTGTGAAGCGTCAACCCACCGAGGGGCTTCGGCTCGGTAGGAATCCCCGCGCCTTTAGGCCGGGGAGGATGTCAAATTGATTCTAAATATATTCTTGCCTGAGATTGGTCATCAAATATTCTATTCAATGCGCTAGTATCTAAATATAGTTTCATTAATAGCTAATTTTTGGTTCAATTTATCATCTAATTTTCACAGAAAAAACAAGTTTTTTAACCGTGTCTTGAAAAAAGAGTTGTTTCTTTATGTACAACTACATTTTTATTTTTTCAACTACCACCACAGGAATTAAACTCTTTTCCAAAACAGCTTGAGAAACGGAACCAACTAACACATTCTCCCATAAACGATGCCCTTTTTTCCCCATAACTATTTCTGCTGCTCCATACTCTTGTGCAACAGAAACTATTTCCTCCGATACCACTCCCGCAACAGTCACAAACCGATACCGAATATCTGCCAAAAGTTGCCTTGTTTTCTGTCGTAGTTGCTCAATACTTTCGGCATCCTCAGACTGAATAACGTGCAATACCACAACTTCCCCATCACAACGTCTCGCCAACTCCGCAACTTTTAACAACACATCCGCAGCAAGAGGAGAAGTATCAACGGCAGCTAACAAAACAATACGACGAGCGATCGCTACTTTTGTTGGATCGACTTCTCCCTTGCGTAATAGTTTTGGAGCAAAGGTAGGTATTGCCCAAGCTCCCAAAGGTGCTGTGACTAAGATAGATAAGGCAGCGATCGCTAATATTGTTTCTCCTCCCTGAATACCTGCTGCTAGAGGAATAGCACCAATAGCTGCTTGCACGGTTGCTTTAGCGGAATTTCCAGGCAGCAAAAATAGACGTTCTTGCCAATTCCAGTTACTGCCCAAAGTTGAGAGGTACCAACCAAACATCCGCCCGACTAAAGTACCGACTGCTAAAATTAACAACCCCACCCATAAGACATTTTCCAACACTTGCAAAGGAATACTAGCACCGAGTAACACAAACAAAATTATTTGCGCCACCACCCACAAAGTATCAAAACTATTTCGCAACCGTCGCGCCAGGGGTGCATCAAATTCGATGACAAAAAATCCTGTTGCCATGACTGCCAAATAACCAGAAAATATGGGAAATTTTTCCGCTAAGACGACTAACAAGAGAGCAAAACTGGCTGCGACTAAAGTATCCTGGGTAGCATTTTGAGTCCAATTTTGTTTGACTAACAGCAATACTAATATTCGTGCTGTCAACAACCCGGCGATCGCTCCGAGAATAATTTGTAAAATGACTTGAAATGGTAATAGTTGTAATGCGCTGAGAGTGATGCCACCAGGTAAATTTATGCCAGTAGTTGTTCCCTGAGATAAAAATGCCAGCAAAAGGCTAAAAATTAACAATAGCAAAACATCTGACAAAGCACTACCTGTCAAAATTGCATCAGGAATACCTTTAGTTACACCCCAACCCAAACTTTTGAGGCGCAACATTCCGGGAACAATAACTGCGGGAGACTCAGCACCGATGATACAACCCAATAACAACCCGGTGGCAAAGTCAAAATTAAGTAACCACATTGCTGCGAGGGCGATAACAAAAGTTTCACAGGTTGCGGGGAGAAAACCTAACCGTATCGCAACACTTCCCTGTTGTGCTAATTTTTCTCGGTCTAACCCTAACCCTGCTTTCATTAAAATGACCATAACGGCGATCGTGCGTAGGGAGTCGGCAGCTTGCAAAATACTAGAGTCAATGGTATTGCTAATTTGAGGGCCTAATAATATTCCGACTAACACCATTCCCACCAGTGGCGGTGCTTTTAATCTAAAGGCTATTTGTCCGACAAAAAAACCTATTAGTAATATCCAAATAATGCTTTCTAACATAAGAAGGAAGAGGAAAGAAGAAATAAGGAAGAAGGAGGAAATAAAGTCTATAAATTTATTGGATTTATTAACAATGCTATATTTGTTATATTTTTCATCTCAAAATAATTATTTCTTTGCTGTCATTTTGTGTTCATATATTTACTCTAAATATTTGCTTTGTAGTCAAGGAAAAAGCTGTTTAATTTGAAAGTTAATACTGTAATACTAATTTGAATAATCTCTGAAAATACCAAGCCTTGATGAGATAGATTTGTAAGTGCTAATTTGTAATAAACATTTATCAAATCAGTCTAAGTGACATTAGTATTTTCAGGGATTTCAAATATATAATTATATATTTTTTTTCTTATAAACAGCCTTTTGCCGCACTATCAGTTTCGTAACATTCTTTTTTCAAATTGGTATAATATCATGTCCGGTAGCATCGGTCTTGTATAGTAAATAGGCAACAGGCAACAGGCAACAGGCAACAGGCAAGAAAAAAACTTAAATTTCCTGCAAATATCCACGCTAACTTTTACACAAACGATTGCCTTCGGACATGATATAACTCATAAGTAGAGAAAGTAGTGTAATAGCCAAGGAATTCTACAGCTATAATCAATCTAAAATATGGTGGAATAAAAATGGTTTCTCATCAAGATAGAGTGAAAAAAAATCCATGCCAAAACTCCTAGTTAAATCAACAAAAAGATTACCATAAGGGAATGTATAAGCGAGAAAATATGAAATAAATCTACTTAGATAATACCGACTCAAAGCATTAGATATCGCTCCTAAAATAATAGCAATTGGAGTTATAATTTCTGGTCTTTGCAATAGTTGTTGTAATAAATTATTCACATCAAACCTCTTTAATTAAATTCAGGATTTTAGTTTTCTTAATTTAGTGGTACTTATAGCAGTTTTCATTAACATAGAATACAGAGATTTTGGCTTAAAGGCAGCTATGCTGAGGGCAGAAGGCAGAAGCTTTGTAGTCTACCTTTGTGAAAACCGCTATAATGTCATGTTTCATATCAGTGAGGTAAATCTGTAGTGGATAAGATGCCTACACTACAAAGACTTTATCATTAATATTTGCACTTCATATACCACCGAATTTGCTGTATATTATGTCTGATTGAATATTGATAATATTTATGGAATGTTCAAGGTAAAAAGGAATAATAACTAATTATCCAAACATGATATTACCGAATAATTAATAATTAATAATTAAATAATTCGCGCCTTGAAGCCTCCCCTTTCACGGGAAAAATAAATAAATAATACTTCCTTACATTCAATCAAGAACGGTTTTAACCAGAGGTAATTATCCATTATCAATTAATGAATGATAATCTCTGATTAATTTTAATTAAAATTAATCTACTGTAAAATGGTAAAATATGCAAGTTTTTATAGATAAAAATATCGCTTTTTACTTTTCCTTAAATCACTTAAGTAATTAATTATTGATTTGTTGTAAAATATTTAATTTAGGAAAAATAAAATAAGATGGTTAATCGCAAACCAAATTATACTAAAACATTTATGGAATTAGAAAAATCTACATCAAAGTTTTGGCCTGTAGGATTATATTAAGCGGATATTTTAGAAGATAACGCTGATGAAAAATATAATTGTATTGAGGAGTGCTATATGATAAATTATGAAAATTAAATCATCAAAAGAGAATAAATAGAATGGAAAATGCCCTAGAGTCAAAAGAACAACAACTAGCAGTAATAGAAGCAAATGCTGAAAAAATAGGAGCGATCGCCCATCAAGGATATCAACTACTTTCCGAAAAAGGCACGGTAATAATTTTTAGACAGTTAGAAGAAAATAGTACCGTTTTAGCAGACTGGCAAGTTAAGTTTAAACCGATGAGTCAAATAGGAACAATGATTAGTGATTGGCAACAAGCTGGTTTAGGAAAATTGATTAATAATTATAATCCAGAAGTTGCTGTGGTCTGTACTTTTTTATATCCAAATGGCAGTCATACCAGTTATCATTTTCAGATGGAATAAGCAATAATTTATTAGCTTTTCGGAAAAACAAGTTATTTATTTAAAGTTATTAACTATTACCATTTTTCGGAGATTTAGAGCTGATTTATAAAGTAAATATTAGACATCTCCAAAATAAAATTTAATGTAAAATTGTAGTAGCCAATTATATATACGCTGTGGCCAATGAACCAAGTATTAGAATATATTTATAACCATCCACTCATAAACAAAGAGAATTATTGGCATTACAGACAAACAACTAATAAAATTAATAGAAAATGCTCAAAAAATTGAATAAAAGAAAAGACAAGCGATGGCTAGCCTAGGAAAAAAGATTAATCAAACAAGGAGGAGGAAGGAAAAAATCTTTAAATCATAGGGAAGAAATAATTTTGACCTTGTATTATTTGCATCATATGCCTACCTTGAAATTACTAGGGATAATTTTTGGAGTAAGTGAATCAACAGCAAATAATATATTTCATTATTGGATAGATATTTTTCGGGAATTATTACCAGCAAGTTTATGAGAACAAGCTTAGGAAAAAACAATCAGAATATTTATGGATTAAAGAAATATTAACAGAACTAGAATTGATTGTAGATAGTACAGCAACATTGTAGAGAAAGACCTGGTGAGGACCACAAACAAAAAAAATATTACTCAGGGAAACAAAAAACATACTTTGAAAAATCAAATAATTACCACAGAAAAAGCGAGTGCTTAATTCGCCGTCCCACGGCGAATGTAAGAAGCACTCAAGACAGGACAAGAAATAGTAGATGTCATTTCAGTTATCAGTTATCAGTTATCAGTACCTCTGCAATAAGGAGGCTTGAAATCTGAAATATTCTCTTTTTTTATCCCCTTAAAAGGGGAGGCGCATACCCAGAATTTTTCGGTAATAGTGGGAGAAAGAAGGCCAGAAAGTGAGATTAATTTACTGAAGAAACAACAAAAAAATTTTGATGATGAACAAAAATTCAAAGGAGATAAAAGAGATCAAGGTGGAGCAAGAGTTTCTACACAAAAAAAACTAAAAACCCAAAAATGTCACCAGAAACTAAAGAAGAGAATAAACGGAAAGCCCAAAAAAGAATATTTGTAGAACAGGTAATAAGGTTGATAAAAATATGCGCGTGTGGCGCGAGAAAGATTGAGATTAAAAGAGAAAAATTACGAAAAAGTAATTCTAACAATATGTGGTTTAGTTAGGTTAAGAATTGGAGAATTAATATTAGTATAAATTCGGATTGAACACAAAAAAAATGAGGAAAAAAGTGTAATCAAAAAGTTGATTAGTAACAACAAATAACTCTAAGAACTGATGACACGGTAGAAATTGGCTACTTTTCTCTATGGCGATAGCTCTGGAAAAAGGTAGTTAGGATAGGCGTTTGAGTATTTTTGGAGATGTCTATTAAGAGGCTGAATCTCTGGCAATACCAGGGTCTTGGGAGTTATAGTCCAATAATGCCTAAATCCCTGAGAGTTAGATGAAATAAGGGTTTTATCTAAGTTTACAAATCAGATATTATAAAATATATATAGCAGATTGCAGATATATGAGGTATAAATATTAATGGCGTTGCTGAATTGAAGTATGAATGTGCGATTGTTTGGTTCTGGTAAAGCCCCCGCACATCCCCCAATTTTGGGGGACTTTTAGAGTTTTATTCCCCCCAATTTTGGCCTGCTAGGGGGGCAAAATCATACCCATAATCAGCAACGCCATATTAATGATTTTTGTAGTGCGTGCATCTTGCCCGCAACAGATGCACCCCACGGATATGAAAGATGCTGTATCAGGACTTACGCAAATTGACTTTTAAAGCACCATTTGTAGGGGCGAATGGTATTGGCGTTCCGCCAAGCTCCGAATGGCGCCCTCGCTATATGTAGAGTCTCTGGGTAAGTCCTGTGTATATAGGAATATAGGATAAGAAAAAATCTATAAAATATTGATTATTTGACAAAAAAATTAAAGCAAGCTATTAGACATCTAGTAAAAATCAAAAATAAAATCAATTCTTATCCATAAATTATCAATTATTCCCCTCCTGGGAGGGGGAGGGGGAGGGGCGAGGGGTGGGTTCCCTGTTGCCTTCCGGAGCTGTTGCCTACCTTTGCTATACAATACCGATGCTACCGGACATGATATTATATCAAATCCGTTAGCTTCGGAGTAATATAATTCTGTTGCTCGTCATACAATCGGTAAGGTGCAAATGCCATTTACTAACGCAAAGCTCCGAATGGCGCCCCTACATATGGTGTTTTCAAGGTGAAGCATGCGTAAGTCCTGATAAATTTTTTCCCTCCTGAGTTCTGAGTTCTGAGTTCTGACTCCTACTTCAAAAGATTTTATACCGATGCTACCGGATTTGATATTAGGGGTGGATTGACTCCTCCTGACTTAACCATTCTATAACTGTTTAACCGGATTTGATATAATAAAAATGTTCTTCTCAATTATCTTGAAACTCACATTCCGCACTTCATAATGTAGCACAAAAAGATACATGAATCGCGATCAGAATTTCAGCCCATAATTTCAGTTTTTTGTTGATGAATTTCAAGTAATTTTGAGCCTGAGGAACTGTATAAAATCCAGTTTTTTCAACTGTTTTACTAGCTTTAATGCTTTCTTTTTTTCGATTGTCTACTCCTAAATTTTGGTTAATTATTTCCACAATTCCTATCTCGTCAATTAGTCATGCTACTATTCCTAAGTGGTCGAGATTTTGAACTGTTATTTATTCAATTAAAGACACTTTTTTCAATAGTAAATAACTTAGCGAGGAGTCAGAACTCAGAACTCAGAACTAATATCATGTCCGTTGGTATCGTTTGTGTAAAAGTTAGCGTGGATATCTACAGGAAATTTAAGTTTTTTCTTGCCTGTTGCCTGTTGCCTGTTGCCTGTTGCCTATTTACTATACAAGACCGATGCTACCGGACATGATATAACTGATAACTGATAACTGAAATGACCTTCTCTATACAATACCGATGCTACCGGACATAATATCAGGAGGGAAGAAAAAAAGAAGGAACAAAAGTAAAGATAATTTCAGTATTTCTTCGGTACTGTTTGAACTTTTCTTTCCCTTCTGAGTTCTGCCCT
Source organism: Okeania sp. SIO2C9 (assembly GCF_010672455.1). GTDB lineage: Bacteria > Cyanobacteriota > Cyanobacteriia > Cyanobacteriales > Microcoleaceae > Okeania. The sequence goes on along the minus strand of NZ_JAAHGO010000054.1, from coordinate 52,946 downwards.
CTGCCTTCCTTGTATAAGTATTCAACCAGACATAATATTACCCTCAGTTTCAATCTGTCGCACCACAGTCAACGCTGAATAAGACACTCCTGCCGTACCCTCTCCTGGATGAGTTGAATCTCCTACCAACCATAAATCCTGAATGGGAGTACGATTGGCAAATCCAAAAGGTCCGAAAGTTGAAAGACGCTGACCGACACCACCCACAACACCTTCCTCCCGTGCCGTAAACTTAAAAAAAGTACGAGGTGTAGCCGCTTCTTGATGAACTATTGTTTCTGGTTTTAAATAAAAATATTCACTCAAACGAGCGATCGCCTCCTCTGTATATTGCTGCTTCAACCCCTGATAATCTTTGCAATGTCTCCAAATTTGAGTATTGGTAAAACTGGAAGCTGTAATTGTTGCCTTGCCTGTGGGAGCGCGACCGTCTCCCGGATGACTCACTGATACAAATAAAGAATTATTTTCTCCAATGGGGCCGTCATAATTGTAGAAAAACTGCAAATGAGGCGGACAGTTTGCTGGAATAGCACTTTCATCTACTCCCAAATAAATCACAAATGCACCCGATGGTGAAGGGAGTTTATTCACTCGGTGTTTGTAACCAGGTATTGGGTGTGAGGTCTGATTTTCATCTTCCACTAACTTTACTAAGTTTTGCACGGTGACATTAGCCACAATATGGTCGGCAGTTTCTACCCAAGTTTCTCCAGTTTTTTGATTTTTGACTCTGACACCAGTAGCTTTACCCTTATCTATACATATCTGTTCTACAGTATGACCCATCAAGAGTTGTCCTCCGTCTCTTTCTAAGGCTGCAACCAGGCGATCGCTTAATACCTGCATACTTCCCTGAAGATGATACAAACCTTGAGGAGCTTGGGAAACAGCTAAAGCGGTAGCAGCATAAAGTAGAGCTGTTTCTTCTGTACCTACTTGAGAGTAAAGTTTCAGTTGTAAATCCAGAAATGTTTTCAACCGTAGATTATCATTCAAACCATACAAGCGTAACGCATCTGCCACCGTCATCAAAGTAAATGGAACTGTAATCAAAGTATCCAGACGTACTGCTTTTGCTAACTGCCACATATCCCAAATATTACGGGGTGGTAACACTGGGTCTCGCCCTTGAAACTTCCAACTTACCTCAAATAATTTTGTCATTAGTTGCCAAAAAGGTTCGCAACCGGGAAACTGACTAAGTCTCTCTTGTTGCCATTTTTTGGGGTCGCGCCAAACATTAATAGGTTGAGTTTCTCCTGGTAAAAATACGGCACAGGCAGGATCGCAGTTGGTAGCCTTCGGAATGTCAATCTCCAACTCAGAGAAAATCCGGTGATGAATACCACCAGTTTCTAAACCTGCTACTTGAGTAGCACCAACATCGAAAGTGAAACCGCGTCGTTTAAAAGTAGAAGCGCAACCACCAGGAACGATCGCTTGGTCGAATATGTGGACTTGATAGCCTCTATGGGCCAGTAATGCTCCTGTTGTTAGGCCACCAACACCTGCACCGCATACCACAATTTTTGATTTTTGTATAGTCTGTTTAGAAAACATAGAATTTATATTAATATTTCTTAATTAAATATTAGTATAATAAACGATAATCTATAATTTTATCGGCTTTTTGGACAAGGCCAGAACAGAACAAGGAGAAAATGCCTATAAAACATTAGGCATTATTTTTATGTCAATTGTTATTTATACCTCTTTCAAAGTATTGCTATTTCAAAAGTATTGCTAGTTCAAGTTTAGACAAATTCAGATAACTAATAGTCGCTTAATTGCTAAAAATTTCAGGCTGTGCCTGGTCTGAAGCGAGGAAATATCATATAGAAATAGCCAGAGCGGTGAGGACTGATGCGGATAATGATCTTTAGACAGGGAAATGTTTTTCCATCTGTTCCCAGATCAGGTTTTCCCTGCTATAGAACCCATTTGATATCTATTTAAAAAGAGATGGGTAGATGGGTAGACAGGGAGGGTAGGGAGTATTTTTCAACCTGCTTGGTGCGCGTTCCCGAAAAGGAGTCAGCATTCCCTCACAGGAGTGCGCGTTCCGCAAGCGAGCTGTCGTCGTCGCGGGGTCGCACCGCGACTCCCTGATCCCTTTTCACTCAAATTTATAGTCCTAACCAAACAAAGTACTGCTATATAAATAGCTTTTTATTATGAAGATTTTGTAAAGCCATTCAAAATGTTCACAAATAATAATTGCTCAAACATTTTAGACTCTCTTCAAGCTGAAACAACAGAATATCAACAATAAAGTTTATTTTATACATCCGCATAAGTACAAAAATATTTTGATCGAACTAACTAATTTATTATGAAGATTCTGTAAAGCAACTCAAAATTTGGTCAAAAGTAATTGAGTTTATCCGTATATATGCTAAGAAGAATAAAGCAATCGAAATATTGATGATGATTGCTTAAATATTTTTCCCGGTGTATTCTACGATGATTTTCATTAAATTAGCACTTATTATGAAGATTCTGTAAAGCAACTCAAAATTTAGTCAAAAGTAATAGAGTTGATCCGTATATATGCTAAGAAGAATAAAGCAATCAAAATATTGATGACGATTGCTTAAATATTTTTCCCGGTGCATCCTACGATTATTTTCATTAGATTAGCAGCTTATTATGAAGATTCTGTAAAGCTACTGAAAATTTAGTCAAAAGTAATTGAGTTTATCCGTATATATGCTAAGAAGAATAAGAAGACCAAAATATTAATGATTAAGCTGATATCTTATACTTACTGAATTCTATAACTCTACTCCCAGGGATGGTTAGAGGATTAGGTTTTTGTAATTATCAAGATACAGCACAACACATTCCTTCCCCACCACTCCCAAATTCTTCTGTAAGACTATTTTCAAAGTACTAAAATTGAGTTCGCGGTCTTTGCAGTTACAGCAATGCCCGATCACTCTAAAAATAGCTATTAATCATACAGAAACTTTACAGCTGTCATCAAAAATCTAACTATATTTATCATTGCTACTGATATGTTTTATTAACTAAGTCGGCGGCAAATTTGGCATCTTCTCAAGACAGCAATATAAGCCTGAAAAGCACAGACTATCGTAATGCCTTGAGGATAAGGCCAAAAAAAACTCAACAAAGCGCTCAAATATTAACTATTTCCACAAACTTAAACATTTTATTATTCAGGAGACATCAACCTATGACTATTTCCAAACTTATCAAAAAATTTGCCACCACTCTCGCCGGAACAGCTTTCGTTACTCTTAGTGGTACCACAGCAACTCAGGCAATTTCTATAACTCCCACCAGTAATGGCAATGATTTGCTCAATGAAATCCTCGGCAGTGGGATTACCATTGCACCAGATTCTATCAACTATACAGGTGCTTCTGGTGCTTCTGGAATTTTCACCAATGGATTATCATCTGGTATTGGCATGGATAGTGGTATTATTCTGACTACAGGTACAGCTACCGATGCTAAAGGTCCTAATGATTCAGATAAGAAAACTACCGACAATGAATTTCCTGGAGATCCTGATTTGGATGAGTTGATTCCTGGGTTTGCTACTGAGGATGCAACTATTCTGGAATTTGACTTTCAAACTGAAGGAGGCGATGTTTTCTTCAATTATGTATTTGCCTCTGAAGAATATGTAGAATGGACAAACTCTGAATTCAATGATGTTTTCGGTTTCTTTCTCAATGGAACCAATATTGCTCTAATTCCTGGTACATCTACTCCAGTTGCTATTAATACAGTTAATGGGGGTAAGCCACTAGGAACTGATGCTAGTAACCCTGAATTTTTCAACAATAATGACCCTAGTGAGGGTGGACCATTTTTCGACCTAGAATATGATGGTTTTACTAATGTATTTACTGCCCAGGCACTAGGACTTAATGCTGGAACTCATCATATTAGATTAGCGATCGCTGATGCTGGAGATGCTTTTCTCGATTCTGCTGTATTTATCCAGGCAAATAGTTTTTCAGATAGTTTTAAAGAACCTGAACCAAAATCACCACCTACTCCAGACTTTCAACCAAAATCACAACTTACTCCAGACTTTCAACCAAAATCACAACTTACCCCAGACTTTCAACCAAAATCACAACTTACCCCAGACTTTCAACCAAAATCACAACCTACTCCAGACTTTCAACCAAAATCACAACCTACCCCAGACTTTCAACCAAAATCACAACCTACCCCAGACTTTCAACCAAAATCACAACTTACCCCAGACTTTCAACCAAAATCACAACCTACCCCAGAACCTGATACTTCTATTAAAGATGCCCAAGATATTCCTGAACCTTCTGTAGTTATTGGTTTGTTAGGAGTTGGTTTTGCTGGACTTTACTCAAGAAAAAAATCAATAAAGTGTAATAACTAATTTCTCAAAAAAATCAACCTCATGTATTGAACTTGATGGTTAAAACCTTGCTCCTACTAACTCCCTACTTCTAACTTCAGAATTATATTTATTTAATGTAATTTGATATTTAAAATTTTATCCAATCGCTCTTAGAGCTGATTTATAAAGTAAACATTAAGAGGATAAATACTTTACATTGTAAGGGTTTGACACTATCTAAGTCCCAAGGGCATAACTTTTGAAAAACCCATGCTAGAAAGGGATTTCAGCTCAGTTTACAAATCAGCTCTTAATAGTAATTATATTTTTATTGACATACTCCCAACGTTGCGCATAGCGCAACAACGCGGGATTCTTACATTATGAAAAAAATGACCGCTGTTTTTACAGAGGTGATGTCCTCCCCCTATGTTGACCTTGACGATAACATGCATACCTCCTAGCTTGTCAAGGGTATAGGAAGGTTTTATTTGTGGAGGCATCCGACTATTGGCCCTGGCTTGACCATCCCTCCGCTCCCCTAATAGCTACCGCCACCATCCTCCGCCAACGGGAGAGCGCGGGACTTCCCTGGCGGGAAGTTAAAAAAAAATCACCTATTTATTAACTTTTAAATATTTTTCATCAATAATTAACCAGATAAAATAAAATCACCTAGTGCAGAATGGCGGAAATAACTGACCAGTTACAAAATCCTAAAAGCCTTACCAATCAATACTTCTGACTTCTGACTTCTGACTTCTGACTTCCGCGTAGCGGCACTAGCTTATGATTTACCCCATAAATTTTGAAACGCCTATAGTCATTTTTTTTCATCACAAAAACTCTATTGATACCTTCCACTGTTTCCTACTCCCAATTTCTGTAAGAGTCCTCTTAAATCTAAAGCTGGATTTGTAAAGAATTATTACTAAGTTACTCTAGAAGAGAAAATACAATTATTTTCTGGTATAAAGATGCCACTTAGGTTTTTGATTGACTACATATAATTAAGGAAAAGAAAAAATGCTTTACTCAACTTTACTAGCAGTTGGCCCTAATACTTTTAGTTGGAGTCCCAAAATTGCTTTAATTATGATTATTTGTAATATTGTAGCGATCGCCTTCGCTAAGTTTACAGTTAAATATCCTAGCGTTGGACCGGCAATGCCTGGATCTAACTTTTTCGGTGGTTTTGGTGTAGCTGGAGTTTTAGCAACTACTAGCTTTGGTCACATTTTAGGTGCAGGTGTAATTCTTGGTTTGGCAAATATAGGATCTCTGTAACATTTCCCTCAACTATAACTATTAGCAGAAAATTGTTAATTGAATTTTGATTTATTTATGGCAACTTCCCTAAAAGTTGCTTTATTTGTTTACATTACTATTGCGCAATAGTAATAAATCATCGGAACCAAACAACCAGCTTTTTGATGAGGCAAGAGATTTACCATTAAAGGGAGAAGATAGTTGACATCTCCAGGGGTTGAAACACCCTGGATTCCGTGGTTTACCCACCGCAAATGGGATCAATCCACATTTGCTTACAGCCTGAAGGGCAGACTTCTAAACTCCTCGGCATAGACCAAAATCTAGCTGTGAGCTTACTTTTTTTAGCTTTCACGAGTGGTTTTACTCAAGATGTTGGAGCAATAAATCGCTGCTTTAGCTGCCTGCTTGCTTTTCCTGCGGAATGCGCTCGCATTCAGCCGTCGTAGGAAATTAATTCCCCGTCTCCTGTCCACCGGAATTTCACCGCACTAGCTAAAGGTCATGGCGACAAACCTTGTTCTTACTTGCTATATCTAGCATAGCATGTATAGCAGATTTTTACTACGGGTTAAAATCCGCGTGTCGTTATTCAACCAGCCGTTAAAACAGGCGCTGCGTACTTCCTCCCGTTATTTTTTTAGGTTTTTTCCAGCCTATTAATGTATTATTTGACATATCAAAAGCTGAAAACTCAGACAACGCCAGATTTTCCTCCTTCCTTCTGTTGTAGATAACTAAACGCCTCCTTCCTTCTGCTATATATGCTATAGCACTGTACTGAATTTTCAGTGATATCATGTCCGGATAATTAGCGATAGAACAAAAAAACTTTCTCCTTTTCCTACTTTTTCTTCTTCCCTCCTGACTCCTGACCCAGTCCTCCTGACTCCAATGTATTTGACATATCAAAAGCTGAAAACTCAGACAACGCCAGATTTTTCCTCCTTCCTTCTGTTGTAGACAACTAAACGCCTTCTTCCTTCTGCTATATATGCTATAACGCTGTAGTGGATTTGCAGTTATATCATGTCCGGATAATGAGCGATAGAACAAAAAAACTTTCTCCTTTTCCTCCTCTTTCTTCTTCCCTCCTGACTCCTGAATCAGTCCTCCTGAGACTCCGTCGTTTATTTATCATTTTCTTTGTGGGTTTAATACCCCACCGTCAACGGGGGTGTTCAAAATTACTTGGGGGAGCGTAGACGCGGAGCGGCAGGTCGTTGACTATCCCCATGTAATTTTCCTCCTGTCTCCTGTCTCCTGTCTCCTGTCTCCTTCTTCAAAAGTATTCAACCGGACATGATAAGTAGAGCGATTTTTAAATGGATGAACCACATAGTCGCGCACCAAAACCATTGTAGGGAGATTCCATAAAACGTCTCTACTGTGGTCTACGAATCATAAAAACTACTGTATAATCAAAAACCAGCATATTTTCAGTAGTTAAGGATTGACTAAATGAATGAAAAAGTCAGAAAAAAATCTTTATCTAGATGGAGAAATAGTAGTCAAAACCACAATATTTTTAGTGATTTTCATCTGTTAATACTCTTAAGCATAAGTATAGTCATTAGCTGGAACTATTTACAACGGAAAGCTCATGCCTCAACTCCTGTTCAAAATCAAAAAGCTTCTACTAATGCTACAGACTTAATAGAAATTCAGTCTCCAATAAAATCAAAATCACCGATTACAAAAAAAATACTAAAAGAACTTTATATTCAGCAAAATGAAAAAGTTTATTTAGTCATAAAATTAAGCGATCGCCGTGTCTATATATATCAAGACGACCGATTAAAAACCAGCTATCCCATTGCTATTGGTAGAGAAGGATGGGAAACTCCCACTGGTAAATATAAAGTCATTCAAAAAATTCCAAATCCATCCTGGAAACATCCTTTTACTGGAGAAATAATACCACCAGGTCCGGAAAATCCTTTAGGGGAAAGATGGATTGGATTTTGGACAGATGGCACAAACTATATAGGTTTTCATGGAACTCCCAACGAAGAAACAGTAGGACAAGCTGTCTCTCATGGTTGTGTTAGAATGCTAAACCAAGATGTACTAGCCCTATTTGAAAAAGTAGCAATTGGTACAACTGTCATCGTAGAACCTTAAAAGAATATGAGCAGAGTTTATTGATAAATTCAGCTACTAATAATATTAGTTTTTGATAATATCTATATCATTAATATTTGAGGAGTGAAAAATGATCGAATCTACCATAAATAAATGGCTTAGTTCTATGTTGAAAATCAACAAGGGAGCATATAATTTAACAGCAATCTTCCTAAGTACAGCAATTATTATATTATCTGGTCAAAAGTTATCCATAGCTTCTGTTTATACGGCTGAGAAAACTAATAATAATCAGCAAATACAGAAGGAAGCTCATTTAGCATTTGATGATTTGATGCCAAAGCGACAACCTCCTGTTCAAGACCTCCAAAAATATTTACTAACAGAAGGAGAATCAGTTAATCCATCATTTGGTGGCTTAATGCCAAACCTGAAACGTGCTGTTAAAGACTTTCAAAAATATTTGGGAATAGAAAGAATAGAAGTAGAAAAGTTAATCCAGGTGGTACTTCGCTTAGGGGAACGACGAGTATATGTGTATGAAGGAGAACAGGAAATAGCTAGTTATCCTGTAGCAGTGGGTAAACCAGGTTGGGAAACACCAACGGGTGAATTTAAAGTTATTCAACTGGTGGAAAATCCGCAATGGCAAAACCCCTGGACAGGTGAGGTAATGCCAGCAGGGCCAAATACTGCTTTAGGATTGAGATGGATTGGTTTTTGGACAGATGGAAGAGATACGATTGGGTTTCATGGTACTCCTACTGTAGAATCTATTGGATATGCTGCGTCTCACGGTTGTGTGCGGATGCGGAATGAAGATGTGATTGCTTTATTTGAGAAAGTACAGGTGGGTACGACTGTGGTTGTGGAACCATAGCAGAAGGAAGAAGGAAGAAGGAAGAAGGAAGAAGTCAAAAGTTAAAAGTCAAAAGTCAAAAGGAAGAAATAAAAAGTTAGAAGTTCAGAAGTTACCGAAAAATTGGGTTTAAAGCCTCGCCCTTGTAGGGCGACTTTTTATTTTATGTGCAAGTGAATTGAATATGTGGTACAGTGTTATTAGTTGTCGGGGGGCACTCGGAAACTCGTGCGCGGACGTGGAGGGAAGCGTTAGACTACCGACAAGGAAGCAGCACCCTGTGTTAGCGGCAGCTATGCGAAGCAAAGCGTCAACCCGCCGAGGAGCTACGGCTCAGTAGGAATCCCCGTGCCTTTAGGCCGGGGAGGATGTCAAAGCTAAAGTTGTCTAGTCTAAACGACTCGCTTGTTTTCATCCCCCGGTTAAAACACGGGGACTTTCAATGTTACTTTTCGGTAACGGGTATTTGAGCAGCTCTCCAAAAATATTTCGCCTTGGCAGAGTTGCGCGACCCAATTATTTTGATAATTTATAACATAAGGAAGAAAGCGCCATTTGTAGAGGCTGTTAACCCCTACTTTATGTGGTGGTTATGCGTAAGTCCTGCTTTCTTTATTTCCTCATCTTCCCACACTCCCCACCCTTCCCACACTCTCGATCGCCGCCGGATTTGATGTTACTTCTGTGGATCTATTCCTGCTTCTCGAAGTAACTGTTCTAAACGTTTAGCACGTTCCTCAGCAACTTCTTTGGCCTGACGTTCTTGTTGGAGTTCTGACTCAGCAACTTCTTTGGCCTGACGTTCCTGTTGGAGTTCTGACTCAGCAACTTCTTTGGCCTGACGTTCCTCATCCAATTGTTCTTGGACATTATCTAATTGTTCTTGAACTTCCTTCAACCGTTGTTGAACCTCCAGATAATCCGCAAATAATTGACCATCTGGACGATACAATTGCAAAGTTTCTGGCAAGACCTCAAAGCGAATTCCCAATCTTGGGGAAACCCAACCGTTCATCTCATCAATTACATCTAGTAACGACCCAGAACGCAACCATCCCGTCAAATCATTTTTTTCTGGGTCATACAAATAATACTCCTCCACACCATAATTGTCATAGAATAGGCGCTTCTTGCTCATCTCCTTCAAAGTATTTCCTGGAGAAAGAATCTCAAACACCACTTGGGGAGCAATATTATTTTCCTTCCATTGCTGATAAGAACCTCGATCTCCTTTAGGTACTCCAAACGCTACCATGACATCTGGTGCTTGACGCAACTTATTATCTCCTTGTACTGGATACCAAAGCAAATCTCCAGCTACAAAGACATCAGGATTTTCAGCAAATAGCCAAGCTAGATTATGATAAAGAACCATGATCCAGCGAAATTGAACTGTATTATCTGCTATTGGTTGGCCGTCACTATCGGGATAAACAATTTCTCGATGGGTTTGGGTTTCGAGTTGTTTAACCATCATTTCTTTCCTCAAAATTTCCGCAAAACCTCTGTATAGCGCTGTGCGCAGGCAACAGTTCATCTGGGGAAATAAAAAACTGATAATATAAGAACCTATCCCACTAATAAGATTTTTGCTAAAAACCCTAAATATTTTGAGAGTTAAAAACGAAAAATCAAGCTTTTCAAACATGTTTTACTTAAACAAATAAGCTGGTTAAAAATAGTGGGATAGGTTCAAGACTTTTAGCTATTGGACAGTTCTTGTAATTTGTACATAAGCCAGCGCACATTGCTATATTTCAATTATATCGTTGATTCTGATTCCTCAAACCATCATTGAGCGATCAAGCTAAAATAAGTTAATCAGTATATAAATAATAATTATGTGGAAACCAGAATTGTTAGCTCCTGCTAAAAATCTCGAACGTCTAAAAGTTGCTATTACTTATGGTGCTGATGCTGTTTATGTAGGTGGGCAAAAATACGGTCTGCGGGCGCGAGCAGATAATTTTTCTGACTACGACTTAGAATACGGAGTCAATTTTGCCCACGAAAATTATGCTAAAGTCTACCTCACTCTGAACGCTTTTCTCCACGATGATGACTTTGAAGGATTAGCCGAATATTGTCAATTTCTCGAATCTATTGGTGTAGATGGTGTTATTGTTTCCGACTTGGGGGTTTTGCGAGTCGTGAAAAATAGTTCTAATCTTGACATTCACCTCTCGACTCAAGCATCTTGTCTTAATTCTTATGCAGGACAAATGTGGAAAGAATTTGCTGTGAAGCGTTTAATTGTGGGGCGAGAAGTCAGTGTTGCAGAGGGTGGGTTGATTCGTAGACAAACTGGTATTGATGTGGAGATGTTTATTCACGGTGCTATGTGTATGGCTTTTTCCGGGAATTGTACAATCTCCAATTTTACTGCAGGTCGAGATTCTAATCGTGGTGGATGTATTCAATCATGTCGTTTTCCCTATCAGTTGGAGGCAAAAACAGACGATCGACCAGTAACGTTTATGTCTTCTAAAGATTTGTGGGGTATTCATCAAGTAGAAGCGTTTTTTGAGCATCAAATTTGTTCTCTGAAAATAGAGGGGCGAATGAAATCATCGTTTTATGTGGCGGTGACTTGTAGAGCTTATCGACAAGCGATCGATGCTTATGCAGAGGGGAGGTTGACTCCAGAGTTAGTTAATCAGATTAGTGGTGAATTAGAATCTGTGCCTCACCGTGACTATACTTCTGCTTCATTGGAAACTCTTGCTGGAAATGATTCTGTATATAAGCAGTTGGAAAGTAGTAGAGGGACTCACGAATATCTTGGTATTGTGATGGAGACAACACCAGAAAATATTATTTTGCAATTGGTTGAGTCTGTAGAAGTGGGAGATGAAATCGAGATTATTCCTGTGTCTGGAGAGATAGTGCGTTGGAGAGTTAGGCAGCTTATTTCTGTGGTAGGCGATCGCCTGGAGAAAATGCGTGCTGGTAATGTTGTTTGTATTCCTAAAACTGCAGCACCAGATATCTTGAATAATGTAGCAAAATTAAATATAGTTAGAATCCCACCAGTAAGTGGGGAGTAGGGAAGTGTGGGAGGTGTGAGGAGTGTGGGGAAGGTGGGGAGATTAGGAGTAGTGGTGTGACACACCTAAAATGTTGCAATAGTAAGGGCGGGTTCCACGTTAAATTAATGGCGTTACAAATTATTAGATGAACCCGCCACCTCCCTAATAATTTAACGCTATCCATTCCGATCAAAAGACACTTTTTATAGCATTCTTTTTTCAAATTGGTATTATTTATAAGAAGAGGTAATTCTAAATTCTAAATTCTAAATTCTAAATTCTTGAATTTTTTCCTTGATACTGCATAATTATGACGGGAACTTTGAAGATTTTTCTAGCTAATTGAGATATACCAAATTTGAACTTTAGAGATTGAGGTAATTCGGTTAAAGAAATAGGTACAAAACCAAAACGACGGTAAAAAGATTCTAATTTTTTCCCCAGACATTCTAGATATAAAGGTTTAGTTGATTGTTGAATCAGATGTTTGGTTAGTATTGTTCCTAAACCACGTTTTTGCCAAGATTTGATAACGACTAAACTACCTAACTCTTCTGCATATTCAAAATTACGCAACTGCCCACAAGCTACTAATTTTTCTTCACATTCAATCACCCAAAATTGTTGCCAAATTAATTGAGTTGGGTCAAGTTTAGCAGTAAAAACTATTTTACGAATAGACCAAATATCTTTGGCAGATGCAGGTCTGAGAGTACAGGGATTTGGCAATAATATTTCTGTCATTTTCACCTTTTTTGATAGTTCATTTATTTGTTGATGATGATTATTTTCGAGCCTAATTTTCAGTTAATTGAGATAAACGCTTTAAAATTTGAAAAACCTGATGTAAATCGTTTCCAGGATTAAGAATATCAAAAATTTGAGATATAGAATACTTTCATTAATGGATAATGGATAATTGATAATTGATAATTACCTCGGGTTTTAACCGCTACGGAATTGAATATCAGGAGATATTATTTCTTTTCTTGGTCGATTGGATATGGCTCCGAGACCCGCTCTTATCAGAGCCGCTCCGAATTGCGCCATCCCACCCTACGGTTCGCTTTGAAGAGAGAACTCCGTTCCGCTGACGCGAAACGCGACAGCGTTGCGTTACGCCAGTTTTGCGAAGCAAAAGCAAACGACCGCTGTCTTGGTCGATTGGATATGGCGAGGGGACTTCGCCATCCCATCCTACGGAATGCTCCGCAAACGACCGCTGTCTTGGTCGATTGGATATGGCGAGGGGACCTCGCCATCCCTCGACCGCTTTTTTCCCCTATCCAAGGGGAGGCTTCAAGGCGCGAATTATTTAATTATTAATTATTAATTATTCGGTAAATTATCTCCCTTCATTAATTTAACAAATCGGAAATTACTGCCATTTGTCAATAATCCAAATGTCGGTACTTCTGGAGTCAGATTAGTTAACATATAAAATAATAATTGAGGCAATCCTACTTCTAGAGAATATTGTGACCGTTTAGCTTCAATAGCAACTACCCAAAAATTTTCTTTTAAGACCAAAATATCTATACTTCCTCTCACAATTTTATCCTCATCTTATAGTACAAGTTCTACTGATTTTTCAGACTCAATATGAAAGGGAGGAATATATAAATCTGCTAAATATAATAACGGTGCTAATACCACCATTTTGACAGTATTTTCTAACATTTGATATTTAATATTGTTGAGATAGCCAGCTTTTAGTTTATCTAATCCTTGTCTTTCTAAATCATTAATTATTGGTAAATCATCAAGCCATTCTCGAAAAAATTGCTCATCCTCAGAAAATTGTAAATTGAATTTGGTTTCAATATTATATAAGGTTAGGTTTGTAGCTGTAATTGTTTCAAACATAATAAGAATAATTCTTGATTTAATACATTATTATTATAGTAATGTCAGCATTCAGCCGTCAGCTATCAGCCATCAGCTATTGCTTTTAGTTTTAGATAAAAGCTTTACTAATTGAGTCAGAATTTATATTTACCCTCTCTAGCTGGCTGAAACAGTCTATTTTCATTAAAATCCCCTCATGAGAGCTGAGAGATAACAGCTAATAGCTGTTTGCGCAGCATTCCGCAGGAAATGCTTACATAGTAATTTCATTCTAAAATTAAACTATAATACCAAATTCAAAAAAGGTAGTTACATCTTAGTTGATGATTTATTCCTACAATAAAAAAATATAAATCCCATAAATTCTAACAATTCAACCTTTTTTCCTCTTTAATATTTCTGTTTTTCTTTCCCTCCATACCTATTCCCTATTTCCTGTGCCGTGACTGTAGCAATATTTTATGAAATTGCTATAAGCTAAAAGTCGGGGATTTAAACCCAAGTTTGGACGTTCCGGAATGCTCCGCAAACAGATACCATCATCTATGCACAAATTTTTAGGCTGATAGCTGATAGCTAGTTAAAAATACTGAAGAAGCAGCAAAATATAACTTACCAACTGGTATAATCTCAAAAGTTTTGAAATTATCAACCATAAATATTAATTATGCCTTTGACTCCTCTCTCTAAAGCAGTAGCAAAAACAAGCCTGAAAAATATTCAATTTATAGCTACTGATATGGATGGTACATTAACTAAAAATAGTAAATTTTCTTCTAATCTTTTCCTCAGTTTAGAAAAATTAGCAGCAGCAAAAATTCAGGTATTAGTAATTACGGGTCGTTCTGCTGGTTGGGTACAAGCTATTAAAAATTATCTGCCAGTAGTAGGAGCGATCGCTGAAAATGGAGGTTTATTTTATCCTACTCATAGCGAAGCACCTAAATTTTTAACCTTTATACCATATATTAATCTACATAGACAAAATTTAGCTGAAATTTTCCAATACTTAAAAAGTCTATTTCCTCGGATTGAAGAATCTGTTGATAATCAGTTTAGACTCACAGATTGGACTTTTGATATTCAGGACTTAAGTTTATCTGAACTGACAAAAATGGCAGATATCTGTCACTCCAAAGGTTATGGTTTTACCTATAGTACTGTACAATGTCATATTAAACCTTTAGAACAGGATAAAGCTACAGGTTTATTGCAAGTTTTGTCAGAATATTTTCCTGAATTAACAACAGAAAAAATTATTACAGTTGGAGATAGTCCTAATGATGAAACTCTATTTGATGAAACTAAATTCCCTTTGTCTGTGGGAGTAGCAAATATTCGAGAATATGCCGATAAATTGAATCATCAGCCAGTTTATATTACCAACGAAAAAGAAGCAGAAGGTTTTTGTGAATTGGCAGAGTTATTATTAGAAATTTAGTAAAAAGATATAGAATTTTGGTCAAGGTAGGGAATAGGGAACAGGAAATATTTTTTTAGGAAAAAAATATGAAAAATTATTTTTTTAGTTTATTTTCTGGAGGTGTATATTAGGAAAAAATTAACCTGATTCAAGCAAAAAAAATATTTTTTATACAACGTCAATCTATAGAAACTGTCATTACTACTTTAGTCAAAATTCTATGTTAAGCTGTAAGTACGAATAAATATAGACGCAAATAGTGTCGTTATTATTAGTAGTATAAAAAAACATTATTTTTCAGTCAGATGAAATGATAGTATTCCGCACTACTTTGCGATCAGCCGCTCAAACCCAACCATGTCGATAGCGAAATAAACCGATATGACAAATATATCCATTCAATCAGATCCACCACTTTCAGCAGAGCAAACTCTGCCCACAATGTACGATCTACCAAGTGAAAATCAGGAGGAAGCAGGTTTGCCAGACGAATTTCACTACTTGCAACCAGAATTGTTGCGCCAAACTTTTCAACCTCACAACTGGTATCCCAATTTATTATTCTGTGGCAGCGATATGAATCTCTACTACGATGTCAAGCATCCCAGTTGGTATAAACGCCCAGATTGGTTTGGAGTAGTGGGAGTGCCCAGGTTATACGAAGAACAAGATATGCGCTTGAGCTATGTAGTTTGGCAAGAAGGAGTTAACCCTTTAGTGGTAGTGGAGTTGTTATCCCCAGGAACGGAAGATGAAGATTTAGGACAGAAAGTACGAACTCTGGGAAAACCTGCTACGAAGTGGGAAGTTTACGAGCAAATTCTACGAGTTCCTTATTATGTGACTTTCAGTCGCTATACCAATAAAATGCAGGGGTTTCATTTAGTAGGCGATCGCTACCAAACAGCAGAGTTGACTAATGGACGCTTATTAATTCCTAGTATCGAACTCAGTCTGGGTTTATGGCAGGGGAGTTACAGTAATATAGAGCGACTTTGGTTACGTTGGATGAGTATGGAAGGAGATTTGATTCCAACCCCAGAAGAGAAAGCAGTTGCAGCTCAACAACAGGCCATCAATGCCGAGGAACGGGCCACTAATGCTGAGGAACGGGCTACCAATGCCGAGGTACAGGCCGATCGCTTGGCTGCGAAACTACGAGAGTTAGGTATTGATCCTAATGAGTTGAGTTAAATAGCTATTAGCTTTTACTAAAGATGAAAAAGGTGGATACTCCTCAAGAGTCATCTTAAAGATGACTTAAACTATTAGCCAAGGATTAAAATCTTTGGCTTATATCATGTTCCCCCTCCGGGGGAGCTACGAATTGCGGTAGAACAGTTATAATTAGGCTCGTAGTTGGACTTTAGTCCTAATACTAAGCATTGTAAGGGCTAAAGCCCAACTACAAACCATATACTTTATTATAAGTAATTATCCGAACATGATATTATTTAAAAATAGAACTCAATCTTTGTGAAAAAACTTGAGGAGAACATTCAGTTTGAACTCGCTCTATAGCATTTTTTCTAAGTTTATTCCATAAAGTAAAATCTCGATAAAGTTTGATACATTGTTGAGCAAAATCTACATTACGATCGCCAACTAATAATTCTGATTCATGTTTCCATCCTAACTGTTGAGCAATTAAAGATGTGGTAACAATAGGTAAACCATAAGCTGCTGCTTCATGTACTTTATGAGGAATTCCTGCTGCATATCGAGTGGGAGCTACAAATAATCTTGCCTGATTATAAAATGGTGTTAAATCATCTACTTTTCCCAAAATTTTGATTGATTGATTGTTTAAATTATTTACTTTTTGTTCAATTTCTTCTACTGTGTTATTCCCAATAATTATCAATTCCACTGTTAAACCAAGTTGCTCTTGAATCAGGGGAAATATTTCCGAAGTTAGCCATAAAATAGAGTCAGCATTAGGAGATTTTTTTTCATATATTGAACCAACAAACAGTAAATTTTGTCTTTCTGCAAAAGTTTTAGGTGTAGGATTAATTGATAGAGAATGACCTAATAAACTGATATTGGTATAACCTTGTGCAAGAAATTGTTGTTGTTCTTGGGAGGAAACAGTAATAATATGATGGCTATTTTTAGCTAGTTGAATTTCTTCTGTTATAGCTTTTTGACGTTCTATTTCCGTAAAATTAATTTGATTTAAACGTTTATATTCATAATCTCGAATACTAAAAATTGCTTCTGCATCATAAATAATTTGGGCTGATTTAAGAAGATTTTCTTTCACTAAAATAGAGTTTAAATGTTTAATATTATGGGGACGACTAATAAAAACTAAATCATAATATCCTTTGCGTTTTCTTAAAAAATCTTCTAACATAATTAATCCATATCCGCGCATAACTTCAACAGTTTGGGGAAGATCGGAATAAATAGTTGACCAATCTTCGAGATGACGCAGATCCCCTGGATAAAGGGTGACAAAATAGCCTAATTTAACAAGATTACAGAGAATAGAATGACTGCGGGTATAACCCGAACCTACCCAAGGATGAGGAATTCTATCATCAATAAATAATATGCGTTTTGGTTTTTCTCTAGCTTGAGTGCGAGCAAATATTAAATTCTTCAGTTCGGTAGGATATTGAGACGAAAACCACTCTTTGTGTTTTTGTTGAAATATCTTTTGATTTTTTTTCATCAGAGCGATCGCCTGTTTGCTGGAACCTGTATTACTGGAACTAGCAAATTCATAATGGAGAATATTTACATTGGGGTCGTATATAATTTTTTTTCCTAATTTTTGCAGTCGCACACAATAGTCAGTTTCCTCAAAATAAGCTGGTTGATAATCTTCATCAAATCCTCCTAATTGTAAAAACAAATCCCGTCGAGTTAAGAGAAAAGCTGCGGAACAATAATCAACAGTACGTTTAAATTGATATTCTGGTGCAGTGGGTGAGTTTCCACGTCCATATCCTAAGCAAGTTCCATCTTGCCAAATGATACTTCCTGCTTCTTGGAGGGTGCCATCGGGAAGGATTAGTTTTCCACCTACTGCACCAATATCATCTGAAAATTTAATGGTTTCGAGAGCAGAGGGGATACTATTGCCGAGAATTTGAGTATCATTATTCAAAAATAGGATATAGTTTCCTTGGGCAATTTTGCTACCTTGGTTACATCCCAGGAGATAATGAAAATTTTGATGATTGAGGATAATTTTTGCCCCGTTTATCTGTTGTAGCAGTTGACGGGTGGTATCAGTGGAGTTGTTATCGACTAATATCAGTTCAAAAGATTGAAAGGGGTTTCTCAGAAGGGAGTATAAGCAGCTTAAAGTTATTTCTGCTCGGTTATAGAGAATAATAATGATGCTAATTTCTGGATTTTGAACTTTAGGGAAATTAAGTTGAGAGTTGGTATTGAGGAAACTATCAAGAGTGATTTGGTTAAGAGTATCAAGAGTCTGTTTTGCTTGGTCTAGTTGGGGAGTTTGGGGAGAGGATGGGTTTTGTGATAAGAGATTGGGATTTTGAGTAGATTGAAAACTTTCTGCTAAGGGATGGTTAGGTTGCAGTTGGAGAACCTTTTGATAGGCGAGTTGAGAGCGGTCAAATAATCCTTTTTTGGCAAGCGCTTTTCCTAACTCCAGGTAAATTTCGGTATCATTGGGAGAAATTTCTAATGCTTGATAGTAGGTTTGTAGATCGTCTGAGTTTTGTTGAATTTTCTGTTTGTAATAGTTAAGCAGATTGGTTTTTTCTGCTTTTGCTTGTTGTTGTAGAGCATCCCCGATTTTTTGATGTATTCCTGGGAAGTTGGGGTTAAGTTCGAGGGCGTTTTGGTAAGAGGCGATCGCCTCCTGCCACTGTTCTAATTTTATCAATGCTTCTCCTAACTGATAATGAGACAAATCAAAATCTGGCTTAATTTTGATAATGTGACGGTAAGCACTAACAGCATCTTGCCAGCTTTCCATTTCAAAAAAAGCATTTCCTAAATCTTGATAAGCTTCCCAGTTATTAGGTTGCAATTCGGTAAGTTTTTGATAAAAAGAAATAGCCTCTTTCCAGTTTCCTTGAGAAGAGTAATTTTTTGCATATTCCAAATAAGTTTCTGCGAGTTCCATTTGAGTTCTTCAAGTTTTGAGATTAATAAAAAGCAAAAAAATGACAAACAGAGAAAAACTCCCGTTTGTCATGTCCTAGTTTTTGTGGCGTTGGTGAAAAGAGGTATGATATCATGTCCGGATAAGAGCGCGAACAAAAAACTTTCTCCTTATATTCCTCTTTATTCTTCTTTCTTCCCTCCTGACTCCTGACTCCTGACTCCTGAGGACTCAATAATTAAGATTAATATCATACACGCGCTTCACCAACGCCGTTTTTGTTAAAAACTAAGCAGTAAAAACGAGAGTCAGAGCAAAATGTATTGAAACTGTAATAGTTCGTTACAGCGACAATAAAAGCAAACTTCTACATTGAAGCAGCTCTCTGGTAATATTGAGAAGCTTCATGAGTTTTACCTTGTTTTGTTAAAGTATCACCTATTAAACGATATAAACCGGGAGCATTTGGATTGAGTTCTATCGCCTTTTGATAACAATTCATTGCATCATTGAACAAGCTTTTTTGTTGTAAAGCATTGCCCATATTTTGGTTGGCAGCTACAGAATCCGGATCTAACTCAATTGCTTTTCGATAAGTAGTGATAGCTTGATCTAGTTGCCCCTGTTTGAGTTGGGCGTTCCCTAACTTAGCATAGACTCCTGCACCCAAATCTGGTTTTACTTGTAACGCTTTTTGATATGAAGCAATAGCTTCCTCAAAGCGTTCCTGTTTTTGCAGAGTGTCAGCCAAACTAATATAAACCCTGTGGGAAAAATCTGGTTTCAGTTCAATAGCTTTTTGATAAGCGGCGATCGCATCATTAGCCTGAGCTTGTTGATTTTCAGAGCTTTTTAGTTGAACCAACAGATCTCCTAATTCCTTGTAATCTTGGGCTCTAAGTACATTTTTGTCCATTTCAATGGCTTCTTGAAATGCAGCTATTGCCCCATAGATTTTATTTTGTTGCTTTAGAGCTCTGGCCTGTCGGATATATGCTCTAGAATTATTAGGTTGGAGAGCAACTATTTTTCTGCAACATTTGATCACTTCTTCCCAGTTTTTTTGAGCTTCATAAACTGAAGATAACTGAGTCAAAGCCTGTATGTTGTCTGGAGTCAGTTTAAGGGCCATCTTGTATTTGGCGATCGCTTCTTGGAGCGAACCTTGATCTTTAAGCTGTTTGCCAATTTCAACATTTTTCTTGGCAGCAGCGGCTTCTTTGAAAGATGAGGACATAACTAAGCCTTGAGAATTTCTTTACTTAATGTGACATTACTAGATATTTACTATATTCAATTCAATAGTCAGGAAAGTTTTGAGGAAAACGGCTAAAAACCCTGATTCTAGCATTTACTATTTCTTCCTTTTGGACTGGAAGGATTTATATCATGTCCGGTTGAATACTTATAGAACCCCTAAGCGGATCTATTTAAAAGGGAGTGTGGGAAGTGTGGGAAGGGTGGGGAGTGTGGGGAGATGGAAGCATTATTCTACCTGCTTGGTGCGCGTTCCCGAAAAGGAGTCAGCATTCCTCAAGGGAGCTGACGGCAACGCGGGGTATGACCGCTTGCGACTTGCCTCCTTCAGAGGAGCTGCGCTAGGGTCGTCGCGGGGTCGCATCCGCTTTTTCTCCTATCCTATTTCTGGAACTCCTGATATAGAATCCGGTTATATAGTATATGTTCATTATTCAATCTCCCCATCTCCCCATCTCCCCATCTCCCCATCTCCCCCAACAATACAATTAAGTATTCAACTGGATTTGATATTACTCGTTACTCGTTACTCGTTACTCCTTACTCCTTACTCCTTACTCCTCAGTAATACGATAACTAATTACCCGGATTCTATATGACTCGGTCCTCCTGACTCCTTTGCCAAAAACTTGTACCTTTGCAAAGATACGGTTAGGGATTCTATAAATAAACGATGGAGGAGTCAGGAGTCGTAGGGGCGAATGGCATTCGCCCGTAAAGGAGTCAGGAGGGAAGAAAGAAGAGGAGGAAAAGGAGAAAGTT
The DNA here is from genome assembly GCF_010672455.1 of Okeania sp. SIO2C9. Lineage (GTDB taxonomy): Bacteria > Cyanobacteriota > Cyanobacteriia > Cyanobacteriales > Microcoleaceae > Okeania. Next base: position 31,964 of record NZ_JAAHGO010000054.1, on the reverse strand, counting down.
TTTTGATCACGCTCTTATCCGGACATTATATTACTCACTAATAATCAAGATTAATTGAATGGTAATCGCTTTCTATCCCAAGTTATATTTTATTTAACTTTTAGCCCATTCATTAGATGTTTTTTTCAACATTTTCTAAAGTAAGATTCATCATTTGCTGCCACTCATACGAAGTTAAATAATCAATATTAAATATTTCTCTTTCTGATGTTGATGGTGGCGAGAATAATGGCTCGTTGTCTAAACCTAAATATTCTTGAGACACCTTTTTATTAGAAGCTTCAAATTCTTTCCATAAACTTAGGATTAAAGATGTAGAAAGTAGGTCATATTTTTTATCATCTAATAAAAATTTTTGATTAAAGTGTGCTTTCATAATTGGTGTTTTATATTTTTTTAAGCAATACTCTTTAGAGTATCCTAATTTATCAATAATAATTTCATTCATAAATCTCATAACTTCTACTACTTTATATCCAGGACTCATGTTCTGAATATTTGTAATTTTAAAATCTTCGATTCTATCAATTTCTAGAGTTTTTAAAAAATCATAATATAAATTATTTTTACTTTTAGTTATCTGATCAAAATTTTTGAGTATTATATTTTCTAATCCAAATGCTTTTCGCCAAGGTTTTAACAGCTTATAGTAATCATTTTTGGATTTGAAAATATCTAATCTTTTTTCTATTTTTTCGGAGAAACCATTAGCCTTTATTCCTTGTTTGTACATTGATTTTATCCTAATATCTTGCCTTCTTATGTATACAATTATTTTAACGATCTTAAATTTATTTAATTGCAGCTTAAGCTGTGATATTTGAGATTCATTCAATGTGTTAAAAAATTCAGAACTTATAATTATTTTATCAGCTATAGAAGAATTTATTTCTTCAAATAAATCATCCCAAGTTCCAAGTTGAGGATTATACTTCTGAAAGTGATTGGGAAAACTCCAAGCTAAATTATGATGAGTTCTCTTATTATCTAAAGTCCCTGTTATTGGATATAAGTATCCATGAGATAGCAAAATATCTCTATTCTTAGATAAAAAATTTTGCAGTGATGTTGAGCCTACTTTATTAAGACCTATATGAAGATAAACAGTTTCCATTTTTTTACTCCTTTGTAGATATCAAAATTTTTTTTAATTTCAAATTGATTTGAATGAATACTATTTTATAGTTTTAATTTTTTTCTTATTTGGTTACTATCAATTTTTCCTCTTCTTTTTAAACAAAAATCAATTTTTTTTGCATGATTTTCATAAAACCTAGTAATAATTTCATGACTTTTGGAATTAGCAATTTTAGTGTGATTGTAAGAAGATAATTCATCTATTTCATGTATTTGATCTAAATTTCCTAAAATATGATTAATAACTCTTAATTTAGTTAAATTAGGATTAGACCACATTTCCTCATAAGTTAAACACAAAGGCGAAATACCTTTTTTGCTAAAGTTTTGCTGCCATCCAAATTCTTGCTGTAGAATATGAATTAACCAATGCCAAATTCGATCATCCGAATACTTAAAATCTACTAGAGCTTTTTCAGAAGCATTTTTTTGTGCTGAATGGAACATACCTGTTTCTACTGCTCTATAAAGCGAAACTGCTTGTGCAACTAGATCGAGTCTATAAAGATAAATAAACTTATTTTTTTCTGGGTTCAATAAACTTAAGGATGAATCTTTTTTTGTTTTTTCCAGAGCATCACAAACCAGTTGGTGTTGAAAAAAGCTTAATTCCATTCCAAATACTTTATTTTCTGTACATTGTGTCCTTTTTATGCAGTCAAAATACTCTATTACATCTAGGCAAGGATAACGGTTTTGTATAATGCCAGGTAAATTACCTGGATTAAACCACTCTTCTGGGTTTCCTAAAATTTTTGTCTCTGATAACATTTCTGTTAACCAAGAACTACCACTTCTAGGAGTGATACATATAGTATATTCATTAATGGGAAGAGACAATTGTTGATAACTTTTTATGAGATTTCGACTCTTATCCAGTGATGCTAGTTCTTGAAAATCACTTAAAACTTGTAAGATTTTATTTTGAGTTTGCTTAGTTATAGTTTGAGTCATAGCTATTTCTTGATTTTATTTAGATTCAGTATGGATAGTTAACATTCTAATAAGTACAAAAATTATTGATATTTAGCTAAATAACTAATTTGATAATGTAAGTTTTTATAGTTGTAAGTTATAATATTTATTCGTAAATAAATCACTATAATCATTTCCTATATTAACAGTATCCTCTTGCTGACGGCATTGACTAGCAAAACTATATAATGCCTCAACCAAAGAAGCAACATTGATATTTGGCTCGATTAAATAACCTACTCCTAATTGGCTGATTCTTTCACCTACTGCTCCAATATCAAAAGCAAAAGGATATAAACCATTTTCTAATGCTTCACTAAGAGTATAGCAATAAGTTTCCGGCCATGTACTAAAGAAAGCAGCAAAATCTAACTGACTTTTACTAATTAACTCATTTAGTTCTTCTGGTTTATAAGCTCCATAAATAGTAACATTTGACAATTTTTTAAACAAATTATTATTTGCTGTTGTACCAATGACAATAAATTCAATGTCCTTCTTAATTTTAGAAGCATAACTGGCACAATGATAAAGAGTCTTTAGACCTTTTATTTGTGATATACCACCAATTAAACCTATTCTAACGGTAGATTCATTATCATTTTGAGACCGCAAAGTAACAGTTTGTTCTACTTCAGGATGATACCTTAATGTAAACTCTAGTTCCGGAAAATATTTGCTTATTCTTGTAGCCATATCTTGACTAGGAACAAAGATTTTTCTGGCTTTTTTTAATAAATTTTCTGAGTTTGAACGCCAGATTTCCATGCTGTCTATTTCTTCGTATAATTTTTGTAGACTGTTATGGGCACCATGTTCCTCAATACATAATTCACATACTTTAACAGGTGGTTCTTGACAATATTTACCTCTATTCTGACTCAGAGTCACCCTGGGACAAATTGAGGCATAATCATGAAGAGTAACATCATAACTAAGAGCTAACCCTTTCAATAAATTATCAAGAAAACTTTTGGAAAAACCTATTGTATGGTGAATATGAACATGAAATACTCCTAAATCGTGTAAATCTTGAATTAAAGCTTGCTCATCATGATTCACATTATATCGTGCTAATAAATCCAACTTTGGATAAGTTAATTCAACCCAATCTTTTGATTCTGAATCTTGTTTTAAAATTAGACCAATTATATTTTCTGATTCTAAAATAGAAACTAAATCTTGCAAATGTATTTCAGTTCCACCTCCCAAGTTATGATTAATCATTAAAATAAAGCGATCGCCACAACGTTTTAAACGTGCTAAATCAATATTTCTCCGTGCAATAGCAAAAGGATCTGATTTAATAAACTGCTGAATAACTAAATCATATTCAGGATATTTTTCACTAATTAATTTAAGACTACGATTAAGTAAATCAGTTTTATCACCAGTAAAAGATTGACTACCAACGTGCTGAATAAATACTCCTGTTGCTGCAATATGTCGCCAACCTAAATCTAAAGCTCGCTGACACCAGTCAACTTCTTCTCCATATCCTTTACCCCATGTTTCAGCATCAAAATAACCTACTTCTCTCAAAGCATCACGGCGAATGTACAAACAAAAACCATGACCTGAAGGAACTTCAATCGTCACATCTTGATTAACTTGCCGACATATTTGAGCTAATTCTTCTAAAGTCAAATCTTTAGGTATATCTTCAGTTTCTTGACAATTAATAGGATAGCTAAAGATTGTTGCATTATTGCTAAAAGGTGTACCTGTGGCAATTCTATCTTCTTTATAGACAGCTTCTCGTAAATAGTCTAGCCAATAATCTGTGACATAAGCATCTGAGTTGAGCAAGACAACATCTGAGTTTGTATCGGACATCATGCCATTATTAACAGACCTGACAAAACCTTCATTTTCAGCGTGTTTAATCAATTTTATTTGACCTGAATTAGCTAATTCATCTAAATAAGTGTGAATTTCTGGTTCAGGACTACAGTCATTAATTACTGTGATATGATATGGACGGTTTCGCTTAGATTGAATTACTCTTTCTAAACATTGTTGTGTTACTTTTAAATTTCTATATACTGGAACAATAACATTTAGTGGAGCTTCTTGTTTAACCGATCGCCACAATGATAGTTGGTGATATGTTTTAGCATTAAATAATTGCTGTTCATTTTCTTGTTGATGTCTTGCGAAATTCTTTAAATTTGGAAATACCACTTTTGTGAGCCATTGTTTTTCACCATCTGTTAAGAAATCAAATCCTGATACTTTTTGGTTTAATAATGAAATGGTGTGAGTTTTTGCTTCTTGTGAAACTGCCATAATAGGAGTATTAAGGATTGGCAAATAGGAATCTTTCAAGGTTAATACTATTTCGCTACCTCGCAGTCTTTCCTCTAATAAATTAACAAAAAATCCCAATTTAGAAAAACCAAAAATTGCTCCTACATCCTCTCTTTGAAAATTTGCTACAATTGACTGATATTTTAAGCCATTGATATAAACGTCTAGTTCTAAACTATTCTGAGGTGAATTTGTATCAATTATCCACCCCTCTATTCGTGTATGATCTGCCACATCAATGTTGCCTTTGATTTGCAAGCTAAAAGTTTTGTGAAAAATTATTTGTTGATTATCTAAAGTTTTTATTTCTAATGTATACTCTTTTCCATCTAAGTAAGCATCAGGTATAGTAAAATCAAAACCATACTTGCTTTTTTCTAAACCATTTTTTTTCTTTTTTTCATTAAAAATATTACAAATAACTTCACTATTTTTTTGATTATTAATGAAAACACCTATTGTGACTGAATCGGTTAAATCTTGCTCTCTAAATATCCAACCTTTAATACGATTACCTATACATTCTTCAAGGTTGAAACTAATGGTTTGTTCATCAATAGCCATTATCTCTTCTTGATTCCCTGTTTCAAGTTTTGCTGTAGGTAAAATTGGATCATATTGCCAGTTTTCTGTTGTTTCATTGTTACCTAATTTTTCTTCCTCTACTTCCAACACATCTGCCTGGATTTTTACTGCTTGCCAACAAGCTTCAAGAATAATTGCATTCTCCTCAACTTCTACTAAATCAGGTTGAATCTGAAGTACCTTTTGATAAGCATTTATAGCTTTCTGATACTCGCTTTTCTGATACCAAGCATTACCCAATTCTAAGTATAAATGAGCATCATCTGGCTTAATCTCTAAAGCTTTTTGATAACTTTCCACATCTGTCGGGTCATTCTCAATTGCTTGCCGATAATGACTTAATGCTTTCTCTAATTTCCCTTTAACTTGTTGATGCAATGCCTGATTTAATTTTTCCTCTACTTTAGGAGAAAAATCAGGCTGAATTTCCATAAATTGACGATAAGCATTCACTGCTTCATCCCATTTTTCTAAAAAGAAATAAAGCTCTGCTAAGTTATAATGTGACCAAGCAAAATTTGGTTCTAACTCAATTGCTTTTTGATAAGAAACAATCGCTTCATCCCATTTCTCTAACCTAACTAAAACATCTCCTAAATTATTATAAGACCAACAAAAATCAGGCTTTAATTCTATCGATTTATTATAAGCAGCAACTGCTTCTTCTAACTCCTCTTTTTCCTGCAATAAATTACCTAATTTATGATGTACTTCCCACAATTCAGGATTAATTTCAATTGCTTTAATATAAGACTTAATTGCCTCTTTTTTCTCTCCTTTTTCTACTAAATTATCGCCATTAAGGTGATAATTATCTGCCAAATTAGAGTTGATTATAACTGGATTATTAGCAGTAGCGATCGCTGATATCTGCTCCTCTTGTGTAGCTATTTTATCTAACGGACGATCGGCGATTTTCAAATTTTTACTAGGTTCTATTTGCTGTTGAGTATTAATTGTTTTTTCCTGAAGTTGATTTTCTGCATATTTCAAAGACTGTCTTGCTTCTTTCCAGTCAGGATCTAATTCAATTACCTTGCGATAAGCAGCGATCGCTTTTTTCCATTCACTTTTTTTTGCGAAAACTTTTCCTAAGCTAAAAAAATGTTTTGCCTGCTTAAAATTAGTTTGTTGTTGTTGTGTAAGTTGGGAAAAATTTGTGGGAGTTTTTGGCATAATCTCTATCTGCAGTCTTAAATATTTGTTATTGGTGTGTTAAGGAAGATATTCAATAATTAATAATTAATAATTAATAATTAATAATTATTGAATATCCTCTCCTTGAAAACGGATAGGATTGACTAATAATGAAAATTTTTTCTCTCTTGGTCGATTGGATATGGCTCTGAGACCTCACCATCCCACCCTACGGGAAGCTGCGAAGATCGACCGCTTTTTTCTCCTTTAAGAAAGAGGCTTTAAACCTTAATTATTCGGTAAGTTCAATAGTTAACTGCGAAGGTGATCTCCGCCTCACGCACCCTATATCTTCAAAAAGTTACCTCTTAAGCAATTACTATTAAATCCAGAACAAATCCTGGCAAAATATTTTTTTTGTATAGTGTCTAGGGATTTTTTAATATTTCTACACCCTACTCTGGTCGATAAATCCCTAATCATCGCTTTTGGCGATTAATTAACTAGGCTAATTTAGGCCTATTTTGAATGTATAATCAGCTCTTATTCTAAAAACACGAATTTACAATAGAATCCGGAAATAATTGATTAATCAGGGAACAGGAAATTAAATAAATTGAGGAGAGTTGAAAAGGACTGTATTTTTTAATACCAATTTGAAAAAAGAATGCTACAAAAAGGTATACCTTGCTCGAATATGCTTAAAAATAGCTAGTCTAGTTCATTTTAGATAGTTATTTATATTGTTTTTCCCTTTTTTTCAATATTTATCCCTTCTTCCTTCTTTCCTCTTCCTTCTTTCGTAGGGACGTTGCATGCAACGTCCCTACCATTTGTAACAAACATTTATTAAATAGGTATAATATCATGTCCGAAGGCAATCGTTTGTGTAAAAGTTGGCGTGGATATTTGCAGGAAATTTAAGTTTTTTTCTTGCCTGTTGCCTGTTGCCTGTTGCCTGTTGCCTGTTGCCTATTGACTATACAAGACCGATGCTACCGGACATGATATAAGAAAGGAAAAGGGAGTGGACAACATAGAAAAAAATTCCTATAAATAAATTCCAGGGATTTGAAAAGGGTTGTATTTTTTTTAGGAGTCAGGAACCACGGAAGGAACGGTGTTGAAAATTGGTTGGAGTTTGAGTCCCCATCCACTTTTTTCTTCTTTCTTCTTCCTTCTTCAACTATTATCAAATCAATGTTAAATCCAGAACAAATCCTGTTCAACAATGAATAATGAATAATGAATAATGAATAATTACCTCTCCATGAATTGAAGAGGATTGACAAAGAGATGAAAATTTTTCTTCACAGGAGTCGATTGGATATGGCTCCGAGACCTCGTCATCCCATCCTACGGAATGCTGCGCAAACGACCGCTTATTATCCCCTATCCAAGGGGCAGGGCTAATTCTTTGTCGTCAGAGAATATTTACAACCCTATATTTTTTTGATATCCTGTGCTTCCCACACTCCCCACACTCCCCACACTCCCCACACTCCCCACACTCCCCACACTCCCCACACTCCCCACACTCCCCACACTCCCCACACTCCCCACACTTCCCACCCCCCTCCTTTTTTCTCTGGTGACAATAAATAGACCCTGCTATCCAAGGGGAGGCGCATACCCACAATTTTTCGGTAATATATTTTCTCCTGACACTGTCCGAGGATTTTCTAATATTTCTACATCTTGCTGTGGTCGATAAATCTCTAATTGTCGTTTTTTTCGATTAATTAACCAGCCTAATTTTGCCCCATTTTCCATATAATCTCTCATCTTAGCTCTGGTTTTTTCTAAAGTATCACTAGGAGACATGAGTTCTACTACAAAATCTGGGCATAATGGTGGAAATTTATCTTGTTCTTCTAGTGTTAAATTATCCCAACGTTGACGACTTACCCAAGAAGCATCAGGGGCACGTTGCGAACCATTTGGAAGTAGAAAACCGCAATTAGAATCAAATACTTCCCCCAGATTATTTTCAGAATTCCAGATATCTAATTGAGTATTAATTTTAATATTGGGTTTGCTTGTATTTCCTCCGATAGGTGACATAATAATTAGTTATCCTGTGGCACTCCTTTCAAATCTGAGGTCGTCATTTTCCTGACAAAGTTGCCAAAATTGTTCGTCTGTTAATTCAATTTTTAATTCTAATCTTGGCGGTAAATAAATTGCGGGAGTTTCCATAATTATTTCTCGAATATTATTCAAAATTTATCTATTAGTAAGCATTTCCTCCGGAATGCTGCGCAAACAGCCGTCAGCTATCAGCTTTAGTCGATAAATGTAAGCATTCAGCTATTAGCATTTCCGTTTGTCATGCTCCGCAAAAAGCAATCAGATGTACGAACATATTCAAGCAAGAGCTAATATCATGTCCGGATAATTAGTTATAAAAAAACTTTCTCCTTCAACTCCAGTTCTTCTTCTTTCTTCCCTCTTTCCTCCTGAGGACTGACTCGGTCCTCCTGAGGACTCCGTAGTTATTTATTTATCACTGTTCAACCGGACATGATATAAGGTTAGGTTATAGGCAATTTCATTAATGAATTAAAATTGCTCTTTGGTGGATAATTTCCCTCTAGTATGATAATGAGTTAATAACAAATAGCTGTTAACGTAGTTCCTCCGCAGGAGGCTAGCTGATGGCTGACTGCTGTTTGCGCAGCATTCCGGAGGAAATGCTTACCGATAAATTTCTTGAAATGACTAGAGTAAAACTACAAACAATAATCCTTAATATGGTTCATTTCCTGTTATTTCAATAGCGCCTTGATAAGCTGCCACAGACTCATCAAGTTTACCTATTTCTTGTAAGGCATCTCCTAAAAGATGGTAAACTTCTCCTATATCTATATTTATCTCACTTTCAGAATAATTTTCTTGAGTTTCATTCGCTTCTAATTCAATAACTTGCTGATAACAATTGATGGCTTCTAACCATTCTCCTTTTTCTGCTAAAGCTTTGCCTAAACTATAGTGAGCTTCTAATAATTTGGGGTCTAATTCAATTGCTTGATAAAAACAAGCTATCCCTTGCTGTGTTTTATTCTCTGCTATTAAACCACTACCTAAAGTACAAAACTCTTGGGCAGTTGCCCAACCGGGATGTTGCATGAGTGCATTGTAAGATAATTCTTCTGCTTCATCAACTTTTCCTTGGTCTAGCAAGACTTCAACTAAACCTCGATAACTATCTTTTAAGTCTGGTGCAAATTTGATGGCTTTTTTGTAGGCAATTATCGCTTCTTTTTGTCGTTGATGTTGAACGTATAATTCTCCCAAACTGACATAAATTTCGGCAAAGTTTGGCTTGATTTCAATTGCTTTTTGATAAGCGACGATCGCTTCGTCTGGTTTATTTATTTCTACCCAAGATTTACCCATTATTTGATAAGCTACTGCATGGGGTTTTATGGAAATTGCCTCTTCACAAGTGGCGATAGCGTCATAGAATTTACTATTGACAAAATATGCTTCGGCTTGTTTAATTAAATCTGCTTGATTAATTTGAGGCAACTTCTCCTTCTCTTTTTTATCTTTTGATTTTGGGTGTAATACCCCGCCATCTACAGGGTGTTGAAAATTGATTGGGTTTTGAGTTCCCATCCACTTTTGACTTTTGACTTCTTCAATTTCTAACTTTTGACTTTTGATTTCTAACTTTTGACTTTCGACTTCTTCCATTGAATTTGAATATGACTGCAAAACATCTTCAGGATTAACATATTGAAGTTTCTTGCCGTTCACTTCTACCTGTTTTTTCACTGAAATATTACTAATTTCCCGAGCTTTTTGAGCATAAATAGCAGCCTCATTTACCTTGCCTTGACGTTTCAAAGTTGTAGCCAAATTTTGATAAGCAGCAGTGTAGTTTGGGTTTAATTTTATCGCCTTCTGATAACAGAATATGGCTTTAGTTAATTGACCTTGACGACAGAGGGTATTACCGAGATTTAGATGTTGGTCGGGAGTGATGTTTTCCGGGGTTAGAGTGTATGCTTCATACCAACAGTCTGCTGCTTCTGCTTGTTTACCAACTTGAGTCCATGCTTTAGCTAAGTTGCGATATGCTCCGGCAAAGTCTGGTTTGATGGCAATCGCTTTTTGATAACAGGGTATTGCTTTTTCCCATAATTCCTCTTGTGCGTACAAACTACCTAGGTTGACATGAATTGAAGGATCTTGACTATCGAGGGATATAGCTTTGAGATAATTTTGTTTGGCTTCCTGGAGTTGACTAGCACTGCCTATTTTTTGTTGAGCATTACCCAATATTTTGTATGCCATGGCCATCTCTGGTTGTACTGCTATAGCTTGCTGACATTGGGCGATCGCCTGTTCGTATAACCCTTCTTGGTTGTATGCTATGGCTTTTTGAATATAAACATCGGGTAGTACGACCGCTGATTTTGTGACATCAACATATTGAGCGTTGATTTGTGTATCTATTTTATCTTTTGGGTTTAATACCCCGCCGTCTACAGGGTGTTGAAAATTTGTTGGAGTTTGAGTCCCCATCCACTTCTGATTTCTTTCTTTTAACTTTTGACTTTTGACAATGCTGCTTTCTATTTGTGGTCTATCTATTTTTGGTAATGCTTCTTCTATTTTTTCTAATTCGTTACTTGCATCTTTTATTAATGCTTTTTTTTGCTCATTTTTATCAGTATTGGTTAAATTTACTTCAACAGGAAATAATAAGTTTTCACCAGCAGTTTCTGTTGTATATTTGATATTAAAATCTATTTCTGGTTTTAAAGGGAAGTAATTATTTGTACCCTGAAGTATGGGAATATTTTTAGATGGTTGTAAATATTTTTTCGATGATTGATGATGGAAATTAAAAACAGCAGCTACTCCATAAAATAACTGCTTGAAAAATTGCTCAAAATATTTTAATGGTGATTGAAAAGTACCAGTATTTCCTACTAACTGAATATCCGAATTACTGACCCGCTCCTGATCTATTGCTCCATCAATTTTATGTGTAATATCTGGTTTAAAACTATAGATATGATGATTTATATCGCTATTATTTACATAAGTTTGATCTTTTGATTTTGGGTTTAATACCCCGCCGTCTACAGGGTGTTGAAAATTGGAATTGGTTGGGGTTTGAGTCCCCATCGACTTTTTCCTTCTTTCAACTTCGGTATTTCTTCTTCCTTCTTCAACTTGTGGATGAGAGAGTTGGGAATTAGATTGAAGTTTCAAAGCTTCCCCTAAGTTCTGATATGCTACTGCTAATTTGGGATTAATTTGTATAGCATGATAATAACATGATATTGCTTGCTCTACTAAATTCATTCGTAACAGGGTATTACCTAAGAGCAAATGTTCTTCTGCTGTTGCTGTTTCTGGTTCTAGAGAATAAGCTTTTTCCCAAAATTTAGAGGCCTCTGCGTGCTGACCAACATGAGTTAATGCTGTTGCTAAATAACGGTTGACATCTGCCATATTTGGGCATATTTCAATTGCTCTTTGATAACATTGGATTGCTTCTTGCCATTGTTGTTGTTGTCCGTATAAACTACCTAAATCTCTATAAATTTCTGGATCTTTTGGTGCAATAGATATCGCTTTTGTATACCACTGCCAAGCTTCTGCTGCCTGACCTTGATTTTGCAGCATTTTTCCTAATCTTTTATAAGCTTCTACATGATCTCGCTCTACAGAAAGATTATCTGTCGCACCACTTCTTCCTTTTAACTTTTGACTTTTGACTTTTGAATTTTTATTTTTTCCTTCTTCCTGGTTAATTATTGTTGAATTTATTTGATTTGCTGTATTTTTGGCAGATAAATTAGATATTTTTTTACCTAAGTTACCATTGACATTGGAGAGGTTTGTTATTCCTAATTTAATCGCCTTGCGATAACAAGTATTCGATTCTTCAAAATCACCTGTTTGGGATAATGCTTCGGCGATATTTTGATAAGCTACTGCTGAATTAGGATTTAATTTTATAGCGCTACGATAACAAGATATAGCTTCTGTTAATTTCTGATTTTTTAAGAGAGTATTGCCTAGGTTTATATATTCTTTTTCTTTGATATTTGTGGGTTCTAGACAGTAGGCTTTATATTGAAAAATTGCTGCTTCTACTACTTTGCCAACTTTCTGATATGCCTTAGCTATGTTGCGGTAGGCTGGGGCTAAATCTGGTTTAATAGTAATAGCTTTTTGATAGTACTCAATTGCTTCTTGCCACTGTTGTTTGCGAGCATATAAAGTGCCTATATTAACATAGGCTTCGGCAAAATTTGGTTGAATATTAATAGCTCGTGAATACCACTCAAAAGCCGCTTCTATTTGACCTTCTTTTTGCACAATAATGCCCATTGTTTTGCAGGCTTCGGCAAAATCTGGTTGATTTTTTAGAGCTTGTTCACAAGCTGCTTTAGCTTCGTCTAATTTCTTTTGATCTAAATAGAATAGAGCTTTTTTATGGAAGTGAGTGGCCGCTTCTGTTTGATTAACTTTAGGTGCCATTTGATTACTTACTGCAGTTCGACTTACATTATCTTCTTCACCTTTTTGGGAAAAGGTTAATACATCAACTTGAGAATTAGAGAGTTTCTTCTCTAGAAGAATTTTTTCCTGAGAAGTTTGTTCCTCACTCAGAAATTTTACTGTGGGATGGGAATTTACTTTTATTATACTTGCTTGCGATAGCATTTTTTCTAGTTTACTAAGGTTAATTATAATATCTTCAGTTAGGGAATTAGGATACATGATTTGGCGGATTGGGTAATAGGTAAATTCTTCTCCTACTAAGTAGTAATACTTTAATCCTAATTTTTGAGCGATCGCCCAGTAATAATGCTTAATATAGTTAGGAGAAACTAACTCAATAACAGTAGTTTCTGGAGTACAAAACATAATATTTGTCAATCCACTACCATGAGGAGAAACTATGACTTTGGCATTGGCAAATAAAGCTACTTGCTCTACAACAGAAAGAGTTTCTAGTTCGATACTTATGAAGTCGTATTGATTTAATAGATCGATTACTTTTTCTTCATTAATAACTCTTCTATATTTAGCTTTATTCCGACTGATATAAATCCTTTCAGGATAATAAATCACTTGATTATGCTGATTTTCTTTTCGTTTAAACCTATCTTTAAGCAGAGTAGACATTGATCGGTTTAAAAATACTTGACGGTGAAATTCTAAGACCCATTTTTCTACCCAAGCTAAATGGCTTGAAAAGGATGGAACTATTAATTTTTTAGCTTGAATATAGGGATGGCGATCGCTTTCTATAATTTTATCTTCTGGAATTCCTAAAATCCGGAGAGTTTCCTGTTGAAATGGTTGTTTAGTACTATTAATTAAAAACCAATCTATTTGGTCAAAATTTATGCCATTGCGTCGCAATATTTCGATCCGGGGCAATATGTCTACCATCCAATGAAAATAAACATTTCCTGACAATCCAGATAAAACTGCTACTGTACCGTTTATTTGCTCTAAAGGTGGTAATTCTTCGGTACTAAAAAATCGATGGTTATTAATATCGTATTTGTCACATCCTGGCAACTGACCTGGGTATTCACGGGAGACTTCAGCTAATAATTGATTCTCTTGATTAATAATGGCAATGGCATTACAAATCATCCAATTATTTTTTTGAGGAACTATCCATGCTTTGCCATTTACTACTTCTGTGACGAATTTTGGTGTTTCTGGAAAGTCAATATTTATTGTTTGTGTTTTTTCCCTAGAAAGACTATGAATACCATTTCCTAAATTAATTGGTTGAAGTTGTTTAAATATTCGTTTGAGACAAGGTTGGCAGTTTAAGCCTTGACAAATAACTTGATTATTTTTGTCTTCTTCTTTTAGGTTTAATATCTCGCCATCTACTGGGTTTTGACAATGGGTTAGGATTTGAGTATCCATCGACTTTTTCCTTCTGCCTTCTTCTTTCTTCCTTTCTACTTCTTCCTTTCTACTTCTGCCTTCTTCTTTCTTCCTTCTTATTTCTTCAGAGTTATTGCGTTTTGCTAAAACTTTTTCTAATGCTTGAGAAATGGCAGAATTATCTGGTTCAACTGCCAACCCTAAATGGTAAACAATAATAGCCGTATTGAAGCGTTTTTGTTTTGCTAAACTATTGCCTAATTTGAGATGCAATTCAACATTTAATGGCTGAAATTTTAATGCTTTTTGATAATAATTCTCTGACTGTGAATATTCGCCATATTCAAATAATACATTTCCCAAACTTGAGTAAGTTAAGATTAAATTTTTTCTAACTTCTGCTAAATATAAATTATCTATTTCTTTTGAGTTTAATATCCCCCCTTCTACAGAATTTTGACTGGTAGTAATTTCAGTGCCCATCCACTCCTTTTTTCTTCCTTTTAAATTTTGAGTTTTGAGTTGTGAGTTTTGAGTTGTGACTTCTTGTGCTAAATATAAATTATCTATTTCTTTTGAGTTTAATATCCCCCCTTCTACAGAATTTTGACTGGTAGTAATTTCAGTGCCCATCCACTCCTTTTTTCTTCCTTTTAAATTTTGAGTTTTGAGTTGTGAGTTTTGAGTTGTGACTTCTTGTGCTAAATATAAATTATCTATTTCTTTTGAGTTTAATATCCCCCCTTCTACAGAATTTTGACTGGTAGTAATTTCAGTGCCCATCCACTCCTTTTTTCTTCCTTCTTCCTTCTTCCTTCTTCCTTCTTCCTTGTTACTTTTGACTTCTTCCTTTTCCCTTCTCCCCTCTTCCATTTTCCATTTTCCATCTTCCATCTTCCATCTTCCTTCTTCAAGTAATGTGACGAGAAATCTAGCACAAGCTCTTTTCGCTTTTTCTAATTCATCTAACCCTGTTAAAAAATCTGCTTTTTCACAATAACTTTCCACAAAGGAATTATGATTAATTACCTTTTTTAAGTGGGGTATTGCTGCTGCCAACTTTCCTAACTCCAAAAAAGAAAAAGCACAGTTACTATGAGCAGAAAGATTTTCTGGATACTGTTTGATTATTTCCTGAAAATAAACAATAGCTTCTGAGTGCAAACCTTGTTGTTGATAAACTTTTCCGAGGTTATGACGAGCTACTATTAATTGAGGCTTAAGTGCCAGTGCTTGACGATAATTAGTAATAGCTTTTTCTACTTTCCCAAGCTCTAAAAATGCTTGGCCTTGGTTATTATAGAGAGAAGCATCATCTGGTTTTAAATTAATAGCTTGTTGAAATATTTCGATTGCTTCCTTAGCTCTACCTTCCTTAACTAAAATACTACCCCAGTTACTATAAGCTTGAACTTGAATTAAAATATTTTCCGCCTTACCTTGGGATAAATTAATGACTTTTTGATAACTGGAAATTGCTCGATCTAGTAAACCTTGTTGTTGTAAAACAATGCCAATATTATAGTAAGCTTGAATATGCTGTGGATGATGAGCGATCGCTTGTTGATAATGAATATAAGCTGCTGATAGATTTCCTTGATGCTGAAAAGCTATTCCCAAGTTATACTGAATGTAGTGGAGGTCTGGTACTAAAGTTAATGCTTCTTGGTATAACAATATGGCGGCTTCTAGTTTTCCCTGCTTTTGATATAACAATCCTCTTGAAGCTTTTTCTTCAGCTAACTTCAATACTTTTGAGGATTCGCTGCTCATATTTGAATAGTAGTGCATTGTGATGAGTTTTGAACTTTGAGTTTATACAATTTGGAATTTTGGGTTTGATGACTCTTCTGTTTCAATAAATTTAATGTTGTGTTCCTCACACAATTGTTTGACTCGTTGCTTAAGTTTAGCTGTGGGTATTTGTACGAATGATTGAGTCTGTTTGCCTAAATTTACCGAAAAATTGTGGGTATGCGCCTCCCCTTGGATAGGGGATAATAAGCGGTCGTTTGCGCAGCATGACCTAGGATGGGATGGCGAGGTCTTTTCGCTGTCCGACCATCGACTCCTGTGAAGAAAAATTTTCATCTCTTTGTCAATCCTCTTCAATTCATGGAGAGGTAATTATTCATTATTCATTATTCATTATTCATTATTCATTATTAATTGTTGAACTCTTGTCGTTGTCCTTGATTCCACCCAAAAACTACTGTACCAATTTGATGCTTCAGACAATGATTGATAACTATTTTTGCAGCGAATGTTAACTGCATCTCTCATCTGACGGTTACGCTTTTCTGTGATGTGGGCTAATTTCTCATCCCAATAACCTTGGGCCGTACCTTCTTTTAGTATGGAAACTCGTTTGTTATACCACTGATTCAGGCTTTTCACCTTGCGTCCATCAATAATCAAGCTAGTACCAAGGTTAGAAACGCAACTTAACCAATTATTAATTCCGGGGTCTATACCCAAGACATTTTTAGGGTTTAAAACTTCTGGAACTACAATTTTTTTCTTGTAGACAAACTCTACATAAAAACATTTATTGCGTGGTAGTATCCGCAGTTCTTTGATATCTGAAAACTGTAGATTAGATGGCATTTGTATTAAAAAGCTGTCTAATTTAAACCATCGTTTTATCGTTGTTCCCAGAGGAATTCTTATATTATCCTCAATAAGTCTTAAACCTTGCTTGGGATCAGTCACCATTGCTAAACCATCTTTTTTTCGGTATTTAGGAATTCTTGATTGAAAATGCAGATTGCCTTTGTTGTATTTTTTGTTTAACTCTTTAAATGACTTAAAAGATTCAGCGACAGACCTTAATATTTGCTGCGCTGCCTGTGAATACAAAGCTGACACATGTTTATTTGATTTGTACTCTTTTTCTAGGTCATACTTGCCAATTATTTTTTTTGATTTGAAAAACCATTGACGACCATAATAAATACCACAATTGGTTAGTTTGTGAGACCCGGAACAAATAAACTCCAGAATTGATTTTAAGTCACCATCGGGCTTGATTAGATGTTGCTGACAACCATACAAATAAATCACCTCCTTATCCTTAATATATATTATGAATTATCTCCTGATTGTGTATTTGTAATGTTAAGATTGCGTAGAGACTGCGGGATAAATCCCGTCGTGTCCGTTTTCATCCCCTCTCTTAAGAGATTTATAAGTATTCCATCGGACATGATATAACAGGTCAACTACAACTATTATAAATAATCGTTATTCCCAATCATTAACACTACCAGATTTAGGATTTCAGATTGAATAAATATTGCCTTTTCAATAGTCAAGCAACATTCATTGTATATTTAATGATCAGATAAATAGGTAGGAAATTTTTTTATATCTACTGCCCAAGCACAAAAGTATATTTTATTTCATATTCCCTATTCCCTATTCTCTGTCCCCTACTAATCAAGTGTTAAATAATTTTGCACAGATACTCAATAGCATGGTTAGCTAGTTTCAGCTTTTTCTCAAATTATAACTAGATAGTTTCAAAGTCATCACCAGTAATATCTAAATTACTGTCTAATTCCAGGAATTGTATAGAATTATTGTCTGCGTCAATATAGTACATCAAACCTTGGTCTGAGTCGTAGACTAGGTTGGCATCTTGATTTTGATCGAATTCATCAAGAGTAGTAAATTCGTTAGGGTTGAAAGTACCACCAGGCCCAATTAACTCGTCAAAGCTATTAGCATCAAGCTGTATCTTGTCTTCTCCTGGAGTAAAGTCAGTGAGAGTGTCTACTCCAGAGTCTCCAGGAACAAAATTGTTGAGAGTATCTAAACCAAACATCTGAGTGCCATCTGGAATCAATGTCTCTGACTCGAAAAACTCAAAATGGAAAATATCTTCTCCTTGACCGCCTTCTAGGATGTCATTACCGGCACCACCCTCAATGATATCGTCCCCTTTACCTCCGAAAACCATATCATCACCTGCTCCACCAAGCACAGTATCATTACCGCGGTTTCCCGAAACTAGATCGTTTCCTTCTTCTCCAGCAACTAAGTCATCATCTCTACCACCGTAGACACTATCATTTCCAGTACCGCCTCTGACATTATCAGACCCCTGACCTCCAAAAACTTGGTCGTCTCCTTCCTCACCTCTCACCAAGTCATTATCTCTACCTCCATATACAGTATCATTTCCCTCACCACCTCTAACTGTATCAGACCCTCGGTTACCATGAAGTTCATCATTGTCCTCTCCACCATCTACCCAATCATTATCTTTTCCTCCGTAGGCCGTATCACTACCTTCACCGCCAAATATAGTATCAGACTGTCGGTTACCGTGAAGTTCATCATCTCCTTTATCTCCACTAACCCAATCATCATCTCCTCCTGCATAGACAGTATCGTTATCTTTTCCAGCAAATATAGTTTCTTGGCCACCTCTACCTTCTATCAAATCATCTCTATCAAGACCTAGGATCAAATCCCTATCATTTCCACCAAACAACGATTCGTTGTTATTGTTAGGAGAGTCAATTATAGCTGTTACATTATCACCAATTTCAGCAGGATCGCTTGGTGGTTGATTAATAATAGGTTCCTCGTCGCCGAAATCTGGAATAATTGGATTAGGAGTAATTTCTGACATAGTAAATTTTTATTGATTTTCATTAACTAATATTGACTTTTTGGATTCAAACAGTAAAATCAATTCAACTATAAATTAGGCAAAAAATATCGAATCATAACATTCATCACAGTATATTCGTGCAATAATTTAGACATCAAAATTCTGTGCCTCAAATAAAATAACACAAATATATTTACCGAATAATTAATAATTAAATAATTAAATAATTCACGCTTTAAAGCCTCCCCTTTCAAGGGGAAAAAAGCGGTCGATCTTCAAAGCGAACCGTAGGGTGGGATGGCTAGGAAACCTGCGCCATATCCAATTGACCAAGAGAATAAATTTTTTCCTTGAGCGTCAATCCTCTCCCTAAAAGGGAGAGGTAATTATCCATTATCCATTATTCATTATCCATTATTCATTAATGAAATATCTTCTTAGTTATTGATTAAGCCTAATCTATGATGTTTGTAGAATAGATGTTTGATGTCCTAGTTTTGCTTCAGTATCTACAAGTTGAAAATTAATTTCAAAAAATATTATTTGCTTTTGTTGCTTAAGCTGACCTGACCTGACCTGACCTATTTTATTTACATATTAACTTAGTCAAGTAGACGTTTAATCATCTTATTTTGTTTCGGTACTTATATCGGTCACATTCCGCACTTAATTTTGTAGTACAAATTATTTATGGCCAAGAGTTTTATATAACAAAAACTAAAACTGTCAGAATTAATTATAATACTACACAAGCTTATTGACTCTATTCTCAAGAATCAAGAATGAAATCAACTTTATTCGTTGAAAATCTCTTGCAGTACCCTTGAAGTGCAGAATGTCAAATACAATTAACATTTAACTTCAGTATTTATAAGTTGCAAGATGAACCTTTTTGGTAGAAGCGATTAGTTATATCTATATTTCTTGTACCTATGCTTTTGTAATTACAACAAGACTTATATATTAGGTATTTAGGAAATTGATAAACTGCCCTAAATATACTTAGAGTTTGAAGTTGATTTACCGAATATTTAGATCAGATTTTTTAAAGTGGTCTATAAAACTTGTAGATACATTCCTATTCTTTAATTGTTCTCTCCTTACCCCACTTTAAAATGGGAGTAAAGATTTTTTCAGTAGATTTTCTAGATGCTTAAAAATCTCCTCTGATCATTATTCTAAGATTTTTCGTAATTTCCGGTTAATTTATTTAAGTTATACAAAAAAGTCATTATTTAGATTTCTTATACTTTGCAGCAGTTTCCATTCAATGCAGACATAAAATTCCGGAATATCTCCAGATAATTCCCACTATCATCTTTCCTTTCTCCTGTAGATCGCTAATCCGAGGACTCCTCTTCCTGACTCGGTCTTCCGCTCATCATACGATAACTAATTATCTGGATACTATATAACAGGTCTAATCTTTTATTAAAGCAGAAAAGTTTATTTGAACTCATAAAGTGTTTCTCCAAAGTCTCTATTTCACATAATTCTAGGAGCCAGAAATAGGAAAGTTAGTTTTATAATAAATAATTAACTAGATTGCATATCACTATCAATTGCTAGAAATAGGTAATTATGGAAACTATTACTGCTGCTCTTAAGGAGTGGAATATTGCTATTAATGCTTTAGAAAAAGGCAACACAATTATGTTGTTAAGAAAGGGTGGTATTCGGGAACAGGGCGGTCGTTTTGCTGTTGCGTATAAACAGGTATTACTCTATCCAACTTTTGAACATCAACAGCCAGATTTACTGAAACCAGAATATGCAACTCAGGTGCAAGTTGTAGATTCAGGTTGGCATCCTGAGAAAATTAAAATTAGTAGTTTTGCTGAGATTACTCATATTTTGCCAGTCAGCGATGAATCTATCTTAAATAAGTTGTTTGTCTATCATATTTGGAATGAAAAATTTGTCAGCGATCGCCTAAAATGGAAACCTCAACAACCACTTTATATTTTACTTTTAAGAACTTATCAAATTTCCCAGAACTATGAGATTTTTTATCGTCGCGAGTATGGAGGATGTCGTTCCTGGATAGAGTTAAATCAACCAATTAGTACTGCTAATTCAGTTCCTGTTTTTACTGATAATAATTATCAGATACTCTCGGCAAAAATTTGTCAGATTTTTACAGAATAATTAAAATTAATAGCGGGTTTATACCACTATTAATTAGCGGTTTTTATCTGTCAAAAACAATTTTTTTCTAATTATACTGGTTTAATAAAATTTTCTCTTCTAATTCTACTGGTAAGAATAGTTATTATATTAATAACAGTCTTCCTAAACCAAGTTCCCAAATTAAATTCAAAATTTGCAATATTTTTTGCTGACAAAAATAAGATATATTTATATTGATTGAAGCTTTTTATCCAGATTTTCTTATCCGGATAAATTAAATTCAAAATTTGCAATATTTTTTGGCGATCAAAATAAAATATATTTATATTGATTGAGACTTTTTATCCGGATTTTCCTATCCGGATAAAAAATAAGATTTTTTTTCAAAAAAAATCAATACTATAATATATTCATAAGTAAGATTTTTTTGAAATAAATTAACATCAAAATTTTGAATATTTTTATTGTAATTTTTTTTAAATTTAACAAGATTTTGGGCAATTAAAGTTTATGATGAAAAGATACAATTAATGATGTGAATCATGGCAGACTATTGATGACTAGAAATAAAAATATTGCCTCTAAAAAACTGATTGAAAAAGAGAAAGTATATACCAGAAACCAAGTGAATACATCTAAAGTGAACGCAAAAAAAACCAGCCTAATATGCTACTATAGGCTGGTTATACCTTTTCTTTTGTTGTTGTGTCCCTCAAGTGTAATCTTTGAAATAGAAATTAAGGGTTGAGTTAAATAAAAAATTTTACTGATGCCTTTCCTAAGCAAGTAAAATTTTGCTTGTGAAGATGAGTTCTCTATTGCAGTAGAGAACTCATTTCTACTTATAATAATAGCACAATCAAGATATTTACAGGGCTTACGCATTTTTCCGAAATAAACACTATATATACCATAGTGCTATAGCTTTTATATACTATATGTAGTGCCTTTGCGTAAGTCCCGATCTATTAAGCTTAACCCCAATAATAAAAGCAAAACTTGAGAGATATTGCAGGTTGATTACAATTTATCAAGTGCGATCGCGTAAAATAGCTCCACAAAATATACAAAACCTTATCTTTGATGAAAACAACATCTAATGTACTAGATGTTTCTGAAGTCTAATACTCAGAGTAAAACTTATTAAAAAAAGTCAAATAGATAATTTAAGGGTAGTGGTGTACAAATAGTGATTTTTGCCATATCTCTCCTTTCTCTCCTTATGCAGAGAAGGTTATAGTAACTGATATTACTACATCTACAGGACTACTCTTAATCTTAATCTTTGTTCCCTCAAACTCCAGATATAACTTTGTACCTAGTACCTAATTAAGTTACAAACTAATGTAAGATAATGAAATATTATCAATCAAATTATGAATACCAATATTAATTCTCAATATATAAATCTGGAAAACGCTCGGATTCATTATCTTGAAACAGGCCCAAAAAATTCGGTTAGTGTACTTTTGTTACATGGGGCAAGTTTTAGTGCTCAGACATGGCAAGAAATTGGGACTCTTGAACTTTTAGCTATGACAGGTTATCGAGCAGTTGCTGTAGATATTCCCGGGTATGGTCGTTCTAAAAGAACATCTGTTTCTAGCTTAAGTTTTTTACTAGAATTATTAAATATTTTAAAATTAAATTTTCCAGTTTTAGTGTCTCCTTCTATGAGTGGAAGTTATAGCTTACCTTTTGTCATTAATCATGGAGATAAATTAGCAGGTTTTGTAGCAATTGCAACCGTCGGAATTCAACGTTTTCAGAATCAATTAAAAGGAATTGAATTACCCACATTAGCTATTTGGGGAAGTAATGATCGTATCGTACCTTTAGCACAAGCAGAACTGTTAGTCAAACTAATGCCAAATTCTCAAAAAGTTATTTTAACTGATGCTGGTCATGCTTGTTATATGAAAGAAACCGAAGAATTTCACGAACATTTCATGAAATTTATTGAAAGCTGTAGAAGTGAGTAATTTATATTAATATATAGGGGTTAACGAAGTTAGAAGTCAGAAGTTATTTTTTTAACGGGGATTTGAGCAAGACTCCAAAAATATTTAACCTTAAAAAGCTGGTTTTTATATCCAATTATTTTGATAATTGAAATAAAGTTTTAAATGTTTAAACCTGAATTAATTTCTATGATTAAATACCCCTAACCTGGTAATTATAAGTAATTTTGAAAAATATGAAAAAATAGATAAAAAATATCTAAATCATGCCTCTTTATATATCAAATACCTTTAATTCCAGTTCGGACGGGTCAGTTATAAATAAAATTTAAGAACTGACAGTACCTAAGAAATACTAAAATTATCTTTACCTTTCTTCTTTAGCAAAAAATTATGATCCAGCCCCTTTTAAGGGGATAAAAAAATAGAATATTCCCGATCTCAAGCCTTTTGCTTAAGCTATAGGTACTGATAACTGATAACTGATAACTGAAATGACCTCTTAACTTCTAACTTCTAACTTTTGACTTTTAACTTTTGACTTTTGACTTCTCATTAAGGATGAATACTTCCGTCAGGCATGATTGCACCTTTGAGGTCAGTATCTCGAATATTTGCAGTATCCAGTTTAGCACCGCTAAGATTGACCCCACGAAGATTTGCACCTCGTAAATAAGCTTTGCTGAGATTAGCATTCGTAAGATTAGCACCCCGTAAGTCCGCACCTTCGAGAGAAGCTTCCCTAAGATTAGCATTCTTCAAATAAGCACCCAGTAGATTAGCATTTTCGAGATTACTACCTTCGAGATTAGCACTTTCGAGGTCGGCATTTTCTAAATTCACACTGCGATAACCATGACCTTTGTATCCTGCAAGTACAGCATCTTTAAGATTAGCCTGTTTTAACTTAGCACCCTTGAGATTAACACCATCTAACTTGGCATTCTTCAAATTCGCATTTTCGAGATCGGCATTCTCTAACTCAGCACTAAATAAATTTGCTCCTAAAAGATTAGCATTTTTCAGGTTAGCGTTTTCTAGCTTGGCATAACCAAGGTTAGCTCCCCACAAATTAGTATCTCGAAGATTTGCTTGACTCAAGTTCACATTCCACAGATTAGCATATCCGAGATTAGCACTCCAGAGGTTAGCAGACTGTAAATTTGCGTATCTGAGTTTAGCACCTCTCAAGTCAGCATTTGATAAGTTAGCAGATGAAAGGTTAATACCTCCCAAACTTGCTTTCCATAGATCGGCATCTTCAAGGTTAGTATTATTGAGATCCGCACCTTCTAGACTAGCATCTTTGAGGTTGACATCTTTCAAGTTTGCATAAGCTAAGTTAATATTGTTTAACTCACACCGAGGACACTGACCTGTTTGCAATAAAACTTGCTGCAAATGCTGCTTCCTCGCATTAGAACGAGATATTTCTAGCTCTATCCGAGAATTTAACCATTTATTTTCACCCCAGGTTGTTAGTGCTGCTATGGTACTAGAAAATGCTATTAAGCACAAACTAATTGTTGCCACCCCAGCAAATATTTTCCTAGTTTTTTTCATCCCAAATTGCATTGTTTTAGTTTTCATATCTCCAGCATCATCAATAGATTTCAGCATTTTGAGAGCAATATCAGCATTGGGGAAGCGATGTTTTAAATTTGGTTCCAGCATTTTTTCTAACCAATTAACAAATGCTGGTTCTAATTTTGGCAACAATTTTTTAAAATTAATTCGATAACTATCATCAATTAATTTGCCGATTTCTCTGGATTTTGTATTAGTTAATAAACAGATTAAAGTTGCACCTAAACTGTACAAATCTGATGCTTTTGTGAGTTCCCTATTGAACAATTGTTCTGGTGGCATAAATCCTAAAGTGCCTTTGACTGCACTACTAATTGCTACATTACCATACCCACTGCGAGCAAATCCAAAATCTACTAAGTAAACTTTTAGTTGAGTAACGTTGCGTTCAACTAAGATATTTTCTGGTTTAATATCCCGATGAATAATTGGTGGTACTTGCTGTTGTAGATAAACTAAAACTTCTAATACTGCTTGAGCAATTTGTTTAATTTCTGCTACTGTCCAATGTTGTTTTGGGTCAAGAGAGGGGGCATTTTTGTACTCTTGTACTAAGCAAAAGCCATTTTCTGTTTCAAATGAATCTAAATAACGCGGAATACTAGGATGATTGATTTGTTGCAGTAGTTCAATTTCTCGATGATAACTATCGTATTCTGCCCAATTAGCAAATTGATATTGTTTAGTTACAACAGGTGTTTTTGTCATAGTATCAGTTGACAAATAAGTAATGCGACCCCCATTTGGATTACAACCTAGTTCTTGTTGAACTTGATAACGTTGGTTAAAAAACTCTGGTAGATTCGTCATAATTAGTAAATTTTTTAGACCTTTGATACATTGGACAGAAAATTGAACCTTGACATACTCCCGACGTTGCGCTTACAACAACGCGGGATTCTTCAGCCAGAGAAACCCTGACCGCAGTTTTGACAGAGGTGATGTCCTCCCTCTGTGTTGATAGCAATCCTACCCACCCCCATCCCCTCCTGGGAGGGGAGCTAGAGGGGTGGGTGAGTTATAGTCCCTATCTAGCTCTTGTCCACATTCAATACATGAATGCCATCGTTCTGATAAGCTTTTAGAGACTTTATTCAAACACTCCCAACAATGTTGAGATGTACCTTTTGGGTCTACTTTGATCATTCTCTTGCCAAGTTTCCAGGCAACATATTCTAAAACCTGAACAAACTGACCAAAAGCTGCATCCTGTAAAGACTTATTCAATCCTAATTTTGCTGATTGACCATTATGTAAAAACTGACCATTTTTGCCTAATTTGGCTTTGCAACGTCTGACTAAAGAAGCTATTTGCAGGTCTTCTACAAAAATCACACTTACATCTGAAAACAGATGATAAGCCAGCTTGAATTGCCAGTCTAAACGCTGTCTAGCTATCAGTTGGTGCAATTTAGATATTTTGCGCTTGAGTATTTTCCACGCCTTAGAATGCTTTGATTTCTTGGCTAATCTAACCTGAAGTTTAGATAATCTATGTTCAGATTTTCTGAAAAATTTTGGTACTTCTAAGAATTCACCATCACTGGTAACAGCATAGTATAACAATCCTAAATCAATGCCTTTTGAGTTATCTAAGGTGGGTTTAATTCCTGCAACCTCTACAGGTACGGTCTTATCCTCTATCGTGAAGCTAATATAAAACCCGTCTGCTTCTCGAATTACTGTACCTGTCTTAACCTTGAAACCTGCTGTTATTTGGCGATTATAGACAAAAGGAACTAATCCAATCTTTGGTAAATTGGCACTGGTAAGACCGTTAGCATTTTTGACAATGTTGGTATTGGATAATTGAGGATAGCTAAAGGAATTGTAGTAATGTTTTCCTTTAAATCTAGGTCTACCGCTGGTTTTACCGTTTTTATCAGGTTTAGTGAAGTTATCCATAGTGGTTTGTACTCTTTGGATAACATCCTGTAAAACCTGAGAATGCATAGACTTATATTCAGGGAAAAAATTTTTGGTTTGTGCTAAATCTGCTAGTTGTACAGTTTCCCACAAAACATACCCATTAATTATATTCGGATGTTTATCGCCTTTGTTGGTTATTGGATTACCGTTACTGTCCTTTTTTCTACCGTCGCGTGTTTGTGTTCTAAACTCAGGAATGTTTTGATAAATCCGGTGTACGGACGTTGCATGCAACGTCCCTACTACTGAAACATTCAGTGGGCAAGCGTTTACTGGTGTGCGCGTTGATTCAAACCAATTCAACCTTTCAGCTAACCTGTAGTTATATTGCTTTCTAGCCATTTCTAACCAATTAGCAATAATAACCGCTTGGCTCTTATGAGGTTTTAGCTTGTACTTGTATTTCAGAAGCATAGAAGAATCGACCTTTATCTCTACATCGGTTATTATAATGACTGTATTTTTTAATGTCAAATGAAAACTTAATCAAGAGACTTTTATGAGGATAACTCTATAAAACAACGATTAAAAAAAGGCTGATTTCATTAATTGATAATTGATAATGGATAATTGATAATTGATAATTACCTCTGGTTAAAACCGCTCTTGATTGAAGATAAAGAAATATTATTTATTCTCTTGGTCGATTGGATATGGCGAGGAGACCTCGCCATCCCTCAACCGCTTTTTTTCCCCTTAAAATGGGAGGCTTTAAACCAGAATTATTTAATTATTAATTATTAATTATTAATTATTCGGTAATTTATGATAATTTCTATTAGACATCTCCATAAATCAAAAATAAAATCAATTATTATGATAGGTCATCAATTATTCCCCCCTGTTCCCTGTTCCCTGTAAATGTATATTATAGTGTTTATATTAATTCCAAATAATTTACTTATGTCAAAAGTTAAATTAGTAGTCTTTGATATGGCAGGTACTACTGTCAAAGACCAAAATGAAGTCCAAAATTGTTTTTTAGAAGCTGCTGCAACTACAGGACTTGACGCAAAAGCAGAACAGGTAAATTCAATGATGGGATGGTCGAAAAAATTAGTTCTTGAAACACTTTGGCAAGCACAAATAGGTCAAGAACATCCTGATTATTCCACTAAAGTTGAAACCTCTTTTACTAAATTTAAAGAAATCCTGGAAAATCACTACAAAACTCAGCTTGTAGAACCAACAAACGGGTGTTTAGAAATTTTCACTTGGTTGCGATCGCAAGATATAAAAATAGCTTTAACAACTGGATTTTATCGAGAAGTAACTAACATTATATTACACCGTTTAGGATGGGATAAAAATTTAAATAGTGATTATATTGGAGACCAAAAATCAATTATTCAAGCCTCTATTACTCCCACAGAAATTTATAATAACGAAGGTCGTCCCACACCCTATATGATTCAAAAAGCAATGTACAAACTAGGAATAAAAGACTCACAAACTGTCATTAAAATTGGGGATACTCCTTCTGACTTAGAAGCAGGAATTCATGCTAACTGTTTATATACTTTTGGTGTAACAAATGGTACTCACACAAAAGAACAATTAGCACAATACCGCAATGATGGATTACTCAACTCACTCTTAGAATTAAAAGACAAAATGTTCAACAATTAATAATTAGGGTTTGCTGAAAAAGTCTTATAGGTAAGGGTAGGAGACAGGAGACAGGAGACAGGAGACAGGAGGAACGGGGAATTATAGAGGAGGTAGGAGGAAGAATAATCAAGGGATTATTCTGCACAACTATGAGCCTAAAATGCTAATTTTTTGAACCATTACGACCATTAAGCTTGGACTTTTTTTAACTAAAAAATGCGCTCAACCTTTATATGTCAATGCTTTTAGATTTAATCAGCAAACCCTAATTAATAATTAATAATTAACAATTACTCTCCTTGAAAAGTGTGTCAGTCCAGTAGGGTGTGAAGCGCATTAGCGTAACGCACAAAGACCTATATTTATTGTCAGTGCGTAAGTCCAATTTATCTCAGTAACTTGAGAAACGCTATTAGAAAAAGTAGGAAATAAAATATGACTCAAATTCATCAGGCAGATGTTATCGTTGTCGGTGCAGGTATCGTTGGTTTAGCTCACGCTTTAGCAGTTGCCAAACTTGGCCTCAAAGTAGTAGTATTTGAAAGAAACTCTTATGCAGTAGGAGCATCTATTCGTAACTTTGGTATGATTTGGCCAATTGGACAGCCATATGGAGAATTACGCGATCGCGCTCTCAAATCAAGAGAAATTTGGTTAGAAGTCGGAGCAAAAGCAGGTTTTCATTTAGATCGATGTGGTTCCCTACATCTTGCCTACCGAGAAGATGAACTACAAGTAATCAAGGAATTCATAGAAACTACAACTCAACAAGAACAAGAGACATTAGCTTTGCTCACACCCGAGCAAGTAGCAGAAAAAACTCCTGCCGTAATTACTGATGGTTTATTAGGAGCATTGTGGAGCGCAACAGAAATAATAGTTGACCCCAGAGAAGCAATCAAAAAAATACCAGGTTTCTTATCAGCAGAATACAATGTTGAGTTCAAATTCGGCACAGTCGTCACAGAAATTTCCCATCCTTATCTCACAGCAGGTGGAGAAAAATGGCAAGCAGATCGTATTTTTGTCTGTAGTGGAGCTGACTTTGAAACTTTATATCCTGATACTTTTGCCAACAGTGGGATGACGAAAGTAAAATTACAAATGATGCGAACAGTTCCTCAACCTGAAAACTGGTGTGCTGGTGTAGCATTATGTGGCGGTTTAACCTTGACTCATTACACTTCCTTTGCACACTGCCCATCTTTAGCAGCACTCAAAACCAGAATTGAAACAGAAACTCCCCATTTTCCTGAGTGGGGAATTCATGTAATGATGTCACAAAATGCAGTAGGTGAATTAATTATTGGTGATTCCCATGAATACGGTTTGAACCCAGAACCTTTCGACCGAGTACAAATCAATCAATATATATTAGATTACTTGAAAAAATTTGCTCAGGTTCCTACATTAGAAATTGCGGAAACTTGGCATGGAGTTTATGCCAAACTTCCAGGCAAAACTGAATTTATCGCTCAACCAGAAACGGGAGTCACAATTATTAATGCTTTGAGTGGAGCAGGTATGACTTTATCCTTTGGTTTAGCAACAGAAGTAGTGGAAAAAATGCTGTAAAAGGAAGAAGGAAGAAGGAAGAAGGAAGAAGGAAGAAGGAAGAAGGAAGAAGAAAAAATCTTACGTTGCCTGATTTTTAATACCATTTATCATTTTCTTTATGGGTTTAATACCCCACCGTCTACACGGTGTTCACGCATTACTTGGGGTTAGAATCCCAAGTAATTTCTCTCCTGTCTCCTGTCTCCTGTCTCCTGTCTCCTTCTTCAAGAATAGTAATGCTATGTTTGATTACCGAAGAATTAAGGTTTAAAGCCTCTCCTTTAAAGGAGAAACAGCGGTCGAAGCATGGCGAGGAAACCTGTGCCATATCCATCAGACCAAGAGAAGAAAAAATTTTCATCTCTTTGTCAATCCTCTTCTTTTCAAGGAGAGGTAATTAGGGTTTGCTGAAAAAGTCTTTTTTCAGGAGTAGGGGAGCGGGGGAGTAGGGGATAATTTTTTTGCCCAACTATGCGCTAAAAATGCTAGCTTTTTGAGCATGAAGAGCTGAAAACCATGTACTTTTTCAATACCTAAAAAGGCTAAAACCTTTATCTGGCAATTATTTGAGATTTAATCAGCAGACCCTAATTATTAATAATTAATAATTAATAATTAATTGTTGAACATCTCCCCATCTCCCCATTGAAACCTTTTTAACAAGAAAAAAGTCTTATAATAATAGTAGCTTCTTAAGTTTAAAAGACTTTGCAAATACCTAAAAAGCTTGATAATTCATCAACATAAAGAAAAAAACATTAACAATGAAAGAAATTTTAGCACTTCAAATTGATTCTAATCAAATTAATCTTGTACCAGGATTTACCGTTTCATTATTCGGCACTGTAGGAGCAACAGATGGCTTCGACTCTTATGATATTACTATCAATGAACCTCAATTATTAGAAGTTAACTTATTCGATATTATCACCAGTGCTGATGTCTTAGTAAATGATAGTAATGGAAATCCTATTCCTGGTGGAGCAGGAGGTCAACCACTTTCTACCCCAGAAAATTTTACCATTCCTCTAAATCCTGGTAACTATCAAGTATTAGTATTTCAACCACTTAATGATTTTCCTCTAGGAGGTACAAATTATCAACTTGATTTAGTCTCTATTAGTTCCAATAACCCGCCAGTAAATCCGCCAGTCAACCCGCCAGTAAGTCCTCCCATCAACCCACCAGTAAACCCTCCCATCAATCCGCCAGTAAATCCTCCTGGTCTTACTGATAATAGTAACAATAGTATAAATACAGCTACTCCTTTAGGTAGTATATTTCCCGAAATACCCATAACTCGCTCGGCGACAATTAATGATTTTGACACAGCAGACTACTATCGCGTTACAGTTGAGCAACCCATAACTTCAGGAATTGCCTTGCAAAATATTACTGGCAATCTTGATGTAGATGTATTAGATAGCAATGGTAACTTAATTGCCCGCGGTAACAACTTAGGAGCGTCAAATGAGGCATTTCAGTCAGGTTTATTAACCCCCGGCGAATATTTTATCAATGTTTTTCAGACTGCTCCTGGTATTACCAGTAACTATGATTTAACTCTGTTTCCAGCAAGTGCAAATATTAATACTCCACCACCCCCTAATCCACCAACACCAACACCCCCTAATCCACCAACACCACCAAACCCTAACCTTCAACCACAAACTATCCGTTTTGATGGACAGATAGATGGAAGTGATGAAGTTGTGACAAATCGTGAAGACATGAGTTTCGTTTCTAAAGAGGATTTTCTCTTAAATGCTACACCAGGCACTCCATTAACAATCGATATGATCGGTATAAATAATGGTTTTGACCCCTTATTAGAAGTTTATCAACTTCCTCCAAATACTCCTGTGCTTGAGGCTAACCAACAAGCTATTTTAGTTGCAGCTAACGATAATGGTGGTGGTGGTGTTAATGCTAGAATTGGACCGGGAGTTCCATCAGATGTAACAATTCTTTCACCAGGAACCAATACTCCCATAAGTGTTCCTGCGGAGTTAACTTTAGCACCAGAATTTCAATATCTGTTGCGCCTGACTTATACAGAGCTACCTACTATTCCTATTGGAGGTTTTTCCTTAAATGCAAGTGTCCCTGACGGTTTTATTAGTCTTGCTCCAGTAAGATTAGGAGTTACTGTAGGCGATCCAATTGTTGCAGGAAATCCGCCAATCAATGAATTTCCTGATGGAGGAAGCTTTTTCTAAAAAAAGCAG
This sequence comes from Okeania sp. SIO2C9, assembly GCF_010672455.1. Classification (GTDB taxonomy): domain Bacteria; phylum Cyanobacteriota; class Cyanobacteriia; order Cyanobacteriales; family Microcoleaceae; genus Okeania. Next base: position 312 of record NZ_JAAHGO010000054.1, on the reverse strand, counting down.
GAAACACTGGATCTGGGAACAGGGAACAGTAGGAAAAATATTTCCCTGTCTAAAGACCATTATCAGTATCAGTATAAGTCCTAACCTATCTGTCTATTGCTATACTAAAAATCATCATTGAGGAAGTAGAAAGAAGTAGTCAATAGTCACTTAGAAGCTGTGCCTAGGGGAATCTACAGTAGTCTTTGACATCCTCCCCGGCTGTTAGGCACGGGGATTCCTGCCGAGCCTTAGCTCCTGGGTGGGTTGACGTTTTGCGCTCCGCAAAGCTCCGCTAACACAGGCTGCCGCTACCTTGGCGCTAGTCTTACA
>NZ_JAAHGO010000053.1 GCF_010672455.1 Okeania sp. SIO2C9 | reverse complement strand
TGGGAATTGGTACAAATTCTGAATTACTTTTTTTTCCTAATTCTATTTGATTTTTCTGACCTTTATTCCAACCAAAAACAATTGTACCGAGCTGATTTTTTAAACAATGATTAATGACTATTCTGGCGGCTTTATTGATACCGTCACGCATTTGGCGGTTACACTTTTCTGTAATAGCAGCTAATTTATTTGACCAAAATCCAGTCGGTTGATTTTCTTTAATAGTTGATACTTGTTTGTTGTACCAACGATTAATTGATTTGAGATGTTTACCATCTATAATTAAGCTTGTACCTACATTAGATACACAGGTCAACCAATTATTGACTCCGTGGTCTATTCCTAAGACATTTTCTTGATTTAATTGAGGTTTAACTACTACTTCTTTTTCATAGACAAACTCCCAATAAAAACATTTGTTTCTCGGTAATATTCTCAGTCCTTTAATAGATAAAAATTCGAGATTACTCGGCATAGGAATATAAAAACAATCTAGACCAAACCAGCGCTTACAGGTATTACCTAGTGGCACTCTAATTTGATTACCTTTAAGTTTTAATGCTTGCTTGGGGTAACTAACTGTAGTCATTCCCCCTTTTTTTCTGTAGTTAGGAATCCTTGGTCTATCTGATACTTTTCCTTCACTATAGGCAATAATAAGACCATAATAAGACCTAAATGATTCAGCTACAGTTCTCAATATTTGTTGTGCTGCTTGAGAATGTAAAACTTTGTAATGATAGTTCTTTTTGTAGACCTTTTCCAAGTCAAACTTGCCCAGAGTTTTGTAATACTTAAAAAATAATTGCCGACCATAATATATTCCCATGTTAGTAAGCTTGTGAGACTGTTCACACAAGAATATTAAAATAGCAATTAATTCGGGATTTTTACCTACTAAAACTTGCTGACAAGAGTACATTTGAAACGAGGGTTGGATGGCTTTATTGTGAGTAATAATAGCACAAGACCACTTTAGTTGTCTAGTCTAAACGACTAGGTTGTTTTCATCCACCGGTTAAAACACGGGGGCCTTCAATGTTGCTTTTTAGTCAAATAAAATACATCGGATTAAAATCCGACTCCTCGCCTTTCATCAATCGCTTAAAAGACGATGGCTTTCATGCTCCCGTGTTATTTAGGTAATGAACATTTGTATATTTGATCACAAGAATTTCAACTTAAAAATAATATCTTTCTACTATTATCAACTTAGCTGGTATCTTAGCAGATTTTTACTTTTAATGTAAGTATAAATATGCTATTCACCTCAATCATAATTATGTCTATTTCTTCAAGAATATTTAATTAAATTTAGACAATATTTTCTAAGCGTTCAATTAACTGTTGTGCTTGTATAACCCCTTCTATCTGCTCTACTGGCTGACCATTTTTAAACAAAACCAAAGTTGGCAAAGCTTGAATGCCATACTTTGATGCCAACTGGGGATATTTATCTGTATCAATTTTAACTATCCGTAGTCGATCTTTCATTTTTTGATTGACCTGTTCGAGAATAGGGGCCATCATTTGACAAGGGCCACACCAAGTTGCATAAAAATCCACCAGAACAGGTATTTCCGAACTAGCGAGTAATTCATCAAAACTATTAAACTGCTTTTTAATTGCCATCTTGAGAAAATATATACTTAACCTATAAATTATAGCGCTATGCATTAAGGTATTTAAAATGAATAAAAGCTGAAACCCTTTTGTATTCCCCTATTGCCAGATAAGCTGTTGCCTGTTGCCTTGCGCGTAGCACTATATTAGCTTAACTCAACAAGCCATAATCCCCTAAGATAAATTAGTTTAAACCATATAGAAAAGGATTTGATTATGGAGGCATTACCCGAAACATTACAGCGTTTGAAAGGACAAGTAGCAATAATCACAGGTGCATCTAGAGGAATTGGTCGGGCAGCAGCTTTAGCATTAGCAATGGAAGGGGCAAATGTAGTTGTTAACTATGCTAACTCTAGTGGAGCGGCTGTGGAAGTAGTGGCAGAAATAGTTGCTGCGGGTGGCAATGGGATGGCACTTCAAGCAGATGTTTCTAAAGCTGAAGAGGTTGATACCCTCGTCAAAGAAGTGATGGAAAAATGGAGTCGCATTGATATTTTGGTAAATAATGCTGGTATTACTCGCGATACTTTGCTTTTGCGGATGAAACCCAATGACTGGCAGTCAGTAATAGACCTAAATTTGACAGGGGTCTTTCTCTGTACCCGTGCCGTTAGCAAAATTATGCTCAAACAAAAGAGTGGTCGTATTATTAATATTGCTTCAGTAACTGGACAAATGGGTAATCCTGGCCAGTCTAATTATAGTGCAGCTAAAGCAGGGGTTATTGGCTTTACTAAAAGTGTAGCAAAAGAACTTGCGAATCGTGGAATTACAGCAAATGCGGTTGCCCCTGGGTTTATAGAGACTGATATGACTAAGGACTTGAAAAATTCTGAGGAAATTATCAAATTTATTCCTCTCGGTCGTTATGGTACACCAGAAGAAGTAGCGGGTATGATTAAGTTTTTAGCTGCTGATAGTGCTGCTAATTATATTACAGGTCAAGTATTTAATGTGGATGGGGGAATGGTGATGGCTTAATAGTAATTTTTGGCGTTGCTGAATAGCGTGTATGATATTAATCTTAATTACTTAGGAGTCAACCCACCCCTCGCCCCTCCCCCTCCCAGGAGATGTACTCAGGAGGACTTAGTCAGGAGGGAAGAAAGAAGAAGAAACAGGAGTATAAGGAGAAAGTTTTTTGAACGCCCTCTCATCGGGACATGATATCATACCTCAAATCACCAACGCCCCAATTTCATATAGAAGCCATTTGAGATCTATATAATTATGGTAGCCAAGTCTTTTCGCGCATCAATGAGTGAGGAAAAATCTGAAAAGGAGTGTTGAATTTTTTGTATTATTTCTCCCCACATCTTCCCTCTTCCCTCTTCCCTCTTCCCTCCTGTCTCCTGTCTCCTGTCTCCTGTCTCCTGTATAGCTGTCTCCTAGCTAGAAAAATTTAATATTTATGAAGATACGATCAGGGGTTCTATAGAAGCCATTTGATATCTTTGCAAGCGGTACGGGTTTTTGGCACAGGAGTCAGGAGTCAGAACTCAGGAGTTCGAGAAATAGAATAGGGGGAAAAGGTTTGACATCCTCCCCGACCTAAAGGTGCGGGGATTCTCCTGAAACCAGGATTCTTGGTTTGCTGACGCAAGGCTACGCCAACAATGAGTCCACTTAAATCAGATACCTTACGATACCTAAGCCAGAGATGGTTCTCTCCCCAAGCGTTTGCTCTATTCCAAGAGCCTGTTCCCGTATGCCCTACGGTACAGTTTAAACCTAAAAAAATTGGTTCTCTGGTACTTGATGCTTAGAGCTTTTCCATGCACAAGCATTCCTGTGCAAAACCCCATAACTCTAGTTTTCAAGGTGCAAACGCTACAGTTAAGTAGCTATAGGTTTTTAGAGCGGTTGAATACCTTTGCGCTGTTTCGATCATAACATAAAGTCCCCCTAAAAGGGGGAGGCTTTAAACCCAATTTTTCGGTAAATTAGCCTCCAGATTCATCATCTACCCACACTCCCCCTATATTTTTAAATAGAACCCATTTGGGTTCTATAAGGGAACAGCGGTGCGACCCCACGTCAGCGACAGACGCAAGTGGTCGGAACCCGGGGTTTTGCTCCTCAAGATGTTTGCCCAGCACTCGGTAGGAAAACGCGCAAGCGTCCCGTAGGGAATAATTTCCTCTCCATGGGAATGCCAAGTAACATAGGGAATGCGCACTCCTGTGAGGGAACAGGGAATAGAGGTATGTCCTAACATATTTGCGTAATTCTATATCTTGAATTAGTCAAATTAAATTCCCATCAACTGACTATATGAAGATTCAGTAAAGGTGTTAATTTGTTATTGATTTATTTGTTTGGTTAGCAATAGTATATAAATAAGTGAAAAAATGTAATTTACTAATCAATGAAAATTAAACATTACTTATTGACTCCACTTTTGATAGCAAGCATGGCAATATTTTCTGAAAGAACCTTTGCTTTTGATTTTAAATTTGGTTCAGATGAGACAGTTTTATTAAATGATGATTTTGATAGTCAAGGCAATTGGCAACTACCTTCAAATGTTCGTATTGATTCAGGTTATTTAATTCCAGATGCTGATTTTCAAACTGCATCACTTAATTTAGTAGACTTAGGAATAGGTTCCCTTAGTCCCAGTAACGGTGCGATTAATTTGTATTGGAGCGCAATTTTTCCAGAAGGTGCTAAACAAGAGAGAAATGCTTATATTCCTGCTTTAGAATACGCGGAGAACCCACTATTTTGTTGGAACGGGAAAGGCGATGACGATGCTGAAATTATTCTCGGAGAAGATGGTTCTCCCTGTCCAACAGGTTTTAACAAGGTTAAGGAAAATGCGGAACTTAGAGCTTGGATGCGCCCTCAAGAACGTGGTAAACCAGGTTTCACAAGACTGTATGCAGATCCAGATTTTACTCCTGGGGTGGAACCAGAACAGCGTGATAGTTCTGAGTTTGCTTTTATGAAGTTAGATAGTCAAAATAATTCTGTAACAGATTACCGTATGAGGGTTGAGGAAATAGACCAGCAGGTTGAGGTTGAGCTTTTCTTTTTAAATAATGGTGAATGGGATTTAATAGGCGATCCTCTGGTAGTAAATTCATCACAATGGAGATACGTTACTGGTCAGAATGAAGAAACTGGGGATTATATATATGGAGTTGAGGAGTCTGTAAGCTTTGAGTCTATTAATATTTTATTAAGAAGAGATACAAGAAGGGAACCTACTAAAATAGATGCTATTGCACTTACCCAAGAGAATATTTATGATAGTAAATCTGTTCCTGAACCTATATCTATATTTAGTATATTAGGGGTTGGAGCTTTAGGAATAGGAAGAGTTGAGAAGGGCAAGAATAAATTTAAGAAGCTGTTCAACAATTAATAATTAATAATGGGTTTGCGTATGGAAAGTCTTTTTGCAGGGGTAGGAGACAACCCACCCCTCGCCCCTCCCCCGACCGTGGAGGGGAAGACAGGAGACAGGAGAAATGGAAATTATAGACGAGGTAGTCGCAAAAATTGTCCCTTGATTTTTTTGCCATAATTATCCCGAAATACTAGCTTTTTGAGCTTGAGCGACCGAAAAGGTTGCATTTTTTCGACTAAAAAAGGCTGAAACCAATGTCAGTCAATGCTTTGATATTTAATCAGCAGAGCAATAATTATTCGGTAAGCTAATACCAAATTCAAAAAAGGCAGTTACATCTTAATCTGTGATTTATTCCTAAAATAAAAAAATCAAAATTCCATAAATTATAAAGTTTCCACCTTTTATCATGTTTTCCTGTTCCCTGTTTCCTGTTCCCTGTTCCCTGTTCCCTGTTCCCTGTTCCCTGTGTCGTCACTGTAGCAATATTTTATGGAATTGGTATAAGACGCATTTAAAATACTTCTTAGCAAGTCAGAAGTTAGAAGTCAGAAGTCAGAATTAATAAGAGTTGTCCTTTTACAGCGGTTTTCAAATAGATAGACTACAGTGGGCAAAGCATTCTCCTACTGTGTACTCCCTACTCCCTACTCCTTAAACCAAAAGAATTTTGTAGTCTACTTAAATGAAAAGCGCTGTAATTAGGCACACAACAAATAATTGGTTTAAATGCACAACAGCTTAGACAGGACTTACATAACGGCGCTAATTGTAGTGGTTAGATCGGCAATAATGACCAAATTATAAACTATATGTAGCGGTACGGTGTAATTCCTGTTAGATTAATATTTTAACTGTTGTCTATTACCTCAAAAAATGCGATGAAACCAATAATTTCTACTATACCTTTAAAACAACTTGCTTCTGGGGATATTCTCTATTTACAAGTTTATAAATTTACTGGAAATCAAACTGGGAAAAAGGCTTATATACAAGCAAATTTACATGGTGCGGAAATTAGTGGTAATGCTGTTATTCATCATCTAATAAAATTTTTAATGACTCTGGATAATAGTCAACTAATAGGAGAAATATTGTTAGTTCCTGTGTGTAATCCTGAAGGAGTTAATATGCGATCGCATCAATTTTCTTCGGGTAGATATAATAGTTATGATGGTAAGGATTGGAATCGAATTTTTTGGGATTATGAAAAGGAAGATATCGATCTAGAAGCTTTTGCTAAATCTCAAATTAATTTAACGGAAATTGAGATTCAAAATAATTATCGCCAGCAAATTTTAGATAGTTTTCATCAGCAGTCAGAAAAAATAAATTCTCCAAGTAGCGTACCTTTTTATAAATACTATAGATATCAACTTCAATCATTATGTTTAGATGCGGATTATTTAATAGATTTACACAGTTCTACTAATCAAAGTTTGGATTATTTTTATTGCTTTCATGGTAGGGAAGAAAGTGCTAAATTGTTTCTTTTAGATTATGGGATTTTAATGGGCGATGGTGAATATGATGGGGATGCTTTTGATGAGGCATTTTTGAAACCTTGGTTGGCATTAGAAAGAAGTTTGAAAAAGTTAGGAAAAGCGATTCAATTTGACATCGAATCATGGACGTTAGAATTAGGTTCGGGAATGAAAATGAATCCTGAATCAGTGGAAAAAGGTATTCGGGGAGTGAAAAATTATTTAGCGAATAAAGGAATGTTAAAAATTCCAGAATTTCCCTTAGCTGAAACAGCATCTCATCACATAAATTTAATTTCTAGAAAAGGAATGAAAAGTTACTATGCTCCTGTGGGTGGCATGATACAAAATAGAGTTGAACCTGGTAGAGTGGTTAAGCAAAATCAGCGAATTTATCAAATATTGAATTTCAACAAAAATAGAGAGTTGCCAAAAGTCATAGATATTTTTGCCGAAACAGATGGTGTGATTTTAGATAATTCTACAAATCATTCTGTGAATCAGGGGGATTTTGTGTTAGGAATTATCTCAAAAAATAACTAAATTACACTTTGCTATATTTCTTGGGCAAGTTTCTGAAGCAGATAGAGAAAAATTAACACAAGTATGGAATACCTGATAAAACTAAAATTTTGAGTTATTAAAGTATAAGTAATTTACCGTTGATAAGATGGTGGATTACTTATATTTTTCTTTCTAAATGACATCAGAAATTTTACATTACCAGATAACTGCTAAATCTAAGACAAATCCTGGTCAAATATTTTCTCCTGATACTATTTGTGGATTTTTTAAGATTTCTATTTCTCGTTTTTGAGTCGAAGGAAAGGTTAGGAGATATCAAAAGCTTAAAACTCAGACAACGCCAGATTTTTCTTGATATTCTAGATAACTAAACACCTTCTTCCTTCTTTCTTCTTCCTTCCCTATAAAAAAAATGATTTATCTCAAATTTGAAAAGAAAAATTTATCTCAAATCTTAATCATATTACTGATTATTGCCATAACTTTAGGCATAGGGTTCCGTTTTTTCAACCTCGATAAAAAAGTCTATTGGCATGATGAAGTATATACTTCTTTACGAGCATCAGGTTTTAAGATGGCTGACCTTGGCCCAGAATTTATCAACGAAATTATTCCTGCTCAAAAACTGCAAAAGTATCAAGATATTAAACCAGAAAGTACCTTCAAAGACACTCTTGAATCTCTGATAATTGAAAACCCCCATCATTCTCCTTTATATTATTTTATAGCTCGGTTTTGGATGCAACAATTTGGCGCTTCTATAAAAGCATGTCGTAGTTTGCCTGCACTAATCAGTTTATTATCTTTACCTTTAATATATATTCTAGCTTGGCAACTTTTTAATTCCCATTTAAACGCTTTACTAGCAACTACATTTTTAGCTTTATCACCCTTTGAGATTTTGCTTGCTCAAACAGCCAGACAATATAGTTTAGTTACTGTGATTATTTTGAGTAGTAGCATTTTATTGTTGAAATCTCTGCATTATTCAAATTGGAAAAATTGGGGATTATACATTATAGTTTGTGCTGTTGGTTTATATACCCATTTGTTTTTTGGTTTAACGATGATAGCTCAAGGAGTATTTGTTATTAGTAATTGGTTTATATCAAATTATCTAGAGAAAAATTCCTCTCAAAAAAAATATAATTCCTCAAAAATTCAACTTTTAATTCAAACATTACCTGGGAAATTTTTCATTGCTACATTAGCAATAATAATTCTCTATATTCCCTGGATATTGGTAATCATAAATAATCTGCAAAGAGCTTATAATGCTACAAATTGGGCAAGAGTATCAGTAGGCTTCAATTTTTTAGTAAAACAGTGGATTTTGAGTTTTTCTTCTTTATTTATCGACCTAGATTTTGGCTTTGACAGTATTGCTACATATTTACTGAGATTGCCATTTTTAATCATTATTGGTTTTGGGGTTTATACAGTTTGTAGTTATTGCAGTCACTCCACAAAATTATTTATTCTGACTTCTATTTTTGTACCTTTCGCAATATTAGTAATACCCGATTTGTTATGGGGTGGAAAACGCTCTGCTGTCACTCGTTATCTGATTTCCTGCTTTCCTGCAATATATTTATCCGTTGCTTATTTATTCTCAAGGTATTTAGGTGGCAATAATGTTTCGCATCAGTTAGGCGATCGCCTCTCTTTGTTTAGTGGGCAAAAATTCTGGCGAGTAGTTTTGGCAATATTATTGACAGCAAGTATTTTATCCTGTAGTATCAGCGCTGTTTCTGATACTTGGTGGAATAAAACCCCTAGTTATTTTAATGCTGAGGTAGCAAAAAAAATTAATGCTAGTGATTACCCACTATTATTGAGCGATGTGGGTGATGATTATACAAATATTGGGGATGTGATTTCACTCAGTTATCTATTAGATGATAATGTACAACTGTTGTTGTTGACTCAACTGCCAAATTTGCAGATGGTTACAGGTGAGTCTGAGATTTTTGTGTTTCGTCCTTCTAGGAAACTCCTGGAGGCAATGAAAGCAAAGCAATGGGAATTAAAATCTGTTGTTGCGGGGGAGTTGTGGAGAGTAGATATCTCAAATTGATGATAAAAATGCTATATTGAGATTAATACTTGAAAAAAATTAGAGGCAAATAAAACTTTAATACTTCAGACGTAAAGTAGGCTTTACTTTGATATAATAAAAAATGTATGGCGTGTAGAGGTAAGGCGCATAGCTTGTCGCATCGGCCAGCATTGGAGCTTCAAGCATGAAGGATGGCGACAGGTGCGAGTAGTTAGGGTAAGTTTCCGCACCCGCACGTTTGGTCATGTAATAATCATAACCTTCACTTGGTGTTGCTCCATTCTTGACCGCTTCCGCTTCTGCTTCCATGCCAAGTGCATCAACATATTCGACTACACCTGTTTCATAGGCTTTTTGACGACCTGCATTTTGTGTAGCAATTAAGGCTGTAACAGTCTCACGATCCATCGCTTCAAAGTAGCTGGCCTTATTGCCCATCATGCCGGACACAGAGGCAATCACTTTCAAGCGTTTATCTGTCGTGGCAGTCAAAGCCATGTAACCGCCTGATGCGCAAACGCCGATGCCAAAGAGGTTGTCACGGTCAACGAAGGGAAGTGTACCCATGAAGCTAACCGCATCGCGGATGCTTTCAATCTTCACAAACGCATTTTCGTTGTTACGAATTTTCCCTTCACTGTCGCCATAACCGATATGGTCAAAAACAATAGTGACATAACCGCGTTCGGCAAGTTTAGAACCATAAACCGCTCCGGTTTGCTCTTTCACTTGGTTAAAGGCTGACGAAAAGACAATAGCGGGATAGCTACCATTTGAATCAAAACCTTCTGGTGTGTAGAGGTGAGCTGAAAGGTTTAGTCCCTGAGATTTAAAGGTAATATCATTTTTTCCAGATTTTAAATTTTGTAATTTCATCATGGTGTTCTGTTCAATTAGGTTTTAAATTCGCTTACATTTACAATATTATCGAGTTATTTGAGATGAGTAAATAAACAAAACTGCAGAATTTGGATACATTTTTGCAACTTATGTTTTAAATGAAGAACCCTGACAAAAATATCCACATTAATAACTCTTAATATTAACAGAACTTATGCAAAGAAACTATATATAGCACCTAGTAATTTAGACGATCGCTAAGGAAAACCTAATCAGGAGCGCCAACGCAAAGAGAACCATTTTGGCTTAAAACTATATATAGTGCCCTTGCGTAAGTCCTGATATAATTTAATTATGAAAAATGAATTGATTAACCTAACTTGTGAAATTCAACTAGCTCCTGGTGAAAAACTAATTCTACCAGAATCATTATTAGAAACTGTAGGAGCTGGACGTTGGCGAATAACAATTCAGCCAGTTAAAGCAGAAACCGAAGAAATTATTACTCGCAACCATGAAACATTCCTAAAAAGTTATTCTCCAGAAGATGAGGGTAATTAACAGCTTGACATAATCTATGATTATCTACTATAATCTATTTAGCTATGGCGGTCAGTTCGACCGTGACAGCCTGTGGACTGGATAACGCCGACGTTGCCAGGTAGAAGCAGGAATAGAACAGATTATTTATAGAAAATCATAGATTTTTTAGAGATAATCGTAGGTTTCTAAGAACGGTCTTTATGACAACTATCCAAGTAGGTGAATTTTGGGTAGCAAATATCCTTTTTACAATGGATAAGTTTACCTTCAACGGTACGTCTTTACTCGATTAGATTGCTTGGAAAAATCCTTGTTAATATATTGTCTTGGGAAAGTTTCTGAGGGAGATGGGGAACGATTAAAACAAGTATGGAATACCTAATATAAAACTCAGATTTTGAGTTAATCTATATAATACTATGCCCAAACTTAGTTATGATTTTAGGGAACAGAAAATAAGGAAAATAAATAAATCAGGACTTACGCAAAATGTGAAATTATACACCAATTGTAGGGGGCGAATGCCATTCGCCCCTACTATATGTGGTGGTTATGCGTAAGTCCTGTAAATATTCTTGGGGCAGGAAAAAACTTTCCCACCCTACTTTTGACATTAATCTCCCAAACAAATACCCATACTCCGAGCAGTTTTAACTAAAGTATCATTAATATCTACCGCTCTGTATTTAGAGATCGCATCTGCAATTGGTACAGCGATCGCCTGTCGATTTTGCCAAGTTACCATGTGGTCGTATTTTTCTTCAGCAATGAGGTCAACTGCTGCCACCCCAAAAGCTGAAGCAATTAAGCGATCAGTTGGCGAAGGAATACCACCACGTTGAATATGACCTAAGACGGTGACACGAATTTCCGCACTACTACAAGCAGAAATTTTATCAGCTAGATATTGCCCAATACCACCAAACCTAGATTGACCAAAAGAATCATTAGTTGTGACAGCTTCTCCTGTTTCAGTACGCACTGCTTCTGCGACAATTACCAAAGAATAATTTTTGCCTAAATCTTGGCGTTTGCGGATGTAGTCACATATTCGTTCTATTTTGTAAGGAATTTCGGGAATCAATATTACATCTGCACCACCTGCAATACCAGCATTGAGAGCAATATGTCCCGCATCTCGCCCCATTACTTCCAGAATCATCACTCGACTATGACTAGCAGCAGTAAAATGTAAGCGGTCTAGTGCTTCTGTGGCAATTTTGACAGCAGTATTAAAACCGATAGAAAGTTCAGTACAGCTAACATCATTATCAATGGTTTTGGGAATACCCACTAGATTCAAATTTCCTTGTTGAGCAAGTTGACGAAGAATAGCTAGACTGCCATCACCCCCGATACCAATTAAAGCATCAAGCTCTAATAAACGATACCCTTCAATAATTTCCTCAGAGCGATCGCGAACAGTTTCATCTGGCATCGGAAATGCAAATGGGTTACCCTTATTAGTAGTTCCTAAAATTGTACCACCTGCTGTGAGTAAGGGGTCGATTTTTTCAATTTCAAGTTTGATTGCTTTTGGTGGACGTTCCATCAATCCCAGGGTAGCTTGCTGAATGCCAAAAACTTCCCAATTATAAGTTCCAATTGCGCGATATACGACCGCCCGAATTGCTGGATTTAATCCTGCACAATCTCCTCCACTGGTAAGGATGCCAATACGTTTGTGTTCTACCATAATTATGATTTCCTCTACAATAAAGAACATAAATTTTTAACAGTTTCTACTCGGAAGTTGAAGCTGTCTATCGGATTTTACCAGTCAATTGTCAGTATTTAAAGGAAGGCAGGAGACAGAAGGCAGAAGGGAAGAAAAAGTTAGAAGGGATAAAGCTTTTTTATCACTGATTATCCGGACATAATTAAGGAAGGCAGAAGGGAAGAAAAAATTTTCATTACTAGTCAATCCTCTTCTTTTCAAGGAAAGGTAATTATTCATTATTCATTATTCATTATTCATTGTTGAACGCGCCCATTGTTGGAGAATATAACGATAAAAACTCTCTGTATCCACCCGTTCCATCGCCATAATTTTCCGCCCACCAGTTTCTACTTTTATACAACCTTGACTCACACCTTTTGTAATAACTTTAGTTTCCCATTCTTTGAGTTGATAAAATTCTGGGTGTGCTAAATAAGCAGTTGCTAAAACATCCCAAAAATAATAATCCTGAGAAATTGCCAAAGCATAACATTGTCCGGCAAAATCAGAGATCGGATATTTTCTTTGCTTGCTTAATTTGCGAGAAAATTCAGAAGTTAGGGGTACATTATTAGTAATATCTAACGAACAAAGTACAATTGGAATTTGAGTTTGCCAAACCCTTTCAATAGCAAATGGGTCCCAATAAGCATTCCATTCTGCAGACATATCTTGCCCTGGTTCCATATCTTTACTAACATTTCCTGGTACATTTAAAGCACCACCCATCCAAACAATTTCTTGAATTTTTGACTCAATTTCTGGAGCAATATCTAAAGCTACAGCCACAGTTGTTAAAGGACCAGTTACCATTAATGTTACAGGTTCTGGTGCAGATTTTAAAACTCGTACCATGAAATTTTGACCAGGTTCTGAGACTAAAATAGTATCAATAGTTTCCTTCTCATTTAAAATCGGAAAATGGTCTACAGCAAAAGAATCTCTTCTAAATAAAACTGGAAAAGGATTAACACCACGCACCGTGCTTTCTGCTACTGGAATATCAGAACGTCCCATTAAATCTAAAATTTTTCGAGTAGCATTAATTGCAGGTTCAATATAACAATCAGCAGGGGTGACAATTACTCCTAAAGGTTGAATATTTTCCATGGTCATTAGTAAAATAGTGGAGAGAAAATCATCTACAGCACCATCATGATCCATCAGCACAAGTTTTTTGGACATAAATATTAAAGATTAGATTTCAATTAGAATTATATGTGATATTCAGATAAGTTTAAGAATGTTCATTGAGATTTGATCTAAACCAATGAGATACACTATTAAAAGAAAACGTCATCAAACCTTTAGTAAATAATTGAGTTGAATTATGTACACAGAATCATCAGCAATGAATAATAATACAAACAACAATATTTTGCCAGTAGAAAGAGTAAATAAATTACTTTTTCAGTCAATTGATACTTTAGAAGAAATTCTCAAAAATCAACAACTTCCGGCACAAGAACGAGCAACAGTAGCCCTGAAGATTCTAGAAATGACAGGTATTTTGTCTCAAACAAACCCTCGAACGCCAAGTACATTAATATCTGATGCTCAACAACAAATAAAGCAATTAAATACAGATAATTTAACAAGAAATATTTCTCCTTATCCACCTAAAATAGCACAAGTAAAATCTACATTTTTACCTGCTGTTCATGTCGAACTTCAAAACTTTTTATCTCCCGAAGAAAATCAAAAAGCTATAGAAATTGCCATTCAAAAACGCGATCAATATATTGAATCAACCACCACCACTAAAGCAGATCGATATCGGCAGTCTTATGTACTATTTTCACAATACTTTCCCGAATTAGCAGAACTTATTCAGAGCAAAATTTTACAAACCTTGCCAGAAGTATTAGCTCAACTAAATTTTCGTCCTTTCGAGATATCAGAAATTGAAGCGCAACTAACAGCACATAATGATGGATGTTATTACAAAATTCATAATGATGCGGGTAGCGAAAAAACAGCAAGTAGAGAAATTACTTATGTATATTATTTTTATCAAGAACCCAAAGCTTTTTCTGGAGGTGAGCTAAGAATTTATGATACTGAATTAAAAGCTGGTGGAGCAATAACTCATGAGAATTTTCAAACTATTACCCCTGCTAATAATTCCATTATCTTTTTTAACAGTCGTTGCAGACATGAGGTAATGCCTGTAGTTTGTCCATCAAAAGCATTTGAACATAGTCGGTTTACAGTTAATGGTTGGATTAGAAGATTAGTAGCATAAATAGTTATTTTACTGAAGTAAAGCAGGGAATAGCGGTGCGACCCAGTGTTGGCGACAGACGCATCTGGTAGCGGACTTCTGTGAGGGAACAATAGGAAAAACATTTCCCCCTATTTGATTGATCATCACTCTATACCCTAATGTCGTAAACAACTAGTTCTTTGCTGTACAAACAAATTTTTTGTCTACTCAGTCATCATGCAATATTCCCTCTGTATCAATAAGGGGGAATATTTTTTTTTCAGTTTTGCCAACTATCTAGAGACTATAAAAAAAAGCCTACCATAATATTAACAACTCCAAAAAAAGTGATGTACTGATACACGATATGCTAATTGCTATAACTTTTATCATATTAATGATATACAGTATTTTTTTCTACTTATTACTTTCTAGAATTTTGTATCTCACCAATTTGATAATTACTATATAGCGTTTCTGAAGAAGCCTTAGGTACAGTTTTTTTTTAACTGTTGCCTACTCCCTAGAATTTTATCTCTCACCAATTCGACAACTTCTATATAAGAATTACATACAGCTTGAATATTTCTCATTCCGTAAAGGAAAAAATACTATATATTGCGTAAAACCGTATTTCTTAACTGAAGAATAATTTATACAACGACATTAATAATTAAATAAAAAATTATTCTGATTATTTTTGTCATAGACATCTATTTGCAATGAATTATAAATATACCTCTTGATAATTTTTTGCTTCTACTACACCTGAATTTAAAGTTTCATTTTTGTGATTGAGAGGTGATTGTTATGTACAATAAAAATGATTTAATACTATCTATATTGACATTAATTGTAGTAGTAACAATGGGATTGCCTACTATAGAAATTAACAATAATTTGGTAGAACGATATTCTGATGAATTAGGTGAAGAAATTTTTCATCACTTTGTGAGTTCTTCTGATGAAGACCCTCCTGTTCCCTATAAAGAAGGAACAACCCGTGGCTAAATTTAGCAGATAATTTCATCAAGTTAAATTTGAGGATTTAGATATTTATTAAGAGCTGATTTATAAAGTAAATTGTACAGCGCTTTTCAAATGGATGAATCACATAATCAAAACCAAGTCCAGGCTTTACCACTACATTGCGCAGGTCAAAGGAAAGACGTGAGTCGCAAGCAAATACCCTCCCGAAGTACTCATTAAACTACGCTCTAGGTTGGAATGGAACTCTTGCCAGAGCGTTCGCGGGAGCGTCGCGCACTAATTGAAGAAGCTTCTGCCAACTATGGTGTGTCATATTAAATTCCCTGGCTTTGGAGTAATTTGAAGAAGGAGACAGGAGACAGGAGACAGGAGACAGGAGGAAAATTACATGGGGATTCTAACCCCAAGTAATTTTGAACACCGTGTAGACGGTGGGGTATTAAACCCACAAAGAAAATGATAATTTCTAGCGTCAGTAAGGGCAAACAGCCGTTTGCTTCTATAATATTGACTTTTATTACTAAATGTTGAATTATACCAATGCTACCGGATTTGATATCAGTGGATACTTTATATCGTAGCTTAGGAAGACAAAAAAACCCAAAGCCATTCAGCGTTCCGACAAAGTAAAAGACTTACTAAAATTAAAAAGGGATAATTTTGAGGTTTTTAGGGGCGATAATGTTGTGCTTTGCGATCGCTGTTTGATATCTGCCAAAATAGATAATGTATTTTGGAGATAATTTCTCGAACTAGCTTCTGACCCTATGAACTTAGACTCAAATTCAATATACTCTTATCAAGTCGGCGGTAGTCTACCTGTGGATGCTCCCACTTATGTCCAACGACAGGCAGACAAGCAACTTTTTGATGGCCTCATGATGGGAGAGTTTTGTTATGTCTTAAACTCCCGCCAAATGGGTAAGTCTAGTCTGCGAGTCCAAACTATGCGACGTTTACACGCATCTGGGGTTGTTTGTGCCACTATAGATTTAACGGCCATCGGTAGTCAGGATATTACTTCGGAACAGTGGTATGCGGGAATAGTCTATAGTTTGGCCAGTAGTTTGGACTTATTGGAGCGGTTTGATATTTTGAGTTGGTGGAGCGATCGCTCTTTTCTTTCTGCTTTACAACGTTTAAGTCATTTTATTGAGCAAGTATTGCTGAGAGAAATTCGGAAAAATATTGTAATTTTTATTGATGAAATTGATAGTATTCTCAGTTTAAATTTTAATGTTGATGATTTTTTTGCTTTGATTCGTTTTTGTTATAATCAACGGGCTGATAATTGTGAATATCAACGTTTATCTTTTGCTTTATTGGGAGTGGCAACACCGTCTGATTTGATTAAAAATCGGCATATTAGTACGCCTTTTAATATTGGTAAAGCTATTGAGTTAGAGGGGTTTAAGTTTGATGAGGCGAAACTTTTAGCTGTGGGATTTTCTGGTGTTTTTAATGATGGCATGGCAGTCTTGAAAGAGGTATTAAATTGGACTGGTGGGCAACCATTTTTAACTCAAAAAGTTTGTCAAGTAATTTTATCTTACTGTAGAGAGGTTAAGTTTAATATTTCTAGAGAAAATGAGGTAGGGTTAGTGGCAGAAATTGTTCGGTCACAAGTTATTGAAAATTGGGAAGCAAAGGATGAACCTGAACATTTAAAGACTATACGCGATCGCTTACTTTACGGCAGTCATAGTCAGGGTAAGTTACTATTATTATATCGGCAGATATTACAGCAGGGAAATATTAAGGCGAATTATCAGCAGTTTCATAGAGAATTACGACTGACTGGGGTGGTAGTAAAACATAAAGGAAAGTTAAGGGTTTATAACAAAATTTATGCAGAGGTTTTTAATTTGAATTGGGTGGAAAATAAATTACGCGAAGCAGGTTTATTTTTAGAAGAAAAAGTAGAGGCAGTATATTCAGAAACTGAAATTAAAGAGATTGATCGAATTACGAATGATGCTTTATCAGAGTTTGAATTTAATCAAATAGAAGCATTAATCTTAGCAATACAGGCAGTGCAGAAGTTAAAAAAATTAGTTTTGCATAATTTGTCTTTAAAAGAATATCCGACTATCGCCCCAATATATACTTTACAAAAAAATCTCGCTCATATTAGGCAAAAAAATCAATTTCTTAGTCATCAAATTGGAGTTAAAGATATTAACTTTAGCCTAGATGGAGAATATTTAGCTGTTGCAGAAATAAACGGCACAATTCTATTGCAGCAATTATTAAATCCTCACTCAATACAACTAAAATGTCACGAAAATGAAGTTTTGTGTGTGAAATTCAGCCCCAATGGTAAGCACTTAGTAACAGCAGGAGAAGAAGGCATAATTCAAGTTTGGAATTTACAAGGTCAACAAATAAATCAGTTTAACAGTAATCAAGGTGCAGTTAATGAAATTAGATTTAGCCCAGATGGAAAATATTTCGCAACAGTAGCAGAAAATGGAGTACAACTATGGAATATTTCACGGCAAACACGTTCGCGATCCGGAACATCATCCCTCAAGGAACGAAATATTCATTCAAGTTGGAAAACTACTGTAAGTTTTACTCGCGATGGTGAATGTATTGCAGTTTCAGTTAGAGAAAATACAGTCAGACTGTGGAAGGGATTAAAACGACAACCTACAGAATTGAAAGCAAATTACATTGAAGAGTTTGGTCTGACAAATGTAAAAATGAGTTGGAGCGGAGAATACCTACTTTGTATTGGTAAAAAAGGAATTTTGCGACTCTGGGATTTTCCCAAACGGCGGTTTTTTGATTGGGAAACCGAGCAAACAGAGATTAATAATATTTGTTTTAGTCCTAGCGACCGCTATATTGCTACAGCAGGAGCAGATGGAATAACCAAAATTTGGGAATTATCTGGAAAATTATTAACTCAGTTTCATGCTGACCGTAACTCAGTTACAGCTCTCAGTTTTACCTCAGACGGAAAACAAATTGCCACGGTGGGTGCTGACGGCACAATTCGCACCTGGAATATATTTCCAAAACAACAGAGTCAATGGAAAACTCAACAAAGCACAGTTTGGTGTGTTAGTTTCAACCTCACGGGAAAAATAGCTACCGGAGGAGAAGATGGCAGCGTCAAAATTTGGAATTTGTCTGGTCAAATATTAAATCAGTGGAAAAGTGGTCGAGGTAGACTCACTAGCATCAGTTTCAGTCCTGATGGCAAATACCTCGCTACAGCAGGGCGTAATAATATTTCAATTTGGAGTGAAGAAGGGCAACTTGTTAGTCAATGTCACCCCAATCAAGACCTGATATTAGAAGTAAAATTCAGTCCCAATGGCACATCCCTAGTAGCAGTGGGAGCAAATGGCACAGCTATATTACGCAACTTGCAAGGAAAACAATTAGCAGCATTAAAGCGCAGTAATCGGAGAATTATTGCCAGTGTTAGTTTTAACTCAAAAGGCGATCGTATTGTTACAGGTGGGTGGGATGGAAAGGTCTGCATCTGGAATTTATCTGGGCAACTTTTGGCAAATTGGAATGCTCATCGGGATAAGGTCAGAAGTGTGAGTTTTAGTGTTGATGGGGAGCAAGTTGCTTCTGCGGGTAGGGATAGAATCAAAGTTTGGGATTTGTCTGGGGAGCTTTTGAGAGAATGGAGCGCTCATCAGGAAAAATTGGTGGATGTATGTTTTAGTTTAGATTGGCAACGGGTGGCAACGGTGGGAAGTGACTATACTGTTATATTGTGGGATTTTTCTGGGCGCAAACTGGTGGAGTGGAATACTCCAGAAACGGAATTAACGAGTATTAGTTTTAGTCAAGATGGTAAATATTTGGTTGCGGGTGGGGAGAATAGTATGGTTTATTTGTGGCGAGTTGAAAGTTTGGATGAACTTTTGGTGCGGGGTTATGAGTGGTTACAGGATTATTTTGTTACTCATCCTGAAGAATTGGAAAAGTTGGAGGTATCTGAGAATCAAAATAGTGTGGTTGAAAATGTCGATTTAAGTAATGTTGTTTCTTTAGGAATAGATAGCTCACCCGCAGATATTCCTGTTAGTGTTAGTCTTCATTCTAATTATGAAATTAACTATATTAAGTTACGGGATTTATTATCCGCAGGAAAATGGCGAGAAGCTGATTTAGAAACTACTGCTATTATGCTGAAAATAGCTGGTCGAGAATCCAAAGGTTGGTTAAGAGGGGAAGATATTATCAATTTTCCCTGTTATGACTTATTTACAATAGATAATTTGTGGGTGATATATAGTAATGGTAAATTTGGCTTGAGTATTCAGAAAGAAGTTTGGCAAAATTGTGGTGCAACTCAAGATAGTAGTTATCAAATTAATAACCTGGAAATTTATAATAATTTCAGTGAAAAATTAGGCTGGAAAATAGGAGATAAATTTTTAACTTATGAGGAATTGAATTTCGATATAAATGCCCCCAATGGTCATCTCCCTGGAGGAATATTGAATTGGTTATGGTTTAGTTTTTATCTAGGAAAATCTAAAGTTTTCAGCGAGGAAACTATTTGGTGGAATATTCTTTCTGCTATAGCAATGAAATTAGATATCTGTCAGTCTGACAAATTAGTAAAAATTTATGAATCTGATCAAGAAGGATTTGTAGGTGAATTTTTAGTACATGACAAAGTAGTAAAAATTTATCAAGGTGATATTACTAATTTAGAAGTAGATATTATTGTTAGTAGTATAGGTGGTCTAGTGTATGACCGAATTCGACAAGTTACTGGGGAAGATATTTGGAAAGACATGATGAAATTGAGAATAGAAATGAGGAATTCCACCTTGTCATCTTTCAGAGATGTAGTCATAACAAACGCTGGCAAACTCCAAGCGAAAAAAATACTTTATGGATTATTAATAAGTTCACATGAAGAGGTAATTCAAGAACTACTTCATACTTGCATGAAAATCGCTCATAAACTCAGTTTTAAAACAATTGCTTTTCCTTTATTTGGCAGTGGAGTAGGTGTTTTATCTGCTCAAAAATCTTGGCAGATTACATTGTCACAAATAATCAAAAATTTATCTGATGAAAATCAAACAGTCAAAGAAGTTATTATCTGTATATATAACCGAAAAATTGTCGAAGAAATTGACGTTAGAGAGACACTAAAACAAATTCAAAACTTAGGTTGGGAATCGTTATTGTAATTGTTCAAAATTACAGCAGTTTTCTAGTTGATGAGGTACAAAGTTTTATTGCTCTAGGCAACAAGCAACAGGCAACAGGCAACAGGGAATATAGGAATAAATAGTCTTATAGCTGTACCTTACTATCCTCAAAAGTGCTGTAATATAGCAGGGAACAGGGAACAGGGAACAGGGAACAGGGAACAACAAACAAATGAATAAAAATTATAGATTAGGGCTTGCTGATTAAATCTAAAAGCATTTACAGATAAAGCTTTTAGCCTTTTTTTGTCTTGAAAAAGTACCAGGTTTTTAGCTCTTCATGCTCAAAAAGTTAGGATTTTGGGGTGATGGGGTGATGGGGTGATGGGGTGATGGGGTGATGGGGTGATGGGGTGATGGGGTGATGGGGTGATGGGAGCAGAACAATCACTCTTGCTATCATGAACGATCACCTTCTCTATAACTCCCATTTCTCCTGACTCTTAAGTAAGTAGACAAAATTATTTGTATATAAATTTATTGTTGATCCTTTGATAGCTCTATGACATAGCAGTCAAAAATGCACAATTAATTCTGTCCAGGTACTTAACTATTCCCTATTCCCTATTCCCTGCTTCAGCAAAAAGACTTTATATCATGTCCGGTAACATCGGTATTGTATAGTGAAGTAAGGAAGAAGGAAGAAGGAAGAAGGCTTAAAAGCTTGAAAAAACCTAAATTTCCGGCATTGCACAGTGACGAATGATTTGAGATTTTTATTGAATTAAATTTTGGATTAGTCAATTGCTAGAATGATTAATTAATGGTTTTTTTTAGTCACAATCTAAACTAATTTTTGGCAATATCATTCCATAATGTGCAACCCCAAATTTCCTGTAGATATTCACCCTTGATTTTACACAAACGATACCAGCGGACATGATATTATTCAGCAAACCCTAGATTAGTCTTAAACTGTACCTAACGATCCTGAAATTTTCTGTATTCTTTTTTAAAACTGGTATAATACCAATTTGATAAATGTTTGCTACAAATAGCTAGGATATTTTTTATGAGTTATATCATGTCCGGATAAGAGCGTGATAAAAAAACTTTCTCCTTCTCCTGTTCTTCTTCTTCCAACTTCAGTCTTCCCTCCTGAGTCCTGAGTCCTGAGTCCTGAGGACTCCGTCATTATTTATTTATAACTGTTCAACCGGACATCATATTAGGAGTCAGAATGAATAGTTTCAATACCAGTTTTGAGGTAGGAAATTTTCTTTTTTGTCAAAGGGACATTTCCTGAATTTGTCTTTTAATCGCACTTATTATTCGGGTGTTGGTGATTTGAGGTATGATATTCTGTCCGGGTAAGAGCGCGAACAAAAAACTTTCTCCTTCTACTACTCTTTACTTCTTCTTTCTTTCCTCCTGACTCCTGACTCCTGACTCCTGACTCCTAAATAATTAAGATTAATATCATACACGCGCTTCACCAACGCCATTATTCGTAACATTCTTTTTTAACGCTGAGAAACGCGATATTATCAATCCACTCTTTTTCGATACCCAACTAATATTTATTGCTTCGGTATTCTCTAAAAGTATACAATATCCAACAACTCAAATTAAGATTACTATATGAAAAACCTAAACATTTTCAACTCTGCCTATTTCTGGTATTTCTGCTTTACCGTAATTTTCCTCCTCTCCCTAGATTTTTGGTCATGGAAGCAAACAATTTCCTTTTCAATTCTCCATCTACCACCCTGGGTTTTCTATTTTATTGCTTTACAAATTATTCTCGCTTGTGCTATTTTTATTTTCTCTCAAACATTCTGGAAAACTGAATCTAAAAAGGAGAATAAATCGTGAGAGAAAACCTAATTCCCTACTTAATCATCAGCATCTATTTACTCTCAACTCTCGCCATCGGAATTATCAGTTATCGCACCCAAGAAAATACCCCAGAAGATTACTTTCTCGCAGATAGAAAAATTAACTCCATAGTTTTATTTTTCACTCTCATTGCCACAAATTTTAGTGCTTTTACCTTCTTAGGATTTTCTGGTGCTGGTTATCGTATTGGTATCAGCTATTATCCCATGATGGGATTTGGTACAGCCCTCGTAGGAATTACATTTTATTTTATCGGTTATAAAGTTTGGCTTTTAGGAAAAGAAAAAGGCTTCATTACCCCATCAGAATTAATTGAAAATCGCCTCCCTAGTCAACCACTAAAATTATTATTCTTAGCCGTAATGATAATTTTTACCATACCTTACTTAACCCTACAACCAATCGGCGGAGGTTATATTATTGAAAATTTAACTAACGGGCAAATTCCTTATTTTTGGGGAGCAGCTTTTTTAACCTTTATTATTGTATTGTATGTGTTTTTAGGAGGCATGAGAAGTGTAGCTTTAACCGATGTTTTGCAAGGAATTTTAATGTTAGTTTTAATGATAGTAGCAGTAGTAGCGATCGCTCAAAGTATCGGAGGTTTTTCTGAAGCTAATCGCACTGTCTATCAATTAAAACCAGAACTTTTCTCTCGCTCTGGAATGAATAATTTTTTCACTCCCCATAAATGGTTTAGTTATATGTTGCTTTGGGGTTTAAGTGTACCGATGTTTCCGCAAATGTTTATGCGATTTTATACTCCTAAAACAGCTAATTCCCTAAAAATTTCTGCTAGTTTATATCCCTTAATTACTGCCTTAATATTTATTTGTCCTGTTTTAATCGGAATGTGGGGTCATATTAACTTTCCCGACCTAGTAGGAAAAGAAGCAGATCGAATTTTTCCCATGATGTTAGGAGAATATACATCTACTGGCATTGCTTCATTAGTAATGGTAGGTGCTTTAGCAGCATTTATGTCAACCCTTGATTCTCAACTTTTAGCATTAAGCTCAATGATTACTAGAGATATTTATATTGTTTATATTAATCCCCAAGCTACCCTTCCAAAACAAACTTTTGTCGGTAAAATATTAATTGTTATTTTAGCAATAATAGGTTTAACTCTTGCAGCAAACCCCCCAGCTACAATTGCAGCGATCGCCACTCAATCTTTTACAGGTTTAGCAGTATTATTTCCCACAGTTATTGCTGCTTTATATGGAAAAAATATTTCACCTATGAGCTGTATAATTTCGATTATTTTTGGAGAGATAGCAGTTATTGGTTTTCAGATAGGTTTTATTCCTCAAAGTTTTACTTTAGGATTTTTGCCTGTGGTGCCGATAGTAGTAATTTGTGCATTAATAATTGTAGTCGGAAGACTAATTAATTTACCAAAAAATTAGTCTATACAGGGAACAGTGGGAAAAACATTTCCCCATTTTTGATTCATCATCACTCTATGTCTTATATCATGTTCGGTTGAATACTTATAAATAACTTAGCGAGGAGTCAGGAGTCAGGAGGGAAGAAAGGAGAAAAATCAAGATAATTTCAGTATTTCAAGATAATTTCAGTATTTATTCGGTACTGTCAGTTCTGAAATTTTATTTATAACTGATTATCCGATATTAACCAACTTGTTCTTTATTATGTATATGCGGGTAAGCATTCAGCGGTCAGCGGTCAGCTTTATTACCTTTAGTGGACAATTAGAGCTGCGTTGTTCTTGTGCTTCAATTCTTTGTTCAAAAATGTGGTAGAAGTTAAGCAAATACTTAGTTCATTATATTTTTATTGCTGAGAGCTGATTGCTAATAGCTGTTTGCGCAGCATTCCACAGGAAATGTTTACATATGCGGTGTCTACAATTGCTTGGGGATTAATCGAGGGTTGCACCAACTTTTCAGTATCCCCATCCGCTTCTTCCTTCTTCAATATCTTAATCCTTGTTGTCGCAACCAAGTATCTGCCCAAAGAGCATCATTTTCTGATAATTCCGGTACTGGTTTTTGAGTGTAATCTATTTTTAAATCGTAACTGCCAACATCATAAATATTATTTAATAACGCTTGTAAATCTATAATTGGTTCTGTATCTTCTGGGCGTAATGGTAAAGGAAAATCAGGGATTTTATTTTGGAGATTAAAGGCATATAAATCGGCTCTTGGTCGTTGTTTTCCGCGACTCACTAAAATCTGATAATGACTTTTATTTTTATGGTCTAAAATAGGCATTCGTTGACCGCGACGCAGTAAATCTATTTCGATAAAATTAGTCAGACTATCTAAAATTTTTTCTCGTTTTTCTAGATACATTTCTCTACCTTTTCCACCTCTTTTATTAGCAGGAGATAATATTTCTATGGTAGTTACAACTTCCTTAGTTGCTACTTCTTGAATTTCCAAATATCCTTGGCGAATAGTTATTGGTATTGGCAGAGTTACTGTTATAGGTTTTGTAGAAGTTGCTGTTGTTGCAACGGTCGATTCTGTAGAATTTGATTTGTTAGTTTGCCCTTTTTTTGACAGCACTGAAACATCAGGAAGACCTACAAGTAAAGATTTTGCATCCTTTTCTTCATACATTCTGACTTCTAGGGATACAAAATATTTCGGACGTAATTGGGGAGATAATAAGTCAGCTATCCTGACAATGAGTCTATTATGTAATCCCGGCCATAAATCGGGATGTTCTAAATATGGGTCCATACCAGGAAATGGGGATGGCATTAATTTTTCTCCTTTGGTTTTTGATGGATTTTTTAAATAAAAAAAGCAGGCACTACACCTACATTAAATCCATAAATCAGAATATGTATCTACTTACTATAATTGATTTTATTTTGAATATAAATTTATAAATATTAGTAAATTTTTTGTCTGAACGAGTATGATAAGCTATTAATTAGCTGTTTGACTCATCATCACTACTACCTCGAATTTGTCTTTGCTCTGAGTCAGATTGTATAGAATCTGTTAGGAATTTTCTTTGCATCTCTAACATTTCTGAAGCAGGAATATCTCCATAAGCTTTCCAGATTTGTAACAGCACCAACTTTTGTACTAATTCCGGAGGAAGCATTCCATTATCTTTGCAGATTTTTAACACCCACAATATTTCTAATAATTCCTTCTGTTTGGGAGACTCCTCCCGATTTTTTGCTATGGTTATTGCAAGTGAATTAAGTAACTTGTGGCAACCACCACCAAATAAAGCCCCAATAATTAATATCATCTCTACAGGTATAGTAGGAGGGAATATACTAGGCCCTAAAAAAAGATAAATTATGCCTAGTAAACCACTCCCAAACAGACCCCCACCCCCAAGAGATTTGACGAATTCTAGTATCTTAGCCAGGTCTTCTATATAAGACATGATTGTAAATTTTCTGGAATGTAGATGTCTATTTTATTAGTGTAGACCCAATAAGTATAGCACTACATAAGGTATTTCATAAGCATATTTTAAATAACTCACATCAAATCCGGTTGAATACCCACGAATAGAATAGCAGGCACGTCGCATACAACTTCCCTATGGAAAAGGTCTAACAGCTAAGATAATTATAGACTTGAGGGATTTGCCAAGAGTAACTTAGATATAAAATCTAGTATGAGAATTTGAAAAAAGTGCTGTTATTTTCAAAAAAAAGTTTTATATATATAAGATATAGCCCCATCTAGAAACAAATGTCCAGTATGAGGGGCAATACCTAATTGTCCAATAATTTAATTAGGAATTACTATTTAACTTTTTCCTGATTAGATTCTGTTTGCTCCTGTTCTGAAGTAGGAGATACATTTTTTTTCTCACTCATCAGAAGCTTAAGAATTTCAGAGTTCTCATCATCACTATTTTGGTTACTTAACTTCAGTAATAACACAAGCAATTCTAATACCACATAAATCCCTATCAACCAGATAATTATCGATGTGAAACCTGGTTTTTCCTCAAATCTAGCACTGTATAAAACAAAAAACAGATACCATATAACTGTTATAAATAAGAGGCGAACAAAACTACTTTTAATCAGCAAAAGTCGTTCCTCTCTGTTAGATTTGAAAAAATTATTGGGTTCAAAATCTGGCTTCAATGATTTATCTAACACGACTGATACTACTAAAGATAATTTTTTGTTATGTTTTTCCTTTTCTTAAATGTAATTTATTATCTATCTAAATATAGGTGAAGTTTAGGTTCATCTTCAGAGTGAGCCAAATATGAGCTATTATTTTATTAGTAGTGTAGTAAAGCTAAGGGAGGACTAATATGGCTGTTACTCTCAAAGCTTCTCAAGAGGGGTTGCAGAAGATTGATATAGCAAGAAAAAAGAAAGGCTGGACAAAAACAGAGGATGCTTGGTGGGGACTAGCACTAACCTCACAAGCAACATTAAAACGTTTTTGGCGATCGCTTCCAATTGACCGAGATGCCTTTATTCAAATTTGTCAGAATGTAGGAATTAACTGGGAAGAAGTTGTAGAAGAAACTACTCCCCTATCCCAAAATTCCACAGTGGAATTTTTTGCCTATGATGATGCTTGGGTAGGTAGAGAAGACCTGATAGCTGAATTAACTGCAAAAGTTAAAGAGTCTTGTCGCTTACTCATTCTTGTGGGTATCGGTGGTATTGGTAAAACTGCTTTGGCAGAAAAATTGGCGGTGGAGTTGCATCAGGAATTTTTGCAAGGAGACTGGAGCAAGTTTCACCAGGAAAATTTTGATAATGATGGAGAAACTAGAGACTTTCGCAATGTTGCCATCCGATGGTTGCAAAAGTGGGGAGAGTCTCTGAATCAAGATGATTATAACGATGTCGAAAGGTTAATACAAAAATTAGTTAATCGTTTGCGAGAAAATCGATATCTGATAATTATTGATTCCCTAGAAAATATTTTGGTAGGAAACGAGGATGAGGGATGGAGTGATTTTCAGGATGAGTTGTGGGTGAGATTTTTTGAGCAATTTTTGGCATCTCCAGAATGTCAAAGTCGCATTATCTTGACTTCCCAAGATTTCCCTGGGCAAATTCCTGAACGTTATCAGAATTTCTGGCAGTCTCAACCTTTGACTGGTTTGAGCAAGTCGGAGCAGTTGCAGTTATTCGAGAAAACTGGTTTAGATGTTGAGGATAATTCACCTAATCTACTCTATCTACAACGCATTGGTAATGCTTACGAGGGTCATCCTTTGGCGTTGCGGGTTATTGCGGGAGAAATTGGCAGCAAACCTTTTAATGGCAATGTGGTAGCTTATTGGAAAAGGTACGGTAATGAAATTGAAGAGGTGGAAAAGGGAATTGAGGAAGCTAAGACTAAGGGGATAACTGCTGGTGCTGACGATAAATTTCAGTTAGACAGATATACCCGTCAGTTGCGGAAAATAGTCCGAGCGCGACTAGATAAAGCTTTTTCAAGATCGCAGAAAGAAGCACTTAATGCTTATCGGTTGATTTGTGCTGGTGCAATATATAGGTGTGAAGTGCCAGAGAGCTTTTGGCTGAGTCATTTGGAAGATTGGGATTGCGATAAATATGAACAAGAGGTGGCGTTACAGACTTTGCGCGATCGCTATTTAGTTGAAATCGTAGGAGTGGATGAAAGTGGTGAGTTTCTGCTGAGACAACATAATTTAATCCGTAGTGTGTCACTTGAACATTTAAGGAAATTGGATGAGGAAGATGGTTAATTTAAGAAAGTGAACAAAAATCCCCTAGATAAAGCTATCTTACCTTCTACTGAATCTGTTTTGGAATTGCTGAAACTCGATCCAGGTGCTATAAAATTGATGAAAGCACGTTCTAAGCGTCTTCAATATCGGGCTGTTATTAATTGGTTGACTCACTACAAATGTCCGCCAGAAGTAAATGATAACTTAGAGCTAGTAAAAGGTTATGTAGAAGCATTTTATCATCTTGCTGCAGTAGAGGATTGGGAAAGAGCTAGCAAAATCCTCACAATTAAAGTACCACCAATTAATGAAGATTTAGACACTCAACTAATGAGGTGGGGTTACTATGAGGAATGTATTCAATTCTATAGTAGACTATTAGGTAAATTAGACCAAAATTGGGATGGTATTTTTTTAAATGGTTTGGGTAATGCTGACTATTCCCTAGGAGACTATGACAAAGCCATCGACTATCATCAGCAGAGTTTACAGATTGCCAGGGAAATAGGCAACCGTTCTGGTCAAAGTAATGCTTTAGGGCATTTGGGTCTTGCTTATGATTCCCTGGGAAAATATGACAAAGCCATCGACTATCATCAGCAGAGTTTACAGATTGCCAGGGAAATAGGCAACCGTTCTGGGGAGGGCATAGCTTTGGGGAATTTGGGCCTTGCTTACTATTCTCTAGGAGACTATGACAAAGCCATCGATTATCATCAGCAGAGTTTACAGATTGCCAGGGAAATAGAAAACCGTTCTGGGGAGGGTATAGCTTTGGGGAATTTGGGTCTTGCTTACTATTCCCTGGGAGAATATGACAAAGCCATGGATTATCATCAGCAGAGTTTACAAATACTCAGGGAAATAGGCAACCGTTCTGGTGAGGGTATAGCTTTGGGGAATTTGGGTAATGCTTACTATTCCCTAGGAGAATATGACAAAGCCATGGACTATTATCAGCAGAGTTTACAAATACTCAGGGAAATAGGCAACCGTTCTGAGGAGGGTATAGCTTTGGGGAATTTGGGTCTTGCTTACTATTCCCTAGGAGAATATGACAAAGCCATGGACTATCATCAGCAGAGTTTACAAATACTCAGGGAAATAGGCAACCGTTCTGAGGAGGGTATAGCTTTGGGGAATTTGGGTCTTGCTTACTATTCCCTGGGAGAATATGACAAAGCCATGGACTATCATCAGCAGAGTTTACAGATTGCTAGGGAGATAGGCGATCGCTCTGGGGAGGGTTCTGCTTTGGGGAATTTGGGTAGTGCTTACCATTCCCTAGGAGAATATGACAAAGCCATGGAGTATTCTCAGCAGTATTTACAAATAGCTAGGGAAATAGGCTATCGCTCTGGGGAAGGTGCTGCTCTGGCAAACTGGGGAGATACTATGCTCAAGTTAGGAAAATATGCCGAATCTCTGGAATATTTACAAGCAGCATTAGAGATATTTCAGCAGATAGGAAACCCTCATCTCCAAGCAATAGCTCTCAAGAATTTGGCACAAACCTATCAGCACTTAGGAAATTTAGATGCAGCACGACGGTATTGCGATGAGGCGTTGGCTATTTTCACAGAATTAGGAGTGCCAGAATTGAAAGAATGTCAGGAGTTGCGGGAGGAAATTCACAAGTCAAAAGTCAAAAGTCAAAAGTAAGAATGTCTGCAAACTCTTTGATTTCCATTGTCAAAGAGTTAGGGTTTGGAGACCAAACCCCTACAGTAAATATAATAATTGAGTGTTCAACCAAATCAGGAGTTACCCAA
This sequence comes from Okeania sp. SIO2C9, assembly GCF_010672455.1. Lineage (GTDB taxonomy): Bacteria > Cyanobacteriota > Cyanobacteriia > Cyanobacteriales > Microcoleaceae > Okeania. The sequence continues at coordinate 32,899 of NZ_JAAHGO010000053.1, read as the reverse complement.
AAAATGAAATTATACGCCATCTGTAGGGGCGAATCGCGATTCGCCCCTACTAGATATGCTGGTTCTGCGTAAGTCCTGCAAATTGAAGTTTTTGCCAATATTGATGGTAAAGTCTTATTCTGCAAAAAGGAGTCCTCTGCACAGAAGAGCGATCGCTTTTTGATACACTTAGATTATCCGTTAACAAAAAAATAATATGAGTGGTATCGACCGCAAAATCTATCTGGAAACTAGAACCAGTTTAATTGATAAGCATCTCCCTGGTACGGAAAAATCCCAAAGAGAATTAGAAACAGAAGGAATAGTCTATCTATTCAGCGATCGCGAAACAATGGAAAGAGTCGCATCTGAAATCTTCAAAAGAGGAGAACGCACAGGAGCAGAGGATATAGCAGACAAATACGAACGCTATGGATTATTTTTTGCCGAACCAATAGGTTATATACTAAAATCAGATGGAACTCAAATTCCTCTTTATTATAAAAATCCGGTTGAACATTTGTCATTGCGACGATAGGAAGCAATCTCCTAACTCCTTGAGATTGCTTCCTTCCACTCCGTTCCAGTCGCAATGACTTGGGTATAGTAATTATCCGGATTTTATATATATGGGGAAATAAAAATCAAAAAGACCACAGGTAAATACCATGTCATACCTCGCACAAGACCGCGCACAACCAGATGAACTAACCCAAAAATCTCAATTATCCACAGAATGGGAGTTTGCAGAAATTTGGGTCGATCCTTATCTTTCTCCACCCTATATTTTAATGCTAATTACAGCGGTTTTCATTTGGGTAGACCACAGTAGGGGCGAATGGCCATTCGCCCCTACAGGGTTTTGGTTGTGGCGATGTGGTTTATCAATCTGAAAAGCGCTGTAAAGAGCAGTCGGGCAAATTTTCCATACAAAATCCAGTGGAAAGCTACAAAACAATCTTTACAGGTGACACCTACGAAGAAGCACAAATGTGGTTGCTTGAGGATGAATACGAGCGAGTAACTGGTCGTTTTTGTCAACCAGAGTAAAAATTCGTAGATTTCCATTGTCAAAGAGTTAGGGTTTAGAGACCAAACCCCTACAGTAAATATAATAATTGAGTATTCAACCAAATCAGGAGTTACCCAAAAAATGAAATTATACGCCATCTGTAGGGGCGAATCGCGATTCGCCCCTACTAGATATGCTGGTTCTGCGTAAGTCCTGCAAATTCAAGTTTTTGCCAATATTGATGGTAAAATCTTATTCTCCAAAAAAGATTCCTCTGCACAGAAGAGCGATATAGCTGCCGCTAGGATCCGCCAACGCGTCAGCGGAACGGAGTTCTATCGCCCCTCAAAAACTTATCACTTATAGACATCGCCACGAGAACCAATAGTAGTCACAACATATACTTGGTTTTCTCGATCTTCCATAAACAAAACCCGATATTTTCCCACTCGCAACCGTAACTCAGGACGACCTTGAAGCGGTTTAATATCAAGACCACTAGCATCTAAAACCAGAGTATCCAAAGCTTTAATTATTCGTAAATTGGTCGTCTGGTTGCATCCTTTCTAAATATCGTTGTGCAGCTTTCAAAAGAATGAATATAGTCAGTCAATTTTTTCTCCAAAAAGTTTCAATTTTAACTCTTTTGAGGAAATGCCGCGATCGCGGCCAGCCAAATAATCTTGCCAAGCTAATTCACTTTCATTTATTTCAGAAATAGGAATGACCTCGGAATCTCCTTCTACTTCTACTTCCTCATTAACCATCTGTTGCAATGCTTCTAGTAATCTCAGTCGATCTGTATAGGAAAGATTATATACTTGATTTAGTACCTGCTCGTAAGTAAACATAGACTATCAATTTATTTTTAACTTTAGCCATTTCCTGCTACATCATTATATTTGCTAAAATCAAACAACTTAAATATCACAATCAAATTATTATGGTAAACAACAACCAATTACTCAATCTACCATCAAGTGACGAATTACCTGATTCAGACGACAAACCCGTGGATCACGAAATACAAATTCTAATTCCTAACCTGCTAATGTTAATTTTAAATCAGTTATGGGGCGATCGCTATGATTGGTTTTTTGGCGTAAATATGGGAATTTTCCACACCACGGGGTCAAACCCTAGAGTTGCTATAGTTCCTGATGCTTTGCTCAGTCTGGGAGTTCCACGACTCAAAAATAATAAATTGCGATCCTCCTATGTTCTTTGGGAGGAAAATTATGTTGTTCCGATCTTCGTATTGGAAATTGTTTCTAAAACTTATGGGGATGAATACGATGAAAAAATGATTGATTACGCTCGGTTGGGGGTCTTGTATTATGTTATCTATAACCCAGATTATTCCAAGCGAGACCAACATAAGCGTTTTGAGGTGTATCGTTTGGTAGATGGAGCATACCAACGTTTAAAAGGAAATCCCGTGTGGATGCCAGAAATTGGTCTGGGAATAGGAACTGAAGTTGGTAATCATTACCGTTCCGAACAAGAGTGGTTGTATTGGTATGACTCTGAAGGGAACAGGTTTATGACCCCAGAAGAGGAAACACTTCAGCAACGACAACGAGCTGAACAACTTGAACAACAAGCTCAACAGGAGCGACAACGAGCTGAACAATTTAAACAAATGTTGCGTTCCCTTGGTGTCGATCCAGAACAGTTGTAGCTAGAGCTTTGGTTAAAAGTTAAACAGACAAAAACTTGATTACAATTTCTTGAGTTGAAGAGCGATCGCTCCTCATTTCCTTTTCTAGAAAAAATTGCTATAACTATCAAATTATACCAAAGTAGATCGTAATAAATGTCGTAGAGCAGGCAAACGTGATGATTAAAATAAACATAAATAGACTTAATATTTACCCACCCTACTACAGCTAATTAAACCAAACTTTGAGCAGGTTTATAACTTTGAATAGCTTTCATATATTGTGCCCTTTCAAATTTACTCTCATCAGGACAATTAATTTGACTCATACTACCGCGCATCTGTGCTATTGATTCATATTCATGTTCTTCCATCCAATGAATCATTTCATTTTCGATAACTTGAATATGATTAATTCCATGACGTAATAAAGTACCCACTAGCTGAGTTACATTCGCACCTGCCATCATCATTTTAATAACATCTTGCCCTTTTTGAACGCCGCTAGTTGCTGCAAAATCAACTTCTAATCTACCGTACAAAATAGCTATCCAACGCATAGGTAGACGCATTGCTTGTGGGGTACTTAATAATACATTAGTTACAACTTCTAGCTCTTCAATATTAATATCTGGCTGATAGAAACGGTTAAACAAAACTAATCCATTTACCCCTGCTTCTACCAATTTTTTCGACATATTTGCCATGTTACTAAAGAAGGGGCTAAGTTTAATAGAAACCGGAATATTTACCTCAGATTTAACAGCTTGCAGAATACTAATATAACTTTGTTCTACTTGTTCCCCAGTCATATCCATATTAGTAGGAATATTGTAGATATTTAACTCTAAAGCATCTGCACCAGCAGTCTCTAATTCTTTAGCATAATGAGTCCAACCACCAATAGTTGAACCATTTAAACTGGCAATAATTGGTATATTTACCATTTTTTTTGCCTGAGTAATATGCTTTAAATATTCCGAAGTACCGACATGAAATACTTCTGGTTCGGGAAAATAAGTTAGAGCTTCTGGAAAACTTTCTGTGCCGTATTCTAAATGATGTTGTAATTCCAAACGTTCTTCACGAAGTTGTTCTTCAAATAAAGAATGTAAAACTACTGCAGCAGCACCAGCATCTTCCATCCGTTTGAGATTATCTAAGTCTTCAGTTAAAGGTGCAGCAGCTCCCACAACTAATGGGGAACGTAATTGTAATCCTAAATAATTTGTTGTGATATCCATGGTTAGTTTTTCCTGTTATTGATAATGGGAAGAAAGAAGGAAGAAGTAAGAAAGCGTAGGTTGAGTTGAGGAAACTTGTTAGCGCAGCTCATCCGTAGGATAAACCCAACAAACACCTATTCGGCATCGAGCTGATTACAAATTCTAGCCCATAAATTGTAAGGTGCTGTGAGGAAAAAGCCAGAGCTTTGCGAATCCCAATACCGAAAAAAATAGACCAAAAAAGATTACTAAGGCTGCAGCAATACGGTTCAAAACAACCAGATATATTTGGTTTAAGACTTTTTTCAGAAAACTGAGGAAAGTCACTAAGATTAACCACCAAAGGGCTGAACCAATGAAAATACCGGATAGAATTACAGTCAATAAAAAAACTTCATTATAGTCAATCATGTTAAAAACTTCTGACTCAGTTATTAGGATACTCGCTACGATTATGCTTTTAGGATTTGTTAGGGCAAAAAGTGTAGATCCCAGATACGTTTTGATTAATCCTGAGTTTTTCATATTATCTGCATTGATATCAGATATATCTTTACGGATACTAGAAACTCCAAAGTAGCAGAGAAAGATCCCACCTATGATTTCTAATATTCCAAGGTAATTTGATAATAAGGATTTAACCGCAACGAGTCCTGAAAATCCTATAAAACTATAGGTAGTATGAGCAGTAGCCGCTCCTAGTCCTGTAGCAAGGCCAGACTTCCTACCATAGGATAAAGTATTTTTTGTACAAAGGATTGCGTTACCACCAAAAGGCAAGGCAATAAAGAAGCCTATAAAAATACCAGATAGCAATAATTTTGTAATCATTAATCACCTATTTAACACATTAAAGTTATAGATTCACAAATTAAAGAAGTGGTTTTACTAAAACTTCTTCACACAAAAAAGGAGCCGGAACATAATGTTCCCCAAGGAAAGAAATAAATTTTTGCAAATTAGATTGATCGTTAGATGCAACAAGTTCATAAAAATTAGTGCTATTCCAGATCATATACGCATATTTAAAGTGATAACTTATAGAATCTACTAACTCATCTAAGGTCACTTGACATTGCTCCATCTCTTCGAGGATCTGCGAAACTTTTTGATCGATGTCAGCTTTAGTAAAGTAATGGGGCTTAAATAGGTTATCCTTTATATATTCTCTCCTTTCATACTCATCACGGACAGGATTAATCAGCTTTTCACAAAAGATCATTAATCCATCACTTTTAAGTACTCGCTTCACATATGCAATTTGAGCTTTACGATTAGGATCATACATTTGAAATGTTGTATTTTCATATATGACATCAAAACCATATTTGAGATAAGGACGATCGTTTCTTGCTGAAATATACTTAGGCGTGATGTCTACAAAAGGTCCGATATAAATATCGGAATAGCTGTGTTGGCAAAACCTATGGAAATTTTCTCCATTGGCTGGATTTGGAGAGTCAGTTAAAGTTCTAATCATGCCTTGGGAATATTCAGCCAGTGTTCTTGCATTTGTTCCATCTGCTGAACTTGTCTCATAATAAGTAAAAGGATTTTTCTCATCTTTTAGTCGGTGTTTTGCCAACCTTTGTAGAGCTACACCGATTCGGCATTGCTCTTCTATAAAAAAGGGAATACTGGCACACAGATGTTGATAGAATGTTCCTATATTGCGTTGAAATACACTGTGATATTCCCGATATTCATTGCTTTTACTTAAAAAGTCAGAGGTTGCATATACGCTTTGTGTAGGTGCTTGAGAAGTACCCGCAGCAATATTCTCAAAATGTTTCAGGAGAGAGGTTACACGAGGCCCTTTAAGCATAGTAGCCCTGATTTTATCATAGTCAAATACTTTCATATTTAAAAAATACCAGTCGAAATTAGTAGGAATAATGATGTTGTAATTCCAAACGTTCTTCACGAAGTTGTTCTTCAAATAAAGAATGTAAAACTACTGCAGCAGCACCAGCATCTTCCATCCGTTTGAGATTATCTAAATCTTCGGTTAAAGGTGCAGCAGCTCCCACAACTAGAGGGGAACGTAATTGTAATCCTAAATAATTTGTGGTAATATCCATAATGTTTAAGTCAAAAATGATCGACTTTAATTTAATATTTGCTTGATCAACAGTTTCTGAGACTATACAATTGAGCCAAATATCTCTTCAGAAAGTTCTTTTAACTCTTTGTTAGCAAGCACCTTTAACATAATTGGATGGTCTAAAAATGCTTGATAACGAGATAGCACATTCATGTGACTAGCTTTACCAGTATAATTAACTTTATCAAATGAACTCCCTTTTCCTACGTTAGGAACAGTATCAATTCCTGCATCGGTAAAAATTCATCCTAAAGCTTCAGTAATTTTCTGTCTGTAAGCTTTATTTACAAACCATTCATTGTAACTTATACTAATCCGATTTTTAAAATAATTAGATAACCCTAAATATTCTTTGGCATGTTCTATCCATTTCTTGATTATAGCCTCTGGATTTTTGCTAAGATTTCTACCTTCTTCTTTTTTAATTAGACTGGCAAAGTTGTTATATGGATCTCTGATAATTAAGAGGTCAAACCTACGTTGACTTTTTCCAAGAAATTCTTCTCGTCTTTCTTCAAACCACGGCATCATAGCATCACTAAGATCGTAATGTTCATAGCTATGAATAAGTAGTTTTTTAAGTGCATATTTTCTCAGTTTCTCCCTATCTAAAGTCACAGAATTTCTACCATATAAATATTCTGTTTTACTATTCATCAAATATTTGAAATATCTCTGCCACTTCCAGTTATCTTGATGATAAATTAGTGGATTTATTCCACCAATATTAGCTTGTGAAAAGCTTTTATAAGGATCTTTATCTTTATAGACTTTTACATCATTTAAATGAACAAAATTTCCATTATTTTGCCGGATAATCCAATTTATAATTGCATGATTACCACTACGACGTAAACCAAAACAACTAATATCTGTTGCATTTGTCAAATACATAATACTTTTGAGTTAATGGCTGTAATAATATAGCAATATGATATTAGTTGTGAGATATTGGAGACTTTTTTTTTAGGGAATAGGGAATAGGGAAGAAGAAAAAGCGAATACATAAGAAATAAGATAACTACTATATTCTATACTTCAAAGGAAAACCTCAATTCTCACATCTGATTCCTGATTGCTATATTAAATATCTGCTAATTGACTATGATTATATCATCTATTTTTTGATTGGTCAATAATTTTTGTTGTGTTGCGCACTGTAAGGGTAAACGGCCGTTTACCCCTACCAAACCTACAGTTTTATTGCTCGGAAACTATTACCGAATAATTAATAATTAATAATTAGGGTTTGCTGATTAAATTTTCAAGCATTGACTGATAAAGGTTTTAGCCGTTTTAGGTCTTGAAAAAGTACAACGAATAATTAATAATTAATAATTAATAATTAATAATTAGGGTTTGCTGATTAAATTTTCAAGCATTGACTGATATTGGTTAGGACTTACGGATATACGCTATATATAGCGCTTAAAACTATTGTTCAATAGTACTTTTACCCTATAAATAGTGCCTTTGCGTAAGTCCTGAAGGTTTTAGCCGTTTTAGGTCTTGAAAAAGTACACCGAATAGTTAATAATTAATAATTAATAATTAATAATTAGGGTTTGCTGATTAAATTTTCAAGCATTGACTGATATTGGTTAGGACTTACGCATATACGCTATATATAGCGCTCAAAACTATTGTCCAATAGTACTTTTACCATATAAATAGTGCCTTTGCGTAAGTCCTGATTTCCTTATATTCAATTCCGTAACGGTTTTAACCAGAGGTAATTATCAATTATCAATTATCAATTAATGAACGTTACCGAAAAATTGTGGTTTAAAGCCTCCCCTTTTAAGGGGATAATAAGCGGTCGGGGGATGGCGAGGTCTCCTCGCCATATCCAATCGACCAAGAGAAGAAAAATTTTCATGAATTTGTCAATCCTCTTCTTTTCAAGGAGAGGTAATTATTCATTATTCATTATTCATTATTCATTGTTGAACATTGCCATGAGGAATTTCTAGTTGGCGAGCTGCCAAATATTCATACATTGCATAACGAGTATTAACATCTTCCTGTGCTTGTACTAATAATTCTTTAGCATCAGCAGGTTTACTCTTGGTTAGCATTTTGAACCTATTCTCCTGATACATCGACTCACCTACTGGTTTCTTGGGCGATCGCATATCTAGTTGCAAAGGATTTTTTCCTTGTTGTACTAAGTCTGGGTTATACCGATACAACAACCACCGACCGCTTTCCACCAGAGCTTTCTGATGAGTCATGGCAGTGGTCATATTAATTCCATGAGCAATACAATGACTGTAAGCAATAATTAAAGATGGTCCCTCATAAGCTTCAGCTTCCAAAAATGCTTTCAGGGTATGTTCGTCTCGTGCTCCCATTGCTACACTGGCAACATAAACATTGCCATAAGTCATTGCGATTAAACCTAAATCTTTCTTACCTGATGGTTTTCCTCCTGCTGCAAATTTAGCAACTGCTGCACGGGGTGTTGCTTTAGAAGACTGACCGCCAGTATTAGAATAAACCTCCGTATCCATGACCAAAATATTCACATTTCGACCGCTAGCAATAACGTGGTCTAAACCTCCAAAACCAATATCATACGCCCAACCATCACCACCAACTATCCAAACAGATTTTTTCACCAGATAATCTGCCAAAGTCAGCAATTGCTTTGCTTCTGGAGAGTCTAACCCTTGCAATTTTTCCTTGACTTGGGCGACTCGTTCCCGTTGTTCCCAAATATCAGCTTCAGATTTTTGGGAGGCGTTCAGAATGGCATCAACTAAATTATCTCCCACACTTCCCGCCACTTTTTGCAAAAGCTCCGCAGCAAATTGACTATGTTTGTCGAGAGACAGACGGAAACCTAAACCAAATTCGGCGTTATCCTCAAACAAACTATTTGACCAAGCGGGTCCACGACCATCGGCATTTTTTGCCCAAGGAGTTGTAGGTAAGTTACCGCCGTAAATAGACGAACATCCAGTCGCATTCGCCACAACCGAGCGATCGCCAAATAACTGACTGACTAATTTAATATAGGGAGTTTCGCCACAACCTGCACAAGCACCGGAAAATTCAAATAAAGGTTCTTGCCATTGTTGTTGACGGATGCGGTCGAGATGGAGGGAGCGACGGTCGGGGTTAGGTAGACCCAAGAAGAAATCCCAATTTTCTCTTTCTTGTTCCCGCAATGGTAACTGCGCTTCCATATTTATTGCCTTGCGGGATGGCATAGATTTATTTTTCGCCGGGCAAATATCTACACACACACCACAACCAGTACAGTCTTCGGGCGCTACTTGGATGGTAAATTTCTGTCCGGAAAAATCTTTATCCTTGACATTTGTAGATTTGAAAGTTGCTGGAGCATTATCTAACAGAGTCTCTTCATAAGCTTTACCACGAATGACCGAATGAGGACAAACCATAATACACTTACCACATTGCACGCAGACATTGGGGTCCCAAGCTGGAATTTCTTGAGTAACATTACGTTTTTCCCATTGAGTTGTTCCGGTGGGGTAAGTTCCATCACATGGTAAAGCGCTGACTGGTAGTTGGTCGCCTTCCCGAGAAATCATTTTACCCAAAACATCCCGCACAAATTCTGGCGCTGTATCGGGAATGGGTGGTAAACGGTGGAGAGTACTACTAACTTCCGTCGGAATTTTAACTTCGTAGAGATTATCCAAAGTATTGTCAACAGCTTGTAAATTCATATTGACAATTTCCTGACCTTTTTTGCCGTAGGTCTTTTGGATATATTTTTTAATTTGAGCGATCGCCTCTTCTCTGGGCAAAACATTAGCTAAGGCAAAGAAACAGGTCTGCATTACTGTATTAATGCGTCCTCTCATCCCACTGTCACTAGCAACTTTATTTGCATTGATGACATAGACTTTTAAATTCTTGCGGATAATTTGTTCTTGAATTTCTACAGGCAACTGTTGCCAAACTTCATCGGGAGCGTAGGGACTATTCATCAGAAAAATAGAACCATTAGCTGCGGAGGTCAGAACGTCTAATTTTTCTAGAAAACTCCATTGGTGACAACCGACAAAGTTTGCTTGGTCGATGAGATAAGTGGAACGAATGGGGTTAGCACCGAAGCGGAGGTGGGAGACAGTAACAGCACCAGATTTTTTCGAGTCGTAGACAAAATAACCTTGAGCATAGTTGTCAGTTTCTCCCCCAATAATTTTAATGGAGTTTTTATTCGCACCGACCGTACCATCGGAACCCAAACCGTAAAACATTGCCCGCACCACATTATCTGGTTCGATAGAGAAACCTGCATCGAAAGGTAAGGATGTGTGAGAAAGGTCGTCATTAATACCGACAGTAAAATGATTTTTGGGTTTGTCAGCGCTGAGGTTGTCAAAAACGCTCTTCACCATTGCCGGGTTAAACTCTTTAGAAGATAAACCATAACGACCGCCAACCACTTTTGGCATTGCCCCTGACCATTCTTCATTCAGAGCAGTAACTATATCTTGATACAGAGGTTCGCCACTTGCACCGGGTTCTTTTGTCCGGTCTAACACAGCAATTTTTTTCACTGTTTCAGGTAATGCTGCGACTAACCTTCTAGCATCGAATGGTCTATATAGTCTAACTTTCAATACCCCAACTTTTTCACCATTGGCGGTTAAGTAGTCTACAGTTTCGTGAACCGTTTCACAACCAGACCCCATCAGAATAATAACCCTGTCTGCATCAGGTGCGCCGTGATATTCAAAACATTGATATTGTCGCCCTGTCAGTTCAGCAAATTTATCCATTGCTTTCTGCACAATATCCGGAGTTGCAGTGTAAAAAGGGTTAACACTTTCCCTAGCTTGAAAATAAACATCCGGGTTTTGAGCAGTACCCCGTAAAACTGGTCTGTCAGGAGTCAAACCACGAGCGCGGTGAGCAAAAACAAATTCATCATCGATCATTTCCCGCAAAACCGTTTCTGGCAGCAGTTCAATTTTCTGTACTTCATGGGAAGTGCGGAAACCATCAAAGAAATGAATAAATGGTAATCTTACTTCCAGAGTAGCAACTTGGGAAATAAGTGCCAAGTCGTGAGCTTCTTGTACCGAAGCAGAACACAACATGGCAAAACCAGTAGCACGAGCCGCCATCACATCACTGTGGTCGCCAAATATAGACAGACCTTGAGCTGCCAGGGAACGAGCTGCAACATGAATAACACAACAAGTCAGTTCCCCAGCAATTTTATAAAGATTAGGAATCATTAATAATAATCCCTGAGATGCAGTAAATGTAGTAGTTAGAGAACCTGTTTGCAACGAACCATGTACTGCTCCGGCCGCCCCACCCTCACTCTGCATCTCAACCACACTGGGAACTGTACCCCAAATATTCGGCGTGCCTTGAGATGACCAAGCATCGGCCCATTCACCCATTGGTGAGGAGGGAGTGATGGGATAGATGGCAATAACTTCATTGAGTTTGTGGGCAACACGGGCAACTGCTTCGTTACCGTCCAGTGTTGCAAAAGTTTTGTCACTCATAGATATTCTCCTGTTGAAATTCTCTGGTTATTTACAAATATTGTGGATTTGTTTAGTAATTTATTAATTAGACCTATTTTGAATATTCTACCTGTTTCTTACTTCTACAAATTGATGTTTTTTTTACACCTATATGCAGCTTTTTTTGCTAAATCTTTTGTTGAGTTGGTATTGGACGAGTACGGTAGGGGTGGTTTGTGTGTTTTTTAATACATTTACAGCGCTTTGAAGCAGAAAGGTTAGAGAGGAAGAAGGAAAAACGTACTTTTGATAACCGGATTTGATCTCACAACCAAAACCCAGTAATACCATTTCTCAAAAAGAATGCTATGTATGATTGGGTGGGGAAGTGTGGGAAGTTGGTTCGTGTGGGAAGTGTGGGGAGAGGTTAAAAGTAGGAAAAATCTATACTAACCGACTAATAATTGTCAAAAAAAGACTTTGAATCTTGGTAAATATTTGACTGTTGAAGTATCACTGAAGTATAGCATTGCTTTTGGGAATTGGTATAAGGACGTTCCATGGAACGTCCCTACTGTGGTCTACTGAAATGAAAATCACTGTATGCCATGTCCAGATATAGCGCTGTGCGCAGCTCATCTGGCAACAGGCAACAGCTCCGGAAGGGGGAATAAATTGCCGATAATATAAGACTTTTAGCTATTTGGCCTCTCCTGCAATTTGTAAATATACCAGCGCTCATTGCTATAATTAGACATCTCCGGAAAAGAGGAAGTAGGCAGTAGGGAAGCCACCCCTAACCCCGACCGTGGAGGCAGGGTCAATTTATTGTCACCAGAGAAAAAAGGAGGAGGGGGTGGGGAGTGTGGGGAGTGTGGGGAGGACCGGAAGCACAGGATCTAAAAAAATATAGGGTTGTAAATATTCTCTGACGACAAAGAATTAGCCCTGCTCCCAGGAGGGGAAAGAATTGATAATTTATCGATAATAATTGATTTTATTTTTTGGCGTTGCTGATTCTGGGTATGATTTGATAATTTTATATTTTGGATTTTGTATTTTGGATGGTTTGAACTACTTGTTAATATTAACTGTTCCCTGTTCCCTATTCCCTATAAACCTACTTTCATACCTTAATTCAGCAATGCCTATTTTTTATTATTGGAGATGTCTATTAGTGATAAAAAACTTTTTCTCTTCTAGCCTTTTCTTTCCTCCTGCCTTCTCACATTATTGAACTATTAGATTATGACTTTTGAAGATATTAATAGTTCTTTCTAATAATTCATCTGAGGGAGGTTCTGTTGTTTTGAGTTGATAATCATATCCTAATTGTTGCCATTTGTATTCTCCCATTTTATGAAAGGGCAAAACTTCTACTTTTTCAACATTATCAAAAGGCTCTATAAATTCAGCTAATCCAGTTACATTATCAATAGGATCTGTTAAGTCAGGAACTAACACAAACCTAATCCATGTTGGCTTATGAATTTCGTTAAGATACCGAGCAAAATTAAGGGTTGGTTCCAGAGAAACATTGGTTACTTTCTGGTAAATTTTTGGATCGAAAGATTTAATATCTAATAATACCAAATCTGCATATTCTAAAACAGGTTTAGCAACATTCAAATGGACATATCCCGACGTATCTAAAGCAGTATGAATTCCTAGCTGGCGACATCTTTGAAAAATTTCTGTGACAAATTCAGGCTGCATCAAAGGTTCACCACCAGTAACCGTCACACCGCCACCAGAAAATTTAAAGTAAGACTGATATTTTTCAATTTCTAAAATCAATTCATCAACAGACATTGACTTGCCATTTTCCGTATGACGACAATCAGCATTATGGCAGTATAAACATCTTAAGGGACAACCTTTAGTAAAAATAACAAATCGAATCCCCGGACCATCGACTGTCCCACAAGTCTCTATTGAATGAATAATGCCTGTCGATCCCATATAAATTACTCCTCTCAAAAATGCCTAAGTCCTGTTTTTATTATTGGAGATTGGAGAGGTGAACAGCTGTTCACCCCTACAAAATAATCAGCGATCGAGAAACTTTATCCTTTCTAACCTTTTCTTTCCTTCTGCCTCCTGCCTTCTGCCTCCTGCCTCCTGCCTTCTGCCTTCTACAATTGATTGTGGAATGTTCGGTTAATCACATCCAATTGTTGTTCGCGACTCAGTTTAATGAAGTTAACTGCATAACCTGATACTCGAATAGTCAACTGAGGATATTCTTCAGGACGGTTCATTGCATCTAGCAAAGTTTCTCGGTTGAGAACGTTAATATTGATATGATGTCCCGTGTCGTGGAAATAACCATCTAACATTCCTACCAAATTGTTGACTTTCCCATCGTCATTTTTCCCTAATGCTTCTGGCACAATTGAGAATGTGTATGAAATCCCATCTTTAGCATTCTCATAAGGTAATTTGGCAATAGAGGCCATAGAAGCGATCGCTCCTTTAGTATCTCGTCCGTGCATGGGATTTGCTCCCGGTGCAAAGGGTTCACCTGCTTTTCGTCCATCAGGTGTACTGCCAGTCTTTTTACCATAAACCACATTTGAGGTAATAGTTAAAATTGACTGAGTAGGTGTTGCATGACGATAAGTTTTGTTTTTGCGGATTTTATCCATAAAACTGCTTAAAACGCCAGAAGTGATTTCGTCAGCTCGTTCGTCATTATTGCCAAACTTGGGATAATCTCCTGTCACTTCGTAATCAACCGCTAACCCTTCTTCATTCCGAATAACTTTGACACTTCCATATTTAATCGCCGCCAGCGCATCTCCTACCACAGATAAACCAGCTATTCCACAAGCCATCGTCCGATAAACATCGCGGTCGTGTAATGCCATTTCTAAAGTTTCGTAGCAATATTTATCGTGCATATAATGAATGACATTCAGACTATTAACATACAGTTTCGCTAACCAGTCCATCAAAACGTCAAACTTAGCTGTCACTTCTTCATAATCTAGGTACTCACTGGTAATAGGAGCATAAGCAGGGGCAATTTGATCGCCATGTTTTTCATCCTTACCACCATTAATAGCGTAGAGTAAAGCTTTTGCTAGGTTAACTCGTGCCCCAAAAAACTGCATTTGTTTACCAATTCTCATCGCAGAGACACAACAAGCGATACCATAATCATCCCCATATTCTGGACGCATCAAATCATCATTTTCATACTGAATAGAACTGGTATCAATGGAAACCTTAGCACAATATTGTTTAAAAGCGCGGGGCAACTGTTCAGACCAAAGAATCGTTAAATTTGGCTCAGGTGCAGGTCCTAAATTGTAGAGAGTATGCAAGAAACGGAAACTATTTTTAGTCACGAGGGGACGACCATCTGTTCCCATTCCACCAATTACTTCTGTCACCCAAACCGGATCTGCTGCAAATAACTGATTATATTCAGGAGCGCGCAAAAAGCGAACCATCCGCAGTTTCATCACGAATTGATCGATTAATTCTTGAACTTCAGCTTCAGCGATCGCTCCTGATTTCAAATCCCTTTCAATGTAAATATCCAGGAAACTAGAGACACGTCCCAAAGACATAGCTGCACCATTTTGCTCTTTAACAGCAGCTAAATATCCGAAATACGTCCATTGTACAGCTTGTTGACTATTCGTTGCGGGATTTCCCAAATCAAAACCATAACTCGCTCCCATGGTTTTCAATTTTTTCAAGGCTTTGATTTGGTCTGATATTTCTTCTCGTAAACGAATTACTTCCTCATCCATGACATCGTACTCAAGAGAAAGCAACTGTTCCTGTTTATCTTCAATCAGAAAATCAACTCCATATAGGGCAATGCGACGATAATCTCCAATGATACGTCCCCGTCCGTAGGAATCAGGTAAACCTGTGATAATGCCAGAGTGACGAGCTTTCCGCATTTCGCGAGTATAAGCATCAAAAACCCCATCATTATGAGTTTTACGATATTGAGTGAAAACTTCATGGGTTTGAGCATCTATCTCGTAACCATAAGCTTCTAAAGATTTCTCAACCACTCGAATACCCCCAAAAGGCATAATTGCCCGTTTGAGGGGTTTATCTGTTTGTAAACCAACAATTTTTTCTAAATTTTGATTGATGTAACCTGCACCATAAGCAGTAATGCTAGAAGGGATTTTTGTTTCTGCATCTAAAATGCCTTTTTCCCGTTCTTGGTTCATTAATTCTTTAACTTCAGTCCAGAGAACATCTGTTGATTCACTGATGTTTTCCAGAAAAGATTCATCCCCTGTATATGGAGTATAATTTTTCTGAATAAAATCTCTAACGTTAACTTCTTTTGTCCAGGGTCCTTGTTTAAATCCTTGCCATGCTTCGTCTTTTGAAGTTATTTGGCTTTGTAGTTGCGAGAGGTTTTGTTCCGTATTAATATTGCTAACCATAAAACTTTATTGAGTGTATTTCTATTCTTTAACACCCACCTCCTTCACTATTATTATCCAACTATTTTTTGCTAATTGAACTATCACTTAAAGTTTTGTAACAAAACTTGATTTTGGCACATAACAAAAACTTGAGAAAATAACTGCTAAATTAAAAAAAAATTGTCAATAAAACTTTTAAACTTTACTTAACAAAAATCTGTTGAATTTGTGCTAAAGCATCTGTAATTCCTTGGGATGTTTGTGAAGAAAAATTTTCCCCAAATTCAAAGTTGACTGCGGGTATTAATATCCACCAACTCGGAGGCACATTTTTATAAACAAATTGACTGAGAGCAAGTAGCGATCGCGGGTCTCCTGTATGCCCTATATTCAAACCCTGACTCTGCCAGACTTTCCCCCTTTCTAACTGGGTGTGGGGAGGGTGGGGAGAGGGGGGAACGCAAAGTTGATGAACCTGTAAACCTTCTTCAGAAGTTGCGGGATAAGCATCAACAAAAATAACTAATTCTGCTTGAGATATAGATTCTGCCAATTCTGGAGTAAGTTGATGCACTGGGAGCGATCGTACATTGGGCAACTTCCACTCAGCAACCAACTCTGCCACCCGTTGACCAGCACCATCATCACTGCGGAGCGTATTACCATAACCTATTACTAATATTTCAGTCATTATTTATAAGTATTTTTGTATTGCAGTAATTAAATTATAAGTGTTTCATCAAACAGGTTCTAATATGAAATACGTTAATGTTTACTACCAAAGATTGATGGGGAGATAGGGACTCACCCTACTTACTTATTCCACACTTTACGCTCTGCACAACCGAAGACTTTAAGCCCTGTTTTTCGGTAAAATCACATAATATATTACTATGAAAAATATTAACCGCGATCGCTTTTTGCTATGATTTAGTAAACTAATTCAAAATTTTTGAAATACTAAATTTAGAAATAAGCAGGATTTAGCAGTATGGTTAGCAACATAGTCAATATTCCACCATATCACATCAGCCAAGAACTCTACAATGGTTCTAGAACTCTAGTTTATCGAGGGTATGGCCAGAGTGACCAACTACCTGTAGTTATCAAACTGCTGAAAAATCCTTATCCTAATTTCAATGAGCTGGTACAATTTCGCAATCAATATACTATTACAAAAAATCTCGACTCACCTCTAATTATCCAAACTTATAGTCTAGAAATATATCAGAATGGTTATGCCTTGGTCATGGAAGACTTTGGCGGCATTTCTCTTCAAGAATGGGCTGTAAAAAAGGAAAAAAAACTATCTTTAATAGAGTTTTTAGAAGTAGGAATTACTCTGTGTAATGCCTTAGAAATCCTGTATCGCGAACGGATTATTCATAAAGATATCAAACCGAGTAATATTTTAATTAATCCCCACACCAAAGAAATTAAATTAATTGACTTTAGTATTGCATCTTTACTACCAAAAGAGACTCAAACATTAATCAATCCTAATATTTTAGAAGGAACACTTGCTTATATTTCCCCAGAACAAACAGGGCGAATGAATCGAGGAATTGACTATCGTACAGACTTTTATTCTTTGGGGGTGACTTTTTATGAATTATTAACAGGGTCATTACCTTTTCCATGCAATGACCCCATGGAATTGGTACATTGTCATATTGCCAAAACACCGCCATTAGTCAATGAAATTAATTCAGCAATTCCATCTGTATTATCACAAATTGTGGAAAAGTTAATGGCCAAGAATGCCGAAGACCGCTATCAAAGTACATTAGGATTAAAATATGATTTAGAAAATTGTCTAACTCAACTTCAACAAACAGGTCAGATTAAAAACTTTGAAATTGCCCAGCGGGATGTGAGCGATCGCTTTATGATTCCGGACAAACTTTATGGGCGAGAAGCTGAAATAAATACTCTTCTCCAAGCATTTGAAAGAGTCAGTAATTTCCCAGATTATCCCCCCCATACCCCCCTTAGTAAGGGGGGAATTAATTCCACTGAAGGAAAAGCAGAAATTATGTTAGTAGCTGGTTTTTCCGGCATAGGTAAAACAGCAGTTGTTAACGAAGTTCATAAACCCATTGTGAGGCAACGGGGTTATTTTATTAAAGGCAAATTTGACCAATTTCAACGTAATATTCCCTTCAGTGCATTTGTACAAGCCTTCCGATATTTAATCGGGCAATTATTAACAGAAACCGAGGCTCAAATCCGGCAATGGAAAAGTAAAATATTATCAGCAGTGGGAGAGAATGGGCAAGTAATTATTGAAGTTATTCCCGAATTAGAAAAAATTATTGGCGAGCAACCAGCAGTACCAGAATTATCAGGAACAGCAGCTCAAAATAGATTTAATTTATTATTTCAAAAATTTACTCAAGTTTTTACCAGTGCCTCACATCCATTAGTGATATTTTTAGATGATTTACAATGGGCAGACCAGGCATCGTTAAAATTAATTGAGCTATTAATGACTGAGACAAAATATATTTTTTTAATAGGAGCATATCGGGATAACGAAGTTAATCCAGCACATCCGTTAATATTGACTTTGAATGAAATCGAAAAAATCGGCTCAACAATCAACACAATTACTTTAGCAGCACTGAATCAAATACAAATAAATAAGTTAGTAGCTGACACACTAAAATGTACAGAAAAATTAGCTCTACCACTTTCTCAATTGGTGCATCAAAAGAGTCACGGAAATCCGTTTTTTGCTACGCAATTTCTCAAAGCATTGCATCAAGATAAACTGATTAAATTTAACTTTGATTTAGGTTGTTGGGAATGTGATATTAGTCAAGTAATTCAGCAGGCACTCACAGATGATGTGGTTGAATTCATGGCATTTCAATTACAAAAATTGCCACAGTCAACTCAACAGATATTACAGTTAGCGGCTTGTATTGGTAATCAGTTTGATTTAACAACTTTGGCTATTATTTCAGAACATTCAGAAATAGAAACAGCAACTTATTTGTGGAAAGCTTTACAAGAAGGTTTAATTTTGCCAACTGGTAATATTTATAAATTTTATATCGGTCAAGAAAATCAAACATTTACTCAAACAAATTCCCAGAGAGTTAGATATAAATTTCTGCACGACAGAGTCCAACAAGCTGCTTATTTTCTGATACCTGAAGAGGAAAAGAAAACTACTCATTATCAAATAGGTAAACAGTTACTCCAGAACACATCCGAGAGCCAAAAAGCAGAACGAATTTTTGAGATCGTCAATCAATTCAACTATGGAAAAACTATAATTACCGAACAAAAAGAACGGGATGAATTAGCAGAACTTAATTTAATTGCTTGTCGTAAAGCTAGAAGTGCAACAGCTTATCAAGCAGGTCGAGAGTATGCCAACATGGGGTTATTCATGTTAGGAGAAAATCCTTGGCAGCGACAATACAAAATGAGTCTAGCACTCCATGAATTGGCAACAGAATTAGCATTGCTATGTGGTGAATTTGAAGAGATGGAACAGTTTATTGAAACAGTCATTGCCAAAGCACATACTTTATTAGAAAAAGTAAATGTTTACCGAATTAGAATTCAAGCAAATGCCTCTCAAAATAAACTGACCGAAGCTATTACCATTGGGCAAAATTTATTACAACAACTAGGTGTAATTTTCCCCGAAATAGTTACAGAAAAAGATATTCAAACAGCCATTGCAGAAATTAATCCAATAATTGGAGACCGGGAAATAGAAAACTTAGTCGATCTACCTCAGATGAAAGATTTGGAGAAAGTTGCCATTGTTGAGATTGCCAATAGTATTATGGCAGTCGCTTCCATCGCTGGTTCTCCTTTATTTCCATTATTGGTAGCTTTGTCAGTCAAGCTATCTATTCAATATGGAAATACATCTGCTTCCGCAATGGCTTATGCTTGTTATGGCATCATAGCTAGTAATATGATCCAAGACGTTAATACAGGGGTGAACTTTGGTCAGTTGGCAGTTCGTGTCGTCTCCAAACTTGATGTTAAAGCAGCCAAACCAGAGGTATCAATTGTAGAAGGGTTATTCACCTTCCATCGCAAGTCCCATATTAAAGAAACACTGACTTTGTTAAAAGAAGGATATACAACTGCCATAGAACTCGGAGATTTAGAGTTTGCCGGACGTAATGTTTACGCGTTTTGCCTCAATTCTTTTTGGTGCGGTCAGCTTCTTGCCACTTTGGAAGAGGAGACGAAAGCATACTGCAATGAGTTTGTGCAACTGAATCAATTGATAACAGCCAATTACTGTCGAATTTATTGGCAATCAATTTTAAATTTGTCGGGTGTTGCAGAGCATCCAACTATTTTGTCTGGGGATGCGCTTGAAGAAGCAGAATTTCTACCCCAACTAATAGAAGCAAACGATATATTTGGATTGCATTTCTTCTATGGATGTAAGCTGATGCTTTGTTACTTGTTTAGGGAAATAGAATCTGCTCAAAACCATGGTATTGAGATTAGGCGCTATTTAATGGCTGCTGGTGGCACAGTTTGCGAACCTGCATTTTATTTCTATGATTCTTTGACTGCTCTAGCTGCTTTTAATTTTGAATCACGGGAGGAGGTATTAGAGCAGGTAGAGAAAAATCAAATGCAACTGCAACAACAATGGGCAAACTATGCTCCCATGAACCACCAACATAAAGTGGATTTAGTGGCAGCCGAAATTTGCCGAATTAAGGGAGAAAAATTAGAAGCAATAGAGTTATATGATCGGGCTATTTCTGGAGCTAAAGAAAACGAATACATTCAAGAAGAAGCACTCGCTAACGAACTTGCAGCAAAATTTTACTTAGATTGGAATAAAGAAAAAATAGCCCAAGCATATATACAAGAAGCATACTATTGTTATGCTCGTTGGGGAGCAAAAGCCAAAACCGATGACCTAGAAAAACTTTACCCTCAACTACTCCAACCCATCCTGCAACAACAACGCCTCCAGATCAACCCCACAGAAACTAGCTTGGATAGGATATTATTATCCACTTATACCAATGGCACTAGCAGCACTAATATTTCCGATGCTCTAGATTTTACTTCTGTATTAAAAGCTGCTCAAGCTATTTCCTCCTCTCTGGAATTAAACCAACTCATTGCCAGTCTGACTCGTATTATCCTCGAAAACTCTGGTGCCCAAAAAGCAGTGCTGATGCTGCCTCAAGATAATGCTTGGCAAGTCAAAGCAATTACTTTAATTTGTCAACAGGAAATACAAACGACCCTAGTTCCACAATTATTAGATAATTCTCCAGATATTCCCATCAAAATTATCCATTACGTTAAAAACACTCAACAAACAGTTCTCATCAATAATTGTCAAACAAATATTCCTGGTCTAATTGCGGAATATATGCTCCAACATCAACCCCAGAGTGTACTTTGTACTCCTATGATTCATCAGGAAAATTTAGTGGGGATTTTATATTTAGAAAATAACTTAATTTCTGGAGTTTTTACATCTGAACGTTTGCAAGTAATTAACTTACTTTCTGCTCAAGCAGCTATATCTTTAGAAAATGCTCAACTCTACGCTCAACAGCAAGAAAAAAATCGGCAAATTGCTCAAAAGGAAGAAGAATATCGCAGCATCTTTGAAAGTGTTAATGATGGGTTATCAATTTGCGATTTAGAAACAGGAAAGTCAGTGGCAGCTAATCCAACTATTTATCAGATGCATGGTTATAATCAAGAAGAATGGTTCCAGGCAACACCAGCAGATTTTATACACCCAAATTATATTTATCTCTTCAGTGAATATTTAATAGCTTTAAGAGCAGGCCAGAAATTTTATACTCAGGCAATTGCTAAACGTAAAGATGGTAGTTTTTTTGATGTTGAAATCAAAGCAGTACCTTTTATGTATAAAGGAAAATTGCATGGATTAGCAATTCTACGAGATATTACTGAACAACAAGCTGCATTACGAGAACGTCAAAAAGCTGAAGCAGCAGTAGTTAAAAAATCCCAAGAATTAGAAACAGCATTAGAAGAATTAAAACAAGCTCAATTACAGATGATCCAGAGTGAAAAAATGTCGGCACTGGGTAATTTAGTGTCAGGAGTAGGTCATGAAATGAATAATCCTTTAGGCTTTATTTGTGCTAGTCTCCAACAAGCTAAACCTATTATTGTAAATATTATTGAACATTTACAAATATATCAAGAAAATCTTCCCAATCCAAGTGATGAAATTAAAGACCATGCTGAAGAAATTGATTTAGATTATAGTTTAGAAGACTTACCTAAAATAATTGATTCGATGACTATAGCCTGC
This sequence comes from Okeania sp. SIO2C9, assembly GCF_010672455.1. Taxonomy (GTDB): domain Bacteria; phylum Cyanobacteriota; class Cyanobacteriia; order Cyanobacteriales; family Microcoleaceae; genus Okeania. The sequence goes on along the minus strand of NZ_JAAHGO010000053.1, from coordinate 10,743 downwards.
GACAGACTGAAAAATATTAGCACTTCTCTGCGTACTTTTTCTCGTGCAGATAAAGATTATAAAGTACCTTTTAAGATCCATGAAGGCATTGATAGTACAGTTTTAATTCTCAAACATCGCCTCAAAGCAAATCAATATCGTCCTGCTATTGAAGTAATTAAATTTTATGGAAATTTACCAAAAATTGATTGTTTTCCCGGTCAATTAAATCAGGTATTTATGAATATTATTGCCAATGCTATTGATGCTTTGGAGCAATCAAATATAGGTTTAAGTTTTGCAGAAATTGAGGTTAATCCCAACCGAATTAAAATTACAACGTCAGTAGAAAATCAAGGAGTGAAAATTACCATTTGTGATAATGGTCACGGCATGAATGAAGAGGTTAAGGCTAAAATATTTGACCACTTATTTACAACTAAAGCAGTAGGAAAAGGGACGGGTTTAGGATTGGCGATCGCCCGTCAAATTATCGAACAGAAACATGGAGGAAATCTTGATGTGGCCTCAACTCCTGGAGAAGGAACAGAATTTACAATCGTCCTTCCTCTTCAGTAAACAATTTCCCTATACTCATAAACAAGTTCTTTATTTTAAATTCTACAATCTAAAAACATGAAAGAATCACTGGAACTGCATCGAAATCTGATATCAAATCCGTTGGTTACGGTTCCCGATAAATCGGAGTAATATAATTCCTTCGATCTTCATACAATGCGTAATTAAGGGCGAATGGCCATTCGCCCCTACAATCTTTAATACTGAATAACACCGATGCTACTAGATTTGATATTACTAGCACAATTCGATCAAACTTTATTTTAATACTAAATTTTAACATTAATCGAGGAAACAATGGCAGGAAATATTGCAGAATCTTGGAATTCACATAGAAACAAAAATCAGTCCCAAAATCAGTTTAAAACAACAATTGTTTTGCTCTGTTTGCTGATGGGAGGGTATCTAGGTAATTACTTCAAAATAACCATGATTCTCCATATAGACTGGTTATTTGGGAGTATTTTTACCATGGTGGTCGTCAGACTATACGGGTTGGGTTGGGGCACGATCGCTGCCGCAATTTCCAGTTCCTATACAATTTTGTTGTGGCACCACCCCTCTGCCTTTATTCTCTACACCCTGGAAGCGATTTTTGTTGGTTGGGGACTGCGGCGGCGCAGCAGCAACTTATTACTCCTTGATGTTTTTTATTGGGGAATTATCGGGTTTCCACTCCTTTGGTTCCTCTATATCTTTGTCGCTAACATTCCCCCTCAAAGTGCTTTATTCATTTCCTTCAAAAATCCACTCAATCAAATTTGCAATGCCTTAATTGCTAGTCTGATTCTAACTCACACACCCATTGTTCAATGGTTTAGCATCAAGACGATTAAAACTCATGCCTTTGAGCAGACCCTCCTTAATTTGCTAGTGGCCTTTGTCTTGCTACCAGCAATATTACTGACTATTTGGAACTGTCAGGATGCTACCTCTGCTCAAGAGAACAACGTTTTAGTTCGCCTAGAAGACACCAGAAAAAATGTCAGTTCCGATCTACAAAACTGGTATCAGCACAACCTAGAGAAGTTGCAAGCACTAGCATCCAATATTCAAGATAGCGATCTGTTCCGGAATAGTTTAAACCGTTCCCAGCTCCAGGAAATCATTCAAATTGCTCAACAAACCGTTCCCGATTTCCGCAATCTCTACATTACAGACACAGATGGGCAGATTCTCAATTCAAGCGCTGTTGAAAAGGCAAATCAAAATATTACTCAACTAAACAGTTTACCACTTCAGGCTTTATTCACAGCAAAACAGCCAATGCTCTCTGAGGTGATGATGATATCCGGTTCGCCGACAATCTTTCAAAGTATACCCATTTGGAAAGATGACAACCTAGTGGGTCAATTTGTTGCAGAAATTGATGTAAATACCCTGAAAAAAACATGGCTGGCCAGTCAGTCTACATCAAATCGGCTAGTGAGTTTACTAGATCTACAAGACCGGGTCATTACTACCACTCGCGAAGATATGAAAGTAGGGCAACCCTTTGATCGAGATACGAATGGTGAAATTTATCGGCTCGATCAAAATAGCCACCTTTGGGTGCCAAATATTCCCAACGTAGCTAAAGTCCGGCTCTGGAGAAAGTCATTTTACGTGCACAAGAGCACTATTGGCGATGAACTTCCATGGATAGTGGCGATCGAAACACCGACTGCTTCCCATTTGGTAAAACTAGAGGGATTTTATACCAAAAGCTTTGCTATTCTAATAGCGATCGCTATCCTGGCACCTCTTTTAGCAAAACCCATTAGTAGTAGTCTAGTCAAACCATTACTGCAACTTGCCAATCTCACCAGCAATTTACCCGATAAACTCACAGAACATCAATTGCTACAAATTCCAGCCAGTTCAATTACTGAAATTGAAACCCTGTCTAGTAACTTTCAATTTATGGCAAGTGTTCTGCAAGATAAATTTCAGGAAATTCAGCAAGCCAGTTTGGAACTTCAGCAAGCAAAAGAAAATGCCGATATGGCCAACCAAGCCAAAAGCGAATTCCTCGCCAACATGAGTCACGAGTTACGCACTCCGCTCAATGGTGTTCTTGGCTATGCCCAAATCTTAAAACGCAGCGAACCTCTCACCCAAAAAGGGCAAAATGGCATCGATATTATCTACCAATCCGGTTATCACTTGCTGAACCTAATTAACGATATATTGGATCTCGCCAAAATCGAAGCCCGAAAATTAGAACTGCATCCCACAGCCATCCATCTGCCTTCTTTGCTGGAAAGTGTTGTCGAAATCATCCGCATTCGTGCTGAACAAAAAGGGATTACCTTTAATTTTCAGGTTAACTCTCAATTGCCTACGGGTGTTTGGGCAGATGAAAAACGTTTGCGTCAGGTTTTGATCAACCTTCTGGGTAATGCCATTAAATTTACCGAACGCGGTAGCGTGACTTTTAAGGTAGAATCCATCGGGGTTGAAGAAGGAGTCAGGAGTCAGGTAGGGGAGCCGTCGGATTGGCGACGTACAGGAGTCAGGAGCGGTCAGACCCCGCGTCGCCGCCAGGCGCAAGCGGTCGGACCCCGCGCCGCCGACCAAGAGAGGGAACGCCGACCAAGAGAGGGAACGCCGACCAAGAGAGGGAATGCTGACCAAGAGAGGGAAAATTGCATGGGGATTACTTCCCCAAACAATTTTGAGCACCGTGTAGACGGTGGGGTATTAAACCCGCAAAAAAAAGATAAAATTCGCTTTCAGATAGAAGATACTGGAGTGGGGATGACTCCAGAACAAATCGAAAAAATATTCTTGCCCTTTGAGCAAGTTGGCGATAGTAAAAAGCAAGCAGAAGGCACAGGACTCGGACTAACGATTACCCGTCAAATTGTTGCTTTGATGCAAAGTGAAATTCAGGTTAAGAGTGTTTTAGGTGAAGGCAGCACCTTCTGTTGGGAAATTGAACTGCCTGAAGCGGAAGATTGGGCAAACACTTTGAGAGTCATGCAACAAGGCGTAATTCAGGGTTACAAAGGCGAAAAACGCAAAATCTTGATCGTTGATGATCGTTGGGAAAATCGTTCCGTATTAATTAATCTTCTAGAACCTATCGGCTTTGAAATTATCGAAGCTAACAATGGAAAAGAGGGTATCGAACAGGTATTGAAAACATCGCCGGATTTAATTATTACTGATTTATCCATGCCTGTAATGAATGGGTTTGATTTTTTATATAAGTTGCGTTCAGGAACTGACTCCGAAGGGGTATTCCATCCCCAACTGCAAAACCAAACTGTTCTCGTCTCTTCCGCCAGTGTCTTTGATGTCGATCGCCACAAAAGCCTAGATGCTGGGGGAAATGATTTCTTGCCCAAACCAGTACAAGCTGAAACTTTACTAGAACTCCTGCAAAAATATCTGGGATTAGATTGGATTTATGACGCAAATAACACTGAAAAACAGAATATTGAGGTTGCTCCCGATGAAATCCAGCCACCTGAAACAGAAATATTGCAGCAAATCTGGGAATTAGCCCAAGATGGAGAACTTGATGGCATCATAGAAATCGCTGAACAACTTCAGGATAACAATACTACTGCCTTTACCCAAGAATTGATCCGCCTTGCAGAAGCTTGCGAAATCAAACAAATGCGAGCATTTATTCAACACTACCTAGGGGTTTGCTGAATAAAGTCTGTTGCTAGGGGTAGGAGACAGGAGACAGGAGACAGGAGACAGGAGAAATTATAGAGGAGGTAGTCGTAAAAATTGTAAGAGTGATTTTTCTGCCATAATCATCCCAAAATACTAGCTTTATGCAGCTCTTTAGACCGAAAAACTTGCACTTTCTTCAACCAAAAAAGGCACTTACCAATATCAGTCAATGCTTTGATCTTTAATCAGCAAGCCCTACCTAGTTTAATCAGGAACAGAAACCAATGCCAAATCCAACCCAACCATTTATTTTGATTGTGGATGACAACCCCACTAACTTATCTGTGTTGTCAAAAGCATTGAAAGCTGCGGGCTATAAAGTCCGCATGGCAGTTGATGGTGAAGATGCTCTAGCCCAAGTACAACGCCATCACCCAGATATGATTCTGCTGGACATTGATATGCCGAAAATGGATGGCTTTGAAACCTGCAGTCGTCTTCAGGCAAATCAAGCAACTAAAGGAATTCCAGTCATTTTTATGACAGCTCTCACTGATACCGAAAACAAAGTCAAAGGTTTGTCATTAGGTGCAGTCGATTACATCACCAAACCCTTTGAAGAAGCGGAAGTTTTAGCTCGTGTCAAAGTCCACTGGCGATTGAAGCGACTGACCGATACTTTAGAACAGCAGGTGAGTGAACGAACCCAGGCGCTGCAACAAGTTCAAGTGCAATTGGTACAACAGGAGAAACTCTCGGCGCTGGGGCAATTAGTGGCTGGGGTTGCCCATGAAATTAATAATCCTATTGGTTCCATTGTCGGTAATGTCAGTGTTGCACAAGATTACATCAACGATCTATTAGGTATCATCGATATCTATCACGAAAAATTTCCTCAACCTGGTGTAGAAATTGAAGAAGCTCTCCAAGCAAGCGACCTAGACTATATGCGAGAAGATTTACCAAAGTTAGTTAAATCTATGAAAGACGCTGGCGATCGCATTCAATCAATTAGCAGAAGTCTTCGCACCTTCTCCCGCGCTGAAAGCAATACAAAAAGACCTTTTAACTTACATGAAGGGATTGATAGCACCATCCTGATTTTACGCCATCGCCTCAACGCTAACGAGAATCGTTCTGCCATTGAAGTTGTCACCGACTACGGCAATATTCCAGAAATTGTTTGTTTTTCTGGACAATTAAATCAGGTGTTTATGAATATTTTAGCCAATGCCATTGATGCTTTAGATGAATCTGATCGGGGAAGAGATACAGAAAGTCAAGCTAATCCTAATCTAATTACCATTAAGACGCAACTGTTAGATGAACAGGTGAAAATTGCGATCGCTGATAATGGTAAAGGAATGTCACAAGAAGTGAAAGCCAAGATTTTCGACCATCTATTTACGACTAAAGCGATAGGGAAAGGAACAGGACTAGGATTGGCGATCGCTCGTCAAATCGTGGTCGAAAAACATGGTGGTATAATTCAAGTTAACTCTAAACTCGGAGAAGGAACTGAATTCATCATCACCTTACCCGCGAAGACAAAAATAAAAACTTAACTTTTGAAACATTACTTTTGTCCATGATTAGCCATTAAAGAATCAACTTCTTTACCTAATTATACCAAGGGTGATAAATATTTGCTATAAATAACTAGTGCAGGATGGCGGAAATAACTGACCAGTTACAAAATCCCAAAACAATTACAAATCAAAAATGATTGACTGTCAGATGTGCGTCTTACATTCTGAGGTGTCCTCAGAATTACGCACTCGATGCATGAATTTTGACTTTTAACTTCCGCGTAGCGGCACTAGGTTATTTCTTAGAGCTGATTTGTAAACTTAGCTAAAACCCTTATTTCATCTAACTCTCAGGGATTTAGGCATTATTAGACTATAACTCCCAAAACCCTTGTATTGCCAGAGATTCAGCCTCTTAATATTTACTTTATAAATCAGCTCTTAGGAGTCAGGAGGACTGAGTCAGAATGAATAGCTTTGATACAATTTATGAGGTAAGAATTTATCTTTTTCTCTTGGTGAGCGTTCTGCAAGTGAGCTGGCGTCGTCGCGGGGTCGCACCGCTTAGTCCAAGGTAAATCTCCTGCACGTGTCTTTTAACTGCCCTGATTATTCCTAAAATTATTTTTCTAAATTTGTATTATCAATGGCATTCAATAATTAATAATTAATAATTACCGAAAAATTGTGGGTATGCGCCTCCCCTTTTAAGGGGATAATAAAGAAAAATTTTCATTATTATTCAATCCTCTTCTTTTCAAGGAGAGGTAATTATTCATTATTCATTATTCATTATTCATTGTTGAACTCTTCTTTTCAAGGAGAGGATTGACTCAAAGGAAAAATTTTTTCTTCTCTTGGTCGATGGTCGGACAGCGAGGAGACCTCGCCATCCCACCCAACGGGGAAGCTGCGAAGATCGACCACTTTTTCCGCTTAAAAGGGGAGGCTTTAAACCACAATTTCTAGGTAAATAATTTATAGCACAAGGAAGAACCGAACTTGGAAGAATCTTGCTTTGTCTGAGTTTTAAGCTTTAGGTTTGTTAAAATTTTAATAAATTTGAATAAATTATTCAACCTAACTTTACTACTATCGGCTAATTATGGAAGCAATTTGGCAAACTATCCAAAACATCAAAATTCTGGATATCCCAGTCATAATAATATTTTTTATAGTATTGGTTTTAATAGCAACATTAGTTTTAAAACAATTATTAACTATAGTTGTGATTAGGCAGATTGAAGCTTTAACTCATAATACCACAACTACCCTTGACGATCAATTAATTGTAGCTATTAAAAAACCCATAGGATGGTTTGTCTATTTAATGGGATTGTGGATAATACAATTAATACTGACAGATTATATTACTCCTCAACTAAATCAAACAATTACAGGAATTATTAATTTAGCAATAGTAGGTAATGTAGCACTAATTGTTTACCGTACATCTCCTATTTTAGGAGAGCTGCTACAAAATTTATCAGCTCAAACAGATACCGAATTAGATGATATTATTAGCCCCTATATTCCGAAGCTATTTAGGTTAACTGCTATCGTAATTTTTGCTCTAAAAGCAGGAGAAATATTATTGGGAGCTTCTGCCACTGCAATTGTTGGTTTAATCGGCGGTGCTGGTCTGACATTAGGTTTATTATTTAAGGATATTGTTGGTGATTGGTTAGCTACAATTGTTATTTATAGTGATAGTTTATATCGAGTAAATGACTGGCTTTTATTACCAAGTGGTAGTTGGGCAGAGGTAAAAAATATAGGGATTAGAAGTACAACAATTTATATTGGTTTTGAAGGAGCTATTCAAAAAATTCCTAACTCTAAAATGATTGATGGTAGCATTAAAAATTTATCTCAACAGCCCAACGAACGGAAGAAAGCAGCTATTAATTTATATATTAAGATTGACGGAATTTCATCTAAAAAAATAGTCGCTCTTAATGAAAAAATTCGAGCAATTCCCCAAAAGATTGACCTTTTATATGATTCTTGTATAGTCAGATTTAATGGTTTGGAAAGAAATGCTCGTGTGATTAGAGTAATTGGATTTACTAATGATTTAGATAATTATTCGAGAGCTTATGAACAATTAAATTTAGCAATATTGGCTTTATTAGAGCAGGAGGGAATAGATTTATTTTATGTGAATATTCTTAGTGATACAGAAACTTATAAAACTTGGCAGTATCGTGAAAATTAGGCGGTGGTGGTGCATAGTAATGGTAGAGAGAGTGTGGGGGGATGGGGAGATGGGGAGATGGGGGGGATGGGGAGACGGGGGGATGGGGAGTGTGGGAGAAATTAAAAAATATATATCTTCACCATTACTATGCAGGACGACCAATTATATCATGTCCGGTTGAACAGTGATAAATAAATAACTACGGAGTCCTCAGGAGTCAGGAGTCAGGAGTCAGGAGGAAAGAGGGAAGAAAGAAGAAGAACTGGAGTTGAAGGAGAAAGTTTTTTTATAACTAATTATCCGGACATGATATTAGGCAATAGATATCTAATATTATGTTCAGTGCTCAGTTGCATTTTATCCTGGCTCAAATGTTAATCTAGTTGGAATTAATCCTGGCTGAAAAAGTTCCTTATTGCTAGTCCGCGACTTTCTTATTGCTGGTCGCTACAATTTATAATCAAGGAGCAAATTTCACTTCTGTGACCGCTTAGTTCTACGGAGTATTGCAAAAAAAAAAGAAATGGAAATTAATTACCCAAAATATAGGTAAACAATTTGTATTTGTTTGCTAAAATCTTGCTAATTCAAGAAAGAAAGGTCTATTCTACCAAAATTTGTACTGAGGGCTATTTGCATATTTTCCAATACTTTGACTAACCATTGAACTTTTTTTTGTGTTGAAAATTCGTAATGCTTAAATAAGAGTGCAAATCGTTTTTCTAAGTTAGGTTTAACTTGTTGACAAACTAATAAGATTTTTAGTAGTAGTCCTGTTGTGATTACAGGTCCTAAATTACCAATCAGATTAATAAAAAAGAAATGCTGTGACTGCTTTGAACTATGGACAATAAAAAAGCTTAATAATTGATGGCAAGTCTTCATCATTAAAGATTCATTTAATAACTCATCATCACGTTCAGACATAATACTTCGTAAATAGTTGTAGAGTTTATTCTTAAAGTGAACTTGAATATGATGAGATTCAACATCAAAGGATGTACTTAGATATTCATAAAAACTATCTTTAAAAAGGTGATATGATTGGGGAACTGTGGTATAAGCTAAAAACCGTTTAGCATAATTTCTATATGTTTCATTCCCTTCTACTTTTCCCACAAATTGTTTGATAGATAATAATAGTTCGTCATTAGACAATAAGGTAGGATTTTTAGCAGATGTAGACTTTTTGACTTGACTAAGTTGTAGTCTAACTTGGTGAGTAACATAATGGGATAAATCAATTTCATATTTTTGCTGTTTTTCTACTTGCATTTTCTTGATGGCTTGTTGATGTTCTTTACTGCTATTTGGACCAATTAATAAATATTTATATAAATAAGGATAGTGGGAATTAAGATTTTTTAAAGGTTGATTTAGAGGATCGTTGGTATGATTTGCAGATGATATATTTATTACTTCTACCATCCGTTTTAAACTCAAATACTCTTGACTCTGAGTAAAATAATTGACAAGCTCTAACATTTTTTTTGTTTCGGAAGATCCGTAATAGGAAGACTCAGATTTATCAATTGCTTGCTCAAATAAATTCATCAGTTGTTTTAAAACATTTTTTTTGTCTTGAGGTAGTTGTTGATGATTAATTAATATATAACAGCAACGATTCAGAATAGCATTAAATTTTTCTTCGCATTCAGGTAGTTGTATGATTCTCCCCATTGCTGTAGATATTTCAGGAATTTGGTATAGAGAGTATTGAATAAATAGTATCCGAAATCTCTCAATGATTTTATCGATTGATTCAGTTAAAACTAATTCCAAAAAGTGATTATAAATCTTTTGTTCTTCTCTACAAAATTGTTGATAATCAGAATCTGTAGTGATGATTTTTTGTCCTGTAGATTTCATAGAAATTTGCCTCCCTGAAAAAAGAACGTTATTAGCGATTAGGTATATTAGACATCTCCAGAAAATAAATCTTTTAATTAGAGCAGGCTAAGGATACGAAAAATTCACCCTAAAAAATCTTTTTACGCGCAAAGGCACGAAAAAAGATTTTACCTGTTGCCTTCCGGAGCAGATGAGCTGTTGCCTACTCCTGCAAAAAACCTATATCTTTTTCGGAGATGTCTAATATATACTAGCAATCATTTATTGCTGAGAAAGTTAGGTTTGTAACTGGATAGTTTTAGATATTGTATTATGTACCTTTATCACAGCCTTCACTCAAGTTGTGAAAGTGTAGCATTGACTTGTATCCTCAACATATTCTTATTATTAATGTATTTCTGGATGAGAAGCGATAATGTGTATCAGTTGTCACAAAAAATTATGCTGCTGTTCTGAAGGTGCAAAAAAATACACATTGACGAGCTTGGAATTATATTTGGTGTTTTTTTTCAAGATAAAATCTGCAATAATACTATTTTGAAAAAAGAATGTTACGAATAATAAGCACTATTACAGCAATTTTCATTTCAGTAGACCATAGTAGGGACGCCCTTATGCAACGTCCCTACAGGGTTTTGGTTATGGCGATGTGGTTCATCAAGAGCGAAAAGCGCTTTCAACAATTAATAATGAATAATGAATAATGAATAATTACTTCTCCTTGAAAAGAAGAGGATTGATATAGAATCCGGGTAATTAGTTATCGTATTACTGAGGAGTAAGGAGTAAGGAGTTAGGAGTTAGGAGTTAGGAGTTAGGAGTTAGGAGTAATATCAAATCCAGTTGAATACTTAATTGTATTGTTGGGGGAGATGGGGAGATGGGGAGATGGGGAGATGGGGAGATGGGGAGATGGGGAGATGGGGAGATGGGGAGATGGGGAGATGGGGAGATGGGGAGATGGGGAGATGGGGAGATGGGGAGATGGGGAGA
>NZ_JAAHGO010000052.1 GCF_010672455.1 Okeania sp. SIO2C9 | reverse complement strand
TTATCCATCCTCTAGTGTTAAATAGAGGGTCTGTGACTTCACTGAGCTGGTCGTAGATTTGTTGGTTGAATATGTCTTGCCAACTGTCTACTTGGGTTTCTGATAGTTCGGGGTTGCTGGTGGTTGTACTTTGAGTTTCGGGTACTATGTATCCTACTATGCGTTTGTCTCCTGGGTTATCTTCTCTTGCTACTACTACTGTTTCTTTTACCCCTGGGTATGAACTGAGGACTGCTTCTATTTCTCCTGTTTCTATTCGATATCCTCGCACTTTTACTTGATGGTCTATTCTACCTAGAAATTCTATCTGACCATCACCTAGATAACGGCATAAGTCTCCTGTTTTGTATAATTTGGCTATTTTTGAGTTTTCAAAGGGATTAGGAATAAATTTGGAGGCTGTGAGTTCGGGGCGGTTGTGATACCCTATTGCTAAACCATCTCCTCCTATATGAAGTTCTCCTAGCACTCCTATGGGCACTGGTTGTAATTGGGAGTCCAGGATGTATATTTGGGTGTTGGATATTGGCTTGCCTATGGGGACTGATTTTTCTAGATTACTATCAGCTTTAACTGGGAAACAGCAGGTGAATGTGGTGTTTTCTGTGGGACCGTAACCGTTGATTAGTTGACATCCTGGGAGTTTTTCTACTACTTTCTGCACATGGGTGGCTGATAATACGTCTCCTCCTGCTAATAGTTGCTTTACTGGGAGTAAGCTTTCTAGTTGCTCTTCTACCATTAGTTGGAATAATCCTGCACTCAACCATAGGGTTGTGACTTGGTTTTCTCTAATTGCTGCTCCTATTTCTCCTAGGGAGGGTTGATGGGGTGGCATTACTGCCAGGGTTCCTCCGTTGAGTAGACTACCCCAAATTTCAAATGTTGCTGCATCAAAGGATATGGGTGCTAATTGTAGGAATATGTCTTTTTCTGTGAGGTTAATATAGTTGGTATTTTTTACCAGTCGTACTACTCCTTGATGTCTGATGTTCACTCCCTTGGGTAGACCTGTTGAGCCGGAAGTATACATCATGTATGCCTGATGCTCTGATGTTATTGATACTTTTAGGTTTTCTGAAGTTGCTGTGTTTGGTATATCTGCTTCCAGACATATTACTTGAGTTGTTGTTTGAGGTAGATGATGTTGCCATTTTTCTTGAGTCAAGATGATGGGTAGTTGAGCATCTTCTACCATGTAATTGAGACGCGAAGTTGGATAATTCGGGTCTAATGGCACATAAGCTCCTCCTGCTTTGAGTATGGCAAGTATTCCTATTACCATCTCTACTGAACGATCTACACATATTCCCACTCTAGTTTCTGGTACTACTCCCAATTTTTGCAAGTAATGGGCTAGTTGATTGGCTTTGCGATTTAATTCTGAGTAGGTTAGCTTTTGTTGTTCAAATACTACTGCTATTGCATCTGGGGTTTTCTCTACCTGCTCTTCAAATAACTGATGGATACATTTGTCTTTTGGGTAATCTGTTGTGGTGTTGTTCCATTCCAGCAATATCTGCTCTAGCTCTGGAGCTGTCATTAAAGACAATTGACTAATTGGCAGCTCTGGTGTCTCAACCACTGCTGATAGCAAGTTTTGATAATGTAATAGTAACCGTTGAATCGTTTCTGCCTCAAACAAGTCTCGATTATAGGCACAAAATCCTTTGATTTCTTCTCCTTCTTGCCACAGGTGTAATTCCATGTCCATCCGCACTGTCATGCTATCGCCCATCCATTGGTCCAGACCTAACTCTAACTCTAAGTTCGGCAAACTGAAGGATGGACTCATGGCTTCACCCTGCTGCACAGCAAACGCTACTTTAAATAAAGGATTTTGCGATAGGGAGCGTTCTGGTTGCAACTCTTCTACCAATTTCTCAAAGGGCAGTTCTTGGTGAGCATAAGCTTCTAAAGCTGTCTGTTTCACTCTGTTTAATACCTCTTGGAAACTTGGTTCCCCTCCCAGGTCTGTGTACATAACCAGAGAGTTCACAAAGAAACCAATCAATCCTTCTATTTCACTGTAGTTGCGGTTGGCTATGGGTGAACCCACTGCGATACCTTCTTGACCACTGTAACGATATAGTAAGACTTTGAAGGCTGCTAACAGGGTCATAAATAGAGTGGCTCCCTGCTTTTGAGTCAGTTGTTGAATTTTTGATGTCAGTGCTGCTGATATGTTTATCGGTATACCTGATCCATTGAAGGTTTCTACTGGGGGTCGTGGATGGTCGGTGGGTAGTTGTAGTTGGGGTAACTCTTGTAGCTTTTGCTTCCAGTAACCCAATTGTGTTTCGAGGGTTTCACCTTGCAAGTAGTTCCTTTGCCAAACTGCAAAGTCTACATATTGTATTGGTAGCTCTGGCAATGGGGATGGTTGGCCTTTCACTACTGCGGTGTAAAGGGCTGATAGTTCTTCGGCAAATACTGTCAGTGACCACCCATCGGCTGCAATGTGATGTAATGTTACCTGGAGTATGTACTTTGCTGCTTCTAGTTTCACAAGCATCCCCCGTATCGGGGGGTCTACTTCTATATTAAATAGTTTTTCATTTTCTCTTTGAAGTAATTGTTGTACTTGAGTTGCTTGTTGAGATGGTGTTAACTCACTTAGGTCTTTTTTGGGTAGTTCTAGTTGAAATGGAGGTCTAATTACTTGTACTGGTGTGCCGTTGATTTCGGCAAAGCTGGTTCTCAGGGTTTCATGGCGAGTGATAATTTGCTCTAGACTTTTTTGTAAGGCAACTTCATCTAATGTTCCCACTAGATTTAGGGTGAATGGTATGTTGTAAGCGTTGCTACTTAGTCCTGTTTTTTCGATAAACCATAACCGTTGTTGGGCATAGGATAATAGCAGGGGGTTGCCCTCTCGATCAACAGATTTGATTTGAAACCGCTTGTCATCTGTTTGCTTATTAGCTTGCTGTAATTTAGAAACAGATTGACTACTATTTTGGCTGACTGCCTCAAGGCGCTCACTCAATTGAGCTACAGTTGGTGCTTCAAATATAGTTGTTAATTGCAGTTCTACTTCTAATACTTGTCGCAGGCGAGAAACCACTTTGGTTGCTAATAAAGAATGTCCACCCAATTCAAAAAAGTTGTCATAGATACTTACTGCTGGTATTTTCAGTACAGAAGCAAATATGTTAGCAATTTTCTCCTCTGTCGGAGTACTTGGTGGCACGAACTCTTCTGCTCGTATCAAGTCTACTTCTGGTGCTGGTAACGCTTTACGATCAATCTTTCCACTCGGGGTTAAAGGTAAAGATTCTAAAACTACAAAAGCAGATGGCATCATGTAACCAGGCAATTTCTGTTGCACTAATTGCCGGAACTCACTACTGTTCAGAGAGTTGTCTTTGCTTGCTATGTATGCTACTAAACGTTTTTCTCCTGGGTTGTCTTCCCTTGCTAATACTACTGTTTCTTTCACTTGGGGATGTTGATTGAGCGTGGCTTCTATTTCCCCTGTTTCGATGCGGAAACCTCGGATTTTTACTTGATTGTCAATGCGACCAATAAATTCAATATTACCATCTGGTAAGTAGCGAGCTAAATCTCCTGTTTTATATAATCTTGAGTTATGCCCAAAAGGGTTAGAGATAAATTTTTCGGCTGTGAGTTCTGGACGGTTGAGGTAACCTCTTGCTAATCCATCTCCGCCTATGTGTAGTTCTCCTGCTACTCCTATTGGCACTGGTTCTAGGTTGGCGTCTAAAATATAAACCTGAGTGTTGCTAATAGGGCGACCAATGGAAACTGAAACCTGTTGAGTCAATTTTTTTACTTGGTAGCAGCAACTGAAAGTTGTATTTTCCGTTGGACCGTAACCATTAATTAATTGACAATCTGGCAGATAAGATACCACTTTCTCTACATGAGATGGCGATAACACATCTCCTCCTGCCAAAAGTTGAGTTACAGGTTTTAATCTTTCTAGTTGTTCGTCCACCATCAACTGGAACAGTGCTGCTGTCAACCATAGAGTTGTCACTTGATTTTTCTCTATGGTTTCTCCTATAGCTTCCACAGAAGGAGTACCAGGAGACATTACCACTAACTTACTACCATTAAGTAAGCTACCCCAAATCTCAAAGGTTGAAGCGTCAAATGAGAATGGAGCTAGTTGTAAAAACACTTGGGCAGGAGTCAATTCTACATAGTTAGTTTCTTTGACTAAACGCACCACTCCCTGGTGTATTATACTTACTCCTTTGGGTTGACCAGTGGAGCCTGAAGTGTACATCACATAGGCCAAATTTTCTGATTTGACCCCAGTCTCTAAATTTTCCTGACTCAGGGAATTGATTATTTCCCCATCTTGCTCTAAACAAACTACCTGAGCTTGATTTTCTGGCAAGGATGCTATTAATGACTGTTGAGTCACTAATACTGACACTCCTGCATCAGCTAGCATATAAGCTAAACGTTCTGATGGATAATTTGGGTCTAATGGCACATAAGCTCCCCCCGCTTTGAGTATGGCAAGTATTCCTACTACCATCTCTACTGAACGCTCTACACATATTCCCACTAGCGTTTCTGGAACTACTCCCAATGAGTGCAAATAATGAGCTAGTTGATTGGCTTTAGTATTTAATTCCGAATAGGTTAGCTTTTGCTCCTCAAATACTACTGCTACTGCATCTGGAGTTTTCTCTACTTGCTCCTCAAATAACTGGTGTATACATTTGTCATCTGGGTAATCGGTTTTCGTGTTGTTCCACTCTACTAATAGCTGGTCTATTTCTACCTTTGTCATTAAAGGCAACTGCCCTAAATTCTGTTCTGGATTAGTTACAATTCCTTCTAACAACCTTTGGAAATGACCTAACATCCGAGTTATAGTGCTAGCTGCAAACAAATCTGTGCAGTATTTTAGCCGTGCCACCAAAGATGAGCCATCTTCTATGATTTCCAAATCCAAATCAAACAGACCCTCTTGATTAGGCATTGTTAGAGGTGTAACCTCAATTCCTCCCCAATTCACTGAACTTTGTCTTTGATTGAGCAAGAATTTTGAATTTTCTGATGATTGCTGGAATTGCAGTAAAGCAAAGGCTACTTGAAAAATTGGAGAACGACTTGGATCGCGCTGAGGTTGTAATCTTTCTACCAATAAAGCAAATGGATAATCTTGATGTTCCAGTGCTTCTAAGACTGTATTACGGACTTGAGTAAGAAACTCTCGGAAACTCTCATTTCCCGACAAACTTGCCCTAAACACAACTGGATTAACAAAGTAGCCTACAACTGAGGCCAACTCAGCCTGACTTCGACCAGAGGTTACAGAACCAACTAAGATATCCTCCTGACCTGTATAACGATAGAGGAGAATTTGAAAAGCTGCCAGAAGAACCATGTAAAGGGTTACATTTTCCTTCTTAGCCAAGTTTCTCAGTTGTTGGTTAAGTTCTTCAGGTAAACGCCAATATTGGGCACTTCCCCTAAAGGTCTGTATTGGTGGCCGGGGTTTGTCTGTAGGCAAATTTAAAACTGGTAACTCCCCAGCCAGTTTTTGTTGCCAATAGCTCCAAAGTTTTTCTCCCTGAGTGCTATCAACCATTTCCTTTTGCCAGCGCACATAATCTTTGTATGTGTATTCAATCAGAGGAAGGGAAACTTCTACACCAGAAGTTTCTATCTGGTAAAGTTTTGATAACTCCGTCATGCTCAAATCTATTGACCTACCATCCCAAGCGATGTGATGTATGGTTAGCAATAGAATCTGTTCTCCCTCAGAGCGAGTGAAGTGCCTGACTCGCATCACTGAGTCTGTATCTAGAGTAAACGGATGATAATGTTCCTTGAGTAATTTCTCCTGTAGTTCATCTTGACTCCAAGTAGAAGCATCAATCTCCAAGAAATCTAACTCTTGATTTTGATTAACTTTTTGAATCGGTTCTATATCTAGCTTGGGAAATGTGCTACATAAAATCGGATGGCGTTCCCGGAATTTATGGAAAACTTGATGCCAAACTTTTACATCTACTGGGTAACTAATCTGGATAGCAACTGAAATATTATACGCTCCACTATCTGGCACCAAATTCCACAAAAACCACAGTGCTTTTTGCCCATAAGACAAGGGATAGACTTCGAGAATATCATGCTGTTCCCTCAATAGCTGTATAATTTCAGTTTTATGCTGCTTCACTTGAGCAATAAGATCTGGAGTTAATACCTCTTGGGTATCGCCTATTTGCAAATTTTCCCCATCGCACAAGAACTTAACCCCTTTGATGGAAAGGTCTTGTACAAATTCTACTAAATTCATAATTACACCTCTATCCAGTTAATATTTTTGACGTTATTAGCTTCAATTTCTTCTTTGATATCACTTTGGCTTAGTTGCTGATTTAATTCCTGTGATATATCTGCAATGGTAAGTCCTGCTATAAACTTGGTAACTGGGAGCGTTACTTCTAACTTACTTTGAACCCGATTTCGCAGTTCTAATGCCATCAAGGAGTCAACTCCCATTTTGTTGAGAGGCTGTTGTATATCTATTTGAGAATCTTTGATCCTTAGCACCTGAGCAATTTCACTTTGGAGGTGAGCCACTAATAGACTTTCTTTTTCTGTTGTCGATGCGGTCTTAATTTTTTCTAAAAGCTGGTACTCCTTAACTGATTTTTCTGTTTGACTTACAATTAAATCCTCAAAAAATGGTGGACTCACTTTTCCAGGCAGTTTTTCTATAAACTGAGACCAGTTTATAGGATCTATTCCCACGCCTATAGCATTACTGCCCAACAATATTTCTATGGCTTCCACTGCTTTCTGAGGTAGAATTGGCTCAATTCCTTTTCCTTGCTTTTGAAACTTCTCAGTTGCTTTTAACTGAGATTCTAAACCCACTCCTAATATAGCCCCCCAGTTAATAGTTATTGCTGGCAACCCTAGAGATTTTCGATAGTAAGCAAAGGTATGCTCAAAGGCATTAGCAGCAGCATAATTAGCAGCACCTTCTGTACTCAAAAGATAAGCCATAGATGAAAATAGCATAAAAAAGTCTAATGACTGATTTTGAGTAAGCAGATGGAG
This sequence comes from Okeania sp. SIO2C9, assembly GCF_010672455.1. Classification (GTDB taxonomy): domain Bacteria; phylum Cyanobacteriota; class Cyanobacteriia; order Cyanobacteriales; family Microcoleaceae; genus Okeania. The sequence goes on along the minus strand of NZ_JAAHGO010000052.1, from coordinate 58,365 downwards.
ATTCCAAGAACCTTGAACCTTAGGAGCCATCACTTTCACAAATCTTGGCCAATTATGGGACTCAATTAGGGTATCATCTACAACCGCAGCACTGTTAATAACCCCTTTCAATGGTGGCATATTTTGTTCAATTTCAGACCAAACCTTAGTTAGTGATTCCAAATTAGATATATCTGCTTGCACCACCATTACCTGGGCACCAGCTTGTTCTAATTCCTGCAACTGGTTTTTAGCAGTTTCCTTGACTCCACTACGTCCAATTAACACCAAATGTCTTGCGCCCTTTTCAACCAACCAATGAGCCACAAGTAAGCCCACACCCCCTAGTCCACCTGCAATTAAGTATGTAGCATCTTTACGAACAGTTAAGGGTTTGTCCATAGTTTTTTTGGTATGCCGAGAGGGCACTAACCTTGCCACATAACGATTTTCCTGGCGGAATGCTACTTCATCTTCTCTAGACTCTGACAAGATTTCCGACATGAGCATTTTTGCTTGCTCTTTAACGGTCTGCTGCGGGTCTAAATCTATACGCACACACTTTAGTTCTGGGTGTTCTGAAGCAATGGTCTTTCCCATTCCCCACAAAGAAGATTGGGCTATGCCTGACACCACAGGATGATTATCTGGTACTGCTTGTGCCCCTTGAGTAACTAACCAGAGATGAGGGGATGGGGATAATTCAGTCTTGACTAATGCCTGCACTAAGGACAAGGTACTACCGCATCCAATCTGGGATGCTGAGGTTAGTTCTTCTGTAGTAAAATCACCTTTTGGTGTTTCTAAGCTCCAGCATTGAATCACTCTATGCAAGTTCCCTGACTGTATTACATGGGAAATCAGCTTTTGGAAATCTTCGGGGTTTTCAGGATTAATCGTAAATTCTTCTGCCTCTACCTGTTGATATTCTTGCCCTGGTTTAACCAAAGTGCAGATTTGTCCTTGCCTTCGCATTTTAGTTGCCAGATTTTCACCAACTCCTTGTCTATCTGCCAAAATTAACCAACCTTCGGGTTTGGATAAAGCTAAGGATGATGGGGTTGGTGAAGCTTGAGCAATAATTACACTTTGGGGAAATACTTCCTGGTTATTTCCCTCTACTCCTGGCAAAACAACTACTTCTGAAAAATTACTTTCTTTTAGGAGTTGCTGCCATTGATAGCTCTCTAGTAGAGGATGCTTAAGTCGTAAATCAAAATCTTCAAACCTCCACCATCCTTCTAATAGTCCGAATACCAAATCTAGCCATCGTTGATTAGCTGTGCTTTCCAACAATACTAATATTCCTCCTGGGGCTAGCAGTTGTCGGACATTTTCTAACGTCTGACGCAAAGATCTGGTGGCGTGCAGTACATTCGCTGCCACAATCACATCATACTGATGAGATTCAAACCCCTGAGCTGTTGGGTCTTTTTCTATATCTAGCTCTTGATAGCGTACAAACGGGTAATCCCGGAATTTTTCCTGCGCCTTGCTGGTGAACAAACTACCCAGGTCGGTGAATACATATTCTGTTTGCTGGGTATTTAGGTGAGGTAGAATAAAGCTTGTCGTTCCTCCAGTACCAGCACCAATTTCTAATAACCTTACTCCTCTGTCTTTTGGTAACTTTTCTAAGGCAGTGGATATCCCTTGCTGGACTAGGGTATTCATTACTTGCGCTTCAGATGATTCCTCATAGAGTTGGGTAGCTGTGGTTAAATCTCCTTCTGGGAAAACTAGCTGTAGTGGGTCTGCTGTTCCTCTTAACACGGCACTCAGTTGAGAGCCACAACGCTCTAGTAAGGTAAGTTCCACCTTGCCTTGAGGGTATTGACTCTGCAATGCCTGATTTTTCTCCTGGGGATTAGTTTTCCCTGGAGTTTTAATTACTTCCCAACCCTCTGTTGTACCTTTGATAATTTCTACTTCTGCCAGTATCTCTAACAGACGGTTAAACAGTCGTCTATGTTGGGATATAACTTCTAGTTTTTCGGCTAAATATTGACTAGAAAAACTTTCTCCCTCTGGGAATAACCAGTTCATTTCTACAAATGCCTGGACAATATAATCAATACTCAAAGCTTCTAACTGACTTAAGAATTGACTGTAGCTATTTAAGTCAATCTCTGAAACTAATTTAGATACTAAAGGGTTGAGTTTCCGAGATATTTCTCCTGGACTCAATATGTATTCTGGTGGTAATTGCTGACCAAAACGAGGTTGCGATCGCCATTCTATTTCATATAACCAATTGCTGAGTTCATCTGCTTTGCTTCCCAGCAAAGCTTCCCTTGTGACTTGTTTTAGTTGCAAGCCTTCAATTATAGCAATTGTCTCTCCTTTGCTACTCAAGAGGGTAATTTGACCACTTAAACTGTCTTTGTTGTCTTTTCGTGGTATTGCTACAGATGCCATGGCCCATAGACTGGTATCAGGACGACGGTATACTGTCAAGCGTTCGATTACTACTGGCATATAGGTATTCTGACTTTCGTCTTCCCCGATAGCAGCAGCAATCACCTGCATACCAACATCTAAAAATACTGGATGTAGTTGGTAGTTGGTCAAATCTCTTACGAGTTCTGCTGGCAATTGAATTTCGCCGATAGCTTGGCCTTCCCCACACCACAACTGCTTAAGACATTGGAAACTGACACCGTAGTCAATGCCGCGAGTGTGAAATTTTTGGTAAAGGTCTTTTACCTCTATCTGTTGAGGAAAAGTTTCTTTCAAGGCTTCTAAGTTCGCGACAGTAGGTTCACTATCTATTTGCTGCTCTCTAAGCTTTCCTTCTGTGTGGAGTGTCCAACTAGGCTGTTGCTGATTGTCTTCTTGATCTGTACTGAAAATCTGAAATTGGTACGTTTGATTTTCCAATGGGGTTAAAACTGTTTGAACCCCCTTGAGTTTCTCTTCATCTAAAACTAATGCGCTTTGAATTACTAAGTCTTCTAGCACCAGTTTTGGGGACTTGAATAGAGTCGCACCAGCAGCTAATACCATCTCTATATAATCAGCCGCAGTAAATATCACTTGATCAAATACCCGATGGTACTTCAAGTAGACTGGTTCAGAAGCACTCAGTTGGGATTCAAACTGGATTTGTTGCTGTTGAATTGCAGAGTAGAAGCGTTCACCTAGTAATGGATGAGAACCTGTATTTCTTGACAAATATCTGCTTTTATGTTGTGTGTTATCTATTTCTATCCAATGTCGTTCTCTTTGAAAGGGATAAGTGGGTAATGCTACTTTCTGGCCAGTATAATCTTGATCAAATTCTGACCAATTTACCTTCATCCCTTTGACATACAACTGGCCTAAACTCTCCAGTATCTGTTGCCATTCTTCTACTCCCGGTCGTAATGATGGCAACCATTCTCCCATATTTTCTGGTAGACATTGACGCCCCATACCTAACAATATTGGTTTTGGTCCGATTTCTAAGAATAATTCATATCCTTGCTCATTTAGAGTTTTCATACTCTGGGCAAATCTCACTGGTTGTCGCACATGACTAACCCAATATTCAGCAGTTGTAATTTCTGCACCCACCTTTTCACCAGTGACATTTGATATTAATGGTATTTTAGGTTGGCTATAAGTTATTTCTTTAGCTACTGCTTCAAATTCTGCCAACATTGGCTCCATTAATGGTGAATGGAAAGCATGGGATACCTTTAACTGCTTGGTCTTAATTCCTTGGGATTCTAATTTACTACAAATATTTGCGATCGCTCCACTCTCTCCTGAAATTACTATACTTTCTGGTCCATTTATCGCTGCGATCGCCACCCTAGAACTATATTCTCCTATGGCCTCTTTCACCTGAGATTCTGATGCCATTACAGATACCATTTCACCACCGGGGGGCAACTGTTGCATTAACCGTCCCCGCATGGCGATTAATTTCAGACCATCTTCTAAACTGAATACTCCTGCTACACAAGCTGCTACATATTCTCCTACACTATGACCCATCACCACACTGGGTTTAATCCCCCATGAAGACCATAACTTAGCCAAAGCATATTCAATCGCAAACAGAGCTGGTTGAGTAGAACCTGTTTGGTCTAATAATAACAAAGAAGAACTTGACTTTTGTGTATCTTGAGGATATATTACTTCTAATAATGACCTTTCTAGATGGGGCTGTAAAATTTGGTCACACTGATCTAAGGCTTTACGGAAAGTTGGTTGAGTTTCATATAGTTCTCTTCCCATATTCACATACTGGGACCCTTGACCTGTGAAGAGGAAGGCTAATTTAGGACGCTTACGACCAATCTTTTCACCTGTTACTACTCCTGTTATTTCTTGTCCTATTTCCGCACCTTTTAATTGTTCCTCTAAATGCTTTGTAGAGCTAGTGACAATGGCCAAGCGATGTGAGAAATGCGATCGCCCCACATTAGCTGTATAACAAATATCTTCTATTGCTAATTCTGGATGTTTATTCAAGTGCTGGGCATAACTTGTTACTAACTGCTCCAGAGCTGTTTCTGTTTGAGCTGACAAGGTTAGCAGATGAAGCGGACGTTTGATCAGCTCTTCTTCACTTTTGACTTTTGACTGTCTTGAGTGCGTCTTACATTCTGAGGAAACCTCAGAATTACGCACTCGCTTTTGACTTTTAACTTCAGAAGGCGCTTCTGCCAAAACTACATGGGAGTTGCTACCACCAAAACCAAAGGAACTCACACCAGCTATTGCGGGCATTGACTTTTCTGGCCAAGGTGTCAGAGTTTCCTGTACCCGTAATGGTATTTCATCAAACTTAATATAAGGATTTGGCTCAGTGAAATGCAGACTTGGTGGAATCTGGCGATAGTGGAGTGACAGAGCTACTTTAATTAATCCGGCAATACCTGCTGCTGCTTCTAAGTGTCCGATATTAGTTTTGGCTGAACCCACTGCACAATAGTCCCCAGGAACACGGTCAGTAGATAGCACTGATCCTAATGCTTTCATCTCCATGGGGTCTCCCAGTTTTGTCCCTGTACCGTGGGCTTCTATATACTGCACATTTCCTGGTGAAACTCCTGCATTTTTATATGCTGCTTTTAACAATGCTTCTTGTGCTAATGGGTTGGGAGCTGTTAGTCCGTTGCTATATCCATCTTGGTTAGTGGCACTTCCTTTTACTAGGGCATATATTTGGTCTCCATTTGCTACAGCTTGAGATAGGGGTTTAAGTACTACTAACCCTGCACCCTCACTACGCACATAACCATCGGCCTTAGCATCGAAAGTCTTACATCTACCGTCAGCAGCCATGAATCCTCCTTGGGAATAGGCCACTGACATCCAGGGAGATGTCATTATGTGTACACCTCCAACCAAGGCTAGGGTTGATTCTCCGCTCCATAGGCTTTGACAGGCTAAATGCACTGCTACTAGGGATGAGGAACAGGCGGTATCTATTGCCATGCTCGGCCCTTGGAGGTCGAAATAGTACGAGAGGCGATTAGCGTTGATACAATTTAAGTTACCAGTGCCTGTGTAGGTAGTAAAGTTACTGGTATTCTGGGCTATGAGTTCGTAGTAGTCGAAGCTTGATACTCCCATGAATACCCCTGTGGCTGTACCTGCTAATTCTGCTGGTGGTTGTCCTGCATCTTCTAATGCTTCCCAAGCTAGCTCTAGCAGTAGCCTTTGCTGGGGGTCCATTGTTTGGGTTTCACGGGGAGAAATACCAAAAAACTGTGGGTCAAACTCTTCTACTTGTTCTAAAAAGCCACCCCACTTTGTGTTCATTTTCCCTGGTTTGGTGGCATCTTGGTCATAAAATAATTCTTTGTTCCATCGTGAAGGTGGTACTTCTGTTATGGCATCTACACCATTGCATAATAATTCCCAAAATGCTTCTGGATTTTTGGCTCCTGGAAGACGGCATCCCATGCCTATAATTGCAATTGGTTCTTTATCCATAATTTGACTAATTTTATAATTGAAGTAACACTACAAAGTTAATTACATTAGCTGCTGGTAGCACTACACAAGAATTATAGGCAGCTATGGTGATGTGTAATTATTTTTTTCTAACTACTTACAAAATCTTCTAGGGCTTCAAATACATTAGTTCATAATCTTTTGGCCTACTCAAAGATAATAAAAATTGCAAATCTTCAGCCTCAACTTTTCCAGAAGGGATTTTTAATTTGCTACTATCGTTAACTGATTCACCCTCATAACTCATTAAAGACTTGATTAAAAGTATCTTATCAATCAGAAAATCAACCAAATCTTTGTCAGGCCGATCGTCACCTGATTCCTTGAAATCTTGCACAATTCTATCTCTCGTTTCACTAGCCTTCTTTACCATCAAACCCCACTCACCATCATCAGTTTGATCGACTGTTGTATTTTTAACCCTACGATAGACTTGAATATAATTTTCCAGGAATTTCGTATATGGTTCCTTATACCTCATATCATTGAAATTCTGCCTACTCAATTGTTCTAGTATTTCATTCAACTCAACTGAATTCATCATGCTCGTTTTCCAGTAGAATGCAAATACACCAATAAAATTACTATATATTTGATTAATTTTTTCAATCAGGTTTTCAACCCCGTCAACAGCATATTCCCCTTTCATACGATATTTCAATGCATTATTAGGAAAAGCATAATAAAATATAAGATCTTTTATTGAAGTAATTTCGCTAGGTTGATAATCAATTCCGATTAACCTCGCTAGGTCATCTGTATAAAATCCAAAATATACCAGGTGATCTGAGCTACGAGGTTTAGTTGTGCCGTAATAATGATTATTGTAGGCGACAATACGCTCGTCCAGGTTATGGTTTATCTTCTGATGAAATTCTGATTGAGTTATCATTTTATGAACTAACAACCCTTGCATTTCAATTATATTTGCCAGACCACCTGTATAAGGACGTGTATATCCAATCAAGTAGACATTATTTAGTTTTCTGGGGATTACACCCATAAAATTATCTCTGTAATGATATCTATAGGGAGTATTTCCATCCATCATGATTTCTGGTAGCCTTGGCTGTTCCACATCCCCTTTTATATACTGATGGAAAGTTCTTTCAATCCCTGCGTAAGTGATGGTTTGATTTTCAAAATTAATTGGGGTATCTTTAGGAACAACAATAACCTTACCTGTATGCAGCCACATTGCGATATCATTCAATACGTAACCTGCAGAAATAGATTCTTCAAGGTTATTAGCAAATTTATCCGCATATTGATCTATTGGCCAGTACTTAATCGCAATTGTACCGCTTGCAGGGCGTGATTTACTTGTAATATAACTATCGTCACGCACAGTCACAGGAAATTGATCTCCCATTAGAATTGGTTTCTTTGAGCCTAAAGGTAGACCATAGATAACAGATCCGTAATGCTCGTGGGACATATACCTAAAATTATGACCTTCTAGCTGGTCTAATGTATATATTGTTCCCACTCCTGGTACTACTTTATCCCGAGCATTAAACCCATTCGTTCTAATGATAATTTTATTGTTATTGGGTATCAATTTTGAGATGATTAGATTAACTGAGTCTCCCATCGTATCAAACACAAAAGTTTTGTTCGATACACTGTAATCAATTTCATTAATAGTGGCGTGTACAGCGCGACTAAACCCTGTGGAACAGATCGTGTGTTTGGCTTTCAGTGTTTGGCCAGATTTTGTAAAAATCAAACTGTGATCTTTGAAATTATCTATTCTCGTCACCCTATCCCTTATTATTTGATTTTCATATACCTTTCGCCATCTCTGGTGCATTCCATAAAATTGCTTTGATGTAGGATAATAGTCTTCTACAAAATTCTTTACCAAATCAAATGAATAAAAGCTAGTTAGATAACTGGATACTAAATCGAAATCTAAACGGTTACTTTTACTCAAACCATCCCATACACTATTTGTTTCATCGGAAATGATTTTAAACTCTGTGCCTGTGCGCTGTAATTCTCTAATCAGTGGTACTGCACTAAATCCTAAACCGATTATACATACTTCTACTTCGAATATCATAATATTTAGCTTTACTGCCTCTTAATTTATATTTGTTTTCAAATAGATAACTGCAGTGACTTAAGGACTCATGTAAAAATAACCTCAACAGTTTTTTTTGATGCAAGTTATATTTCACAATTTATCCCAGATAAAATTCGTACAACTTATTTTTACATGGCTCCTAATCATTCTCCTACTACCTATTCCCTGCTCCCTTAACAAAAATAATTTTGTAGTCTACTTAAATGAAAAGCGGGCATAAAGATGAAACTTGTAGAGGGAATTCCTCCGTAGTTGCCCGCTAGCAGTTGTCAGGGTAGGTAAAGGGGTGCTACCGTTACTAGCCCCAAACAATAAATTATACCATCAATTACCAACGCCGAAAAGCACTGTAATTTCTCTATATGTTTTTTCCCAGTCAGACTTCCCGAAAAGCTATTACCCTTCAGCCATCAACTACACATATCCTTTGCTGATTTTAGGGAGGGATAATATTTAGATACTCCTCTACACTAACTGGTAGCCTTCTACAATGTCTATGCCCCAAAATGTTCGGCCATAACCTCAATTGTTGGATAACTATAGACAATTGTTGGGTCTATTTCTTTTCCTAACCAATCACCTAAATCGTTGGTTAAAAGGATTGATGCGGAGGAATCTAAACCGTAACGAGCAAAGGAAGTGCTGGTTGATATTTCTTCTAGTTCTATATCTAATAGTTGTGATAAATAAGAAATCAACCACTCTTGAACTTCATCTACTGTGGGTTTCTTTTTTTCTGTACTGCCCTGAGTTACGGCTAAAGTTAGGTTTTTGTTTTCTACTGTTACGTTTTCCATATTTTATAGATGGGAAATTCCTATCTTTATAATGTTTTTGGTGTTTTTTGAACCTTTAATCAAACATGAAAAATTATTCAGAGCCTTTGCTAGAAATATCTTTTTTCATTGCTTTTTTTTTGATGATTTACCTGCAATATCAGATAATTATAGCTTGATATTGGCTCTGATTATTTAAGCTAGTTTTTTTGCTTGGAGCATTTTTTCTGTTGGTAGTTTCACATCCCATACTAAGCCTAATTTTTCCATTACCCATAATAGGCAGTAACCCAAATCTATTTGCCACCATTTTAAGCCCAGAGCTGCTGAGGTTTCAAATGTGTGGTGATTATTTTGCCAAGATTCTCCGAAGGTGGGAATTGCTACCCAAATGTTGTTTTTGCTCTTGTCTTTACTATCGAATGGATGGGTGCCAAAGGCATGAGAAAATGAGTTAATGCTCAGGATTGAGTTATCTACTACAAACATCCTTACCAGTCCACCCCACAGAAATCCTTCTACAGCTCCTATCCAGGAGCCATGAATTACTGATCCTAATATTGTTGGTATCAGCAGACCTAATACTATCCACAGCATATAGTAGCGATTAATTTTGCTAATAGTTTTGTCTCGCATCAATTCTGGTGCATAAAACATAGGGTTAGGATACTCGTGGTTTGTGAGCCAACCTACATGGGCGTGCCATAGACCTAGTAAGGTTCCTAATATTCCTTCTCCTTCCTCTAGGTTTGGTGAATGGGGGTCTCCTGGTAGATCGCTGCATTCGTGGTGGCGACGATGTACTGCTACCCATGATACTACTGGACCTTGAGCACCCATACACCCTAATATTGCTAAGATTGCTCTGATTGGTTCGCTGGTTTTGAAGGCGCGATGGGCAAAGTAGCGATGCAGACCGATACTCATTCCGACCATACTTAATGCCCACATCCCGATTAGTAATCCTATTTCTACACTACTGATCGGATGCCACCATAGTGAGGCGATCGCTATTACTGTGCCTATAGCTGGTATTACATTGTATAGTAGAAAGTGTTTCTTTTGTAGACCTTTTATATAGTCATTTGATATGGTTTTTGACTTTTGAGCCTTAGCTGTCTGGACAGATTTTTGGGTCACGTCTATTTGAGTTGACATCAAACTTTTTCCTTTATGGATAGGTTTAACAAGGTTTTTGGTTAATAGTTGCGTCTCTAGGATTTTTCTGTACGCTTATTGATCACTGTCAGATTCTATCATCAATTTTGGGAAATTCCAACCTTTGATCGTAAATTCATACTAATTTCCGGTGGCGATCGCTGCACTACTTTTATTTCCTGCACCCTCCCCTGCTTCGAGTATCTCTAGCGTTCCTTCCCAAAATTTGACTCGGCAAGCAGAGCGCTGAATTTTGCCACTAGAAGTCTTAGGAATACTTCCTGCTTTGATTAAAACTACAGAATATACCTGTATATCATGTTCGTCTCTAACGGCCTCTCGAATATTTCCCACTACTTCATCTATGTCTAGATGTTTCTGATAACTCCGCTCCACTTCCTGAACTACTATTAAACGTTCTTCTCCCTTAACCTCAACTCCAAATGCTGCTCCATGACTATATCTCAGTGATTGGTGACTTTGTTCGACTGTCAATTCAATATCTTGGGGATAATGATTTCGGCCACGGATAATAATCACATCTTTAATTCGCCCTGTAATCAATAGTTCGCCTTCTTGCAAAAATCCTAAATCTCCCGTTCGCATAAATGGACCCTCTCCACTTTCAGCTAGGTAAGCATGGAAAGTCTTTTCTGTTTCTTCTAATCTATTCCAGTAACCTACTGCCATACTAGGATCGCAGACCCAAATTTCCCCCACTTCATCTGGTTGACATTTTGTCAAGGTATTTGGGTTGACGATCGCTACTGTCATGCCACAAATTGGCGGTCCACAGCTTACTACTGTTCGTACTACTTTGTCTTTCTCCTGTTGTGAAATTTTGACAACTTTGTTTTTCTCTAATGCTTCTGCCTCTACTGTATAGATATTTAGTTCTTGTCCATGTTTTTTAGTAGAAACCAAAAGAGTTGCTTCTGCTAGTCCATAAGCTGGATAAAGAGCATCCCTACGGAAACCATAAGGTTCAAAAGTTGCAATAAAGTTTTCCAATGTTTCTTTGCGAATTGGTTCAGCTCCGTTGCTAGCTGTCCGCAAACTACTGAGGTCTAAATTTGCCCTTTGTTCTGAGGTTGTTCTTCTCAGGCAATGTTCATAGGCAAAATTTGGTCCTTGAGTATGAGTGACTCGGTAACGCGAAATCGTCTGTAGCCATCGAATGGGTCGCATATAGAAGGCTATGGGGGACATCACATAACAGGGAATACCAGAATATAAAGGTTGAATTAGTCCGTCAACCAGTCCATAGTCATGAAAATGGGGGACCCAAGTTGTGGCGATACTGTCTGATGTGTAACCCCAAGCTTCTTTGATATAACTACTGTGGTGTATTAAGTTCTGATGGGTGAGCATTACACCCTTTGGTGTTGAGGTGGAGCCTGATGTATATTGAAGATAGGCTAGGGTCTCACTATTTATATCTGTTGGTTTTTGCCATTCTTGGGCTAGTTGGTGAGAAATCTTGTCGCTGACTATCCATTTTATATTGCGGAATTCTGAGGACAACTGGGAGGTTGTTTCTTGGAGTTGGGAATACTTGGAAAAATCAGTAAGTATTATTGAAGCTTCTGCATCTTTGACTATTGCTTCTAGTCTTGGTAGAGTTCGCTTTAGTCTAATTGGGTCTGGTGGTGGTGCTGGAATAGCAACTACTCCTGCATAAAGACACCCAAATAAGGCTGCAATAAATTCTAGTCCTTGTGGATATAGCAGCAAAGCTCTTTCTTTGTTACCTACTTGTTGCTTTTGAAGTTCAACAGCGATCGCCCGTGCTTTTTCATCTAGTTCTTTGTAGCTCAAGCTATCTATTTCTTTTTCACCATTCTGAAGGAAGGTGTAAGCTCTTCGATCTGACTGATTTAGGGAGCGATACTGTAGAAGGTCGATTAATGTAGAAAATTCTTGCTCATTTTTCATATAATGTGCAGCTATTACTTTTAGTTTTATGTTTACCAATACTAATGAAAATTAGACTAAGCTGAGATTAAGTATTCAGGTAAGTCAACGCCAAATTTTTGTTTGTAGTTTTGCTGTAGCCCTTTAAATACTTGTCTTAGGGCTACAGCAAAACCACGAGCCTAATTATAACTGTTTTATCGAACATAATATTAAACAATTTTTAGAGCTTTAATATAGTCCAAACTCTCTTGATCTCAAAGTTGGTCGAAGACCCGCGAGCTCCCGAAGGGGACCGGAGAGATGGGAAAACCAATTAATTTTGCGACCCATGCCAATAGTTTGTTAGACTTAAAATTTGGCTGCTGGCCTAGCAGTGGAGCGTCTGTGGAGCGCGCCTTTAGACCGAAAAGAGGCGAGGGCCTTGGAGGCTGGTGCATTGTTAGCGTAGCTCCTCTGCAAGAGGCAGCATAAAGATCTAAGAGCGCGATGATTAGGAATCGCGCGCTGTCACGCAAGTGCAGCGTCGGGAGGATGTCAAGATAGTCACATACATCAATATTGTTCTTCAAACAATTAAAAAAATCGGAAGAAATAGCTGGCCGATTTTTTTTTCTTAGCCAACTTCTATGATTTGTGAGGATGTCGTCTCGCTAAGCTGTTGTGCATTTAAACCACTTAAGTAGGTTGGTGTGGAAAATCGTAATTATAACAAGGGAGTAGGGAATAGGCAGTAGGGTTCATTAATTGATAATGGATAATTGATAATTACCTCGGGTTTTAACCGCTACGGAATTGAATATCAGGAGATATTATTTCTTTTTTGGTAGTTAAAGCTTTGACCCCATTTAGGCCAGCTTCACCAGTTTGATGTTCAGTCTCACCAGTGTGGCCTATGCTGTCTACCCAACAACAGAGCGGATGGAATTTCACCACCAAGGACATAAGAGTTTTCACAGGTCGTTAACGAAGTTATCCCATAGGGAAAGTTTACTTCATGTAGTTACCTGGAAGGCTTGCTATACCTGCCTTTAGGCAGTCTTTACTAGCCAACGAGTCGCACCATCAAAGTACATTCTGTTACATGGAAATAACATGAAAGTCTTGCCGTTGTCCAAGGATGTAGATATGCTATCTCTGAGGCGCGATCGCTTGTTTATATCTGATAATTTTAACGACAAAAATCAACAGGCATCTTGGCTATTTATAAATATATTTCTCTAATTTATCTGTACATAATAGCGTACTTGTACTGTACTAATAATTGATAGTAATTATTCCCAATATTGTTTGAAAAATTGGTAATAAATAAATCTAGTTATGATAAATATTCACTCTACTGTGGGAGGAAATGTCAAGCCTTTAGGTGAACGAAATAAACTTCTACCAAATCTATAATCAATTTCTACATTACAATTTAATGGAGCAGTTTGAAAGTCACAAAAATAGGCAGCAATTGGTTTTTTATTACGAGGTTCGCATACTTGTAAGTTATAGCCATATTGTCTAGCTACATTACCAAAATGATTAATAAATTTATAACGTTCTAGGTAGCCTTTTTTATCCCAATTTAATTTTCTAACTACCAAAATTACCCAAGTATCATCTGAGTCAACAAACCAAGTATAAATAAGTTCTTCGCCAAAGAAATCTTGAGTTAACCACAGACTAGGTATACTTGGTTGAGTTTGAGATAAAGGAGGTTGAGGTAGTTGAGAAATTTCATTTCTAGGACAGGTGGGAAAAATAATTTTCGGGGCGGCAGTGGCACTCAGAAGGAAGAGGGAAGAAGGTAGAAGGAAGAAGGTATAAATCATCAAGAACAGGGAAGAAGGAAGAGGTAAAAATTTAGTCATTATTCAGAAGGAAGAGGGAAGAAGGTAGAAGGAAGAGGGAAGAAGGAAAAATTCAATTATTTAGAATTAAGAATTAAGAATTTAGAATTACCTCTCCTTGAAAATAAGAGGATTGACGAACAGGAAAATTTTTATTTATTATCCTTTTAAAAGGGTCGGCTTTCAACCACAATATTTCGGTAAAAATTTAGTCATCATTTGCCCTAAGAAGGAAGAAATAAGAAGGAAGGAGGAATAGGGAAAAAATTAGTAATCATTTGATATTCGACATCAAGCTTGAGTAAAAAAGGCAGAAGTTGCACAAAATATAGCAGGGAAAAGGGAACAGGGAATAGGCAACAGTGAAAAGTGTCTAAAGATCGTTACAGAAAATTTCTCGCATAAGAATTACAGATATTAACAATTAAATATTTCTAGTGCGAACATCTTGCTCGCTATGGGTGTATTTCACAAAGATGGAATCTGCTGTATAACACTACATCTTTTGGTTAGGACAATAAATTTGGGTTGTAAGCGTAGCGCTATATCAGTCTATTTCCTAATATGGCGTTGCTGATTCTGGGTATGATGCAAGCCCCCCTAGCCCCCCAAAATTGGGGGGAATAAAACTCTAAAAGTCCCCCTTTTTTAATCCCCCTCCTGTCCCCCGATCCTGCGGGGGAAGCCTGAGGATGCTGTGCTTTTTGTTGAATGGGGGATGCGCGGGGGCGAAGGGGAGAACCAAACAATCGCGCATTCATACTTCATATCAGCAACGCCGAAAATTTTTATTATGCCTAATTAATGAGACTTTATATAACCTATTTATCGGTTGCTATAAATAATAATAAATAATACGAAATACCATGATTAATACTACAGACTATTCTCTGCTTTTCATGGTTATTTCAGAAAAATTTATATCAGCTTTACTTATGAAAATAAATATATAGCAAGCAATATAAATTAGGGCTTACGCATCACCAAAAAATCTAGGGCGAACGGCCGTTTGCTGACGCATAGCTCCGAAGATCGCCCCTACAATAATTAATCAAATACAGTCCGATTTTTTCCACTTTTCTCTATACCATATTCCCTACTATATTAGACCTCTTGCAAAAGTGTTAATTAAATCAATTTAAGACTATCAAATCAACAATTTTATCTCTCTATTCCCTATTCCCTATTCGTAAGTATTCAGCTATTAGCAGTCAGCTATCAGCTATCAGCCAAAAGTAAGCATTTCCTGCGGAATGCTGCGCAAACAGCTATTAGCTGTCAGCTAGCCTCCTCCGGAGGAACTGCGTTAACAGCAACAAGACTTTCTCATATAGGAAAGTGTTTAAATTAAAATAGACTTTAAGGTCAAGGGAGTCTACTTTTCTAGTAAGACAATTAATAAAGCTTTGATAGTAAACTAAAAGTAATAGCTGATTGCTGATTGCTGACGGCTGAATGCTTACATCCAAAAGACTTTCTCTTTAAGAACAGTGTTTAAATTAACAACTGACTTTAAGGATAAGGGAACTAACTTTTGTAGTAATACAATTAATAAAGCTTTTATCGTCAACTAAAAACAATAGCTGATAGCTGATGGCTGACGGCTGTTTGCGCAGCATTCCGGAGGAAATGCTTACCCCAATTCCCAATTCCCTGTTCCCTGCTATATTAATTTTTTTGATAACGCATTCCTGGTAACTGAGTAACTAACCCTAATAACTCCAACTGTAATAAAGAACTAGAAACATCTCCTGGTGATAAACCTGTTTTTTGCACAACTAAATCTACAGGAATAGCTTCACTAGAAATATGTTGAAAAACCTTGGCTAAAAGAGGTTCTAAATCTGGAATATAATCCCGTTTTTTATCCTCAAATAAAGATAAATTTTCGGGAGGTTCTACCACATCAATATCTAATGGTGGTATTGCTCCTAACATTTCTAATAACTTATCCATAGTAATCGGAATTACCTCTGCACCATGATTAATTAACTGCAAACAACCATGAGATTTTTCGTCATCTAAACGAGCAGGTAAAACATACACATCTCGACAAAATTCATTTGCCATATCTGCAGTAATTAAAGCACCCGATCTTTGGGGAGCTTCCATCACTAAAACTGCCCTACTTAATCCTGCAATAATTCTATTACGTTGGGGAAAATGTTTAGAGTTTGGTTTCGTACCTGCCGGATATTCACTCACCACCAACCCCTGTTTTATCACTTTTTCAGCAAGAGTTTTATTTTCCTTTGGGTAAACTGTATCAACCCCATTACCAAAAACAGCAATTGTTCGCCCCCCTGCTTCTAAACAAGCTTGATGTGCCTCAGTATCAATTCCCATAGCTAGTCCAGAAACAATAGTAAATCCACTTTTTGCCAGGGTCGAACTTATTTTTCGAGTCCAACGACGACCATATTCAGTGGGGTAGCGAGTGCCGACTATTCCTACCGTCGGAGTAATACCTAGAATTTCTTGAGGTTCAACTATACCTCGATAATACAGCAGAGCAGGGGGTGTCGGAATTTCTTGCAACAGACGTGGATAGTCTGGATCTGCCGGAGTCCAGAAATCAGGATTTTTGGCCGTGTGTTCTTCTATCAGTTGTTTTGGGTCCAGGCGCGATCGCTCTTCCATTACTTTCTCTATCTTCTGACGGCCAAATCCTGGTACTTGGCCTAATTCTTTGGGGCTGGCCGTCCAAGCTCTTGCCAAAGTCTCGAATTGTTGTTTGAGTCTTTGTAGAGCAATTGGACCTATACCACTGATTTTTGCCCATGCCAACCAGTAGGCACGTTCTTCTATCAATTATTTCTCCTCTTGAGCAATGGTTGTTTTTGAAATAGCAGTCAGCGGTCAGCGGTCAGCTATCAGCTTCTCAAGGTGTATAATAATGGATTAAAACCCCCATAAAAGGCGCACCACGCGCTTTTTCACTCTAAGCGTGGGGGACTTAAATCCTTGGATTTTGAGCTGATAGCTAAATGCTGTTTGCGCAGCATTCCGGAACGGAAAAGCTAATAGCTAATAGCTAGTTAAACTTATAGCACTACGCAAATAGAGTGCGGACATTCGTCTATTTCTTATTCCCTAAGACCTACGGACGTTGCGTACAACGTCCCTACTTTATTGTCAAATACCAAAGAAGGTACTGCTATATTTTATGGGTTCTGGCTCTTCCGGCATTTATCCAAAATCTAAAATTTAATTTATTGATTTTTTCTTCAATTAAGCATTGACGTTTTTTTCAACATTGATTAAAATATAAATATAGAGCAAGAAACAAGTTGCTATAGGAGATAGACTGATGATGAACCTCAGACAGGGAAATGTTTTTCCCCTGTTCCCTATCCCTATTCCCTGTTATAGCAGTCGAAGCAAAGATTTAGAACGCCTCTCAAACTTCAAAAGCTTACCGAATAATTAATAATTAATAATTAATAATTAATAATTAAATAATTATGGTTTAAAGCCTCCCCTTTTAAGGGAAAAAAAAAGAAATAATGGTAAGCATTCAGCTTTTAAAGGTACAAAACTTACTAAAGTTAGCTCATAGCCTTTTTATTTCCTGCGGAATGCTACGCAAACATAAGTTTTAATTCTCTTTGGAGAGTAATTCCTCCTCTGGTGTGATAGTGACTTAATAACTCATAGCTGATAGCTGATAGCTGACCGCTGTTTGCTTACAAATAATGTTTCCTTATATTCAATCAAGAACGGTTTTAACCAGAGGTAATTATCAATTAATGAAAGGTAGTAGTTTTGGATCTAGCTGAATGCTGATAGCTGAATGCTGATAGCTGATAGCTATAAAAGAAAGCTTTCAAACCTGAGTAATTTATCTAATTGGTAGCAGCTAATTTCTAAGCTGAAACCGAGGGATTTTCTGTGGAAATTTTGTCAAAAATTGGAGAAAAAATATGACTAATAATATAGAAGTAGTATTCAGCTTTGACACAACTGGCAGTATGTATCCTTGCCTAACTCAAGTACGCCGAAAAATTCAAAATACAGTAACTCGATTAATTTCAGAAATTCCTGGTATTCGGATTGGAATAATTGCTCATGGAGATTATTGCGATCGCAACTCTACTTATGTAACAAAACGATTAGAATTATCCCAAAATATCGATGCTATTTGTAACTTTGTAGAAAGGGTAGGAAAGACAGGTGGTGGAGACGCGCCAGAATGTTATGAATTAGTATTACATCAAGCCCAATCTTTTGCTTGGACTCGGAAAGCTACCAAATCTTTAGTATTAATTGGAGACGATATTCCTCATCCACCTAGTCAAAATCCTCAGAAGTTAAATTGGCGAGAGGAAGTTAATAAATTATCAGATATGGGAATTACAATTTATGGCGTACAAGCATTAAATCGTCGCCATGCCACGATGTTTTATCAAGAAGTGGCAGAAAAATCGGGTGGTTTTCATATCAAGTTAGACCAATTTGCTTATATTAATGATTTATTTTTAGCAGTTTGTTATCAACAATCTTCAGATGAAGAGCTGCAAATTTATGAACAAGAAATTTTAGATATGGGGCGAATGAATCGTGGTTTAAATCAAATTTTTAATACCATGTTAAATCGAGAAGAAAGCAGTATTTATGAGTCAGCAGATTTGCGAGTTGTTACGCCGGGAAGGTTCCAAGTTTTAGAAGTGGATGAGAATAAACCGATTAAAAATTTTGTGTTAGAAAATGGTTTAACTTTTAACAAAGGGCGTGGTTTTTATGAATTTACTAAGACCGAAACTATTCAAGGGAAAAAAGAAATTATTTTAATGGATCGAGCAACAGGAGATTTATTTGAGGGAGAAGCTGCACGGGAAATTTTAGATTTGCCTCATGGTACAACGGTGCGAATTAAACCTAATAATTTAGAGAAATATGTAGTGTTTGTTCAGAGTACATCAGTGAATCGGAAATTAATTGGTGGAACTCGTTTTTTGTATGAAGTTGAAGATTGGAGTCGGTAAGAAGGAAGAAGTAAGAGGGAAGAAGGAAGAAGGAAGAAGCTATTGGTAACAGGGTAATGCCTAAGAGGTTGTCTGAGAAGTCCCATTTGCTACATTAAAGCCCCCTAAATCCCCCAATTTTGGGGGACTTTTAGAAGGAAATTGACTCTTGTTCCCCCCAAACTTGGGGGGCTAGGGGGGCAAAATTCAGTATCAAATGCTATAAAATTGGTATTTCAATAATAAACCAAAATAATCTCCACCACAGCAGAACTCAAAAATGCCAAAAGATTCTACAAATAAAACATTTAACAACCAAAATAATACCAACAACGACTTTGAATTTCTTTTCACTCGTTCTATAGAGTTTCGTCAAGAAACAATATATTTCATTATTGTAGACCGCTTTTTTGATGGAGACCCCAGAAATAATGAAGGTCCAAATCCTAGATTATATGACCCAAATCAAGAAAAATGGGGTTTATATTGGGGTGGAGATTTACAGGGAATAATTGATAAACTTGACTATCTCAAAAATATGGGAATTACAGCTATTTGGATGACTCCTTTATTTGAACAAATAGAAGAAGAATTATTTGAAATGGCTCCTATTCATGGCTATTGGGCGAAAGATTTTAAACGACTTAATCCTCGTTTAGTAGACAAAGATGATGAGATTTCTTTAGTAAAAAATCAGGAAACAGTTTTTGATAAATTAGTAGCAGCAGCTCATAATTTAGGGATAAAAATAATCTTGGATATTGTGTGTAATCATAGTAGTCCAGATGCAGGTGGTAAGAAAGGTCAGTTATTTGATGATGGAGTTTTAATTGCTGATTTTCATAACGATGTTAACGACTGGTATCACCATTATGGTGAAGTAGAAGATTGGGATGATCAATGGCAAGTTGAAAATAGAGAATTGGGAGGATTAGCAGATTTTAATGAAAATAATTCTGACTATAGAGATTATATTAAATCAGCAATTAAATTATGGTTAGACCGTGGAGTAGATGCGCTACGAATAGATACAATTAAACATATGCCATTATGGTTTTGGCAAGAATTTTATGCTGATATTAAAAGTCATAAACCTTCAGTATTTGTGTTTGGGGAATGGATTTTTAGCGGACCTTATGATGCTGCATCTCAGGAATTTGCCAATAAGTCTGGAATGTCAATGTTAGACTTTGGTTTTTGTGTGGCAATTCGACGCGCTTTAGGAAAATGCGAACCTGGAGGATTTCATATTATTCAAGAAGTATTAGACAAAGATAATGTTTATAATAGCGCTAGTGAGCTGGTAACTTTTATTGATAATCATGATATTCCCAGGTTTCAAAATTTGAATCCAGACCCAGGAATTTTGAGATTAGCTATTAATTTAATTATGACTTCTCGTGGTATTCCCTGCATTTATTATGGTACTGAGCAATATCTTTATAATGATAAAGATGGTGGGGAAGAACCTTATAATCGCCCGATGATGGAAAAGTGGGATACAGATACACCAATTTATCGGGATGTTCAATTATTATCAAAAGTACGTCGAGTTAATCCTGCCGTTTCTCTAGGAAGTCAATGGCAAAAATATATTAGTGAGGATGTTTATTGTTATGTGCGATGTTACCGAGATTATCGTTGTTTTGTAGCCATTAATCGAGGTAATCCAGTAACAATAGAACGGGTAGAAACTGATTTGGAAGATGGAGAATATATTTGTATTTTAACGAAGCGCTTTTTTGAGGTAAAAGATGGCGCATTACATGATTTAGAACTGGGCGTACAAGAGATGATAGTGATTAATTATTTAGGCGATCGCGTCAAAGGAAAAGTAATTGTCCGAGCGCAATTAAATGGAGTTTCAACTAATCCTGGAGAGGCAATAGTAGTAACAGGAGATTGTCCAGAATTAGGAAATTGGGATATTAGTAAAGCTTACCAGTTAGAGTATATAAATTCTAATACTTGGTTTAATGAAATTCCCTTTAATGAAAGTGCAGGAAAAGTAATTGCTTATAAATATGCAATTGTTTACCGGGATGAAAATGGAAATGAAACAGAAATTCCACAGCGAGAAAATTTAGTTTCTAGGCAATGGTTATTAGCTGAAGAGGGTACGGTTAAGTGGCAAGATAATTGGGCTTATTGAAGAAGGAAGAAGGAAGAAGTTTAATTTTTAGGTGGTGATTATTGAAGAAGTTAGAAAGAAGAGGGAAGAAGGAAGAAGTTTAATTTTTAGGTAGTGATTATTGAAGAAGTTAGAAAGAAGAGAGAAGAAGGAAGAAGTTTAATTTTTAGGTGGTGATTATTGAAGAAGTTAGAAGTTAAATTTAATGAAAAAGAGAAATTGAAAGTATGAGTGTTTTTGAATCTTAATTAAGAGGATATATCAAAAGTTGTTTAATACTGAATTTTGCCCCCCTAGCCCCCCAATTCTGGGGGGAACAAGAATCCATTAGCTGGTAAAAGTTCCCCAAAATTGAGGGATGCGCGGGGGCGCGTGATGTAGCAAATGACACTTCTCAGACAACCTCTAATTCAATTTTTTTTAATATCAATTAAGAGGATATATCAAAAGTTGTTTAATACTGAATTTTGCCCCCCTAGCCCCCCAATTCTGGGGGGAACAAGAATCCATTAGCTGGTAAAAGTTCCCCAAAATTGAGGGATGCGCGGGGGCGAGTGATGTAGCAAATGAGACTTCTCAGACAACCTCTAATTCAATTTTGTGGAAGTATGTTAGACAAAGTACAAGTGAGAATAAAATTTATATGATTGATAACTGAAATGACTATCACAAATACCAAATCATCATTACCTCTACCACCAGGAAATTTGGGTCTACCTTTTGTTGGTGAAACTATCAGTTTCTTAACAGATAATACATTCGCCCAAACAAGAGAAAAAAAGTACGGACGAATCTACAAAAGTCATATTTTTGGCAGTCCCACAGTATTTTTAGCCGGAGCAGAAGCTAATAAATTTCTGTTTTCCAATGAAAATAAATACTTTACTGCTACTTGGCCAAAAAGTACCAGGATTTTATTAGGTCCTAACTCTTTAGCTGTCCAACAAGGTAGCCTTCATCAACAACGGCGTAGACTTTTGGCACAAGCTTTTCAACCAAGAGCTTTGGCAAATTATGCTCCCACAATGGAAACTATAACTGCTAGCTATCTGGAGAAATGGGCAAAAATGGGTACGTTAACTTGGTATCCTGAAATTCGTGATTATACCTTTGATATTGCTAGTCGTTTATTTATGGGTAGTGATGGAGGTTCCGAAACAAAATTAGCTAGTTTATTTGAAGAGTGGGTCAAAGGTTTATTTTCCATTCCTGTATCACTTCCTTGGACAAAATTTGGAAAATCACTCCGTTGTCGGCAAAAATTACTGCAACACATTGAAGAAATTGTTTTGCAACGACAGCAACAACAAAATTTCGGTGAAGATGCATTGGGAATACTCTTGCAAGCGCGGGATGAAGATGGAAATGCTTTACCTTTAGATGAATTGAAAGACCAAATATTATTATTGCTGTTTGCTGGTCACGAGACACTAACTTCAGCGATCGCTTCTTTCTGTCTATTAGTAAGTCAAAACCCAAATGTACTTAACCGTATCCGTGAAGAACAAAAACAATTTCCTCCCACGGAACCGCTAACTACAGAAAGTCTGAAACAGATGACTTATCTAGAACAAGTTCTCAAAGAAGTATTGAGATTAATTCCACCTGTGGGGGGTGGGTTCCGACAAGTAATTCAAGACTGTGAATTTGGTGGATATTCTATTCCAAAAGGTTGGTTAATTCAGTATCAAATTGGTAAGACTCAACAGGATGAAACTCTCTACCCAGAACATAACAATTTTGACCCCGACCGTTTTTCCCCAGAAAATGCTGTAGATAAACAAAAAATATTTGGTTATATTCCCTTTGGTGGTGGAATGCGCGAATGTTTGGGTAAAGAATTTGCTCGCTTAGAAATGAAAATTTTTGCAGCAAAGTTGTTACGAAGTTATGAATGGGAGCTGCTACCAGAACAAGATTTAAGTCTAGTTGCATTACCAACACCTAATCCCCGTGATGGTTTAAAAATAAAATTATGGCATTTGGATAGACGAGAAAAAGATTGAAACTATAGCGCTACGCATTCAGGTGTTTGACATGAATATAAGCTGTTTGCGCAGCATTCCGTAGGAAAACCCTTTTATATTTCCCTATTGCCTGTTGCTTGTTGCCTTGCGCTATAGGATTTAACCTTTGTGTAGTAGGGAACAGGTAACATTGGTGCGACCCCGCATCGGTGAACACTCCCCACACTCCCCACACTCCCCACCCTCCCCACACTCCCCACACTCCCCACACTTCCCACACTTCCCCCTCCCCGCTCCTGAAAAGCAAACCCTATTTAGCTAAAACATAAGCGATCGCCTCTTCTAAATCTTCTTGAGTTAAGCTAGTTAACATAAACACTTCTTGAACAGTCTTTCCTTGTCTAGCAATAAGTTTAAAACCACCTCGAATAGGCACTGAAACTTTTAATTTCATGTGGGGAATATGACTTCTGGATCTGCTGATGACTCCTGGAGTAACAGTTTCAATACCCTGACGTTGGGTTAGTTTCTCTAAAATAGGAATCAAACCTTCAATATGGGTGGAATGATTCCAAACCAGACGACCTTTAGATTTTGATGATTTTTTCATAGGACTTTCTCCATCTGTATATCCTCAGTCTACTGAAAGGGAGAGACTAGAGGCAAAAAAAAATGGCCCGGTGCATAATTTGGTGCTGGTGCTGGTGCATAGTAATGGCAGATAGAGTGTGGGGAGATGGGGAGATGAGGAGATGGGGGAGATCGAGAAAGATGCTGAGGATATAGAGGGAAATATTTTTCTCACTGTTGCCTGTTCTTTGACTTATAGAGAGTTTCGACTTAGTTAATAATTTGCGTAACTTAGAGATATAATACGCTAGTTATCACCCTCAAGTAGTAACGAGGGTGAAATTTGTATATTCTGCACTAATCGCAGCTGAAACATTTCTGGCAGTCTATCTATATAGACATAGACCTCAGAAGAAATCCCGCTCCCTACGCTAAAACGACGCAATCAGGGTTTGAGGACTTTTTTCTGATGTTGATTGACAAAGATTTAAATGTAGGTATAGAGTTTAGATATGCGGTTGGGCAAGACCCGTCAATGTCTGTGGATGAGTAACCGCCGACGGCCTCACAAGAAGCAGGTAGGGACGTTGCATGCAACGTCCGTACACATCAATTTGTCACTTTATGTGACGCTTTGTATCAGTTTTATGAAGCAGTAAAAAGACTTACGCACGCATACGAAACTATACACCATTTGTAGGGGTTAACGGCCGTTAACCCCTACTATATTTGATAGTTATGGGTAGTCCTGAGTAAATTTCACCACAGCTAAAGATGAACAGAGAGAAAGGAGCGATCGCAACTTGACTTGAGCAAAAAGTCAAACTCCCTGTTTACTTTCTTACGGAATGCTAGGCAAACAAGGAAGCATTATATTTGGACAAATTGTTTACTCTTTACTAGAATTTGGATTTGCACTTGGACCTGCACTGGGACTAACTCATATCTACTTGATTCTGGTTTTTTGTGCTATCCCGTAATTTTTTTGGCCTATTTTTTGATTTTGAACAGGTTTTGAACAGGTAATGAACATTTTGAACAGGTAAGTGAACACTTTGAATAGGTAAGTGAACAGAAAAGTGAACAAAAAGGTGAACGATCAGATTGGGATTTTTGTGGGATTATAACTAGGATGCCAAACTAACTTATATCTATTATCTATAAATATTTTGAGGCTTGACAAAATGATTAAATTACATTCTCAGGAATAAAATCAAAGATGAGTGAGGCTCAATTACATTATGGTTGCCCTACTTCTACTTATAAATTCACAAGTCCTGCTGAGGACAATATTGAATTAGGGGTATTAGATAACATCCAGTGGAAGGGTCAATTGTTTCTAGTCAGTTATGGTATCCGTATCGGTATTCGGGTCAATGAGTCAACAGTTTTAAAAGAGCTTTCCAATTATCTACCTCCTGGGTGGGAGTCATCTACGTCGCCTATTGTAGATGAGTTGTATTCGCTGATTATGGCTAAAACTCTTGATAGCTGTGATACCCATGGTTATTATCAGCTTTATCGTAATCAAGAAAAACTAACTGAGACAACTGAGCTAAGGGAAGCTTTGGCTACTCTGGACTCTGATTTACGCTTGCAGATAGGTATAGCAGTTAAAGATAGATTGTTCGTTCATGCAGGGGTTGTTGGTTGGCAAGGAAAAGCTATTGTTATTCCTGGACGTAGTTTTAGTGGTAAAACAACTCTAGTCGCAGCTTTAGTGAAGGCAGGAGCTACTTATTATTCAGATGAATATGCTGTGTTGGATGCTAATGGACTGGTTCACCCCTATGCTCGACCTTTATCTATTAGGCAAGATGAGGGTCAGGGAGTTAAAAGATGTTCTGTGGAGGAATTAGGTGGAAAGGCAGGAATTGAGCCAATACCTATTGGTATGGTAGTCCATACTCAATATAGATCAGGAATTCAATGGAGTCCGACTTCTATTTCTGC
Organism: Okeania sp. SIO2C9; assembly: GCF_010672455.1. Lineage (GTDB taxonomy): Bacteria > Cyanobacteriota > Cyanobacteriia > Cyanobacteriales > Microcoleaceae > Okeania. The sequence goes on along the minus strand of NZ_JAAHGO010000052.1, from coordinate 33,077 downwards.
TGGTCAAGGGGTATTAGCACTTTTGGATAATACTATTGTTGCTCGTCTTCGTCCTGAGTTTGCTTTACCTATTTTGTCTCGTGCTGTTGCTGATGCTTTATGTGTTGAAGGAAAGCGTGGTGAAGCGGATGAGATAGCTATAGCTTTGTTGAATTAATTACATAATAAGGAGAAATAAAAAAAATGATACCTGTAGCAAGAAGTGAAAAACTGTTAATTCAATCAGTTGGGAATGAAGTAATTGTTTATGACCAAGTAAATAATAGTTCTCATTGTTTGAATCCTATGGCGGCTAGAGTTTGGGAGCTTTGTGATGGTCAGCATTCAGTTAAAGATATTGCTCAATTACTAGAAAAAGAATTGGATGTTTCACAGACTGAAGATGTGGATATGAGGGGATTAGTTTGGCTGACTTTGGAAGAGTTGGAACGTTATCAACTGATTAAAGAGTATCTGAAGCAACCAACAGGAATAGCAAGTCTTTCTAGACGGAAGGTCGTTAAGACAGGTGTGTTAGTTGGTGGGTTTGCTGTTGGTTCGATGCTTCCTGTTGTTAAGTCGATTGTTGCACCAGCACCTGCGATGGCCGTTTCTGTTGCGGTTGGCGCACAAAGAGGAGAAGCTTGCAATGTTGATTTGGCAGATCCTGGTTGTGCAGAGGGATTAGATTGTTCTTTAGGTAATACACCAAATCCTGGAGTAGATGGTAGTAATGGTGTTTGCGGGTAAATTAATTGACTAAAGCGGGGGCTACAAGTCAAATGTAGCGGTGTTTAGGTTTATTTAAGTACACTTGGCGTTGTTTTTTTAAGAGATTAAGACTTAGAAATACACTTAACCAGCGTCAGTTCGATAAAAACGTAAATTGTTAGGCTTTCTACGAAAGAATAAGACTTTTAGCCTCCGCCGAATCCACGTGAACCAGTTTATACACTGCTATAAAAAGCTTTATCTTAAAGCTTTGAGTAATTTAACCTGAGTAAAGATTAGAGCATTCTTGGGAAGAACCAAGTAAAAATAAAGCAATAAAAATAAAAATGATACCTGTAGCAAGAAGCGAAAAACTACTAATTCAATCAGTTGGTAACGAAGTAATTGTTTATGATGAAGTCAATAATAGTTCCCATTGTTTAAATCCTATGGCAGCTAGAGTTTGGGAGCTTTGTGATGGTCAGCATTCAGTTAAAGATATTGCTCAATTGTTAGAAAAAGAATTGGATGTTTCACAGACTGAAGATGTGGATATGAGAGGATTAGTTTGGCTGACTTTGGAAGAGTTGGAGCGTTATCAACTGATTAAGGAGTATCTAAAGCAACCAACAGGAATAGCAAGTTTTTCAAGACGGAAGGTCGTTAAGACAGGTGTGTTAGTTGGTGGGTTTGCTGTTGGTACTATGCTTCCTGTTGTTAAGTCAATTGTTGCACCAGCACCTGCGATGGCATTATCACAAGAATGTCTAACAGAAGGGCAAAGATGTGATCGACCGAATTCACATCGGAGTTGTTGTGATGGTCTAGAATGTGATATATCTTCACCTAATAACAAAGAAAGAAGATGTGTCAAAAATTGTGAGAGTAGCTCGTGTGAAATTCAATTTGGCAGTAATCCAATGTTTTTTACCATTATAAAAGATTGTCCTCAGGGTTGTGTTTGTACAGCTACCCCATTGGCTGGACAAACCGTTACTGGAACCTGTCGCTAGCGGTGAAAAGCTGTTAATTTAATCAGACGATGGAAAGTCACTATTCCAAATTCCTAGACCTGAATTCTTACTCATAAAGGCAATACTTTAAGGTTTCATCTCTTGATTTACTAACACCTATTTAACTGGAGTAGCGATAATTCATACTTTCAATATATGAGGATAATATATTATGAAAAATTTATTTTTATTCATTATTGGTATAGTCTTTTTGATTACAGGAGTAATTAAATCAATTAACTCAGAAGAATTTATCTTACAAAATTACAGATACAATTTATTCTCATCAAACATTATTCCACAAATAGCGATCGCCTTTATCGGTATAGAATCTGCATTAGGATTAGGTTTAATTCTCAATATATTTCCTCAAGTTTTAATACCTAGTTCGATTGTCTTACTAATCGCTTTATCAATATTAACTATTTGGTCAACTTCTACAGGAAAAACAGAAGATTGTGGTTGCTATGGAGGAATAGTCATTGTTACTCCCCTGCAAAGTATTTTACTCAACATAGTTTATCTAACATTACTAACAATTGCTTGGTTAAATCCTATTCCCAATCACCAAACTCAAACTTGGCAATGGATATTAACCTTGATAGTAATGTTGATAACTGGCATAATGGCTTGGAAATCTCAAGAGAAACCATTAATAGATTTTTCTCGCCTGAAAATCGGTAATCATTGGAAACGCCGTTGGTTAAAAAACAGTCCTCATGATTTACAAAAAGGTTCTCATTTTGTAGTCTTCTTAAGTCGAGATTGCCCTTACTGTAAACGTTGGATTCCTTTTTTGAATATGATGAATACTCAAAAAGATTTACCACAAGTATTAGGAATAATGTCTGCTAAAAATGAAGATTTAGACGAATTCAAGGAAGAACAAATGGTTCGTTTTCCTTTAGTCACAATGGATAAACTATTATTTGGCTATATGGTAGATGCTTATCCTACTGCTGTATCAATTGAAGATGGAATTATCACAGAAAAATGGATTGGTGAAATACCAGAAGAATATTTAGACAGAATAAAACAAATTTACGAAAAAGCAATCTTCAAAAGCAAAACACAAATAAGCTCTTGAAACGCGGCGTTGGTAATTTGAGGTATGATACCATGTCCGGATAAGATCCCGATAGAACTCCGTTCTGTTTACACTCCCCGAAAAACTTTATCTTTCTACTCGGGGTTTCTTCTTCTTTCTTTCCTCCTGACTCCTGACTTCCCCTCCTGGGAGGGGGAGGGGCGAGGGGTAGGTTGACTCCTAAAGAATTAAGATTCATATCATACACGCGCTTTAGCAACGCTTGAAACGCAAGTCAATAATCATATATGAAAACTTTGTGACTACCTTAACGCCAGTCCTTAATCAGTCTTCAATGAAAAATAATCGTCCTGAAAACGAGTTATTACTTTGCTGTGCTAGAACCTACCTAGATGCAAAAAATTCTGAGAAGCTTAAAAACTTACTCCAAAAAGATATTGATTGGGAGTACTTGATCGAGATAGCAAATCTAGAGGGGGTAATGCCACTCCTTTACTGGAACCTCAACACAATTTGCCCAGAGTCAGTTCCCCAAGCAACTTTAAGCAAACTCAAAGATAATTTTTATGCTACCACTAGCTACAATCTTACCCTAACTAGCGAACTTCTTAAGTTACTTGAACTATTTGAGACTAATGACATACCAGCTATCCCTTTTAAAGGAGCTGTTTTAGCTGCTTCAGTCTATGGTAATCTCGGATTTCGACAATGGGGTGATTTAGATATATTGATTCACAAGCAGGATATTTTGAAAGCTAAAGCATTACTTCTTGCTGAAGGATATGAAACACCAACTCAAACCCTTGCCAAAGAATCAAAATTACTAAAGTTTCATTACAACTACAAATTTTACAAATTTAATGATGAAAAAAATATTTTCCTAGAACTGCACTGGAAAATTGCTACAAAGCATATCAATGTAGGTGGTGGCATGATTCCTTTTGACATTGATATTGAACCTTTTTGGCAGCGACTAGAATTAGTGGAATTGTCTGGCAAAAAAGTACTTCACTTTCCCCCAGAGGATTTAATGGTCATTCTCTGTATACATGGATCTAAGGATCGTTGGAGACAGCTAAAATGGCTATGTGATTTGGCTCAACTTATCTATGTTTATCCAGAAATGGATTGGGAAATGGTCATCGAAACTTCAAAGAATCTCGGCATTAAGAAATTTCTATTCCTTGCTCTTTTACTAATAAATGAACTTTGGGGAGTATCTTTTCCAGAAGCAATTGGGCAAAAAATCCAGAAAGCTGATCCAGTTGTTAAATTACTTGTTTCTCAAGTAAGCAAACGTTTTTTATTTACCCCAGGTACCCCAACTACAAAATTAGAGCACTTTCTTTTTCGCTTTTTGAGCAGTGCTCCCCATTCTATTCTACACTTTTTCCTTTTATATACAAGAAGCTTCAGGCGAAGAATCCGAAAAGCTCGTAATATCATTTACTTTTCTGTTGTCCCTAGTGCAAAAGATCAAGAATTTCTGCCATTACCAAAATCACTATCTTTTCTATACTATTTTGTGCGTCCAATCAGAATTATTGCTCAGAAAGATGAATTTTCAAAGTTAAAAAAGTTTATACAAAGAATGGTAGTGGTAAACAAGTAATGATTTTTCTAGTCTACCTTCTGACAATTAGAGGGATGTAGCAACTCATATCCTTACCTGTTTAGGACTAGCAAACTTAAAATTATTATTTAAGTAATATTAATTACTAAATAACTGAATGTGTAGTTAAATTTACTTAGATTTTCCTGTGATAAAATTGATCTTATATCTTTATTTTCCGGATAAGTCTATTAAAACAACGGACTAATAGAAATAAAAAATCAACAGAACAGTTTGCAATGAACATACCTAAACTTTTAACAACCTTAGTAGCAACTACTACTATCTTATTTGCAGCAACAGAAAACGCCCAAGCTATTACTTTTTCTGGAACATCATCTGGATCTTGGGGTTTACCCGTTGTATCTACTGGTGTGGAATTTCTCTCAGATGAAAACGGTGGGACAAATAACAGATTAACTTGGGGAATTGCTGCCACTACATCGTTCAGAAATTATGTTCAGTATGATGGCTTAAGTTTCAGCACGGATGTAAATACTTTATTTGCTGTTGGTGATTTAACCTATGGTAATGGCGCTACTTACTATGGTTTTAATGGAGACTTTCCTCTAGAGGTTGAACTGTCTTTTACTAATCCTTTCAACAACGCAGAAAACTTCAACTACACCTTCAATATTTTCAATACTCCTAATATTTATAACGACCCAGTTTTAGATGGAGATATACTTCTTTTTACTGCTGATGGTCTGACAAATGATTCTTTTAACTTTGCTGGAGTAGATTACACCTTGAAATTAGCAGGTTTTTCTAGTGACGGTGGTAATACTTTTCTCAGTGAGTTTAATTCCCCAGAAGATTCAGTAGCAAATGCAATATTATATGCTGAGATTATCAAGGTTGATGTTCCCGAACCCACAACAATAATTGCTCTGGGTTTATTTGGTATTTTCTTAACAGGTTCATTAAATATCTCTAGAAAAGAGGGAGTAGGGTTCAATAATTAATAATTAATAATTAATAATTAATAATTACCTCTCCTTTAAAACGGATAGGATTGACTAATCACGAAAATTTTTCTTTATTATCCCCTTAAAAGGGCTGTGCTTTATAAACATCTTTCTTAACATAAAACTTGACAAAATAGAAAAGTTATGTATTTGCCATTCAATGCAGATTTCAGGAGAGTAAACCTATTTAATTAGAGTCTTTTCTCCCCCATCTCCCCATCTCCCCATCTCCCTATCAGAAAAGGGTTTTAGGAGTTCCTTATCAGGGATAGTTAAAAGGGGGAGGCTTTAAACCACAATTTTTCGGTAAGTATTATTGCAGTGGAGTGGCACACCTAAAACTGTGCAATAGATTTTTATTTCTAGGTGTCTCTATCTCCCCACCTCCCCATCTCCCCATCTTAAATCTATTATCGCTTCACCAACTTCTTACTTACCTTCCGCAACCGAACTGACTCAGGAGTAATCTCCACCAACTCATCTGGTCCGATATATTCCAACGCTCGCTCCAAACTCATATCTACAGGCGTTTGCAACTGCACCAATTCATCTCCAGTAGCAGAACGATGGTTAGTCAACTGCTTAGTTTTACACACATTCAAATCCAAATCTTGAGGACGGTTATGCTCTCCTACAATCATACCCTTATAAACCTTTGTACCAGGAGTAATAAAAAATACTCCACGGTCTTCAGCATTTTTCAACGCATAAAAAGTTGCCACACCTTCCTCAAATACAATAATCACTCCATTGCGTCGCGCTTCAATTTCACCAATAAACGGACGATAATCTAAGAAACTGTGGTTCATAATACCTTCCCCGCGAGTCAAACGCATAAACTCACCCCGAAAACCAATCAAACCACGAGCAGGAACAGAAAAATCTAATTGAGTACGACCATTTGTACCCACCTGCATATTCTGCATTTCACCTTTGCGCTGACCTATTCTTTCAATACAACCACCAACAGCATCTTCAGGAACATCCATTACTAAAAGTTCAAATGGTTCGCATGGTTGACCATTGACTTCCCGGTAAATAACTTGAGGTTGGGAAACTTGAAACTCATAACCCTCTCGACGCATAGTTTCAATCAAAATACCTAAGTGCAGTTCCCCACGACCAGAAACAGAAAATTTCTCTGGAGAGTCAGTTTCCTCCACTCGCAATGCAACATTAGTTTCTAACTCTCGCATCAAGCGATCGCGCACTTGTCGAGAAGTTACAAATTTTCCTTCCTTACCAGCAAATGGAGAGTCATTTACAGAGAAAGTCATTTGGAGAGTAGGTTCATCTACTTTAATTAAAGGTAGTGCTTGAGGTTCGTTGGGACAAGTAATAGTTTCACCAATATTAGCATCATTAAATCCGGCAACTGCTACAAGATTACCAGCACCAGCTTCTTCAATGTCAATACGTGCCAGACCTTCAAACCCCATTAGTTTGGAAATTTTTGATTTGACAACAGTCCCATCTTCCTTGACAATAGCTGCTTGTTGCCCAGACCTAATCACACCATTGTGAATCCTACCTACAACTATTCTGCCCAAATATTCTGAATAGTCGAGAGTTGTTACCTGTAACTGTAGAGGTTTTTCAGGGTCTCCCACTGGTGGTGGGACATGATCTAAAATAGCATCGAAGAGACACTGCATATCTGTTGACTCTACATCCAGTTCTTTTTTGGCGTAACCTGCCAAACCAGAGGCAAACAAATATGGAAAGTCACATTGGTCATCATCTGCTCCCAGTTCTATAAATAGGTCTAGAACTTTATCCACAGCAGCGTGGGGGTCAGCTCGGGGACGGTCAATTTTGTTGACGATAACTATAGGCCGTAATCCTTTTTCCAGAGCTTTTTTAAGGACGAAGCGAGTTTGAGGCATTGGGCCTTCATTAGCATCAACAATTAGTAAACAGCCATCAACCATACCGAGGACTCGTTCTACTTCTCCTCCAAAGTCAGCGTGACCGGGGGTATCAACAATATTTATCAGAGTATCCTTGTATCTTACGGCAGTATTTTTGGAAAGAATTGTAATCCCACGTTCCCTTTCCAAGTCGTTAGAGTCCATTACACAATCAGGAACCTCTTCCCCTTCGCGGAAGATACCGGATTGTTTGAGGAGTGAGTCAACTAGGGTTGTTTTGCCGTGGTCAACGTGGGCGATGATGGCTACGTTGCGAATAGGAAGAGACATAAGAAGTTTTTATTACAACTATTAGTGTTAAGTTTATTTAACTATTGTACCTGATAGTTTCAAGTCAAAAGTCAAAAGTCAAAAGTAAGCATTAGTGAATGTCGTATAATTGCCGGGGTCAATATTTTTTGCTTGTTCCCTATTTCCTAATTCCCTAGTAAGAATTAGTAAATATGGTATAATTACTAGGGCGTGTCATAAATTAGCTCTAGATGCCATGCTATGACTGAATTTCATGCCGTGAGTGCCTCGGCAGTCACAACCGCTCAAAACCTCTCCGTGACAGGGGCCTGGGATTTAAATGATGACACGCCCTAGCATAAATATTTTTTGCTTGTTCCCAATTCTAAATTCTAAATTCTAAATTCTAAATTCTAAATTCTAAATTCTAAATTCTAAATTCCCTCTATGGCTTTACCACCATCATTAGAACGTATTGTTAAAAAATTCCAACGGGCATCTTCTAATAAGTTGCGCTATGAACAACTGCTTTGGTACGCCAAAAAATTACCTGATTTTCCAGAAGCTGAAAAGATACCAGAAAACAAAGTTTATGGTTGTCAATCTCAGGTATATATTACTGCGAATTTAAATGATGGTAAAGTTTGGTATCAAGGCGATTCTGATGCTCAGTTAGTGAAGGGATTAGTAGCTTTATTAATTGAAGGAATTAATGGATTAACTCCTGAAGAAATTGAGCAAATAACTCCAGATTTTATTCAAGAAACAGGTTTAGCAGTAAGTTTGACTCCTTCCCGTGCTAATGGTTTTTATAATATTTTTCAAATGATGAAAAGTCAAGCTAATGTATATTCAAAATAACCTAGTTAAAGATTATCTAATAGACATCTCCAGAAAAGAGGGAATAGGGAATAGGGAATAGGGAATAGGGAATAGTAATTGATAATTTATGGATAAGAATAGATTTTATTTTTAATTTTTGGAGAGGTCTAATATATATAATTGAAAACACAAATAATTGACTTTTTTCTGAAAATATAGTATTTATGCTCTCCGTTCCCACAATATATTAACTGAGAATGAAACAAACCTGCACTTTGTATGGGATGCTATTGGTGGGAGAGTAATCCCCATTGACCGAAAAAATGGGTCTCAAGCCTTACCCTTTTAGGACGACTTTTCTATGAATTTTTTAGCATTTTCAATTTCTGTTTCTGGTATAGAGTCTATCCATTCTTCAACAATTTGAGTTAAACTTTTGTCCTCCAAAGATGTTTGACATCCTCCCCGGCCTAAAGGCACGGGGATTCCTACCGAGCCGTAGCTCCTCGGCGAGTTGACGTCTCATTGACTGCTGCTACCTTGGCGCTAGTCTTACGCTTGTCTCCACGTCCGTTTTTTGTCTCGGACTGCCCGCCCGCGACTAATATATTTATTGCTGCATTTTCATCACGGTCGTGCTTTGCACCACAATTCAAACATTCCCACTCCCTAACTGAAAGGTCTAACTTTCCACCTTTAAATCCACAACATGAACAAGTTTGAGATGTTGGCTCCCAACGACTTATTACTCTAAAATCACGACCGTATTTTTCTGCTTTTCCCTCTAAGAGTGTTCTAAATTGTCTCCAGCCTAAATCTGATATTGCTCTGGATAATTTACGGTTCTTAATCATACCAGAAACGTTTAAATCTTCTAAAACAACTGTTTGGTTTTCACGAATTATTTTAGTAGATAATTTATGCAGAAAATCTGTTCTTGTATCTTTCAGTTTGGCATGGAATTTAGCTACTCTAGCTCGTGCTTTTTCATACCTTTTAGACCCCTTAGTTTTGCGAGATAATGACTTACTTAACTTTCTTGATTTCTTAATTCGTTTTTTCAGTGGCTTAGGAGCATCAACCTTTGTACCGTCACTAAATGTAGCAAAGGTTTTGATACCTAAATCTATACCTACTGAATTATCAGTTTGAGGTAAGGTTTCTGGTTGTATTTCTACTACAAAACTTAAGAAATATCTATTAGCTGAATCTTTAATTACTGTTACTGATGATGGAGCAGCAGGTAACTCTCTAGACCAAACTATTTTCAGCTTTCCAATCTTAGCCAAATAAACTTTATGTTGACCAACTTTAAATCCTCCCTTTGTAAACCTAGCAGTCTGCCTTGATTTCCTTCTTTTGAATTGCGGAGGTTTTATAGGTTTGCCTTTTCTCTGGCCTCTGGTTGACTTAAAAAAGTTTTGATAAGCCTGGTTCAAATCATTTAAAGATTGCTGTAATGGTATGTTAGAAACCTCTGACAACCACTCTCTGTATTCAGTCTTTTTAGCAGATGTGATAAACTGTTTTTGTAGCTGTGAGTTAACAGGTTTCTTCTCTCCTATTTTGTACTTTTCTTGACAGCAAGCTAGACTATCATTCCAAACCACACGGACACAGCCAAATAGCTTGGCGCTCTCGGTATTTTTGTCCCCGTGTTGGATATATACGGTACTTAAATCTAGATTTCATAACCTGAGGAAAGAAATTAACAATATGATAACATATTTTTTATAGACAAAAATCAACCAAAAAGTCGCCCTAGAAGGGCGAGGCTTGAAACCCAATTTTTCGGTCAACCCGCCCTGAATCTTTTAAACAAATAAACAACTTAGTTTGTTTGATTGATGGCCGGGGATGATCTTAACCAGACAATATACACTATAAATAATAAATTGAGTCTTTTTTTAAAAAAACCTAGACAATTCTATTTTAACAAGTTTAGAATAAGGTAGTTTAATTAATTCTCTAAATTAGTTTTCAAAAAAACTTATACTGTAGATGATTGCTGGAGGAAACATAAAAGATATGGATATGGAAGCCCTGAGAGAACGTGCGGGGCTTACCCGTGCAGAAGTAGCAGATCGACTAGGAATAAGCGAAACCAGTGTTCGTAACTGGGAAACGGGGCGTACAGAACCAACAATGACTCCCCAAAAGTACCTAGAAATTCTGGATATTTTAAAATGTACTCCAGAAGAATTAGCAGTAGCTAGTGACAAGTCCATTAGTCAACGCCACAAGCGCAAACCAGGTAGACCAAGAAAAATGATCGACAATAATAATGGAGCAAGTGAGGTAAAAAGTGCAGAATCAGCAACTGGCCATTAATGAAATTGGTGATTGAAAAATCAGCAAGTGATAGAAAAAATGAAAATTTTGGCCTTGAGTAAAGTATGAAAACATGAGAATATATAAACAAAACCTTCATCAGACCTAAATATGATGAAGCAGGAATAAAAGATCAGAAAATGTCACATTGTGATAATTTGTATCAATTTTTTGATGATGTCCTAAAAAGAGTAAGCCTGATGGAACCGTATCAAAGGTGACAAAAACTCAATCAACAAAACTCTAATTATTGATGATTTCAGTGAAAGTGCAGGAGTGAAAATTTTGAATAAGCTCGGTCTATTTAAGAAAAAATCTCCAAATGAACCGAAATTGCCAGTAGATGACATTCCTGAAGCCGTAAGAGATGAATACGAAAGTTCAAAACAGCAACCTATTCAGCCTCAGAAAAAATGGCAGATTTGGAAATTATTAGGTATAGGGGCGATCGCTCTGATAATTAGTATTGGTTTGCACTTCCAACTTCATCAAACTCAAGACAAAGCTTTTGTCAGCCAAATCAAACAAAATTTAGGCATAAAATTAGTTGAACCATCTCCAACTCCTACAGTAGTAACCCCCTCACCATCTCCGACTCCTTCTATCCAGCAGAAAGAAAATATTCTTGGACATTTGCCATATCAAGAAGCAACTTGGCAGGAGCTAACACCAGTTTTTGGCAATCAAAATATCAGACTCCGCTCCAATGCAGCAGAAAGATTTAATGCTATGACAGATGCAGCTTGGGCCACAAATATTAATTTAGTTCCTATTTCCGGGTTTAGAACTTTGGCAGATCAAGAGTATTTGTTTTTTGAGCTAAAGGCAAAGCGAGGACAGGCAACATATCAACGAGCCGAAGTTAGTGCTCCTCCCGGTTATAGTGAACATCATACAGGCTATGCTATTGACATTGGAGATGCTAGAGTACCAGATAGTTATCTCAAAGTTAGTTTTGAAAATACAAAAGCTTTCCAATGGTTGCAAGAAAATGCAGGTAATTATGGTTTTGAGTTATCGTTTCCGAGAGATAATCCTCAAGGCATTAGTTATGAACCCTGGCATTGGCGCTTTGTAGGTGATAGTCATAGTTCAGAAACTTTTGAACAAGCTAGGTCACTTGAAGAAGATCGACAAACTGAGAATCAGGATTTAAGTAATCTTGAGAATTAAGTAATATCAAAACTTCCTGTCAGAACGCTGTTTAAAAAACTTGTAAAGTTAAACTCAAGCAATGATCTAAATTTACATGGCACAGACTGTATTTATTGATGGATGGGAATCCCGCGCTGTCTCGCAGAGCAGCGTCGGGAGGATGTCAATCCTACAACAATTATTTGGGCGTTGCACGGTGATGAATGATTTGAGATTTTTGATTGAATGGGATTGTGGATTAATCAATTGCTAGAATCATTATTATTAGGTTTTTTTAGTCAAAGTCTAAACTAATTTTTGGCAATATCATTCCATAATGTGCAACCCCAAAAAAGCAGGTGCAGGTGATAAATTTAAATATAATTCTAGCCATTCTGTTTATATCCGAGAGGCCATCAAAAACCGCAAAAACAATATGCCTGACGCAGGTTTTAAAGGCTATAAAATTGATGAAATTTCTCCTGCAGTTGGAGATTTAGTCTGTGCACCACGAGCAGGGGATGAAAGTTGGGTTAATTATGACACCACCACTGACTACAAGTCTCATTGCGATCTGCTTGTATTAAAAAGAGTAAATGAAATTGATATTATTGGTGGGAATGTCAGTAATTCAGTAACTCTAAAAACTTTAAAATTAGACACTAATCGTCAAGTAAAGGATACATCAAGACCTTGGTTCGTTGTCATTAAAAATTTACTCTGAAAACCTAATTATTGTTGATTTTATATAGCAGGGAACAGGGAACAAGGAATGAAGGTGTCTTACGGTTCATCATCAATCTATGTCAAGCACCAACCCGTTCCTTACTATAGTATTTAAAAAATATGGCGTTGCACAGTGACGAATGATTTTAGATTTTTGATTGAATTGAATTTTGGATTAATCATTCTAGCAATTGATTAATTAATAGTTTTTTTAGTCAAAGTATAAACTAATTTTTGGCAATATCATTCCATAACTGCAACCCCAAAAATATAGAATATAACTTAAATGTTTTATAATAATGAGAAATAACTACTATAAATTCAATATATGAGACAAACTTCCCTGAATATTATTGCTATTAGTATTTTTATACTGACAATGTCTGCTTTACTTGGACCAATTTTTAATATATCCCCCGTAATACCCGCGATCGCTACTTTTTCTGTGATGGTACTAGCTGCTATAGATACATTAGGATGGCAAGGTCAGGGAAGTATGATTATTGTAGACTTAGTGGAAGGTACATCTTCAGAAAGACGCGAACGGATTATTCGTCACGAAGCTGGACATTTTTTGGTAGCTTATTTATTAGATATCCCTGTTAGTGGGTATGCTCTCAGTGCATGGGAGGCATTTCGGCAAGGTCAGTCTGCTCAGGGTGGGGTTAGGTTTAATGACGAAAAGTTGGCTGCCCAATTACAGAGGGGTATGGTTTCTGAACAGACAATCGATCAATATTTTACGGTCTGGATGGCGGGTATTGCCGCAGAAAATTTAGTTTATGGTAACGCTGAGGGTGGGGCTGAAGATCGGGCAAAAATTACGGTAATTTTGACACAATTAAAACGCTCTACAGAATCTAAACTCAAACAAAGTTGGGCATCCTTGCAAGCACGTAGTTTAATAGAAAATCATCAATCTGCTTATCAAGCATTAGTGACTACCATGACACAAAGAGCTTCTGTTTCTGAATGTTATCAAGCAATTGAGCAACAGATTTCTGCCGATCAGACATGACACTTATAGCCTTTTTATCTGGGATGTGGAAACCAAGTATTATTAAATTAGGGAATAGTAAAGGTGGGAAAACATCATTAAATAGTAGCAAACATCAGGATATAGGGTACTTGAACGGCGCGTTTTTTTGATCAGAAAAACCTCAATCTAGATTTACATCTCAAATAAAAACACTATCAGGAGTTACCCATGATGTACGAAAAACTATGATTTGAAATTGCTGCCCTGTAGGTTAATTAGGACAAAAATACGTTGCAGGTTCGTAAGTCCTAACTATATTTATTATGTCCGCTTAATAGCGCGATTAAAAACTTTCTTCTTCTGTTCCTTCTTTTTTCCTCCTGACTCCTTAGTTAGTACCTAGGAAAAATCAAATCTACATCTATTAAGTTTCCACCATAAATTCTTCTGGATCTACTCCCCAGTTTATCCAAGCAATAGCCTCCCTCGCTTTACTAATATCTGGTGGCACTCTTGTGGCATGAATATAATTTGTACTAGGGCAAGTCATTTTTAATAGATTAATGGGTTCAACATCAATATAATTATCTATTCTTAACAGAGTATACTCTCGCCAACTATCTAATTCTAATGCTTGCAATTCCTGACAAATTCTACTGTAACCTATTCCCTGAATTAATACTCGTCGTAGTTCGGCATTTTCTTCTTCCAGTAACCACCGTACTTGCCATCGTTCGGGATATAATAATCCATATTTTTCTGGCAGCTTTACCCCATGATAAGCATAGATCCGATAACCATCAATAAATCTAATTGCCGATCCCCCTTCAGAATGAAAACGGTTTTGCTCGTCCAGAGATAGCTTGATTGGGCGATCACATACCAAACAGATATTCTCTAGTTGTAACACAAACCCACATTCTTTAACTAACCCTTGAAGTGCCTGCCATTTTTTTTGGTTGCAACTACACTCAAGTACAGAGATACAGAAATCGATCATTTCAATGGAACTTGTCATCAAATTTTGGCTAATATTTGAGACTAACCCTATTGCATCGCCTATTTGTTGCAGGGGTTGCTTAATCTGTTCCTCCCACTCTCGTATCACGGGTTGACTAGACAGATGCTGCCATATATTAACTTCTATATGTTGTGATAGGGGTTGTCCAACTTGTTGCCAAATTAAATCTCCGAATCGAATTAAAGGATTTCCTCCAGGAAACTCTATTAGTTGTTGTCGCAACTGTTTTTGCTGCTGTTCCCAGATTTGCCTAATAATGCCACCTTGCCATTGTACCCACAGCTCCTCTAATAATTCTGCGTGTTCAGCTAAGGCATCTTGCCAGATAAACATTAGCTGTAGTAATTCTTCATTGGGCAAATCATTTTCCAGTTTTAGCCAGAGTTGTTCATCAATTTGGCTTTCTATTTCTTCTGACAGTTGAATTTGTAAGGAAGTTAGTAAGGGAGTGCCCAACATTTGCACTAAACGTTGGGGCGAACGCGATCCTACTATCTCTTTCATCGCATCTGGACTACTGATAAATAGAATCTCTGGCTCTTGTTTTCCCATAGCAGAATAAGCTGCTCTTACTGCATTTGTTGCCCTTTGCCTATCTATCGGGTCAGTTGACACCATATTCTTGTGCCACTTTTCCCGATACATTGGTATTAATGCTTTTTGTTCTGCTGTGAGGTTTTCAATTTTAGTCTGCCACATAGCGCCACCCAAGAGGTTCATATTCTCGCTGAATGCGTACCATCCAATTTCCTTGAGGAATTTCGATGGCCTTATGTTCTTCGTGGGTTAAAGTTACTTTTTCTGACAAAACTTTCAGGTACAGAGTGCCATTTTTTTCGCATAGCTCTGCATCTCCACGAGTAATCCTATGAGAGTGTCCAGTGACCTCTCCTTCTGCTAAAGTCAGGTGAGATAGTTTTTTACCTGAAGCTAGCTTAACTGATTGTAATATTACATCACCTTGTCGAATTGGCTGCATCCTTATTTTTCCTTAGCCCTAAATATTAACTGCACAACAAATATTTATGCCACCCTGTAATTTACATGATACATCATGGCACATTTGTCAATCAACTTTAATATGAGTAGGTAAGCGTTAAAATTTTTCCTTAGAGAAAGGCAGTAGGCAGAGAGCAGAAGGCCGAAGGAAAGAGGCTTCTGAGCTACTTTAATTTTTGTTAAATACTTTGTTTTTTTCGTGCTTACCTACTTAATCTATTAATTTCTATCTTTATATATTTTTGTAAAAATTATGATATACATTTATCTAGTCATTTTTATATGTAATTATGGATTCCCGTGATTTTATTTGTCGCTTTACTAAAGCAAAATTTTGATAAATGCAGTTTAGATCGCGTCTTTATATTATTTTTATAATTTTTACAATTATTTAATATTTTTTACTTATAGTAAAGAAAGAATTGCTGAGGAGATAGATAGATTGATATCATGTCTGATTAAACCACTGTTAATTCTCATTGCTTCTGAGAAACTGTAGGGAGGAGTCAGCATGAAACTCTCAGACTATGCGAAAAAAGTAGGAATAAGTTATCGAACAGCCTGGAGGTGTTGGAAACAAGGGAATTTAACAGGTTATTAATTGCCTTCTGGTACAATTATCATCACGGATGACTACAATTCCAAACCAGATGTGATAGCTTGCATTTATGCAAGAGTGTCCAGTGCACAAAACAAAGATAATCTAGATAGACAAGCTGAACTGTTAAAAAATTATGCCGTTGCAAGAGGCTATAAAATCTTAAAAATAGTTAAAGAGATTGGCATTAGAGACCTCTAAGCAAGTCCTACCAGTGGCCAATAACCAAATTGTTTGATAGTGAATTTTCTCAGTTACTTCGTGGGCATTGCGATACCTTTGCTCTAACTGTTCTACTGTGAAGTGGTTTTCAATTGTGACTAGCTTCGGCATAATATAGAATCCGGTTATATAGTAGAGTTGTCGCTAAATAGAGGCAAAAAATCGCTCAAACCTAGACAGGACAATAATTACCAGCATTTTTAGTTACTAATAGCTATAATCCTTACAGAACAAGGATTTTGGGGATTTTTTAAGTTATAAAGCGACAAGTCTAATATATGTTCATTATTCAATCTCCCCATCTCCCCATCTCCCCATCTCCCCCAACAATACAATTAAGTATTCAACTGGATTTGATATTACTCGTTACTCCTTACTCGTTACTCCTTACTCGTTACTCGTTACTCGTTACTCGTTACTCGTTACTCGTTACTCGTTACTCCTTACTCCTCAGTAATACGATAACTAATTACCCGGATTCTATATAACTCCCTCCTACTCAAAGAGCGATCGCTCTTTGAAGTTTTATTATACCTAATCATCCGGACATGATATTAACCATAATCCCCAATTCCAAGCGTGACGTTAGCGGAGCTTTGCGCCAGGAAACTACACCGGCACCAGCGTGTTTAGCTAGCAGGGTTTTTTGCTGGTTATATCATGTCCGGTAGCATCGGTATTTTCAACAATTAATAATGAATAATGAATAATGAATAATTACCTCTTATTTTCAAGGAGAGGATTGAATAATAATGAAAATTTTTCTTTGTTATCCCCTTAAAAGGGGAGGCTTTAAACCACAATTTTTCGGTAAGCGCGAAGGTAAGGAAAAAGGAAGAGGGAAGAGGGAAGAGGGAAGAGAAAAGAAGACTATTGAGCAAAAAAAACCTAAATTTCCTGTAGATATTCACTCTTGGGTTTACACAAACGATTGCCTTCGGACATGATATTATTTGGATGTAGTTCAGTCTTGAATCCAAGTAGCATAGATATAGATAATTGGAGATTATCAGGCGATTATACCAGATTATAGCCAACAGTTATTAGCCCTACCATATGTGTTGCCACCTACTAATTAGACTGTAATTGTGCATTCAAAGTTTTCACAATTCGATCGCGTATTTCCTCCAAATGTGCTATCGTATAGTCATCCATTTTCTTGCCTCTCTTTTTAATTATCTTCTCCAAATCTTTATCCAGTTGTCGCAATTCATACCAAGCTAAACTCCGAGCATCTTCAGGCACAGTACGATTACGCAATACCATTGAAATTAGCAGATTTAGATGTTCCCGTTGCAGAGAACGACGCATACTAGAAATCTCAACTTCTCCACCACTAGACTCCAAAACTTCAGTCCAGATACTATTTTGTAGAGTCTCAAAAAGTTCCGGTAGTTTCAAAGCATTATCTGGCGTTGTCTTCAACTCCAAATCTCGTAGACGAATCAAACGAATATTAGAAAGGAGCGATCGTAAAACTATCCTTTGCAGAAACAAAATATTATCTTGAATGGGATAATCTAAAGGAAACACTAAAACAGAACTTCCCCAATGTCGCCAACGTGATGGAGCTAACTTATTAAGTAAATCTGGTGCAAACTGAAACGCATCTTCAGCAAAAACATATTTATCTAGTATTTCTAACGCTTGGCGTTGTTGCTCTACAGATATAGGTTCAAATGGTAATCGTCCATAAGTATTTTTCGTACTCTCCCGATTAAATGACTGACCGCCTACATACAAAGTAGCATCCATTATTTGCCGCATATAATAGGAAAATACCGTATCAAACATTACCCTGATTTCGCTGTAACTTTCATCACTTTGAGGAACGCGCTTTTCTAAACTTTCCCAAATATTCCGGGCGTTATCCAGTTGCCACTGAGAATAAATCAATATATCGTTACTGAGGTCAAACCTATTTGCTGCTGGATCGAGAATATCATAAGAATCTTCATCTGTAGCATAAGATAATTCTGGTTGAGACGCTCTTCTAGCAATCTCTTGTAAGAATCCTTTTTCACTTATATAGCTAGTCGTGCCACTGGGTTTATAACCATATTCAATTGCCCAATCATCATAAGGACCGACTACAGTGGGAAAATAGTCTCCTTGTATTGTTCCTTGTGGAGCTATATTAACTGGTACATAATCCATTACAGATGCTACTAACCCTTTTGTTTGAGTAATAGTTGTATCGTTTAACTGTTCTGGTTCAAGCATTGTACTACCGTGGAAATTATGTCTCAGGCCAAGAGTATGTCCAACTTCGTGAGCAGTGAGATGTTTCAAGAACTGATTTACATATTTTTCCATTTCTCTGCTTTGGGGTGCAATGTTCTGCAAAGCATCCATTGCTACTGCTCCTATTGCCAACTGTTGAGATGACTCCCAACCAAAACAAATATGTTCTGATGAGTGAGAGTTTGATAATGACGACTTCGGAGAAGATTGATATTTTGCTTGTAGAGATTGAGGAATAATAGATTCTATACTGTTGTTTGAAGTATTAGTTTCTGTCTCACTTTCTAAATTTCCTAAATAGCGGGAATACATATTTAATACACAGGGATTGTAACTTTTTCCATCCTTGGTTTGAAAAGCTTGAGCAAGAGATTGATTTTGTAAAATTATGCTCCCTATTTCGCCATATTTAATATCTCTAATAATACCTGCATTGAGAATAATATCTGCATCTAAAATTTGCCCTGTTAATGGATTTACACGGGAAGGGCCTATGCCTCGAAACCAAGAGTCAAAAGTAGTAGACCAACGAATTGTATTGTAACGAATATCAGCCGGGTCCCAAGTAGCATCATCAGGCATTTGTTTGGCTTGAATAGCATTCATAAATCCCGCTTTTTCAAAAGCTTTATTCCACATTAAAATTCCTTCTCTGATGGCATCGCGATATTCGATTGGTACTGTATTTTCTATCCAGAAAGTTATCGGTTCTAGGGGTGGAGATAAAGGCGCGCTAGGAATTTGTTTTTCTAAATGCCATCTATTAATATAACGAACATAAGCTTCTCTACGATTATTGTCAGAAACATCTTTATAAGCACTAATAAAATAACCTACTCTTTCATCAGCTAATCGAGGAATATAACCATTATTTATTGGCAATTCAGAAAAACTGTAGCGAACTTTGAGGTTAAAAGCACGGCTATCTGGTACAGATTCTAAATATTCTGTATTATCTTCATTTAAGATACCATAAACTGACTCTAGTTCTATGTTTAAAGGAAATGCTTTAGCATCACTAATATGAGACTTTGTTCTATCTATTGAGTAGTCATTAGGTAAAGCTTCTTCTAGTGATGGTAAATTCATTTCTCCTATTAATAAATTATCTAAGTCAATCAACAATGTTTTCCTTTGAGGATGAGTTGCTTCAATAGGCAGAGAATATAAAACTGAATCACTAAAAGAACGTTTAATCGAACGAGCTTGAGGGTCTAATTCATTAGTCCTAAAATTGATATTTGGCACCACAAATTGAATCTGTTCTTGATGTTGGCGTAACTGAAAGATAAAATCACCCATTGGTAAACCACTAATTAAACCGGCCTCACCAATACCTGATTCTAAAGTTATTACAGAAAGGAAGTTTTTATTAAGTTGTTCTGGTTTAACTTCCATTAATGTTTTCCCTGTTTCTTCATCCCTATAAATGGTAAAGATCCCTTCTCGTTTTTCCAATCCATCAATTAATTTTTCATAAGAATCATCTATTTCTGTGGCACTAATAATTTGTTGTGGGTTGGCTGGAATATTAGTTGTTGAAGCTCTAGTTGTAGGAAGGATAAATATAACCAGTAGAAATGATAAACCAAATAATAGTAATATGCTCTTCAAGAATTTAGAATGTAGAATTAAGAATTTAGAATTACCTCTTCTTATAAATAAGAGGATTGGATCAAAGGATTTTTTTTCTTCTCTTGGTCTCATGGATATGGTTAGGAAACTCATCCATCCCACCCTTCGGGAATCTGCCCTGACGACCGCTTTTTTCTCCATGAATTGAGAGGCTTTATACCTTAATTTTTCGGTAATTTGAATGATTTTTTGCGAAATTATTTTGCCTATATAGTTTTTCTGTTTATGGGTTTTATTTTGACCGATAGTCCACATAATTAATTAAAGAATAAGGAAGAAGTAGGGTTTGCGTATAGAAAGTCTTTTGGTAGGGGTAGGAGACAGGAGACAACCCACCCCTAACCCCTCCCAGGAGGGGATAAATGGAAATTATAGAGGAGGTAGTCGTAAAAATTGTCCCAAGATTGTTCTGCCATAATCATCCCAAAATACTAGCTTTATGCAGCTCTTTAGGGCGAAAAGCTTGCACGAATTTTCGACCAAAAAAGGCACTTACTAATATCTGTCAGTGCTTTGATATTTAATCAGCAAGCCCGAAGTATAGTACGATGAGCAAATATTAGTTATATCATGTCCGGTCTAATATTAATAAATAATGATGGAGGAGTCAGAACCCAGGAGTCGGGAGTCAAGAATAAGTAAGAGGAGAAAAAAGTTTTTGATCGTGTTATTAAACGGATTTGATATTATTCATAACTAATAGACATCTCCAGAAAAGAGGGAGTAGGGAGTAGGGGGAAATAATTGATAATTTATGTGCGATAATTGATTTGATTTTTGATTATTGGAGATGTCTAATAGTAATTTTTGTAGTAATTTTTGTAATTTTTGTCCACTTTACCTAGTTTGATTAATTCAAGTTTCTTTTTCTCTATGATAATCCGAAAATTTATCTACTGCCAATATTGCGGATAAGTGTAGATTGGGCAAAGACTTGAGATATATTGCGTTATCCTACATTTTTGATAAACTCAAGTAAGAATTAGCAATTTATCAAAAATAAAAAGGAGAAAATTGATGAGAATTTGATTCCGTCAGTTAGACAAAAAATCTGAGCTTAATTATCAGTAAAATGAATATTAGTACTGTCGCAAAAATTTTCTATTTGGCAATAGAATTTATCGTCGCTATGCTTAATTGAAAATAATAAGTGTGATTAAGAGACTTTAAGGTATTGTTGAGAAGCGGAATGTGTGATATAAGTGGGGTTGGTATCCTGCCTGCGGTGAAAATCAGGAACGGGCAAGATGCCCATTCCACAAAACTATTAAAATTATCCCGCATTTATGCAACACCTTCATTCTGACTCCTGACTCCTGACTCCTGAATCCTGACTTCTTTTGTAGCAAACATTTATCAATCTAACCAAGGGATAATATTATCCTCAGCTAACTGTTGAGAAACAGCGATCGCTCCATAAAGATTTAAATGACTAGGGTCAGAAAATTTATCATAAGCATCTGGCCATGCGGCACCTAAATCTCGGAATAAAAAGTTTGAATATTCTAGAGGTAACTGCTGCATATATTCTTGAAATTTTTGTTCATAGTTAGTTCGCGCCTCATCTAAATATGCTGTAGTTAAAGGCATATTCACAAATACAAAATTAATCCCTATTGACTGAGTATACTGTAGTAAGTTTTTAAGTGCGGTTATCTGTTTTCCTGGCAACTGGAAGTTAGCATAATCTGCATCATATTTACCTGAAACTTTAGCATAATTTTGATAGTAACTTTCTGGCTCAAACTTAATCGAAATTGGGAGAAAACCGTTAGATTGAAATTCGTCTAATTTGTCAATATCTTCCTCTTCTACTGCTACATTTTCGCCCTCTTTTTGCTGCCAAAAATTCCAATTTTCTTGGGGATTATTTATGATTGAACTTATTAAACTTTTGAGGCGGTCGCGCTGTTGATAAGTAAGCGATATTTCCTCAGTTTTTTCCTGTAATTCTTTGAATATTTGTTTGTATTTTTTAATGCCAAAATTAACATAAGCTTCTGATGTATTTGTCTCAATAGTAAACGTACCAGCATCTACTTCCTCATAACCTTCAGAACTCGCAATAATATCAAAAGTTCGATCCTCTCTGCCACTATTAAGAGCGCGAACTCCATCAGCAAATATAATCAATGGTGGCAGTTGTTCTGCTGGTAAAACCTGACGTACAATTAAATCTACTACCTGAGCTGTTGCCCCATTTATCCCAAAATTATAAACTCTTAAATTTGGATATCCTGCTGTTGCTAAACTTTCCTCAAGTACTGTAGGATTAACTCCTCTCAATGCTCTAGAACTACCAACTATCAAAATATCTGGTAGTTTATTTTCTACTTGTAAATATTGTTGATAACGAACTAACTGTTCATCTAATTGCGGACTATTGAAACTAGGATAAGTAGAAAATTCAGGAGCTTCCACAGAATCTTCATTCACTTCTGTAGGAGTTTGACAATTCGGACCCTGACAAATATTTCCAGACCGAGAAATATCTGGAAGTTGCTCTAATACTGCACCTAATTTTAGATCGGTTTGAACTGTAAACAAAATACCCATAAAAGCACAGGCAAAAGCTGTCACCCATTTACCAGAATTAAAAGTATTGTATGTTAATGAATTACCCATTTGTGTAGAGTATTCTTCATTAGGAATGAACAAACGAGAAGTAATAAGTAACTGTTGAATAGCCGTAAAAAGTTGTGTTGTAACTGTGTAATTATTATTCGGAATTAACAGCTTTGAGTCAAATTTTTCAGTTTTCTGTGGCGTTAACTTGAGAAAAACACGATCCGCTCTTTTTCCTAATAACAAATCCATTTCTGCAGAAGCAGCAAACTCCGGAGGTTGTTCCGAATACTGACGACTTCTGGCAGTAAAATTAATACCATAGCGCCACAAAGGCAATTTTTGACCAGCACGACGTCCATACACCCTCACCCCACTAATTCCTGGAACTTGAAGTTGACGCAAAAACTGAGCTATGGGCGGTCCTACTTGAGATTGAGAAGGACAAGTAGGAGCTTCACTCATCACGTGCAATAATTCCTGTTTAGGTAATATTAGTACCCGGATACCACCTGTTTGTAATTTTTGATCGAGGTCTGGATTAAGTAATTTGTTTAACAGAAAACTAATAGCTTCATAGTTTCCCTGACTTGCCAAAACCTTAGCACTTGCTGCCATCTCCGGATTTTCCGATGCTGGTAAATTCAACCAGTCGATCCAAAGAGGTGACTCTGACTTTTGTTCCGGTTCATTAATAATACAACCATAGATAGTAGCAGCTTGAATACCTCTAGGTAGAATAGTAGATAATATAGAGGCGATCGCTTCTTTAGTCTTCTTTTTATCTGGAGCTAGTTGGTCTGAATTATTAGTATTAGTACAGAATAAATGTAATGTAGATTCTTTGAGAGTAGCTCGAATCTTAATTTCAAGAGTAGTAAATTGTTGTTGTAGCAAGCGTTCAATTGCCGCCACATCTCCCCAACTTGCCCATTCTTGTAGCATCAGGTCTGGTGGAGTTAGGTCCACCCGCAGCATCCAGTCCGGTGCAGTTTCACCCTGAACAAGCAGAGAAATTAAAGCTTCATGAAAATCTTTGAGCTTTAAGTCTCGGAGCTTTTGGGCGATCGGTTCTGCCAACAGAGATGGAGCTGGACTATAAGCTGCTTCACAGGAGACCCATAAAATTTTATGGGTTTTCAATTCAGGACTTTTGGCAGAATCTTCTGATTGTGGGGTAGTTTCTGTTAATTTTTCCTTAAGTTGCCTTTCTCGAATACTGACATTTACAGAAACCCCTAACTCACCTAAAACTTCACTAAGATAGCTAGCAATTGCATCTGGATGGCCATACTTGGCCAATCTTTGATAGGAAACCGTAAGGGGAGAATCAATTAAATACCGATCTAATTCTTCTGTATTCTCTGACTCTATCTCTAATTCATTTAGCTGTTGTGATTCAGTAACAGAAGAATTTTCTGAGTCTAATTTTGGTGATGAAACCAGTTCTGAATGGTCTAATATGTCATTTGTCAACACAGATGCTTTGTGGGGAGTTGAAAGTAATTCAGAAGCATTGTGATTAATATCTAGTTTCGGAGATTGTCCAGCAGTGACTTTTGTCAGATGTCCTTCCGGTAAAATGTGACTATCATTTTGATTTTGTGAGTATTTTGCAGGAGCAACATAATTAGACCTTGAGAGAGTATTAACTTTTGAATCAGAGGAACTAGAAGGAGTATTTACCTGTTTGCCCTTAGTTGTTACCTTATTACCATCAAGTTTTACTGTCCAGTCAGGTCTCCTACGACCTAAAGCTCGGCCACATAGAAACATCTGGTAAATTCGAGGTTGATTAGGAGGTAGTAGAGATTCTAGATCGACCTGACCCAGTGCTTGAGAAAACTGGGCTAGTGCAAAGTTCATTTCTGGACATTTTTCGGCTTCACAGAGAATATGTAAATGATTGCCACGCAATCTCACCTGTACTTGCACTTCTGGAAGTCCCAAAGCTTCCTGTGCCCAATCTCCTAAAGGAGATCGATTTTCCGTCAATATAGTTTTATTCCCTTTCATCTTCTCCTTTTTGTGGGAGACTCCCTTGCTCGGCTTAACTATTCGTTAGTGACATTTTGGACTGTAGCGTATAAACATATATAAAGGAAAGCCTATTGCTAAAATTAGTATAATATAGTTGAAAATCATGGGTATATTCGTATATTATTATACTATATGATGATCTGAGCGAAAATTTATATCATGTCCGGATAATTAGTTATCAAAAAAACTTTCTCCTTCAACTCCAGTTCTTCTTTCTTCTTTCTTCCCTCCTGACTCCTGACTCCTGACTCCTGACTCCTCCGTAGTTATTTATTTATCACTATTCAACCGGACATGATATTAGAGAGTATTTATCAATTGAAGAAGGCAGAAGGCAGAAGGTCTAATTGCTTATGGATTTAAACTCCAAACAATTTTAAGCACCCCCGTTGACGGTGGGGTATTAAATCAGCCACAGAAAAGATAAATATTAAATCGCGTAGGGTGCAAAGCATGTTACGTAACGCACGCTTCCCAAGCACGCGGTGCGTGAGGTTTAAAACTGACCATTATTCCAGAAATGGTAAGTGTTTAGTCACACGCCCTATTTTTACTTTTGTTGGCAAACAGTCTCTGAGTAGCCACGGACTAATAAATTAAGAAAAATTTCTATTGATTTTAGCTTTGAATTATGGAAAATGCTATATCATCATATCAAACTTATTAATTATTTCTCACTTTTAGCTGTCTTGCAATCTTAAAAATTAATATTCAACCAAACTTTAATATTAATATTATTGAATATTTGTTGAGTGGCTGAAGATGCTTGAGTCTTGTTAAGCTTACTATATTAAATTCTAGCGTATACACTTACTGAGGTAAAATCAATGCAATCCTTTCGAGAAAATTCCTCTGATAATCCTACACTAAAAACTCCCAGTTGGAAAATTTCCTCAGATATTTTACTTAGCTTGGCCACTGGTCCTGTTTTATTAGGATTATTGGGTAATAAAGCCATTAATGAACTATTACCAGAAATTGGCCTATATAGCGAGGAAATATTTCGGGGCGATCGCCTACCAATGCTTAATTTTCCCCAAAATTCATCAGATTCCTAATTTTATTTGGTAGTCCTGTATAGTAATGGTGAATGGTGGCTGAAATGCTTGCTATACCGTTACCGAAAAAATTACAATGCACCACTACCTTTTATTTGACTATTTATAGTTTCAACAGATTCCAAAGATTTTTTAAACTTAAGATTAAGGGTCCAATAACTACCATCCTTTTCAATAGGTTAGCTCAAAGCCTCTACTACTATGTGATTAATTAACAAAAAACATTGCTGAAAATCTAGCTCTCAAAGGGCTACTTTACTCCCAGGTGTATGATACAGTAATGTTAGTTGAAATATGCAACCCCCTACTACATATAGGTAAAGTGTTCTGAGAAGGTCAAAATATGCGAACCTACAGTGGCGAACAAACAGCAAAAAGCTAGTGCCGCTACGCTGAAAAAGTCGTAGGGGCGAATGGTATTCGCCCCTACAAAAGCGAGTGTGTAATTTTGAGGTCTCCTCAGAATGTAAGACGCACATCTGACAGTCAAAAGTATTGATTTGTAATTGTTTGAGGATTTTGTAACTGGTCAGTTATTTCCGCCATCCTGCACTAAAGCAAACCAAAATATCTAATATAAAATTTAGTGAAGTGAATAAAACAGTAGTGAAGGGCATCCGCCAACAAAGGTTAACCACCTGAACGACAGGGGAAAGCCCCACCTGTGACTAAACTACTGCAATTATAGTATAGTTAAGCGGTCTCGCGGAAGACATTATCTCTACTCCTTGAAGTAAGTAATATGTCAAAAAAGCACATTTATTTCATGATGCTTGTTGAATATTTGGCATGATAGTTGGTTTAGTTATGTAGAACTTAGAAATATTTTAACACTAGACCTATGACTAAATGTCAACTACTGAATAGCCTACAAAAGTTTTGGTAGATAAGAAGCTAGGTAGTTGAACCTGTGGGTGACAAATGACTCACGTAATTTATACAGAAAGATTAATCACTCTCGCTTCCTTGTGATAGAGAGAAGCAAAAAGTTATTTATTGTTAAAAGAAAGGGTGGAAAAAGAGGTACTTAATGAGGAATACAGATATATATAGATGAAAAATAGTTTAAAAATCCCCTATTAGCGACAGCTATTTTGAGAATTTGGTACTACTAAATCCCATTTAATGAGTGTAACAGTATCAAACAATACATTTATTTTGATATCGGCAGCTACTAAGGAATAGGTAATATGAGTTCACTACTAAAGTCAGAACAGACAACACTAGAACAAGAGGTTAACAATGCCCCAACTAAAGTTTCAGGTCTGTTTCTGAGTAATAGAATTAAAATAATTGAAGATTTATGGGAATTAGTGCTAGGGCAAGAGTGCGGCCAAGAATTGGTAAGTATACTCCAGAAAATGCGCTCGGTTAATTCTCCAGAAGGACAAGCTTTTAACTTTCTAGATTCAGAAATTGTACCACTTATTGAACAGTTAGAACTCAAAGATGCAATTCGGGCCGCCCGAGCTTTTGCATTATATTTTCAGCTAATCAATATTGTTGAACAACATTATGAACAAAGAACTCAACAACTAGCGTACTCTAATAAAAAAAGTCCGGGAAAACTAATCTTTAAAGACGATGAAGCTAAGGATGGTGAAGCTTGTTCATTGCGAGTTGGAAGTATTCCTATCTGGAGCGATAACAGAAGTAAACCTCAAGGAGAGGGGACATTTCATTATCTATTTCCCCTACTGCGGACTCTGAACGTGCCATCTCAATTAATTCAACGATTAATCGATCAATTAGATATCCGTCTAGTATTTACAGCACATCCTACAGAAATTGTACGTCATACAATTAGAACAAAACAGCGACGCATTGCCAAAATTTTCCAACAGCTCGATCTAGTAGAAGAAAGTTTTTCAGAATTTTCTGGAAATGGAGAACAGGAAAATTCTGTGGTTTCATCCTGGGAAACAGAATCTCTCAAGGAACAGTTAACAGAAGAAATTCGTTTGTGGTGGCGTACAGACGAACTACACCAATTTAAACCTACTGTACTTGATGAAGTAGAAACGACTCTTCATTACTTTGAAGAAGTGTTGTTTGAAGCTACTCCCAAACTATACCAAAGGTTTAAGCAAGCTCTGCATGTTTCTTTCCCTTACTTAAAACCACCTACTTTCAATTTCTGTAAGTTTGGCTCTTGGGTGGGAGCTGACCGGGATGGTAATCCTTTTTGTACACCAGAGGTGACTTGGCAAACAGCTTGCTATCAACGCAAGATAGCGTTAGATAAGTATATTGATATTATTGATTCCCTGATCGAACTTTTAAGTTTGTCGTTGCATTGGAGTGATGTTTTACCAGAACTGCTGGACTCGTTAGATCGCGACCAATTGCAAATGCCCGAAGTATATGACCAATGGGCAATTCGTTATCGGCGAGAACCATATAGGTTGAAGTTGTCTTATGTGAGAAAGCGTTTGGAAAATACTCGCGATCGCAACTGGCGCTTGTATAATGGTGATTCTCTCCAAAGAGAAATGGAAGTTCTCTCCCAACGTCGAGAAACAGCAGCAGTTTATCGTTCTGGTGCCGAATTTCTAGAAGAGTTACAACTAATTCAACGTAACTTGAGCGAAACTGGTTTAAGCTGTAGTGACTTGGAAAATCTCATTTGCCAGGTAGAAATTTTTGGCTTCAATTTAGCACGACTAGATATCCGCCAGGAATCTTCTGTCCATGAGGCTGTGATTAATGAAGTTACTGAATATTTACAAATTCTGCCTAAACCCTATATTGAAATGTCAGAGGCAGAACGCACTGAGTGGCTATCAGCAGAATTGCCTACTCGTCGCCCACTAATTCCTACAGAACTACCTTTTTCTGAGAGGACTTGCGAAATCATTAACACTTTCCGAATGCTGCGACAGCTGCAGGTAGAGTTTGGCCCAGAAATTTGCCAAACTTACATTATTAGTATGAGTCGTGATGTCAGCGATATGTTGGAAGTGTTGTTGCTAGCGCAAGAAGCAGGACTTTATGACCCGGCAACTGGAAAAAGTGAGATTCAGGTGGTTCCTCTGTTTGAGACAGTGGAAGACTTAAGAAATGCTCCCAGGGTGATGCGCAATTTATTTGAATTGCCTTTGTATCGGGCAGCACTTGCTGGTGGACATGATAAATTACAAGAACAAGCAGACTCTCAAGTTAAATCTGAGTTAGAGACTCTTTATTTGCAAGAAGTGATGCTTGGTTACTCAGATAGTAATAAAGATTCTGGGTTCCTAAGTAGTAACTGGGAAATTCATAAAGCTCAAAAAGCTTTACATAAAATCGGTCAGGAATATGGTATCGCATTACGGATATTTCATGGGCGTGGTGGTTCGGTAGGACGTGGTGGTGGTCCTGCTTATAAAGCGATTTTGGCTCAACCTGGTAAGAGCATTAGTGGGCGGATTAAGATTACTGAACAAGGTGAGGTGCTAGCTTCTAAATATTCTTTGCCTCAGTTGGCAATGTATAACTTAGAAAATGTCACAACTGCAGTTATTCAAGCTAGTTTGCTACATACAGGGTTTGATGAAATTGACACCTGGAATGACATTATGGAAGAGTTGGCAGTGCGATCGCGCACTCATTACCGACATCTGATTTATGAACAAGAGGACTTAGTAGAATTTTTCTATCAAGTTACCCCGATCCAAGAAATTAGTCAACTACAAATTAGTTCTCGTCCAGCTCGGAGGAAAAATGATAAAAAGAAGACAATTTCTGGTTTACGGGCAATTCCTTGGGTATTTAGCTGGACTCAAAGTCGCTTCTTATTACCTGCTTGGTATGGGGTAGGAACAGCTTTACAAGAGTTTGTGCAAAAGCAACCAGAAGAACACCTGAAACTTTTCCAGTACTTTTATCTAAAATGGCCATTTTTTACTACTGTAATCTCTAAAGTAGAGATGACTCTAGCAAAAGTAGATTTGCAAATGGCTCATTATTATGTCCGAGAATTATCTAACCCAGAAGATAGGGAAAGATTTGAGACGTTGTTTGAGCAAATTTCTACTGAATATAACCTGACGCGGGATTTAGTTTTACAAATTTCTGGCAATCAACGACCTTTAGATGGAGAGCCAGATTTACAGCGTTCTGTGCAGTTGCGGAATGCTAATATTGTTCCTCTAGGTATGTTGCAGGTAGCTTTGTTGAAACGCCTGCGTCAGCATGATACAGGTACGCCAGGAGTGATTCACTCTCGCTATAGTAAGGGTGAGTTGTTACAAGGTGCTTTGTTAACTCTCAATGGTATTGCTGCTGGAATGCGCAATACAGGTTGAGGAAGAGTGTGCGCAGTAGGGGCGAATGCCATTCGCCCATACAGGAGTAGGGGAGTAGGGGCAAACGGTCGCCCTTACAGAAGTAGGAAGACTAGGGGAGAGCTGGAGTATAAAAAAAACTGTGAGTAGAAAAGAAACCGAAATACATCCTCTTTTTTTTCTTTGGTAGTCCTGCAAAGCGTAATGGTATACAGCAAAAAAAAGGAATATCAGGCACGGGAGCAAAAAGGAATATCAGGCACGGGAGCAAGATGCTCCCACTGCCGTCTCTGGTAACAAACATTACCGGACAATGCACGACTATTACAATACACCACCACCAAATAATTTTGCCTACAGATTGATCTGACCATAAAATATATAGCAACCCCCAGGTTGGTGTTTGACAATTAGTGCGAGCATCTTGCTCGCGTCATAAATCATCATATTGACCCGATGTCCTAACTATCATGGCGACTGCTATACAGTTACAGGGTATTTCATATTAGTGAGGTACACCAGTGCACGGGAGCAAAAAGGAATATCAGGCACGGGAGCAAGATGCTCCCACTGTCGTCTCTGCTAACAAACATTACAAGACACCACCACCAAATAATTTTGCCTACAGATCGATCTGACCATAAAATATATAGCAACCCCCAGGTTGGTGTTTGACAATTAGTGCGAACATCTTGCTCGCGTCATACAGCGCTTTTCAAATGGATGAACCACATATTCACGCATCAAACCTTGTAGGGACGTTCCATGGAACGTCCTTACTATGGTCTACCCAAATGAAAACTCCTGTAAATCATCATATTGACCCGATGTCCTAACTATAGCAATGTGCGCTGGCATAATATTACTTATAGATCAGTTGACATACTCCCGACGTTGCCCTTACGGGACAACGCGGGATTCTTCAGTCTGGGAAACCCTGACCGCTGTTTAGACAGAGGTGATGTCCTCCCCCTGTGTTGGACCTTACCATAACAAAATGTACCTAGCTTGTCAAGGGCATATGAACGTTTAGCTGATGAAGGTATCCGAATCTTGGCCCTGGCTTGACCATACGACGCTAAAGGTGCGGGAGAGCGCGGGACTTCCCGCCAGGGAAGTTAAATTATACTTTCTGAGCAATCTGAAGTACAGATAAGTAGGAAAGATTAATGATATTACCATGATATTTTTTTAAAATTGTACTCAAATTTTCAAATAAAGTATTACGTTGCTTTGCATCCATTGCGATATAAGGTGATAAGGTGCTTAAAAGTGCTAGATAATCATCAATATCATAAGTTACTTCACATATTAACTCTTCAGAAACTAAGTTTTGAAACTTACCAGAGTCAATAACCGCATTTCCCATACTACTAATATTTTTTTGATGAGTTGCGATCGCTTCATACCCTTTTAAATCAGATGCATAGGTCTGATAAACTGAGTCTAATAATTCCCGATAAATATCTTGACTTGGTTGGGGTGGAGTATTCCAGAGTAAAACTAAAAAGCCATTGGTTTTTAAAGCTTCAGCAGTTTTCGCATAACGAAATTCAGATGATACCCAGTGAAAAGAAGTAGCAGCAAGCACTACATCAAACTGATTATTTTCTAATTCCCATTGTTCAAAAGTAGTATTGATGATTTTAACTTTTTCATAGCGATCGCAATTTCTCACCGCTATTTTATAAGATTCTGAATTTGGTTCTACGCAGACCATAGAAAAAGCAAGATCGGCAAAGCTAGTTGTTGCTGTTCCTGTAGCACAACCTATTTCTAAAATTTTGGCATTAAAAGAAAGTTGAGCTATTTCTACGACACGGTTGACTAATGGTTGGGGATAACGAGGTCTAGTTCGATCATAAGCATCTGCTATTTGGCCATACCAATTGGATTTCTGTTCCAGGTTAAAGTCTTGATACCAGTTATTTTTGGGTGAGGAATCAGACATAATTGTTTGAAATATTAATATTAATATTTGTATTTTAGGGTAGCCTTACAATAATCGGTAAGTAATGTCAAGATTTTGTAAAAGTTTGGCTAATAGACCTAGGTGTGAAAAAGATATAGATTTTTTCCAGGAGTAGGCAATAGGTAACAGGCAACAGGCAACAGGCAACAGGTAAAATATTTTTACAAAAAAGGCACGAAAAAGGATTTTTTAGGGCGATTTTTTCTTTCCTAAACCGATCTAATTAAAAGGTTTATTTATTTTCTGGAGATGTTTAATGTATATTAGTGAAATATCTTGTTTATAATTTGTTTATAAACATTTTATCTACACCTCAAATCCGTTTAGTCAAATATTAACAATGATCAAAACTTTGTTGTCTTAGTTGTCCTAATTCCATACAAAAAAACCCAGCCAGTTTTGGCCAGGAATTATTAATCAGGGTGCATCTATAAAATTATATTTTTACATAAATTACGACAAAATCAAGAAAAGTTGTTAAATAAAAAAAACCTCCACCAATTACGGGGGAGGTTATCCATCAGGGTGCATCTACTATTTCTGTTTCCCATCTTGTGATACTTAATCCGGAAATTATCAATTTGATTATTAGAGTTGTCGCTAAATAAAGAGAAAAAATCACTCTAACCTAGACAGAGCAATAATTCCAAGCATTTTTGCTTTCCAATAGCTACAATTCTTACAGAACAAGGTTTTTGGGGATTTTTTAAGTTATAAAGCGACAAGTCTATTGTTTGAGTGCAAAAAAAAACCTCCACCAATTACGGGGGAGGTTATCCATCAGGGTGCATCTACCATTTCTGTTTCCCATCTTGTGATACTTAATCCGGAAATTATCAATTTGATTATTGTTTGAGTGCAAAAAAAAACCTCCACCAATTACGGGGGAGGTTATCCATCAGGGTGCATCTACCATTTCTGTTTCCCATCTTGTGATACTTAATCCGGAAATTATCAATTTGATTATTGTTTG
>NZ_JAAHGO010000051.1:58889-66931 GCF_010672455.1 Okeania sp. SIO2C9 | reverse complement strand
TAGAAAGAAATTCCCAGAGGCATTTCCTCCCGAGGGAATAGTGAGCTGTGCCGTACAGCCTGTATTGGTTAATCCAATATCAAGATAAAAGCTGTTACGATTTTCTACAGTTTTTTTCGTACGGTTGTATGCTTTGGCTCCTTTTCGTTTGTCGTTGGATGAGATAGAGGATGATGAGGAGTTGGAGGTTTGGGAAATTGCTATTGGGGATTTGCTAAATCTGCATTTGTTGAAGGGTGTTGAGTATGGGATTTATAGTTTGCATCCTTTGGTGCGGGAGTTCTTGCAGATGAAGTTGAGAGAATATTCAGGAGCGGATGAGTTGAGACGTGGTTTTGTTGTGGCGATCGTGGAGGCGGCGAGGAAAATTCCTGATAAGATTACGCAGGAGCAAGTTCGGGAAGTTGAGGTTGATATTCCCCATATTGAGGAGGTAGCAGAAAATTTAACTGAGTATTTGAGTGATGATGATTTGATTGTTCCTTTTATTGGATTAGGTCGTTTCTATGAAGGTCAAGGATTTTATCCACAGGCACAACCTTGGTTAGAGAAGGGTAAAGAAATGGCAGAAAAACGGCTAGATAAAAATAATGCTGATATTGCGAATGTCTATAACAACTTGGCAGGTTTATATTATTCTCAAGGGAAATACGAAGCAGCAGAACCTTTGTTCCTGCAAGCTATTGAAATCCACAAAATCGCCCTACCGGAAAATCATCCCTCCCTTGCCACCCACCTCAACAACCTAGCAGGATTATATGAATCTCTTGGGAAATACGAAGCAGCAGAACCTTTGTACCTCCAAGCTATTGAAATCGTCAAAGTTGCTCTACCGGAAAATCATCCCTCCCTTGCCACCGACCTCAACAACCTAGCAGGATTATATCGTTCTCAAGGGAAATATCAAGCAGCAGAACCTTTGTACCTCCAAGCTATTGAAATCGTCAAAGTTGCTCTACCGGAAAATCATCAATATCTTGCCTGCAGTCTCAACAACCTAGCAGGATTATATAAATCTCTTGGGAAATACGAAGCAGCAGAACCTTTGTACAAACAAGCTATTGAAATCGACAAAATCGCCCTACCGGAAAATCATCCCTCCCTTGCCACCGACCTCAACAACCTAGCAGGATTATATCGTTCTCAAGGCAAATACGAAGCAGCAGAACCTTTGTACAAACAAGCTATTGAAATCGTCAAAATCGCTCTACCGGAAAATCATCCATATCTTGCCACCGACTTCAACAACCTAGCAGGATTATATAAATCTCTTGGGAAATACGAAGCAGCAGAACCTTTGTTCCTGCAAGCTATTGAAATCGACAAAATCGCCCTACCGGAAAATCATCCACAGCTTGCCACCCACCTCAACAACCTAGCAAATTTATATTATTCTCAAGGGAAATACGAAGCAGCAGAACCTTTGTACAAAAAAGCACTGGATATTTTAGAACAAAAATTAGGTGGGGAACATCCTCATACTAAGATTGCGCGAGAAAATCTCCAACGTTGTCGGCAACAACAACAGAGCTAGACACGGATTTTGCCACAGATACACGAATGATGCCAAATAATTAATCCGTTTATCCGGGCCCGAATCTGTGTCTAGCTGCTGATAACTGAAAAAGAGCCTTGGCAGAGCCTAGCGACAGCTATATCGCTATTTCCAATATGTTTCAAATAACAAGGAATTAGTATTAGTATTAAACGCCAAAAATGAGGGAAAATCAGTTTCTTGATACTCAAAATTTACATCATCTAATGCGTTAGTATAAGCTTTAGCCAATATTTCTTCTAAATAAGATTTGAGACTAGGAGAATCTGTCAACAATTCTTGAATTTTTCGCCTTTGTTCTCTAATTGTAACTTCCCATCCATGAAAATTTTCAGGACTATTAACATACATTCGCTTCAGAATATGAGTAAGCAATACTGTTAATCGACTATTCAATTCTCGACGTTCATGTCTGCCCAAAGCTTCAATCTCCTCAATCAGATTTTCCCAGTCTAAATTTTCTATATCTTTAGCTTTTAATTTAGCAGCAGTATCCTCACACCACGCCAGAAAGTCGCGTTCGTATAAAGTATCTATTTTTGGCAATTTATGACTCATATTTTACCTCTTTATTTATTAGGAATTATGTAAGCATTTCCTAGGTCATGCTGCGCAAACAGCCGTCAGCCATCAGCTATCAGCTATTGCTTTTAGTTTAGGATAAAAGCTTTATTAATTGTCTTGTAGGTATTCAGCTATTAGCGGTCAGTTATTTCTAGGAATCCTGTGCAAATAGCTTTTTAATGAATTAAGCAAGCATTAGTTTAATTTATACTACATTCTCAACCAGAAATTCGTACTATGAAGCTTTGATAAAATTGCTTTTTTCTCCTTGAAAGGTCATCAAACTGATAACGTAGTTCCGACCATAGGAGGCTAGCTGATAGCTGACAGCTAATAGCTGAATGCTTACAATTAAACAACTCCATAATCAGTATATTCCCGCATTTCAGGAGCTTGAAATCCCAGAATAATATCTTCTTTTGGCACTCCTTGCTCCACAAGTTTTTCAGCAATTCTCATTTCCGTCATATTTTGCTCTATCCAAATTTTTCCTCCCTTAATATCCAAATGTAAAACACAACCATAAGCTCGCCGATAACCATCCCATCCTACATTCATAACCATATAATGGTCTTGTTTTGTATCAAAAACCGTGTAATTATCTATCTGACCATTTGCTATAGGGATGGCAGCATAAACTGTTAATAAAGATTGAATAATATGGCGATAAGATTCTAATTTATCCATCTTACAATTACCTCCTTTATTGAGTCATAAATAATTAGTTTTATTTCATACCTTTCCAAAGATATTTGGGCAAATTCCCCCTTAAAAAAAGTGTCATAAGCAACCACAGGTATTGCCAAATATAAAATTCGTTTTGGGTCACTAATTTCTAAAGCTAACCGATAATTCAAGAATTGTCCTAAAGCATTATGGTAATCTGTTAATGGCGAATCACTCAAAAAAGTTTTAATCTCAACTGCAATCTTTTCTTCACCCCGCTCTGCTGCTAATAATTGCTGTGCACCTAAATAAATTTCAAATTTAGTTCCGCCTACTTCCAGTAGCAAAGGATCGTCAGTTATCTGCCATTCCTCCTTTTCCAAAGCAATTCTAACCACAGCATGAAATTTATCCTTAGCAGCCATTTTTACCCTTCTTTAATTTACTTATTATTATGGTCTAATTGTAATATATATAGAACATAAAAGCGCTGTAAAGTATAAAATTCAGAATTAGTAAATTTACTTTTAATTCTAAATTATACATTCATAATTCTACATTTGAACCACCAATCTACTCAAACCTTTTAATATTTGCAAAACATTCCACAAATCATTATGACGGCGATGCATCGAAAATAAATCTGACTCACTATCAATAAGTTTTTCCTGTTGAATTAACTTCAAAAAAATAAAATCCGTACCATTAGTCACAAAGCCATAATTAGGCTTTTCTAAATTAGGACTTGCCAACATATAAGCAAGCGCTTGTGGAATCCCAACCTCCAGAGAATAAGCAGTTTTTTTTGCCTCAATTACTAATACCCAAAATTCTGGAGTAAAAACTAAAATATCTAACATACCAGTAATAATTGTTGCCTCATCTTCCGAGCTAATTTTTACTTCCTTTTCACCAGTAAGAAAAAAAGGATGTCGATAAAAACCAGCCCACTTCAATAATGGAGATAAAACAACTAATTTTACCACAGGTTCTAACAATGGATATTGAGATCAATGTAAATATTCCTGTTTTACTTCATCTATAGCAGCCATTTCTAAATCTGTCAGTTCCGGCAAATTTTCTTGCCATTCCTGGAAAAATTCTCCATCGTCAGTCCATTCTAAACCAAACTTTAACTTTAAATCTAAAAGGTTAATTTTTTGAGCTTGAATAGTTTCAACCATGAATTTTTATTCCTCAGTATCCGTAAGCATTCAGCCGTCAGCTATTAGCTATCAGCTATTAAGCTATTAATTTTGGGGAAGGTAAAAGCAATTTAGAAATTGAGAAAAAATAAAAAGTTACCGCCAAAGTACTCTTCCTACATCTTATACCATTTCTCAAAAACTTTTCTACATTTTATTGAGCAGGGGAGTAGGGGAGTAGGGGAGTGAGGGAGAGGTAAAGATAAGAATAATTAACATTAACTTAGCTAAAATAAGCAAAAAAGTTATTCTACTTGCGTTAATTACTTAATAACTGAAGTGTTACTCAAGTATAGCATTACTTTTGGAAATTGGTATTAGAAGTAATTCTTCATTACTAATTGCTGTTAACGTAGTTCCTCCTCCGGAGGATAGCTGACTGCTAATAGCTGTTTGCGCAGCATTCTGCAGGAAATGCTTACCAGTATCCTTGAATCATATTTTCCCCACTGCTCCTGTTTCATTGTCAACCTTTTGAGATTTGCCCACTTTAATCTGAAAGAGCGATCGCTAATTTTTAAGCCGACATTATATCAATTTTTTCATTTTCTAGAGCTTCATAAAATTTTTGCGAGGTCAATTGGGTTGCATTCAGAAAAAATCCATGATACTATTTGTATAGTGGGATATATTCGCACTTACGCATGACTTTTTATTCAACCAAGAATTAGGAAAGGCTTGATACCCTTCAACAAGAACAAAAACAAAAGAGAAAGGATGTCAAATACAATCTATAATTAAAATGACGCAAATCTTAATTATAGATTGAAAATGCTACCAGTTGACCAAGCAGAGTCAATCATCTTGAACCTAGTACAACCCTTAAATACCCAGAGGGATGTAGAAAAAGTAGACCTCCTAACCGCATCGGGGCGCATATTAGCCACCCCAGTCACCAGTAAGCTTGATTTTCCCCACTGGGATAATTCAGCAATGGACGGCTATGCAGTAAAATTTACAGACGTCAAAAACTCTAGTCCCGAAAATCCAATAACCTTGGAAATTATAGAAGAAATTCCAGCCGGGTATCAACCTCAGCAGCAAATTCAACCAGGACAAACAGCTCGTATTTTTACAGGTGCTTGTATGCCCACAGGAGCAGATACAGTAGTCATGCAAGAAGTGACTCAAAAACAAGGCAATAAAGTACTCATCCAAGAAACCCCAAGACCCCAAGAATTTGTACGATATCGTGGTTCATTTTATACTGCAGGTACTCCCTTACTCAACCCTGGAACAATCTTAGGAGCTTCAGAAATAGCAGTATTAGCAGCACTTCAATGTCAAGAAATAACAGTTTATCGCCTACCTAGAGTCGGAATATTGTCCACAGGCAACGAATTAGTCACACCAGACCAACCCCTACAACCAGGTCAGTTAGTAGACTCAAATCAATATGCCTTAGCAGTAGCTGTAGCACAGACAGGTGCAGAAGTAATACGACTAGGTATTGTCCCGGATGAACGAGAAATATTGAAAAAAAACATCGCTGAGGCGATCGCTACTACAGACTTTTTACTTTCCACTGGAGGAGTATCAGTAGGAGACTATGATTATGTAGAAGATATTCTCACCGAGTTAGGAGCAGAAATTCATATTCATTCTGTGGCAGTTAAACCAGGAAAACCATTAACTGTTGCTAAATTTGCTGATGCTCAATGTGTATATTTCGGTTTACCAGGAAACCCCGTTTCAGCCTTAGTTAGTTTTTGGCGGTTTGTCCAACCAGCACTAAAAAAATTGGCAGGAGTAGAGCAAGCAGCATGGGGGCCAGAATTTGTAACGGCGCGATCGCTTCAAGATTTACATTCCAACGGTAAAAGAGAAACTTATCTATGGGGTCAGCTAAATTTAGGAAGTAATGGCCATGAATTTCAACTTGCAGTCGGCAGTAACAGTTCGGGAAATTTAATTAATTTAGCTGGTAGTACAGGTTTAGCAGTTGTACCATTGAATGAAACTTCGATCACGGCAGGCGAGTCAGTACAAGTGTTAAAAATAAATTGATGGTCATCAACATCAGGAAAATAAAAAGGTAATTATGGAACAGTTAATAACCACTCAACAAGAGCAAATACGAATTTTAATTGTGGATGATGACCCAATGATGCAACTTGGGTTAGAGCAAGTTTTGGGCGATTATTCTAATATTGAAATAGTAGGTTTGGCAGACAATGGTAAGTTGGGAGTGGCAAAAGCGATCGAAAAGAAACCAGATTTAGTGGTTATGGATATTGCCATGCCAGAACTTGATGGCATTGCAGCTACTCAGCAAATTAAGGAAAAACTCCCAGATACAAGAGTTGTTGTACTTACATCTCACGATAGTCAGCAAGAAGTTATGGGTGCATTATCTAGTGGCGCAGATGCATATTGTGTAAAGGGGGCGAGTATAGAAAGGTTGATATCTGCTATTACTGCTGCTATAGATGGTGCTACTTATCTCGATCCACAAGTGGGGAGAATGGTGATTCAAAATTTGCAACCAACATCGCCAGCAGTGCCAGAAAATTCAGCTAATTTGTCATCTAGAGAATTAGATGTTTTAAAATTGTTGGTAGAGGGTAAGACTAATACGGAAATTGCTAAAGACCTTTTTTTGAGTCCCAATACTATTAAAACTCATGTTAAAGGTATTATGAATAAACTAGCAGTTGACGACCGAGTTAAAGCAGCAGTTGTTGCTTTGAGAACTGGTTTGGTATGAATTTTACTTTCAATAATTTAGAATTTATAATTACCTCTTCTTATAAATAATAGGATTGGATAAAAAGATTTTTTTTCTTTTTTCTCCATGAATTGAGAGGCTTTATACCTAAATTTTTCGGCAATTTATTTATAAAATAAATAAATTTTTATCTATGAATTTTATTTAACTAAAGGTAAAGGAAAAAATGAAATATCACACATTTATATCTTTTTTAGAAATTTGTTGGGTTGGAGCTACTCTTTGTATTTTTAGTAGGCAAATTGGAATTTGGCGCAGACAAATTAGAAAGAAGAAAAATATTGTCGTGAATTATCAAGTTGTAACAAGAAACAGCAGATAAGAATA
Source organism: Okeania sp. SIO2C9 (assembly GCF_010672455.1). Classification (GTDB taxonomy): domain Bacteria; phylum Cyanobacteriota; class Cyanobacteriia; order Cyanobacteriales; family Microcoleaceae; genus Okeania. The sequence goes on along the minus strand of NZ_JAAHGO010000051.1, from coordinate 59,886 downwards.
ATTGTTTACCGAGAAATTGATGAAATAGTCCATAACCCCTGTTTTTGGCTGTCTGTTTTTAGCGATCGCCTATTTTTTACTGTTGATTGAAGAGCGGTCGCTTCTCCTGACAATAGTAACTATTAAAACTCATGTTAAAGGTATTATGAATAAACTAGCAGTTGACGACCGAGTTAAAGAAGTCGTTGTTGCTTTGAGAACAGGTTTGGTATGAATTTGACTTTCAAGAATTTAGAATGCGCGAATGCGCGAATTACCTCTTTTTATAAATAAGAGGATTGGATCAAAGGATTTTTTTTCTTTTTTATCCATGAATGGAGAGGCTTTATACCTAAATTTTTCGGCAATTTATTTATTTTATAAATAAATTTTTATCTATGAATTTTATTTAATTAGGGCTTGCTGATTAAATCTAAAAGCATTGATAGATAAAGGTTATAGCATTTTTAGGTCTAAAAAAGTGTTAGCTTTTCGGTGGAAAAAGCTCATGCATGCTAGTATTTTGGGACGATTATGGCAGAAAAATCTTGAGACAATTCTTACTCCTACTTCCTCTATAATTCCCATTTATTCTGACTCCTGACTCCTGACTCCTGACTCCTACCCTAACCCATAAGACTTTTTCAGCAAACCCTAATTAGAGTGTAGAGGAAAAAATGAAATATCACGCATTTATATCTTTTTTAGAAATTTGTTGGGTGGGAGCTACTCTTTGTATTTTTAGTAGGCAAATTGGAATTTGGCGCAGACAAATTAGAAAGAATAAAAATATTGTCGTGAATTATCAAGTTGTAACAAGAAACAACAGATAAAAATAATTGTTTACCGAGAAATTGATAAAACAGTCCATAACCCCTGTTTTTGGCTGTGTGTTTTTAGCGATCGCCTATTTTTTACTGTTGATTGAAGAGCGGCCGCTTTTCCCGATCATAGTAACTTTTAAAACTCATGTTAAAGGTATTATGAATAAACTAGCAGTTGACGACCGAGTTAAAGC
>NZ_JAAHGO010000051.1:0-58789 GCF_010672455.1 Okeania sp. SIO2C9 | reverse complement strand
TGTTTTTAGCGATCGCCTATTTTTTACTGTTGATTGAAGAGCGGCCGCTTTTCCCGATCATAGTAACTTTTAAAACTCATGTTAAAGGTATTATGAATAAACTAGCAGTTGACGACCGAGTTAAAGCAGCTGTTGTTGCTTTGAGAACTGGTTTGGTGTGAATGTGACTGTAATTAATTTATAAAATAAATAAATTTTTATCTAATTAGAGGTAGGGGAAAAAATGAAGTATCAGGGATTTATATCTTTTATAGAAATTTGTTGGGTGGGAGCTACTCTTTGCATTTTTAGTAGGCAAATTGGAATTTGGCGCAGACAAGTTAGAAACAGGAAAAATATAGTTGTAAATTATCAAGTTATAACAAGAAACAGCAGATAAAAATAATAGTTTACCGAGAAATTGATGAAACATTCCAGAACACCTGTTTTTGGCTGTCTGTTTTTAGCGATCGCCTATTTTTTACTGTTGATTGAAGAGCGGCCGCTTTTCCCGATCATAGTAACTTTTAAAACTCATGTTAAAGGTATTATGAATAAACTAGCAGTTGACGACCGAGTTAAAGCAGCTGTTGTTGCTTTGAGAACTGGTTTGGTGTGAATTTGACTGTAATTAATTTATAAAATAAATAAATTTTTATCTAATTAGAGGTAGGGGAAAAAATGAAGTATCAGGGATTTATATCTTTTATAGAAATTTGTTGGGTGGGAGCTACTCTTTGTATTTTTAGTAGGCAAATTGGAATTTGGCGCAGACAAGTTAGAAACAGGAAAAATATAGTTGTAAATTATCAAGTTATAACAAGAAACAGCTGATAAGAATAATTGTTTACCGAGAAATTGATGAAATAGTCCAGACCCCCTGTTTTTGGCTGTCTGTTTTTTAGCGATCGCCTATTTTTTACTGTTGATTGAAGAGCGGTCGCTTATCCTGATCATAGTAACTTTTAAAACTCATGTTAAAGGTATTATGAATAAACTAGCAGTTGACGACTGTATTTTCAATACCCAGAGATAACTAGCGTACTATACTGCTTTATAACGTTAGTTGTCAACTAAGTCAAAGCTCCTGTCTTCTTCTTTCATTCTGACTCCTGATTCCTGACCAATGGGTGCGTTACGCTATCGCGCTTCAGCACCCTACTGACTTCTTATTTTACTCCCCCCCCGACAGGTGTACTTGGAGGAATAATCGCAGCACCATCACCATTTAACTCCCCAGAAGTAGCCAAGTCACCATGATAAGCATTAGTCAACAACTGCTTAATATCACTAATCAAAGGATAACGAGGATTTGAACCAGTACATTGATCGTCAAAAGCTTGGTCTGCTAAATCATCCAACTTAGCAAAAAATTCAGCTTCACTCACAGAGACCACATCCTTAATAGCTTTAGGAATACCCACCTGACTCTTCAGCTCTTCAATAGCAGCAATTAACAAATCTACCTTTTCATCCTCAGTTTCTCCACCCAATAGCAAATAATCAGCAATTTGAGAATAACGCCATTTAGCATTAGGATACTTATACTGGGAGAAAGTTGCTTGTTTGAACGGCGCATTGGTAGAGTTGTAACGAATAATATGAGAAATCATCAACGCATTTGCCAAACCGTGAGGAATATGAAAAATAGCTCCTAACTGGTGAGCAATAGAATGGCAAATTCCCAAAAAACTGTTAGCAAAAGCCATACCTGCAATTGTTGCAGCGTAGTGCATTTTTTCTCGTGCTTTGGGGTCATTAGCACCATTGTTATAAGCAGAAGGCAGATATCTAAAAATTAATCCAACAGCTTTCAATGCCAGACCATTAGTATATTCAGAAGCTAAAACAGAAACATAAGCTTCCACCGCATGAGTCAAAGCATCTATTCCACCAAAAGCAGTCAAACTTTTCGGCATATTTAACACCAACTCTGGATCGACTATTGCCATACTGGGAGTCAAAGCATAATCTGCCAGAGGATACTTAATATTATTTCGGCGGTCAGTCACCACAGCAAAAGGTGTAACTTCCGAACCTGTACCAGAAGTAGTAGGTACTGCCACCAAAATAGCTTTCTCTCCCAAAGGTGGTAAATCATAAACCCGTTTACGGATATCCATAAACCGCATTGCCAAACCTTCAAACTCAATTTCTGGATGCTCGTACATCAACCACATAATTTTGGCAGCATCCATCGGAGAACCACCACCAATGGCAATAATCACATCAGGATTAAATTTCCGCATCATATCCAAACCCCGGTTTACAGTGTCCAAGGAAGGGTCAGGTTCTACATCATAAAAAATGTCATACTTAACCTCAACTTCATCCAGCACATTTTCTAAACCGCGAGTCATCCCAAGTTCATATATGGGTTTGTCAGTGACAATGAATGCTCGTTGTTTACCTGCCAACTCTCGCATAGCAGTAGGTAAAGCACCATATTTAAAGTAAATTTTTGGTGGAACGCGGAACCACAACATATTTTCTCGACGTTCTGCCACTGTCTTTATATTTAGCAAATGGTGTGGTTCGACATTTTCGCTAACAGAGTTACCACCCCATGTTCCACAACCTAGAGTTAAGGAAGGATCAAGGCGGAAATTATAGATGTCGCCGATCGCTCCTTGGGAAGAAGGAGTATTAATTAGAACCCTGGCTGTTTCGACAGTATCTTCAAATCGTTTAATATGGTCGGCATTAGCAGGAGAAGTATATAAAGCTGCTGTATGTCCACGTCCACCAAATTCGACTAAACTTTCGGCTTTGTCTACAGCTTCTTCAAAAGTATCTGCCCGATACATTGCCAAGATAGGGGACAGTTTTTCGTGGGCAAATGGTTCTTCTTTATTAATATTTTCTACTTCACCAATAATTACTCTAGTATTTTCTGGAATGGAGAAACCTGCCATTTCGGCAATTTTTTGCACAGGTTGACCGACAATTTCTGCATTCAACCGTCCGTTGACTATAATTTTGCTTCTTAGTTTGTCTTTTTCTTCTGGAGTTAAGAAATAAGCGCCTCGGTCAATAAATTCTTGTCTGACTGTATCATAAACACTATCAACGACAACTACTGATTGTTCGCTGGCACAAATCATCCCATTGTCGAAGGTTTTACTGAGGATAATTGAAGAGACTGCCATTTTTATCTCTGCAGTTTCGTCTATCAAAGCTGGAGTATTACCAGCACCAACTCCTAGAGATGGATGACCGGAGGAGTAAGCAGCTTTAACCATTCCCGGTCCACCAGTAGCAAGAATCAATTTAATTTCTGAATGCTGCATCAGTTGTTGGGATAGTGGAAGTGTTGGTTCATCTATCCAACCGATTATTTCTTCTGGTGCCCCTGCTGCAACGGCTGCTTCGAGAACTACCCTAGCTGCTTCACAGGTACATTTTTTTGCTCTGGGGTGAGGAGAAAATATAATTGCGTTACGAGTTTTGAGACTTATTAATGATTTAAAAATTGCTGTTGATGTGGGATTAGTTGTGGGAACTATCCCGGCAAGAATTCCTACTGGTTCGGCGATTTTTTGAAAGCCAAAAGATTTGTCTTCTGCGATAACTCCACAGGTTTTTTCGCCTTTATATTTGTTATATATTATTTCTGAAGCAAAGTGATTTTTGATTACTTTGTCTTCTACTAATCCCATCCCTGTTTCTGTGGCTGCCATTTTTGCTAGGGGAATTCTAGCTGCGTTGGCTGCTAGGGCGGCTTTTTTGAATATGTAGTCTACTTGTTCTTGAGTATAAGTGGCGTATTTTTCTTGAGCTTGTTTTACTTTTTTGATCAGCTCTTCAAGTTCTTGTTCGTTTGTTACTTTCATATTCTCTCCTTGCCCTAATTTGGGATTTTTCTGGGGCTGGTTTGATATCTGTTGATATTATAGTTCTGTTCTTTTTTTGTGGGGTTGACTTGAATTATTTTATCTATTTTTTTGTACTTTTTTTATAATTGATGACACATTTTTCTGTTTAAGATTTGGTTAAGTTTAAATTAGTATTAAATTTCAAGTAACTATAACAGTTTTATGTACTTGAAAAAATATCTCGATTTATAAAATTAGCAAAATTTGATGAAAATATTACAGATTTGAATTTCAGATTTGAGAAAGTCTGAGAAAAGTATATATAAATAAAATTTGTACAAAACACAATATTTGTTTTAAATTTTAAATATGAGTCATCAAATTCGGTAAAAATTTTGCTTTGTATTTCTACGAACTTGCGTTTTTTCAGGGATTTGGTATACTGAAAAACAATGATATGCTGCCAATGTTGTGACTACCTTTAAAAATAGTGAAGAAATAATAGGCTCAAACCTAAGTATTTTCGTTCCTGAGATAGCTAGAAAGTAGTAACTGAGTGCTGTGCCATCGCCTCAATATATAACTATTTTTTCAAACCGATAATCAGTCTATTTGACGTAATCAAGATTTTGTGGTATAGAAACTACCTGCAAGTAGGCGCGATCGTTAAGCTATAGTTCATAAAAATATAGTCAAATATGACATATCCTTACTTCGCAGGTGTTAGCTCTTCAGGAATTTTTGGTAAATCTGTTTGAATTGCGTAGCACTAAAAACTTTTCACTATTTTTTTCAACAGGTGGGAGAGAAATATTTATCCGCCTATTTAAACAACTTAAGTTTTACTACTAATTAATATTATGAACTGAATAAACATCATCGCTATAAAGAACTTCGTTATCTAGATCGGGACCAAAAATTGGTTCCACAGTTACACTGCCATCTTCATAATATAAAGCTAACTCGTTTTTGTTAGTAATATCCCAAATGCCAGATAAAATAAATTGTGTAGTTCCTATAATTTCATTGTAGCTATCATAATGATAACTAAACGAACGATCGCCGTTTAAAAATATTCCTGTAGATATTTCCAGGTCTTCATGTTCTTCCCAAGGATCGATAACCCCATTAAAATTCAAGTCAATCTCCAACAAGTCACTATTAAAATAGAAAAATAACCACCGATCGCTCAAATATGATTCCCAGTCAGTTGGTTCGGGAAAATCTAAATTGTTAACTACATTATTTGCTATATCTTTATAGTCTTTTAATTTATTCTCTGTTCCTCCTACCAGAACAGTAGCTACCTCATAATTTGGTCCTACCGTGGCAACTAAATAAAATTTTTCTTCAAGTTCAGAACCTTTAGCAACATAAGTATTAGTAATTTGATTACCTTTTATTTTTGCTTTTCCTTGTGGTTGAAAGGTAGCTCCATTAAGTTCAAAAGGCTGGCTCCAGTTATTAGCTAATTCTCCCATTGAACCTGTCAAGTAAGAACTTCCGGTATCTACTTCTACATAAACATCTGGATATTTTTTAGATGAAGCTAAAATTAATGTCTCATCATAATTACTTGTTACTCCACCAACCCATCCTTTTGGTATTTGCAAGCCAACTCGGTTTTCAAATGCCACCCATGTACCAGCTTTATAAATCTCTTCTTTTTTTGGTGGATATACTACATTATCAATTTTTTCAGAACTTAAACTGAGCTGATAATTAGTTTTATTATTACCCGGAACAGATACTTCTATATAATAACTGCCAGGCTCTAAAACTTCCCTAATTCTCTCTGACTTTTTACCTTTGTTAGTAGATTTATCCAAAACTGTCTCGCCGTCTTCATCAATTAACTTGACATTGGCATTTCCCCTAAGTTTATTCAGAGTAATATTAACCTCACGTTGTTGATTCAGGTCGAAAGTATAGAGGTCTACTTTGTCTCTTCCACCACCTTCTTTGAAACCAATATTATCTTTTTATGTCAGTTTTTTGTTAGATAATCTTCCTAAATTATTAGCTACATCAATAGTATTATCATCAGGAATTGATTCTAGATTTAGGCGATAAGGAGTTTGTGCTTGACCAACATTAGAAACTCGCAAATAATAAGTTCCTGCATCTAAATATTCAGTAATATTTTCAGCTTTTTTGCCTTTTCTAGTAGACTTTTCTAATACCGTTTTGCTATCTTCATCAAATAAGTGCAGATTGGCATTTTTCCTAATTTTATCGAGGGTAATACTGACTTCAGTCTCTTCAGGTAAGGTAAAGCTATAATAATCATATTTGTCCCGTTTGCCACCTTCTTTTAAGCCTATTTTTTCCTTTGTTCTCAATTTTTCACTAGATATTTCACCCAGGTTTGTTGCAGTTTTAATACTATTATCTGACTTGTTAATACTTCTTGGTTCTATACTTTCACCTGTAATTGGATCGGTTCCTTGATTGTTGTTAACACTGGCAGAATTTCTCGAGATATCATCTAAATTAAGCGACCAATGAATCTTGAGATAAAAACAGATCGTCGGCAGAGTTTATATCATATTTTAAAGTTAAATAGTTCTCTAGTAATACAGGTTCACTACTATCCGAATAATGAATTTTATCTCCAGGGGTTGAGAATAAATCATTATTTGTGTGTATGGCATCAAGTTCTACGGTGCTCAATAATGAGTTAATTTCCATTATATATGCCTCCTGAAATTGAAAAATATTTTCATGTTAATGGATGCTAAGGTAATATATTTAATTTTATAGAAAATGACGAAATTTAACCTACATATTTTACATTTATATAATCTTAGAATGATTAATGATAGGTTATCAGTAGAAGGTAGAGCGTCCTAACTCCCTACTCCCCTACTCCCCTACTCTTGACTAAAATTACTTTTAGGGTAATTAAAATTATGTTTAGCAAAAGCTTGTTTAACTCGTCTCACTAAATCAGTTTTGTAAATATATTCATCCCTAGCATCTATAGGATAAGACTTTAACTGATATTGAGTTCCCCAAGGTTTTTCCTCAACTAATACAGTAATTGGAAGTTTTAATTGAGTGTACTTACTGGTATAAGCAGCCAGATGTAAAATTTTAATAACCATTTCAGAATCAACTCCATGAGCCAAATAAAAATCAGTTGTGACTTGAGCTTCTAAAGCACCACTATTAGCATTAGATATTGGCTCATTCCAGATTTTGTTATGGGGAATAAATATCAGATTATCTTCAACAGTTTGTAAACGTATTCCCCGCAAATCATAAGTAATAATTTCGCCATAATTTTCTCCAATTTGAACTCTATCTCCTACTCGATAAGGAATTTCAAATAGAGCTACTACTCCAGCAATTAGAGAACTAACATAATCTTTAAAAGCAAAACCTAAAGCTACAGCAATTGTTCCAGTGATAGCTAATAAATTTTCAGTCGAAAGTTGCAAGAACAAACTCAATATATATATTGTGGAAGTCAATAAAATTAAGGCTTGCAAAAAAGGTTCTGATTGTTTGGCTGCTGCTCGAAATCTTAAAGGAACTCTTTCTGATAACCACTTACTCAAAAATTTAACGCTAATAAGAAAACCATAAGCAAGAGCTAAAGCAATTACTGTTTGTAGAATAGTCCGAAGATTTATATCTTTAATACCTATTCCATCTAATCCTGCCGCTACTGTAAGTAGATGAAAATGAAAAAAGAATGTTAACCCTAGATAGTTGAAAATCATTATACCTCTTGCAAAAAAACTAATTAAATCAATTCAAGATATGAAATCAGTAATTTAATCTCACCATTCCCTATGTAAGAATTTCCTGCGGAATGCTGCGCAAACAGCTATTGCTTTTAGTTTAGGATAAAAGCTTTATTAATTGTCTTACTGCAAAAATTGCCTTCCTTGCTCTTAAAGTCAGTTGTTATACCATTTCTTTATTTGTCACGATGCCCTTAATAATTCTTACCAAAACCTGAATTTTACTAATAACTGTTATCTTTTTACTCTGCCTCCCCTTTCAAGGGAAAAAAAACAGTCAATCTTCGGAGCGCACCCGTTGGGTGGGATGGATGGGTTTCCTAACCATATCCAATTGACCAAGAGAAGAAATAATATTTCCTTACATTCAATCAATAACGGTTTTAACCAGAGGTAATCATTCATTATTCACTATTCATTATTAATTATTAATTATTCCCTGCGCTTAATAATTATTACCAAAACCTGAATTTTACTAATAGCTGTTATCTTTTATTAAGCGGAACTTCATGGAGAAATAGTATTAATTTAAACACTGTCATATATGAGAGAGTCTTGTTGCTGATAGCTGACAGATAATAGCTAAATACTTACCGAAAAATTAATAATTAATAATTATTAATTAAATAATTCAGCTTACTCTACCTCCCCTTTCAAGGGAAAAAAAGCGGTCGATCTTCGCAGCTTCCCGAAGGGTGGGATGGCGAGGAAACCTGCGCCATATCCAATCGACCAAGAGAAGAAATAATATTTCCTGACATTTAATCAAGAAGGGTTTTAACCAGAGGTAATTAGGGTTTGCTGAAAAAGTCTTTCTTCAGGAGTAGGGGAGAATTGTTTTGCCCAACTCAGCAGCAAAAATGCTAACTTTTTGAGCATGAAGAGCTGAAAACCAAGGTATTACAGACCTAAAAAGGCTAAAACCTTTATTTGTAAATGCTTTTAGATTTAATCAGCAAGCCCTAATTATTAATTATTAATCATTCATTATTCATTATTCATTATTCATTATTCTCTGATTTCTGCAAGAAGTCTATTCTATTAAATCAGTAATAAAGTTATATTTTTTTAAATGCTTACGCAGCTTTGGATAATATGCAGGATGAATACTAAAAAGATTATTCAAACGTTGAATTACCTCCATGCGTAATAATTGTTGAATTTGGAATTGAATTATACTTTCAGATTCTCCCAAACTCAAGGCAAGGTTAGATAAATTAATTTCTTTGTGCAAAAGCATAGAAAATAAAAGATAGCGATCGCTACTGCTTAATTCTGGTAAATCTAATGATCTAATTTGATGATACTCTACTAAAATATTCTCTTTTTCTGTTTCTTGATAATCAATATTTTCCGTATTTATCATACTCAAAGATTTTACCCATAATTGAGAAGCTGCTGAACTTAAACCTTGAGAAGTATGGGATAAATAATCAAAATGTTCTTGCATTTTAGCAAATTGTTTTTCTTCATCTAAGTCATTTTTATTGAACTCTATTTTAGTAAATACAGGACTGAGCCATTCCATCAGCTCTTCTCCTGTAATAGTCGGTAAGAATAGAGTCTTTTCAAAGTAAGAATTAATATTATAAATATAGTCAAGATACTGCCACGTTAAAGAATTACAACCAATTAACCAAAATCGAGAATGATCTTGAAAGATTCTATTTCTTAAAAACTCAATTCCATCCAAACCATGTATATGTCGTAGAAAGCAAAATTCCAAACAAGGAATAACTATTAATTCCTGAAATTTGCCAGAATTACAATCAACATCTAACTTTGCAGACAAACCTAAATCATTTTGTAATTTGGAGACAATTTTCAGGAAATCTTTAGGTCTATTTGACCAGGATAATAATTTTATATCTCTGATATTTTCATGACTCCAATTAACTAAAGCTGTCTGGATAATTTGAGATAAAGGTTCTATAGAACTGCTTAGAATTACCAGTTCATTAGCTTCTGGATTATCTTGCCATTGGCATAATGCTTCTTCTAAAGTAGATTGCAAAATTTTGATATATTTAGGATGACAAGGCAAAGCCTGAATTTGTTGATTTAAACTAAAAACAAAATTTTTTGGTAGTTCATCAAGTTCATTCTCAGTTTCCTGGAATGGAACTTTTATAAACAGAGATTTTAATCGATCAAAGATTTGCATAATTTTATTAGTATTCACATCGGAGTTTTTATAGCAGGAAACAGGGAACCTTTAACAGGGAACAATAGAAAAAAAAATTCCCTGTCTAAAGATAATTATCAGTTTATGTCAACGCCCTATCTTTCTATTGCTATATACTACCAGTTTGAAAAAAGAATGCTATAAAAAGTGCATCTCTATCGGATCTGCCTAAAAATAGTTTCTCTAGTTCATTTTAGATGGTTATATCTATAGTATTCCCTTTTTTTTCAAAATTTATCCCTTCTTCCTTCTTGCTTCTTCCTTATTTCTTACTTCCTAAGCATTCAGCTATTAGCATTTCCGTTTGTCATGCTCCGCAAACAGCAATAAGATGTATGAACATATTCAAGCAAGAGCTAAGGTTAGGTTATAGGCAATTTCATTAATGAATTAAAATTGCTCTTTGCTGGATAATTTCCCTCTAGTATGATAATGAGTTAATAACAAATAGCTGATAGCTGATGGCTGACTGCTGTGAGCTATCAGCAACAAGACTCTCTCATATAGGACAGTGTTTAAATTAAAATAGACTTTAAGGGCAAGGGAGCCAACTTTTGTAGTAAGACAATTAAATATTGCTTTTATCCTAAATTAAAAGCACAATAGCTGATAGCTGATGGCTGACGGCTGAATGCTTACGTATTGATTTGTAATTGTTTTAGTATTTTGTAACTGGTCAGTTATTTCCGTCATCCTGCACTAGTAAATTTTTTTTATGGTAATTTTAATTTATACACTACTAATGACTTGTTAAGTAAATATGCCTTTTCATAAGAAAAACTGGATAGAATTAGTGTTGACATTAAAAGGGTCTGTCATACCTAGAGTTTGGCAACGGGTAGTAGTTGCAATGACTTTTTCCCTAATAGTTACCATTATTTATCAGAGTGGACTTCTGTGGATTCATCAACCAATTTTAGCTAGTTTAATCCCCGGTGTTGTTTTGGGTTTGTTATTAGTTTTTAGAACAAATACATCTTATGATAAATTCTGGGAAGGGCGAAAACTGATTGGGGGGATAATAATTTCAGGTCGGTCTTTATCAAGACAAATGTGGGTAAATATTCCTGAGAAAACTCCAACAGATACAGAACAGAAGAAGGCAGCAATTTTACTTTTAGCTGGTTTTCTGATAGGAACAAAATTACATTTAAGAAATGAAAGTATCGATGGGCAACTTCAGTCAATTATTAGCAATAATCAATATTTAGAACTGAAAGAAGTTAATCATATACCTCTGAGAATTGCTAAATGGATTGGAGATTATTTCCGAAAAATCTATGACCTTAATTACATAGACAGTATTCAGCTATCTACTTATAATCAAATTTTAGATTTAATGGTAAAAGATGAAACTGGCTGCGAAAGAATTTTAAATACGCCTATTCCTTTAGCTTATGCAACTCACTTAAAACATTTATTATTTTTGTATTGTTTTGCTCTACCTTTTCAATTAGTAGCTGAGTTATCTTGGATAACTATTCCTGCTACAGGAGTAATTAGCTTTGCTTTATTAGGAATTGAAGCAATAGGGCTAGAAATAGAAAATCCTTTTGGTTACGATCCGAATGACTTACCTTTAGATAATATGTGTAATCGACTGTTGTGGGATATTGAGGAGTTAATGAGTTCTGATTCTCGAAAGGAATATTTAGTTGAATAAATATAGAGAAGGCTTTCTAGTTTTGAGAGTTGTGAACAGAAAATTAAATGCTTAATACAACGAGGAAAGCTTTCATTAATGGATAATTGATAATTACCTCTCCCTAAAAGGGAGAGGATTGACAAATAAGGAAAAAATTTATTCTCTTGGTCGATTGGATATGGCGCAGGTTTCCTCGCTATCCCTCGACCGCTTTTTTCCCCTTGAAAGGGGAGGCGGAATTAGCCGAATTGTTTAATTATTTAATTATTAATTATTCGGTAACCGGTAGTGTCAGATAATTAAGATAATTTTTAGTCTAAAAAAATTATATGAGCGATTTTCAAACTAATATGCAAACCCGATAATTTCCTCAAATTATCAAATCATTAAAAGTCACAGATTAAGTTTGTAAAAAATGATTATCTTAATCATATAAATTGAATCCAAATAAATATCAAAATTTTAGGAAAGTAACTAAAAAAAGTTAGCTATTAAGATGTGGTAATAATTTTTCTGACATCAAGTATAAAAACTGTACTTAATACTAAAATTTATGGCTCTCATATAGAAATTTAATATTTTAATTAGATAGAATACTCAACAAAATTTTAACTATCATAAATGTTGAAAGAAGACTCTTGTTATAATCGCTCTTATTTAACGGTGAGAGGGGGCGTATAAACTGCGCGGGAAATCCACGCAGACAGCCCCTCATAAATTTTAACCAGAAAAATAATTGAGCAATACGTGAAACATTTTTGGTGTTATAATTTTATCAATAGCCGTGGGGCACACGGTTGAATAAAAGCGCACCGCCTGCCCTGAGGTTTCTAAGGGCGTAAAGACGGAGCAAGAAAGCTTGTGGAGATGGTAGTAGCGGGGGTGAACTCAACTTATTTGATTTGTCATCTAGCCCGAGAATCTGTGATACAAAAATCTCTCGTTATAATCTTTGATTTAACGGTAGAGAGTCTCAACAAAAAATACTCTCTTCATCGTAGAATAAAATTTAAGCTGGTGTTTAATGCCAGCAATTTTTTTGATTAATATTTTCTAGGTTTAGCTATGCCACTTTCAAGAGCTAGCGGTATTCTACTGCACCCTACTTCCTTCCCAAGTCGCTTTGGAATTGGTGACTTAGGTCATGAAGCATACAATTTTGTCAACTTTTTAAGAGACAGTGGACAGCAAATTTGGCAAATTCTACCACTAGGACCAACAGGTTTTGGTAATTCTCCCTATCTAGCTTATTCGGCAATGGCAGGAAACCCTCTGCTAATTAGTCCAGATAAATTACAAGACCAGGAGTTACTCAGTGAGGAAGACTTATCTAATTTGCCAGAGTTTCCAAACGATCAAGTAGATTTTGATTTAGTCCGGGAAGTCAAACGTCCTCTATTACAAAAAGCCTACGATAATTTTCAAACAAAAGAATCTGAAGAAAAACAAGCATTCTATGATTTTTGTGTCAGTAAAGCTTTTTGGTTAGATGATTATGCTTTTTATATGGCCCTAAAAGAAGCCCACCAAGGAGCTAGTTGGCATACCTGGGAGCAGGAAATTGCCCGTCGTCAACCAGCAGCATTAAAAGAATGGCAGCAACGTTTGGCCGATGAAATTCAGTATCATAAATTCGTTCAATTTGAGTTTTTCCAACAATGGGATGAGCTGAAAAATTATGCCAATGAACAAGGAATAAAAATCTTTGGCGACATTCCTATATATGTTGCCCATGATAGTGCTGATGTTTGGGCACATCCAGAAATATTCTGTCTAGATGCAGAAACAGGTGAAGCATCTTTGATGGCAGGTGTCCCCCCAGATTATTTTAGTGAGACTGGTCAACTATGGGGCAACCCAGTTTATAAATGGGATAGATTAGAACAGGAAGATTTTCTGTGGTGGGTGCAACGCATTCAATCAATGCTGAATAAAGTAGATTTGATTAGAATTGACCACTTTCGTGGTTTGAAAGCTTATTGGGCAGTGCCACAAGGTGAAACTACAGCCATAAATGGTGAATGGATCGAGGCACCAGGTGAGGCTTTTTTTGAAACTATTAATGAAAAGTTAGGCTCTCTGCCAATCATTGCTGAAGATTTAGGGTTGATTACTCCTGATGTCGAAGAATTGCGCGATAAGTTTGAACTTCCTGGTATGAAGATTCTGCATTTTGCTTTTGACTCAGGCCATGAAAATCCCTATTTACCCTACAACTACGTTTCTCCTAATTGGGTTGTTTATACTGGCACTCACGATAATAATACTACTGTGGGCTGGTTCAATAACCGTTCTCCTGAAGAACAAAAACGAGTTACTCGTTTTCTTGGTTGTACTTGTGGTAATGGAATTCATTGGGATTTAATTCGTTTGGCTATGTCTTCGGTGGCTTCTATGGCAATTTTTCCCCTACAAGATATTTTCGGATTTGGAGAAGAAACTATGATGAATCAACCTGGAGTTGCTGAAGGAAATTGGAGCTGGCGCTACCAACCGGAAATATTAACTCCAGAGGTAAGCGATCGCCTTAGAGAAGTCACAGAAATTTATGGTCGTGAGCCACAAAATGAAGATTCATAGTTTTTAATTTTTAGTATTGCTGGACTGGGAAATTTTAGTATCAGTAGGAGTAAAAACAACTTCTTTTACTTCTCCTGTTTTTCCCAGTTGCATTGTTTGTCCGTTATTAATAGGTATTAATATTCCTCCGGCGTTTCCTGCAAAGAAAACTAATTGTTCTTGAGCTTCCCAGGTCTTTTGAGTTCCCTGCACTAAAGTCCCTTCAAATGCTATTTTTCCATCTATTTCTATTGATACCCAGGAGTCTTCTTTGACAATTACACTCACTGCTAAAGATTGTTTTTTATTTTGTTTTTCTAACTTTGCTTTTGTTATTTGGTCTGTAGATTTTTCCTCAATTTTAATATTACCTGAAGATGCCTGAGCTAGATCACTTTGGTTTTTTTCTTTTCTATAATTATTAATTTCATATTTTTTCCCTAGTATATAATAGCTACTCATTAGACGAGGCAATAAACTAACTGACAATAAAACAATAGATACATATAAGAGGTAGAGATGATGTGGTCGTAGCTGAGGCATTGATAGATTCAGGAGAGATTGTTTGCTAGTTTCTTGAGTTTTTTCAGTCGGAAACAGATTTGCTAATTGCTCTCCATTTAATCCCATAGCATCTGCATATCGCTTGATTAAACCTTGGATATAAACAGGCTCAGGTAGTTTTTCTAGATTACCTTCTTCTATAGCTTCTAGCAAATTAATTCTAATCATTGTTACTATTGCCACTCTTTCTAAACAAATAGAATGTTTCTCTCGAAATCTTTTTAATTTATATCCTATATCTACTAATATTTGGTTTTGTTTTTCTTCAAAAGACAGTTCCTTTTCTTGATGAAAGCGTTTGTTAAATTGTAATAAAAATAAACTGTTTTTGATATTTTTTATTGCTGTAAAATTTACCATTGATTTAATTTATAAAAACTATTAATTTTGTCATTATGAGAGTGATAATTATAGGATAATAATTAATTTATTGATATCAATAATATTCTTGATTTTCTGTCATCATTTTAATCACTAATTTTAATTTTATAACTCCTAAATATATTGCTCATACTATTGTTTCAAAAGCTTTCTACTAGATGTATTGCGATCAAATCAGCAAGATTTATCTAGAAAAAATTATGAAATTCTATGTGGATGTCTTGCTTAGTATACCCACTTAAATCAAACTCTTAAAACTCTCTAAGTTTTAGCTTAATTGAGAACTTTTATTGATTTGGTCATGCAAAAAGTTAATTTCAAAATCTTTTAGAGGTCGGTAATGACCACTAGGCAAAACAGACTCTCCAGGTACCTGCAACTGGATTTGGCCAATTGCCGTACGGTGTAGTTTCACAACAGGATGTCCTAATTTTTCTGCAACTCTACGAATTTGCCTATTTCTACCTTCAGAGATAACCACTTCTAAAAGAGTTTGAGAATTATCACTTTCTTCTAGGACTTTAACCCGAGCAGGTAAAGTTTTTTTACCAGATAAGATAATACCCTGACGCCACAATTTTAATGTCAATTCTTGCGGATGACCTTCTACCCATACTTGATAAGTTTTGGGAAGACAATGTTTGGGATGGGTCAAACAATATGTGACTCGACCATCATTTGTGAGGAGTAACGCTCCTGTAGAATCTGCATCTAAGCGTCCTACTGGATGAATTCCCTTCCCATTTTGTAGTTCTGAACTTAGAATATCTAGAACCTTACTACGTCTACTAGGTTCCGAACAAGTGGAAATCACTCCCATCGGTTTATTGAGCAATAAATATATAGATTTAGGACGGTTTTCTGGTCGGAGGGGCAAACCGTCAACTTCAATTCTGTCCAATTCCGGATTGGCTTTTTCACCTAATGGGATAACTATACCATTCACCCTTACTCGTCCAGCTATAATCATTTGTTCGGCTTGACGTCGAGAGGCTATTCCCCACTGAGATAATATTTTTTGTACTCTTTCAACCATACTTTTCAGTTCATCACTTTTGTCGATTCAGATTATTAGTCAATATATAGTAATCCTATTTGAATCGTAAATTTTTGGTGTAGGTAGGTTGTAGATATTAGGTGGAAGGTAGAAGAAAAAATAAATACATGGAAATTTTTTACAACTCCGACAGGGAGTGTTATATTGTTCTGAATTTATAATAAAAGCAATATATAGTTTTTAGCATTTGAATTTGAGATATAAACATAAAATCAGATATTTGAAGGAGCGACTGAATAGCAAATAGACCAGTTAAAGTTTGACAGAGTTCATAGTTTCTGGCAAGAAAAAAAATGACACTTGCTTAAGCCAATTCTCTCAACCGAGAAATACAGTTCATTAATGGATAATGGATAATTGATAATTACCTCTGGTTAAAACCGCTCTTGATTGAATATAAGGAGATATTATTTCTTCACAGGAGTCGATTGGATATGGCGAGGTCTCCTCGCCATCCCACCCTTCGGGAAGCTGCGAAGATCGACCGCTGTCTTGGTTGATTGGATATGGCGAGGTCTCCTCGCCATCCCTCGACCGCTTTTTTTCCCTTAAAAGGGGAGGCTTTAAACCTGAATTATTTAATTATTAATTATTAATAATTAATAATTCGGTAAATTTATAATGTTGAACGATAAAGAGTTTTCTATCCTTGAATTAATCAAACTATTTGGAGTCAGCAAAATAACTTTTGACAATTAGTTAACCCCATGGGGAAATAGATAGTTTTTTATGGCCATATAGAAAAGGAGGAGGCATAAAAGCTAAGTTAAGTCAGTGGAAAAAAGAGCCAGTAAAACAGTGGATTAAATAATATCCAAAAACCCTCAAAAAAGTGGGGAGTTAATGTGAGCAAATAAACGATCAAAAGCATTCCAAAAAAGTTCAATATGATTGGGGAAATTATGCAAATGGGACTGATTCAACAATTAATAATGAATAATGAATAATGAATAATTACCTCTCCTTGAAAGAAGAGGATTGACATATAATGATAATTTTTCTTCACAGGAGTCGATTGGATATAGCTCCTTTGACCTCGCCATCCCATCCTAGGTCATGCTGCGCAAACGACCGCTTATTATCCCCTATCCAAGGGGAGGCGCATACCCACAATTTTTCGGTAAAAAACCTGATTTATGGGAATAGTTCAAAATCCACAAGTTGTTAGAGCTTATTTAAGCACCTAAACAAAATTATTAGCCTACTATGATTCTATATAATGCTGAGAATATCAGGAACTTAATCTTAAAAAATGTGTAATTAATTTTGTGTAGCTGCTTCACAAGGTGAAAAAGAGAAATTTATTTAATGCTACCAATTCCCTATTATTGGCAAGAAAAAGTTTCAACATTCAAGAAGAAAGAAGGAAAAGGGAGTAGGGGAGTAGGGGAGTGGGGAAGTAGGGGAAATGGGAGCATTTTTCTACCTTTTTCCCCTTTCACCTATTCTATTTCTAAATTTCCTGACTTCACCACCGACTGAGGAAGGCAGACAAAAGCACATATCACCTGCAAAGATACCAAATGGCTTCTATAGACTTGAGGACTTTTTTGCCTAATTTTTGTCTAATTCCAATTAAGCTTACTGTAGTTTTCATGGATTGAGTGTCAATTAATACTAGCCAAAGTTTGATAGAAAAGCTAGAAGAATAAGAACAAAAAAATTTAACATATTTTGGCTACCTCATTACTCACCAAAGCACAACTTATAGTCATTCCAGTTAAGATTGAGACAAGGGTTTCTTGCCTTGAAAGAGTTTCAGCTGAAAAAGTGTTCCAGTCTTATTCAGAATGACTATAATCACAATTTGATAGAAATTTATTAAATATGAATGGATTAAAGTAGATGCTTATGAGAGTTGGTCTTGCTTACTTAAATACCCGAACAAAATCCTGGACAATTTAGGTCAAGAATATTTCATTAATTGATAATTGGTAATTGATAATGGATAATTACCTCAGGTTTTAACTGTTACGGAATTGAATGTAAGGAAATATTATTTCTTTATTTTCCCCTTGAAAGGGGAGGCTTCAAGGCGCGAATTATTTAATTATTAATTATTAATTATTCGGTAATTAATTTTGTTTAAGTGCTTAGAATGAATGAATTGTATAATTCTTTTCAGCCTCACATTAAATTTGTATCAGCTCAAATAAATATCAAAGCTTGTCTAGAAATACAGAGTTTTTCAATCCAATCCTGGTATAGCACTTGAAGGAAAGGCTAGGACATATAAAAAGCTTAGTCAGACAACGCCAGATTTTTCCTTCTTCCTTCTTATCTTCTGCTATAAAATATGCTAGTTTATATATTCTCCGTCTCTAGAAGTAATTATAAGACTTACTATACTAACCTAATGGTGCCTTTGATGAATAAAAATTTACCACAAGAGAATCAAATTTCTAATTCTGATGTTGCTATTGAAAGTCAAGATGAAATATCAACTCCAAGAAAAAGTAGAATTGTTAGTAGATTTTTATCCCCTGCATTGAAATTTTGGTTAAAATCTCAACTAGAACAGGTAGAACAATTAAAAGTTCTGATTGAAGGTGGCGATCGCCAAATTCTGACAGGAAAAATTCCGCAGGTTTCTGTTGCTGCTTCTAATGTGGTTTTTCGAGGATTAAATTTAACAGAGATAGATTTATCTGCAACTGGAATTAAGATTAATATTGGTCAAGTTATCAAGGGTAAACCATTACAAATATTAGAATCTTTTCCTTTATTTGGTAAGCTTAAATTACTACAATCTGACCTTAATACTAGTCTACAATCTCCTCTGTTAGCTCAAGCGGTCGTTGAATTTTTAACTCCATTATTACCGCCAGATTTTTTAGAACAGCTAGAACAACCAATTAGTTTGTATGACCAGAAAGCTGAAATTTTTACAGACAGGATAAATTTATTTGCTAATTTTTTGTCTACATCAGATGAAAAGATTTCCTTAACTTTGCATACTGATTTGAAGCTTGCTAGTAGCTCTGAACTATTGTTAGACAATCTAGATATTCAGATTTTGCAAAAGCCTAGTTATGACTTTTCAAATAATATAAAAATTGACTTAGGATCTGATGTTGAATTAAAAGAATTAACACTAAATTCTGGTCAACTTAGTTGTCAAGGTCGCTTAACAGTCAACCCATAACTTCAACTATATCCAAGACTGACGAAGTAAATAATTACCATAGTTATAGAGACTTTTAGACAAGAAACACAGTCTATCAATTTCAGCATAAAACCGATGATTTTTTGTATGGGATATGTCTCTCAACTAATCTCATAAATCAAGGGATTAAAATTACTAAAGGATTCGAGTATTTATTAATCTTTATTATTGTGACTTAGTCTTTAATTCTCAGGTAGGTTTGATTGTACCATTAAACATAATACCAGTTTGATATGAGGTTGCATAGAATGATGAAATTCATTAAATCTATCTATCTTTTTCTAGGGCTTGCTGATTAAATCTAAAAGCATTGACATATAAAGACAAGTGCCTTTTTGGGGCATTTAAAAAGTGCCTTATATCACGTCTAAAACGCTCAAAAAGTTAGTATTTTAGATAAGAGTTGGGCAGAACAATCTTGGGAAAATTCTTACTCCTATCTCCTCGCTCCCGACCCTTTTCTCCTTTCTCCTGTCTCCTTTCTCCTGTCTCCTGTCTCCTACCCCAGCAAAAAGACTTTATGAGCGCAAACCCTATCTAAGCTTACCTACAGTCAATTATGATTGAAATATTATTCTATGCAGCTTCATTTCAATTTGGTATAAGGCCTTTGAGTTATTAAATTTTGTCAAATATTTAGTAGCTATTTTGTACAAATAAACGAAGATATTTGACATTGTTTGACTACATAAGACTATATTTATGTACAACGTTTACTATACTAAATTCTAAGTATTGAGAAGTGGTAAAAGTAGAGTAAAAAAATAATATATGAGAGGTGCAGTAAAAACATAACTATCCGTGCGGTCAAGAATCCCTCCGTGTCCAGGAATTAGTTGTCCAGAATCTTTCACGCCTGCATCTCGTTTCATCATCGATTCAGTCAAATCTCCAAGTAGACTGGCAATACCTACTACCAAACCCAAAGCAGCACCTGTCCAAGGCAAACCAGGCCAACCTAAGTACCAAGAACCTACTGTCGCTACTCCTACACTACCCAAAACTCCAAACACTGCACCCTCAACAGTTTTTTTGGGGCTTATTTCTGAAAGTCTAATTCGGCCAAAGAATTTTCCCACAAAATAAGCACCAATATCAGCAGCCCATATACAGCAAAAACCAAGTAGAGTAAATGTTAAACTCGGAGGCCAACTCAAAGGGTCTATCCATGAAATATCCCAGTAACTTCCTAGTGGAATTGTGTGAGGTGTCTGTAACTGAGCTTCTAGTCCAACTCTGAGTCTAATCCAATAACTCGGTAGATATCCACCATAAAATAGACCTAAAATTGATGATGCTATATCAGCGATTGTAGCTAATTTTGGCTGAAATAGTAGATAAAAACAAATTAGAGTTCCTGCTAATGTAAATATAGCATCTACTAAATCAGGGGCTAGAGCAGCTACTACCAACATAACTTGACTTAATGCTAGGGTGGTTTTGGCTGCTGGTGCAATACCTTTGGTGCGTGCTAGTTGAAAATATTCTAGTTGGCCTAAGTAAACGATCGCTCCCATGCCTACTGTAAACCACCATCCCCCGAAAATAATCATTCCCAGAGCAACAGCGATCGCCACCAATCCACTAATAATACGAGACCAAGACATAATATGTACAAATTTAGATATTATATATGATAATATATATAATAGACACCTCCAAAAATAAAAAATAAAATCAATTATCGTACAGAAATTATCAGTTCTTTCCCCCTCCATATCTATTCCCTCTTTTGGAGGAGATGTCTAATGATAGGTTAAGTTTTTGCTCCAATAATGCAGCGTTAAATGTTCCAGTAAAATTCAGTCTATTTTCTCACCACTAAGGATAAATATGGGATTAATTGCTGCAAAAGTCTGATGTATACCTCTTGTCTCCAAACGATTAAGTGCAGGTTGAACTACTTCTACATTGCGAACCTGTAAATCAGCAAAACTTTCAGACACAGCATAAAGACTTTCTAGATTAGCAGCAGTAGCTATGACCCTGCCTTGTGGTAATAACCTTTTCCAAACTTCCTGGAGTATGGCTTTGATATGACGGCCTCCCTCTATACAGACACGACTAGGCGCCTCAGCTAAACCATCAAGACATTCAGGAGCATTACCTTCAATTACTTTCACATTCTCTACCCCAAAGCGATCGCAGTTTCTCCGAATTAAATTTGCTACATCTCGATCCCTTTCTATAGCAATAATGCGGCCTTCGGGACATATCAATCCAATTTCTACTGGTATGGTGCCTGTTCCTGCCCCAATATCCCAAACAATAGAGTCTGATTGTAATCGTAAATAAGATATTAACAGTAAGCGGACTTCTCGCTTACTCATAGGAATGCCTGGTAAACGTTCAAATAGGTCATCGGAGATGCCTGGAGTAACATAAGGCCAAAGTGGAGAAGGCATAGGATATTTTTTTTAGCAGTAATTCACGAAAAAAGGGTGGGAGAACGGAAGCCGCGTTACTTTAGTACGCGGAGGAAGTTCGACCCAGGCGATTTTAATCGCCGAATCAACTTAATTGTTCCCCTTCCGTTCTTTTCGATTTAAAAGTGCGTTGAGTTTTGGTGTTGGTGGTTTGAATGGAACATTCAGTGCTATCAAAAAGGTTGAGTTGAGTAGAATTAGTTGGTTGACTAATTATTAGTTTAACAACCTTAACTTTTTATTGAACCACTTCCCCAAATCCATAACTAAATCCATCAGATTTATGGGTATGTTGGCAATATTTATGACTAATTCCCTGGATAAGTTCAGTTTTAGTTTTGATATTAAAACTGCCAGTTTTTCTCACAGCAACTCGACCAACATAAGTACCAATCTTTTTACCTTTCTTGACAACAGCTTTGACAATATCTCCAGTCTGAAAGCCAAAGAATGATTTCTGTCTCAGCTTAGGTGCTACGATGGGAAAACCGTACTTATCAGAGTTAACCATTTGACGAGAACCACGTCCCATAGCTTTAATTAGCAAGGGTTGGTATCCTTTGATGTTCAAACTATCAGGAGTAGAAGTGCCAACGCAGGCAGCGTCAGTCCAGTGACTTTTACTAATACCTAGACGTTTTCGATTAAACTTAGTTAATCCTCCAGAACCAACTTCAACAGGTAAACCCATAGCTTCGAGGGTTTCCTTTAATTTCCAGCGAGTTGCATTAACAGCCGCAGTATCAGCTAAAGGTTGTTTTCTCTGCTTTTCAATTAATGCTAAAAGCTTGGGTTGATCCCTTAAGAAATCAACAGGCAATTGGTTATCCTTTTTCTGATTGCACTTAACGCAACTCAATACTAAATTGGAAACTCTATCGCTACCTCCCTTAGATTTAGGATAGAAATGGTCCAAGTTAAAAGGCCCTTCTTTTGTATTGCAATAAACACAAGTGCGATTAAACTTCTCAAGCAGATATTCTCTTATCTCATAACCAAATAGTTCGCCTTTTTGGTACTCTATCCCATTAATTTCTGGATTAACCATTTTCTGTGTATCAAATCGAACTAACTCCATACTGATAGTAGAAATAGGAGCTAATCGACACAGCTTTTTCACCCAAGATTCAATGTTAAAAACCCTCGACATTAACGATGGAGGCAACCAACCATCCCGTCGTTTTCTATTCAGAAATCTGGGCTGACGATAACGAGTTTTACGGTTGCGTCTTGACCTTCTTCTGGCTCGTCTGTCGCTTAAATTGTCCTTGATTTGAAACCCTCGATGTTCCAACTCAGCACACCAGACAATGTTGGTATCTGATACTAAAGCTAAACCAGTAATCTTAGCACCGGGGTCAATCTTAATTCTTAATTCCTTCGGTTGATTTTTTGATTCCTCCTTCAAAATAATTGTCAAAGGATACCTGCGAAATACTGCTGCCTTTCGTTGAGTTAATAACTTTCTGGCAACAGCAGGATGAACTGGATTACAGGGTTTTCTATTTGTATCCAGCACAAAAACTGAATTTTTACTCATTGAAAAATCTCCTATTGCTAGGGTAATGGCCACCTGGCCAATGTTGCATTCCGGCACATCCAAATAACACCGCTTTACCCCTCGTAAACTTTTAATTATCTGGTTTCAGAAGCTCAGGACTGGTGGAGCATCCCAAGGTGAGAACTTTGGCACTTAAATGCAACGTAGTCAGTTAAGACTTAGGCGGGTCAGCTACCTAAATTAACGAGGCCCGAAGCCCCGTCTCTTTAGAGCGGGGTGCTGACCGAAAAATTGGGTTTAAAGCCTCGCCCTTGTAGGGCGACTTTTTATTTTATTTGCAAGTGAATTGAATATATGCTACAGTATTATTAGTTGCCGGGGGGCACTCGGAAACTCTAAATGGACGTGGAGGGAAGCGTCAGACTACCGCCAAGGAAGCAGCACCCTGTGAAGCGTCAACCCGCCGAAGAGCTACGGCTCAGTAGGAATCCCCGTGCCTTTAGGCCGGGGAGGATGTCAAAATCTACACACTTTCATGGTTTTGAGAGTTGGGTCACTACACCCTGTTATTATCCCACCCAATGTTCGGACTTGTTCAAGTATTTTCAAATGCTGTTGAGTAATAATTTCTCCAGGCATTAATACTGGAATACCCGGTGGATAGGGACAAATAAGTTCAGCACTGATACAACCTAAAGATTGTTCTATGGGCAAATAATCTTTCTGGGCAAAGAAGGCATCTCTGGGAGATAAAGGAATTGAGGAATCAATTAAATAATTGTCAATTTCTGTCTTAAAGTCAGTGATATGGTTAAATTTATTTCTACAATTTTGCTCTGCTAAATTTACTAGAGCATCTATTAACTGGTTAATATCTGCCTTTATATTTCCCAGAGAAATAATGAATGTCAGACTTTTGAAACTTGGTAACTCACAAGTAACACCTAATTTCTGATGTAAAATTTCATCAGCTTCATACCCGCTCAAACCAATATTAGAGACTTTTACTGTTAATCTGGTTTGGTCAAGAGCAAAAAATCCAGAATTGATATAACTTTCATCAACTTTTCTGCCTTTTATCCAGAAAGGTAATCTTTTCCCCTCATCAGTTGATAAGTCTGAATTTCCTGTTGAGCTAGTCAAGCTTCTTCTTTCTCTATCAAATACAGAAAAATTTGGCAGTTGACTAATTCTATTTCTAGCATCCTTAGCTAATTCTAAAGTCTGACTCATTAGTTCTTGACCAAACAAAGCCATTTGTTGGCGAGCAGCATCAAGAGATGCCAAAAGTAAATAATTTGGACTACTAGACTGTAGCATTTGTAAGGCTTGGCTGAGTCGGTAGGAGTCTATACGCTTACTGCCAAGATGCAACATTGAGGCTTGAGTCATTGCCCCTAATACTTTATGAATGGATTGTACTGTTAAATCTGCTCCACCAACTAATGCTGGAGTTGGTAATTCTGGATGAAAAGCAAAATGTGGGCCGTGAGCTTCATCTACTAATAGGGGAATATTATATTTGTGGACTTCTTGGGCGATCGCTGCAATATCTCCACAGACACCATGATAGGTAGGATAAATTACCATCACTGCTTTGGCATCTGGATGTTTTGCTAAGGTTTGGGCAATAGATTCAGGAGTGACACTCAGAGCAATATCCCAATCTGAGTCATATTCAGGATGGATAAAAATGGGAATTGCTCCAGAAATAATTAGCCCAGAAATTACTGACTGATGAATATTCCGAGGCAAAATAATTTTATCCCCATTGCCACAAGTAGCTAATATTCCAGCGATAATTCCTGTAGTTGAACCGTTGACTAGAAATTTGGTTTGTAATGCTCCAAAAGTTTCTGCTGCTAATTCTTGAGCTTCTTTAATTACACTTTCTGGAGCAAATAAGTTATCCAATTCTGGTAATTCTGGTAAGTCTGCTAGAAATACTTTTTTACCTAATAAGTCATTAAGTGCTTGTGGAATGCCTTTTCCTTGTTTATGTCCTGGTGCGTAGAAAGGAGCATGAGATTTTTGGGTAAGATTTTTGAGAGTTTGAATTATTGGTGCTTTGTTTTGGTCGAGCATTGAGATAAGGAAAAGGAAGGAATAAATTAAGGGAAAAATAATAGATGTAAAACCTATTTAACTAATTTAGTATCTTGACTAATACCAGTTTCAAAAGATACTGCTAGATTAAGTTTTTTTGTAGTTAGGGAAGACCTTGATTTTGCCATATAGAAAAATTAAATAGGGCTTGCTGAATAAATATAAAAGCATTGACTTATATTGATAAGTGCCTTTTTGGGTCTTGAAAAAGTACAAGGTTTTCGTTCTAGGGAACTCAAAAAGCTAGGATTTTGGGTTGACTATCGCAGAAAAATCAAGGGATAATTCTTCCTACTGCCTCCTTTAAATTCCCCATTTCTCCTGTCTCCTGTCTCCTGTCTCCT
The DNA here is from genome assembly GCF_010672455.1 of Okeania sp. SIO2C9. Lineage (GTDB taxonomy): Bacteria > Cyanobacteriota > Cyanobacteriia > Cyanobacteriales > Microcoleaceae > Okeania. Next base: position 33,309 of record NZ_JAAHGO010000051.1, on the reverse strand, counting down.
ACCTCAGCAAAAAGACTTTTGAGCGCAAACCCTAAATAAAGAGCAAGGGTTTTATCTACTCCCTACTATCTTTTTTACTGTAACGACCTTTTTTTAATTTGATATAAGATTAAGTTTTTTGAGCAGGAGTCAGAAGAATGGGAAAATTTTGATTTAGCTATAGTAGAAAATTAAATTTGGGAGTAAATTTTCACATCAAAGCCAATTTTAAAAAAAACTTGCAAATGATACTTATCTTAGATTTGAAAATCCTATCTATTAAGTAAATACGCTTCAGTTAAGAATTTTTTGAGCAAATCTGTAATGTGCAAAAGCCGATCTTTACGTTCCCGACCGGATAAATTTTTATCTTATCTGAAGTATCTATCTATAAGTAAGGTTTGCTGAAAAATTTTATGAATGAGGGTAGGAGTCAGAACTTATAACTCAGAATAAATAGGAATTATAAAGGAGCTAGGAGGAAGAATTGTAAGAATTATTTTTCTGCCCTTATCTGCTCAAAATGCTAACTTTTTGAGCTTGAGCAGACCGAAAAGCTTGCACTTTTTTCGCTCGAAAAAGGGTACAGCATTTATATGTAAAGGCTTTGATAGTTAATCAGCCAGTCCTAAGTAGACTAGAGGATGGAAAATAGCTAATTCTATACATAAATTTCTGGCTTTCTTTTTTCTAGCATTCTTTTTGAGCATTGGTATGAATCTCTAGTTTTCATATTCTGGTTTTCTTTTATGTTTATGACATTGGTTGAGTGGTTAGGGAACGAGAACAAATTAAAACCGGAGAAAATTAATTAACTTAAATAGGTTTCCAAAGCCTAAACCAGAAATTTCCGGTCTTATTTAATTTACGTTCCTTAGATAAAATATTTCTTTTAAAGCATTAATCTTGGCTTTTCCAATTCCACACTTTAATTTTGTAATTGGTTCTAAGCTTTTCCAATTTTGGCGTGGAGCTTCAGCAATACGTTCTGTGGCTTTTGTTAATTCAACTTGTTTAAGTTGACTATTTGGCTTTTCTATTAAATATTTAAGTGCTGCTTGAATTTCGTCTTTTGTAGCAGTGGAAAGATTTACTTTTTCTAGTTCGGGTATTGGTTGAGGACTCAGATAAAAAACTTCTTTCAAAGCATTTACTTTAGAAGTTGTAATTCCACACTTTAATTTTGTGATGGGTTGAAAATCTTTCCAATATTGACGTGGTGCTTCATCAATACGATTTGTGGCTACTGCTAGTTTGACTCCTTTAAGTTGACTGTCTGGTTTTTCAATTAAGTATTGAAGTGCTGTTTTAATTTCGTCTCTCGTGGCGGTGGAAAGATTTATTTGTGGTATTTTTTCTCCAGACAAAATTTTGCTAATTTTTTCAGTTTCTTCACTTTTGTCAGCAATAATACACCAAACTTTTTCTAAACCAGCAGCTTCAGCTACGGCAAAAATAAAAGAATTACCAATTACTTGATATCGATCTTCTCCCACTTCTTTAACAATGATAGGTATCCAGTTTCTCCCACCAGTTTCATTCAGAACTTTTGCTGTTGATGTAATTATAAATTCTGGAGTATTTGTTTCACCTCCCAGTTCAATTTCATCCATATATAAATGTATCAACTTACCAATTTTACTTAAATTGCTCATTATAATACTCTTCTCCAACTTTAACAATCATAGATACCCAGTTTTTTCATTAGTTTCATTCAGAACTTTTGCTGTCGATGAAATTATAAATTCAGGATAATTTTTTCCATCTCCGAGTTCAATTTCATCCATATTATAGATATATGAACTTACCAATTTTACTTAAATTGCTCATTGCAGAAAATATTCCTTAACCAAACTCTTATAATATTCACGAGCTATCTTATTTTTATAAACAGCAGGTACACCATCAAAAGCAGAACTTGCTATAGGTGCATAATGACGCAACTCAAATATTTCCATATTTTTTCCTGTTGTATAGCGAGGATAAAAATATGGTGTAAGATTAAACTTATTATTTCGATTATTTTGAGCATATTTAATCAATTGATTAATATGGATTTGAACACGTCTCTTTTGAGCTTCGCTCATGTTTCCCCCATTGAAAAAAATCGGCAAAGCCATAGGTCCGAAATCTTGATTTTTTCTTCTTACTTGTTGAACTTTTGGTATATATTCCTTGATAGTTATAGCTGCATTTTCTAGGGAGGCTAAACATAGATGTTTTACTGGTATTAAAACTACATCTGCTGCATAAACAGCACTTTGACTAAAAATTTGCCAATTAGTAGGAGAATCAATAAATATATAGTCGTAGTAATTTTTTAGTGGCTCTAATTTTTTGCTTAATCGGTCAAAAGTAATTTTTTGTCCAATATCATTCCAATCAGTATCTTTATGTACAGGAATTACATGAAAACCAAATTTTTGTTTGCCTCCTCTAAAGTTAATTAACTGGTTGTAGGGTTTAATTACATCTCTAACATTAATATTTTTATCTATTAAGCAATCAAAAAAAGTAGGTGTACTAGGTTCAATTGGTAGAGAATTTGTCAAGTCTCTTTGATTCGGATCAAAATCAACAACCAAAACTTTTTTGTGATACGGTGGGAGTGATAGGGTGGCTGCGGTATTAACTATAGTTGTAGTTTTTCCTACCCCGCCTTTATCGTTATAAACTGCTACTGTTAATACTTTTCGTGGTTTATCAATTTTTTCTTTAATTAATGTAGCGATATTGATAATATTTTCTGAATTAATTTCCAGACAAACTGTCACCGGATGGATAACTTTTCCATGCTTTCTAAATAATTGGATGTGATTAGCATTGCTAATTATTCCCCACTTCGCCGATCTACAATTTTCTCCTAATAAATACCGTTTTATTTGTTTATAAATCTCTTTATATCCTTTTGAACCAGCAGCTAAATTAATATTCCGAGCTTTCAATTCTACAAGCACATCTGGATTAGTTCTGGTTTGATTAAATATGTCATTTTCTCTATTCTGACGTAGAGCATGATCGACCGCTTGAGTACCAGTTCCTGTAGAAAATTCAGGTACTCTTTCATTTTCTTCAAAACCTAAAAAATTAAATAATTTAGATGCAAAAATATTACTAACTTCCGGTTCACTTGCGTCCTCCGGAAGATTTACCAAAGCATCTACAAGGGCTTGATTTTTCACAGCATCATTCATCTGTCGTTCTTTGTAGTTTAAGTTTAGATATTAGATAATAACAGGAGTTCGCTTTTCTTGAAAACCATATCGCTTCAGCCCATGGATGAAGAGCGTTTCATGTCATGCAGCGTTAACGAATTTATACGTCAGCAAAACGTGGGACTTCACTCACCTGTAGAAAATATCTGATTTTCTCTTGACATTTTCGTTCATAAATTATGCTATTATGTACGGCATAAAAATAAAAAGGTAGGTCGAGCCAAAATGATAATTTACGAGTTTAAAGTCAAAGCTAAACCACAGCAATATAAAGCAATAGATGAGGCTATTAGGACATCTCAGTTTATTCAAAATAAATGCTTGAGATATTGGATGGACAACAAAAAGGTGAGCAAATATGACCTCAATAAACATTGTAAAGTATTGGCTAAAGAGTTTAAATTTGCTAACGAACTCAATTCAATGGCTCGACAATCGGCTGCGGAAAGAGCTTGGTCTTCTATATCTAGATTTTACGATAACTGCAAGAAAAAAGTCAAAGGTAAAAAGGGTTATCCTAAATTTAAAAAACATTGTCGTTCTGTAGAATATAAAACTTCTGGTTGGAAATTGTCATCAAACAGAAAAGCAATTACTTTTTCAGACAAGAAAAATATAGGTACTTTAAAATTGAAAGGTACTTACGATTTAAACTACTATCAACTCAACCAAATAAAACGAGTAAGGTTAGTTAAACGTGCTGATGGTTATTATGCTCAATTTGCTATTCAAATAGATTTAAAAATTGAGTCTCAACCAACAGGAAAAGCAGTAGGTTTAGATGTAGGAATTAAATATTTCTTGGCTGATAGTAATGGCAAGACTATAGAAAACCCTCAGTTTTATAGAAAGTCTGAAAAGCAGTTAAATAGAGCAAATCGTCAAAAATCTAAGAAGTACAAGAAAGGAGCTAAACCGCAGTCAAACAACTACCATAAAGCTAGAAATAGATATGCACGGAAGCATTTGAGAATAAGTAGGCAACGTAAAGAATACGCTAAGAGAGTAGCATATTGCGTAATCCATTCTAACGACTTGGTGGCTTATGAAGACTTAAATGTAAAAGGCATGGTAAGAAATCGAAGACTAGCTAAATCAATCAGTGATGTTGCCTGGTCAACTTTCCGTGGTTGGTTAGAGTATTTTGGTTTTAAGTATGGGAAGGCTACAGTAGCGGTACCACCTAACTATACAAGTCAGAACTGTTCTAACTGTGGGGAAGTTGTCAAAAAGTCTCTATCTGTGAGAACTCATGTTTGCCCTCATTGTGGGTATGAGGCAGATAGAGATGTGAATGCTGCAAGAAACATCCTACAAAAAGCGCTATGTACGGTAGGGCATACCGGAACTTACGCTTGGGGAGACACGCCCTCTGGCTTAGTTGGAGAAATCCTGCTAGGTGATGGCGAGTCGTTGAGCCAAGAATCCCCGTCTCGCGATTAGCGGGGAGTGTCAATTGTGGAATGACCTGAAAAGGAAAGTCCATTTTTTAATTTTGAATTTTGATTAGGACTTAGCTAAGAAATCAAGATTCTTCTTTCCTTCTGCTATCCTAACTAGATAAAGCAGTTGTATGGTAATTCGGATATAAATACAAACTGTAATTTCTTGAACTTTTTACTTTTGATTTTTTACTTTTGACTTAAATTTATGCTCAGAGCTGGAATTGTCGGACTACCCAACGTCGGAAAATCTACCTTATTTAATGCTTTGGTTGCTAATGCTAAAGCGGAAGCTGCTAACTTTCCATTTTGCACAATTGAACCCAATGTTGGTGTGGTGTCGGTGCCAGATGAGCGGTTAAATGTGCTGACTAAAATTTCTAATTCTGCCCAAACTGTTCCTACTAGAATTGAGTTTGTTGATATTGCTGGTTTGGTAAAAGGTGCTAGTAAAGGAGAGGGATTAGGGAATCAATTTTTGTCTAATATTCGAGAGGTTGATGCAATTGTTCAAGTAGTCCGTTGTTTTGATAGTGAGGATATTATTCATGTTTCTGGTTCTGTCGATCCAGTGCGAGATATTGAGGTAATTAATTTAGAGTTGGCTTTGTCGGATTTAGCTCAAGTTGAACGCAGAATTGAACGGACTAAAAAACAAGCTCGTACCAGTAAAGATGCTCAGGCAGAGTTAGAAGTTTTGACAAAATTAGAGGGGATTTTAAATGAAGGTAAGTCGGTGAGAATGGCTGACTTAAATGAAGATGAATCTTTTTTAATTAAGCCTTTAAATCTGTTAACTTCTAAGCCGATAATTTATGCTGCTAATGTATCTGAGGATGATTTAGCTAGTGGAAATGACTGGGTTGAAAAAGTCCGCAATATTGCTGCGGTGGAAAATGCTCAAGTTGTGATAATTTCAGCTCAGGTAGAATCAGAATTAATTGAGTTACCGGAGGAAGAAAGAGCTGATTATTTAGAATCTTTAGGAGTAGAAGAAGGTGGGTTGAAATCTCTAATTAAAGCAACTTATGAATTATTGGGATTGCGCACTTATTTTACTACTGGAGAGAAAGAAACTAAGGCTTGGACAATTCAAGCTGGAATGTTAGCTCCTCAAGCTGCTGGTGTAATTCATACTGATTTTGAACGTGGTTTTATTCGAGCAGAAACAATTTCTTATAATGATTTAGTAGCTACTGGTTCGATGAGTGCTGCTAAAGAAAAGGGTCTGATGAGGAGTGAAGGTAAGGATTATGTTGTGAAGGAAGGAGATGTTTTGCTCTTCCGATTTAATGTTTAGATTTTTATTAATTTAAGGAGAAAAAAAAATGGGTACTGAAGAGATTGTTAGACTGATTGTTCTGTGGTTGATTACTGCTGTTAGTTTATTTATTATTTCTAAGTTGCCTACTGGGGTAGAAATAGATAATTTTAATATTGCGTTAACTTCTTCGGCGATTTTTGGTCTTTTGAATGTAGTTATACGTCCAGTTTTGAATACTTTAGCTCTGCCAGCTAACATACTTGTTCCTGGTTTAGTTACTCTAGTTGTTAATCTTATTATCTTTGGTTTAGCTGCTTGGCTAGTAAGTGGATTTCGACTACGTTGGGGACTTTGGAGTGCGTTAATTGGTTCTTTAGGACTAACTTTTATTAACTCTTTTCTTTATGAGTTACTTAGCAAAGGAATAGCAAGTTAGGCCGCAGTTAAATTATCAACATTTATGGGTAATTTTAGGTTTCTTTAAAATTGATATCTAGTAAATTATCCACTTTTTGTGTAGAGAAGTTGGGAGTAGGGAAATATTAATTGTGTCTACCTTCTCTACCATTAGTTTCATATCTAAGCGTTACCTACGGTGCATCCATTAAACAGAGTTTGAATTCCCCTACAACTATTATCAATTCCATTATTCTGAGTATTACTTTGATTTCTGAGCATTTGAACGAGTTTGATTTTTGATTTTATAGTAAAAACCTAATTATATTAAGCCTAGCTTCTCAAAGTAGAGTTATAATTTTTCTCTGTTTTCCACTTCTTCACTTCATAAATAAAAATAATCTATACAAGCAAGAAAGATTTAGTATAACAAAAACCTAAATTTACAACATTTTCAAAATTTTCAAAGTAGATAAAGTATAAAATTCTCGGGTTTTATACCAATTTAAAAAAAGAATGCTACAAAAAAGTAGACCTTGATTGGATATGCTGAAAAATAGCTAATTCAGTTCATTTTAGATAGTAATTTATATCGTTTCCCCCTTTTTTTCAAAATTTATCCTTTCTTCCTTCTTTTCTCTTCCTTCTTTCTTTCTTCTGCAATTTGTAACAAACATTTATCAAATTGGTATTAGATTAGAACAGATTAAAAGCTTAAAATTTTTCCTTCTTATTTCTTCCTTCTGTTATACTTGTTAAAACAATTCCAATCTAGAAGACTAACTGTTAACTGTTAATTTTTAATTGATTTAATCTCTACTCCCTACTTACAAATATTAAACAATTTTTTCACAGGTACTTATTATTAAACTGACAATTATCATCTTTGATTCAGGGTAGCTTAATAGAGAAGTAGTATTAGAGTCTATATAGTTCATAAAAATATAGTCAAATATGACACATCCTTATTTTGCAGGAGTTACCCTGACTGGGTGAACTACAACACCACGCCAGTTGCTTTAAGTCGGGGGACCCGCCCAACGCACTGGCTCCTCTATCCCATAGTCAAATGCATTTGGGACTGCTTTTCTCATAATGTTCAGAGAACCGTTGACATCAGCATTAATTAATTTTTTGCTGGCGGTACGATACAAGCCTCTTTTTACTCTTTTTCCTGAAAAGGTGACTTGATTTTTCTCACCTTCCTTGTAAACAGGAATCAAATCATTATCTATAAAACTCGCTTTTGAGGTATAAGACTCTTCTGTAATCATTACATCTATTCCTACCATCTTGGCTTTATAAGATAACATTTCAATTAACTTGTTATAGGGAACATATACAAAGTTTTGATTATTTCTTTTCCCTAAATTTATCTTCTGCTTCCACTCTTCATTGTGCCCTATTATCAATGTTCCTATTTTCTGATTAATTAGAGTATTAATAATTAAACGAGATGATTTATGAAGATAATCGTTGATTTTAAATTCTCTTTTATTGCAAAGCTTTTTCAGCCTCTTACTCCATTGATTTTCTTTGAGTTGAGATTGTAAAGAACTCTTAACTTTGTTGTAGTATTGATTGATAGATTTTAACGGTCTGCCATTGATCAAGAGCGGTTTGATTCCGGCTTGATTAAAAGTTAATGTAGCTAAGTTGTTTAATCCTATATCAATACTTGCCCAACGATTTTTCTCTAGCTCGTATTGTTTTTCACATTTCTCATAAATGACCTCAATTATATAATGGTTAAGTCTAGGGACGAGACGAACTTGTTTTATTTGTGAAGTAGGTACTAATGTTTTTAGATAAATTCCTGTTTTACTAGGATTAATAATTCCTTGTTTTAATTGTCTCTTGCTGATGGCTTGTGTGGTATAAACCACAATATTTCTTCCCGTTATTTTATTTTTATATCCAGGAAGACGAGGACGAGATTTAAACTTTGATGGGTTCTTTAGATAAACTTCGTTTGCTGCTAAAAAGCTTTTCGGTGTTTCTATCTAGTATCATCAAGATTTGTTGAGAGACTTTAGCTGGTATTGCTTGATAATCTGATTGAGTAGAGAGTGTTTTTTGCAGGTCGTAATAGTGACGATAATTATTTTCAAATATGAAAGATTGACGAACTAAATAATTGCCATAGTTATAAAGATTTTTCGACAAGAAACATAGTCGGTCAATTTCATCATAAAACCGATGATTTTTTTGAATAATATGTCTCTCAACTAATTTCATAAATCAAGGGGTTAAAATTATATTAGGATTCGATAATTTAGGAATTTTGATGATTATTTAGTCTGGAACTAAGCGTGCCAATTTCATTATACTATTAAACATATTGCCTTGGAGTGATTAAATTTTGTCAAATATAAAGGCGCTCTTTTGCACAAATCAACGAAGATATTTGACATTATTTGACTATATATGACTATATTTACGTATAACTTTTATTATACTCCACCTAAATTAAAACTCCTAAAATGCAACAGGGGTTATTTCAGTTATCAGTACCTCCGCAATAAGGAGGCTACGAAAATACGGAATTCTCTTTTCTCTTTGTCTATTGGATATAGCGAGGTCTCCTCGCCATTCAATCCTACAGGAAGCTCCAAAGATCGACCGCTTTTTATCCCCTTAAAAGAGTAGGGCTAATTCTTTGTCGTCAGAGAATATTTACAACCCTATATTTTGTTTAGATCCTGTGCTTCGCATACTCCCCACACTCCCCACCCCCTCCTTTTTTATCTGGTGACAATAAATTGACCCTGCCTTAAAAGGGAGTCCTTTAGACCACGATTTTTCGGTAAAAGTTTCAGAGTTTTTATATATCCTTAGAGTTTTTACAAATCATTTGGAATTGCTATAGTTGATAAAAAAGGTAATTTCTACAATATAAAATTTCTACAATATTCGGAACTTTTTCTGTAGTGCTATAACAGATATATTGATTATATTTTAATTTTTCATTTCAGGGTTAGTCGTACAAGCTATTAGTAAATTTATCAAAAAATAAATTGTATATGTTTATTAAATTTTCCGGACTATTTTGTTTTTTTAGAGCGCGTTTATCTAGAAAAATAGTATTGTGGATATTTGCCAGTATTTTAGTAATTGAGGCTGTAATTTTAATTCCATCTTATAAGCGTCGGGAAGATGAACTTCTTCGCCAACTAGAAGATGTTTCTGGAGCGATTTTTAATTCTATTGTGCGTTTAACTCAAACCAGTATGAAGTCTAATGGTATGTTTCAGGCAAAAGTCAAAACATTAACGCAAGACTCTGTAGTTTTGGGAGTTACAATTTATGATTCTCAGGGAAAGTTAATAGAAACTATTGGTGAAGCTCCCGATATAGACTTTGATGACCTCAAAAACAAAGATATTTTGCGTGTTAGAAGTCGAGATGGTAAACGATATGATGTGGCATTATCAGCAGATTATTTAGGAATCAATTATACATTAATTGCCCGCCATGATACTTCTAATATCCAGCCAAAGTTATATGCTTTTATTGGCAGAATTGCACTTCTTGTAATTGTCATATCTCTTTTTGTTACTTTGGTGACGATGCTAGTTTTAGGAGTGTGTTTAATTTCTCCAATTTTGAGGTTAAGAGATGATTTAATTGCTGCTGGAGAAGCTTTGAGTAAAAATGGTAATGGGATTAAATTTTATTCTCTTTCTGTTCAACGGCAAGATGAATTAGGAGAGGTAATGGTGGCTTTTAATCAAATGTTTGATCGAGTTTCTAGAGAAATTGAGCAACGTAAGCAAACAGAAAAAGTATTATCTGCTGAACAAAAAAAATCGGAACGATTGTTGTTAAATATTTTGCCTAAACCGATTGCAGAAAAATTAAAGGAAGAACAGGATAATATTGCTGAAAATTTTGCAGAAGTAACTATTTTGTTTGCTGATTTAGTAGGTTTTACTCAGTTATCAGAAAATATTCCTCCTACACAGTTAGTTAATTTACTGAATGAAATATTTTCTTGTTTTGATGAATTGACTGATAAATATTGTTTGGAAAAAATTAAAACTATTGGAGATGCTTATATGGTAGTTGGAGGTTTACCAAATCCAAGACAAGATCATGCTGAAGCCATTGCTGAAATGGCTCTGGATATGCAGCAGGCAATTGTTGATTTTAATCAAAAAAATAATATGCAGCTTAGTATTAGAATTGGCATTAATACTGGTCCTGTTATTGCAGGTGTTATTGGTAGAAAAAAATTTATTTATGACCTTTGGGGTGATGCTGTTAATACTGCAAGTCGGATGGAATCTCACGGTGTACCTAATGCTATTCAAGTAACAGAGAAAACTTCTAATTATTTAAAAGAAAAATATATATTAAATCCCAGGGGAACTATTATGATTAAGGGAAAAGGAAGGATGAATACATATTTTTTAATGGAGAGAAATAATCCTTCGTCAATTTAACAGTATATCCGGCCTTCGCGGAGCTTGATGTCAACCGCATCGTTCAATTTTTTGGCTATGAAAGTCATTTCAGTTATCAGTTATCAGTTATCAGTTATCAGTACCTCTGCAATAAGGAGGCTACGAAAATACGGAATTCTTTTTTCTCTTGGTCGATTGGATATGACTCGGAGACTTCGCCATCCCACCTTACGGGAAGCTCCGAATATCGACCGCTTTTTATTCCCTTAAAAGGGGAGGTTTTAGACCACGATTTTTCAGTAAGGTAGTGGGAGTTGAAGGGTTGGAAGAGAGGTTCAAAAAGTACCTTTTGTTAATATGAATTGAACTATCAGAGCAAACCACAAAAAGCTATTGAGATAGAATATAGCTTATGATAATATTGAAAGTCAAATGATGACTGCTGAAGTGGATAATTAGAAAAAGTTATCTGCTATAAAATTACTAAACTACCAGAGGAAAATAGGATGGAAAATACTGTAAATTGTGTAGAAGCTTGTGTTAATGGATGTGTTTTGGGTGACAAATGCCCTCATAAGCAATATGTAAAAGAAACATCAAAGTTTATTGATGATACTCCCTTAGATAAAATGTTGGAAATAGCTGAAGAAGCAGTGAAGAAGAAAAGAATGGCTCCTCCTAAATGGGTAATTCCTGAGTTTCCTGAGTAAAAATAATATGAAGTTAAAAGCGATAGTGTTCAGCACCTCTGACACGATCGCCAACTTTTTAATTAATTTAATTAATTAATTAATAGACATCTGCTGGAAAATAAATAAATCTTTTAATTAGATAAGCTAAAGAAAAAAAAGTTTACCCTAAAAAATCCTTTTTAGTGCCTTTGCGCGTAAAAAGATCTTACCGAAAAATTCTGGGTATGCGCCTCCCCTTTTAAGGGGATAAAAAAAGAGAATATTTCAGATTTCAAGCCTCTAGCTAAAGCAAGAGGTACTGATAACTGATAACTGATAACTGATAACTGAAATGACCTGTTGCCTTCCGGAGCTGTTGCCTGTTGCCTACTCCTGCAAAAAATCTATATCTTTTTCACACCTAGGTCTAATCAATAATATAATTTAGGCGATCGCTATTTTCTCAGACTAAATCCTCTTTCCTCGTAAATTACTTGAATCAAGTCTTTTCAAGTTATACATAAAAAGGATATAAACGGGTTCAAATCAGTGAGTGATGCACTGTTTTAACCTCGATAAAACTTAAATTTAAACAGACAAGGATTGTAGCTGTTCAAGTAAGCTGGGTGATACATTCAAGTTTACTTAGACCATGTTCAAAGAAATTAAATTCTTTGATTAAAGAGGATTTGGCGATTATTTATATAAGTAGCTTATCATAACCGAATTTAGTATAAATCAACATTTTAAACATTTTAGAGTATAATAAAAAATTAAACTAAAAGATCAAAATTAAATCAAATTCAGAAAATAATTTTCAAATAAAGATTGTTGATGACCGAAACTATTCAAATTCCTGAACAAATAGTAATAGATATTAGTACAATCCTGCAAATACTTGCCATAGCAGTCATAGGAATAGTCGCAGTTATAGGAATTCGCAAACTGCCTGAATTAATAGAGAGGATTATATCTACAGAAATTTCCGAAGCATATAAAATCATCATATCTCCAAATAAATCACTAATTGGAGTAGTAATTGCCATAGCCATATCTGAGATAACTCTTCTGGCTGTTACACCATATTCTCAGGTATATATTATAGAAATTACTCTCAGTTTAATCTTAACTATTACTACTACTTGGTTAGGTTTTCAATTTGCTAAACAATTTTTTGATGTTTATCTAATAGAAGCAGCATTTAGAAGCGGCCGGAAAGCTAATAGTGAGTTATTTATAGTTGGTAAGTTTATTGCTAACTTTATCATTATTGTATTAGGTCTGATAATTTTTGCCCAGACTCACCAAGTGAATGTATTTGGTATTATTGCTAGTCTAGGAGTAGGAGGTGTAGCAGTTGCTTTTGCTGCTCAAAATACTTTAAGTCAATTACTTGGTGGTATCGTACTTTATGTAGATAGACCTTTTGTAGTAGATGATTATATTGGTCTCCCAGATGGTACTTTTGGTAGGGTAGAATCAATTGGTTTACGCTCTACTAAAATCCGTTCTTCTGGTAAAGGTACATTAATTATTATTCCTAATAATTCTCTGACACAGGTAAATATTGAAAACTTTACCGCAGCCAAGAAAGTTATATCTATTCTATACTTAACTTTTTATCGTCAGGTAGATATTGAAGAACAAGCATTAATACGTCAAGTAATCTTAGCAAGTACCAGTGATGTATTTGGCATCGAGCCTCGTAATACTGATATTACCTTTAAAAATTCACAGAATTCTAACTTACAAGATATAACTCAAGCCCAGATTACATTTTTTATCCTGGGTTCTGGTAAAGTATCTATGAATTTACGTCGTCAAATGTTGGATAATGCTAGTCAAAGAATTACTTTGAAACTTAAAGAATATGGTATTGGTTTTGATATTGAGCAACCAAGTATCTATGTTGATTCACCAATTACAGTTTGATTTTCTATGTTTTTCTCAAATATAATTAACAAGGTAAATCAGCTATATATTTTTTTGGAAGGTTCTAGCATTCCTCACTATCTAATTTTTTTGATATTTGCCTTGGGAGCGTTATTGATAGGAAAATATACGCCAGGGATAGTACAACTAACGATTAATAGATTTATGCCGAATTTAGGCAAAGAAATTACTAATAACTTTATTAGTCCACTTACAAAACCTTTCCAAGTTGCAGGAACATTTATATTAATTTCTCTATCCTCAGTTTGGTTGAAAGAGTATAATGCTTTATACAGTTTCTTTAATCCTTTAATAGTTCTTGCGGTAGTTATTGGCATTGCTTGGTTAGCTTCCCGTTTATTTCAGCAGTTACTCAGGATATATGGCATTGAAATTATTCGTAAATCTGGCTTAGAAGCTGATGAATTGCTGTTAGTATTTGAGACAATAGTAAATGTAGCAATCGGATTTATTGCCGCAATAGGTTATGCTCAAAGTCAAAGATTTCCATTGACAGGTTTGTTAGCTGGAGTATCTATTGGTGGTGTAGCTATTAGTTTTGCTGCTTCCAAAACTTTGGAGCAATTATTTGGTACTGTTGTATTATATTTAGACCGTCCTTTTATCCCTGGAGATTATATTCGTTGCTCATTAGGAGAAGGTGAGATGTATGGCAGAGTAGAATCTATTGGTTTGCGCTCTACAAAAATCAGGAAAGCCGCCACGGGTACACTATATATTGTTCCTAATAACCAATTAGCCAATGCAGGAATTGAGAATATTACCCGTGGTAAAAAAGTGATGGTCTTATTATATTTAGACTTTACTAAAAAACTGATAGAACGAGAAAAAGCTCTAGTTCAGCAAGTGGTTAAAAATAGTACAGATTCAGTATTTGGTATTGACCCAGGTAGCACAAAAATAGCAGTATTTGACCATGATACTATCGATCAAAGTCGCGCTAGGGTAACATTCTTTATTTTAGGTTCAAGTGAAAATTCTATTCAGCTAAGAAAGCGACTTTTGGAAGTTGCAAATCAGAGTATTTCTAAGGAATTGAAAAATTTGGGCATAGAATTTTATCTGCAAGAACCAAATATTTATGTTGATTCTCCCATGACTATGTAATTTGGCTAAATTAAACTTAGTGTAATTTCCTATTAAATTTTGTATGAACAATCAACTGACTAAAATTGAACTATTCAAACAAGCAATGAACTTTTCGGCTGGTCATTTCACTATATTTTCCGAGAGTGAACGGGAAAACCTACACGGCCACAGTTTTTCAGTTTATGTCATGTTCGAGGCTGAAGTGACAAATAATGGCATGACCTTTGACTATGGTATTTACAAAGAAATTATCCTTAATATTTGTCAGTTTCTTGATGAAGTTTTTCTACTACCATTAAAAAATCCTTATCTCAAAATAGAAGAATTCGATGAATATATCTATGCTTTGTTCAATGGTGGCAAAGAGAAAATACCATTTCTTAAACGAGATGTAAAGTTACTTCCGGTGCGAAATATTACTGTAGAGGAGCTTTCTCATTGGTTTTTGCAAAAATTACTTGTTTATGTACAAGAAAATCAAGAGCATCTTATTCACACAATAGAAGTTAAAATATTCTCTGGTCCTGGTCAGTCAGGTAGCAGTTTTTGGAGTAAAAAATGAGCAAAAAATATTTGGTTATAACTGGTGGAAGTAGTGGCATAGGATTGGCAATAGCTAAACTATTTCTGGAAAAGGAATTTCAGGTTATTAACCTTTCTAGAAATTTATGTCCGTTGAAAGATGTAGTTAATATTCAGGTAGATTTAGCTGCAAAAGGTTTTGAGGAAAATTTGAACAAAGAGTTACCGCCTCAATTAGAAAATTCTGAAACAGTGATTTTAGTTCACAATGCTGCTCGGTTAGATAAGGATAATGTAGAAAATATTCAAGCCAATAATTTACGAGATATTCTGGAAATTAACGTAGTTGCTCCAACTATATTGAATCAGATAGTTATGCCAAAAATGTCAAAGGGGTCTGCTATTATTTATGTGGGTTCCACTCTATCAGAAAAGGCTGTGCCTGGTGCCTTTAGTTATGTCACTTCTAAACACGCAGCAGTGGGGTTAATGCGAGCCACTTGTCAGGATTTAATAGATCGAGGTATTCATACAGCTTGTGTTTGTCCTGGTTTTACCGATACCCCAATGTTACGAAATCATCTTAATCATGATGAGACAATTATTGAGCAGATAAAAACTATGAATGCTCAAAATCGTTTAATCGAAGCTTCAGAGATTGCACAAACCATTTATTTTGCAGCTACTAACCCAGTTATTAATGGTGCAATAGTCCATGCAAATATGGGGCAAAAAGAGAGATAAAAAGATGGCAGCTACTCAACTTAATCACTATCTGATTAGTCATTGAGTTGATAAGGACTTGTAACTGTTACCTATAATCTGATATTATCTATAATAATCTCCGATTATCTGTTTTATGTTACTAGGATTCAAAACTGAGTTGAAACCCACAAATCAACAAAAAACATTACTGGCCAAACAGGCTGGTGTGGCTCGTCATGCCTGTAATTGGGGATTATGGCTGACGAGAAACATCCTTAATCACAATTCTATTAATCCTGATAGCAAAATTAAATTTCCTACTGCTATTGACTTGGCCTTTGCTTTTGGTAGCAATGGTTAAACCTCAAAACTATTGGTACTATAAAGTGTCTAAAACAGCACCTCAATATGCTTTGAGATATTTGTCATCATCTTGAAAGCGTTACTTTAAGAAAGTCTCTGGTTAGCCTAAATTAAAGAAAAAAGGCAAAGATGATAGTTTTCCTAGGTCATGCTACGCAAACACTTTAGATGGTTCAATACCCACCCCCATCCCCTCCTGGGAGGGGAGCAAGAGAGGTGGGTCAGATAAAATTACCTAGAATTGAATGGGTTAAAACTTTTGAAATATTGCCAGATAATGTCAATCTGTCGTCTGTAACTATTAGTAGAAAAGCTAACCGCTGGTTCATTAGTTTCAAGATCAAAACAGAATCGTTTGTTCAATTGCGAACACTGCAATTTTAGCTGCGATCAAGACTTGTTTGCGTTTGCGTAGCATCCCGTAGGGAAGCATTCCGTAGGAAATGCAGCGTTAAATTTAGCTATGGGGGGCAGTAAGAGCTACGCTCCGCGTTCCGCGAAGTCCGTGTCAGCTTGTGGACTGGATAACGCCGACGTTGCCAGGTAGAAGCAAGAATAGAACAGATAACTATAGATTATCATATATCTCTAAGAACGGCAACATGAAGTTTACAAAATTCAGGAGTCATTTTCTATGTTAACTGCAGCTAAACCTGAGTTTCTCAAAGCTTATTGGGACAATTCTTTCGATCTGAAAAACCACATCCAGGAGTTTTTGCAGATAGATCGACATACCCTTGAGACTCGAATTCAGGAAAGTAATCAAGCTATGACTAAGTTGGGACAAAACTTTGATTGGGAAATGGCAATCGAATTTTATCGAGACCAAGTCGGAGCAACCTATATCTTAGAGTTAGCAGCGTGGCATTTAAAAAGCTGTGATTATATCGGTAATATGCTACATTTAATTGCTGATTTTGCTAAAGGTCGGGTTTTGGATTTTGGTGGGGGGATTGGAACACATTCCTTTGCGGCTGCTTTGTGTCCAAATGTTACCGAAGTTCAGTACTTAGATGTAAATCCGATTAACTGCAATTTTGTTCTGGAGCGCTCCGAAAAATTAGGGTTATCTGACAAAATTCAAGTCACATCAAAATTGGAAATTGATAACTCATTTGACACAATTATGTGTTTTGATGTCATGGAACATTTACCAGACCCAATATCACAGTTAATTGAGTTTCATAAACTTCTGAGTTCTGATGGAAAATTACTAATTAATTGGTATTTTTCTAAGGGTTTTGGCAACGAATATCCTTTTCATTTAGATGATACAGCCATTGTGAAATATTTTTTTCAAACGCTACAATCGCATTTTTTAGAAGTATTTCACCCCCATTTAATCACAACCAGATGTTATCAAAAATTGTGAAGTATTTAAAGAAGTATCTATCTATAAAATATTCCTTAATATCTAAAGGAATCGGGATAATTTAATATATTGAGAGCTTCATATAACCTGGATTTGTTCTAATTTGACTCAGACTCTAATGTTGCTCAATGATTTTCTTGTCTGTTTTATCCCACATTCCGCACGTCATTTTGCAGCATTAAAAGTAGTATGTAAATCCGTAGCTTTGTAAGTATTTATACTATGCAAATCATCTCAATTACTTTTTTCGTCGATCAAATTCTGAGTAAAAAATTTACGCATAAATACTTGCTTGATTAATGACTCAATCACGGCAGCTATGATTTTCTTCTAAAATTCTGTCTCCTGTCTCCTGTCTCCTGACTCCTGATTCTATACTACATTTTGTTGTGCGGAATGTAGGTTTTATGTTCCCTTTGATAATTTAGGCAAAAAAAATGGCAGCTACTCAAGCTAACCCCTTACGATTATTATTTGCTTCTACACCTGTGGGAGCTATTGGTTCAGGTACTGGAGGTGGAGTCGAATTCACATTACAAAATATTGCCCAAGAAATGATTCTCAGAGGACACAAGGTAGATATAGTTGCGCCACAGGGTTCTATAACTAAAGTAGATTGTCCCATTATTGAAATTACCGGAGAGCTGCAAGTTAGTATTCAGCAATTAAATCGTGATACTCCCATTTCAATAATCCCTAAATCTGTGCTTACCAGAATGTGGGAGTTTATTGGAAAAGAGCAAAATAATTACGATTTGATTGTTAACTTTGCTTATGACTGGCTTCCCTTTTATTTATCTCTATTTTTGAATGTCCCTATTGCCCATCTGGTAAGTATGGGTTCTCTGTCAAAGGCAATGGATGAGATTATAGAAAAAACCAGTATTAGTTTTCCTGGTACTATTGCTGTTCACACAAAAACTCAGGCAGAAACTTTCCCATTTGCTAGTAGATGTCGAATTGTGGGAAATGGTATTGACTTAAAAGACTACCAATACTGCGATAAACCAGATAATTACTTGGTTTGGGTAGCGCGTATTTCTCCTGAAAAAGGATTGGAAGATGCTGTTGAGGCGACAAAAAATACTGGTATTCCCTTGAAAATAATGGGTTTGCTTCAGGATAAGTCTTACTGGGAGAGTATCCAGCAAAATTATCCTGATGCGCCAGTAGAATATTTGGGTTTTCTCCCAGTTAAGGAAATGCAGTTAGTACTGCGGCGCAGTCGAGGGTACTTAATGACCCATCGATGGAGTGAAGCATTTGGCATGACTGCCATTCAATCATTAGCTTGTGGTGTGCCTGTAATTACCTATAATAAGGGAGGCCCTGCTGAAATTGTGCGTCACGGCCAAACAGGTTGGCTAGTTGAGTCTGGTAATCTAGTGGAATTGGTAAAAGCAATTAACAATCTTGACAAACTTGATCGTTTAGCTTGTCGGCAACAAGCGGAAGCTGAATATTCTATTCAAGTTTATGGAAATCGTATGGAAAATTGGTTCTACGATATTCTGGCTCAGACTAGCTATTCGCTGAGGAGTTAGGAGTTATATCAAATTCGGTTGAATACTTATTATATAGTTGGTAGAGATGGGGGGGTGGGGAGATGGGGAGGTGGGGAGATTGAATATTGAAGTAATTATAGAATTAT
Organism: Okeania sp. SIO2C9; assembly: GCF_010672455.1. Lineage (GTDB taxonomy): Bacteria > Cyanobacteriota > Cyanobacteriia > Cyanobacteriales > Microcoleaceae > Okeania. The sequence goes on along the minus strand of NZ_JAAHGO010000051.1, from coordinate 14,281 downwards.
GAACATACACTGTATAACTGGATTCTATATCAGGAGAAAGAAAGAATTTGAATAGCATGAATTTTTAAATTCCTATTCAGTAGAAAATCTGTATTAATGGTACTTAGACATTTTTTCCACCAAAAAATGACTGTTTGCGCAGCATTCCGCAGGAAAATTCGGTCTAGATAAGGGAATTACGTCGATGGGATAAAAATGACTGTTTGCGCAGCATGACCTAGGAAAACCCTGACAGTTAAGGATTTATATCATGTCCGGTAGCATCGGTCTTGTATAGTAAATAGGCAACAGCTCCGGAAGGCAAGAAAAAAACTTAAATTTCCTGCAAATATCCATGCCAACTTTTACACAAACGATTGCCTTCGGACATGATATTATACCTCTTTGACGTGAAACCCTGTGCCTATATATATTTGATATCAGTTCCCATGGATTAATCCTATACTGAGGTAAAACTTCAAGTATTAAGTAATTAACGTCGGTCGAATAACTTTTTTGCCAATTAGCAACCCAGTTAATGTTAATTATTCTTATGTTTAATTTTCTCCGACTCCCCCAACTACCGCTCCTGGGAGGGGTTATACCAAGTCCCATGCATTATTCTATACTTGGACAAGACTTCAGTTCTTAACTAATTAGCACAAGTAAAATCACTTTTTTAATAATTTCACCTAAGTTCATGTTAATTATTCTTGTGTTTGCTTCTCCCCCACTCCCCCACTCCACCACTTCCCCTTCCCCTCCCAGGAGGGGCGAGGGGTGGGTCCCCTGCTCAAGAAAATGTAGAAAAGTTTTTGAGAAATGATATTATACCAATTAAAAAAAAGAATGTTACGAATAGTAATGGCGCGTCAAGCTGAAAATGATGTATTAAATTTTTTAGTATAATTCTTGCTATGACAAGGTTTGGAGAATTTTCCTAAAACACTATTTCAAGCTTGACGCGCCAGTAAGAGGAATAAAAAGACTTTATAGGATATACCCTTTGACAAAAAGGATGATTTCCGACCTAAAAAATGGTATTGAAGCCATTCATTCTGTACGTCGCCAATCCGACGACTCCCCTACCTGACTCCTGACTTCCTCTCCTGGGAGCAGTAGGGGTAAGTTGACTCCTAAGAAATATCCTAGCTATTTGTAGCAAACATTTATCAATTTGCTCTTAGGGTTAAGTCCCCAGCTAAATAAAATGTAGAAAAGTTTTTGAGAAATGGTATGAGATTATTTTATGAATCTGTTTTGTTTAAGTCCCATTAAGAGGAAGTAATTTTGCGATTACTGTATAAAAGGATTTTATATTATACCAATTTGAAAAAAGAATACTATACTTAGGTGAAACTTCAATTATTAAGTGATTAATACCAGAAAATAACTTTTTTGATAATTAGCACCCTAGTTAGTCCTAATTAATCTTGTGTTTACTTTTCCCTCATTCCCCTACTCAAGAAATAGTAACAAAGATTTCTCAAATTGGTATTACTCCCTATTGTTCCAGGAATTACAAATTCAAGTATTGGAGTTCGGAGGATGTCACACTAACCCAAATATATTGCCAATAAACCACCCGTAGAATAGGAAAAATATTAATCCTTCCCAACGAGTTACTTGTTTATCTTGAGTGACAAAAAAGAACATAATTGTTCCTGCTAATAAAACCAATAATCCACCACCAATAACATCTTCAGGAATTACTAAATTGCCTGTTAATCTTGGTATTCCCATTACTACTAATGAGTTAAAAATATTAGAACCTAAGACATTTCCTACGGCAATTTCAGGGTTCCCTTTTTTAGCAGCAGAAATTGTAACTATTAACTCTGGCAATGATGTACCAAGGGCAACTGCACTTAAAGCAATTAATTCCTTAGCAATATTGAGTATTTCAGAAATTTTAGTAACTGATTCAATTGTATAGGTTGCCCCCAAAAAGACAAATAATGAACTAGCAATCACAATGGCTATTTGTTTGGTTGGTAAAGTTTTCTTTGAGTTTCTATTTCCATCTTTTTCTAACTCTTGTTCTTCCTTACCACTACTAATAGTGTATAAAACATAGATAACATATCCCAAGATACAAATAATAGCTTCATTTTTAGAAAAATTATTATCTAAAACTGTTAAACCTAATAAAAAAGCTGAACCAACAAATAGTGGTAAATCTACATTAATTAGTTCATATTGTATCCTTAAAGGACTACTTATCAATGATGCAGTACCAATAATCAAGAAAATATTAGCAATATTGGAACCAACGACATTACCAAAAACAATTTCAGAGGAGTTTTGGTATACAGCGATAATAGATGATACTAACTCTGGTAAAGAGGTTCCTACTGATACTATTGTTACCCCTACTAAAAAAGGAGAAATTCCTAAAGATATACCTATTTTTTCTGCTGCATCTGTAAAGAAGTCAGAAGCTTTAATCAGAACGAATAAGCTGACTATAAATATTACGATCCAGATAATTAAGTTTGGCATTAGTTTCTTCTTTCCATTTACATATATTTGTCGCCAATCCAAATTGAAGCTTTAGTGAGTATTTTTGTAAGCAAATAGTCGTCAGTTATCAGCTATTGTTTTTGAACTTGATTTAAAGCCTATATTAAGGAATCTTATTAAGCTAGAATATAGTCATAATAAAATCTGACAAAAGCAGGTTCCTTTGACCTTAAAGTCTATATTCATTTAAACACTTCCGTAAGCATTCAGCTATCAGCTTCATTCCCTTGAATTATATAAGTTAAAAACTCAAAACAAATCTTTCTTGTGCTTAAATTGATAGGTAAAAATTTAGTACAAGTTAAACGAATTTTTATTTCATTCATTCAAAAGCTGTTTGCGCAGCATGACCTAGGAATAGCTGACCGCTAATAGCTAAATGCTTACCGAATAATTAATAATTAAATAATTCTGATTTAAAGCCTCCCCTTTTAAGGAGAAAAAAGCGGTCGATCTTCGCAGCTTCCCGAAGGGTGGGATGGCGAGGTCTCCTCGCCATATCCAATCGACCAAGAAAAGAAATAATATTTCCTTATATTCAATTCCGTAACGGTTTTAACCAGAGGTAATTATCAATTATCCATTATCCATTATCCATTAATTAAGTATGTTTAAGATAGAAGTTGACATATCTTCCATGATCGAATGCTTTAACTATTTGATAGTTTACTGCTGCTAAAAATTTCCTAAAATCCTTGATATTATTTTTGGCAACTTCAACTAACATATCAGGTTGATAGCTAGATATCAAATTTTTTGCTCCTTCCAAAACATCTATTTCTTTGCCCTGTACATCAATTTTGATGAAGTCTACTTTTTCAGTAATTATTTCATCTAAAGGAAAAACTACTAATTCTTGAGCATTGATGATTTCATTGTCAATTTCTGTTAAAAATAAATCTTTAGCAGGATGTTCTTTTATGAAAGATTTACCACGATTTTTAGCAATAGCGTAGCCTAATTTAGATAAGTCAATATTGCCGACTTGGTTAATTGATATATGCCTCTTCAAAGCTGCAATAATTTCTGGATGAAATTCTATGGGAATGATTTTTGCTGGCTGAATAAATTTGGCAAAGTAGACTAAATGATTCCCTGTATTTGCTCCAATATCAACTATAACTGGATTTAATGATTTTAAGTTTTGTCTGATCGACTCTAACTGGGCTAATTCATAAAAATTACCACCAACATGAGCAATTTCTACTGCTAGATTTTTTCCTGTTATTTCAAATTTTATGGGGGTGTTTTGATAATTGAATGAAACTAGATTGTCTCTTTTGAGTAACTTATCAACTAAAGTTAACCAAACTTTAGCTACTTGATAATTAGGATTAATTTCTAATGCTTGACTAAATTCTGATTTAGCTTCCAAAAGTTTATCTTGTCTAATTAATAAATTACCGATCGCTTGATGAGCTTGAAAACTTTTGGGCGATATTTCTAAGGCACGATGAAAGTAATTTAGTGCTTCATCAAATTTGCCTTGTTGAACTAGACTATTACCAATATTTCCATAAAATTCTAGGGCAGAATCTGGTTTGAGTTCTGCTAATTTTTGCCAATAGATAATAGCTTCGTCTAATTGATTTAATTCTTGTGTAATTTTGGCTAAGAGATAAAGTAGAGATATATTGTTTGGCTCTATGGAAAAAGCATATTTATAGAATTGACTTGCTTCATCTAGTTTGCCCTGGTTTTGCTCTATTAAACCTAAGTTAATTAGGGTGGGTACATGATTACTATCAGACTTGAGTATGTCAATATATATTGACTCTGCTTCTTTTAGTTTTCCCTCTTTTTGCAGATTTATAGCTTTTTGGAAATCTTGATTTATATCTGTCATTGTTAGTTTTTTTTGATTATTTTTTTTTATTTTAAACAGAAATTACTGTTGTTAAAGCAAATCAAAATATTAGTATATATTTTAATCTATTAGCTTTTATACCATTTTCTTTAATAAGGCAGAAGGCAGAAAGAAAAATTGCATGAGTATTCAACCCGCCACATAAAAGATAAATGTTTGCTACAAATACTTAAGGTGTTTTTAGTAGTCAGTTAGGGGAACTGTCGGATTAAAGAAGTACGGCAAGCATTAGTCAGGAGAAATAAAATCTATTCTTTTAGTCAAATAGATAAATAATTTAGCACCAGAGAAAAAAATTTGAAGCCTTTAACCCTATTCTCTATTCTCTTTTTCTCAATAGACATCTCCAATAATAAAAAATCCAATCAATTATTGCACTCTTATTTATTAATTCTTTCCCCCCCCTACTCCCTACTCCCTCTTTTATGGAGATGTCTAACTAAATGTCGCGAGGGCTCTCCCTTTATAATCTCTGATTTAACGGGAGGGGAATCACGACCTGTAAAGTAACAAGAATTATGCTATAATTAATCTAATCAGGAATAGCGGTAATACGCACCTAATTGCAGAACCGAGACAGCTCGAGAGCTGGTGTTCAACTGGTGAAGTCAAGCGTAATTTCCGATTTGTCGGTAAAATCTTGAAGGTAGCTAGGTGAGTACAGAACTGGACAGTACAAAACGGCGGTGGGTCTCATCGTTGCAGCCTGTGGAGCTTAAGAGGATGCTCAACCTTTGTTCGCGCAGCGTTGCGCAAGCATTGCAGGAAGCCCTTTTCCGTGAGGGAGAGAAGCCCTAGTTATAGCGCTAGCTTAACGAGGGATAACGTCACAAACTAAACGAATATTCCTATATTTTTATCTAATAAAAAAACTTGGTACATTATACAACGATTGGTCGAATATACAAATAATTAATAAATTTTTTCTAATTGACGAAAATCACGTTCTACCTCAGACCAGAGGGCACGGTTGTGGGGATCTGTTTTGAGTGCTTTCTTTAAATAGTTTCTAGCTTTATCCAGTTGTCCTTCTCCAATGAGGTGACGTGCCCAACGTTGATAGGCGATCGCTTGCCATTGTCGTATTTCCCAATCTTGAGGGATTCTTTGAGCCAAACCTTCTACTAGAGCGATCGCTCGAGGATATCTTTTATATTTTAATAATTGCTGTAAATGTAAATAATAATTTTGCTTCAGTTGTTTTTCTGCTTCCGATAAGTGGGATTTACTTTTCTGTTGATTCGACTTACGAGTTACTTTAACTTTTGTTTGCTTTGAGGGTGAAGTTTGTGGAGATTTAGTTTCTGGTTTTGAATTATTTTTTGTTGATTTGACAGTATAATTGTATGGTAATTCTGTTTGAGTAGGAGCAATTTTCAACAAGATTTTGTAAGCTTCTGTAACTGCAATAAATTTATCTTTAGCTTGCCGGTCGGGGTTAACATCTGGATGATATAGCCGTGCTAGTCGTCGATAAGAAGCCTTAACTTCTCCTAAACTAGCTCCTATATTTAACCCTAATTGTCGATAATAATCTCCAATATCCATATCTTTTTTACAGAAAATAAAGTAGGGTGAATATTAAGTAGTTGTGTAAAATCAATTACACATTAATTTTGGGCATTCTCAAGAATTTAGACAAATTTTTTTTCAATCTATATTTGCCTACCTACTTAATTCACCCTACTACTATAGCGCTACGCGCAAGTCAGAAGTCAGAAGTTATACTTGACCTACTTTGAACTACTTGGTGCGCGTTCCCTCTCTTAGTCGGCGTTCCCATGGCGAGGAAACCCGCTTTTGCAGAGCCGCTGCGCTTTATACGTTGCCAAGCAAAACGCTAGGTTCCGACCGCTTGGGACTGTCATTGTCCCGGGGTCGTATCCGCATTTATAAATGTCCGCGCCCTATTTGAGTAGTGCTATAATTATTAGTTTTGACGTTCGTCAATTACTTGGTCAATTAAACCATACTCTTTTGCTTCTTCAGCAGACATAAAATAGTCTCGATCAGTATCTTTTTCTATCTTTTCTAAAGATTGACCAGTACATTCTACGAGCATATTATTTAACTGCGATCTAACACGCAAAATTTCCTTAGCTTCTATTTCAATATCTGTTGCTTGGCCACGAGTACCCCCCATTGGTTGGTGAATCATAATTCTGGAATTGGGCAAAGCTAGTCTTTTACCTTTCGTACCAGCAGCTAATAGAAAAGAACCCATGGAAGCAGCTAAACCCAAACAGATAGTAATTACATCTGCCTTAATATACTGCATAGTATCGTATATGGCCAAACCTGCAGTTACAGAGCCACCTGGAGAGTTAATATAAAGATAAATGGGCTTATTTGGGTCATCAGAATCTAGATACAACATATAGGCTACAATTCTATTAGCTAGCCCATCTGTAACTTCTTGACCGAGAAAGATAATTCTTTCCTGACCAAGACGGGTGTAGATATCTATCCATCTCTCATACTGACTGCCAGGAAGACGATAAGGAACGCTAGGAACACCTATAGGCATAATTTTTTTGACCTTTAATTTTTTTGATTTTATTGAGAACTTAAACAGCAGCGGGTAGTGGTTTTGGTAGTTCTTTTCTACTTTCTAAAACTTGGTCTATTAGACCATATTCTTTAGCTATTTCGGGTGTCATATAGAGCATTCTATCTGTATCTTTTGCAATCTTTTCTACTGATTGCCCCGTATTTCTAGCAAGAATATTTAAAAAAGTTGTCTTATTAGCTAAAACTTCTTTTGCCCTAATTGAAATATCTGTTGCTTGACCTCTAGCTCCTGTTTTAGCTTGATTAAGAACTATGGTAGCATGAGGTAAACTTGCCCTATATCCTTTTGTTCCTGCCGACAAAATCATTGCTGCTGTACCCATAGCTTGACCAATACATATTGTATGAATTGGTGGTTTAACGTAACTCATGGTGTCACAAATAGCAAATGCTTCTGTTTCAAAACCAATTGCGTCTCCTGTATACCAAGAAGTACCAGTAGAATTGATATAAAAATAAATTGGTTTTTCTGGATTATCAAATTGTAGATAAAGTAGTTGAGCAATAATTAATTGAGTAACATCAATGCCTACATTTCTTTTTACTTCATCTGATGAAAATAGTGGTAACCCTAAATAAACGATTCGTTCTTTTAACATTAAAGATTCTAAATCAGGGGGTGGTGTACGAAAAGAGGTGTCTCCGTAGTAACTCCCTGCTTGAACTGCTTTTATTTGTGAGTTCATTAGATAATTCCTAACATTGATTGTACTATCTTTAAATTATGTTAGCGTGTTGTAGCGTTATTGTAGCGGGTATGATTGATATTAGCCATTTTTTTTAATTCAGTTATAATACTCTGAAATATCATTAACAAAACCAAGTTTTTTTGTCTAGGTGTGGATTTCACCATAATTATTTGGCAAAAATGGCGTACTTACTATTAATTATATTAATTATTAATTGATTGACATACTCCCAGCATCATAATCAAAGATTATGATGCGGGATTCTCATCATTGATGATTCTACGTTCATCAAGACAACTTAGAGGTCGCAATATTGCTATCACGCTCTCCAGAGGTCGGACTCTCCCGTAGCGTTTGGGCTTTTGACCCCAGTTTCCGTTAGCGCAGCTCCTCTGTAAGAGGCGTGCCCCTCGGTACTGTTTACTATCGCTCCTAATATTTCTAATCCCTTTGCCAAAATGTTCTTTGCAGCGTTGTGGTCTCTATGAGCAATATACCCACAATGGGGACATTTATGAGTCCTCACTGATAATGATTTCTTAACTGTTTGACCACAATTTGAACAATTTTGAGATGTGAAATGTGGAGGTACTGAAACACAGACAATTCCATGTAATTTAGCGTAATAATTAAGCCATTCTGTGAACTGATACCACGAAGCATCAGATATAGACTTAGCTAAATTATGGTTTTTAACTAGGTTAGCAATCTTTAAATCTGCCTTCGGCGCGCCGCTCCGCGTCTAGACTACCAAATCGTGAGATTGAATTAACGCCCTTGCAGTCTTTACTGCATAGTCTTTACGCTGTCTACTGATTTTGAGATTTGCCCGCCCTAGTTGCTTTCTGGCTTTGTGATAATTATTTGACTGAGGTTTACCTAGTTGATGGCGACGTGATAATCGACGCTGTAGTTTATTAAGTCGTTTTTCTGACTTTCTCAGATATTTAGGATTTTCAACAGCATTTCCATTACTGTCAGTATAGAAAGCGTTTAAACCTAAATCAATTCCTACTGTATTACCAAAAAATGAGGGTATGTGCCTCCCCTTTTAAGGGGATGAAAAAAATATTTAGTTCAGTATTTCAAGCCTCCGACTTCAGTCGGAGGTTCACTGATAACTGATAACTGATAACTGATAACTGAAATGACCCTCAAAGTTATGAGTTTCTTTTCTCTCTACGTTGACCAAGAATTGGCAATAATAACCGTGACTCCCTTCTCACAACTCTAACACGACTTATTTGTTGTTGAGAATACCAGACTAAATCCCTGGTTGTCCATAGTTCAAATACACCAGCTTTAAAACCATCTATAAACTCAATTTTCTTTCTGTCAGTCGATAGTTTATAGCCAGTATTTTTGTACTCTACAGAACGAGTGAATTTTTTGTTTGCGCAGCATTCCGAAGGAAATTTTGGATAACCCTTCTTTCCTGGTAAGTTCTGTCTACAATTACGATAAAATCGTTGTATTGATTGCCATGTTCTATCGGCTGACGCTTGTCTGGCTTGAGAGTTGAGTTTCTTAGCCCAAGGAAAATTTTTATCCTTTGCTAGTACAGCACAAAGTTTTTGTAAGTCGTTACGCTTGACGTTTTTATTATCCATCCAATAGCGCAAACAACTGTTTCTGATGAACTGACCAGCGAGAATCATTTCATCTAGAACTTTGTACTGATTTTGACTGCCTTTTAATTTGGCTTCAATTACTAGCACTCGTTGTGATTAACTCCTTGTAAAATAAGATTATTATAACTAAGTTTACCTAAAATATCTGCTGGATAAACTGTTAAGATTTGTAGATAATTATGGCATCCTTGGGGTAGCATGACCAACGGAAACCACAATTATCGTTGTCACCATTCATCTCCCGGTAAATTAAAGATTATACCGGGAGCCTTCTGTCGTTTTTTAGGTAATATACTTAGCATAGATTGGGTTTCTTGGTCTATATCTAGACTCGACTGTCATTAACTTTATTAAGAAACCTAATTTTTATGTATTCATATCGAAATTTTTCCCTATATTTGTGTATATATCCTTAAATAAGTAGTAGTAAAATTTCTAGTATATCTATGAAAGTTAATCTACATTCGGTTCTTAACGATACCAATATTGATGCCACTCAATCTTCATCTCAACGTCAACTGGCCATATCTATTTCAGCTCTAGCTGATGAGCTAGAAAGAACTGTACCACTAAACCTATGTTTGATTTTAGACCATAGTGGTTCTATGGAAGGAAGGCCACTGGAAACTGTAAAACAAGCAGCAGGACAACTTGTAGATAAATTGAAGGAGGGCGATCGCCTTTCAGTTGTGGCTTTTGACCATAGAGCTAAGGTGATTGTTTCTAATCAAGTTATTAATGACCCTGGTAGTATTAAGCGCGAGATTAACAGATTAAGATCCTCTGGTGGTACAGCTATTGATGAGGGTTTGAAGTTAGGAATAGAAGAGTTAGATAAAGGCCAAAAGGATGCTATTTCCCAGGCTTTTATATTAACTGATGGGGAAAATGAGCATGGGGATAATGACCGTTGTCTTAAATTAGCAAAGTTGGCTACTGACTATAGTATGACTTTAAATTCTCTAGGGTTTGGTGATGATTGGAATCAAGATGTTCTGGAAAAAATAGCTGATGCAGGTGGGGGGACTCTTGCTTATATTCAACGTCCAGAACAGGCAATAGAGGAATTTGGTAGACTGTTTAACCGGATTCAATCTGTGGGACTTACTAATTCTTATTTGCGATTATCCCTGATGCCTAGAGTTAGATTAGCAGAACTTAAACCTATTGCACAAGTTGCACCAGATACTATTGAATTGCCCGTACAAAAAGAGAACGACCGCTTTATGGTCAGACTGGGAGATTTAATGAAAGATGTAGAAAGAGTAGTTCTAGTTAATCTTTATATTGGGCAATTACCTGAAGGAAAACAGGCGATCGTCCAATTACAAGTTCGTTATGATGACCCTGCTCAAAGTAAAGAAGATTTACTTTCTGAACCTATATTAGTTGAAGCTAATGTTACGCAAAAATATCAGCCTCAAATTAATTCGGAAGTACAAAATCATATTTTAGCTTTAGCAAAATATAGGCAAACTCAAATAGCTGAAACAAAATTGCAACAAGGCGATCGAGCGGGTGCTGCTACAATGTTACAAACTGCTGCTAAAACAGCATTACAAATGGGAGATACAGGAGCAGCAACTGTTTTACAAACCAGTGCGACTCGTTTACAAGATGGAGAGGAACTTTCTGAATCAGACCGGAAAAAAACTAGAATTGTCTCCAAAACAATTTTAAAGTAAAGGATACTTTTTGATTAGTTCAGCCAGGGAATTTTTCCCTGGTAAATAATTAAATTTTATCTAGATAACTATAATCTTAAATAATTAAGCTTTAAAGCCTCTGTCTGGCTGTGCCACGAGCTGTCACTCTACAAGTATAAACAAGATAAATTTTTCCTTTTGGTCAATCCTTTTGTTTTCAATTAGATTCAATCAAAACATCTAGTTCTTCCATCTATAATTCCCATAACTTCTCTATCAGTTTCTCACATATGATTCCTAATTACTATATATAACTATTATTTGCTGAATATTCATCAAACCACTAAAATAATAATTAAAAATTTAAATTTATTTAAAAATTTAGCGTTGACTTATTTTTAGATGAAATAGTAACAATTGAAATGTCAAGTTCTCAGTGTCTTGTTATCTAAAACCCATATGTATTTAATTAAAGTCGCCAACCCCTATACAGTACTTTGCATAACAATTAAGTACAATGCTCAAATCAAAGCAATAAGCAAAGATAAAAATGAAACCTTATTATTTACTCAATGCTGTTACTGTAACAATTAGTCGTGCAAAAGGCTTTCATTAATTGATAATGGATAATGGATAATTGATAATTGATAATTACCTCTGGTTAAAACCGTCCTTGATTGAATATCAGGAGATATTATTTCTTTTCTCTTGGTCGATTGGATATGGCTCCGAGACCTCGCCATCCCACCCTACGGGAAGCTACGCTAACGACCACTTTTTCCCCTATCCAAGGGGAGGCTTTAAACCAGAATTATTTAATTATTAATTATTAATTATTAATTATTCGGTAAGTTTTAATCTGGAAGTAAAAATAGTTTTACAACTAAGTATGAATTGGATTTTTTTACAAGGGAAAGAATGGTTTCAAAACTTATCTAGAGCATTAACAACTCCACTTTTTTATATTGGAGATAATCATCTTTCTATAAGTGCTATTGTCAGACTAATTCTATTAGGTGTAGCAGTCTTAATTATTGCTCGTACTATTGGAGAAGGAATCAAGAGATTACTACTAACTCGTATGGGTTTAGACCGAGGTAATCGAGAAGCGATCGCTTCAGTTATTATCTATATACTTGCCACTTTAGGTATTTTAATTGTTTTACAAAGAGCTGGTATAGATCTGAGAACCATTACAGTTTTAGCAGGGGTTTTAGGTATTGGACTTGGCTTCGGATTACAAAATCTTGCTAGTAACTTTATTAGTGGTTTAACACTTTTATTTGAACAGCCTATTAAGGTAGGAGATTTTATTGAAGTAGACAATTTATTAGGAACAGTAGAAAATATTTCTATTAGGTCTACAATTGTGCGTACTCTTGACGGCATATTTGTAATTGTACCTAATATAAAATTTGTAGAAAATAATATTATTAACTGGAGCTATAAAGATCCTAGAAGTCGTCTTCATATGCCAGTTGGAGTTGCTTATGGTAGTGACCCACTGTTAGTAACGGAAGCATTATTAGCTGCTGCTCGGGCAGAAACGAGTGTATTAAATCGTCCTTCTCCTAAAGTATGGTTTAAAGGTTTTGGTGATAGTTCTTTAGATTTTGAGTTATTAGTTTGGATTGACCATCCTCAAGATAGCGATATAATTCAAAGTTCTTTGAATTTTTTAATTGAGCATGAATTGACTCAGCAGGATATAGTTATTCCCTTTCCTCAGAGAGATTTATGGTTAAAAAATCCACAAGATTTGAGTAGCTTATTTAACAGTAGTATTGTTACGAATACTAGCGAAAGTAAAGTTTTTTCTCAAAATGGTGTTTCTTCTGAGCAAAAACAGAGCAGTATTCAACCTAAAATTAAAAAATCAGCATTAAAATCACCCAATAATTGGACTTTGCGAGACCTACTCAGAAGAGTCACTTATTTTGAAAGTCTTACGGATTTAAAACTCAGAAAATTAATAGAATATGGTTATAGACAGTTATTTCCTCAAGGGCAAATTATATTTAGAGAAAATGATGTTGGAGATTCTTTTTACATTATTCTTTCTGGTGCTATTGAGGTAATTTCTGAAAAAACTGGTAAATATATTGCGACTCTTCACGAAGGAGAATTTTTTGGTGAAATGTCTTTGTTATTGGGTTCTCCTCGTACCGCTACAGTAAAAACTCTTGAAGATTCAATTTTATTTGTAATAGAGCAACATGATTTGCAAAGATTATTAGAAGAATCTCCTAGTTTAGCTACTGATATTTCTCGAAAGCTTTGTGAACGCCGACAGGCATTACAAGAATTAGGATTACTTGATCGTAGTTCTTCAGAAAATACTCCCTTTACTAGGATTAGAAATCGGATTCAAACTCTTTTTGGTATTTAATTGACATCCTCCCGACGCTGCTCTCACGAGACAGCGCGGGATTCCTTAACATCACTGTTAGGGACTTTCTGTTTCTGCCGCACCCGCATAAACGAGATTTACTCTCAGATGGTCTAAAGGCGCGCTCCACAGACAAGTCAGCGCCGCCAAAGGGGGTCTCCCCCATGAGCGACTGGCGCTGACACTGCTCCTCCCGCAGCCTTCGAGCGTGGGCGTTCCCTCTCTTGGTCGGCGTTCCACAAGCGAGCTGGCGTCGTCGCGGGTTCCGACCGCTTGCGCCTGTCGGCGGCGCGGGGTCTGACCGCTTGCGTCTTATATCATGTCCGAAGGCAATCGTTTGTGTAAAAGTTAGCGTGGATATCTACAGGAAATTTAAGTTTTTTCTTGCCTGTTGCCTGTTGCCTGTTGCCTGTTGCCTATTTACTATACAAGACCGATGCTACCGGACATGATATTACGCACCCCGCGGGTTCCCATCCGCAAAATATTTATACTTGCATTTATGTCTCGATCATGGTGAGTTGCACATTCAGGACAATCCCACTCTCTCACGCTTAGAGGTAATTTTCCTACTACATGACCACAATTAGAACAACGCTTAGAACTGGGAAAATACCTGTCAATCTTGACTAATTCCCGTCCATACCATTCGGCCTTGTATTCTAACTGTCTGACTAACTCTGCCCAGTTGGCATCACTTATTGCTTTGGCTAACTTATGGTCTGTTGGTGCGCGTTCCGCAAGCGAGCTGGCGTGGTCGCGGGGTCGCACCGCTTTTTGACCATATTCTTTACGGCTATTTCCTCAACCACAACAGTTTGATTTTCGGGCGATTAATTGAGTAGGCGCGCTTATGGGCGTAATCAAGCCTTGAATCTTTAATTTTTGCGTGTATCCTGGCTACTTTTAGTCTAGCCTTTTGGTAGTTATTAGATCCTTTAGTTTTTCTAGATAAAGACTTCCCTGCTAACCTAAGTTTCTTGTGT
>NZ_JAAHGO010000050.1 GCF_010672455.1 Okeania sp. SIO2C9 | reverse complement strand
TTAGGGGTGGTACTGACTCATTCATGTCCTTAGTTTAGCGTAGTTTGATTTTTTGTCAACCTGTCCCAGATTTCTTGAAGTTATAGACCAAGACCTGTTAAGCGATCGCTCTCACCTGAATCCTTACATTTAAACAATACTTAGTTCTAGATTCAAACTATTAGTAATTGGAGGGATTATTACTGTGGGTGCAGTTGCTATTTCTATGCCAAAAAGCAAGCAATACAACTTGCAAAAACCAAGTGAATAAGAATTAATATATGCTGAGTAAAAACCAGGATTATATAAGGATAAATAAGCTGATAATAAACCTGTAATATCTCCCTACACAATTATATTAAATCAAGATAATCGTTCTGTTACTTTAGTCCTAAGCAATTTTGAAGTGCGGAATGTGGGTTACAAAGACTTGATAAAGCTTGGAAACGTTGGTTAGTTCCAGATAAAATAGGCAAGAGATTTGGTAGACCAAGATTCAAGAAGTCTGGCAAATTAAGGTCATTTTGTTTTAGTAGAGTTAATCATCCGCTCATCAGCAGCCTTGTCCTAAATGTAAAACGGTTTTAGATAGAGATGAGAGTGCAGCAGTTAACATATTAAATAGAGCATTAAACGAGGTGGGTATCATCTTGTCTGCTTGTGGAGGCGTAAGATGTTGGTCAGCCTATGTTTCGCTCCGCGACATGTAACGCGTAGCGTTGCGCCAGCACTCGCAAGAAACTTTTGAAACTTGGGTTCAATTATCTTTGTTTTAGAAGCTCTCGTTATATAACGGGAGAGACTTCACAGCCATAAAGTAGTCAAAAATGGTTATTGTCTAGATGAAGCAACATATTAAACTAAAGTTAAAACAAGCAATTTCTCATGTAAGATTTCCTTATTGGCTCAATATACTAAATCAAAAGGCAACGGCCAAAACTTATCTGCATCCAGAAATTGATCTTATTTTTGCTAAATACCAAATACCTATTTGGGTAACACAAGAATATTCTCCAAGTGGTCATAATTGGGATGCTGTTGAGTTAGCTACTGGTCTTAATCGCATTTATCGCCTGATTTTGCAACGCAACCAACAGATAGTTCCTGAGTTAATTCAAGAACTATCTAGCCACTCCCTTGTCGCAGGAGTACAAGTTGGTACTATTGCTCAAGCAGATTTACCGGAATTCTTGCCTACTCAAATGAGTGTCGTTACCGATAGGCGATCGCGCGATGCAATTCACTTGGATGATGCACAGGAACTATTTACCCAAGGCAACCCTGAAATTACTGTGGCAATTCTGGACACAGGAGTTGACCTAGACCACTATGAATTTAAGCATAGTATACTACCTGGATACGATTTTGTCAATATTATTGACGGAGCAAGTAAGTTTGTGGGGGATTACATTGGCTATGATGATGACCCAGAGGATGAGGTGGGACATGGAACTCATGTAGCTGGTATTATTGCTGCCAAGGGTGAGAGAATGCCTGTGGGAGTTGTTCCTAAATGTCGCATTTTGCCTGTGCGGGTATTGGGGGCGATGAAGCGGGGGAATAAGCGAGTAGGGGCGGGGTTGGTGGATAACATCAATTCGGGAATTAAGTGGGCGATCGACCAGGGAGCGAATATAATTAATATGAGTCTGGGAATTCAACATACTGGCGGTGGATTACCACATCAAGAGGTGGTAGATTATGCCCAACGTCGAGGAGTAACTATTGTTGCTGCCTCAGGAAACGATGGACAAGAACAACTCTACTATCCAGGAGCGCTTCCCTATGTAATTGCTGTAGGAGCGGTGGACGAGTTGGGTAATATGGCTAATTTTTCTACCTATGGGAAACAAGTGGACTTGGTAGCACCAGGGACAAACATCTACAGTACCTATTTGAATAATGATTATGCTTTTTCCACGGGAACTTCTCACGCTTCACCATTTGTGGCGGGGGCTGTAGCTATGTTGAAATCTTATGCTTTAGAAAAGGGGGGTAAGCATTTATCAGATAGTCAGGTGAAGTATTTGCTTAAGCATACTGCCGATCGGATTGACCGTCGATTTAAGCATCGTAAGGCAGGGTTTGGCAAGTTAAATCTGATTGATGCTTTGCGATTGTTGGAATACCAACTTTTTGTTTAATTAAGGACAAAAATATGCTTAGTGAACATTTAAAACTTCACTTAAAACTAGATGATATCACAATAAACGCTGATGATAATAGTGCCCCATTAAAGAGTGCCATAGTAAAAGATATTAATGGAAACGAAATACCTGTTTTTGTGGATGGCGAGCCGAAAGTTGTTGAGGATGAACTTTTTGGAAAATGTTTAATGTTTAATGGAGGGAGTTATTTTAACATAAATAATGCTTCTGAACTTCATAATGTTAATTATGGGTTTACAGTTTCTGTTTGGGCCAAGATGATGGATATTGCGGATATTCCGAATATTGCGATTACTGCGAATCCGAGTTATCCTACTCCACTTGCCTTTACTGATAATATTTCTTCAACAGGTACAATGACACAAGGGTATAACGTTTTTGTCGATAGTAGTAGTAGTAAGAATCTATGGACTTCCTCTATCGGCAAGGGAACAACTAAAGGTTGGTATGGGATATCGGGATTACGTGCTATTACCGATTCCTGGACTAATCTTACTATAACCTATGATGCTACTGCTTCAAATACATTATATTTGTATATTAACGGACAAGAGCAAGGGCAACAGAGTACGGAATTTGTGTCTGTTACTACCGAGAAGGAGATGCGAATAGGGGCTTCAGCTACAATGGAAGGTCACGGAGTATACTATTTTGTTGGTAAAATCGCTGATCTTCGTATCTACGATAGAGCTTTATCCGACACTGAAGTTTGGGATATGATTTTGAGTAGTATGAAAATAGAAAATGCGGAGGATATAACCAATCGAATAAACAATCTTAGCAATGATGATTTAATAAGCCTTTTAACAACTATGAGACAGGAAAAAGGCCTCTTAGAAGAAATAGAGTATTTGGACGATCAACAAAGAGAAGAAATAGCATCTGCATTAAAAGAATACGAACTTGATAACAATTGGAAATCAATGATGGAAATTTTTAATATTAATTAAGTGAAGTTTCTAAGAACGGTTAAAGAAAGTCTATTTATACTCTATCAAATTTCGTCTGAATAGTTTCTAATTATTTAATTAAGGAGAAAAATATGTCTAGTGACAATTTAACAGTTCACTTAAAACTAGATAATATCACAATAAACGCTGATGATGATAGTGCCATAGTAAAAGATATTAATGGAAACGAAATAGATGTTTTTGTTTCTGGCAACCCGGAAGTTGTTGATGATGAACTTTTTGGAAAATGTTTAAGCTTTGATGGAAGTAGTTATATTGACATAAGTGGTTCTGCAGTCTCTAATCATGATGAGGCAGACTTTACAGTTTCTGTTTGGGCAAAGCTTGAGGATGATCAGGCAACAGATAGTTCTCCAATTACCTTTAGAGCTACTCCTGTAAACAACGAAACAACAACAACAACAATAGCAGAAACAGAAGGGTATAGCTTTTTTGTCAATGACCAGAATAAATGGACTATCTTTTTAGGCGACGGAACAAGTGATGGGGCTGAGATAGGAGAAGCTGATATTATCGATTCCTGGACTAATTTGACTATAACCCATAATATTCTCGGTGAGAATGGGCCTGAATTATGTTTTTATATTAACGGACAAAAGCAAGCTAGTAGATTGGAGGTATTTGTGCCTGTTAGTAGCGCTACGACGCCATTACGAATAGGGGCAGGAGGTACAGAAGCAGCAACAGGAGAAGAAGTAACATATCATTTTATTGGTAAAATCGCTCATCTTCGTATCTACGATACAGCTTTATCCGACACTGAAGTTTGGGAGATGCTTTTGAGTAGTATGAAAATAGAAAATGCGGAGGATATAACCAATCGAATAAACAATCTTAACCCTGATGATTTAATAAGCCTTTTAACAACTATGAGACAGGAAAAAGACCTCTTAGAAGAAATAGAGTCTTTGGACGATCAACAAAGAGAAGAAATAACATCTGCATTAAAAGAATACCGACTTGATGACAATTGGAAATCAATGATGGAAATTTTTAATATTAATTAAGTGAAGTAATAATTATCTTTAAGGGTTTATTTTGTCAAACGTCTAAAAATTAGTAATGGAGTTTAATGTGACTATGACACAGTTCAATTCAGCAACGAAGTATGCTACCGATCCATTTAGTAAAATTGACCCACCTCGGGTAGTTCTGGATCAGTTTGCATCTCAAGCTTTAGTAAAGATGCAGGAAGATTTAGCACAAAAGGTGGAGCCAGATTTAGCAATCTCAGAACCCACTCGGCAAGATATTAGCGATTACCTTAAGCAAAAGATTCGCGAAAAAGGTATATCAGAGAATAATATATATGATTTATCTGAACGCCTTGATCAAACAGTTCTTGATGATATTAGTAGACTGCTTTTATCAAACACCTTCATTTATCTAGTAATCATCAAAGAAGCTTTATATGAAGAAGTTTCTAATATTGAAGTTTCTAATATTTTAGACCAAACAGCTCTTTATAATGCGGTGCTACGGAAAGCACATGATGTTCACCGAAAGTGGTTTTTAGCTCGTCTTTTAGCAGAGGTATTTGATGCAAGGCACATTGCCATAAATGCTTCTTCTCCTCGATGGCAAAAACTAGATGATTTAACTTTAGGTCGTACAATTCCCATCGCTGAAGGTAAAGTAGAACCTGCTGTGATGGATATTTTATCTACTCTCTATCAGAAAGGCGATCTGCCCCATTACTTACAGCTTTACATAGATGAACGCAGTAATATACCGAAACATCTTTTCACTCCTTCTATTCAGGAGTCAATCATTGACTATCTTATGAAGTTGGGGTTAGAAATTCAAGATAAACAAGAATTCAAGGACGGTAAATACGACGAATACTTTGCTTTAGCTTACAGTGAAGCACTAAAGTACACCACTGTTTCAGAAGATCCCATCGATATGGCCCTAAAAAAAGGGGGGAAAGTTGACTGGGATTTTTCCGTTGATGTGTTTGATGCTACTGAGGAGCAAGGGGTAATACCTGCAAATATTAAGGCTACTGGTGCTTTAGATTATGTTTACTACATTGGGGAAGGTATGCGTGTCTTCGATGTGGCTAATGCCCTGGTATTGCGTTGGGCCAGTGGAGCACTGGATATTCCCGAAGGCGATGCAGCAGCCGCACTTTATCGCTTTCATAAAAGAAGAAGCGATCGCTCCACACCGGAAGAACGGGCCATGCTCTACAAACGGGTGCTAAATCGGGGTAATGGTCAACTTCTTTCTAGTATGATGCCTAATACAGCTTTTCCTCGCTATTGGCACGCCCTAATGTCGGAAGTGACTCAATATATTAGCAAGAAGGAAGGTACAGGAACAGGAGATTATCAACCTTCACGCTCTCAACTTTATCAGGCCGTTAAAAATCTTCAGTACAATTTGACGGAATATATGACGGGTATGGCACACCTACAAGTAACCGAAGATTATGCCCATCTGCAAGAAGCAATTGATCTGGTGAAGATGGAAGAGATTATTAACCATTTTGGGGGGCGGCGCAAGAGTCTGTGGAATGTGATTGAAAGTGTGGCCAAGCAAGATTTGGGTGTTACAGTTCAGACTTCTGTAATGCGGGATTTAGCAGTGGAAGGGAATAAAGTATATCAGTGGGTTGCCGATTTTAATGAGGCGATTGTCAGAGAGGAGGAGTTCAAAAATTTCCTGAAAGCAGCAGAAGCTTGGATTATTGCTCAGGCTTCCTTAGAGGAGGCTAATGGTTTTGCTCCCAATGGTAAGGGACAAGATAACTTTGGTGATTTTAATGATGACTTCAATGATGACTTCGATGATGATTTTGATGACTGGTAAGGAGTTTAGGAGTTTAGGATTTACAGTTCAGAAGTTCAACATAAGGAGTCAATCAAATGCCAAGTAATGAAGAGTTAAAAGATCAAGCGAGGGCGAAAGCTCGTTCTATACTCTCTAAGTCTCAGTCTTTTCGCAGTATGGCTCGACAGGAGCAATTAAAAGTTTATAAAAATGTGGTGGATGAACAATACCGTAATTTAGCTCAACCAAATTTATCTGAACAAAGTGGATTAGCTAGGGGGTTTGCTGCTGCCGATTTATTGAGGGAACAAAACAATGAACGCATCGACCAAGCTGGGGGTTTGCTAGCTGATGCAGTACAAGATGTTGACTTTCCGGGGTTCGTGCGAGATTTGCTGACAGGGGTTTTTGATGCTAATCTGGATGCTAATGAACGGCAGATGGAAGCCTATCGAGAATTGCTTCAGGAAGCTACCAGAGAGGTTTCTGAATTTGTCAATGAGATTGATGATGAATCAGCCATGTACCGTCTGGTTCAAAATAACAACCAATTTCAAATGTCATTTCCCGATTCTGGGTTTTCAGATACTGATTCTTCCGAGCAAGCTCTTCCCACAATAACGGATCAGGATGGCCAGGAAATTGATTCTGATGAAATCAAAGCCAAAATCTTAGATACTAAATTGGCTATGGCGCAAGAGCGTCGAACCCTGCTACGGGAAACCTTATTGATGGGTATCTCTCGCTTAGTGGTTGAAAAAGGGACAATTCGAGCTAGTGTAGAATTTAAGATCAAAGCTTCTGAGAAAACAAACACCCAACAGCAAGTCAACGAAAATACCCAAAAACAAAATAGAAAAAGTATTAGCGGAGGAGTGAACGCAGGATTGTTAGGGCCCAAAGTTAAGGCAGGTTATAGAAAACAAAGAATCCAGAGGACTTCCCAAATTAGTATTGCGGCTTCCAATAGCCAAACCAGTACAGATTTGTCAGCCACACTCAAAGGTTCTGTCGAAATTCAGTTTAAATCAGATTATTTCAAACTGGATAACTTTACCCAAATTTTTGACTTAGGAAAAGGGCAAGTTCCTCAAGGTGGGGCAACTGAGTCTCAACAACCAGCTGAGTAATGAGTAATGAGGAATGAGTAATGAGGAATGAGTAATGAGTAATGAGTAATGAGGAATGAGTAATGAGGAATGAGTAATGAGGAATGAGTTAGGAGTAATGAGTTAGGAGTAATGAGTTAGGAGTAATGAGTAATGAGGAATGAGTAATGAGGAATGAGTAATGAGGAATGAGTAATGAGTAATGAGTAATGAGTAATGAGTTAGGAGTAATGAGTTAGGAGTAATGAGTTAGGAGTAATGAGTTAGGAGTAATGAGTTAGGAGTAATGAGTTAGGAGTAATGAGTTAGGAGTAATGAGTTAGGAGTAATGAGTAATGAGTAATGAGTAATGAGGAATGAGTTAGGAGTAATGAGTAATGAGGAATGAGGAATGAGTTAGGAGTAATGAGTTAGGAGTAATGAGTAATGAGGAATGAGTTAGGAGTAATGAGTTAGGAGTAACAAAGGAAATGAAAATGCATAAATTTTTAAATTCGTATTCATGCTTAACATATTTTAGTTGAGACAGAACGGAAGTAACTAACAATGGCACTAGCAATTCTGCGATTTCAAGATAACGATGGGGCAAAGAGTCGATTTAAGGTGGATATCGGTTCTAATCGCTTTTATATTTATTGCATCGGCAATGAGGAATTGCAGCGTTCTCAGGGGCTTAAGGTGTTAAGTAACCCTAAGTTTACTTCTCCTTTAATTGGTCCTCTTCCTGAAAGTAGCTTAGGAAGGACGATTTTGGAAGTTCCCGTTCAACAATTTGACCGCCAAAATCGTTATATCCAAATTATTAGCTACCGCAACCAACAGCGAGATGGCCCGGCTATCTCGGAAATTATTCAAGTAAATGCTATTAATTCTTATAATTCTGATCCTGTAATGTCTTTTAGTAAAGCAACAGCAATGGAAAATTATCCTGTTGATACCGTTCCGTTTGCCTATAAAGAAGTGCAACCTGTTAGTTCTGCCCTGTTTTTGAAGGGAGTCCTGAAAGTCGCTAAAAAAGTTGCTACTCCTTTATTGAAAAAGGCAGCGCCTCTGATTAAAAAAGCAGCTCCTGTCGTTGGGAAAATGGCAGATAAGTTGATTCCTGGCTCTGGCAAATTGATTAGTGCAGTTATACCAGAGCTTGTGGATGTCTTAGCAGGAAATATTTCTCCCGAGGAGATTCTTTCTGACCCTTCTAAAGTACAAGCAATTTTTACCCATCCTGAAGTGACTAGAAAGCTTTCTTCCGATCCCAAGGCGGCTGAACTTTTTGGGAGTTTATTGCAAGAACTGGCTCAGGATTCAGCACCAGCACCCAGCGAAGCTGCAAGTGCTTTAGCTGTGGTGGGGAATGGCAAAGTTACTAATCATAATAATTCTTTGCTCAGTTTAGAGCAGTCAATTATTCCTGCAACGCCCTCATCCTCTCTTGCAACGGCAAAAAGCGTTTCCTCTGGTTCTAACCAATATAGTTCAGAAATGGCGATTCCAGTGGCTTTGGTGACAATATTGCCTTCTCTGATGCCTTTACTGGAAAAAGTAATGAGTCGTCCAACTCGGAGAATGTTGAGGGAGCATAATATCACTGAGCGTAAACGCATGGGGTTAATTACCCACGGCTTGTTGGATGCCAGTCGCAGTTTTCGGGGAGGGAGTCACTTTAACCGAGAAATGACAAATGCTTTTTCCTTAACCGAAGAAGATGGAGACAAAGCCGTCAATACTGCCGTCAATACTTTATTACAAGGTTTAAGTGTAGGACTGTCTGCACCCAGTTCTACTCCTGATTATGAGCGGGTTGATTCGGTAAAACTGGAGTTTACTGAGCAAAATACTTTGATGATGCAAGGTCGTTCTCGTTTATTGTACCGCCAAGACCAAACTATTGCTTTTCCTTTAGAAGTGGAAACACCCCGCACCATTACTAAGGGAATTTTACAAATTTTGGTGAAAGACCCTACTACCTTGGAGGTGTTGATAGAGGAGAAATATCGCCTGGAGAATATTACTTCTGGGATGTTGTCCGTTGTGCCTAAGTTATCTTCCCAAAGGTTGCGGAGTCTGAAAGCTAATGAGGAATATTTGGTTTGTGCGGTGCTGGTATGGCCGGCAAGATCCCGGAAAACCCGCCGGAAAAAACGGTTGGGAACGAGTATGTCCCAGCTTATCACCTTGGTGGGGGAATACTGTTTTGACCGCCTGGAAGGAACAGGAGAAGTGATTCCTCTCAATGATGTGAATAGTTTTCGTCCCTATTGGCATAAAATCTGGGAAGGGAATTTTGCTAATAATATTCGGCGGACTACCCTTGATTGTAAATATTATTATGCCCTGGAACCGGGACGCACCAATCATTCTCGCATGGAGACGGTGACGAAAATTGAACCAACAGGGGGTTCTCGTGAGGAGGGTAAGTTAAAAACGGGGTTAATTCTCAGTGCTTATCGTTTAAATGAGTTGTTGGGACAAATTTCTGCTTATCCTCTGTTGGATGAGGCACAGTTAAGGGCTTTGTTGTCTTCTGAATTTCAGGAGCAGTTTAGTTATTGCGCCCGTGATTCAGTGGAGTTTAAGGGACGTAGAGGGGATGTCGTGGGGTTATGGGTGTATCCAGAGTTTAAGTTACAGCGGGTTTTGCTGAAGCAGGCGGGGCAAACTAATGGGAATGGTCAGGTTTTGGCGTTGGGTGAACGGGAGGTTTATTTTCCCATGCCTGCTGTTGTTCATTTTGTTGGAGTGTATACCTAGTAACGCTTGGCGTAAATAAAGTACCCATTTCAAATATAATTATGAGCGTCAATTTGAATCTAAAAAATGGGTGTGCTATTTAAGCCGCACTGTACTAGTACTCCGTCAAGATTGAAATGAGGGATAAATAATCTATGAAAACAAAGTCAGCCAATGATTCTAGAATCAAGCTATTCCTCAAAACAAAATTGACAGACCACTAGGCTCTTCCAATGGATATTAACCACAGTATATAGTATGGGGATAAAACATGAAAATTACTGGTGAGATAAATGTTGCCGTAGAAGCTGAGGTTCGAGCACCAGCTCGCAAAGTTGGCAACGAAGCCCGGTTCGGTGTAGGTGAACACATTCGGGTGTTTCCGCTTGAATCGCTGTCAGATAAGCAAGGAATCATCTGGAAGATTAAATCCGGTGGTGGGAGTTTGGTTCATGACCTCACTAAGGGTTTAGGTGTAGCAACCTACATTGCGCGTGATCTTGAAGAGGATGAATTAAAAAGCAGCAAGCGATCTTACGAAGTTGTCCTAGAACTCATGGATAATTCCAAACAACTTGCACAGGTAGAGTTCACTGTTATTGCTCCTAAGTGGGCTGGGTTGCTGAAATTGGGACCGAGGCATGAACAGGGCTATGCTAATAGTGGTTTTTGGGGTATCTGGGTGCTGGGACCAAAAGATGTTTCCTTTATGAACGTCGTCATTAAGGAAAGCTTGGGGACAATTAACTCCTCTGGCACTATGAGCTCAGAAAAGGGCACAATTCACAAGATAAGTGGCGGTAATAGCCATGTGGACCATAGTGGGGACTGGATGGATTCTATGGTAATGACGGATCGTGGAACAGTATTTGATGCTATCGACAACGTTTGGAGTCCTTCTGAAACACCGAAGGGGGGTTGGAGAAACGACCTTAATAGGGTGCTGCTGCCTGTAGGAAAACTTGAATGGGATATTGCTCAGATGTACAAGCTGAAAACGGACACAAGCGATAAGGGACTTCAATATGGGAAGGCTTGGCATAAAGCATCTGTCACCATAGACGGAACTATGACAACGGAAAAAGGTGGAGCCAAACATGTTGCTAAAATCAATGATCCGACAGTCAATTTTGAGGAAAGGCCTTCCTTGGACATGTGGGAACAGGAGATCCCACAGGCAGTTAAAGACTGGTTTCGATCCCCAGTGTTAAGCTCTGCCCAGGTGTTCAACTATGCCTTATCCAATGAACCTATTATGTTAAATGGGATGAAAGTCATCTTCGACCATTCAGCTCCAGTTTATCCTGTCACTCTTCAACCCAAAGACAAGTAGCAAAATAATGGAGTAAGGAGTAATGAATAATGAGGAGTTATCCAAAATGCCCGATTTGAAAGAATCTGAATTAGAAGACAACGAAATTCTCATCCCCTTCGCCGACATGGTACAACAACTGGTTGACTACGGCGAACCTCTTTTTTTGTTGAGTAATGAGTAATGAGTTAGGAGTAATGAGTTAGGAGTAATGAGTTAGGAGTAATGAGTTAGGAGGAGTGGTTAAGATGACTGATTTTAATGAATCTGAATTAGAAGAAAATGAAATTCTCATCCCCTTCGCCGACATGGTACAACAACTGGTTGACTACGGCGAACCCCTTGAAGATCCCTTTTCTAATCAAGCCATGATCATTGAGAAAGTCAAAGTTGAGATGCCAGTAGAAATTAAAGTCTTAGTGGAGGATGATGGAAAAACAACTCTTAAAAGTAATGCACCTACCCAAAGCACCGAGACTACAATTATGCCAGTATTTCATCAGATGAAAATTACGGTGGAATTGAGTAATGAGTAATGAGTAATGAGTAATAAGTAATGAGGAATGAGTAATAAGTAATAAGTAATGAGTAATAAGTAATAAGTAATGAGGAATGAGGAATGAGGAATGAGTAATGAGTAATGAGTAATGAGTTAGGAGTTAGGAGGAATGAGGAATGAGGAATGAGTAATGAGTAATGAGTTAGGAGTTAGGAGTTAGGAGTTAGGAGTAATAAGTAATGAGTTAGGAGTTAGGAGTTAGGGGGGATGAGTAATGTAAATATTAGTATTCAAGAAAGAACAGAAAACTTTGCCACCAGAGTTGTCAAGGCATATTCTGAGCTAAACAAAAGACATTTTGATGATGCTGGTAAGGTTTTGTCTAAACAATTTTTGAGGAGCGGAACCTCAATCGGTGCAAACTGTTCGGAAGCTAAATATGCACAATCAACCAAAGATTTGATCAATAAATATTCTATAGCTTTAAAAGAAGCCAATGAAACTCTTTACTGGATAAAAATTATGATTAAATCCGAGATAGTATCAAAATCTAGATTTCAAAATATGATAGAAGAAAATGAAAGAATTATTAAAATACTAACAGCCTCAATAAATAAATTAAAAGAAAAAGAATCCACTTAAACTCAAAACCCATTACTCAAAACTCATTACTCAAAACCCATTACTCAAAACCCATTACTCATTCCTCATTCCTCATTACTTATTACTCATTACTCATTACTCAAAACCCATTACTCAAAACCCATTACTCAAAACCCATTACTCAAAACCCATTACTCATTACTTATTACTCAAAACTCATTACTCAAAACCCATTACTCAAAACCCATTACTCATTCCTCATTCCTCATTACTTATTACTCATTACTCATTACTCAAAACCCATTACTCAAAACCCATTACTCATTCCTCATTCCTCATTACTCATTACTCAAAACCCATTACTCAAAACCCATTACTCATTCCTCATTCCTCATTACTTATTACTCATTACTCATTACTCAAAACCCATTACTCATTACTCATTACTCATTACTCATTACTCATTCCTCATTCCTCATTACTTATTACTCATTACTCATTACTCATTACTCAAAAAACAATGGTCACCAAAAGCAACCGTCCCTGGAATTTAGAATCCTTCCTCAACTCCCTGATCTTTGAGTTGGATAAAGCACAAGATACTCTTTCTGTCAAGGGGTTGAATCGAAAATTAACCTACACTGTTAAAGATGTAGCCCTGGACTTACAAATCTTTCCAGAATATGACGGGGATACCGTCCGCTTTACCACCGCTAAACCAGGGGACACAGGAGCATCGAAAGTATCATTACAACTAGGTTCTATTCGAGACCATCAAATTCGAGAAGTCACCAAAGAACCCCTTACTCATGATGATATTTCTATCGAAGAAACTGATTTGCCAGAACCCGCACGGAAAGAACTAAAAAAACTGGGTATCAAATCAGCTGAAGACTTGCGACGAACAGTAGAAGATCGTAAAGTCGATCTAGAAAAAGTCACCGATCAACAAATAGACTATAAGAACTTGGCTGATATGATTAATCAGTCTCGCCGCAGAAAGCGAGCTCCCAAAGTGTCCAAAATTAGTGTAGCAAAATCTGTCCCTGGTAAAGCCATTTTAACTCTGAAGGGGGATAATTTAGCGATCGCTTCTTCCCTGGAAGATTTCCCTGTAGCAGTTATCAATGACGAAAACGTGGAGGTAGTATCGGCAAATAAAAATGAATTGCAAATCCAAGTCAATGAAGACCAAATTCAAGGGACATCAAGACAGTTAAAAGTGGCTCTCGATCCTTATGCCATTGTCACAATGAATTTGAAGAATTAGAGGAGTTCAGGGGAGTTCAGGAGTTCAGGGGAGTTCAGGAGTTTAGGGGAGTTCAGGAGTTCAGGGGAGTTCAGGAGTTCAGGGGAGTTCAGGAGTTCAGGGGAGTTCAGGAGTTTAGAATTTTAAGGAATGGAAACATGAATAGAGAACCGGCGAAAAGTTTTCAAGATTTGATTGTTTGGCCAAAAGCTCACCAGTTTGTTTTGAATATTTATAATTTTAGTAGTAATTTTCCTAAATCAGAAATGTATGGATTAACTTCCCAATTGAGACGTGCAGCATTTTCTATTCTTGCTAATATAGCAGAAGGATTTGACATACTCCCGACGTTGCCCTTACGGGAACAATAGGGATTATTCAGTCTGGGAAACCCTGACCGCTGTTTAGACAGAGGTGATGTCCTCCCCCTGTGTTGACATTGATAATAACAAAAGGTACCTAGCTTGTCAAGGGCATATGAACGTTATCTATTCTCAATTCTAACTCCTGAACTCCCTAGAACTTCCCCTAACTCCCTATAATTTCCCAGAACTCCTAACAAAAAATGCAAAATCTATTCTCAATTCTAACTCCTGAACTCCCTAGAACTTCCCAGAACTCCCTCGAACTCCCTCGAATTCCTGAACTCCCTAGAACTTCCCAGAACTCCCTAGAACTCCCTCGAACTCCTGAACTCCCTCGAACTCCTGAACTCCCTAGAACTTCCCCTAACTCCCTATAACTCCTAACAAAAAAAATGCCTAATTACCAACCACCTAGTAACAATCGTTTACTGGCACTTGAACAAGAGTTGCTAGAAAAGAAGCGATTGGCTAAGATGGGTCAAGGTAGGCTGGATATGGCCGATGTTAGGAAAGACAAAACTATCATGGCTAGTAATGGGAATAGAGGGACAAAATCAAGTGAATTGCCTAATTCCTGTAAAAAACGACACACAAATAATCGACTACTAGAATTAGAAAAAGAACTTTTAAAAAGAGTTCGGGGAATTCCAGGAGTTCAGGAGTTCAAGGAAAATGATTTAAGTGGTGTAAAGGCTGTAACTTCTCCTAGTAATAATCGACTATTAGCACTGGAACAAGAACTTTTAGGACAAAAACCTCAACCCAAAAAACAAAAACTGAAATCAAAACGTAGTTGGATTAAATCTCAAATTTTTGACACAGGTGAACCTATTGAACTGCAATATAATAATGAAGTTTTCCCAATTTCTACACCTCTAAAAACAGCAGTTTCTGTCCCAGAAGAAATATGGGAAGTTGATAAATTAGAGGTTGAAATTTCTGAACCAGAGTTACCTCCTGTAGCAGAAAAGAATGAAGTTTTCCCAATTTCTACACCCTCAAAAACAGCAGTTTCTGTCCCAGAAGAAATATGGGAAGTTGATAAATTAGAGGTGGAAATTTCTGAACCAGAGTTACCTCCTGTAGCAGAAAAGGTGGTTTCTGAGTTGGAAATTTCAGCAGATATAACTCAAGAAAGTGAAAAGTCTTTATCTGAAGCTACTGAATTAACACCTGAAAGTGAGACAAAATTCGAGCCTCTGGAAAAAGAAGATATTCTGGCTATTCTGGATGAACTTAATAATAATCAACCAGAAACAAATCCTACATCAGTATCTCCTCCAGTAGAAAAGAAAAGCGATCGCCCCAACCCCCATGCTATTTTCGATCGGATGGGCAAAAATATGGCTTATGCTACTGCTTTCGACTTTGGTACAATTGAACTAGAAAAACTTTTTGATGAATTTGACCGTACTTTAGACGAAGAGGAACAAATTAATCAGGGTAATTCTGTTTCCCAAACACAAGAAGATTTAGAGTTAGAAAAACTATTTGATGAATTTGACCAGACTTTGGAAGAGCAGTTCAGGAGTTCAGATATTTCAGAAGTTCAGGAGTTGGAGCAGGAGTTCAGGAGTTCAGATGTTTCAGAAGTTCAGGAGTTAGGGGAATCTAATTTAATTTCAACTATTGCCAATACTGCAATTCCAGCAACTGATATAAAAGTGGAAAATCCTACCATTTCTCCAACATCTAAATTATTAGAGACCAAATTCGACCTCAATACCTTAGTAGAATTTTACTTTAAAATGAATGCTGTATTCTTCCGAACAGGCATAAATTTTATTTCCTTAATTAGTTGGTTAGTTAACTTTCTGCGTCGTACCGATATTCATTTTAGACCAGAAAATAGTTTCAAATTGAGCTTATCTGATATGTCTGATTCTAATGAACAACAACAAAGGAGAAAAGTCGAAGTGATTGATGTCAATGGAAATCATGTCACCGATGAGATTTCATCTGTGATATTATCGAATCAGCAATCTAATTCTATTGTAGAACCAACTTCAGTAGATACTTTGAAACCCAGTCAAGAAAAATTTACGGAAATGGCTAATCATAAACTCATTAGAGAAAATAGCTATTCTTTATCTGTAGCAGTTCAGGATTTTCAGAATGATCATTTAATTTCAACCAGTGCTAATTCTGTAATTGCTCGACTTTTACCACAGAACCACAATGAGGAAAACCTGAATGAAAACCCTTCTCATCCCCCACAGAATGATACTAGCTAAAAATTGCTAATGTCATTGCGAGTGGAGCGGAGTGGAAAGAAGCAATCTCAGAGTTTTGACCTTAAGCACTCAAACCTAACTACAATGTCATTGCGAGTGGAGCGGAGTGGAAAGAAGCAATCTCAGGGTTTGACCTCAAGCACTCAAACCTAACTACAATGTCATTGCGAGTGGAGCGCAGGGCAAAGAAGCAATCTCAGGATTTGACCTCAAGCACTCAAACCTAACTACAATGTCATTGCGAGTGGAGCGGAGTGGAAAGAAGCAATCTCAGAGTTTGAGCTTAAGCACCCAAACCTAACTACAATGTCATTGCGAGTGGAGCGGAGTGGAAAGAAGCAATCTCAGAGTTTGAGCTTAAGCACCCAAACCTAACTACAATGTCATTGCGAGTGGAGCGGAGTGGAAAGAAGCAATCTCAGAGTTTGAGCTTAAGCACCCAAACCTAACTACAATGTCATTGCGAGTGGAGCGCAGCGCAAAGAAGCAATCTCAGAGTTTGACCTCAAGCGCCCAAACCTAATTACAATGTCATTGCGAGTGGAGCGCAGCGCAAAGAAGCAATCTCAAGTGTTACTGAATCAAACTATGAACCCCTGGACATAGTTTTTGGATCGCCCGCCAAAGATTGTTAATATATCAGGACTTATATCATGTTCGGTAGAACAGTTATAATTAGGCTCGTAGTTGGACTTTAGTCCTAATACTAAGCATTGTAAGGGCTAAAGCCCAACTACAAACAAAAACTTTATTATAAGTAATTATCCGTTAGCGTAGCTCCCCCTCCGGGGGAACATGATATTACGCATTAGGAACACAATTTCGACGTTTGAGATTGCTTTCCTTACGGACTGCTCCGCAAACGCTGTCCCTCGCAATGACAGAATTACATCATTCTGCGTAAGTCCTATACTTGGTATCTGCTCTATCTTAATTCAGGAAAGCCAATTTACTCACTCAATCATTTAAAAATAGGTAATTAACAATGGAAAACAACAACAAACAAGACAATAAACAAGACAATAGCCTGTTTGCCCTAGAACAAGGACTTCTTGGTAAGAATACCTCCGAACAACAATCTCATCAACCTTCGCCTAAGAAACGGAAACGCCCACGACAGGAAGCACGAGCGTTTGATTTTGATGAGGGGATTCAATTACAGTACAATGGTGATGCTTATCCCACTGCTACTCCAGCAGCGAGGTCATTTTCTAAGTCTAATTCCTTCGCTTCAGAGTTAGAGGATGAGAGTTTGCCTTTTGAAGTGGAAGGTTTTGAGGTAGATCGGGATGTTACACCTGTTAGTAAACCAGTTACACCACAACGAAAAACTCCTGTAAAATCTGTAGAGGTACAACCCGTTCAAGCAACGGGGAAAGTTACCTCAAAACAGAAGGTACAGCCAGTTCAGGCGACTAAGGTTGAGCCAAGTCCTCCTCAAGAAGGGTTATCGGATGCACAAGAGTTTGCTGCGGATTTACAGGCGATTCTCAATGGGGAGAAAACCTATGATGCTGAACAAAAACAGGTAGTTTCTACTTCACCACCAGCAAAAACAGAAGCAAAAGTAGCACCTACACCTCATCCTCACGATATTTTTGATAAGGGAGAAACTGCTATTCCGCCTCAGAAGCAAGTAGAGCCGGAACCTGTACCTATGTCCCGTTCCCATGCTGTTTTTGACCAAATGGGTAAGAATATGGCTCATGCTACTGATTTTGACCAGGGAACTGTGGATTTATCATTGGAGCAGAGGTTTGATGAGTTAGATCGTATTTTGGATGAGGAGAGCAAATCTTCATCCAAAATAGCAGAATTATCCAATTCACAAAGATCAGATCAGCATAAACCATACACAAATACTTTTGAATATGAAGAAGAGAACTTAACTCATTCGTTAGCAAAAGCCCAAGAATTTCCTGGTATTTCAACGGCAATGAGTGCCAGAACAGATCTGCAAACTAAGATTAATGATCTTTTAACTAATAAATTGAATTACGAGGATATAGTTTATATTCTTAACTGTTTTTGCATAAAAGAATTGAATGATCGTCTCAAGAACATGAAGATTGAATTAGACTCTGGTGATGAATTGACTGGTGAAGATGTTAAGTTCTTTGTCAAAGGTGGTACGTCACTTGGCCTACTCTTTGATAATAAGGAAATTACAAACAAAGATGCATATCCCAACCGTAGTGATTGGGATACTCAATTGATCATCAACCCCATTCTAGACTTCGAGGTTTGGTATCAGGCACTAGAAAAAATTGAAGAAATAATCAACGAAATTCTGATTCTAGGTAATATGTTGTTTAGTCTATACCCAGGAATGGGTGATCTGATAAAAAAAACATTACCAGACGATATCCAACAGAAAGGGCATAAAATTAGCCATAGTTCTAAGGCAGATCGCAAATCGGCTCATATGTGCGAAATTTTCCATCCTATGCAGCCCTTGGATATTAGTCGTCGCCTCTTTGCTGCTAAAGAGTATGAGAAGTGGATGCGCCCTCAACCAAAAGATTATGAACAGGCACAAGAATTTCGGGCTAAGCCTGATACCTTTGAATCCATCTATCCTGTTGGTACTGTAGATGTCAATGTAGATGAATACAAAAATGTAAACACAGATGAATACAAAAATGTAAACACAGATGAATACAAAAATGTAAACACAGATGAATACAAAAATGTAAACACAGATGAATACAAAAATGTAAACACAGATGAATACAAAAATGTAAACACAGATGAATACAAAAAGAAACCCTCATGGGAAGAAGCCAGTAAGGAACTAATCACGCTAATCACGCCAATCAAGAATATACAACAATCACTACCGGCAAAAAACCCACCAATGCATCTATCTCTATCGACACCAGATGAGATATCACAGAATTTCAAGGACTTGACGAAGCCGAAGAAATCGAAGAAGCAGAATAACCCGCCGCAGAATATTAACAACCAACCTCCACAACCTCCAAAACCTCCAAAACAGCTTGCTAGTATGCAGAAAACCTTAACCATTGCTGAGTTCTATTTATATCGCTTGGTAGTTCGTTATAAATATGTAAAACCAGTACCGGCACAACAAGCACTACCGGCACAACCACCAGTAAACCAACAAAAAGACCCCCCAGAAGGTTCTGGGACTCTCCGTGGAGAACTTATCGATATTTCTATACCTCGTCGAGACTCTTATGAATGTCTGCATCATTGGGAAAAGTTTCACGCTCTGGAGAAGGATAGTGCTTGGGAGATCGAGGAAGTAACCGACACATTATCTGGGCAAAAACTCCCCATCTTGAAATTTGGATACCACCTTGAGGAACAGATTTTAATGATTCGTGAAATCCTTGCAGGTAAGGCAAATACACCGCATAAAATTGCAAAACGCCTTAAGCGTGGTTACTATCTCGCATTAATTGGTTCCCAGAAGGATGATCAGAATAACGGTCAGAATAACTCAGATAATAAGAAAAATGTGCTTATGACTCTACTGAAAAAGCTAAACGAAAATTTTACAGAAAGCTATATAAATAAACAGAAAAATGCTGCTGTTGAAACAAAGATTAACGACTGCTATAAGAAGATTTCACAGAGGGTGCAGAATAATACTATTCGTGATAAGGAATTTGCCAAGAAATTAACAAGACTTAAGTGGGATGAACTCAAGAAAACCAAGTTAACCGAAGCTATGCTTAAAGATATTTTCGCTCAAAAGGATAATCCAACAAAGAATAATTATCCTAAACCCTGGCCAGGAACCGATGATAAGGTAAGCGAGGGTATGATAGATTTCTGGAATATCATTGCCCATTATTCAGTGTTGGCAGAAGATTTAGAAACAAAAATCAAGGCAAATCCCATGGAACTTGATCAAGGAGGAAAAGATCGAAAAGAAATCAAAGATTTCTATAATCTTTTCTTGCCAGCCTTCGATGATGATGGGGTTGGATTTAAATTCTATCCTCATTTAACTGGTAGAGCAGCCTCTTATTATCATCTAATGGATTTGAAAGAAGTCTTCAAAGACAATATTACCAATACATTGATCGTAGATTCAATTGATTGGAAGATTGTTGTACCGAAAGGAGCAGATATATCAAAGTTGAAAGACTATTTGCCTTCTCAATATGATGAGAAAATGTTTGTTGAGGTTGACAATATAAGGGATCCAGAGTATCAAATTGAATATAGTTTTGGTATCCCAGTCCTCAATCTGAAGCAACATATTAAAGACGTTCAGGCTCAAGCACACAGTGCTGAGTTCCTGCATAGTCAACGACTGAAGCAGGAATTGGCGATGTTACAAAGTGCTTTGACTATTCGCGAATACACACCTCGTGTTCATAAAGATATGCCACCTCCAATGCTCAGAAAGTTATCTACAAAGCGAATAGATCCACAAAATGAATAAACCGATATAAAACGTCATAATAAGTGACATTTTAATTTTTACTTCCTGCTGTACGGCTGACACCTGCAGCATACATACAACCGTCTCGCTCAGACAGAAGCTGTTTTTTCTCGCTGGGAGCGCGCGGGAGTTCTGATTAGAGACTGACCAGAAAGATCCACTCAATGTCTGCCCGAAAGTAATTACTTGTTATTCTCAATTTTTAATTCTCAATTTTTAATTCTCAATTCTCAATTATCAATTTAGAGACTGACCAGAAAGATTCACTCAATGTCTGCCCGAAAGTAATTACTTGTTATTCTCAATTTTTAATTCTCAATTTTTAATTCTCAATTGATGACACGCCCTAGCTCACAGCCATACCACTGAGTTTTATATTCAAGCTGTCGTCTAAATTCATAGAATCACTATCTGCTAATGGATTTAGCTAACTTGTGGTTAGCTTTTCATGTCGCGCAGCGAAACATCCCGCTCACATTTGACATACTCCCGACGCTGCCCTACGGGAGAGCGCGGGTCTTCTGCCAACATTTAGATAAAAATATTAGTATTGTAAAGTTTTATTAATTTTATATAAATCGGCTTTTATTCACATCCAGATAAGATCGTGCCCGCTCAATCAGATTCAGTGTTTCACTGTCTATTCTAATTTTCAAAGTATCTTCCTTTGGAGCATTCATAACTATATGTTGTCCAGTTTACTCATATAGAATTCTGTTGAAAAGTCGTCATTGCGACGATAGGAAGCAATCTCTTAAACCTCTGAGATTGCTTCCTTCCACTCCGTTCCAGTCGCAATGACGCAAGCTATAGTAATTATCTAGATTCTATATCAGTTGAACTTTTCTTATTGTACCCACAAATGTAGCACTTTCAAATAAGTCTAGCTAATAAAATTCTGATTATTACTTCCAATTCCTCTGTAACACGGTAAAGATTAATTCCTTCACAGATAGATTTGGCTTGACGATCTAAAACACCAAATTGCCAAATATTACCCGTAGTCACCGCCCCTAAAATTTCAGTCTGTGGAGAATCAATCCATTGATCGAGGGCAATCATTTCCGTAGCTAATTGAGTAAATCCTCTATTAATATCCGCTTGTTTAGCTTCAATCACAATTAAATTCGTTGTAGAACGTAACAAGTAATCTAATTTACCTTGCAATCGGTTGTCAACTTGAATGGAATATTCTATTCTTAACTTAGCGTGGGAATAATGAATTAAATCTGAGATAATTGGTGCAATGAGCATTTCCCTACGGGTAGCCTCATTTTCCAAATCTACATAAGGTAATATTTCTTCAATGCGCTCCTTTAAATCAGTGATTCGGTCTAATTCATCAGGATATTGTGGTAAAGTAAGGAATTTTCGCTCAAAAGAGTAACCAAATTCAGCAACCAAATCATCTACCGTAAATCCTAACTCAAAATAATTACTAAAAGTATAAGAACGATTAGAATCAAGTAATGGCTGACGAGTCATCATTTTTTTCCATTCAATAATCTTTAAAATATTCTATCTTGTTAAATCCCATTACCCATTACTCATTCCTCATTACTTCTTACTCATTCCTCCTAACTCCATGATACACAACCCAACCCATACCAACACTCTCCTGGAACAAAACCAACCTCTTTCCCAATCCCTCCTCTGGAAACTCCAGCGCAACTTCTTCCATCAACAGGGTATCCAAGCTTGGAACACAGGTACAGTCCCCCACTACATCACCAGCAACCCCTTCATTGCCAACGCTTATGCTAAAGTTGCCTTTGGTTTCCTCCGAGATTGGCACAATACCCTAAACCTCAACCAACCCGTCTATATCCTAGAACTAGGTGCAGGTTCAGGTCGTTTGGCCTACCATTTCCTCAAAAAATTCCTCAGTTTCTTTACCCATTCCACCCTTAACCACATTCCGGTTACCTACATTCTCAGCGACTTCACCGAACAAAACCTCAACTACTGGCATTCCCACCCTTTCCTCCAACCCTTCATTCAACAAGGTATCCTTGATATTGCCCGTTTTGATGCCCAACAAGACCAAAGCTTGCAACTCTATTATTCTAGAGAAACCCTTTCCCCCACAACTCTGAAAAACCCCCTGATTATCCTCGCTAACTATTTCTTTGACTGTCTTCCCCAAGACATTTTTACCCTAAGCAATAACCAACTCTATGCAACCTTAATTAACCTTACTTCCTACTCAAAACCTAATTATAACAACCCCAACCTTATCAAAAATCTCCATGTAACTTACCACGACAAACCCATCACCCCGAATTATTACCAAGACGCCAATTTTAACCAAATCCTACAATATTACCAACAGCACCTCACTAACACCACTGTCCTTTTTCCCAAAATTGCCCTCCACTGCATCCGCAACCTCCGTAACCTCAGTAGAGGAAAAATGCTATTCCTGTCTGGTGACAAAGGTTATAGTCAAGAATCAGACCTCTACAACCGTAGTAAACCAAACATGACCTTTCATGGTAACTGCTTCTCCATGATGGTTAATTATCATGCCATCGGGCAATATTTCCTCAATCAAGGAGGTTACGCATTACACACCACCCATCATCACTCCAGTCTTAACATCAGCGCCTTTCTTTTTGGTCATCCCCCCACCAACTATATTGAAACCCGCCAAGCTTATCAAGAATACATAGAGAAATTAAGTCCCGATGACTTCTTCAGTCTCAAAAAAGCCATT
This sequence comes from Okeania sp. SIO2C9, assembly GCF_010672455.1. Lineage (GTDB taxonomy): Bacteria > Cyanobacteriota > Cyanobacteriia > Cyanobacteriales > Microcoleaceae > Okeania. The sequence goes on along the minus strand of NZ_JAAHGO010000050.1, from coordinate 44,504 downwards.
GAGAAAAATTACGAAAACTTGACTTTACAACAACTTATTGCATATATGCGCCTTAGCGGTTGGGATGCCAATATATTTTTAGGCTGTTACTCCGTCTTAATGTCTCGCGTTGCATCAGCCTCTGAAGTATTAAAACAGGAACTATATTCAGTCATTAAAAATGTCTGGGACACCTACTACCCCATTGGCGAAAAACAAAACCTTCCTTATCACCTGGGAATGTTACTAATGAAAATGAAATATTATGCCGAAGCTGCCAATTATTTACAACAATCTATTCAAATTCACGGTCTTGATGCCAATACAATTTATCAAATCGGTATCTGCTACCAGCACTTACAAAATCAAGATGCCGCCGACTATTGTATGGCCAAAGCCTTCGTATTAGATCCAACCGTACGAAAAAAACTGTAGAAAATTGCAGTTGTTAAATTCTTGATATTGGATTAACCAATATTGGCGCTCTCGGCACAGCTCACTATTCCCATCCTACGGAATGCTACGCAAACGGCAGTAAATGCCCCTGGGAATTTCTTTCTAATTATCGCATATACTACCATTAACGTCGGCATTAATTACTTTACCTGTTGCAGTTCTAAACAAACCGCGTTTGACTCGTTTTCCCACATAATTCTCATGGCGCCTGGGCAATTCTAGGTCAAGTGCAGAAGTTTTACTGGTGCAACAATCTTTCTGTTTCCATAACTTTGATACCAGCAAGTTCACATTTATAAGTTATCTGTTGAATTAGCTTACAGTGAGGTATTTGGGTAAAGTTTTGATTGTTTTTTTTACCTATGTTTGCACCTTGTTTCCAGTTATCATTTTTTCCAATTACTACAGTACCAATATTAGTAGAAATACAACCAGAAACTTTACCTGAAAATGAAAATTCAGTAGGTATAAATTTAGGTATTATATAGAATCCGGTTATATAGTATATGTTCATTATTCAATCTCCCCATCTCCCCATCTCCCCCAACAATACAATTACAGCAGTTTTCTAGTTTATGAGGTACAAAGTTTTATTGCTCTAGGGAACAGGGAACAGGGAATATGAGAATAGCTCTATCTTCATTTTTAGTATTTGATTTTTTGTCCAATAGTTATTGTTCTGCTGAGAAAGCAAACGCTCAGTTTCTGATTATTGTCGATACTATTGTCCAATAGTTATTGTTCTGCTGAGAAAGCAAACGCTCAGTTTCTGATTATTGTCGATACTATTGTCCAATAGTTATTGTTCTGCTGAGAAAGCGATCGCTCTGTTTCTGATTATTGTCGATACTATTGTCCAATAGTTATTGTTCTACTGAGAAAGCAAACACTCAGTTTCTGATTATTGTCGATACTATTGTCCAATAGTTATTGTTCTGCTGAGAAAGCGATCGCTCTGTTTCTAATTATTGTCGATACTATTGTCCAATAGTTATTGTTCTACTGAGAAAGCAAACGCTCAGTTTCTGATTATTGTCGATACTATTGTCCAATAGTTATTGTTCTACTGAGAAAGCAAACGCTCAGTTTCTGATTATTGTCGATACTATTGTCCAATAGTTATTGTTCTACTGAGAAAGCGATCGCTCAGTTTCTGATTATTGATGTTTGATTTATCTCAGGACTTACGCAAATTCACCTGGAAAACGCCATAGGTAGGGGCAAATGGTATTCGTCCTCACTATATGTAGATTCTCTGCATAAGTCCTGCCTCTAATCAAACAGTCTAAATTCTTCAAACACAACAGAAAAACCATCCCCATCAGGAGAAGCACACATTAAACCCACTTGCAACTCATTTGCCGTAGTCAAATAAGCTAGTCTCAACAAACTATAACTATCTCCATCCAGAGAATATTCTACTTCCACTGTTTCCCCACTCCGCTTTAACCGCAACCAAATACTTTCCGGGTTTTCTGGCAACGGCACCACTGACCAGTCAGAATATTCTCTAGTCACTACAGCACTTGCCTGTTGCACGTCATTGACAAATTCAATGCCACATTTTATCCAAGTCTTTTCATCCAAACGTACCATCAAACCTGCTTGGTCGTATAGTGCTTGATATTGACCAGTAATTTTTACTTCGGCGGTAAAGTCACCTGCAATATTCTGATAATAAAAATGACCGTTATCGCGAATAAAACCATAGTGAGTCACTCGCCAAAAATCTGTCTTTGCACCAGTGGTAACTTTAATTACTCCATCTTGCTCGCTCCAGACAGGAGGAGTGTTATACCATTGCATTACATTTGTTGGTGTTGGTGAATTTATTGGTGTTGGTGAAGAAATACTAAGTACACCACCATTGATAATATCTGGATATGAAATTTGCCACCCTGACACTGGTTGACTATTGAGTAAATATGGTTCGGAACGATCGCCTTTTTGAATAACAAAATCTTTGCCATTATCCAAATGTATAGTCGCTTGAGAAAAATGTAGATATCCCAAATCAAACATTGGCGTACCTGGAGTTACCTGATACAAACCCAAAGCACTGAGAATATACCAAGCTGACATTTGTCCGCAGTCTTCATTGCCTATGATGCCATCTGGTGTAGCTTTGTACATTGTAGTGAGTATTTGTTTGACATAAGCACGAGTCAGATCGTTGCGGTCAACAAAATTGAAAAGGTAGGGGATATGATGACTGGGTTCATTGCCATGAGCATATTGCCCAATTAATCCTGTAATATCAGGCAGCTCATTTCCTTTACTACTATCTAGGGAAAATAATTTTTCCAGTTGTGCTAAAAATTCTGACTTCCCACCCATAAGTTGAATTAAGTCGGGAATATTGTGAGGTACAAACCAGGTATATTGCCAGGAGTTACCCTCAATAAAAGGAGACTCCCATGCTGCTGCAAACGGATCGAAATTATCCCAACTACCATCCCTACGTTTGGGACGCATTAATTTTTGACTGGGGTCGAATACTTGACGGTATGCTTGAGAACGTTTTTCATAACTTTCTGCCAGACTAATATTTCCGAAAATTCTGGCAACCTGAGCGATCGCCCAGTCATTATAGGCAAATTCTAAAGTCCGTGACACTGACCAGTTAACATCAACATCTGAAGGTACAAAGCCATAATTCCGATAAACATTTAATTCTGGTTCTTGTCTATTCATGGTGTCGATCATTGCTCCCAATGCCCACCAATTGTCATAATTCCGCAAACCTTTGGTAAAAGCATCGACAATAACACTAATAGCATGACGACCAACCATTGTTTTGACATCTTTTTCTCCTAGTTTCCACTTTGGTAGGGAACCCACTTGGTCGTAATGTATCAACATAGATTTGATATATTCATTAGTTTCTGAGGGTTCCAGCAAAGTCATCAATGGATGGAGAGCGCGAAATGTATCCCATAATGAAAATAGAGTGTAGTTGGTCAAACCTCCGGCGGTATGAATGCCTCCATCTGCTCCCCGAAACCGTTTGTCTATATCCATATATATATGTGGAGCTTTATAGGTATGGTAGAGTGCAGTGTAGAAAATGATTTTATCTGTTTCGTTTTCAGTTTCAATATCAATTTTTGCCAGTTTCTCGCGCCAGAGTTCTTTGCTGGAGTCAACTGTTTCGTAAAATTGCCAGGTGGGAATTTCTTTGGCGAGGTTTCTTTGCGCTCCATTAATATCTACTGCGGAAATACCAATTCGTACTTTGAGATTAGAAATTTGTCCTAATTCCAAATATGATTGAATATATTTGTTATTGGCACTGTTGAGTTGATTGAGATTTTTACCATCGGTGGAGATATATATTTTTTGCAGTGGTTTATCTATTTTGATATAAAAATAAATTCTTTGTTCTGGCGACCAACTTTGACTGATGCGACTGCCAACAATGGTGTATGGGTCTAATACTTTGAGACTAGCAGAAAGAGTGTTTTCATCTCGGCGATGAACTAAGTCTATGAGCAGGTTAACTTTAGCATTTTCGGGAAAAGTGTAGTAGTGAAAACCACTCCGTTGTTTAGCTGTGAGTTCGACTTGTATTCCTGAGTTTAATGTGACTTTGTAGTAAGCAGGAGAAGCTGTTTCCGAGTTTTTGTCGAAGCGTTCCCGATAACCTGAGTCTGGGTTTTCCAGAGTTCCCGGTTCGAGTGTCATAGTACCAATTTTTGGCAAAATTAGAATATCCCCATAGTCTGCAATACCCGTACCGCTTAGGTGAGTGTGAGAAAAACCGAGAATACTGCGATCGCTATCATAATATCCGGAACTGGCATCCCATCCTTCAACTCTGGTATCGGGGCCAAGTACTACAAAGCCATTGGGAACGCTTGCCCCTGGGTGAGTGTGGCCATGACCTCCTGTGCCAATTAGGGGATTGACATATTTGAGGTTGTTTGAAGTTCCTTTGTTTGTATTGGTCATAAGTTGGGGAAGAAAGTAGCAAGAAAGAAGAAAAATAAAGTTATACCGTTTCTTATCTTAATAGTATTGCTACATAGGGTTTGCGTATGGAAAGTCTTTTTGCTGGGGTAGGAGACAGGAGACAGGAGACAGGAGACAGGAGACAGTAGTTAGGGGAATGAGCGAGGAAGTAGGAGTAAGAATTGTTCCTAGATTTTTCTGCCCAACTATGCGCCTAAAATACTAACTTTTTGAGCGTTTTAGACGTGATACCAGGTAATTTTTAAAGGCAAAAAAAAGGCTAAAGTCTTTATATGTCAATGCTTTTATATTTAATCAGCAAGCCCTACATAGTTGAGTCGATGAAACTGAGCAAAAACTCCTATTGCGACATCCGCAATAAAACCATAGGCACTGAAAATTCCCCATGGAACTGAGCAAAAACTCCTATTGCGACATCCGCAATAAAACCATAGGCACTGAAAATTCCCCATGGAACTGAGCAAAAACTCCTATTGCGACATCCGCAATAAAACCATAGGCACTGAAAATTCCCCATGGAACTGAGCAAAAACTCCTATTGCGACATCCGCAATAAAACCATAGGCACTGAAAATTCCCAATAGAACTGAGCAAAAATTCCTATTGCGACATCCGCAATAAAACCATAGGCACTGAAAATTACCCATGAAACTGAGCAAAAATTCCTATTGCGACATCCGCAATAAAACCATAGGCACTGAAAATTTCCACTGGAACTGAGCAAAAACTCCTATTGCGACATCCGCAATAAAACCATAGGCACTGAAAATTCCTATTACGACATCCGCAACAAAACCACAGACACTAAAAATTCCCCATGGAACTAAGCAAAAATTCTTATTGCGACATCCGCAATAAAACCACAGGCACTGAAAATTCCCAATAGAACTGAGCAAAAACTCCTATTGCGACATCCGCAACAGAAGCACAAACACTGAAAATTCCACCTCAAACTCTGTCCTAACCAAAAAAACTACTGCTATATTCCCTGACTACAGGTGGCACACTGTAAAGATTGTCTTGTTTTTCAATTATGGAACGCCTACACAAAGATTGTAATGTATTGAGTAAATCTGATGGTGATATTTCTGTAGTTTCTAACAGTTGCACCAGACTAATAGGTTGACTTTTCATTGCTAAAAGCTCCAATATTTGTTTTTCGGTTTCCGATAGGCGATCGCTCTGCTGTTGTAAAGTATCTTTTAAATCTTCTGGTAATAAGATGGCATCATCGGGCAATAACTCAATCAAATTTTCTCCCAATTCTTGAATCTGAGTTGCCACACTTTTTAACCATAGAGGGTTGCCTTGATAGTGGTGAATTAGTTTTTCCCAGTTATCAATTTCTGCCAAACCATAATCTCTGAGTATTTCTCTGGCGCTGGCAATATCTAAACCAGTCAGTTGCAAAATAGGAATTGGTGTTTTTTTGCTTTTGAGTTGAGGAAGTTTAATGGGTTGTTCCCAACCTATTAATAGGAAGCAACTTTCATGGGATAATTTTTCTATCTGTTTGAAAAAGCATTCATATTCTTCGTATCCTGGTTTGTACTTTCCAGCTAACTCCCCACTGCTAAAAAGGTGATGAATTTCATCCAAGACTACTAAACAACGATACTTTTGCAAATATTTAATTAGGGGTAAAGGTTTTTGTGTGTTTTCCAGTGAGTTTTGTGGTTGAGACTCGGAGAAAAATTGAAGTAAGTCAGCTTGAAATTCTGCAAAAGTGGGGGATGTTTCGAGACTGCGCCAAATTACATAGTCAAAATGATCTTTTATTTGTTGAATGAGTTTTACTGCTAATGTGGTTTTGCCGATACCAATGATACCCGTGAGTGCGATGAGGCGACAATGTTGTTGTAAAATCAAGGTTGCCAGGGTTTTGAGTTCGGTGGTGCGGTTGTAGAAATTGCCTAACTCTGGCATTTCACTTAAATCTTGATGTGGGGTTGCAGGTTGTCTAGGGTGAGATGTTTTTTGGTTAGGTTGGTGTGAGTTTGGTGTATCTGAGGGGTGTCTTGTTTCTCCACAGATGTTGAAACTGTCACTCACTACAACATCTTGTGCAAGGTTTAAAATATTAGAGTTATGAAACCTCTCCATTGCCGAACGAAAATTTGATTTAGTCACTATTTCTCCTAACTCCTCTGAAAATATCTGCCATAATTCTGCACCCACGCCTCTAATGCAACTTTCAGAATAGTTAAAATCTTCAGCTATTTGCCTGTATTTTTTACGTTTTAGAGTTCCTTGCAATACCGCTTTTTGTAAATCGTCTAAGTGCTGGCCTGTTTTCTCAAAGACTATTTTATCGGCCAGTTTTAAGGTTTCTTCTAGACTCATGGGGTTAAGGGATAAGGTTTAATTTGTATTATTGTTTACATTTTTGAACAGTGTAGTACATTTTTAACATTTTTGTACAAAAGTAGATTGAATGAAAACAAAATACGAACAAAATTGAAAGTATTTCAGTTGGCATACCATTACTATATTATACAGGCGATTATGGAAATAGTTTCTAACATTGTCTATTGTTAAGCTGATCAAGTGTATATAAATACAGCGGTTTCCTTTGCTATGAGGTACAGTCCAATCTTCTTAGTTTTTTACTTCTGACTTCTGCCTTAAAATAAGGTGTACCTCATTACATCGGAAAGTGCTGTAAGTATAAATTTAGATAGACTGTCAAAGTTTAGCACCATATATTGCCTACTTAATGTAAGTCCTTTTTTTATTTGAGGTAGTAATTTAATGACGAAAAAAATTATTGAGTATTTGTTTATAGGGTTACTAGATTTAATTGGTTTTATTTGTGGCTATATTTCTCGTATGGGTGCTGCTGCACAACAAAGCATTGATTTCTTGATAGGTATAGGTATAATAATTGGAATTATATATACGATTATTGAACTTCGATCAGAAAATGATAATTCTACCAAGGTAAGAAATATTTTTTCTGCCTATGGTGGATTCCTTGGTTGTGTTTTTGTAGGATCTCAAATATCAAGATGAAAAATATCGAATTTGTTTCTAGGATAATAGTATTTTTAGCGTTAGTCATTGTTGTGACGTTTTACTTTAGAGAATACAGCTTGGATAGATACAATCAAGGAATACTGCTAGATAAAAAAGAATATATTTCAAACTTCGATGAATATAAAAATGAACTATTAAGTTCAACAGAAAATTTCAGCTTACGTTACTCACTTACTAGCAGTTTTATAGCCTTACTAATCATTGTTGGTGGATATGAATTAATTGTTTTTATTGTTAGCCTTTTGATAAAATTAATGGTTAATAATAGAAATAAAATCGACATTGAAAAAAATTTGTAGTCAAGACCTATAAAATTGTAGGTTGGGTTAAGCGGCAGCGCAACCCAACTTATACCTATACTATCTATAATCTATAAAAATTATGTTGGGTTTATCCTACGGATAAGCTCCGCTAACGTTCCTCAACCCAACCTACAAGAGCGATCGCTCCTCTACAAGAAAGAAGTTAGTTATTATACCATTTTTAACTCAGTGTTTGTAGTGCCGAACTACCTATAATATTGGTATCAACTGTGGCTAATGTTAACCCATAGTAAATAGCTGTAGCAACAATAAATCTATCTGCTGGATCTTTATGAGGTAGTACAACCTGACGACTTAAAATAGCAATAGCATGATTCATTTGAGCTTCACGAGTTTCTATAGTCTGTAAAGCTAAGTTAACCCATGTAACAGGATCTGGTTGCACAGATATCTGTCCTTTTTCTGCAAGAACGAGTGCTTCCCAAACACTTATTGGACTCAACCAAAGTTCATTATTAGGATCGGCGATCGCTCTGTGAAGATTGGAGCGATCAACGTGTATCGTCCAGTAAAAACCAAATCCAAACATGGGTATCAAGTAGAATTTTCATTGCAATTTTATTCCAACACTTTCCAAGGTTCGTCAACAGGAGCGACTATATCCCCTAATATTTCACCCGTTCCTTTCATTACGCCACCGGGAGGGCGTTTAGTTTCGGTGGTAGCAGTATATTTAGTTTCAGTGGTAGCAGGATAAACGATCGCTAATGGTTTTCCTTCATGGATAACAGTTAGTGGTGTTTTTGTACGTTCGACTTCTATAAATAGAGTCTGTAAACTTTCGGGTAATTCATCGGTAGTAATTTCTGCCATATAGATTTTATCTGTCTATCAAAAAAATACAATTCTAGTTTAACATATCCGTTACTTTCATAGGCAATGTAGGCGATCGCCTCTTCGTTTAACCGTTATCATCAATTTTTCTAACTGTTGTAAACCCTCTATAAATCCCAATATTTCAACCTCCTAAAATTTCATCAACACTTAAATTAATATCTTCAAAAGCTTGAATAGTTAAATTCTGTCCTCGATCAAATTGCTGTTTATACTGATAACTATTTTCCACAGGTTGCCGATAATTTTCTACTAATTGTTGATTAATATTTATCAACTACACTTCACAAATTCCATTTTCAGCATACAAATATACTTTGACTTCTCGGTCATATCTAATACTTGAGTCTGTTACTTCAACTAATAATAAAATATCTTCTGGTTGTGGATGCTTTTCAGCATAATAATCATTACGCCATCATAGCAAAATTAAATCTGGTTCTGGTTCACTTTCATCATTTAAGTCTATGGGATTCTGAGTATTAATTATTGCTTTTCCCGCTAATAGTTTGTTAAAAATTCCATTTATATAGAATCCGGTTATACAGTATATGTTTATAATTCTATACCACACTTCAATATTAAATCGGACTACCTCCCTATCTCCCTATCTCCCCATCTCCCCATCTGTGCCAACTATATAATAAGTATTCAACCGGATTTGATATTAAACGTCTCACATCGCCAGCATGAAGAATACCAATGGGTGCCATTTCAACAATTTCTCCTGCTATTAATTCTACTCGGTCATCTGCTTTAAGAATACCTACTTCAGCCATTTGATAATATTCTTTAACAGTAAACTTTCGTTTTTGTAATTCTACAGACATAATCGCCTCTGATGATATTTGTTAAAGTCCCGGTAATAAATCAATTTGCTATTATAACAACTATCTGAATTTTTAATCGACAGTTAAATTAATATCATCAAAACTTAGATAGCTTTTGTAGAATGCGTTAATGAAATGTAATATCATGTCCGGATGATTAAGTATAATAAAAATGTTCGACTGAAGCTATCTTTAAGGAATATCCCATTCGGAGATATCTATTTATAGAACCCATTTGATATCTATATAATTATGGTAGCCAAGTCTTTTCGCTCATCAATGAGTGAGGAAAAATCTGAAAAGGAGTGTTGAATTTTTTGTATTATTTCTCCCCACATCTTCCCTCTTCCCTCTTCCCTCTTCCCTCTTCCCTCTTCCCTCTTCCCTCTTCCCTCTTCCCTCTTCCCTCCTGTCTCCAGTATAGCTGTCTCCTAATAATTATGGTAGCCAAGTCTTTTGGCGCATCAATGAGTGAGGAAAAATCTGAAAAGGAGTGTTGAATTTTTTGTATTATTTCTCCCCACATCTTCCCTCTTCCCTCCAGTATAGCTGTCTCCAGTATAGCTGTCTCCTAATAATTATGGTAGCCAAGTCTTTTGGCGCATCAATGAGTGAGGAAAAATCTGAAAAGGAGTGTTGAATTTTTTGTATTATTTCTCCCCACATCTTCCCTCTTCCCTCCAGTATAGCTGTCTCCAGTATAGCTGTCTCCTAGCTAGAAAAATTTAATATTTATGAAGATACGATCAGGGGTTCTATAAGTATTTAACCAGGACATGATATAACTTGAACATTACTATACAGGATTACCTAACTTACCACCACCTTTACAACAATGTTTGCATAATTTCGTCAATATTACGAACGTAAATTTGTTGAGCGTACTCCTGCCCATACTCTTCTGAAGTAAGGGGTAGTCTGGTTAGTGTTGCTTGTTGAACCAATTCCATCAGTGGACGACGCAAACGTTCATACTTACTAAACGCAGCTTCTATAGCAGCTATATCATCCCACTTATTTTGCTTACCAATTTCAGCCACCAATGTTGCCATCACTGCAGCATCTTCCAGTCCTTGGTTAGCACCTTGACCCATAAATGGTGGCATTCCATGGGCAGCATCCCCCGCCAGTACAACCCTCCCTATATTCCACTTTGGCTGCTCTGACCCAGAAACAGTGGCACGGTGAAGATAATATGGACGTGACAGAATCTGCTCTGGGGAGGATAAAGCTACCAACTGCTGAATTATTTCTGGAAAATTGGCTTTTTTCAACTCTTCTAGGGCAATATTAATTAATTCTTTTCCTGACTTTCCTGCTAATAACTCTAAAGGTAAAGCTGTGTGGATTATATATCCAAATTGACCTGGTTGACGGGAAAATAAGATCATTTCGGTGGTTTCGTTTATTATAGAATCTTTGGATATTTGGTCATTCATGATCGTTACTATTCGCGAATTCTGAAGAAACTGCTCCTTGATTTCCTGTGACAGTGCTTCTGGAATCTCAATCACTCCCCCACTACCAATAGCAGCAATACCTGAATATTCTGGTTTTGTATATGCACTATATGGACTGTCTTTGTAGATTACCTGACGCACTGTAGAGTTAATCCCATCTGCTGCAATCAATAGTTTAGCGCGGATTGAGATAATTTCCGATTGTGGTAATGGGGAGGAACTTAGAGTGCTAGTTTGATCGTCTTGCTGTTTATTTTCCCAGTGAGAATAAGGGTTAGCTTCTACCCCCTGATTAGAAATAAAATCAGCTCGAACACATTTCAATTCTGGCTCGGCAACTACATTAACACAACGGTGATTAATTTTGAGGCGATCGCTTGGTAATCGCATTCTCAATTGAGTCTGTAAATTGTACCAAGAAATTGATACTCGACCTTCCCCGTACTTATCAAACCATTCATCATATTTCAGGACAAATGAACGGATTTTTTCCCCGTTGACATTTCGGGTTGTCCATTCTGGCGAAGGCTGATTCTTTTTGGATTCACTTTCCGGGTTAGGTTCTGGTGGGTTGTTGAATGTTTGACCAGTTTCTTTAATATTTTCGTAAGCTTGCCTATCAATATATTTAACTGCTTTTAAGCCATTTGGTAAAAGATCGACTCTCTGACCAACTTTACGGAAAGCTCGAGTTTGGTCGAGGACAATAATATTTTCGACTCCACGTTGACGTAGACCAAGGGCAGTTGCTAATCCCACTGGTCCCGCACCGACGATCGCTACATCATAGTCAATTTTTGGACTGGAGTTTTCTGGTTTCATGGATTGATGTTGATAATGAGTATAAATAGTATACAGAGGAAATTTTAGAAAAACTAAATTCTCTACAGGCAGGAGATAAAATATATTTTTTTTGGAGTTTAGACAAAGTTGATGATATTAATAATCTAAATTTTCTCGTTTCAAATAATTATTTATGGCCGATATTGGATAGAAGGGGAAAAGTTGATATTTTATGCTGCTAAATTAGAGCAATTAGAAGTAGAAAATCGATACGGAGCGAGGCAATTGATAGTTATTACAGTTAATTATTGAAGAGTTTATCAATAATAAACCCCTCCAATTAATGAAGGGGTATTGTTTGTTTATTTTGTGGTTTTTATGAGACTTTTTCTACTTCCTTTTAGAGGACTTTAGTTTGGGTTTAAGGGTTGAGGCTGCACCTAGAGTTCCGAGACCAAGAAGGCTTAGGGCTGAGGTTGGTTCGGGTATATGTTTTGTTTGCAAGTTAAATTTATAGTTTTGTTTGATATTTCCTTCAATAATAACTTCTGGGAGATTGATAGTGACTGAATTATCAGTAAATGCTGTAATTGTTCCATCAGGTATCCCTGTCGTTTTTTCTACTCCTATAATCTTTCCTGGTTTATCAACCCAATCAAGATCGGAAATAATCCATGTCGTTGGATTAAATAAAAATTGGTCAATTGAACCATTAGTTAATGATAAAACAAACATAGAGTCTTGGATATCGATAGCAAAGGTGAGATTATCGAATTCTGTGCCATCACCTACTGTCCCAGTCTCTTCTAAAGCAGAACTGAAGATATTTGTATTAGGACAACCATCATCTGTAAAATTAGCACATACTGTTACTGTATCACCAATTAAAGATGCTATTGCAGAAGGTATATTTCCCAAACTTATCATTGTGATTGCCAGAATTGCATTTAAAAATTTAAAACTGCGAAAATTTCTCATAATATCTTTAAATCTTGAGTGAGTTTTGTTGTTATTTTGACTTTTCAGGCTTGCTCTTACCTCTGGTTAATGAAGAGATAATTGTAAGGTTTTTTTGATGGATTTTAGGATGCTTTTTCTGTCTCTTTCTGAGTTTTTTAGAGGGTTTGAGTTTGCTTACACCCCAATAATCAGACTCTAACCTATAGTATTTAGCAAACTTTTCATTTTTTACCTTGTTCCTTGTCTAAATGAATTTGTTCAGGCGTTTTGCTTACCTCGAGGATGGACTAAAAGATTGAACAATCATTTCTGAAATCAGAATATTTCTAACCACCCTAATAAAGCAATAAAAAATCAGAATTTTTACTGATTATTGAATCTTTAATATTGATACTAAATTAATATCATGTTCTACCTATTTATAATTGCACAGTAATCCCAATCCGATCGCTCACTTTTCTGTTCACTTTTCCGATCACTTACCTGTTCAAAATGTTCACTTAGCTCACTTTTCTATTCACTTTTCCGATCACTTACCTGTTCAAAATGTTCACTTACCCATAGGCCAGACAATATTCATCTTACTCCATTTCTGTCGGTGGTAGTTCTGTACTATTTTTTTGCCTCAACCTTCGATGCAAAGTTTTGACCCCCGATAATAATAACCCAATCACTACAAAAACAAGGAAAACTGCGAACACTGGTGCAGAAATCGCCAAAATTGACAACACCGAAGAACTTAATAACTCCATTGTGGAAACTCCAGGATTTGCAAATCCTCCGGTGAGAGTTGTAGATGCTAATCTGGTCACATCTGTTAAACCTTGCACTGTTCCAGCAGCACCCCCTCCCACGACGGCAGCGATCGTCCACTGTAGCATTGGACTCATCTCAGTTACGAATGAACTTGTGATGATTGTACCTGCGATAACTGCTGTGGGAGTAGCAACAATATCTAGTAGTTCATCTACCCAAGGAATATAGTAAGCTGCAACTTCTAAAAATGCACCAACTCCGAAAGCTATTGTTGCTTGTGGGGTGCCCATCCAGGCAAAATCAGAAGACAGTTGTAAATTTCCTGACTGTGCTGCAATACTCATAACTAAAGGAGGTACAAATATGCGAAAACCACAAGCTGCACTTAACCCTACACCTAGACAAATACCTAATAAAGTTTCCATAATTTTCTTCCTAATTTTTCCTCATAAAAACTGTTAATTTTGCTGGTGATTATTTAATAATTATTCATTACTTCAACATTTTTTCTGCTGATTGCAGATGTATAAATATATATTATCAAGATTGACAAATTATCTTTTAATGTTAATGTTTAAAAATAGTTTTAAACTCAATATAAATACCACACTGTTCAAGATGGTAAGATACAGTTTTATAGCAGAAGGAAGAAGACTTTAGTTATCTAGGAGAGAAAGAAAAATCTTGCTTTGTCTGAGTTTTAAGCTTTTGATATCTCAAATATAGTAATGGCGACTGCTATACATTAATCTTTAATCTTTATTTTCTCTTCCATGTTGCCTATTATACCATTTTCCAACAAGAATGTTACCAATAATTTGAGTAATTAAAAGACTTTTTTGGAGATGCCCTTTTGACTAAAAAGATAAGTTCCGACCTAAAAAATGATATCAAAGCCATTCATTCTGTACGTTGCCAACCCGAAAACTCCCCTACCTGACTCCTGACTCCCCCTCCTGGGAGCAGGGTCAATTTATTGTCACCCTGAGAAAAAGGCAGTGGAGGAGTAGGGGAGTAGGGGAGTGGGGGAGTGGGGGAGTGGGGGAGTAGGGTCAATTTATTGTCACCCTGAGAAAAATTGTATCCTTTGAAATTTCCTACATCTTGCTAGGATTAGTTAACCAAAAATATAGAGTTGTAAATATTCTCCCCAGGCAAAGAATTAGCCCTGACCTCCTGGGAGGGGTTAGGGGTGGGTTGACTCCTAAGAAATAGCCTAGCTATTTGTAGCAAATATTTATCAGACTGGTATTATCCCATAATTTTCATCTCATGCTGTATAAATAATCATCCTAACTGTTTCCTTTACCGAAAAATTGTGGGTATGCGCCTCCCCTTGGATAGGGGATAATAAGCGGTCGATCTTCGCAGCTTCCCGAAGGGTGGGATGGCGAGGTCTCGGAGCTGTCCGGCCATCGACTCCTGTGAAGAAAAATTTTCATGAATTTGTCAATCCTCTTCAATTTATTCTCAAGGAGAGGTAATTATTCATTATTCATTATTCATTATTCATTGTTGAAATATCAGTCAAGATGATAAAAATTTGACATAGTATTTTAAATATGATATAGACATATAATCTTGATTGATCGCCTACAAACATCATAATATCAAGAATTTGAAAATAAAGATTGACATAAAAGAAGATATATGATATAAAGAAGTATAAATTAGCCAAGCTCTTTGATGATAGTGATAGCTATAATTAAGCGCGATCGCTAATTATCTTAGACCAGGGTAAAGTTTTACTTGAATTGAATCTTGGAATAACTAGAGAAAGATAAACAATCATTCTCAAAAACTACAACTATATATTCATAAAACACAAAAAAATGTTTCTTATAAATTTACCAAGCTTTAAAAAAACAGAAAGAATAACGCTTTTAATCGCAATATATTAAAAACTCAACATATTAACATAAATTAATTGTGGAGACAGATGATAATGATAGGGCATTCATTAGAAATAGACGATCTAAAAAAAATTAATAGCCCGAAAAAAATAGTAGCCTTGTTTAACAAACTTAGCTATAATTTACAACTGGAAAATTTAGAGATTGAACAGCTAGAATTACCAACTTCTTGCAGTGGATATATTGATAATGTTTACAAAATTCATAGCGATGAAGAAGATAATTTAGAAATATTTTTGTTGGAGTTGTTACAAGCAGAATTTCAAACAAACCGTAAACTTCAAGAAAAAATAATAACTATTTCCCAAAATCTCCCTAAAAGCAAAAAAAAAAATTACTCATTTGTACAAAAAACTATCATCAGTTAGTAATAGTTGCTCTTCAGACAATAGAAAATATAAGTATCACAATTAAATGGTGGTTAATTGACTGTAAACATCCTACTTATTATGATACTTACTGGCTAGAAAAAATAACCCGAAATGATTGGGAATCTACAGAAGAATTTACCAATAAAGAACCTGTTGAACGTAGCTACGACCAAGATTTAGAACCGCCAACCGCAACATTTACTGAAGATTCCATTCAACTTTATCACAAAGAAATTAATAAAATACCTCGCTTGCGTCCTGAGGAAGAAATTAATTTAGCCCATCAAATAGATGAACTATCAGCTTTAGAACAAATTCGTGAAAAATTAGAGAAAAAACTGGAGCGATCGCCTAATGAAGCAGAATGGGCGAAAGCTGTAAAAATGAGTATACCAGAATTGCGCGATCGCCTCCAGCAAGGTAGACAGGCAAAAAATCAAATGGTAACAGCTAACCTGCGACTGGTGACATCAATTGCCAAACGATATGAAAACCGTGGGTTAGACTTCCAAGATTTAATCCAAGAAGGTAGTTTAGGATTAATTCGTGCCACAGAAAAATTTGACCATACAAAAGGCTATAAATTTTCTACTTATGGTATTTGGTGGATTAGACAAGCTATTACTAGAGCTATTTGTGACTATTCTCGCATCATTCGCTTACCAGTTTATCTCTATGAAACCATTTCCCAAATTAAAAAAACAATTAAACAGATATCAATAGAATGTTCTCTCCTTACTGCTGAAGAAGTCGCTACACGCATGGAAATGACAACAGAGAAATTACGATTTATTGTAGAATGCGCTCAAGAAACGTTATCTTTAGAGATTCCTATAGGTAAAGGAGAAAATACCATCTATAAGGAAGCGATCGAATTTGATGGAGAAACACCAGCAAAATATGTCTTTGAAAATTGCCTACAAGAAGATGTAGAAACTGTTCTCAACACTTTAACTGAACGGGAAAGAAATGTCTTACAAATGCGATTTGGATTGGATGATGGTCAAGAAAAAACCCTGAAAGAAATCGGTGATACTTTTAATTTAACGAGAGAAAGAATTAGACAAATAGAAGCTAAGGCATTGAAAAAGTTGGAAGACCCAAAACGTAATCGTATTTTGAGAGAATATCTTCTTTAGGAAATAATGTGGTGTTAGTTCAGCAACACCCACATCATCATTATTTTGGCTCAGGATGGTTGATTTCATCTGTCTGAGATGGCTTTGTAGTGTTCTGCTCCGTTTTAGTAGGTTGACTAGATTTCATTAAACCAGAACCATGCCACAGAAAACTGACAATCATTATTTTAGTTAATGCATTCAACTGCTCTAACTTTTCTTTGTTCATTGGTTGATTGATATAATTAGCTTGCATGAATTTTGAGCCAATATTTATTCTTTATAAACATTAACAAATCTTTCAATAGATATGCTGATAAATCCGGTCAGGGTAATTACTTAATTTAGAAAATTGATTATGGAGCGATCGGCTTTAGTACCATAGAATTACAAATAAGTATTTCAGCACACTTTGACATAATTAATTAACTACTACATTCTGCTTCAGTCTTAATACATGAAATTTCGGATTAGAATAAAATTGACAATTCTATTTTTCCGTATTTTTACTGAAATAACTGTGATTTATATTCTTGATTTAATGTGACTTATAGTATATATGCTATGTGATTTAAAACACAATATAAATTTTATCTAAAAGGTAAGAAATGTATAAATTAATATCAAATTAACTGAGGAATTTATAGCAATCCTCTTCATAGTTTTGTAGAAAATATTCACAGCATTATATAGCAATCAGGAATGATTTATGAGATATTTAATAACAATTAATATCGTTCAAAATCCTTTTATATTCTGACTCCTGACTCCTAACTCCTGACTCCTAATTAAAACTAAAATTTTACAACTGAAATATGATTGCTATAGTATGAGATAATAGGGGTAAAAATTTCATAATTTTATCTAAAAATTTAAAATTTTTTACAAATATTGCACAAATTTATAAATATCAGAATAAATAAGTAATGAGTAGTCAGTATTTAGGAGAAAGTCAATTCAGTTAACCTACTGCCGGAGGAACTTTCCTATGGGAATCCTGCGTAAACGTTAACAATTAGCCTCTTTACCGAATAATTAGGGTGTGCTGAAAAAGTCTTTTTGCTCTTTGTAGGAGACAGGAGACAGGAGACAGGAGACAGGAGAAATGGGAATGTAGAGGAGGTAGGAGCGGGCGTTTTGTCCCAAAATTGTTCTGCCCAACTCTTGCACAAAATGCTAGTTTTTTGAGCAATCTTTACCGAAAACAGACGCACTTTTTTCAAGCTAAAACAGCTAAAACCCTTATCTATCAATGCTTTTATATTTAATCAGCAAGCCCTAATTAATAATTAAATAATTAAATAATTCATGCCTTAAAGCCTCCCCTTTCAAGGGGAAAAAAATTTATTTTTTCCTTGAGCGTCAATCCTGTCCCTAAAAGGGAGAGGTTATCAGTTATCAGTTATCAGTTATCAGTTATCAGTTATCAGTTATCAGTTATCAGTGAACCTCCGACTGAAGTCGGAGGCTTGAAATACTGAACTAAATATTTTTTTCATCCCCTTAAAAGGGGAGGCACATACCCTCATTTTTTGGTAATTATCTATTATCCATTATCCATTATCCATTAATGAAAGAGGAACTACATTATCAGTACTTCCTCCAATAGGGAAGCGAGAAGATGCATAATTTTCTTTCTCTTGGTTGATTGGATATGGCTCCGAGACCTCGCCATCCCACCCTACGGGAAGCTCCGCTTTTTCCTAGATCATGCTACGCAAACATGTCAGCGACAGCCGTTAGCGGAGCTTTGCGAAGCGCAAAACGACCGCTTTTTATCCCCTTAAAAGGGCAGGGTTTAAACCAAAATTTTCAGTAAAGAAGAAAAGTACTCTAACTTAGATTGTGGTTATAAAACATCTTCCCACTATCAATAGTGAGGAATTAAATTCAGAAATATCTTCCTTCTTCCTGATTCCTTCTTCCTGATTCCTTCTTAATATTAAGAAGCAAAATATTTACCATATAAACTTGGATATCTTTCTTTTATCCAACCACCTAATCCTTTTCTTGGGTCTCCCTCAAGTTGACGTTCAAGAGCAGCAATAATACCCTCATCCATTACCTCATCTATTAAATCAAAAATAAAGATATTACAATCTTCTCCTCGTCTAGATTGAAATTTATTAGCATTCAAATCAATTCCTAAATAAAAATCTATTGCTCCCTCTGTCTCAATATCACTACCTACACCAATCATTAAAATTTTAATCTCATCTTGGCTATTGATATTAGAACAAGTTTTTCCAATAACATTAATAAATTCTTTACTATCATCAATTTGACCATCAGTATAGATAATTATAAAAGCACCTTTATCATCAGTTCTATTAGAAAACCACTGAGATACTGCCTCATTTAAAGTAGGAGCAATATAAGTAGAGCCACCAGGTCTATTTTCTTTAAAAGCAGCTTGTACTTGGGCAGCATCTCTAAGGTAAATAGTTTTAGTCGGTTGTTGATTTCGATTGAAAAAATATAAAGTTACCTCATCACAAATTATTCCATAATCATCATCTTGCTCTGACAGAATTTCAAATACATGACCTTGTACAGTTTCTTGAAGATATTGCCAACGATTTTTGTTTCCTGTAGTAGCATCAGATATTGTCATGGAACCACTACGGTCTATTAAAATAAAAACATCGCGATTGTAAATTTGTGGAATTGGCATATTTTTATCCTTTGGTAAGATTAATTCAGCAGGTTTTTGATAACTTATATTTTTGCAGATATATCTACATTTTTCTAATATTTTACCAAACTTTGCCACTATAAAAGGTATCATTCAACAATTAATAATTAATAATTAATAATTAATAATTAACAATTACCAAAAAATCGTGGTTTAAAGCCTGCCCTTTTAAGGGGATAAAAAAAAGAGAATTCCGTATTTTCTTGCCTCCTTATTGCAGAGGTACTGATAACTGTTAGCGTTTGCGTAGCATTCCGTAGGAAAGCTCCTCCGTTAGGAAGCTAACTGATAACTGAAATGACATCCTTCACTACCAGCAGAAATTATTTATCCAGAAAGTGACGGTAAATAGGGAATAGGGAGTAGGGTAGTAGAGAATAGTTAGGAGGAACGGAGAACAGAATTTAATTAGGAAGTAGTTGGATATATTTTTCCCTTAATTTTTCTGCAATTATTCTGCCTATGATGCTAATTTTTTCAGGGTTATGGAGTGAAAACCTGATACTTTTTTCAACCAAAAAAAGGCAGCAAACCAATATCAGTCAATGTTTTGAAATTTAATCAGCAAACCCTAATTATTAATGATTAATTATTAATTGTTGAACTACATCCATTTCAACCCCATTAAAAAATCAGCAATTCTCTGAGCTGCACCCGGTTTACCCATTCTCTGAATCCCATTTTTAGCAATTAATTGTAGTCTCTGTGAATCATTTAACAGAGACTTAACCGCATCTGCAACTTCTCTGGGGTGCTTGACCAAAGTCACAGAAATTCCTAAAAGACGACTTTGAGCTTCCGCAAAAGTAGATGTAAATTGAGGGCCATTGCCAGGAATAGCGATCGCTGGTTTCCCCAGACCAACAAACTGTTCCGTAGCAGTACCTGCCATAGCAATAGCTAAATTTCCCCGATGCACAAATTCTGGAAAAGCTTGTCGGTCTAAAATCAGACTAGCATTTTTATTCTGAGAAGTTAATTTCACAGGAAACTGAATACTTCCCTCTCCAGAAAAAAAGGTTGGTACAGGACGATCAACTGGCAGTTGTAAAATACTGTTTTGAGTATTAGTTCTAATCTCTCGTTCAGTCTGCCAATGATCAGAATTGAGGAGTGTAATAAAAGGTTCTAAGCTTAAGTTAGGAGCGATCGCCCCCAGAAACAAAAATTTTTGCTGTGGAAAAGTTTCTACTAACCCTGCAACTGCTTGAATAATAATTTCCCAATTCGCATAAGCTTCTGGAGAACGAGATCCAGGTAATAAAGTAATCGTAACTTGATGCTGCATTCCTAGTATTTCTGCATCAGAGCGATACATTGACAGCAGAGAATTTTCCAACTCTACACCATCCATCATCGGGTTTCCCACATAATAAGCTCGAATTGACTTTTTTCTGAGTATTTGTGCTGTTAGATTGTCTCTAGCAAGTACCGCTCTACACTTACTCCTACTCATTAACCAACATTCCCAAGGAAAGTAAACCGAACCTGACCAATGCTGAAAACTTTCTACCAAAGACTTGGACGGAAGTTTCCCAGTTTCATCTCGTATCAAATATTCTGATTTAGCAGTTCCTAAAAAAGCATAAGGTGCTCCACTCAACCAAGCAAATAATAAAGGTACAATATCACCAACTGCAAAGATAACTACTTGATGACCTAATTTAGTTTCGGAACTTACCCAATATTTTAATGCTTTGAGTTGAGTAAAGGTCATTTTTAATAAACCACCTTTGACATCTTGCCATAACTGTTGCCCATCCATATAGATAAATCCACCAGAAGGCATTCTTTGTCGGGGACCAATAATTGAGAGACGAGGTATTTTGGTATAAGCGTATCCTTCTCCAACTATAGGCAAGGCAGCAAGACTAGGAGGAAGAGGATATTTTTGTAATTCTTGTAAAATTTGAACTGCGATCGCGTCTTCCCCGTGACCATTACTAAGGCAAAGTATCTTCAAAGTCATAATTAAAATTCGGCGTTGCTGAATTACTGTATGATATTAATTT
This sequence comes from Okeania sp. SIO2C9, assembly GCF_010672455.1. Lineage (GTDB taxonomy): Bacteria > Cyanobacteriota > Cyanobacteriia > Cyanobacteriales > Microcoleaceae > Okeania. The sequence continues at coordinate 23,006 of NZ_JAAHGO010000050.1, read as the reverse complement.
TAATTACTTAGGAGTCAACCCACCCCTCTCCCAGGAGGGGGAGGACCGAGTCAGGAGTCAGGAGGGAAGAAAGAAGAAGAAATGAGGAATAGAAGAAGAAAGTTTTTTTGAGCTGGCACATAACGCAAGTTAACGCTACGCGACAGGTCAAGCGCAGCATTCCGCATCGAAAATGCGGAGCGCGGAACGGAGTTCTATCCCGCTCTTATCCAGACATGATATCATACCTCAAATCACTAACGCCCAAAATTCAAACTAATAGTTCGTAATTGAAGCACCCTGAGAAGTAGTAGAAGTTAGGATAATATTTAGCATATCTACTAGCATTCAGTAGAAGGAGTAATCCTCTCAGAAGTCAGGAGAAAATTCTGACTTCTGTCTAAACCTAAACTCCTGAATATTAACTAGCTTATAGTCGTTTTCAGATAGACAGGACTTACGCATGAGGTACGAAAAACTAGGATTTGAGATTGCTTCCCTATCGGTCGCTTCGGACGAGAATACGTTGCAGGTGCGCAAGTCTTGATAGATAAACGACATACTTGCGTACCACAACCCTTCTCAGGATGTTCCATGGAATGTCCCTACTTAAAATGAAAACTGCCGTAATTCACTAATATAAAGAAAAATTGGGGAATAAAAATGAATATATTAAGAAACTTACAAGGGGGCAAATATACATTAGAACAAGAATTAGGAAGGGGGGGTTTTGGTATTACTATCAAAGCTACTCATAATTATTTAGGACAACCCGTAGTTATTAAGACTCTCAATGAGTCTCTACGTCAACATCCCAACTTTCAGGAATTTCAAAGGAAGTTTCAGGATGAGGCCAGAAGACTCGCTTTGTGTGTCCACCCTAATATTGTCAGAGTCAGTGATTTTTTTGTGGAAGATGGTCAACCTTACATGGTGATGGACTATATTCCGGGTACAACTTTGGCAGAAGTTGTATCTGATGGACAACCTCTACCAGAGGCGATCGCCGTGCATTATATTCGTCAGGTAGGGAATGCTTTGATGGTGGTGCATCAAAATAACTTACTCCACCGAGATGTTAAACCCCAAAATATTATGCTACGTCAGGGTACTAAGGATGTCATCTTAATTGACTTTGGTATTGCGCGGGAATTTATTGCTGGTCAAACTCAGGTTCATACTAATTTGGTTTCTGATGGTTATGCCCCTCCAGAACAGTATTTTGTTCAAGGAAAACGTACCGCAGCAACAGATGTATATGGTTTAGCTGCAACTCTCTATACTTTATTAACAGCACGACTGCCAATAGCAGCAATGAGGAGAGCGCAACAAGAAATCCCTACTCCTAGAGAATTACAGTCTCAACTTAGTCCTACTGTTAATCAAGCAGTGCTAAAAGGTATGGCAATGAATATTCAACACCGACCTGCAACTGTGGAGGAATGGCTAAAACAGTTATCAAATTCTACCACAACTGATTTACATTCAACTATCCAGGTTGTACCTCAACAGCATCCAGCTCATAATGTGGGAAATGGAAAAATTGCTACTACAAATATTCCTCCTACACAAAGACCTAAAGGAATATTGATGTGGGGTATACTCGGAGCGATCGCAGCCCTAACAGTAGGAACATTAGCAGCAATAATGTTCAATTCTCAGCCCTCTGATACTCCGCCTATTGTTCAAACTCCTGCACCGTCTCCCACGGTTAGGCCATCAGATATTGCTCAAACTCCTATATCAAAACCAACTGCACCTCCTACACCATCTCCACAACCTAATGATATGGAGCAATTGCCCAATTTTACTCCTACCCCATCACCATCACCATCACCATCTCCTGTTCCTGCTATAGTCAGACCAACCCCTACTCCTTCACCTCCAGTAGAAAAACCTACACCTATACCACCTACGGTTGAGCCAACTCCAACTTTAACTCCAACTCCAACTCCAACTCCAACTCCAGCTCAACCTCCCCAAGATTCAGTTCCTGACATACCTATAGATTTAATATTGCCAGATAATATTCCTTCCGATCCTATTGATAATTCTACTATTAGGGATCGGTTGCCGATTATTCGTGGCTTACCCCCAGGCACATTAGAAAGTAAAGTAATAGAATTATTGGGAAAACCTACAACAGTTAAAGAGCGTGGCTATTGGCCTAATACTAGGGCTGTGATTTATGATTTACTTCCTAATCAGATTACTTTAGGCTATATATATGATCGAGATTCCCGTCGCTTAAGACAAACTGAGTTGTCTGTAGCAGATGGTATAGATGACCTAATGGTAAGAACTGCTTTCATTAGTATGTTGAATTGGAGAATTACTCCAGAAATTAAGCAAGGACTACAGGATGTGCGAAACCGTAAAATTAATCGCTACGAGTTTAAAACAGGTAATCTCGAAGGTCTAATTGAGCGTAGTAGTAATGAGCGTATATACATTGGTGTTTGGGAAAATGATTTACATTAGAAATCTCCAGAACAGAAAGAATAGGGAGTAGGGGAGATTAAAGTAATTATAGAATTATAAACATATATTTAGAGATGATTTTAATAGTTTTGTGGAATGGGCAAGATGTCCATTCCTGATATTTTCGCTCAGGCAGGATACCCACCCCACTTATATTCATCCCGCCCCTCAGCAATGCCGTTCTACCGAACATGATATATAAGGTATAACCGGATTCTATAGAATCCCTGAGTGCTATCTTTGCACAGGTATATACTTTTGAATGCCGGAGGACTGAAGACCGAGTCAGGAAATTCAGTTAGAGAATAGGGGAAAAAGGTTGAAATTTGCTTCCATCTCTCCACACTTCCGACACTCTCCCCATATTTTTAAATACATCCCAAATGGATTCTATATGACTTATGACTCCTGACTCCTAACTCCTGACTCCTGACTCCTAAATTCAACAGTTGTCAAAATTAAAATAAATGTGTAAGATAAAAGAATAACACGGGGCATTAACGGTTTCGACAGGGTGGTGAAATCTACTTTGTGATTCAGGTCGAGAGTGAGTCTTCTCTCGCAAATCCCGGGCTCAAAAAATAATAAGTGCAAACAACATTGTACCTTTTGCTCGTAAGCAAGTAGCTGTAGCTTAATTGCGAAAATACCTCTTATAGGTTCGAGCGTCTGTAATTTGACTCCGTTAAGGATTGCAGACCTAACCCCAACGGATGCACTGGTAAACTGCCTCTGGTCAGCTACTGGTTAAGACTTTACTAGAGAATCCCGCCATCCGGGATAATGGATGGTCCCGGCTCTGAGGGTTAACAAGAGCTAAACCTGTGAATGAGCGAAGAGTAAATAGCCATTTTGGACATGGGTTCAACTCCCATATGCTCCATTAAACAATAGACTTGTCGCTAAATAAAACCTGAAAAGTGGCAAAATAAAATTGTCAAATCGTGGGTTGCACCCATCAATCTATGCTACAATCAAGTAGAAATTCCAGAGTCCTACAGCAGTTAACATTAGGTGATCGTCTAAACCTTTGATCCGATTTCTGTAGATTGCTGTTGTTGCATTGTATCTTTTAACACCTGATATCGTGTGTTCACACTTGACACGAACTCTACTTTTTTCTCTGTTTGATTGTTTCTGTTTGTCTGTTAATTCTTTCTTTCTCGGCTTTTTCGTGGGTATTTTGATGTTAACAAATTCTTTCTGTAATCCCGCCATTGCCTGAATCCACATGAATTGTCACTTCATCTGGCACAAATTCTACCAATTTTTCTTCATCTAGTTGCCGAATGCCCATGCACCTTACCCTCTCGTGATGGGTGCATTGACTAGATTTTAGAAACCCTGGCAATTTCCTGCAAATACTGTAATGGTAGAAGATGAAAAAATCAAAAAAAGGAAATAGTAAAAAACTATGTCATGCCAGGGGAAAAGATTTGTAGCGTCAATGTGAATATCTTCAATCCCAATACCCTGAAAGAGAGCTTATCAAAGAAACCGGAGTCAGACTCAATAAATAACGAAAAAAAATGCTTACCATATTGGAACGGGTCATGTCAGGAAATGTCCAATCTATTGTGGTCACATACTAAAGATAGGTTCCTTTGATTTGGCTTCGATTTGCTCCAATGGTTATGTACCCTACACTCTGGCCAAATCCTGGTTCACAGCAGAGTTGAAGAATCTCCCTAACCGGAAATGATTGAAGACATCTTTTCAATCCTCCACTGTTTCTGAGCTAGATTGTATGGACTTTGAAAGTATTCATCTCAAATCTCTGCGTATCAGAGTTTACCCAGAAAAACATCTCCATCAAATTTGGAAAAAGTGGCTAGCAGCAAGTAGATATTGCTTTAATCAAGCCATAGCTAAAATGCGTAAACACGGCTTGATTTCTAAGTACGATTTGCGTAAAGTTGTATTGAACAATGAAAGTTTACCAGATTGGATAAAAGAATCACCATACCATCTTAAAGTCAACGCAATTTATGATGCTAATGCTGCGTTTAAAACTAGCCGTAAAAGTGGGACAAAACAGCCTAGTTGCGGAAAATTTCGTTCGATTAGAGACCGAATACAATCAATTAAATTTAGAGTCGAAGACTTTAAAAAAGGTACTTGGTTGCCATCCGCAACAAAAGGATTAAATATCCTTGCATCAGAAGTAATTCCTACTACTAATGTAGAATACCAACAAAAACAAAAAGGTGGGATATATAAAACTTGCGTGAGAGAACAGTCTTGGGATGCAGAAACCCAATTAGTTTATGATAAAAAACGCTGGTTTGCTGTATTTCCAAAAGATTTTAAACCTGAAATATCTAAAAGTCAATCCATCATAGCTTTAGACCCTGGTGTTCGCAGTTTTTTAACGGGATTTGATGGAGAAAAGTTTATTGATATAGGCAAGGGAGACATTACCAGAATATTTCGATTGGCACAGCATATTGATCGACTAATTTCTCACAAAACAGCGTTAAAAAGTCGTCAAAATAAGTACAAAAGACAGAGATTAAACAAAAAAATTAATAGGTTGTTTATTAGGATAAGAAATCTCATAGATGAAGTCCATAAAAAAGTAGCAAAATGGTTAACGACTGAGTACCGTGTCATCTTTATCCCCACTTTTGAGTCATCCCAAATGGTTGCCAAATCAGGAAAGAAGAAACGCAAACTGAACTCAAAAACAGTTCGCCAAATGCTCAATTGGGCACATTATCGTTTCAAACAAACTCTGAAGTTTCACGGTTTAAAACGAGGCGCAACCGTAATAGATGTAACTGAGGAATATACTTCCAAAACTTGTACAAAGTGCGGTCATGTTCACCAAAACTTAGGAGGTTCAAAGCATTTTAAATGTCCGCACTGCAGTCATTCAATTTCGACCCAGAATTTCTATATGAATTAATATCCAGATTTCTTGGTCGTTTAATAACCAAGCTTGAAATAATTTATCAGTATAACGTTTTTCTGTTGTAGCTGAAGCTGTAATTTGTTCTAGTTCTTTGTCTAGAGAAATTGGTGGTTTTTCCCAATTAATGGAGTTGTGAATTTCTTGGTAGAAAAAGCTGAGGAAAGATAGCAAATATTCAGATATTACTGCTTTCCAGGGTTCATCAGAATTGGCTGTTGTTTCTGTCATTTATTATTGACTTCCTCGTTTGATCAATATGAAAAATCCTTCAAAAGAATATCCTCATCACAACCATTCTGTCGGTTTAGCTCATGTCCATTTAGTCTGGATACCTCAAGGACGCAAAAAGCTTTTAGCGGGTTAAGTTAAAACCAGGTGAGGCAAAATTTTATGGGAAGTGACCACAGAAAAAGCTTGGTTAATCAAAGGATTAGAAATAGCTCCAGACCATGTTCATGTATTGGTAGAGCATGGCTGTGATGTGGCAATCCACAAAATAGTCAAAGCTTTAAAAGGCAGGTCTTCTCGATTGACGGGGTTACCAAACTCTTGAACTTCCTCCGTGTTCGTCAATCCTATCTAGACTAACTAACTCCTCAAAAAAACTACTGACTACTTAAAAATGAGGGTATATGTAGCAAAAACTTTATTATCTTTTTTTTTTGAGTTTAATACCCCGCTGTCTACACGGTGTTTACAATTGGTTGGGGTTTGAGTACCCATCCATTTTTTCTTCCTTCCTTCTTCCTTCTTCAATAGCTAATCTAAAAAATAAAAGCCCCTTTGTCAATGTTGACCAAGGGACAAATAACTATCAGGGTGCATCTACTAAACGTAGTATAACACCCGCAAGGGGTAAACCCCACTATTTGAGTAATTTAAAAAAAATATCATAAATTAAACAAAGCATAAGTTTCATTAAACTAAGCACCCAGATCTATCATACATAAAAAAAAAGCCCCTTTGTCAACATTGACAGAGGGACAGATAACTATCAGGGTGCATCTACTAAACGTAGTATAACCTCATTAAGGGGTAAAACCCCTCACTTATATATTTTTATTACTTATGCTACATATAAGAATTAATAATATTAATTGAAAGTTATTTTGCAGTAGTAAAAAAATAAAATGTACAACAATAATATTTTAATTAAAGTGTAACTTTAAAATAAGAAGATATATAAGGATTGGCATTCGAAGCGATAATGCTCCGCATCACTACCGCGATCGCCAACCCCGAGAGAAAAATATGTCCCATTATTTTGATATCCTAAAAACCAAGAGTCAAACTATTTAAACTATGCCTGTAGTAAACCCTCCCGCCATCATCAACTTTCCTCTAGCTGCCGTAGTCGGACAAGAAGCAATCAAACTAGCCCTATTGTTAACCGCCGTCGATCCGGAATTAGGAGGAGTTGCCATTGCTGGGCGTCGTGGTACTGCCAAATCAGTAATGGCCAGAGCGCTACATTCACTCCTACCTCCCATTGAAATTGTTCAAAATTCCATTAGTAACTGTAACCCTAACTATCCCGAAGAATGGGACGACCAACTATTAGAGCAGTATGCCGACCCCACGTCAGTAGAAGTTCTCACTGAAGTTATACCTGCACCTTTTATTCAAGTCCCTCTAGGAGTAACAGAGGATCGGTTATTAGGTTCTGTAGATGTGGAAAAATCAGTCACACAGGGAGAAACTGTTTTTCAACCAGGATTATTAGCATCAGCTCATCGAGGAGTATTATATGTAGACGAAATTAATTTGCTGGACGACAATATTGCCAATTTATTACTCACAGTATTAACAGAAGGGAGAAATCAGATAGAGCGGGAAGGTATTAGTTTTCAACATCCTTGTAAACCTCTATTTATCGCTACCTATAATCCAGAAGAAGGCCCATTGCGAGAACATTTGCTGGATAGAATAGCGATCGCCCTCTCAGCAGATATGGTTTTAGGTTTAGACCAACGAGTAGAGGCAGTAGAACAAGCTTTAGCTTATGCTAAATCTCCCCAAGCTTTTCTCGAACGATATGCAGAAGATATAGATAATCTCAAAACTCAGATTCTTTTAGCCAGGGAGTGGGTAAAAGATGTCACCATCACCAACGAACAAATCCAATATTTAGTAGAAGAAGCAATTCGTGGAGGCGTGCAAGGACATAGGGCAGAACTTTTTGCCGTGCGAGTGGCCAAAGCATCAGCAGCACTGGATGGACGGACAACAATTAATGCTGATGACTTGCGTCGGGCCGTGGAGTTAGTTATTGTGCCACGGGCAACAATAGTGCAAACTCCTCCAGAAGAGGAGCAACAACCGCCACCTCCACCACCACCCCCACCAGAAGACCAGTCTCAAGATGAGCAAGAGGAGGATGAGGATGAGGATGAGGAAAACCCGGAACCTCCAGAGGAAGAAGAGGCAAGTATTCCTGAAGAATTTTTGTTTGACCCGGAGGGAGTGGTGCTGGATGATAGTGTGCTGATGTTTGCTCAAACAGCAAACCGTCAAGGTAAGTCTGGTAGTCGGAGTGTGATTTTTTCTGAAGACCGGGGGCGTTATGTGAAGCCGATGTTGCCGAAGGGTCAGGTGCGACGTATTGCGGTTGATGCGACTTTGCGAGCTGCTGCTCCTTATCAGAAGTCTCGTCGCGAACGTCAGCCAAATCGTAAAGTGATTGTGGAACCTATTGATATGCGGGCAAAGCGGTTGGCAAGAAAGGCGGGTGCTTTGGTGGTTTTTGTGGTTGATGCTTCGGGTTCGATGGCGTTAAATAGGATGCAGTCGGCGAAGGGAGCGGTGATGCAGTTGTTGACGGAAGCTTATCAGAGTCGAGACCAGGTGTCGTTGATTCCTTTTCGAGGGGAACAAGCGGAGGTGTTGTTACCGCCTACTCGTTCGATAACTACAGCGCGACGACGTTTGGAAAAGATGCCTTGTGGTGGTGGTTCGCCTTTGGCCCATGGTTTGACTCAGGCGGTAAGAGTGGGTGTGAATGCCAAGCAGTCTGGTGATGTTGGGCAGGTGGTAATTGTGGCTATTACGGACGGACGCGGTAATATTCCGTTGGCGCGTTCGTTGGGTGAACCGATATTGGATGATGAGAAGCCGAATATTAAGGAAGAGTTGTTGGAAATTGCTGGTAAAGTTCGGGGTTTGGGGATTCAGTTATTGATGATTGATACTGAGAATAAGTTTGTTTCGACTGGGTTTGCCAAGGAGTTGGCGAAGCAAGCAGGGGGTAAGTATTATCATTTACCTAAGGCGACAGATCAAGCGATCGCTGCTATGACTCAGAATGCTCTCAAGGATGCTATTGGTTGAAAGGGAGATGGGGATATGGGGAGATGGGGGGATGGGGAGATAGGGAGATAGGGAGATGGGGATATGGGGATATGGGGAGATGGGGAGATAGGGATATGGGGATATGGGGATATGGGGGTAAATTTCAACCTTTTTCCCTATTTGATCAAAATAATATGGGTCGCGCAACCCTGCCTTTTAAGGCGATCGGGTTTTTGGAGAGTTGCTCACGCATCCCCGTTACAAAAATAACTTCTGTACGTCGCCCTACCGACGGCTCCCCTATCTGACTTCTGACTTCGTTAACACACATCCTATCTTTAACTTTTGTTGACAAACAGCCTCTTAATTTTACTCCTGATCGAATAGACATCTCCAGAAAAGATAGACTAGGGAGTAGGGAGCAGGGAGAAAGAATTGATGAATAAGAGTGGGATAATTGATTTGACTTTTTATTATTGGAGATGTTTAATTTCACTTCTAATATCAAGTCTCATTAATTAGCCATCATAAACAGGACTTACGCAGAATCACCTTAAAAACACCATATGTAGGGGGGAATGGTATTCGCCTTCAGTCAATATAGTGTATATGCGTAAGTCCTAATAAATTATACCAATTCCCAGGCATTAATGCTATACTTGAGTGACACTTCAGTTATTAAGTAATTAACACGAGTAGAATAACTTTTTTACTAATTTTAGCTTGCGTTAATGTTAATTATTCTTATTTTTACCGAATTATTAATTGTTGAAAATACCGATGCTACCGGACATGATATGATATGGCTCGCCAAGTCAAAGATTTCAATCCTTGGCTAATAGTTTAAGTCATCTATAAGATGACTCTTGAGGATTATGCCATCTTTTTCATCTTTTTATATTGTGGTTAATCAGTGCAACTTGATATAACTTCTGACTTCTGATTTCTGACTTCCGTGAAACGGTATAGGGTGCTAATTATCAAAAATGTGATCAGGCTTGTGTTAATTACTTAATAATTGAAGTGCTACTTAAGTATAGCATTAATGCCTGGGAATTGGTATTATGTATAGAACCCATTTGATAGCTATATAATACCAATTTGAAAAAAGAATGCTACAAAAAGGTAGATATTGATCGGATATACTTAAAAATCGCTGCTCCAGTTCATTTGAGATAGTTATATCTATCTTTTTTCCCTTTTTTTTTAAATTTACCCCTTCTTCCTTCTTCCCTCTTCCTTCTTTCTTACTTCTACCATTTGTAACAAACATTTATCAAATTGGTATAATTATGGTAGTCAAGTCTTTTCGCGCATCAATGAGTGAGGAAAAATCATATGAAGGAGTGTTGCATTTTTTGTATGATCACGAACCCACATCTTCCCTCCTGTCTCCTGTCTTCTGTCTCCTGTCTCCTAGCTAAAAAAACTTGATATTTATGAAGATACGCTTAGGGGTTCTATAGACGTTTTAGAAAAGTTCCTTACAAGGGTTAGAGAAAAGATTTATTTATTTGCTGGATATGTCTACACCTCTAATATTATGTCCGGTTGAATAGTTATAAATAACTAGAGAGGAGTCACAAGTCACGAGCCAGGAGTCAGGAGGGAAAAAGAAGGAAGAAAAAGAAATGAAGGGGAAATAGAAGAGGAGAAAATTTTTTCATCACTAATTATCCGGACATGATATAACCTGAAATATTTATTGTCTATAATAATAAAAATACATTGCTGATTAAACTACTTCTATGACCAAAAAGTAAGGTCTCAAGACTCCTTTTTTCATGGGGATGAAAAAAAAATAAACTTGAGTATTTCAAGCCTCCTACTTCAGATTTGAGGTACTGATAACTGATAACTAAAATGACCTAACTATATCCATAAGTAGGAGATAAGTTATGTATAATAATTATAATATATTATATATACCAGTTTTAAATAAATTAATGAATATTTTAGGTAAAAATCGCCATACTCCTAGAGAAAATCTACAATGGAGTGAACGTATCACTATTACTCAAGGCGATATTATTTCTCAGCAAGTAGAGGCAATTGTTAATCCAACTAACAATAATCTCCGCAGTTACGGACTATGTACAAAAATTCATCAAGTAGCAGGAGAAGCACTCACAAGTGCAACCAGACAAATAGAATGGCTCGATATCAGTGAAGCTAAAATTACTAAAGGCTATCAACTCAAGGCTTCGTATATCATTCACACTTGTGCCCCCGTTTGGGATAAAACTAATAGCAAAACCTCTAGTCAACAGTTAGCTCAATGTTATCATAACTGTCTGGAGGTAGCAGCAAAAAATCAAATTAATACTCTAGCTTTTCCCTGTATCAGCACGGGAATGCGTGGGTTTCCCAGAGATTGGGCTGCAAAAATAGCCATGACAGAAGTGGTGAAATTTTTGCAACACAACTCTCTCCCCTGGAAAATAATTTTTGTCTGTCGCGAGTCGAATGATTACGAACAATATCAAGCACATCTACCAACTGATATAACTTCTCCCACTTCTTCCTCACAAACTCAAGTTCCAATATCTCAAAAGTTAATTGCTCAAATTGAATGTCAGCGTAGAGTCGCTATTATTGGGAGTACCTCATTTTGGGGTGTGACTACCGAGGCAATATGCAAAGCTACTGGTAGACAACTGGCAACATTAGAAAATTTAGCTCTGTTGACTGGTGGAGTTATGGGTGTACCCGAAGCAGTATCCCTGAGTTTCTGGCGAGAGCATCAACAGCAAAATAAATCTGCCCCAGTTTACCATATTCAGCCTACTGGATTTGAACCGTGGGAATATGGTGTAAATCTTTATGGAGGTAAAACTCTATCTGAGCGCCGAGAAATTCTGGCTCAGATGGCATCAATATATGTACTTATTGAAGGTGGACCGGGAGCTAAACAGGAGGCTGAAATTGCAGTGGCAGCAGGTGCGGTGGTGATTCCGGTAGGACTAACGGGAGGTTTTGCTAAGGAACTTTATCAAAAAATGTCTCGCCCTTACTATATACCTTCCCAGTTGTGGCAAAAATTGGGGGAAGGCTATATTTCATCGGAAACAGTGGCAGAAGCGATCGCGCAAATTATTGAAAAAATCTGGCAACGTCCCAAAGATGTGATGTTTAACCCTGAAAAAAAATCTGTAACCGATCTAGAATTGCGATCGGCACTAGGGGTTAACTACCGGAAGTTGCGAGATTTATTGGCAGCATCTCAATGGCAAAAAGCAGACTGGGAAACTTTCCGCTTGTTTTGTGAAATTGCCTTGAGAGTAGAAGTACAAAAAGGTGTTAAGGAAATTCGGGAAATTTTGAAGACAATTGACAAACATACTCAACCAGATAGATTTCGCGAACTCACTGACTTGCTGCAACATTACCAGACAATGTTTCACAGTATTCATCAACAGGAGTTTCCCTCTTGTTCGCTTTATGGTTATCTTCCTGGTTGCCTCAATTGGAAATTTATTAATAAATTGCCTTTACTAGATTTACAAACAATTGATTTACTCTGGATGGTATATTCTTGTGGGCATTTTGGTTTCAGCGTGCAGGAAAGAATTTGGCTAACATTATTTACTCAGGATGAGGCGAAGGTAGAGGAAAATTTTATCAGTTGTGTAGGACGTGGTTATTCTCAAGGTGGAGATGCTTATCAGGAGGATGAAAATTTTACCCTGAATTCTCCAGAGGGGTTGTTACCTTGGCTCAACTGGTATGATAGTGAGGGTAATCTTCACGGTATAGAATGTGATGGGAAGTTACGTTATTTGACGGGTGGGTTTGCTCGGAAGGGTTTTATGAGAAAGCTATGGCAAGAGAGAATTCGGAAAAGGTTGGAAGTGGGAGATAATGATTTTTCTAATTGCGTACTAAGTGGTTTAAATTTGCAGGGTTTGAATTTTCAAGGTGCTAATCTCAGGGGTGCCGATCTACAGAATGCTAATTGTGAGGGGGCAGTATTTGCTGAGGCCGATCTTAGAGGTGCTAATTTAGTAGGAGCCAAATTTTCAGTAGGAGCTTTGCAAGAGGCAGTTATCGACCGGAGTGATATGTGCAGTCGTCAATGGTTGAAATCTTATACTATTCTAATTGTTGATGATTCTATTATAGTTCGTCAACTTTTGAGTACGACTTTTACTAATGCTGGTTATGAGGTGGAAATTGCTAGAAATGGAGTAGAAGCTTGGGAAAAATTACAAAATAATTTACACGTTGACTTGATTTTATTAGATCTAGAAATGCCGAGAATGGATGGTTATGAACTAACTAAAAAAATCAGAAATGATGCTAAGTTGAAAAATATATTAATCGCTATTTTGACTAATCGTGCTATTGCTAGAAATAAACAGAAAAAAATTCAGGAAGAATTTAATTATTGTTGTTATTTGAACAAACCTTTGACTGAGGAAAAAGTGTTAGAAACTATCAATAATATTTTGAACAAATGTGTGAAGCATGAGACTATTTTAATTGTGGATGATTCTATTACTGTTCGCGAACTTTTGAGTATGACTTTTATCAAAGCTGGCTATCAGGTAGAAGTAGCAAAAGATGGGTTAGAAGCTTGGAAGAAATTGCAAAATAATTTACAGGTTGATTTGATTTCATTAAATATAGAAATGCCGAGGATGAGTGGTCAAGAGTTAGCTTTGAAAATTAGAAAAGACTCTAAGTTACAAAATGTACCAATAGTTTTTATGACTTCTCGGGGAGCATCCAGAATGGGCGTACAAATTGAACAATTAGTTAACAATTGTGCTTATATGACAAAACCTTATGTTGAAGAAAAGGTATTAGATATTGTAAAAAGTTTATTGAAGAACTAGTCAGGAGTCATTTCAGTTATCAGTTAGCCTCCTATGGTCAGAACTGCGTTAACAGTACCTCTAGTTAAAGTCAGAGGCTTGAAATATTGAACTTGATTTTCTCTTGGTCGATTAGATATCGCGAGGTTTCCTCGCCATCTCTCGACCGCTTTTTCATCCCCTTGAAAGAGGAGGCTTGAGACCTTATTTTTTGCTCAGGATAAAGAAAGGATGAGAGTGGGAATTATCTAGGGATATTGCGACATTTTATTTATTAATTATTCGGTAATACTTTTAACGATAATAGGAATGAAGTAAAATACTTATATCATGTCCCGTTAATTAGCGACAATAAAGTTTTTGTTTGTAGTTGGGCTTTAGCCCTTACAATACTTATATTATTGCTAGAGAAAACTACAAGCCTAATTAGGGCTTGCTGAATAAATCTCAAAGCATTTACAGGTAAAGGTTTTAGATTTTTTCGGTCTTGAAAAAGTACCTGGTTTTCAGCACTCCATGCATGAGCATGGAGTGTATTTTGGGCGAGAGTTGGGCAAAAAAATTCTCCCCTACTTCCCTACTCCCCCGCTCTCCTACTCCTTAAAAAAGACTTTTTCAGCAAACCCTAATTATAACTTTTCTACCGAATATCATATAAATTCAAGAGATAACACTAGAAACGGAGCAAAAATTTGGAATATTTATTCAACATTTAGAGGAGAACATTTTTATTATACTTAATCGTCCAGACATAGTATATTATTCCTAATGATAAGTATTTCCTACGGACTGCTGCGCAAACAGTCGTCAGCTATCAGCTATCAGCTTCATTAACTTGAATTGTATGGTTTAAAAACTCAAAACAAGTCTTTTTTGTGCTTCAATTTGTGGGTAGAAAATGTAGTATAAGTTAAACGAATTTTTACTTAATTCATTAAAAAGCTGTTTGCGCAGCATTCCTTAGGAAGAGCTAACTGCTAATAGCTATTTGCGCAGCATTCCGCAGGAAATACTTACTTCCTAATTTACCATCTTCCCGTTCCCTATTCTCTATTATCGCAGTCGCCATTACTGTATTTGACAGATCAAAAGCTTAAAACTCAGACAACACAATATTTTTCCTTCTCTCCTAGATAACTAAAGCCTTCTTTCTTCTCTCCTAGATAACTAAAGCCTTCTTTCTTCTCTCCTAGATAACTAAAGCCTTCTTTCTTCTTTCTTGTCCTATATAAATAAAATTATTTACTCCAATAACACTATGAAACTTTTACTAAATTATTTCACAATTATAATCAGCTTATTTTCCCTGCAAAATTTAGCTTTAGCAGAAACAAATACTCTAGAAAATCAACCTCAAAAACCTCCGTCAGTAAAAATATTTCCTACGAATTTTCAGCCAGAAACACCATATCAAAAATTAGCAGAAGCAGACCGACTTTATTTAGCAGGAGAAACAGCAGCAGCAGAAAAACTTTACCGAGAAGTAAAAGAACCATTTTCTGAAGATATTGAAGCTAAAATTAATCGCCCTAAACCAATTTATGAACCTACAGAATTACCAGTAACAGCTCAAGTTTATTGGCGACAAGTACAAGAAGGATTAGCTAAAAATCTAGAGACTCAAATATTTATAGCTTTAGAATTATTAGTCAAAGAATATCCTGAATTTATTCCAGCTCATATTAAACTTGCAGAAGTATTAAAAGCTGATGAACAAACAGAATTATCCTTAGAAATATTACATCAAGCAGCGAGTTTATATCCCAACGAACCAGAATTAATGAAAGCTCAAATTACTGCTCTAGCAAATGAAAAAAAATGGTTAGAAGCAACTTTATCTGCCCAACAATTTGCTTTAATGAATCCCGAACATTCCCAAGTTGATGAATTTAATCAATTAGCAGAAACCTATAGAAAAAAATTTCAGTCTCAACTCAAATCAAAATTAAGAGGAAATACAATTGCTAATGTTGTGACTGGTGCTTTAGGAGTAGCTCTTACTGGTAATCCATTTGCTGCTATGAATGCTGTTCAAACAACAGCATTAATGCTCCGAGGAGAATCAAAAATTGGCAAAAATTTAGCAAAATCTGCCACTAAAAGTTTACCTATGGTTGAAGATGAAACAATTCTTGAATATATTGATACTATCGGACAAAAACTTGCAAAAATGACTGGTAGAGACGAGTTTGAATATCAGTTTTATATAATTAATGATGAAAATCTTAATGCTTTTGCTTTGCCTGGTGGGCAAATATTTATTAATTTAGGAGCAATCGTTAAAACAAATTCTGAAGCAGAATTAGCAGGTTTACTTGCTCACGAATTAGCTCATACTGTATTATCTCATGGATTTCAGTTAATGTCTGAAGGTAATTTAATTGGTAGTGTTACTCAATATATTCCTTATGCGGGTGGTGTAGTTAGTAATTTAATTGTACTTAACTATAGTAGAGAAATGGAACGTCAAGCAGATGTATTAGGAACGCGAATTTTAGTATCAGCAGATTATGCAGCAGATGGGGTAAGAAATTTAATGAAGACTCTGAATGAAGACACAGAAGATAGAGGTATTATTGCTTGGTTATCTACTCATCCAGAGACAGCAGAAAGGGTACGTTATTTAGAAGAGTTAATTGTTAATAGTGGTTATAATCGTTATGCTTATGAAGGAGTAATATATCATGCGAAAATTCAGGAAAAAGCTAAAGCATTATTAGTAGAAAAGAAAAAAGATTTTTCAGGAATTTAGATAGGGAATATTCAGCAATTAATAATTAATAATTAATAATTAATAATTAATTATTACCCTTTTAATATCACTCATTATCCTGACATGATATAGCAGTCGAAGGAAAAGACGCGGACATATCAAAAGCTTAAAACTTCGAGAACGCCAGATTTTTCCTTCCCTCCTAGATAACTAAAACCTTCCTTCCTTCTTCCTTCTTCCTTCTTCCTTCTTCCTTCTTCCTTATTTAGAGGAGTTAATTGTTAATAGTGGTTATAATCGTTATGCTTATGAAGGAGTAATATATCATGCGAAAATTCAGGAAAAAGCTAAAGCATTATTAGTAGAAAAGAAAAAAGATTTTTCAGAAATTTAGATAGGGAATATTCAGCAATTAATAATTAATAATTAATAATTAATAATTAATTATTACCCTTTTAATATCACTCATTATCCTGACATGATATAGCAGTCGAAGGAAAAGACGCGGACATATCAAAAGCTTAAAACTTCGAGAACGCCAGATTTTTCCTTCCCTCCTAGATAACTAAAACCTTCCTTCCTTCTTCCTTCTTCCTTCTTCCTTCTTCCTTCTTCCTTATTTAGAGGAGTTAATTGTTAATAGTGGTTATAATCGTTATGCTTATGAAGGAGTAATATATCATGCGAAAATTCAGGAAAAAGCTAAAGCATTATTAGTAGAAAAGAAAAAAGATTTTTCAGAAATTTAGATAGGGAATATTCAGCAATTAATAATTAATAATTAATAATTAATAATTAATTATTACCCTTTTAATATCACTCATTATCCTGACATGATATAGCAGTCGAAGGAAAAGACGCGGACATATCAAAAGCTTAAAACTTCGAGAACGCCAGATTTTTCCTTCCCTCCTAGATAACTAAAACCTTCCTTCCTTCTTCCTTCTTCCTTCTTCCTTTTTCCTTCTTCCTTCTTTAAAAAATTAATTCGACTTACCATCACTACCTAAATATTCTCGGTAGGAACAAATTTTATCTCCTCTCACATCAAAAGAAACTGCTACTCGATTTTTATAAGCTTTTCCCCACATCGGACCTTCATCCCGAAATTCAAATACTACTGTTGTTTTGTTGCTAGTAATATTGTCTAAAGAAGTAATTAACAGTCCTTCACTATAAGCTTCAGAAACATACTGAAAAAATTCTCTAGCGCGGTCTTTTCCTTCGTTTAAACCATGAAATTTTCCTACAGGAAACCAAAAGGTAAAGTCATCAGTAAGCATATCCAAAAATGCTTCCCATTCTCCAGTTGCTAAACCATGAGTAAATTTATCAAATGCCTTTTTAGCAACGGTAATTGTGTTTATTTCTGTTTGAGTCATTGTGGATTTTTACAACAATTATATTTGTATATAGCGCTACGCGCTAGGGAATAGGGAATGTAAGAATTTCCTGCGGAATGCTGCGCAAACAGCTATTAGCTGTCAGCTCTCAGCTCTCAGCAATAAGACTATCCACTTAAAGACAGTGTTTAAATGAATATAAACTTTAAAGTCAAGGAAGCCGACTTTCATATTAAGGTTTAATTATAGCTCAATTGATTAACCTTTTATCGCACGCCAAAAACAATAATAGCAATTATTTGTATGAAGTAAAGATATCTTGTTAGGTATTTACCTTATGAAGCTAACTGATAACTGATAACTGATAACTGAAATGACCTACTCCCTGATTTATAAGTATTCAAGAGAACATCATATTAGAGATTTAAGAAATAAGCTCAACTTAAACAATCTAAAAATTTAAAATACTTTATAAATAACAGCCCCTGTTTCGGGGTGATTATCCATTTCCAATAAGCCCTCTTTATATAATTTTTTTAATAGTTCTTTCATTTCTGGTACTGTTTTATTTGTAGCGATGATACAATCTGCTATTGAAATTCCATCTGGATTTTCCTTAGCTAGTTGGAGAATAATTTGTGTATCTGATTTTGGAGGATTAGTCTCTAACATTCTCACTATTTGTTCTTGAGGAAAATAATTATATATATCCCCAGAATCTAATTGTTTCTTGAAATTTTTGAGATTTTTCTGTTCTACCATTCCAGGAATAAAGAAGACATCAAAAAATTGACCAATTCCTAATAAACCCGCAGTAGCTAACCACAAACTACCAGTTACATATTTCCCAGAATAAAATCTATGTAATCCGCAAATACCTAAGAAACCAGAACACCATAAAAGGTAAGCCATACCTGTATTTTTAGTTTCATATACTTTGGAATTATTAATAATTTTAGATTTGTTCATTTTTTTACTCACCATCTAAATAAAAACCTTATATGAACTTTATATCTGACTCAATTATAGAATTCTTACACTATAGAAAACTTCACCCAATTAGATGAATTAACCTGAAATTTTTATCTTTTTCTTTTGGGTTTAATACCCCGCCGTCACTTGCGGTGTTTACAATTGGTTGGGGTTTGAATCCCCATCCACTTCTTCCTTCTTCAATTTAAATATAACGAACTAAACTAGAATCTATATTTTCGATCTTAGCACAGCCACTCAATGCCATTGCCACTTCTAATTCATCGCGCAATAACTCCAACAAATGATACACCCCTTCTTCTCCATTCACTGCTAGTCCCCACAAAACCGGACGTCCAATTAAAACACTTTTTGCCCCTAATGCTAATGCTTTAAGAATATCTGTACCCCGGCGTATACCTCCATCCATCAGTACATCAACTTGATGTCCCACTGCTGCAACTACTTCTGGGAGAGCATCAAGAGTGGCGATCGCTCCATCTAACTGCCTACCTCCATGATTAGAAACAATAATGCCTTTTGCCCCATGTTCTACAGCTCGAATGGCATCATCTCCCCGCAAAATTCCTTTAACTACTACAGGTAATGATGTCAATGACTGCAACCAGTCTATATCTCCCCAGGTAAGATCTGGATCTAATTGATTGGCAAAATAAGCAAATAACCCAGACTCATCTTCACTCTGAGGAATCTCTAAATTTGCCATCGACGTTAAATTAGCTAATTCCATGTCAGATGGTAAAGTAAACTTATTTCGGCGGTCGCGTTCTCTTCTGCCCAAAATTGGCGCATCAACTGTCAAGCATAATGCTTGATAACCTGCAGCTTCAGCTCTTTCTACTAAAGCACGAGTTAGAGCGCGGTCGCGATGTACATAAAGTTGAAACCAAAAATTTTTTGGCACATTTGGAGCTAATGCCACATCTTCTAAACTTTTAGTGGACATGGTACTTAATACCATTATTGTACCTAAATCTGCTGCTACTCTTGCTGTTGCTAATTCTCCTTCTGGATGTGCTAAACATTGAAAGGCCATAGGGGCGATTAAAATTGGCATTTTAATATGTTGTCCCAGAATTTTTGTAGTTAAATTTCGCTGGCTAACATTTACTAACATTCGAGGTCGTAGTTTATATCGTTCATAAGCAATACGATTATCTTGCAAAGTAATTTCATCCCATGCGCCACTAGCATAATAATCTCGTGCCATTTGAGATAAATTTTGTATTGCTAAAGATCCATACTCGAAGATATTAATTGGTTTGTTCATTATTGTTGGTAATTGGTAATGATTAAATGTTGAAGAAGGCAGAAGGCAGAAGGAAAAATTGCTTATGGATAGTCAACGACCGGCAACTCCGTGTCTGATAACCCTAAGCAACTTTAAGCTCCCTGGTTGACGGTGGGGTATTAAACCCGCAAAAAAAATGGTAATTTTCAACAGTTTAAATAGTGCTTATAAGTCTGATGCTGTAGAGGATAAAAAACTGTCTAGCATCTAATTAAAAAAAAGGCTGTTTTGCATAAATTTAACGCGAATACTCACTACTAAATTTCGTCATTTCAGTTATCAGTTAGCCTCCTATAATCGGAACTACAAAATTCAGTACCTCTTGCTTCAACTAGAGGCTTTAAATCTAGAATATTCTCTTTTTTTATCCCCTTAAAATGGGAGATTATTGACCATAATTTTTCGGTCATAACTAATTATCAAAATATTATAAATTTTGGATAAAAAATTAATTTATATTATATAGCAATCAGGAATCAGATGTAAAAATTGAAGTGTTCCTTTCAAGTATAGAATATAGCAGTTATCTTAACTTCATATATATTCGTTTTTTTCTTCCCTGTTCCCTGTTCTCTGTTCCCTGTTCCCTAAAACTCTCCAATATCTCACAACTCAAATCATATTGCTATATCATAATATTGTCCTATTTAGAATATATTGCTTATTAAACAAAATCATGGTCAATTTGAATACTAACGATCGTCTGAAGCGAGAGATACTAACAAATTCTCAAATAATTGCTGTGGTGGGTCATTCTGATCAACCAATTCGTACTAGCTATCAAATTGCTAGATTTTTACGAGATGTAGGTTATAAAATTTATCCTGTTAATCCAGTAGTTAAAGAAATTGATGGTCAACGTAGTTATGCTGCTTTAACAGATATTCCTGAACCTGTGGATATTGTTAATGTATTCCGCCGTTCTGAATATTTACCAGAAATAGTAGACTCAGCGATCGCTATTCATGCAAAAACTATTTGGACTCAGCTAGGTGTTAAAGATTGGCAGTCAGCAAATAAAGCATTAGATGCAGGTTTAAATTTAGCAATGGATGTTTGTATTAAGGTTGAGTATTTGAGACTTCTTGGCTAATTATTTTCTGATTTTTATCTAGTGCAAGATGGCGGAAATAACTTACCAGTTACAAAATTCTCAAACAATTACAAATCAATTCTTTTGACTTTTAACTTTTGACTTTTAACTTCCGCGTATCGGCACGAGTCTTTTGCCCAGAAAAAGTAAAAATCCATAGGCAATTAAATTTTCACCAATTAGTTCAAAAAGTTCTTCAAAAGCAATGCGAATGTTTTCAATAAAACTCATTAAAAAATCTTGTGTAAATAATAAACTGAGCAAAGGTTGAGCAATATCTTTAAAAATTTCAGCTCCAAATCCTCCAATGGCAAAAATCAACATTCCTAGTAGTGCTAAAAAAGTTTCTCGACGATAGGAACGCCACAAGAATTGTAGGTCTGAGTAAAAGACAATCAAAGGCATAATAAAAATAATTATATATATTTGCAGCCAACCACGTTCGCCTAACCAAGGAATCCAGTTTTTTAGTTGTAGATGAATTTTAAATACTTCATCAATAGCACCATAAATTAAGAGTAGAGCAAAGGTTAATTTAAACCAATGAGAAGGGGGAATTTGAGAATGCCATTCTTTGAACAGTAATATCAAAGGGATCAATCCAATTATCAATAAATGTAATGCTTGTAATAGAGAAGAAATATTCATTTGACTGTTCATATCAAACAGGGGATATGATTTACCACTAATTAAGATACTGCCAAGATAAATTATAACTAATAAAAGTTCAAAAATAATGAAGCCAACTAGCAGGAAATTTAGAGTTTTTTGGTATGGCGATTTCTGAAAGTTGTTAAGGTCGAACATTATGATTAAACTCTTTAGTATTTAAACTCTTTATCAGAAAAAAAATACAACAGATTCGGTACTATATGAGGTACAAATATTAAAGAAGACCTCCCACTTAACGGCGAGGATTCAATAAAGTTTTTGTAGTGCGGGCATTTTGTCCGCTGTACCTCACTGATATGAAAAATGCTGTATATAGCAGTCTTAAATAATTTGTAAAAAATCCAGACTCATACATAAAAAGTCAGAAAGCCATACCTCTATTGCCTAATTTAAAGCTATTTTCTGCACAACTCAAATAGAGATACTATATAACAATACTTTCTATCTTGATTATTGTAGATAAGTATATAGGTATTAAGGACAAACCCTGAAAGGCTGGTATACTTTCAGTAGTTAACTACACATTACATACATAAGTAGTCCATGCAGAATGTGTAAAACGTCCAATCCATAAGTAGAGAGTATTCAACTCTTATACCAATTCCCATGCATTATTGCTATACTTAGGCAATACTTCAGTTGTCAACTAATCAGCACAAGCAAAATCACTTTGCATGCTAATTTCAGCTGGCGAATGATGTTAATTGCAGCACAACAAATATTGAGAACTGTAGCTGAATCATTTAGGTCTTATTATGGTCTTATTATTGCCTATAGTCAAGGAAAAGTATCAGATAGACCAAGGATTCCTAACTACAGAAAAAAAGGGGGAATGACTACAGTTAGTTACCCCAAGCAAGCACTAAAACTTAAAGGTAATCAAATTAGAGTACCACGCTTGTAATACTTGTAAGCGCTGGTTTGGTCTAGATTGCTTTTATATTCCTATGCCGAGTAATCTCGAATTTTTATCTATTAAAGAACTGAGAATATTACCGAGAAACAAATGTTTTTATTGGGAGTTTGTCTATGAAAAAGAAGTAATAGTTAAACCTCAGTTAAATCAAGACAATGTATTAGGAATTGACCATGGTGTAAATAATTGGTTGACCTGTGTATCGAATGTAAGTACGAGCTTGATAGTAGATGGTAAACATCTCAAATCAATGAATCGTTGGTACAACAAACAGATATCAACTATCAAAGAAAATAAACCGACTGGATTTTGGTCAAATAAACTAGCTGCAATTACAGAAAAGCGTAACCGCCAAATGCGTGACGGTATCAATAAAGCAGCCAGAATAGTCATTAATCATTGTTTAAAAAATCAGCTCGGTACAATTGTTTTTGGTTGGAATAAAGGTCAGAAAAATCAAATAGAATTAGGAAAAAAAAGTAATTCAGAATTTGTACCAATTCCCA
>NZ_JAAHGO010000005.1:2220-200445 GCF_010672455.1 Okeania sp. SIO2C9 | reverse complement strand
CTGGAAGTTGGGTAAACAAGTTATCAAAGTAGATCCAAAGGGTACGTCTCAACATTGTTGGCAATGTTTGAGCAAAGTACCTAAAAGCTTATCAGAGCGCTGGCATTCATGTCCTGAATGTGGACAAGAACTAGATAGGGACTATAACTCGGCACTTCTGATACAGAAAATTGGATTGTTATCAACACAGGAGGAGGACATCACTTCTGTTAAAACTGCGGTCAGGGTCTCCCAGACTGAAGAATCCCGCGCTCTCCCGTAGGGGAGCGTCGGGAGTATGTCAATAAAAGACTATTAGGTATTAGGTAGGTTTATTATGGTATTATCCCCCGAAAGTTTGCCTGTAAGTGACCAGCAAAAGTTTTCAGAGTTAGCTGAGAAGCAATTGTCAGAAAACTCAAACTCTGACAAACTGATTCACGGTTCAGTTCTTCGATATATGCTGGCTCAACCAAAGATGATTTCTCAAATTATTTCGTTATGCGGAATCAGATCCTTTGGCCAAACAAGCTAGACACTGGTTTCAAAACCCTACAAAAAATTTTGATAAGCTAGAAAACCCTACTCCTGCAGATAAATTGCCTTCTTTGGCAAAATTAATGGGTGCAAAACCTCAAGACCAGACTGTATATGGTGAATTGTTGAGTAAAGTTTTTCCTGATGTCAAGGATGAAAGCAAAAGTCTTTATAACTTTCCACTTTTTAATAAGCTAGACATTGAGTCTGAGAATGGGGTCGCAGAGAATATCACGAAACCTCACTATTACTAATCACCCAACTCATTAAATTTTGCCACTCAGAAGTTCTAGCCAATTTATCGGCATCTAAGTCATCCCCCACATTCTCAGAAAATCCTGTAAAACTCTCAATCCAATTAATCATTGTTCCCACAGGTAAAAAAGGAGAATATTTCCAAGACCTTTGTAAATATTCCACCATTTCAGAATAGAAACCCGTATAGTACAAATACCAAGAACTCCAGACCAAAGTATTATAGCGCACCTGTTTTTCCAACAACTGAACCTCCAAAGGTAGAGACTTCGACGCAAAAAACTTATCCAAAACCCCATTAATAGACCGTGCCTGAGATACCCCATCTCGCATTGTATTCCGGTCATGCTGACGATAACAAACAGTAGACTCTCGCAACCAGTTGGCCTCACAACCCCGCAAAGCTAAACGTAATACTAAATCAACGTCCTCCGCATGACCTAATCCTGGCTCAAAACTCCCCACCTGTTGTAACCAATATCGCCGAAACATCAAAGTACCCATTGTACCTATTGGTTTCCATCGCAACCACCCCTCTAAATCCAATTTCGGCACATAATCCCAAGGTATCTCATCTTTAATAGTTTCACCATCTTGATTCACTCTGCGCCACCCACTGTGAACAATTCCCAAATTCGGTTGCGCATCAAATACCCCCACCTGAGCGGTCAGTTTATCTGGTAGAAAAAAATCGTCTGCATCCAGAAAAGCGATTAACTCTCCCCGCGCCAAATCTATACCATGATTCCTAGCTGCTGAAACCCCTTGATTTTCTTGATATATATAACGAATATTCTCAACATAAGGTTTCAAGACCAAACAGGTATTGTCTGTAGAGCCATCATCAATGACAATTATTTCATAGGATTGATAAGTTTGGGATAAGACACTTTCTATGGCCTGACTAATATAGCGATCGCCATTGTAAACGGGTATAATTACACTTACCCGTGGAGTTGTAGTAGTAGTTGACATGAATTTATTTATTTAGTGGTAGTTCTTAGGTCTTAGGTTGTAGGTTTTAGGTGTAAATTCAAAAGGGAAGACTAGATTTTGTAGAGACCTTCCATGGAAAGTCTCTATATTCTTTGAGAATTACAGCAAGTTCAAAAAATGGTAGTGGTGTATTGTAATGATAGGCGTTGCTGAATTGAAGTATGAATGCGCGATTGTTTGGTTCTCGCCTTCGCCCCCGCGCATCCCCCAAGTTTGGGGGACTTTTAGAGTTTTATTCCCCCCAAAATTGGGGGGCTAGGGGGGCTTGCATCATACCCAAAATCAGCAACGCCTAATGATATAGCAAGTGGGAGCATCTTGCTCCCGTTCTCAGTTTTCCTTATCTTCACCTACCATTACTGGCGTTGTTGATTTAAGGTATGATATCATCTCTGGATAATTAGAGTATAGAACTCTGTTAACGTGCGTTGTGCGCCAGCTAAACAAAAAACTTTCTCCTTCTATTCCTATTTCTTCTTCTTTGTGACCTCCTGACTCCTAACTCCTAACTCCTAACTCCTACACGAGGCAGTCGATGCTTGAAACTACAAAGAATTTCCCAGGAAATAGTCCCTAAAGTATTTGCCCAGTCTTCAGCAGAAATTTGATACTTACCTTGCTCTCCCAATAAAGTTACCACTTCACCTGTTTCTAGATCGGGAATATCACTCACATCCAACATCAATTGATCC
This sequence comes from Okeania sp. SIO2C9, assembly GCF_010672455.1. GTDB lineage: Bacteria > Cyanobacteriota > Cyanobacteriia > Cyanobacteriales > Microcoleaceae > Okeania. The sequence goes on along the minus strand of NZ_JAAHGO010000005.1, from coordinate 197,986 downwards.
ATAGTAATAGCTCCCACTTGAGGAATCAATTGATCGCGCACAATAACTTTCATTTTATTAGAAAGGTTACGGGGTACACCATCAGCATAACCAATACCTACCACTGCTAAACGCATCCGCTTTTTGGCAATAAATTGATAACCATAACTAACACCAGTACCTGCTTCAATAGTTTTGACCTGTGTCACCCTAGCTTTAACCTGCATTGCGGGTTTTAAATTAACTTTCTGATGCAAATGAGGTGCTGGATAGAGACCATAAATAGCTAAACCCACCCGCACCATATCGTAATGAAAAGCAGTGTCAGTTAAAGTTGCTGCCGAGTTAGCAAAATGAAACTGTACATCATCAGAAAAACCTTCTCCATCAATACGACACGAACGTATTGCTTCCTCAAACCTTTGATGCTGCTTTCTCATCACTGTTTGGTCAGGACTATCTGCAGTGGCTAAGTGAGAATAAATACTAGCAATTTTTAAATTTGGTAGTCCCTGGACAAATTGTACAAATTCTACTGCTTCTTGCCAAGGCATTCCTAAGCGAGACATTCCTGTATCCAACATCAGATGCACTGGCATTGCTTCAGTGTAATGAGAAAGAGTCTCTGAAAAAACTAAAGCTTGCTGAGGCGTACAAATAGTTGGTTGAAGTTGCCAGTGAGCGATCGCTTGAATTTGTTCTGGTCGGTCTGTTGCCCCTAAAATTAAAATTGGTGCTTCAACTCCAGCTAACCTTAATTCTATTCCCTCTGGCACTGTTGCGACTGCCAACCAATCTGCACCTGCCTCTAAAATAGTTTGAGATACTTGACACGCTCCATGGCCATAAGCATCTGCTTTAACTACTCCCATCAATTTAGTCTTTGCTGATAGAATACTCTTAAGCTGTCGCACATTATAGGCCAATGCCCGGTCGTTAATTTCTACCCAAGCTCTTTGACAAATCCCTCCATAAGCATCACTTTCTATCGAGTCCTGATTTAAGCTTTCTGTGACTAGAGTTTTAAAAGAAGCATTTTCCCAACTCAACATTCTGACTTACTCCTCAATTAATTAACTTTCCGATTAAAACTATTTGCTACCATAATTGTGATTATCAGGCTATACAACTACAGGTCGGGAAAATTATTTTTATTATTAACAAGTAGTTTAAACAATCCAAAATACAAGATTATCAAATCATACCTAGAATCAGCAACGCCAAAAATTTTTTATACCTTAAATTTGTCTGTCAGAAAATTGTTTAATAGTTCATAAAAATATAGTCAAATATGACATATCCTTCGGAACGCAGGTGTTATCCTGACTGGGTGTTAGCGCAGCTCCTCCGGAGGAGGCACTACAACACCACGCCAGTTGCTTTAAGTCGGGAAACCCGAAAGGCCCACTGGCTCCTCTATCCCATAGTCAAAGGCAAAAGGGAGCTGCTTTTTTCATAATGTTCAAAGAACCGTTGACATCAGCATTGATTAATCCAATGCTTGCGGTGCAATACAAACCTCTTTGTCTTGATGCAGTCGCTCATGGGGGAAACCCCCAAGACCACGCTGCATCGCTTTACTCTTTTTCCTGAAAAGGTGACTTGATTTTTTTGGCCTTTTTTGTACACTGGAATCAAATCATTATCTATAAAACTTGATGCGGAGGTGTAAGATTCTTCTGTAATAATTACATCTATCCCTACCATCTTGGCTCTATAAGATAACATTTCAATTAACCTGTTATAGGGAACAGATACAAAATTTTGATTATTTCTTTTCCCTAGATTTATCTTCTGCTTCCAGTCTTCATTATGCCCTATTATCAATGTTTCTATTTTCTGATTAATCAGGGTATTAATAATTAAACGAGATGATTTATGAAGATAGTCATTGATTTTGAATTCTCTCTTATTACAAAGCTTTTTTAGTCTCTTACTCGATCTATTTTCCTGGAGTTGAGATTGTAGACAGCTTTTCACTTTGTTATAGTATTGATTGATAGATTTTAACGGTCTGCCATTTATCACTCTTTGGTTTTATTCCAGCTTGATTAAAAGTTAATGTAGCTAGATTGTTTAATCCTATATCAATACTGGCACAACGATTTTTCTCTAGTTCGTATTGTTTTTCGCATTTCTCATAAATTACCTCTATTACATAATGATTAAGTCTGGGGACGATACGAACTTGTTTAATTTGTGAAGTAGGTACTAATGTTTTTAGATAAATCCCAGTTTTACTAGGATTAATAATTCCTTGCTTAAGTTGCCTCTTGCTGATGGCTTGTATAGTATAAACCAGAACATTTCTTCCCGTTACTTTATTTTTATATCCACCGAAGACGAGGACGAGATTTAAACTTTGATGGATTCTGTTTATAAACTTCGTTTGCTGCTAAAAAGCTTTTCGGTGTTTCTATCTAGTATCATCAATATTTGTTGAGATACTTTAGCTGGTATTGCTTGATAGTCTGGTTGAGTAGAGAGTGTTTTTTGCAGGTCATAATAGGATAGATTTGTCTTTTCAAATATAAAAGACTGACGCACTAAGTAATTACCATAGTTATAGAGATTTTTCGACAATAAACATAGTCGGTCAATTTCAGTATAAAACCGATGATTTTTTGTATGGGATATGTCTCTCAACTAATTTCATAAATCCAGGAGTTAAAATTATATTAGGATTCGAGGACGCGCGGAATTTTGATGATTATTTAGTCTGAAACTAAGCGTGCCAATTTCATTATACTATTAAACCTTTGGCCTTGGAGTTATTAAATTTTGTCAAATATAAAGGCGCTCTTTTTTATAAATCAACGAAGATATTTGACATTACTTGACTATATATGACTATATTTATGTATAACTTTTATTATACCAATTTGAAAAAAGAATGTTACGAATAGACATCTCCAAAAAATAAACTTGCTCTTTATTTGCTATAAACTAGGGTGTAATAACTCAAAAAATCATTTTCCGTGTTTTTTTCCTAAAAACATCTTCCCTGTTCCCTCCATACCTATTTCCTATTCCCTACTTTTACAAAAAGTTTATATCTTTTTCTCCAGATGTCTAATAATCAGGGCAATTAAAATACTTTATAGGAGATTTCTCTTGGACTAAAAAGATAAATTCTGACCTAAAAACTGGTATTAAAGCCATTCCCATAAGACTCCTTATATTATGTCCGGATAATTAGTGATAAAAAAACTTTCTCCAACTTCATTCTACCCTCTTGTCTCCTGTCTCCTGTCTCCTGTCTCCTGTCTCCTTCGTCGTTTATTTATAACTGTTCAACCGGACATGATAATTACTCCTGACTCCTAAGAAATATCCTAGCTATTTGTAGCAAACATCGATCGAATTGGTATAACTCTAAACTTTTGTCCCAACCAAAGATCGATTGTGTTAACCTATGAGAAAATATTATCTTTTCAGAAATATCAATGGCCAATGTTTTAGTGTTGAACGCTTCTTATGAACCGCTCAATATCACGAGTTGGCGACGAGCGATCGTCTTGTTGCTCAAAGGTAAAGCGGAGCAGATTGAGCATAACGGGGTATATATCCTGCCAGATATTCCCTTGCCCACAGTTATTCGACTGCGATACTACGTCCGAGTTCCTTATAAAGATATTCCTTTGACGCGCCGAAACATTATGCACCGAGATGGTTATTCCTGTCAATACTGTAATTATACGGGGGATGATTTAACCTTAGATCATGTAGTGCCGCGATCGCGTGGTGGTGGCGATACCTGGGAAAATCTTGTGACTGCTTGTGTTCGCTGCAATGTCCGCAAAGGTAGTCGCACGCCAAAAGAGGCTAATATGACTTTGAATTATCTTCCTCGAAAACCCTATAGTGGCCTTTACTTTGAATTGACTAAACACGTTAAAAGTGGTAGGAATAAAGAATGGCAAAAATATGTGATTGGTTTATGAAGCCCCTGTCCATCTAAAGGCAGGGGTTTTTTGTATCTAAGTAGGGTTAGGAGACAGAAGACAGGAGACAGGAGACAGGAGACAGGAGACATGGGAGGAGGTAGGAGTAAGAATTGTCCCAAGATTTTTCTGCCCAATTATAGCGCTGTGCGCAGGCAACAGGCAACAGGCAACAGCGTTCGGACCCCGCGACGACGCCAGCTCGCTTGCGGAACGCCGACCAAGAGAGGCAACGCCGACCAAGAGAGGCAACAGAGGGAATAAATTGCCTATAAGACTTTTAGCTATTTGGCCCCTCCTGAAATTTGTAAATATACCAGCGCTCATTGCTATATGAGCCTAAAATACGCTCCATGCATGAGCATGAAGAGCTGAAAACCACGCACTTTTTAAAAGCCCCAAAAAGGCACTTGTCTTTATCAGTCAATGCTTTTAGATTTAATCAGTAAGCCCTCAGTAATCGCAATGCAAGGTAGAAGGCAGAAGGCAGAAAAAAATTTGGATTTGTCTTAGTTTTGAGCTCTTTCGACTGCTATTAGACATCTCCGGTCATCAAAAATCAAATCAATGATTGTGCATTGACATCCTCCCGACGCTGCTCTACCAGACAGCGCGGGATTCCTAACCATCGCGCTCTTAGGTCTTTGTGCTGCCTCTTGCACAGGAACTGCGCTAACAATGCACCAGCCTCCAAGGTCGAGCCTCTTTTCGCTCTAAAGGCGCGCTCCACAGACTGACACTGCCTAGCCCAGCAGCAAAATTTTAATTCTAACATACTATTGACATGCGCCTCAAAATTGATTGGTTTTCCCATCCCTGCGCTCCCCTAATAGCTGCCGCACTTGCTCCGCCAACGGGAGAGCGCGGGTCTTCAACCAACGTTGAGATAAATTATTAATTCTTTCTGCCTACTCTGTATGGACGTTCCATCCAAAGTCTCTACTGCCTACTCCCTATGCATGGAGGAGATGTCTATTAGTTTTTTGATTAAAATTGACTTTTATTATATAAAGTGGTACTAGCAGTTTTGGATAGCAGTTACACTAAAAACTCATTATCTCTAACAAAAATTTGATAATATAGTTTGAATACTAAACAGCTTATGAGTATAAAGGTTTATTTCATCCGTCACGGTATAGCTGCAGATGCAGAAAATTATCCCACAGATGCAGAGCGTCCTTTGACAGAAACAGGCGATCGCAAAACTCACAAAATTGCTCAACAACTCAAAAAATCAGGTCTTTATTTCAACCTAATTCTCACTAGTCCTTTAGTTAGAGCGTATCAAACTTCTAAAATTCTTCAAGAAAATAAATTAAGCTCTAAAGTAGAAGAATTTTTACCACTAGCTCCTGATGGTGAAATTAATATCTGGCTAAAATGGCTAAAAACATGGCAACTTCAAGAAAATAGAGAATTAGCCCTTGTAGGCCATCAACCAGACTTAGCAAATTGGGCAGAAATTTTAATCTGGGGAGAAGCTAGACAAGTTTTGATACTAAAAAAAGCAGGAGTTATAGGTATTTCCTTACCTGAAATTGGTTCACCAGTGGGTAATAGTCAAATGTTTTGGTTGACACCACCAAAGTTTATACTTAATTAGACCAAATTAAAAAAATCAAATTAAATAGAATTAGGCATTAGGTGTTAGGTTTTGGGTGTTAGGTGTTAGATATTATACCAATTTTCTGTGAGGTGGCACAGAATTATTTTTTCCTTCTTCCTTCTTGAAAAAATGTATTTATATCATGTCCGCTGGGGCGCGTTTGTGTAAACCCAAGGGTGAATATCTAGAGGAAATTTAAGTTTTTTTATTGCCCTTCAGTATTCTTGCCTGTTCCCTGTTCCCTGTTCCCTGCCTTTGCTATACAATACCGATGGTACCGGAAATGATATTACTTTTCTATCTCAATCTAAAGTCAAATTTGATTAAGATTAATATATTATTCTATGCAACTTTATATTAATTTTGCTTGATGCCAAATTAAATTAATTGTATATTTGATGGTCAGCTTCTCTTAGGTAAGAAAAATTATTTTTGGATTGACCCTTAAAACACAAAAGTATATTAGACTTCTCCAAAAATATCGATTTTGGAACAGTAGTATAAGAGTTGAAGAACTTTTTCTGAAGATGTCTATTTTATTCCCTATTCCCTACTAACATAAGAATCTCAAAAATAACAGCCTCTCATTATAATTTCTGATTTAACGGTAGGAGTCTTAATAGCCAGAATTGTTAATAAATTGTTGTTAAAACCACAACACAACTAAGCTAGTTGATAATGTAAGTTGAGAATATTCTAACTAAGTAAAGGGTATAGTAATGTCTGTCGTCTGTATCGAATTTAAACCAGGTTTAGAAGGTGTTCCCGCTACCCAATCAAGTATCAGTCACGTCGATGGACAGCTAGGAGTACTGGAATACCGAGGCATTAATATTCAGGAACTGGCAAAAAAGAGTTCTTTTCTGGAAACAGCATATTTATTAATTTGGGGCTATCTTCCTAGCAAAGAAGAATTAGAAAGCTTTGAGCATGACATTCGCTATCACAGAAGAATTAAGTATAGAATTCGGGACATGATGAAATGTTTTCCAGAAACTGGACATCCAATGGACGCTCTACAGACTTCAGCAGCAGCTTTAGGTTTATTTTATTCTCGCCGTGCCCTTGATAACCCAGAATATATTAGGTCTGCAGTCATCAGGTTACTGGCAAAAATTCCAACTATGGTAGCTGCTTTCCAGTTAATGCGTAAAGGTAACGATGCTGTACAGCCAAAAGATGACCTGGACTATGCAGCCAACTTCTTATATATGCTGAATGAACGGGAACCCGATCCATTAGCAGCACAGGTATTTGATGTTTGTCTGACCCTCCATGCTGAACATACTATTAATGCTTCTACATTCTCAGCTATGGTAACTTCTTCTACTTTGACAGATCCTTATGCAGTTATAGCTTCGGCAGTGGGAACTTTAGCTGGTCCACTACATGGGGGTGCTAATGAAGACGTTATTACTATGTTGTCCGAAATTGGTTCGGTAGAAAATGTTAGGCCATATCTAGAAAAATGTTTGGAGACTAAGGCCAAAATTATGGGTTTTGGTCACAGAGTCTATAAAGTGAAAGACCCGCGAGCTATTATTCTTCAGGAACTTGCAGAAAAGTTATTTGATAAGTTTGGCTACGACAAATATTATGAGATTGCTTTAGAGATGGAAAAGGCTGTAGAGGAAAAATTAGGCCACAAAGGGATTTACCCAAATGTGGATTTTTATTCTGGTTTGGTTTATCGAAAATTAGGCATTTCTAGCGATCTATTTACACCAGTATTTGCTATAGCTCGTGTAGCTGGTTGGTTGGCTCACTGGAAAGAACAGTTAACAGAAAATCGGATTTTTCGTCCTACACAAATTTATACAGGAGAGCATAATATTTCTTATACTCCTATTCAAGAACGTTAAGTATTTTAGAATTTAGAATTTAGAATTCAGAATTTAGAATTTAGAATTTAGAATTTAGAATTTAGAATTCAGAATTCAGAATTTAGAAATTGTTTTTCGCCTGTCGCGGAGATGAAATGCTATGGCACATGAAAAGTTTCATTAATGGATAATGGATAATTGATAATTGATAATTACCTCTGGTGAAAACCGTTACGGAATTGAATATAAGGAAATATTATTTCTTTTTTCCCCTTAAAAGGGGAGGCTTCAAGGCGCGAATTATTTAATTATTAATTATTAATTATTAATTATTAATTATTAATTATTCGGTAACTCCTCTGGAAGAAACAGTATGACAGAAGGAAAAACGCATAGGTGTGTAGCATAAATTGTTCATCCTGCACAGTATCTCAAAAGCAGCTTCGGGAAGATGTCAAAGGTGTGTCTAAAAGTCGTTATTAGCAGGAAATAATTAATGATTTTTTTTGACCTATGAATATTTTTGCTTTTGCCTTTGTAATTAGCTTTCTCTTACTAACAGTTGGATTTTTTACCCAGAAGATTTTGATTAAGAGGGAGATTAAATGGTCTTTTCCCAATATGAATAATCAAAATGTCAAAGACGACGAACTAGAATTAAGCAGTCCAACTCAAGAGTTGTTGTACTCCAAAATCATGCTTTATACCAGTGCTGTTGGAATTATGGGAGGATTAGTTGCTACAGCTTACTACTTTGTTTTAGAACACTTTTTGGAGTTTGTTTGGGAAACAGGGAAGCACTACTTCACAGGAATTTTCCCGGATTGGTTCCCAGCATGGAACTATACCTGGATTGTATCAACAATTGGAGGGTTTGGGGTTGGCTTGTGTCTCTATTTCTTTGGTCAACCAGGAGAAATGGCAAAGGTGATTGATAAAATTCACGATCCTGGCCGTTTGGAACCAAGTCAAACACCAGGAATGATTGCTACTTCTTTAGTATCAATTACTGCTGGTGGAAGTTTGGGACCTGAAGCACCTCTGGTACAAATTAATGGTAGTTTAGGAAGTTGGATTGCAGACAAACTTAATTTGACTCTTAAGGAAACAAGAGTTCTGACCTTTTGTGGTATGGGTGCAGCATTAGCAGCATTCTTTGGCGATCCGGTTGGCGGTCCATTGTTTGCCCTGGAGATTCCTCATCGTCGCGGAATTCAGTATTATGAAGCAATTATTCCGGCAGTTGTTGCAGGAATTTTTAGTTTTGGTGTGTTTCGGTTTGGCACTGGGTTAGAAATTGGAGGTATTTATCACTTTGACTACTTTGATAGTATTCCTGCTTTGAGTTGGCTAAATCTTCTGGAAGCTGGAGTTCTAGGAATAGTTGGTGGTTTAGCTGGAATTTTGTTTATTGGGATTTTTCGACTTACAGAATTTGCCATCCAACCTATTGAAAATAGGCATATTTGGCGAGCAATTTTGGGAGGATTGGGAATTGGTTGGTTGGCAGTTTTATATCCCCAAACTCTCTTCTTTAGCGAGCAACAAATTGAAACTCAATTAATTGAACCAGCTACTACACTTACAGTTGTGACGTTACTCGGAATTTGTCTGGCTAAAATGATGGCTATTAGTTTTACGATTCATGGTGGATTTCGAGGGGGTTTTATTTTTCCTCTATTTTTCACGGGAGCAAGTTTAGGGTTGGCTATCAGTTTTTTAATTCCAGAAGTACATCCAACTATTTCGATGTTGTGTTGTATGGCTGCTATTAATGTATCGATTACTAAAACTCCGATTAGCACCTCGATTATTTTGAGTGTTTTATCTGATACATCGATAATTCCGATTATAGCGATCGCTAGTTTTACAAGTTTTATATTGACTAGCAGTATTGGTTTGTTAAGAACTCAACGCCCTAGAAAACAAGTCGAAAATCCACAGTGCCTTATTAAAACAGCACTACATGAATAGGGAGTTTCATTAATTGATAATTATTGAAGAAGGAGACAGGAGACAGGAGACAGGAGACAGGAGGAAAATTACATGGGGATTCTAACCCCAAGTAATTTTGAACACCGTGTAGACGGTGGGGTATTAAACCCACAAAGAAAATGATAATTAATAATTCGGTAAAATATATAGTTAGGGTTTGTTGAAAAAGTCTTTTTGTTGAGGTAGGGAGTAGTTAAGAGTCAGGAGAAATAGGGAGTTATAGAGGAAATAGTCGAAAGAATAATATCCTGATTTTTCTGCCCAACTATGCGCCTAAAATACTAATTTTTTGAGGGTTTTAGACGTGATGCCAGGCACTTTTTAAAGGGACAAAAAAGGCACTTTTATTCAGAAGTTAATGCTTTTGTAAGCCCTAATTATAACTATTAAATCTGACATGATATAACTTGATAAACCAGATCTATATCGATGAATGAAACTATTACTATAAGTCTAGAAAAAATTTGTGTATCAACTAATTTTCCCTATGGTGAAGCTTGGATACCAGATGAAGATAAAAATCTACTACAACTTAGTTCCAGCTATTATATTAATTCTGGCTTTGGCAACGAGGATTTAGAACAATTTTGGGTTTGTAGTCAAGATTTTATATTATCTAGGGGTGAAGGTTTACCAGGACGAGTTTGGTTATCAAAACAACCAGAATGGATTATAGACGTAACTATCGAATCTGAGGGATATTTTTTACGTAATCAAATTGCGAAAGCTTTTGGAATCAAAAGTGGCTTTTCTATACCTGTAATTACACAAAATAGAGTTTTGATAGTGTTGGCTTTTTTTACATCACAAATTCATTCTAAAGATCCCAAAATTATAGAAATAGCAACAAATAAAGCGGAAAGTTTAGGACAGCTTCTATTAAATTTATAATAGACATCATTTTTATGAACTATAAACCTCTTTTATCAATTATCCATTATCCATACTCCATAGAAATATCGGGTTTGACTAATCCCAGAATCCTATCTTTCTGATAAAATCAACAAGCAAAGTAATAATACTTATTGAAGCCAACTCTAAATGAATTCAGGAATCGATCTACAAAGAACATTTATTCAAGCTCTCGTAGACTTGGGCCTATCCCCAGAAATAGCCAGAACCGTTTGGCTACCATTACCCATGTTATTGATGATTACCGCTGCTACTGTCAGTGTTTTGGTGACAGTGTGGCTAGAGCGAAAAATTTCCGCAGCAGCTCAACAAAGAATTGGCCCAGAATTCATCGGTCCTTTGGGAACTCTAGCACCTTTAGCTGATGGTTTGAAGCTAGTTTTCAAAGAAGACGTTGTTCCTTCTAAAGCAGACCCTCTACTGTTCACGCTAGGTCCTGTAATAGTAGCCATCCCAGTATTTTTGTCCTATCTAGTAGTTCCCTTTGGACAAAATTTAATTATCACAGACCTGGGGGTAGCAATATTTTTATGGATAGCTCTTTCCAGTATTCAGCCTATTGGTCTGCTGATGTCTGGCTATGCCTCCAATAATAAATATTCTCTACTAGGAGGTTTACGAGCAGCAGCACAATCTATTAGTTATGAAATACCTTTAGCTTTAGCTGTACTGGCAGTAGTAATGATGTCCAATAGCCTCAGTACAATTGATATTGTTGAGCAACAATCAGGCTATGGCATTTTAGGATGGAATATTTGGAGACAACCAGCGGGTTTCCTCATTTTCTGGATATCAGCATTGGCAGAATGTGAAAGACTTCCGTTTGACCTTCCTGAAGCAGAAGAAGAATTAGTAGCGGGATATCAAACAGAATATACAGGGATGAAATTTGCCCTTTATTACCTAGCGTCTTACATTAATTTAGTTCTATCCGCTCTTTTTGTCGCAATTTTATATCTAGGTGGTTGGGAGTCCCCTGTACCAGTTGGACTTCTCAGTGACTGGTTAGGAGTAAGTGAAACAACTCCGTGGCTACAAATAATCACTGCTACTTTGGGCATTACTATGACATTGCTCAAAGCTTATTTTCTAGTATTCATTGCTGTTCTGTTACGTTGGACATTACCAAGGGTCAGAATTGACCAATTATTAGACTTGGGATGGAAGTTTCTCCTACCCGTCGCTCTGGTAAATCTATTATTAACTGCAGCCTTAAAATTAGCCTTTCCATTTGCTTTTGGTGGATAAATCAGAAGCCAGGAGTCAGGAATCAGGAGTCAGGAGTCAGAATATAGGATTAATTAGTCCCTAGTCTGTAGACGTGGAGGTACTTGTCCTGAATATCCCCCACACGAATATAAATTCAAGACCAGCAAATATTAGTGTTTGTGACGGGTTTTAAAGATATAATCCAATTCTGAATTTTGTAAGTTGCGAATATGAGAACTTTCCTAATTTTCTCCTCGATTCTTTCTTGATACAGCAAATTGCAAGTATATGAAGTAAAAAAATTTGAGACCTCGCCCTTAATCTTAAAGACGGGGTTTAAAAAAAACTTTGCGGATATCTTGCCTGTCACTGATGTACCTCACAGTTGATTAAATCTGCTGTAAATCCATAGCTGATTTTAGACTTTTAGACTAAACTATATCGAAAATCTAAAATTACTTTTTCCGCTAATTAGATTTCATAGGAGAAAACGCCATGCTCAAATTCCTCAATCAAGTAGGCGAATACGCTAAAGAAACTTTTCAAGCTGCTAAATATATTGGTCAGGGTTTATCTGTAACTTTTGACCACATGAGCCGTCGTCCTGTTACTGTACAATATCCCTACGAAAAACTTATTCCTTCTGAAAGATTTCGAGGCAGAATTCACTTTGAATTTGACAAGTGTATTGCCTGTGAAGTTTGTGTAAGGGTTTGTCCGATTAATTTACCTGTAGTTGATTGGGAATTTAATAAGGAAAGCAAAAAGAAAAAGCTCAAACACTACAGTATTGATTTTGGTGTTTGTATTTTCTGCGGTAACTGTGTGGAATATTGTCCAACTAACTGTTTATCCATGACGGAAGAGTATGAATTAGCAGCTTATGACCGCCATGAGTTGAACTATGATAATGTTGCCCTGGGACGATTACCATATAAGGTGACAAATGACCCAATGGTAACTCCTATGCGAGAATTAGCTTACTTGCCGAAGGGAGCTATAGACCCTCATACAGTTCCTCAAGATGCACGTCGCGCTGGTCTTCGTCCTGAAGAAATTCTCGAACAAATGGAAGCTGAAAAACCAGTAGCAGAGACTACAGAAAAATAGCTATTAGTTTGTTAAACAGCACTTACGCAAATTAACCTTTAAAACGCCATATGTAGGGGCGAATGGCATTGACTAACGTCAAGCTCCGCTAACGCCCTCACTCGGTTTAGTTTCTATGCGTAATTACTGTTAATTATTAGTTGTGAAGTAAGATTCAGCTATTAGTGGTCAGCTCTTCCTTTGGAATGCTACGCAAACAGCTTTTGAATGAATGAAGCAAGTATTCGTTTAACTTCTACTACATTTTCCACTCTTATGAAGGGAAATGTATATGTGGCTTGATAAACTTTTAAGGTTAAGTGATGGGCTTTTTTTTACCCATACTTTTAATTCTTTGAAATTTATCAATTGCTTTTTTCGCCTTTTTTTGTAAGGTAATAAAGCTGATAGCTGATAGCTGACTGCTGAATGCTTAAGATGAAATATCATTCAAAATAAACAAATCTCTAAAGGAATAAAAAGTGGATTTAGCGCAAGGAGTTCAATTCGTTTCATTTGCTTTATTAAGCATAATGATGATTGCTGCTGCTTTGGGAGTAGTATTATTTTCTAATATTGTCTACTCAGCATTTTTGTTGGGTGGAGTATTTATGAGTATTTCTGGTTTATACCTTTTATTAAATGCTGATTTTGTGGCTACTGCCCAAGTTTTGATTTATGTTGGAGCTGTTAATGTCTTGATTTTATTTGCAATTATGCTTGTAAATAAACGAGAAGATTTTAAAGCTTTGCCTAATGCTTGGTTTAGAAAAATAGCTACAGCTTTAGTTTGCGTTGGTTTATTTGCTCTACTAAGTACCATGGTATTATCTACTTCTTGGTCAATTCCTGGTGCTAGTATTGCTAATACAGAAAGTTCAATTGTTTTAATTGGTAGACACTTTTTTAGTGATTTTTTACTTCCTTTTGAACTTGCTTCTGTGTTTTTGTTAATGGCAATGGTGGGTGCTATTATTTTGGCTCGTCGTGATATTTTGCCTGATGAAGTACCGACTGATATTCCTCAAACACCTGTTTTAAGTTTGCCAGAACGTCCCCGTGAATTAGTGTCTGGTTCTAGTGAAATTTCTAATAATTAAATTCAAAGAGTTGATAAGTTTATGCAATTGCAACTGGAGTATTTTTTGTTATTAGCCGCAGCACTTTTCTGTATAGGTATTTATGGTTTAATTACCAGTCGCAATGCAGTTCGGGTGCTGATGTCTATTGAGTTACTTCTCAATGCTGTAAATCTAAATTTGATGGGTTTTTCTAATTTCCTAGATTCCCAGAATATTAAAGGTCAGGTATTTACTGTGTTTGTAATTACTGTTGCTGCTGCTGAAGCGGCTGTTGGTTTAGCGATAGTTCTTGCAATTTATCGTAACCGTGACACGGTAGATATGGAACAGTTTAATTTATTAAAGTGGTAATTATAATTTAGAATTTATAATTTAGAATTTAGAATTACCTCTCCTTTAAAAGAAGAAAATTGACTCAAAGGAAAATTTTTCTTTTTATCCTCTTAAAAGAGGAGGCTTTCAAGCATAATTTTTCGGTAAGCATTCAGCTATTAGGATTCAGTGTTCAGCTTGAGTTGATAATCTTTGAATGCTTACTTTTTAATACTATAAAATATTTTATTTGAGCAGTTTTTAACGTCTATCTGTTTATCTGGATTTCAATAATTTAGAATTAATAGTTTATAATTTAGAATTACTGAATAATTAATAATTAAATAATTCACGTCTTGAAGCTTCCCCTTTTAAAGGGAAAAAAAGTGCTAGGATATTTGCTTATATTCAATTCCGTAACGGTTAAAACCAGAGGTAATTATCAATTATCCATTATTAATTAGGGCTTGCTGATTAATTATAAAAGTATTTACAGATAAAGGTTTTAGCGTTTTAGAGTTGAAAAAAGTACCAGCTTTTTGGTGGAAAAAGATCATGCATGCTAGTATTTTGGGATGATTCTGGCAGAAAAATTGAGAGACAATTCTTGCTCCTACCTCCTCTACATTCCCCGTTCCTCCTGTCTCCTGTCTCCTGTCTCCTGTCTCCTACAAAGAGCAAAAAGACTTTATTCAGCAGACCCTAATTATAAATTAATGAACTCTCCTTTAAAAGAAGAAAATTGACTCAAAGGAAAAATTTTCTTTTTATCCTCTTATAAAGAGGAGGCTTTCAATCACAATTTTTAGGTAACTTTTTATTGTCGGGAAAATTTTTTTTTAATACTATGTAAAGAAATATAATTTTATTTGCTGAAAAATATTAAGCTTCATTACTAAGCTGCAACATAAAATAATTTCCGTGCTACCGTTTCTAATCATAAACAAGCTCAAATAATTTAGGGGAGGAAAAAAACTTTGAATTCAGAAATTAAAAAATATCCATCTTGTTCTTTACATCAAGATGTTAGTGAATATGTGGCTGATTTACAATTTCATATGACTTTACACGCTCGCAATTTAGTTCCTTCTCTCAATCAAGTCAAAGATGGTCGCGAGGAAATGTTGCAGCAAACTCAAGCTCATTTTGAAAAGTTGATTTCTCGACAAACTCTTTAGTTATTTTTATATTTATTTTTATTCCAAAACCCAGTTTCAAGTAGCGAAGGAGATTGGGTTTTTTAGTTTGTTTGAAAACTTCAACGACTCCACATTCTATAGAATTCCTCACCGTATCTTTTAAATTAACTTTCTTTTCTGTAGCTTGAGCGATCGCAATCAAAACTATACTATCTTTGGTTGAATAAAAAGTCATGCGTAGGGGCGAACGAGCCCTTATAAACTTTATGATATCACAAAAATTGTGAGTGTGGAACCGAAAAACCTTTGGCACGCCGATTTTTTCAGAAGCTTCACAAAATGAATATGTTGATGATTTTCCACTTAGGAGTTATAGATGGAAAGATTTGATGAGAAAAAAACCACTATTTATTGGAGCTTCACAGAATAAATATATTCTTGGTATTGCTCCTGGGAAAAATTCCTGAAGATTTGATTGTCTGTGAGTAAGAGAATGTAGTTGAATAAAAAGTCATGCGTAGGGGCGAACAGCCCCTTATAAATTTTATGATATCACAAAAATTGTGAGTGTGGAACCGAAAAACCTTTGGCACGCCGATTTTTTCAGAAGCTTCACAAAATGAATATGTTGATGATTTTCCACTTAGGAGGTATGGATGGAAAGATTTGATGAGAAAAAAACACTATTTATGGGAGCTTCTCAGAATGAAGATATTTCTGGTATTGCTCCTGGGAAAAATTCCTGAAGATTTGATTGTCTCTCAGTTAGGAAAAATAGTTGAATAAAAAGTCATGCGTAGGGACGAACGAAGCCTTATAAATTTTATGATATCACAAAAATTGTGAGTATGGAAGCGGAAATCCTTTGACGCGCCGCCTAGAAGCTTCACAAAATGAAAATGTTGGCGATCTTCCACTTAGGAGGTATAGATGGAAAGATTTGATGAGGAAAAAACCACTATTTGCAGAAGCTACACAAAATGAAAATCTTCCTGTGTTGCCTCTATTCCACTACCGACTCGTAACTCAAAAATTGGTGCTGCTGAGTGGTAATGATTTTTAGATTAAGTATCTGCAAAATATAAGTTTTTCAATTTTACTTTCAGCTACTTACTATTAAATTTGAGCAACGTCGAAAAAGTTTTTTTCAGAGTGGGAGAAGTTCTTGCTAGACAAGGATTTGACCACGGATACACGGATGATTAATCTGCATTTTGTGAAGCTTAAAAAAACGGCAAGGTATTTCTCCTTGCATCCCTAAAAAGCGAGTGTGTAATTCCGAGGTCTCCTCGGAATGAAAGACACACTCAAGACAAATCATAATAGTATGTAATTATTGGCTAGGATTCGCCCCTTTACATGACTTTTTATTCAACGCAAAAACAGTATTTCGCCACTGAATATATATAGAGGAGGTGCGATTCGTTCTTGATGAAAATCAGACTGTTAAAACAGAAATCTCAATAAGATTTACACAGAATGACATAACTCAAGGGATAAAACAGATGTTATCTAACTCTTATGTAGATGTAGGTGAAAGTCGTTCAGTTATAAGCGATCGTCAGAACATAGAGGTAGTTGGCGAACGCCATCTTTTGGGCCATAAAATTTGAAGACTTCTACTGTAATGATTCTGGCTTTATTATAAGTGATCATCCGAACATGATATTATAGAGGAGGTAGTCGGGAAAAATTGAGGGACAATTTTTCTGTCATAATCATCCCAAAATACTAGCTTTTTGAGCTTTTTCCACCAAAAAGCTGGTACTTTTTGCAAAAAAAATGCTACAACCTTTAACTGTCAATGCTTTCAGATTTAATCAGCAAGCCCTAATTAACCTCTTATCCCACATTCCGCACGTCATTTTGTAACATTAAAAGTAGTATACAATTTCTATTATTGGTAAATATTTATACTGTATAAATTACTTCTCAAAAGTCAAATTTTCAGTTAAATATTAAGCATAAATACTTGCTGAATTATTGACTCCTATTGACCACTATAATTTACTTCTTACTTCTTACTTCTTACTTCTTACTTTTGACTTTTGACTTTTGACTTTTGACTTTTGACTTTTGACTTTTGACTTTTGACTTCTTACTTTTGACTTTTGACTTTTGACTTTTGACTGTCTTGAGTGCGTCTTACATTCTGAGGAAACCTCAGAATTACGCACTCGCTTTTGACTTATATTTTTATGCTACGTTTTGTCGTGCGGAATGTAGGTCTTATTCTCAGTGTGAGTTCATCCGATTCAGATAAGGAACTAATTTCTGGGCAATGACTTGAACATGAGGTGTAAAATTCATGGTGAAATGGTTTCCAGAAACCGTATGTATCTCTATTCCTTGAGTAGCGAGTTCAATCCAGGGATATTCTGGATGTTCAGGGTAGTAGGAGAACTGCTGTTCCTGAGCACGGAAAAATAGAATGCGGCCGGAGTAAGCCTGGGGTTGATAGCGTAACCATGCCTTTGTATTAGCCTTGAGAACCTGGATTAATAGTTCTAATTGAGATGGATCTAATTTCTCAGAAAACATATTAGCCATCTTTAATTGTTCACCTACCCAGGACGGTTGGGTTTCTATATCATCAAGAGACAGGGAATGATTTTCTTGAAATAAGTTATCATCAGGTAAAATGACGTTCATCCCATCAATAAAGTCTTTTGATTGAGTAAGGAACTGAGCAGCAATTGGGGAATCAATGAGCATTAGCAATGCGATCTCATGATTGAGCCGTTGGAGTTGATGAGCCATTTCCAAGGCAATCAGGCCACCCAATGATGAACCACCCAAATAATAGGGACCATGGGGTTGCACAACAAGTAGTGCCTTAATATAGCTGCTGGCCATCTCTTCAATGGTTTGAACCTCAATAGTCTCCATTGAAAATTTCAGATCTTCAAAGCCATAAACCGGTTGCTCTGGGTCAAGGTGGTTGGCAAGTTCTTTATAGAACAACACATAACCCTGAACCGGATGCACCAGGAACAAGGGTTGCTTTTGGTCGCTACCCCGTTGAATTTCCACCAGACCATGAGGCAAAGAGGACTTTGGCGAAGAATTAGACACATCAGAGTCTAGGTTTGAGGGTTGGATCCAGGTCGCGATCGCTGCAATCGTAGAATTCTGCAACAGAGTATTAGTGGATAAATCCACTTTTAAGGTTTCTTTAATCTTGGAAATCAATTGGATAGCTAGTAAAGAGTCTCCACCTAATTCAAAGAAATCATCATTAATACTAATATCAACAAAACCAATAACTTCCTGCCAAATATTTAAAATATTTTGTTCGAGTTCATTTCTTGGTGCAATATAAGGTTTTCCTGACTTAAATCGTGAGTGCTTCTGTTGGGAGACTTTTATTGTAGATGGGGTTTGACTAATATATTCTACATTTTGTGAATTAACTGTTTTCGCAAAAGCTAAAGGTGTTGCTTGTAACTGTTCTACTACAGGTGCTAACTTTGGTGGGTCAATCCAGTAACGCTGCCGTTCAAAGGGGTAGGTGGGTAGGGGTAGGCGATGTCGTTGTTCATGAGTAGAGAATTTTGACCAATCTATTTCAACACCATTAAGCCAAAGTTTACCTAATGTCCTTAATAAGAAAGCCACATCCGACTCAGAGTCTTGGGGATGACGAACTGAAGGCAAAATTACTTGCTCTGTAGTCCCAGAATATCGTTTGGCTAATGTTGTCAATGTACGCCCAGGACCGACTTCTAAGAGAATATTATTCGGTTCTTGCATTAACTCTTGGAGACCATCAGCAAAACGAACTGTTTGGCGCAGATGCTTACCCCAGTATTGAGGGTCTGTTGCTTGCTCTGCTGTAACCCAAGTGCCTGTAACATTAGAAATATAAGGAAGTTGTGGAGGTTGCAACTGTAGTTGTTCGACAATATCTACAAATGGATCTACCACAGGTTCCATCATCTGAGAATGAAAAGCATGGGAAGTATGGAGACGACGAGACTCTACCCCCTGTTTTAGCAACTCCTTCTCCAAGTTATTGATCGCCTCTGTTGGACCTGAAACGACACATTGGGATAATCCGTTAATAACAGCTAGGGAAAGTTGATTATCCAGAAGATTTTGGCACTCCTGTTCAGAAAGAGATACAGCTAACATTGCTCCTGGTGGCTGTTGCTGCATCAGTTGTCCCCGTTTCGCCACCAGAGCGAGAGCATCTTCTAAGGAAAACACACCAGCAAGAGTAGCTGCCACATATTCACCAATACTGTGTCCAATCATTGCTTGAGGAGACACACCCCACTCTTCCCATAAAATTGCTAAACCATAGGAAACTACAAATAGTGCTGACTGAGCGATCGCTGTCTGTTTCAGTTGTAATGTTGCTGTCTCTATTTGTTCTGGTTGTGGATACAGAATATGACGCAGGTCAACTTCTAAATGTGGAATCAGTAGTTCCGAGCAGCTATCTACTTGATCGCGGAATGTTGGTTCTATTTGGTATAGTTCCTGGGCCAGATTTACATATTGCGCTCCCTGACCTGAGAACATAAACACTACCGGACATTTACTTCGCTCTTGGTAGTGAGTCAAAACAGGTTGGGTTTCTGGTGTGGAAAATGCTTTCAAAGCATCATCTATGTCCTGGCAAACTAATACCCGACGATGATCGAATGCTGTACGACCTACTTGCAGACTGTAGGCAACATCAGCAAGATTAATTTCTGGATGCTGCTTTAAGTGTGCAGCGAGGTTAGTCGTTGCCGTTTCCAAGGCTGAACTGCTTTTGGCAGAAAGTATCAACAACTTCCAGGGGCGAGACTTTGAGGATGGTTCTAAAGTGGGAGCTTCTTCGAGAACAACATGAGCATTTGTACCGCCAATACCAAAAGAACTTACTCCAGCGCGACGAGGTGTTTCGTTGGTGTTCCATTCTGAGAGAGTAGTATTAACGTAAAAAGGGCTATTAGCAAAGTCAATAGTGGGGTTCGGTGTTTCAAAATGCAGACTTGGTGGTATTTTCTTATGTTTGAGGGCTAAAACAGTTTTGATCAAGCCCGCAACCCCTGCTGCTGCATCTAGATGCCCCATATTAGTTTTCAGAGAACCAATAGCACAAAAGCCTTTTTTCTCAGTAAAGCCTCTAAATGCTTTTGTTAAAGCTGCAATTTCAATTGGGTCTCCCAGGGGAGTTGCGGTTCCATGAGCTTCTATATAAGTAATTGTTTCCGGGTCAATCCCAGCTATTGACTGTGCTTCAGAGATCGCTGCTGCTTGACCTTCTACACTAGGAGCAGTGTATCCAACTTTTGATGAACCGTCATTGTTAATAGCAGAACCTTTAATCTGGGCATAGATGTAGTCGCCATCTGCGATCGCATCTTCTAATCTTTTCAATACCACAATACCCAAGCCATTACTGCCTATAGTTCCCTTAGCTTTAGCATCAAAAGTTCGGCAATGTCCATCAGGTGAAAGAATCATTTCCTCTTGATATAAATAACCTGTTTTTTGGGGAATGTGAATGGAAACACCACCTGCCAAAGCCATATCACATTCCCCACTCAGTAAAC
This sequence comes from Okeania sp. SIO2C9, assembly GCF_010672455.1. Lineage (GTDB taxonomy): Bacteria > Cyanobacteriota > Cyanobacteriia > Cyanobacteriales > Microcoleaceae > Okeania. The sequence continues at coordinate 177,347 of NZ_JAAHGO010000005.1, read as the reverse complement.
TTTGGCAAGCCAGATGAACGGCAACCAAAGAAGTGGAACAAGCCGTTTGAACTGTAATACTTGGTCCTGTTAAATTTAGTTTGTAAGAAACCCGCGTTGATAAGAAATCATTACCATTCCCCAGAAACAATTGATAAGGGTTTACTTGTTCTGAATTTTGTAGTACATGGGGATAGACATTATTGTGTGCGTAACTGTTTTTACTCGGACCAGCATAAACTCCTATAGCACCCGAATAAGTGTGTGAGTCATAACCAGCAACTTCCAGTGCTTCAACAGCAGACTCCAGAAATAGGCGTTGTTGTGGATCGATAATTTCAGCTTCTCTAGGATTATAGCCAAAGAAATTCGCATCAAATAGTTCTATATCTGAAATTACAGCTCCTGCTTTAACATAATTCTGTTTTTTTAACAAGGTGGGATCGATCCCTTCCTCCAAGAGTTCCTGTTCGGAGAAAAACTCAATAGACTCCACACCCTCTTGTAAATTTTTCCAGAAAGTATCAACGTCTTTAGCCTTGGGAAAGCGACCAGAGATGCCAATTATAGCGATCGCTGAATCATCAATAGTATTTGTGGTGATCATTGTGATTAATAAAAATTCCTTTATTTATTTCTACGATTCTTCTGTCTTTGTAGCCTTTGCTGTTTAATCGAAGTTTTCCTATCACTACGAGCCTTTGCTTGACCAGTAGTTAAAGAATCAGTTAATTTTTCCCTTTCTAAATCAATTAAATATTTAGAAAATTCCGATATATTTGGGTGTTGAAACAGTTTGACGATTGAGATATCTTGTGGATATATTTCTTGTAACTTTGTGTGAACTTTAATTATTAGTAATGAATGACCTCCTAGTTCAAAGAAATTATCATAAATTCCTACTTTTTCTACCTGTAGAACCTCTTGCCAAATCTTCGCAAGAAGTTGCTCTGTTTCCGTCTGGGGCATCACATAAGCTGTTGATAAACCTGAAGGAACAGTGTCGGGAACTGGCAAAGCACGACGGTCAATCTTGCCACTAGGAGTTAGAGGGAAAGCATCTAATAAGACGAAAGCTGCCGGAATCATGTATTCAGGTAGCTTTTGCTTGAGAAATTGGCGAACCTGAGGAATTAGGGATGTGTCTTGAGTAGATTCCTGCTTAGGAACTATATATACTACCAGGCGTTTGCCTCCTGCTGGGTCTGACTGAGCAATAACCACATTTTCCTTGACATCAGGGTATTGTGAAACTAAAGCTTCGATTTCTCCGGTTTCTATCCGGTATCCTCGCACTTTGACTTGCTGGTCTATCCGCCCTAAAATTTCTATATTGCCATCAGCTAGATAACGGCATAAATCTCCCGTTTTATATAATTTTGTGGCTTTTGAGTTGTCAAAAGGATTGGCAATGAATTTCTCCGCCGTTAGTTCAGAGCGGTTCAGATAACCATTGGCCAGACATACCCCACCAATGTAAAGTTCTCCTGGAACCCCAACTGGCACTGCTTGTTGCTCACTGCTGAGAACATAAAGTTGAGCGTTAGCAATCGGACGACCTATGGGGGGAAGTTTCGGCCAGTTATCAGAATCTCCTTGTAATGTGTAAGCAGAAACTACATGGCTTTCTGATGGTCCATATTGATTTTGCAGTCTACAGTTCGGTAGTCCCTTCATCATCTCCACTAGGTCTGGTGTCACCTGTAATTGTTCTCCTGCTGTTATCACCTCACGCAGTTGTGGCAGATTTTGGCATTTAGAGGCTACTGAGGCAAACTGTTGCAAAGCTACAAATGGTAAAAATAGTCGCTCTATTTGGTTGTCAGTTAAGAATTCCATCAATGCTAACGGGTCACGCCTCAGCTCTGAAGATACTAACACCAGAGTCCCCCCACTACACCAGGTTGAGAAGATTTCTTGGAAGGATACATCAAAGCTGATGGGGGCAAATTGTAGAGTTTTTGCCCCTTGACCAACTATTGTTTCCTCATGTTGCCAATGGAGCAGGTTCACCAGAGCGCCTTGATTCATGGCTACTCCTTTTGGTTTACCTGTGGAGCCTGAGGTATAAATTACATAGCCCAAGTTTGATGGTTTGACTTCACTGCTCAAATTGCTTTGAGCACAGTCAGACCATAGATTTTCATTACTATCCAAATACACTATCTGAGCTTGATGTTCTGGTAATAATGTTACTAATGATTCCTGGGTCAGCAACAGGGACACTTGGGCATCAGAAATCATATAAGCCAAACGTTCTGATGGATAACTGGGGTCTAATGGTACATAAGCTCCTCCAGCTTTGAGTATAGCCAACAAACCTACTACCATCTCTACTGAACGCTCTACACAGACACCTACTAGGGTTTCTGGAGATACTCCCAATTTTTGCAAATAATGGGCTAGTTGATTAGCTTTTTTATTTAATTGGGAGTAAGTTAAGCTTTGCTCTTCAAATACTACTGCTACTGCATCTGGTGTTTTCTCTACCTGCTCCTCAAATAACTGATGGATACATTTGTCTGTTGGGTAATCTGTTTTAGTCTTGTTCCATTCTACCAAGAGCTGCTCTCGCTCTACCTCTGTGATTAATGGCAACTGACTAATAGATTTTTCTGGAGTCTCTACTGCTACTGAGAGCAAGTTTTGGTAATGTGACACCATCCTGCTAATAGTTTCGGCCTCAAATAAGTCTGTGTTATAGGCACAGAATCCTTTGATTTCTTCTCCTGCTGGCCACAGGTGGAATTCCATGTCCATCCGCACTGTCATCTCAACTTCTAGCTCTTCATACCAACTTACTTCCAAGTTAGGTAAGTTGAAGGATGGTTTTAAGATTTCCTCCTGCTGAACGGCAAACATTATCTGAAATAAGGGGTTTTGAGATAGAGACCTTTCTGGTTCCAACTCTTCTACCAATTTCTCAAAGGGTATGTCTTGGTGAGAGTATGCTTCTAGGGATGTTTGTTTGACTCGGTTTAATACTTCTGTGAAACTAGGGTCTCCTCCCAGGTCTGTGTACATGACTAGGGAGTTTACAAAGAAACCTATCAATCCTTCTATTTCTCTACGGTTGCGGTTGGCAATGGGTGAACCTACTGCTATACTTTCTTGACCACTGTAACGAGAAAGCAATATTTTGAAAGCTGCGAGCAAGGTCATAAATAGAGTTACTCCCTGCTGTTGAGTCAGTTTTCTCAGTTTTGAGGTCAGCGGTGCTGGTATGTTGATAGGTATACTTGTTCCATTAAAGGTTTGAACTGGGGGTCGGGGATGGTCTTTTGGTAGTTGTAGTTGGGGTAAGTCTTGGAGTTTTTGTTTCCAGTAGTTGAGTTGGGTTTCTAGGGTTTCACCTTGTAAGTAGTTCTTTTGCCACACTGCAAAGTCGGCATATTGTATGGGTAGTGAGGGTAATGGGGATGGTTTGTCTTCCAGTGTGGCAGTGTAAATGGCTGAGAGTTCTTTGGGTAATACTGTCAGTGACCAGCCATCAGATGCGATGTGATGTAATGTGATTTGCAGTATGTATTCTGTTGTTCCTAGTTGAAACAACTGAGCGCGTATGGGGGGGTCTACTTCTAGATTGAATGAAAGTTCATTTTCTTGTTGGAGTAGTTGTTGTAGTTGGGTGGTAGCTTCTGATGGTGTTAACTCACTTAGGTCTTTTAATGGTAGTTTTAGTTCAAAGGAGGGTTTAATTATTTGTACTGGTGTGCCGTTGATTTCACTGAAGGTGGTTCTGAGGGTTTCATGGCGAGCGATGATTTGGTTAAGACTTTTTTGTAGGGCAAGTTGGTCTAATTTACCTACTATATGTAGGGTTAATGGCATATTGTAGGCGTTGCTACTCAAGGCCATTTTTTCTAGAAACCATAGTCTTTGTTGTGCATAGGATAATGGTGGGGGGTTGCCATTTCGCTCAATAGGCTGAAGTTGGTTTTGCTTGGAGTCTGTATTATTAGAAGCAGTTTGTAGTTGTTTGGCTAGAGATAAGTAGATATTGTTATCCATCGCTTCAAGGTCTGTGCTTAATTGAGCGATCGTAGGACTTTCAAATAGCTTACTTATAGATAACTCCACTGACAATGCTTGTCGCACACGAGACACAACCTGAGTTACCATCAAAGAATGGCCGCCCAAATCAAAGAAATTATCATGTACTCCCACCTTCTCTATTCCCAAAACTTCTTTCCAAATCTCTGCTAATGCCTTTTGTTTCTCCGTCTCAGGAGCTACATACTCCGTTGACACACTACTACCCCAATCTGGTACTGGTAAAGCTTTACGGTTTACCTTTCCATTTGGAGTCAGAGGCAATTGCGACAACACCACATAGCTATTAGGTATCATATACTCTGGCAACCGTAACTCCAGATACTCTCTCAGCTTTGGTATAAATTGTTTGGTTATTTGTGATGCCAAAGGATTGTTTCCATAACTATACCAGTTATCCCCTACCAAGGTTTTTTGAGTCAGCGGTGTTAACACTATCTCGTCTGTTGCTAACTCAGAACGCACAAACACCGCATCAATTAATTCTGGGGTGCCACTGTCAGACCAACACAACTCTAGAGAATACCCTAAAGATGAACTCAGTTCATATAACTTTTCTGGATCTATGCTATTAACTGTCTCTAGCTGTAACTTCTGTCTCAACTCCTGCACATTCTTGATTTCTCCTGCTGCTGATAACAATTCCAAAGAGTGAATATCCTCAACTACTCTGCCATTTACTATACCACTCCAACAAATTGAATCTGGCTGTTCTTGTTTTAGGTAAACTTCGATATCTTCATAACTCATACCCATCCCACTTTTTACGGTAGCTTCTATCACATTTGCTGGTTTAGCTTCTATATGCAACAACACATCATAGCGATATTTATTCAATTCGTTCTGCTCGCTGCCCTTCTGTAAACGTATCTGTACATGAGATATTTCTGGATATTTTTCTTTAATAGCAACAAACAACTCCGGTGATAGCAATAACTCTTTCTCTTGCTGCACTTGTCGCTCTGTGCGTTGAATGATTTCTGGTAGTGACAGTGATGGGCTAGCTTTATACAATTGCACTGAGGTGTGAAATGCTCTCATTAATGGGAAACTACGAATGTCTCCTAGAAAAATCATCCCCCCTGGTTTGACTACTCTGATGCTGTTTTCTATTACTTGCAACAGGTATTCTATACTAGGAAAATATTGAACTATAGAACTCAGAAGTATGATATCGAAACTGTTATCAGCTATCTCACCCAGATCGTGAGCTTGTTTCTGAGCTAAAGTTACATGAGCATATTTGTCTGGTTGCTGTTCTATTTGTTTTTTGATGTACTCCAATGAAACATTGGAGATGTCTGTACCGTAATATTTTTCTGTGTGGGGTGCGATTTGAAATAACAACATTCCTGTACCACAACCCACTTCCCATACTTTCTGGGGTTTATGAGCTAATACTTGAGTCACGATATCATTTGCCCACACTCGCATTTGCTTTTCTGGTATGGGTTGGTTGTCGTAACTATTGTGCCAACCAGCAATGTTGAACAACGGGTCAGTTGCTTGTGCTAGTTCTGAATTAATTCTTTCATTAAATATTTCTTGCCAACTGTCGAGTTGATTTTCTAATAGTTCTCGGTTTTTTGATACTTGCTTGCTTGTCTGGCTGTCAATTTCTTTGGTACCACACTGACGTAGTGCATAGATGTTATATATCTGTGTCTTTTCTAAGAAAGTTTCTTGTTGGATTTTTAGCTGATATCCTTGAGCTTTTAGCAATCCCTCCACTGCCGTTAATCTGCCATTTATATCATGCACTTCCACTACTATCTGTTGAATTTTCGACCAATCCTCTGGTTCAATACCTTCTAGCACCTCTAACTCACTTTTTTCCACATCTATTTTCAGTAAATCTATCTGTTCCACCCCCTGCTCTCTTATTACTTCTGATAGGGTTCTTAACTGGCAATTAACTTGTTGCTGTGTTTGAAACAAATAGCTACTCACTTGTTCGAGTTCTTGAGTTGATAACTTGCTTGTTTCCCCAGTCTCCTTTTGTTTGTTACTCAAGAACGTTTTCATCATTTCTTGTTCTTGCGTTTGGTCTGCGTATAATCCAGACACTACTGAATTCTCTGGGTAATAGGTAAAGGTTTCCCTTCTGGTTTGGTTCGATAGACCACATTCAAATAGCTTTACGTTTGAACCATACAGCTCTGTGTTCATTTCCAGTAGCTTAAACACTGGCGGTATTGGTTCAAACGCAAATATCTCTAAATTTTTCGCCTGTTGCGCTGCAAACAGACTGAACATCCCAATATTTGCTCCTACATCAAAGATACAATCTCCTTCATTAATTCTAATTCCATGCTGAAAATATTCCGCATTTTCAAATATCTCTTGGTACAAAAAGTCGGTTTCATTTTGATTCAGATGAGCAATTACCATGCCATTAGGCAATTGATACTGGAAACCAGTTTTTAGTCTTCCTTCTTGTTCCCATTGCAGCAGTTGTTTTACTTGTCTACTTCCCTGATGATTCGGCACTAGATACGCTACTAACTGCTGCTGTCCCACTTGATTTTCTCTAAGTGTTACTACTGTCTCTTCTACCCCTGGATTTTCTTCTATGGCAGATTCTATTTCTCCTAACTCAATCCTAAAGCCCCGCATCTTTACCTGGTGGTCTATGCGACCCAAAAATTCTATATTCCCATCTGGTAAATATCGAGCTAAATCTCCTGTTTTATAAAGTTTTGATTTTTCAGTATCTTGGAATTGGTCAAAGGGGTTGGGAATAAATTTTTGTTGCGTTAATTCCTCTCGTTTTAAGTAACCTCTGGCTAAACCTGCACCTGCGATGTGTAATTCTCCTGCTACTCCAATAGGCACTGGTTGCTGATCTCGGTCTAAGATATACATTTGTGTATTAGCTATGGGGCGACCTATGGGAATTATTTTCTGCTGTTTATCTGGCACACATGGCCACCAAGTCACATCGATCGCTGCTTCTGTCGGTCCATAGAGATTATGCAACTCACACCCCAGCTTCTCAAAGAATTTTTCCTGCAGTTGAACCGATAAGGCTTCTCCACTACAAATGACTCGCTTGAGACTACTGCAATCTTCTAACTTATCCTCTAGTAAAAATGCCTTGAGCATTGAAGGCACAAAATGGAGTGTAGTTATTTTTTCTTGAACAATTAACTCCTTGAGATATCCACTATCTTTGTGTCCTTCTGGTTTCGCCACTACCAAAGTTGCTCCCTCTAATAATGGCCAGAAAAATTCCCATACTGAGACATCGAAACTGAATGGAGTTTTTTGCAGAATCTTATCCGATGATGTTAACCCAAAAGCATCTTGCATCCACAACAAACGATTGCAAATCCCGCCGTGGGTATTCATTGCTCCCTTTGGTTTTCCTGTGGAGCCTGAGGTATAGATAACATAAGCCAAATTCTGGTGATTGACTCCACTGAGTGGATTCTCTATACTCTGTGAACTAATAGCTTCCCCATCTTGTTCCCAACAAACTAGCTGTGCCTGATGTTCTGGCATTAATTTCATCAGTGCTGGAGTTGTCAATAACACTAATACCTCTGCGTCTGCCAGCATATAAGCCAACCGTTGTGGTGGATAATTAGGGTCGATTGGCACATAAGCTCCTCCTGCTTTGAGCGTGGCTAATAAAGCAATTACCATCTCAACAGAGCGATCGTAGCAAATTCCTACTAAAACTTCTGGTTTTACTCCTAAATGTTGTAAGTAGTGAGCGAGTTGATTAGCTTTGCTATTCAACTCAGAATAAGTCAGCTTTTGCTCTTCAAATACTACTGCTACTGCTTCAGGGTTTTTTTCTACCTGAGTTTCAAATATCTCATGGATACATTTGTCTGCAGGGTAATCTATTTTAGTATTGTTCCACTCTACTAACAACTGCTGTTTTTCTGCTTCATTTAGCAGAGGCAATTGTCCTACTCTCTGCTCTGAATTACTCACAATTGATTCTAACAAATTTTCAAAATGACCAGCCATTCGGGCAATAGTCTGTTCATCAAATAGGTCAGTATTGTATTTTAAGAACCCAAGTAAATATGAGTCTTCTTCGACCATTTCTAGTAACAAATCGAACAGACTTTCATACTGATCCAATTCAAATGGTTCTACTTTAAGCCCTCCCCAATCTACGAAACCTTTAGTGCTGCTAAAGAACAGTTTTCGTATATCTTGAGATTGCTGCTGCATGAAGTTCTGTAGCAGAAAAGAAACTTGGAATATGGGGGAACGGCTAGAGTCTCGCTGTGGTTGTAACCGTTCTACGAGTAACCCAAAGGGATAATCTTGATGAGCTAGTGCCTCAAGCACTGTGTAGCGCACTTGGGAGAGGAAGTCTGTAAAACAAGGATTTCCGGACAAATCTGCTCTCATAACGACTGAATCAACAAAGTAACCCACGATAGGGGCAAACTCTGCTTTACTTCTGCCGAAAGTGGGAGAACCTACCACAATATCCTCTTGACCACTGTAACGAGACAGAAGCACTTGAAAAACAGCTAACAGGATCATGTAAAGAGTTGCCCCTTCTTTTTGAGCCAGTGTCTTCAGTTGCTTAGTCAATTTTTCAGATAACTTTAAGGCGTAGCTACCACCGTTATAGGTCTGTATTGGTGGTCGTTGTCTGTCTGTAGGCAAATTTAATACAGGTAATTCTCCGGTAAGTTTTTGTTGCCAGTAGTTCCATAGCTTTTCTCCCTCTTGACTCTCTACTAATTCCCTTTGCCAACTAACGTAATCTTGGTAAGAATGCTTCAGTTCTGGCAGAGATGCCTCTACACCAGCACGTTGAGCTTGATAGAGTTGTGGCAGCTCTTTAAAAATCAAATTTGTTGACCAGCCATCCAAGGCAATGTGGTGTATCGTCAGCAATAAAACCTGCTCTTCCTCTGAGCAAATGAACCACCTGACTCGCATTACTGGTTCTTTTTCCAGGTCAAAAGGATGTTGATGAGCTTCTGTAACCCTTTTGTGCAGTTCATTTTCACTCCAGGTAGTAGCATCAATCTGCAAGAAGTCTAACTCTTGATTTTGATGCACCTGTAAGACTGGTTTTTCGTTGACTTTAGGAAAGGTTCCCCGCAGTAGCGGATGGCGTTCTCTTAGCACTTTAAAGGTTTGCTGCCAAGTAATTATATCTGCTTGGGAATAAATACGAACTGGAAATGACAAATTATAATGATGACTCTGAGGTGCTAATTTCCATAAAAACCAGATATTTTTTTGACCGTAGGAAAGAGGATATACTTGCAATATATCTGGCTGTTCCTGCAGTAATTGTAAAATTTGGGTTTTGTTCTGCTTCAATTGAGCAATAACATCGGGAGTTAATACCTCTTGGGAACCTCCCGTACGCAATTTTTCCCCATCACGCCATAATTTTACCCCTTTGAGAGAGATATCTTGTAAAAATTCAACTAAGTTCATAGTTCTACCTCTATCCAATTACTATCTTTATTTTGATCTAGTTGCTCTTGATTATTTGATTCAATAGTTTGATTTTTATCGGTTTTAATTATCAGTTGTTGCTTAATCTCAGTTGCTAGAGCTACAATGGTGATTCCTTCCATAAATCTAGTAGCCGGAATATCCACTGCCAGCTCAGTTTGAACCTGATTTCGCAATTCCACCGCCATCAATGAGTCAAGTCCCATCACAGTTAGAGATTGTTCTAACTCTATTTGAGAAACTGTCATACCCATAATATGAGCAATTTTGCTTTGAAGATAAGAGGTCAATAGCTTTTCTTGTTCCGTCTCTGAAGCTACATTTAGCTGTTCGAGAATTTGACCTTTTTGACTCTGTTCTACCAATTTTGTAGTAAAAGCTTCTAAGAATGGGAGCTTTGCCAATCCTGGCATCTGCCTAAAAAATTCCGGCCAATTAACCGGGAATACCCCTACTTGGCTTTGAGACCCTGATAACAATAAACCTAATGCCTGCATTCCTAATTCAGGTTCAATAGCCATTACTCCACTACTCTGCATTCGATTTTGATGTTCCCTTGCTAAACGAGCAGCCATTCCTGCTGTTGCCCATGCTCCCCAGTTAATACTTAATCCTGGTAAACCCTGACCTCGCCGATAGTGGACTAGACCATCCATAAAAGCATTGGCAGCTGCATAGTTTCCTTGACCATAATTCCCCAACATTGAAGCCATAGACGAGAAACAAACAAAGAAATCTAAGGGTAAATCCTGAGTGAGTTGATGTAAATACCAGGTTCCTGACACCTTGGGAGCCATAACCTTCGTAAATCCTTCCCAATTCATCTTTTGTAATACCCCATCATCCAACACCCCAGCAGCATGAATCACTCCTTTAAGTGGGGGTAACGAAGCAGATATTTCCTCTAAGATTTTCATAACAGACTCTTGAGTAGAAATATCCCCTAATAAAACACTGACTGATGCTCCTGCTGCCTCTAACTCCTCTATGATTTTTTGTGCAGTTTCATTCGGACTCCGACGCCCAGTTAATACTATATTTTGAGCTCCCTCGGATACCATCCATTGGGCTACTTCTAAACCTAAAGCTCCTAAACCTCCTGTAATCAAATAACTTGCTTCTGGTTTGATGGATTTTTGCTCATCTCCAGTTTCTGGCATAGAAACTACCACTTTTCCTATATGCTTGCCTTGCTGCATATATCGGAAGGCAGCTTTGACTTCTGTATTAGAAAATACTTTATAAGATAATGCTTTCAGTTTTCCTTGCTGACACTGCTGGTTCAATTCCTCTGAAAATTTGGCAGTTAAATCTGGTTGTTGTTTGATTATCTCTCCAATATCAAAAGGAAAGTAATCAGCATCTGGTCGCTTCTGCATCACTTGTTTTTTGTCCCAAATCCCTATTTTGCCAATTTCTACAAATCGCCCTTGAGTAGCTAAAACAGCAAAACTCTTATCAATGAAATCTCCATTCAGACTATTTAAGACTATATCTACACCTTTTCCCTGAGTCAGACTCATTATTTCATCGGCAAACTCTAAAGTGCGAGAGTTCATTATGTGTTTGACACCCATAGACTTGAGAAACTCCCATTTAGGAGGACTTGCCGTGGCGAATACTTCTGCTCCTGCCTCCAGTGCAATTTGAACTGCTGCTTGCCCTACACCACCAGCAGCAGCATGAATTAATACCCGCTCTCCTGGCTGAATTTTAGCCAAGTATTCTAATCCATAGTAAGCTGTGGCAAAAGTCAATGGTAAAGTTGCTGCTTCCGTAAAACTCAGATTTTTCGGTTTAGCCATAACTGACTCTGCAGGAGTAGTAACAAAGCTACTAAACCCATTATGAGCTATAGCCATCACCTCATCTCCCACCTGCCACTGAGAGACATTGTCTCCCACAGATGCAATAACGCCTACACATTCTAAGCCAAATTTGAGTTGAGCTACGTCAGTAATACCTAATACCTGAGCATAATATTCTTTCAGTAACCCCAAGGAATTGAGTACATCTCGGAAGTTTAAACCCACTGCTTTGACTTGAATTTCTACTTCATTCCCTTTTGGAGGACGGCGCTGCATTACCTGCCAGTTGAGGTTGTCTATCAGTCCGTATTCAGACAATTTCAATTCTATGGGCAATTTTTGTTCTAAGCTCAATTTCTGCTTTTGTTGTCTTACTAATCTTGCTACATAACGGACTCCCTGACGAATTGCTATTTGGTCTTCATTACTATCAGAAAACACCTCATCTACTAAACTAGGGAGAATTTCAGAAACATTCGATTTGGGGTCTAAGTCTATGCGACCACACTTTAATTCTGGGTGTTCTAGACTAATAACACGCCCTAGTCCCCATAAACTTCCTTGTTGGGGTTGTACCACTTCTGATTCATCGAATATACTTTGAGTCCCTTGAGTCACTAACCACATCGGTATTACATTAGTTAATCCAGCTTGAATTAAGGCTTGCACTAAATGTAAAGCTGTTGCACAACCAAGTTGTTGAGCTGTTTGTAAATCCTCAGTTTCATTTATACCCCATAAGTGCAAAATTCCCTGAATATCAGAATTATCTTGGAGCAGTTTGGGGAATTGTTCAGCAACAGTGGGATTTATTTGATAATGTTGAGCATCTAATTTCTGATAATCTGAACCAGGGGACACCCAAATATAGTTCTGTCCTATCTGTTGTAAATACTTCCCGATAGACTCTGCCAATTCATCAGTCATTGAAAATACTAACCATTTAGCAGAGTCATTTTCATTAGATTTAGATTTTGCAGTTTTTGTTAAGGGTTGAGCTTGCCAGTTGATTTCATAAAACCAATCACTTAAATCTGAATCCAGAGTCATCAGTAATGTTTTGGCGTTCGCTTTCCTAAACTCAAAACCATTAATCTGAGCTACCAATTCCCCAGTTTGGTCAAATAATTGTATTTCTGCTTTCAGCAGTTTTTCCTCTGATTCTCCATATTTCAATCCACGGGTATAACACCAAAGCAAACCATTATTAGGGCGCTGATAAAAAGTAAACTTCTCTATACTGAAGGGAACAAATGTTTCATTTTTGTCACCAGAAAAACTAAGATTAAGTGCAACTACTGACTGAAAGCATGAGTCAATTAAGGCTGGATGTATTTGATACTTGAGTGCATCTAACACTGTCTCTGGTACTTTCATTTGACAAATAATTTCTCCTTCTCCTAACCATACTTGGTCTATCCATCTAAAACTCTCCCGTAATTGAACTTGTCTATCCCATAGATTCTGGTAAATTTCTGTGCTTTCAATTTTTTGACTACAACGAGATTGAATTGCTTCGATGGTTTCTAGAGATTGGTGCTTTCCATCAAAATTGGTAGGATATATCTTTCCTGTAGCATGAACTGCCCAAGAATTAGTATCATTAGAAGAGCTATCAAAACTAATTACTTGAAATGCATAAGAGTTATCCTGTGGAGTCAAAGCTACCTGAACATTACGTACCCCTTGTTCTGGAATTGCTAAAGCTTGGGGAAACAGAATATCCTCCAGTTGACATCCTGTTGCAGAAAATGTTAGAGAGGCACTTGCTAACAATAGAGAAATGTGACTCGCACCAGGTACTACAACTTTTTCATATATTCGGTGGTCTGCTAAAAATGGTAGGGAGTTGGTGCTAAACTCCGATTCAAAGAAGATGTCTTTTGATAAAGGAGATTGAAACTTTCGATTAATTAGAGGGTGAAGTTTAGTTGCAGAGATAGTTTGAGAATTGCCTGTTTCAACCCAATACCTTTCCCGCTGAAATGGATAAGTTGGCAAGATTACTTTCTGGTAGCCATAATCTCGGTCAAACCCTGACCAATCTACTTTAGCACCCCGTACATACAACTGTCCTAAACTTGAGAGTATCTGTTGCCATTCATCAACCCCCGGACGTAGCGATGGTAACCAAATACCACTCTCTTCTGGTACACATTGACGTCCCATGCCCAGTAATATTGGTTTGGGTCCAATTTCCAGGAACAATTGATATCCTTGCTCATTTAAAGTTTTCATACTCTGAGCAAATCTTACTGGTTGTCGGACATGATGAACCCAATATTCAGGAGTAGCAATTTCTGCACCTACTTTTTCACCAGTTACATTAGAAATGAGTGGTATCCGAGGTTGACTGTAGGTGACTTCCTGAGCTACTGTTGTAAATTCTGCCAACATTGGATCCATCAACGGGGAATGAAAAGCATGGGATACCTGTAATTTTTTAGTCTTTACTCCTTGGGATTCTAACTTACTACAAATGGTTGCGATCGCTTCACTTTCACCAGAAATAACCATACTTTCCGGTCCATTAATTGCTGCTATTGTCACTTGAGAACTATACTCTCCTATAGCCTCTGTTACCACAGACTCTGAAGCTAACAAGGACACCATCTCTCCACCAGCGGGTAACTGCTGCATCAACTTACCCCGCATGGCTATTAATTTCAGACCATCTTCTAAACTGAATACTCCTGCTATTGTTGCTGCTACATATTCTCCAACGCTATGACCCATGATCACATTTGGTTTAATCCCCCATGATTCCCATAACTTAGCTAGGGCGTATTCTATGGCAAATAGAGCAGGTTGAGTATAAGCTGTTTGGTCTAATACACTTGACTTTTGTGCATCTTTAGGGTAAATAACTTCTAATAAAGGTACTTCTAGATAGGATTGTAAAATTTGGTCGCATCGATCTAAAGCTTGACGGAAAGTCGGTGCTTGTTCATACAGTTGTCTTCCCATATTTACATACTGGGAACCTTGACCCGTGAATAGGAAAGCTATTTTTTGACTTTGACTTCCGCTATCTGGTTGCCCAGAAAATACTCCAACTACTTCTTTCTTAGTTTTCCAGTCAAGCAGTTTTTCTATTAATTCCTTTTGTTCAGAGGCAATAATTGCTAGTCGATGATTAAAATGCGCTCTACCTGTATTAGCTGTATAACATATATCATGTAGGGATGTTTCGGGAAATGTCCCTTGTAGAGACGTTTCGCGAAACGTCTCTACATAATTTTGATAACTACTGACTAAATCTTCTAAAGCTTTTTCTGTTTTTGCCGACAGAGTTAACAAATGCAATGAACGCTCTAAATTCTCCCCCCTTTCAAAGGGGAGAAGGGGGGATTCTTCTGACTTCTGACTTCTGACTTCTGTAGGGGCGTTAACGAAGTTATGCGAAGCAAACGGCCGTTCGCCCCTACTCGGTGCTTCTTCTAAAACTATATGAGCATTAGTGCCACTAATAGCAAAAGAGCTTACTCCTGCAACTCTTTTATCCCCTGATGACAGCCAAGGTGTGAGTTGAGTAGGTACTTTTAAAGGTATATTCTCCCAATCAATATAGGTGCTAGGATTAGCAAAATGCAGATGAGGGGCAATTTTTTGATGTTGCAGTTGCAAAACCACCTTAATAACACCTGCAATTCCAGCGGCAGCTTCTAGATGACCAATATTAGTTTTAACTGAAGCGATATGCAATGGTTTTTCCCGATCGCGTCCATTCTCAAATACGCTAGTTAAAGCTCTCACTTCCATCGGATCTCCGAGGGAAGTTCCAGTACCATGAGCTTCCACATAACTCACTTGAGCAGGTTCTACTTTTGCTGCTTTGAGAGCTTGCTGAATCAGTTTTTCCTGAGCTAGTTTATTCGGTACTGTCAGTCCGCTACTCGGTCCATCATGATTAACAGCGGAACCACGAATTACTGCCTGGATATTGTCTCCATCCTTGACCGCATCCGACAAACGCTTAAGTACCACAATGCCACATCCTTCTCCCCTTCCATAACCATCTGCAGCAGCATCAAAAGTTTTACACTTGCCATCAGGTGATAGAGCCTTTAATTTTGATAGTGCAGTTGTCACTTCAGGAGAGAGAATTAGTTGGACTCCTCCAGCTAAAGCCAGATTAGACTCACCCTGACGCAGACTCTGACAAGCTTCATGTATAGCTACCAGAGACGATGAACAAGCTGTATCTATTGCCATTGATGGGCCTTGCAATCCTAAAAAGTAAGATAACCTACCTGCTGCAAAACAGAATCCATTTCCTGTAGCATCGTAAGGGCTTATATTTTCGACTTGGCTCAAACCCAAATTAGCATAATCATTTTGACCGATACCCAGAAATACTCCTGTCTGAGTATTTTCTAATTCCAGGGGATTAATACCAGCTCTTTCTAAAGCTTCCCAAGTTACTTCCAAAATAAAACGTTGCTGTGGGTCAAGGCTATGTGCTTCTCGGCCAGAGATACCAAAAAATTGTGGATCGAACTGATCTACCTGATCAACTAATGCTGCGTTACGGATATACATTTTCCCCGGAGTATCAGGGTTGGGGTCGTAGTAAGAATCTATATCCCAACGTTCTAGTGGAATCTCTCTAACAGAGTCTTTACCATTAGATAACAATTCCCAGAAGCTTTCTGGTGTGTTGGCATTTCCAGGAAATCGACAACCTATGCCAATTATGGCGATCGCTTCACTTCTGGAGCGCTCCATCATCTCCAACTTAGTTTCTGCTTGTTTTAAAGCTAAAAACATCTGTTTGGATAATGATAGTTCATCTTTTTTGGTACTGGGTTCCATAAATTTTTAGCCTTAACCTAATTTTTTTAACTTTTCTGTTAAATTAAATAATTTCTATAACTATAGAAATTACCTATTTCATACCTTTTTTATAAGCAGATCCCAAAAGATATCTTTTTCACCTCAAATATTAGAGCATATTCTGAATTTTTTCCAGTTGTTGAGCTGCTAGTGTTTCAAAATCTTCTTCTGAAATATCTTCCAGAACTGGCAGTATTTTACCATCTCTTTCTGATACATCAGTTTTATTCATGCCATCCTCGGATAGGCTATTTTCTGTTGTCTTCCATGCCATTAATTCCTCTACATATAAGGACAATTTCATAATTGTTGGATATTCTATAGCTATTGTCTCAGGTAAGTTAATTCCTAGTTGATTTTGCAGTCGATTTTTTAATTCCACTGCCATTAAAGAATCCATTCCCATTTCCATAAACCCTAGATTCAGCTCAGGTAATTGAGATGAACTCAAACCTAGTACCTGAGTTACTTGCCCTCGAATATGTTCGGTTAAAATTTCTTGACGTTCCTCTAGTGAGGCCGTCTCTAATTTTGCTAAAATTTCGACTTTGACCTTCTGTTTCAGCGTATCATGTTCTGCCAATTCCTCCTTCTGTAATAATTCTCGTAGTAATGAACTTTTTTTGATACTACTCAAATGTTCTGCCAATACGGACCACTTGGCGGCTATTACACCTACCTGCTCCCTTGCCAATTGATTTCGTAACAGTAAATCTAAGGCATACATTCCTTCTTTGGGAGCAATCTCACTTATCCCACTTGCCTGAATCCGATTTTGATGCTCCACTGCTAAACGAGCAGCCATACCCCCTGATGCCCATGCTCCCCAATTAATGGCTAATCCTGATAATCCTCTGCTGCGACGATAACCAGCTAAACCATCCATAAAGGCATTGGCCGCAGCATAATTTCCTTGACCAGGGGAACCATTTAAGGAAGCCATTGAGGAGAAACAGACAAAGAAATCTAATGGCAAATTTTTAGTTAATTTATGTAAGTTCCAAGTTCCTATTACCTTTGGTGCCATGACTTTAGCAAAACGCTCCCAATTCATCTGTTGTATGGTTCCATCATCTAGCACTCCTGCTGTATGAATTATTCCTTTGAGTGTTGGTAAAGATGTATGAATCTTCTCCAAAATTTCGGCTATCTCTTCTTCAATAGAAACATCCCCTAACAAAACCTTGACTTGGCATCCTGCTTGTTCTAATTCTTTTATAGATTCTTGGACTTTTTCTGAAGGAGGGCGGCGCCCAGTTAAGACAATATTTTTAGCTCCCTTTTCTACCAACCATTCTGCGGTATGTAATCCTAACGCTCCTAATCCTCCAGTTATTAAGTAACTACCATCTAATGATAAGGATAGGGGTTGAGACAATTCTGGAGGAGATTGATTTGCCAGACGAGCTACATAGGTATTTTCTCCCCGTAAAGCTAGATTATCTTCTTCTAGTTCATTAACTAATAATTGCCATAGCATTTCTATTTCGTCTGCTTCTGGAGCTTGTGGGTCTAGATCCACTAATCCTCCCCATAATTGGGGATGTTCTAGGGACACTGATCTACCTAATCCCCACAGAGGCGATGCTGCTAGTCCTGTTATATTATTTTCTGTTACTGACTGAGACCCACGGGTTACTAACCATAGTTGGGGAATGCTAGAGTTTTTGAGTAAGGTTTGTAACAGGTGCATCACGCTGCCACATCCCCATATTTGGGTTTCTTCTAGAGTTTCAAGGGTTAAGTCTTTTGATTCGGGAGCGTCTAAACTCCACAGGTGAATTAACTTTGATAAGGGAGTTGGAGTATTTTGCTTAATTTCTTGATACAGTTTTTCAAATTCTTCAGGAATATGAGGATTTAGTTGATATTTTCCTGCTGCTAGTTTTTGATAGTTCTCCCCTCTATAAACTAAGCTATATTCATGACCCTGTTGTTGTAATTTTTGGGCTAATTTTTCGGCTACTCCTGTAGTATCGGCTAAAATTAGCCAATGACTTAATTGAATGTTTGTTGTTGAGTTACTTTGAGCTAAAGGTTTCCATTGAATTTCATAGAGCCAATTTTTTACAGTTAATGCTGTTAATTGTTCTTGATGTTGTTTAGCTAATACATCTAATATTTCTGGTAAGAGTTTCAGTTGTTCTGGTGAAAAATTTACCGCTCTTTCTAGTTGTTGAGTGAGGGTTTCTGTGTTTCCTTGAGTGAGTAGTTGAACAATTGGAGTCTCACCAATATTTTCTAACTTTTGATGTTGTTGTTTCTGTTTGTTTTCCGTTCTTTCTACCCAGTAACGTTCTCTTTGGAAAGGATACGTTGGCAATGCCACCTTCTGACGAGCATAACCTTGGTCAAACCCCGACCAATTTATTTTTATACCTTTAACATACAACTTTCCTAAAGTCAATAACATTTGCTGCCATTCTTCTACCCCTGGACGCAATGATGGCAACCATACTCCTGAATCTCCTGCTAGACATCTACGCCCCATCCCTAACAATATTGGTTTCGGTCCTATTTCCAAGAAAAGTTCATTCCCTTGCTCGTGCAATGTTTTTATGCTTTGATTAAACTGTACTGGTTGTCGGATATGATTTACCCAATATTCGGCCTTAGTTACTTCATTTCCTGCTTTTTGACCAGTTACATTTGATACCAGTGGTATTTTCGGCCGATTATAGATGACTGACTGAGCTACTGCTGCAAACTCGGCCAACATTGGCTCCATCAACGGGGAATGAAAAGCATGGGAAACTTGTAATTTTTTGGTCTTAACTCCTATTGCTTTTAACTTACTACAAATGGTTGCGATCGCTCCACTCTCTCCAGAAATAACCATACTTTCTGGTCCATTTATCGCTGCTATTGTCACTTGTGAACTATGATCAGCTATTACTTCAACCGCCACAGATTCTGAGGCCATCACTGCCACCATCTCTCCACCGGAGGGTAACTGTTGCATCAACCGTCCCCGCATAGCAATTAATTTCAGACCATCTTCTAAACTGAAAACTCCTGCTATTGTTGCTGCCACATATTCTCCTACACTGTGACCCATGACTACAGTTGGTTTGATTCCCCAAGATTCCCATAACTTAGCTAGGGCGTATTCTATAGCAAACAAAGCTGGTTGAGTATAACCTGTTTGGTCTAACAAATTCGAGGTTGACTTTTGTTCATCTTTAGGGTATACAGCTTCTAGTAGAGGCACTTCTAGATAGGGTTGTAAAATTTGGTCGCATCGATCCAAAGCTTGACGGAAAGTTGGTTGAGTTTCATACAATTGCTTACCCATATTCACATACTGGGAACCTTGCCCTGTGAATAGGAAAGCTAGCTTAGAACTTGCGCTACCACTATCAAATTCTCCACAAGATAGTCCAACCACTTCCTTTCCTGTTTTTTGGTCAAGTAGCTTTTCTACTAATTCCTTTTGGTCAGAAGCAATAACTGCTAGTCTATGCTTAAAATGTTTCCTTCCTGTATTAGCCGTGTAACATACATCTGCTACTGCCAAATCTGGATATGTTTCTAAATGCTTTTGATAACTACTGACTAAATCTGCTAAAGCTTTTTCTGTTTTTGCCGATAGTGTTAGTATATGCAGCGGACGCTCTAAATCACCCCCCCTTTCCCCATTTGTCTTAATTCTAAATTCTGAATTTTTAATTCTAAATTCTACAGGAGCTTCTTCTAAAACTATATGAGCATTGGTACCACCCATACCAAAGGAACTAACTGCTGCTATTCTTGGTTTTCCCTCACCAGACCAAGGCATTAATGAAGTAGGAATTTTTATTGGTAATCTATCCCAATCTACATGAGGGTTAGGTTGTTTTAAATGTAAATGAGGAGGTATTTCCTGATGCTGAAGGGCTAAAATTACCTTCATCAAAGATGATACACCTGCTGCTGCTTCTAAATGCCCAATATTAGTCTTTACTGACCCCACAATTAAAGGGTGATCAGCTGGACGATTTTTGCCGTATACTTCTGCCAGAGCTTCTATTTCTATGGGGTCTCCTAAAGAAGTTCCTGTACCGTGAGCATCCAAATAGCTAATTTGGTCGGGTTCTAACTTGGCATTTGTCAGAGCTTGTTGAATTACCTGTTTTTGAGCCATTCTATTTGGAACTGTCATGCCACTACTTGGCCCATCGTGATTAACCGCAGAACCTCGAATAACGGCTGAAATTAGGTCTCCATCACTAACTGCATCAGACAAGCGCTTCAAAACTAGGACACCACATCCTTCTCCCTGACCATAACCATTTGCAGCAGCATCAAAAGTCTTGCAACGACCATCAGGAGATAGTGCTTTCAGTTGGCAACGAGCAATAGTGCTGATGGGCGATAATATTAAATTGACTCCACCCACTAATGCCAAGTTGGATTCTCCTGAACGTAAACTTTGACAGGCTAAATGGGTAGCAACTAAAGAACTTGAACAAGCTGTATCTACCTGTATATTAGATCCTTGTAAACCCAAGAGATGAGAAATACGACCTACACCAACACTTCTATTACTTCCCAGAGTAGGGTAACTACTGGCTTCATTTAGAGTTACGGCAGCATAGTCATCTGTAGAGATACCCATGAAGACACTGGTCTTACTATTCTTAAGGTTTTCCCAGGTCTGTCCAGAATTTTCCAGTGCTTCCCACGTTACCTCTAACAGTAGTCTGTATTGAGGGTCTAAACTAACTGCTTCTCTTGGAGAAATACCAAAAAATAAGGGGTCAAACTGGTCAACTTGGTCGATAAACCCACCCTGTTTCGTGTAAGCTTTCCCTGGAACTTCTGGGTCTGGATCGTAATAGGCACTCACATCCCAACGTTCAGGAGGAACTGGCGTAATTGCATCTATACCATCATGTAATAAATTCCAGTATGTTGATGGGTCATTAGCTCCTCCAGGAAATCGACAGGCCATACCAACAATTGCGATCGGTTCGGTTTTGGCTTTGTTTACTGCTTCGAGCTTACCCCGCATTTCCTTCAAAGTTTGAAGTACTTCTTTGGATAAGACGTTTTGTTGGCTTGTTTGAGAAGTATTACTCACTTTAGTTTTCCTCCTTCAGCAAAGCTTGGATTTCTTGTAATTCTGAGGCGATGGCACTATCAATTTCTCCTTCAAATTCTGTTTCTATCTGCTTGGGAGGAGTTACTTCTTGACTTTCTTGAAGATCAATTTCCTCTTCCTCCCCTTCTGGGAAAATTTCTGCTATCAAGTATTCAGCTAAGTCTTTGATATTAGACTTTTCAAACAAGGTTGCTGTGCTGATGGAGGACCTAAAAGTAGAATTCAACATATTTCTTAGCTGAACTGCCATCAAGGAATCCATTCCCATTTTAAAGAATCCTAACTCCGGATCTGGAAGTTGAGATTTCGATAATCCTATAATTTTTGCTACATCATTTTGAAGATGCTCGATTAGCATTTGGTTCCGTTCACTTTCTGGAGCTTGATGAAGTTCTTGTAACAACTCTGAGCTTTTTTCCGAAGCGCGTTCTCCGTCTGTTGCTTCTGAGTATAGTGAAATTTCTTCCAGAAATGACCCTTTAGCTCCTAATTCATACAGTTCCTTAAATAAATCCCAATTTATATCTGCTACTACTGTGTGAGGGCTATTGCTTGCTAATATTTTCTCCAAAGCCGCTATTGCTTTTTCTGGTTCCATTGGTTTTACCCCCATTTGGTTTAGCAAATTCATTGCCTCTCCTGTTGCCATTCCTCCTCCTGACCAAGCCCCCCAATTTATGCTATAGGTTGGTAATCCCATAGATTGCCGATAATCAGTTAATCCATCCAGAAAATTGTTGGCTGCTGCATAGTGAGCTTGACCTTTTGAACCCCATACTGATGCAATGGAGGAGAAATTAACAAAAAAGTCGAGCTTTAGCTTTTGAGTTAATTGATGTAGCAACCATCCTCCTACTACTTTGGGACGTAGTATGGCTTCGAGTTGAGAAAGTTCCAACTCCTGAAGCAAGTGAAATCCTATGACTCCTGCTGCATGAATTACTCCTTTGAGAGGTGGCATTACTTCTTCTACTTGCTTGAATACCCTCTCCATATCTTCTTGAACAGATACATCTGCTTGAGTTACAACTACCTCTGATCCTTGCTTCTGTAAACTATTAATCTTCAATTGTGCTTGCTCTGATGGTTGAGAGCGACCGGTTAATACTAGATGTTTACATCCCTTCTCTACCAACCATTGAGCTATACTTAATCCTAATGCTCCTGTTCCCCCAGTAATTAAATAACTTCCTTCCTCACTCAAGGATAGTGGCTGAGACTCTGCTAAGAGTTTTCTTTCTAAACGAGCTACATAGATTTCTCCATGACGAATGGCCAGTCTATCTTCTTGCTCATCTTCTTCTACTAGTTGTAGTAGTATTTCTGTTTCGTTTGTGGATGATTCCTTGTCTAAGTCTATTAGTCCTCCCCATAATTGAGGATGTTCCAGAGATATGACTTTTCCTATTCCCCATAGTGGGGTTTGGGCTATTGCTACTTCTTCTACATCAGGTAAAACTGACTGGGAACCTTTGGTAATTAACCACAGTTGAGGTGAGAGTGAGTTCAAGTCCCAGTGTTTTTCCATAGCTTGCACCAGATGCAATACGCTACCACAACTATACTTTTGTGCTGATTCTAAAGCTGACTGAGTTAGTTGCTGAGAAGGTG
Organism: Okeania sp. SIO2C9; assembly: GCF_010672455.1. Taxonomy (GTDB): domain Bacteria; phylum Cyanobacteriota; class Cyanobacteriia; order Cyanobacteriales; family Microcoleaceae; genus Okeania. The sequence continues at coordinate 154,529 of NZ_JAAHGO010000005.1, read as the reverse complement.
TAGTTTCTAGACTCCACAAGTGAATTATTCTCAGACTTTCTCCAACAGTTATCTTTACTTCTTGGCAAAACCTCTCAAAATCTCCTGGATTAGATGGGTTTAATTCCCAACTTCCTGTTTCTTTTTGCTTGTAGGTTTCCCCTCTGAATACCATGAAACAGCGATCGCCTCTTTTTTCTAAGAGGTTTTTCAGTCTTTTACCTACACCATCTCTGTCGCTGAATATTATCCAATTTTTCGACTGTAGTTGTTTTTTCTGTTGTTGTTTAGCTGTTGCTTTTTGCCATTCTACTCTATAGAAAAGTTGTTGTAATGAAACATCAGAATAATGTAGTGGTTTCTGTAGAATTTCTTGGTTCCATTTGTAAATTTCATCTACTGACAATAAGTCTTGCTTTTGTGCTGTCATTACTACATAGCTGACTAGCTTCTTACGCAACATCTTGTATAGGTTGTCATAAGATTGAAGACCTACTCTGGCATTTTCGTTTAAATTACTTTTTTTACATATATAGTTGAGATTCTCTGTAAAATTTGGATCGTCTAGACCATTAGCTATTTCATTACTAATATCTACATAATGTATGATTTTCAGATGATTTTGTGATAGTAAATCTAACCATTCTTGTTGAGTTATGAGATAAGATGAGTGAGCATCATAATCGATACTAAATGAGGCGTTAGAGATAAAATCTGATAAGACTAAATTACCTTCATTATTTAAGTGATTTCTGATATTCAAAAATAGTTCTTTTTTCTTCTTGATGTGACAAGTTACTTCAAATCCATATATCAGATCGTAATTTTCTGGGAACTCATCCTGGGAACTATCTCCATTAATAATTTTGAGTCGTTCTTCTAGGTTTAACTGATTAATTTTTTGATTTCCTAATTCTACTTGCCGTTCTGATATTGTATAACCACAAAGCTCTAAGTGATTATACTTCTGCCCTAAAGTCATTAAATCTGTTCCATGACCACAACCAATATCTAGAACTTTCTGGCAAGAAGAAAAATCGATTTTCTGCCAACCTATATTTCTAATTTCTTGTTGAGCTGTTGATGCTAATTTATGATATTTTTCTTGTGTTTTTAATTTGGCGAAAAATAGAATTGATGAAAATCCTCTCATAATCCCCGGCAAAGGAATATAGTTCAAAATTGCCTCTTCATCCAGAACAGAAGCCAATTCATCATAATAGTCACCTACTATGTAATCTTGCTCTTGCAGATATTTTTGCTGTCTTTTAGCTAAAATATTTAATAACTTAGGTAATAATTTTTGTTCATCTTCTGTTAATTCTTCTGATAACTTCAGTTCTTGAGTTAATTCCTCTATGCCACCTTGATTAAGTAGTTTAACTAAATTTGAACTTTGATTAGTAGTATTCCGGTCTTGATTTTTAGAAGTATCTACCCAATATCTTTCTCCCTGAAATGGATAAGTTGGCAATGCTACTTTCTGACGAGTATAATCTCCGTCAAACTCTGACCAATCTACTGTAGCTCCTTTTGCATACAATTTTCCTAAGCTTGATAGCATTTGCTGCCATTCATTGTTCAAAAGCGCAGCATCCTCTAACCTCCCCCTTTCTAAGGAGGACGGGAGGGGGATTTTATTAGGACGTAATGATGGCAACCATACTCCTACATCTTCTGGTAAACATTGACGTCCCATCCCCAGTAATATTGGTTTTGGTCCGATTTCCAAGAATACCTCATAACCTTCCTCATGCAGAGTTTTCATACTTTCGGCAAACTTCACTGGTTGTCGGACATGATTTACCCAATATTCCGCAGTAGTAATTTCCACACCCACCTGTTCACCACTAACATTTGATATCAGTGGTATTCTAGGCTGATTATAGATGACTGACTGAGCTACGGCTGCAAATTCTGCCAACATTGGCTCCATTAACGGGGAATGAAAAGCATGGGACACCTGTAAATGCTTAGTCTTAACTCCCATTGCTTCTAACTTACTACAAATGCTTGCCAGCGCTTCACTTTCACCAGAAATCACGATACTTTCTGGTCCATTAATTGCTGCTATTGTCACTTGTGAAGTATATTCACTTATAGCTTTTTCCACTTGAGATTCTGATGCTATCACAGCCACCATCTCACCACCAGGGGGTAACTCTTGCATTAACCGTCCCCGCTCGGCAATTAGTTTCAGACCATCTTCTAAACTAAAAATTCCTGCTATTGTTGCTGCTACATATTCTCCTACACTATGACCCATGACTATATCTGGCTTGATTCCCCAAGATTGCCATACTTGTGCTAAAGCATATTCTATAGCAAAAATTGCTGGTTGGGTATAAGCGGTTTGATTTAATAGGAATGAGTTGGATGTGTCTTGATCTTCGGGATAGAGAATTTCTAATAGGGACTTTACAGACAACCTCCCTAAAATTTCGTCACATTTATTAATAGCTTTTCGGAATACTGATGACTTTTGATATAGTTCCTTCCCCATATTTACATATTGGGAACCTTGCCCTGTGAATAAAAAGGCTATTTTAGGTGGAGTGATATTGTTTGGTAGATTTCCCGAACATATTCCTGCTACTTCTTCACCTGCTTCGTATTGTGCGAGTTTTTCTACTAATTCATTTTGGTTAGAAGCAATGACTGCTAATCTGTGGTTAAAATGGGTACGTCCGGTATTAGCTGTGTAGCAAATATCTCCTAACTCACTGTCATTATTTTCTTTTTCCAGATAATTTTGATAACTAACAACTAGATCGGAAAGAGACTTTTCTGTTTTAGCTGAGAGAGTTAATAAATGCAAGGAACGTTCTAAATAATTTCCCTCTTGCACAGAAGCTGTACTATCACTTCTGACTTCTGTACGGGCGAATGGCCATTCGCCCCTACGACTTCTGACTTCTAGCGGTGCTTCTTCTATAACTAGATGAGCATTAGTTCCGGTCAAACCAAAGGAACTGACTACAGCTCGTCTTATTTGACCATCAGGGATTTTCCAATCTTTCAATTCTGTATTGACATAAAATGGGCTATTTTCAAAATCAATATGTGGGTTAGCTTGATTAAAATTTAACGAAGGAACTAACTTCTGGTTCTTAAGACACAAAGCGGTTTTAATTAAACCCGAAATTCCAGCGGAGTAAACTGCATGACCTATATTTGTTTTTACAGTTCCGATCGCACAAAACTGTTTCTTCTTAGTCCATTTAGAAAAGGTATTTGTTAACGCTTCTACTTCTATAGGATCTCCCAATACTGTTGCAGTTCCATGAGCTTCTACATAACTAATAGTTTCTGGATTAATTCCAAATTTATGATAAACTCCTTCTTCTAAACTGGTTTGAGATTGACTGCTTGGAGCTGTGATTCCGTTAGTATTACCATCATAATTAATTCCTGTTCCTTTGATTACTCCATAGATATGATCGCCATCTTGAATCGCTTGATCGTACCTTTTCAATAAAACGACACCACAGCCTTCGGCCCAAATTGTACCAGATGCTTCAGCATCAAAGGTTTTACAATGTCCTTCAGCAGATATCATTTGAGACTGACTCGACAAGATTTGTCCATCTGCTGTTGTCATAATGACTATTCCCCCAGCAATGGCCAGTTTGCTTTCTCCCCGTTGAATACTTTCACAAGCTTGATGAACGGCAACTAATGAAGAGGAACAAGCCGTATCAATAGCTACTACTGGGCCTTTTGTATCTAGAAAATAGGCAATTCTGGCGGATACCATTGACGGGAGATTTCCTGTGAGTGCTAGTCGATTATTCCCTACTCCTGCATCTGACAATAATTTGCTATAACCACTATCTGCTACTCCCACAAATATACCAAACTGTTGATTTTTGAGGGAATCAGGAGCATATCCCGCATCTTCGATAGCATGATAAGCTTCTTCTAAAAATATTCTTTGCTGAGGTTCCATAAACTCAGCTTCTAGTGGAGAAATTTCAAAAAAGAAAGGGTCAAATTTATCTATTTCATCTAAAAAACCAGCATATTTTGAATAGGATGTACCTGGATGTTCTGGATCGGGATGATACCAATTTTTCTGTTCCCATCTTCCAGGTGGAGCTTCTGTAATACTCTCAACTCCATTGGTTAAATTGTGCCAAAATTCTTTCCTATTTTTGGCTCCTGGATATCGACATGATATTCCAATAATTGCAATATCTGTAGTTGCTATATCGTTTTTATTCTCTGTTTTTTTATTTGTTTCTACTACTTCTTCTAATAAGAGTTTTTCAGCAGTTTCTAAAGATATTTCCCCAGAAATAAATTGAGATAATAGTTCTTCCGAATTATCCAATTCAATTGGCTTATTACTATTATTAGTTGGTTGATTTATTGTTGCTTTTTCTTTTACTTTTTCTTCACTTAAATTCAGCAGCATTTGTTCTGCTTTTTCTAAAGAAATTTCATCCAATTGTAATTGATTTAGTATTTCTTCTTGCTGATTTATTTGTTCTCGCTCTTGCTTGACAATTTTTTGATTCAATTCTAGCGAATCAACCATAGTTGTTGTTTCGCCAAAAATTTTCTCAATTCTACTTGCCACCTCTGGTTGATGAAAAGTTATGTCATGCATAGCCAGTTCTTTATCTACAAACTCAGGTAGCTTTTGGCTAATTTTTCCTCTTAAGTGATCCTTTAAAGTTATTAAAGATAGTCTAGGTTTTTCCGACATTTCATAAGCTATCTTTTTCGCAACTTTTAGCACATCTTTTCTTGGTACAACTGGAAAAGGAATACCCCGTTGAGCCAATTCTTTCCCTCGATAGTTTTGGGCAGTATACATCATTTCATACCCGAATACACCTAACTTCTCAGGTACAATTAACGTACATCCCATACCTGGAGTAAAACCATACTTCATAAAATTAGTGGTGTAAATACTTTCTTGACTGAACACAACTAAATCTGCATACAATCCAAAAACAAAACCTCCACCAATACTATGACCTTGCATGGCTGCAATTACAGGTATTTCACAATCTAGTGCTATCCTAAAAAAATCTAAATCATTAAATTTAATTTCTCTTTCGTAAATACCGATTAACTCTTCTTTTGTTCCTCCCGAACAAAAATAATTTCCATAACCTGTCAAAACTACCACTTTATAATTTTTGTTTTGAGCAACTGCACCAAAACATTTATATAATCCCTCAATTATTCCGGGAGAAAAGGCATTCCTGTTTTCTTCATCTTTCATCGTGATTTGCACGACACCATTACCCAACTCCACCAGTTGTACTACATCGGAGTTGCCCTTTACTCGGTCTAAATTAAGATTTACATTTGCCATGGAAATAATCCTTCTTTTTGAAAACGTTTAATTTTTTCTTGGATCGTAGGATCTGCTATTAGGTTAGAAATCTTATTTACAGCTAAATCTTGAGTTTCTGCTTGAATAATCCATAACTGATTAATATAATTTTTTAACTCTTTCACCCCTGATGAGGGTAAATACTTTAAACGTCGAATATATTTACTAATTAACTGATTAGTATTACTGCCATATTCATCGATTAATCCCCACTTATCAGCCTCTGATGCTGAGATAGTTTGAGTTGTTAGTGCTAAACGGTAGGCTTTTTGAAATCCCACTCGACGAATCAAAAAAGGCAATACACAAGCTGGCAATAACCCAAATAATAATTCTGATAAAACAAAAGTTGCTGTTTCATCAGCAATAACTAGATCGCTTGCTGCTACTAAACCCACTCCCCCTGCCTGGACTTTGCCACGCACAAGTGACAAAATTACTTTACTACTTTGAGACATTTGTTTCAAAATATTGTAGTAACCATGATTACTTGCTTTTGGGTCGAGTTGTTTTCCTGTTACCACTTCTTCAAAATCCATCCCTGTACAAAACACATCAGGTAGTCCTTCTAATATCACTACTTTAACGACTTCCTCTGCTTCAGCAGTTTGCAAAGCGGACAACAATTCCATCGTTAACTGACTATTGATACTGTTGTTAGCTTCAGGTCGATATATTTGAATCCTTTGTACAACGTCTTGATAACTGATTTTTAGAGTTTGATAATTCATAGTTATACCCATTCATATTCTCGGTGAAATTCTTTAATTCTTTTGAGCACTAAGCGACCTTTACCTTCAATTTGTTTCCACACACCAGGAAAGAGTTTGTAATCTAAAGTCACATTTCTAGTACCAAAGGCAACTGTAGAACTATGACTGAGTAACTGCTCATATTCTTCCATATTTAAGGAATAACGCATTGATAACTGTGATGAAATTTTTTGTTGAGCTTGAATTTCCTTTCCTTGTGGGGTGACAACTCCACTATAAAATTCCGAACAACAACCGGAACCATAGGAGAATATACCAATTCGTCGGGGGTGGCCAAAATCTGCATTGTCAATCATGCTAGCTAAAGATAAAAACACCGTCGCTCCCATAATATTCCCTACTTGTTGACAATAGACTAATCCAGGCATCACCCGTTTCTGAAAGTCTTCTTCAATCTCCACAGGTTTTGCCCTTTTGAATTTACGCATCATACTTCTGTGAGCGCCTTTTACCATACCTCCAAAAGGAGTATGAAAACTCAAGTAATCAAAAGTTTTTTGGTAATCTACTCCTTCTACCCGGTCTTGATACTGCTGGTAGGAATTTTCACAACAATCTAGGTAGGATAGCAATGATAAGTCTGCATCTCCTGCTTCTGAGTCTGGGTTAGGTCTGCAAGTATCCATGACTTCATAACCATAGTAACCATTACATCCCACATCAGCTTGGAAAATCTTAGGCACATCACTGACCAAAATAGCCACTGCCCCAGCACCACTACTTGGTTCTGCAAAAGACCAATCTTCGCCCTCGACTTCTCCTCCCTCTGCAACAAGAAACCGAGATATATCAGTTGCTATAACTAAAGCTTTAGCTCCTGGATATGTTTGGGACAAAATTAAGTTTAATGCCATCTGCAAACCTGCTGTCCCTGAGTAGCAAGCTTGCTTAATCTCAAACATTCGGCAGTTACGACTTAGCCCCAAATAATCCTGGATATAAGTGCTCATAGATTTGCCAAAATCAATGCCAGATTCGCTACAGGTCACTACCATTTTGATTTGTTGCTTTTCTAGATCGCTGAGGCGATCGATAATAGGTTTGGCTGCATTAATAGCGTAAGAAACTGGATCTTCATAAGGCATAGCAACTGTCTTCTCTTTCAACATAAGATTGTCGAAGCGAGTCATGTCTAACTGACGTGCTTGTCCTAACATTCGCACATCTAGTTTGGCCGAACCCCCATATACATTTAGTGCTTCAATTCCAACTTGTTGCATAAGTTTAATCCGAATTAAGAATTTAGAATTAAGAATTTAGAATTAGTTTTGAGCTTTAGTATTTTTGATAATTGCGTGAAGAATAGAAATTAATTCATTCGATTCATTTAATAAAGGCAGTAATCTTTGTTCTAGTTTTTTTTCTGTCGCAATTAATATTTTTAACCAATAATTTGTTTCTCTTGCTTCTTTAAGAGAAGTACTCATTTTATGAATAAAATCAGGTTTACTTTCTGCATTTTGTGCTTCCTCAACATTAGCTCCAATGCTAGTTCCAGAACGTATTAATTGTTTGCTTAAATCATATCCTGTCCCACCATTTTCTCTTAAAATTTTACAAAGATTAACTATTCTTATACTAAAATTCAGAGTCCTTTCTTGTATATCTTTTTTAGCCATTTTTATTTAAAAAATTCTTAATTCTTTATTTGAGATTCTTAAAAATTTATTTCTAAATTCTTAATTCTTCATTCTAAATTAATTAATAAAGCTGTATTAATTCCCCCAAAACCAAAGCTGTTGCTAATAGCATATTTGATCTCAGCTTGAATTGAAGTTTCTTTCACCCAATTTAGACTTGTATCAATGGGATTAACTAAATTTTTGGTTGGATGACAAAAACCAAATTTCATTTGTAATATGGTGGCGATCGCTTCCACTACACCAGCAGCAGTTAGACAGTGACCAATTAAAGATTTTGTTGAATTGAGTAGGCAATGGTTAAGTCCCGCAGATTTTAAAGCTGCCACTTCTGTTTTGTCACCAAGGGGGGAACCAGTACCATGGGTATTCACATAATCAATACTCTCTGCCTGAAGGCCTGCCATGGCTAAAGCAGTATTTATAGCTCGTTCTTCCCCTTTTTGGGAAGGTTCGGGACTACGGTTTCCATCTAAAGCCAATCCCCAACCTTTGAGTTGGCCATAGGATTGAGCGCCCCGTTGTTGAGCGTGGTCACTTCTCTCTAAAATTACTGCTCCACAACCTTCTCCATAAATAAACCCATCATGGTCTTGGTCAAATGGTCTACAAGCGAGGTCTGGGCGATCGGCAAAACGTTCGCTCCCCATTGCGCCTAAATTCATCAGTGCTTGGAATTCATATCCTGATAGATCGGATAAAGTTCCCAGGGCAATACAAATATCACTGTTCCCCATTAAAATTTGACGGGCAGCATGAATTATAGCAACTGCTCCACTGGCAGAAGCTCCACCTACACTATAGCCCTCACCTTGAATATGAAAACATTGGGAAATGATGCCCAATATATCCGTATCCCAAAATGTCAGCCCATAAGTTGGTCGTATAAACTCCTGGCGTGACTGATAACGTTGCCAGGTTTGCTGCTGGTAACGTTGTTGTAAATTTGAACCACCTACGACTAATCCTACTCGTTCTGGGTTAACTTTGCTGGAGCTTAGTTGGGCATCTTGCCAGGCCTCAGCAACAGCTACTATTGCGACTTGGGCGCTCTTAGTAGCTGTGCGTAACAATCCACTATACTCAGGGAATAGGGTTTTGGTGTCAATATCGGGAAGTTCGGCACCAATAAATGGTTTGATGCTTTCACGTCCAGGATCTTTTAGATAAGCAAATTGAGTTTCTCCTGATAACAGAGCTTCTTTAAAAGTAGGAACTCCTTGAGCAATGGAAGTAAAAATGCCCATACCTGTTATCTCTATATTACTCATTGATCAGCCCTCTTGTTTAATTAATTCCCATAATTCACCGCTTATAATTTGCTTGCAAATATATCGACCAATTCTCCTATATTTTTGGCTCCAGCTAATTCAATGCGTGGAACATTTAAGGATAAGTCTTCCATGACCATCATTATAATTTCTGCTCTATTTACTGAATCAATGCCTAAATTTTTTAGACTATCAGTTGGTGATATAGGTACTCTTTCTAATTCGGGTGCTATTTCATAAGTATGTTTCTTGATAATATTAAATATTTGTTCTTTATTCATAACATTCTCCTAAAAAATTATACTATATTTTGACTTGATTTTTGATTTTTTGAATCATTTGATTTCCTTCTTGGACTGTTAATTCTCCATTAGCTACTTTCTTCAATATTGAGCGTAATTTTTGTTTCATTTCCTCTTGTGAATCTCCAGACACATAGTCTTTTTGAATAGATTCTTTATCCTCTATAGATTTGTTCTCTTTTGGTAATTGGCTTCCTCCTGTAGAATAAATTTCCTGGGTAATATATTTTGCTAACTCTAACAAGGTAGGGTAATCGTATAGTTTAGTAGCTTTGATATTTAAATTGTAAGTTTTATTGATTTCAGTTATCCATTCTACACCAACAATAGAATCTAAACCTAAATCAACAAACTTCTTGTGTTCTTCAATTTCACTAATATCCACATACAAAGCTTCCGCTAATTGTTGTTTCAAAGTTTCTTTGACTTGTGAGAAATTGTTCTGGGAGTCAGTTAATTTTAGAGATTGGTTGCTGATAGTTGTTCCAGTTTGAGCAGATGGCGATCGCTCCACATCAATATTTTTCTCCTGAGTTGATAGGATTTGGGCGATATATTTTGCTAAATCTGATAGGGTAGGATAATCGTATAACTTAGTAGCTTTGATCTTTAGATTGTAGATTTTATTGATATTAGTTATCCATTCTACACCAACAATAGAATCTAAACCTAAATCAACAAATTTCTTGTGTTCTTCGATTTCACTAATATCCGCATACAGAGCTTCTGCCAGACTTTCTTTAAGAGTTTCTCTAATTTGAGCAACATCTTTTTTATCAAGACTATCGAATTGGGTTATATTTTCAGATTCAATATTTTGCTGAGTAGCTTGAACTGGTTTTACTTGAACTGTCAACTGAGCCAATTTTATTTTGGGTGGAAGCTCTGTAACTGATGTAGTTTTGGGGAAAGATAGTGATTCTGGTTCTGATAATTTTAGTTTGGGTTGCTGTAATATTAGGTCTTTGTTCGTTTGTATTTCCTCTTGCTGGATATTTACTCCATCTGGTTGTACTTTCTCTAATTCAGATGTTATGCTCTTTTTGTTTTGACTTTTACGCTGTTGAATATCTGTTATCCAATACCTTTTTCTTTGCCAAGGATATGTTGGTAACGCTACCTTCTTACGGAAATAATCCCGTTCAAATCCTAACCAATCAATTTTTATTGCCCGTATATATAATTCCCCTAAACTTTGCAGCATTTGTAACCAGTCTGGTTTGCCCGAACGTAAACTTGACAACCATAGTTTTTTTGCTCCCATGAGACACTCACGACCCATACCTAATAATATTGGTTTTGGTCCAATTTCCAAGAAGATTTCAGCACCTTGTTTGTGCAAGGTTTCCATTCCTTGGGCAAAACGCACTGGTTGACGCACATGATTTACCCAATATTGAGCCGAAGCAATACTATCGTCTGCTATTGTTCCTGTGACATTGGATATTACTGGTATTTTTGGTTGATTATAGGTTATTTGATTAGCTACTGCTTCAAACTCTGCCAACATTGGTTCCATTAATTGTGAATGGAAGGCATGGGATACTTCTAGTTGTTTAATTTTGATTCCCTTAGCTTCTAGTTGATTGACTATTGCCTTGATGGCCATGGATGATCCTGAGATGACTGTACTTTCTGGTCCATTGATTGCTGCTATTGCTACTTCACTTTCAGAGCTGATGTACTGACTCACTACTGATTCTGATGCCATTACTGATACCATCTCTCCACCAGACGGTAATTTTTGCATCAATCTTCCTCTGGATGCTATTAGTTTGAGACCCTCTTCTAAACTCCATACCCCTGCTACTGTTGCTGCCACTATTTCTCCCACGCTGTGACCCATGACTATACTAGGTTTAATTCCCCAAGATTCCCATAATTTGAATAAGGCATATTCTATTGCAAACAGAGCTGGTTGAGTATAACCCGTTTGGTTGAGTAGAGATGCTTTAGAATCATTGTTATCCTGATACAGGATATTTAACAGAGACTCTTCTAGTTCACTGCTGAGAATTTCATCACATTGGTTCATCACAGCTCGGAATACTGGTGCTGTTTCATATAACTGCCTGCTCATGTTCACATATTGGGAACCTTGACCTGTGAATAAAAAGGCTATTTTCGGTGTGTTGCTGTTATCTGTTACTTCTCCTGAGTAGATCCCAGCTACTGACTCTCCTTGTGTGTACTTTTGCAGTTTTTCTACTAATTCTTGTCGGTTTGAGGAAATAATTGCTAATCTACAATCGAACTTAGCTCTTGATGTATTTGCTGTATAACAAATATCAGCTAGCTTCCTTTCATTGTTTGGTGCTTGTAGATAATTTTGATAACTCTTGACTAAATCACTCAAAGCCTTTTCTGTTTTCCCTGACAGAGTTAATATCTGAACTGAACGTTCTATCTTCTCTTCACCTCCACTCATAAATGCAGAGTCTCGATGAGATTGATTCTGTCCCTCAATGGGAGTTTCTTCTAAAACTATATGAGCATTAGTTCCACTAAAACCAAAGGAACTCACTCCTGCTACACGAGCTTGACCATTATTGGGCCAAGACCTCATCTGAGTTGAAACTTCTACAGGTAATTGCTCCCAACTTATATAAGGGTTCGGTTGATGAAAATGTAATGATGGTACTATCTGTTGATGTTGCAATTGTAATACTACTTTCATTAAACCTGCAATCCCTGCTGCTCCTTCCAAATGACCAATATTGCTCTTGACTGAACCCATAATTACAGGTTTCTCTTGAGTGTGAGTCTTTTTAAACACTTCTCCTACTGATCCTACTTCAATGGGGTCTCCCAAAGATGTACCTGTACCATGAGCTTCTATATAACTAATACTAGCTGGAGCTACCCCACTATTTTCCAAGGCTTGACGAATCACTGCTTGCTGAGATGGACCATTAGGTACAGTCAATCCTCCACTCGCTCCATCTTGGTTGATGGCAGATCCCCGAATCACTGCCAGGATATTATCCCCATGAGCTACAGCATCAGAGAGTCGTTTCAAGATAATAACTCCACATCCTTCAGAGCGAACATAACCATTGGCTTCTGCATCAAAAGTCTTACATCGCCCATCAGGAGATAACATTTTCGCATGAGAAAATACAATACTATTGTCAGGAGATAACAAAAAATTCACACCACCGGCCAAAGCCAGCTCTGATTCTCGGTTTCTTAGACTTTGACAAGCTAAATGTACAGATACCAAGGAAGAAGAGCAAGCCGTATCTACAGATAAAGATGGTCCTGTTAACCCTAATATGTATGATAAACGTCCGGCTGCTGCACTGAGAGCGCTACCTGTACCCCAATAAGCTTCTGGCGTACCAAAGTTTGCTAGTTGTTGTGAGTAATCACTAGTGCAGATGCCAATAAATACTCCTGTCTGAGTCTTGAAAAGTTCTTCTGGTAATAGATTAGCTCTTTCTATTGCTTCCCAACTTACTTCGAGTAATAACCTCTGTTGTGGGTCTAAACTTTGAGCTTCTCGGCGAGAAATGCCAAAAAATGGAGCATCAAACCGATCTACCTGTGAGAGGAAACCACCATAGCGGGTGATAATTTTGCCGGGAGTATCAGGGTTGGGGTCATAGTATTCGTCAATTTTCCATCTCTCTTGGGGTACTTCAGATATGGCATCTATTCCTTGGTTTAGTATTTCCCAGAATGCTTCAGGAGAATTGGCCCCTCCAGGGAAGCGACAACTCATTCCAATGATGGCTATTGGTTCTGTTTCTGACTGTAAAGCTTCTATAGACACTCCTTCAAAACTAGACAAGTTATTATCTACTTGGGGGCTATCTGTTATGGAAAACTCAATAGGAATTACATCAGCTAAATACTCTACCAATGCCTCAAGGGTAGGATAATCAAATAACAATGTAGAACTTAAACTTGTCTGTAAACTTGACTCTAACCTATTTTTCAACTCCACTGCCATCAGAGAATCTAATCCTAAATCAAACAATGGTTGACGCCTTTCCAACTTTTGTCCATCTGTGAGTCCTAAAGTTTGGGCTACCATCGACTGAATGTGAGTTGTGAATAACTCCATTCTATCCCTTACCGCTATAGCTTCTAATTTTTCTAACAACCCTGATTTTTGAGGCAGTGATGGTTGAGTTGAAATTAACTCTGACAACAATGGCATTTTTTCCACACCAGGTACTTGTGTCAAAAACTGTGACCAATTCACTGGAAACACTCCTACTTGGCTTTGAGACCCTGATAACAAGTTCTCCAATGCCACCATCCCTTCTTCTGGTTGAATTTTCCTGATTCCAATACTTTCTGAGCGATTCTGATGCTGAGTCTCTAAACTAGCCGCCATACCCCCAAATGCCCATGGTCCCCAGTTGATACTCAATCCTGGTAAACCCTGACCTCGGCGATAGTGGGCGAACGCATCCATAAAAGCATTGGCAGCAGCATAATTTCCTTGACCTGAATTCCCCAACATCGAAGTTATGGACGAAAAACAGACAAAGAAATCTAATTCTAAATCTTTGGTCATCTGATGCAAATTCCAAGTTCCTGCTACCTTGGGAGCCATGACTTTTGCCAGATGCTGTGTACTCATGTTTTGCACTAACTTATCATCCAATACTCCTGCTGCATGAATTACCCCTTTGAGTGGTAATAATTTCTGCATTTTCTGGAAAATTTCGGCTACATCTTTCTCCACAGAAATATCCCCTAATAACACACTGATTGAGGTTCCGGTTGCTTCTAACTTACTTAGAACTTTTTGTGCTGTTTGATTAGGAGAGCGACGCCCTGTTAATACTATTTGTTTGGCTCCCTGTTTGACCATCCACTGGGCAACTTCTAATCCTAATGCTCCTAAGCCTCCTGTGATTAAATAACTTGCTTGGGGTTGGATTGATATTTGATTCTTTTTCACCTCTGGCATGGAAACTACTACTTTCCCTATATGCTGTGCTTGCTGCATATAACTAAAGGCGGATGTTACTTCTTTACTGGAGAAGACTTTATAAGGTAATGCTTTGAGTTTACCTTTGTTCCATTGCGGAGTTAATTCTTTTGATAGTTGACTGATGATATCTGGTTGTTGTTGAACTACTTCTCCTAAGTCAAAGGGAAAATATTTCACATCTGCTCGTTTTTCTGTGACTTGTTCAGTTGACCAAATCCCTATTTTGCCAATTTCGACAAATCTCCCTCCTGTTGCTAAGACTTCTATGCTTTTGTCTATATACTCTCCGTTGAGACTATTGAGTACTACATCTACTCCTTTTCCTTCTGTATCTGTCATGATTTGGACTGCCCAATCCAGTGTGCGGGAGTTGTATATGTGCTTGATGCCTAGTGAGCGTAGAAATTCCCATTTCCCTGGTGAGGCTGTGGCATATATTTCTGCTCCTACTCCTTGGGCTATTTGTACTGCTGCTTGCCCTACTCCTCCTGCTGCCGCATGGATAAGAATTTTCTCTCCTGGTTGGATTTGGGCTAGCTGTTTTAATCCATAATTGGCTGTTAGGAATGTCAAGGGCAGGGTTGCTGCTTCACTGAAGCTCATTTGTTGGGGTTTAGGCATCACATACTCAGCTTTGAGTGTGACAAAACTGCTGAATCCATCCTGTATCATTGTGGCTATCACTTCGTCTCCTATTTGCCACTGTGATACTTTTTCTCCGACTGCAACGATTGTTCCTGCACATTCAAACCCAAAGGTAAGTTGCTCGGTACTGCTGATTCCTAATTTTTCTCTGTAGTATTCTTGGAGTAATCCCAGGGCGTTGAGTACGTCTCGGAGGTTTAATCCTACTGTAGCGACTTGGATTTCTACTTCGTTGGCTGATGGGCAACGTCGCTCCATTGGTTGCCAGTTGAGGTTGTCTATGATTCCATATTTTGATAGTTTTAATTGGATCGGTTGATTTTCTTGTTGACTATGTTGTTGATTTTGGGGTACGAGTCTGGCTACATAACGGACTCCATTGCGAATTGCTATTTGGTATTCTTTATTTTGTGACTGGATTTCTGCTACTACTGCTGTAAGTGTTTTTGTCTTTTGTGATTGTTGGCTGTCATAGTCTATGCGTTGACATTTGAGTTCTGGGTGTTCTAGACTTATGACTTGCCCTAATCCCCACAGACTACCTGATTCGGGGTTAGTCAGCTCTGTTTCTGAATGTACACTTTGGCTATCAGATGTGATTATACATAGTTTTGGTCTTGTTTCAGGTTTGGTTTTGATGATGGCTTGCACTAGATGCAGCAAGCTACTACAGGTTTGTTCTGGATTTGTTTGTAGACCTACTTGTTGATTAGCTGGCGACTGGTTGTACCATTGATGATGTATGATACCTGTGATTGATGGGTGGTTTTGTAGTAGTTGAATATATTCTTCTGGGTGCTGAGGGTTGATTTGATAGTGTTTGGGTGTTAGTTGTTGATATGTTGTTCCTGGTGTGACTCTGATCGAGTCTATACCTTGTTCTTCTAGTACTTGTACAATTTGAGTTTCTGTTGTGAATACTAACCATTTGTTGATTTGGCTGGTTGGCGGGTTGCCCTGTTGTAACGGCTGGGGTTGCCAATCAATTTGATAATACCAATGGCTGATGTCTGGTGATAGGCTTTTTAATAGGGCTGATGCTGTTGTTGCTCTTAGTTTTAATCCGTTAATTTCGGCGAGGATTTTTCCTTGGTTGTCTACGAGGAAGACATTTGCTGTCAGAGGGGTGGTTGTGATTTCTGCTACTGCCCAAACTCTAGTGGGAATGGCATGATACAATTGGTATTTGCTGATGCCTATTGGTAGATATGTTTGCTCTGTTTTTTGGGTATTGCTGACGGTATAAGCTATGATTTGTAAAGCTGCATCTAATAAGGCTGGATGTAGGTTGTATTCTGTAATTTGAGTTAATTCGGCTGGTAAGCATATTTGTGCTATGGCTTGACCTGGTCCCTGCCATAGTTCTTTGACACCTTGGAAACTACTTCCATATTTGATGCCAATTTTCTGAAATTGTTGATAATGTGCTGAAATGTCTATGGCTTGAGTACAGGCTTTCTTGTATTTTTCTAGGTCAAGTTTGCTGATAGGCGACGGCGAATTGGTATGAATTTTCCCTTCTGTGTGCAATATCCATTGGGGGACTGGTTGATTTTCTAATTCTTGTGTGCTATAGACCTGGAATTTATAGTGGTTATTTTCTAGGGGTGTGAGTATTGTTTGTATGGTTTGGATTTGGCCTGTTGGTAGGATTAATCCTTGAGCTATACTCAACTCTGATATAGCTATTTCCTCTGCCTTAAGTATGGCTCTGGCTGCTGAGTATGCTATTTCTAGGTAGCCTGTCGCTGGGAATAGAACTTTTTCAAATACTTGGTGGTCACTGAGGTAGGTTGGTGAGTCTGCTTTTAGGTATGATTGAAATATTTGTTGAGTACTTGCATTTTGTATTTTGTGGCCTAATAATGGATGGATTTGTTTTTGTCCGTGGCGTTGGTTGGGCTGTTGATTTGTCTCTATCCAATACCTTTGTCCCTGGAATGGATATGTAGGTAGGGATACTTTCTGACGAGTATAATCAGAGTCTAATCCTAACCAGTCTATTTTGGCTCCCTGTACATATAATTTTCCTAAGCTTAATAGCATTTGTTGCCATTCTTCTACTCCTGGACGCAATGATGTCAACCATACTCCCACATCTTCTGGCAAACATTGACGACCCATACCTAATAATATTGGCTTGGGTCCAATTTCTAGAAATAGTTCATACCCTTCCTCGTCTAGAGTTTTCATACTCTGGGCAAATCTTACTGGTTGTCGCACATGACGAACCCAATATTCAGGAGTAGTAATTTCTGCACCCACCTGTTTACCAGTGACATTTGATATTAGTGGTATTTTAGGTTGACTATAGGTTACTTGTTTGGCTACTGTTTCAAACTTTGCCAACATTGGTTCCATCAAAGGAGAATGGAAAGCATGGGATACCTGTAGCTGCTTAGTCTTGACTCCTTCCGATTCTAATTTACTACAAATACTTGCTATGGCTTCACTCTCACCAGAAATCACGATACTTTCAGGTCCATTAATAGCTGCTATTGTCACCCTAGAACTATATTCTCCTATAGCCTCTGTTACCTGAGATTCTGATGCCATTACAGATACCATCTCACCACCGGAGGGTAACTGTTGCATTAACCGTCCCCGCATGGCGATTAATTTCAGACCATCTTCTAAACTGAATACTCCTGCTACTGTTGCTGCTACATATTCTCCAACGCTATGACCCATGGCCACATTTGGCTTAATCCCCCATGATTCCCATAACTTAGCCAAAGCATATTCAAGGGCAAACAGAGCAGGTTGAGTATAAGCTGTTTGGTCTAACAAAGAGATACTTGACTTTTGTGCATTTTGAGGGTAAATGACTTCTAATAGAGGTACTTCTAGATATTCTTTCAGAATTTCATTGCATTGGTCTAGAATTTTCTGAAATGTGGGTTGAGTCTCATATAACTGTCGTCCCATTTCTACATATTGAGACCCCTGTCCTGTGAACAGAAAAGCAATCTCCTTCTCCTGACTTTCTGCTTTTCCTCTTACCACTCCGTTTGTCTCATTATCCTGGAGAAAATCTGCTAATTTTTCCTGTAATTCCTCCTTAGATTTAGCTACTAAGGCCAGTCTTTCTGCAAAATCTGTACGTCCTGTATTGGCACTGAAGCAGATATTTTGTAGCGATGATTCAATTTCTGATTGTAAATAAGTCTCATATTTTGTTGCTAGTTCCCTTAGTGCTTTCTCTGTCTGCCCTGAGATGGTTAAAATCTGTTGCGGACGCTCTGGAATATCACTTTTGACTTTTAAATTTTGAGTTTTGATTTCTTTTTGGGGTTCTTCTAATACAATATGAGCATTAACTCCCCCGATACCAAAAGAACTTAAACCTGCACGTCTAGGAATAACTTCACCTGATTCATTTTTTAATCGTTTCCATTCTTGAGTTTCCTCTATGAAATAGAAAGGACTATCTTTAATATTAATGCGTGGATTTAATTCCTTGAAGTTGACAATTTTGGGCAGCTTTTTGTACTTCATTGCTAATAAGACTTTGATTAATCCAGCAATTCCTGCTGCTCCTTCCAAATGCCCTATATTACTTTTTACTGCTCCTATACCACAGTAGGGTTTTTCAGTTTTCTCTACTCCATACTGGTGATAAAGTTGTCTGTAGGCTCTTTTCAAAGCATTAATTTCTATTGGGTCTCCCAATGGTGTGCCCGTTCCATGAGATTCTATATAAGATACTGTATTCGGAGAAATATTGGCCTTCGTATAAGCTGATCGAATTACTTGAGCTTGGGCGTAGACATTGGGAGATGTTATAGTTCTCGCTTTACCTCCATGATTAATTGCACTTCCTTGAATTACACCATAAATGCGGTCGCCATCTTTTATTGCTTTTGTCAGAGGCTTTAATAAAACTACTCCTGCTCCTTCTCCTCTTACATAACCATCGGCATCACTACTAAATGTTCTACATTGTCCTGTTGGCGACAACATCGCTAGTTGACTCATCTGGATGTATGTTGTTGAGGTGAATAACACGCTGATCCCTCCCACCAAGGCCATTTCACATTCTGATTCTTTGAGGGACTTCAGGGCGTAATGAATAGCTACCAGTGAGCTTGAACAAGCTGTATCTATAGGAATACTTGGACCATGTAGGTTGAAAAATGAAGAGATGCGGTTGGGAATCATACAAGTCCAAGTTCCTGTTCCACTATGACCTTCTACATTGTCTTGATTTTGGTTCATCAATAGAATGGAGTCATAGTTACACGCCCCTATAAAAACACCTATATCTTTTCCTGAAACTTGAGATAGTGAGTAACCTGCATCTTCTATACAAGACCAGCTCAATTCCAACATAATTCTATGTTGTGGGTCTACTTTTCCTGCTTCTCTCGAGGAGATACCAAAGAATTGGGCATCAAACTGGTCTATACCTTCTATTAATCCTGCCCATTTACTAATAGTTTTATTAGGTGATCCCGGATTAGGAGAATAATACTTTTCTACGTCCCATCTTTGGGCAGGTATTTCACTGATACTATTTATGCCTTGTTCCAGATTTTGCCAATACTCGTTGTAGTCCTTAGCTCCGGGAAGTCTACAAGCGATACCTATAATAGCTATGGGAGCACTTTCCATACTTTACTTATTTTGATGAATTTTGATTATTTTTTTTGAATTACCAATTTTATTTCTACAGATATATTGTTCTGTAAGAATTTTTAGGGGATAATTTTATTTGATTTTGTTTTTGTTTCAGAAATACTTGGTTAGCTATAGTTCCACAATCAAGGGACAGGTGAGGATGTACTACCACCCATGATACTTGTGAAGTCTCTCCCGTTAAATCAAAGATTATAACGGGAGCTTCTAAAACAGAGATAATTCAATCCAAGTTTCAGAAGTTTCTTGCTTCACAGGCTGACTAATGCCTAAGCCTCCACAAGCAGACAAGATGATACCCACCTCGTTTAACGCTTTATTTAATATATTAATTGCTGCATTCTCGTCCCTATCCAAAACTGTTTGACATTTAGGGCAAGAATGAGTTCTAACTGATAAAGTTTTAGGTACTTTTTGACCGCAATTACTACAATTTTGTGATGTATTGTGAGGGTTAACTTTTATTATATGAACACCGCGTTTTACCGCCACTGCACTCAATTTTTCAATAAAAGCTCCCCAGGCTACATCATAAATTGATTTTGAGAGTTTAGTGTTTTTAGCTAAACCTCTAATGTTTAGGTCTTCTACAGCAATTAAATCATATTCTTTAACTAATTTATGAGCAGTTTTGTAATGGAAATCTTCTCTTTGTCTAGCAATATGTTGATGTAGTCTAGCTATTTTATTTTGTGCTACCCTCCAATTGTTTGACCCAATTTCTTTTCTAGATACTTTTCTTTGCTTTCTTGCTAGATTAGATTGAGATTTTCTATAGAAATTAGGAACAGAAACAGTTTCACCAGTATTAGTAGTTAAAAATTCTTTTAACCCTACATCAATACCTACAGCAGTTTTGATATTATCTGTAGGAATTAAACTAGGTACTGACTTATCTTCTAAACTCAAACTCACATAATAACCATCAGCTTTTTTGGTTATAGTTGCAGTTTTGATCGTAAAACTATCTGGAATTGGTCTATGAACTATTACAGGAATAGTACCAAACCTCTTAGTAATTATTTGTTTTCCATCAAATTTAATTACTGCTTTGGAATGATTAACTCTACTAAAACACAATGACCTTAACTTTCCTGATTTTTTAAATCTTGGTCGTCCTCCTCGTTTACCAGTTTGATCGGGTATTAGCCAACGCTTCCAAGCTTTATCTAGTCTTTGTAAGTTAATTTGTTGAACTTCCGAATATATTTCCTTGTAGTCGGGGAACAGCTTTTTTGTTTGTTTAAGTGCTGATTGCTGAAAATAATAATCTGGTCTACTAGAAATTTCACCAATAGGACATGAAATTAATGAACAACGGTCAACTTGACATCTAGTTCTATTCAACCAGTCTAGTCTTTGACCTAGAGCATAATTCCAATGTCTTCGCAACAGTTCTAGCCAATAATCAATTTTGACTGACTGTTCAAAAGTGGGCTGAATTTTGTAGCAATGAGTAATTATCATAATTTTATACTACTCTTTAGTGCTATATTTGAACAGCAATTGACACCCTTTTAATTTACAGCTCGGCAATTCCCCTCCCGTTAAATCGAAGATTATAACGGGAGACCCCTTGCCGAATTAAGTTGGAGATTGAAGCGCCATAGAGCCTATATGTTGCTAACATTGAAATCATTGTTTCGCTGGTCTTGAATCTACGATGGGCAAAGTAGTTATGCACTCCGATGATCATGCCCACCATACTTAATGCCCACATTCCTATTAGTAGTCCTATTTCTACATTACTTATCGGATGCCACGATAGTAAGGATATCGCTATTAGTGTGTCTATGGCTATTATGACATTATCTAATAATGTATAGTGTTCATTCTTTATACTTTTTATATAGTCATTTGATCTGGTTTTTGACTTTTGATCTTTAGCTACCTGAACAGATTTTTTTGTTACGTCTATTTGAGTTGACATCAAACTTTTTCCTTTGTAGTTTTTTTGATCCAAAATCACCTGTTTGGTACTCACACCTCTAGGCCACTATTTTATATTTATTTATAAGTCTAGGAATTTTATGTACGGTTGTTAATCACAATTAGATTCTATCATCAATTTTTTGAAATTCAAACCTTCTGATCGTAAATTTAGGCTTTGTTGGACAAAAGACAAAAATAATCTAAAAGTAACCGAGCATGGCACCAAAAATCTGTACCAGTAGACATCAGTAAGTCCTAATCCTAATCTAACAGGACTTATGCAAATTAACCTTGAAAACGCCATATGTAGGGGCGCTATTCGGAGCTTTGCGGAACGCAAATGGTATTTGCCCTCACTTGATTTAGTTTCCGTGCGTAAGTCCTGTCTGAGTCTAAGGTAGTTAATCAAAATGTTAGGGCGTGTCATCAATTAAGGAGGTTGACAAAATGGGTATTGTATGTTCTAGGCCGATGGTGATCGCTATGCCAATAAAATGACTGAGGCTACCGGTAGGAATTCCTCCCAGAAAGTTTACCGAAGAATTAATAATTAAATACAGGACTTACGCAACGACACTATATATAGAGTCTACTAATTTAGGCGATTGGTGACGCAAAACTCCGAATGGCGCTTGAATTTTGCAAGGGATCACTTCAAGATTTTTGCTATTAGACTTGTCGCTAAATAAAACCCTGAAAGTGGCAAAACAAAATTCTGGTTTGACCCCCATCCAACTATGCTGCCATTAGGTAGAAATTCCAGAGTCCTACAGCAGTTAACATCAAGCGATCGTCTAAACCTTTAATGTGATTTCTGTACAATGCTTTCGCTGCATTGTATCTCTTGAAACCTAATATATTGTGCTCGCATTTGACGCGGACACTACTTTTTTCTCTATTTAGTTGTTTCTCTTGCTCTGTCAATTCTTTTCCTTTCGGCTTTTCGGTGGGAATTTTTATGTTGACAAATTCCTTCTGTAATCCTTGAAATCCTAAATCTACATGAATTGTCACTTCATCCGGGACAAAATTTGCCAATTTCTCGCGCGTCCAACTGTCGTTGCTCATCAACCTTACCCTCTTGTCATGAGCGATAGCACTAGGACTGGTCGCTCCCGATCTGTGAGGATGAGATGTTGACTCGTATGGCGCTTTTTTTTCCTGAGTAATGATCTTTCTGTTTCTGTTGGTCTTGAGGACGTTGGATGGGTCGCTCTGTCCCATCAATCATTACTTCTTTGACAGATGGAAACCTAGTTATGAACTCCTCTATACTCTCGTTCTTTACGTTCTGGCCAGGCCATTTTTCTACCCAATGCCTTCTCCAGCAATAGTTGTAGTCGAGCACACCGTTGGATGTGCTCGACTACGGTGCAGATCAAATAATAATCAGGCCACATCAAAGGTATGGTAAGATTTAAAGTAGAACAATATGAAAAATAGCTTGTCTTTAGAGGCGTTGCTGATTCTGGGTATGATGCAAGCCCCCCTAGCCCCCCAAAATTGGGGGGAATAAAACTCTAAAAGTCCCCGAATTTTGGGGGATTTAGGGGACTTGAGCAGAACCAAACAATTGCCCATTCATACTTCAATTCAGCAACGCCGTCTTTAGACTCTAACAATCGGGCTTTTCGTCCTCCTCCTATAGCTCGTAGTCGATGTTTTTGCATTGTAGCGTTCGCGGAGCGTGGCGTCAGCCGTATCGCTTCGGAATTAAGTTGGACACAAAAAGCTTGTAATAATTCATCGAATGCTTTACGGTTTAGCCCAGTCAATGCCCGCACTGAGGCGGTCTTCTTTTAGCACCCGATTGATATCTAACATTGTCCCATTTCAAATACCCTACTTTCTTACTTTACCTTATAAAGCGACAACTCTAATAAGGAGGTTTGTACATTTTTGACCATCATAAGCTGTAAAAAGCGTATAACCCTGATAGGATTTCTTTCTATCAAAAACTGTTACTCCACCATTTTTATCTTTAAGGAAATGTATGTAAATTTTTTGGATTAGGGGTAGATTATTTTTGGTTAACTAATGCCTCTACTCCTTGTCTTGCCTTCTTAAAAAAGGAATAAGGGAAGATTTTATATTCAACTATAATAACGCCACATAAGAAGGCTATAAATGCAGTTCCCATGACAAAGGATAAAGATGGGAATGTTATCTTTGGGAAAATTGTCTTTCATAGGGCAAACACCAACTAAGGATTAGTCAATAAAATGATTTTTACTGAAAAGTTAACTAATCACAAGGAGGGATTTATTTTTTGACTGAAAATGCTAAAGTTCTGTTGTCTGCCAAAAACTTAAGTGTTGATTTTTCCCTGCTACTACTACAGCAGCAATATAATTAGATTCAGGAATAAACTGATGTAAATACCAACGGGAAGCTTCTTGAAAATCTCCATTAATACTGATAAAGTGTATTGGTTGTTCTGGTTTTAAACAAACTTCGACTTTTTCCAATCCTCCTGCTAACCCATCTCCAGTAGCTTTTAAATAGGCTTCTTTACAAGTCCATATTTTGAAGAAAATTTCTTGTTGCTGTTGAAGGGGGAGTTGACTAATCAGGTTGTATTCTTGGGCAGAAAAGAAACGTTTTGCCAAACCTTCAGCATCATTCATTGGGCGAATATATTCTAAGTCAATACCAATTGAATTAACTGTGGTTATAGCATATAAAGCTAAATCTTGAGAGTGAGATAAATTAAATAATATAGAGGTATCTTGTAAATAGGGTTTGCCTCGTTCACTATAAGTAAATTGTAATTTTTTAGGTTCAATATTTAAGTAACGGCTAAGGATTTTTCTGAGTGTTCCTCTGGCAATAATAAAACGATTTTTATCTCGTTCAAAATAAAATTTATTAGCTCTATATATTTCGTCTGAGGATAAGATATTTGATAATTTATTAATGGCAGATGGAGGTAATTTTAGATTTGTACTCCAAATATGAACATGATTTGGTGATAATTGTGACATACTCCCACACTAAGCTGGCGCTACAATGTGGGCTTCTCGTTTCCCTGCCCCGGTATTCCGTCGGGCTCCACGAGCTTTAAGGACGGAATGCCCTACCGCCCTATTTTTTATATTGATCGCTGCATTCAAGTCGCGGTCTATTACTATGCAACAATGTGGGCAAGAATGAGTTCGTATGTTTAATTCTTTAGGGACTTTTTCCCCACAATTTGAGCAGTCTTGGCTAGTATTTTTGGGGTTAACTCCTATGGTTTTCTGTCCAGCATTTCCAGCTTTGACAGTTAAAATATTTAGAAATTGACCCCATCCAGCATCATTAATTGATTTACTCAAACGGGTCTTTGCTAGTCCTTTAATGTTTAAGTTTTCATGGGCGATAACTTCGGCTTTTAATAATAATTCATTGGCTGTTTTGAAGTAAAAATCTTTACGTTTATCCGCAACTGCTTGGTGCGCGTTCCCTTGCGACTGTCGTCGTCGCGGGGTCGCATCCGCCTTTTTATGTTGTTTGGCAACAGCTTTTACAGCTTTTAACCATCTTTTACTTCCTTTTTTCTTTCGAGGTAAACGTTTTTGTAGAGTCTTTAATCGCTTCTGAGATGAGCGATAGTATTGAGGGATGGGGACTGATTCTCCTTCACTTGTTACTAAGAATTCCTTCAACCCCATGTCAATTCCCAGGGTATTTTTTAATGTAGATTCAACTTTAGTTGTTAAAGCTGGAACCGATCTGTCTTCTAAGGATAAAGTCGCATAATAACCATCAGCTTTACGACTAATCGTAACAGTTTTAATTATAAACCCTTCTGGTATTGGACGATGCTTAATTAACTTTACCTTGCCTATTTTGGGTAAATTAATTTGATTTTCTTCAATACAGTCTTGCTTGGTTTGAGGATAAGTAAAACTGCGATAACGTCCTTTTCCCTTAAATCTTGGTTTCCCTAATTTCTGTCCATTTTTGTCTGCCTTAAACCATCTATCAAAGGCAAGTTTTACCCGTTTTATACAATCTTGCAGGACCTGAGAATGAATTAGCTTGTATTCCTGAAACTTGTCTTTGGTATTGACCAAATCTTTTTTTTGAGAGTAATAATCTGGATTGTCTCTTAGTTGAGGAATTGGCATTACCAAGGGGCAGGCGTTAACTGGACAAAGGTTTTCTGACCACCACGAGAACCGCTCGCCTAACCTATAGTTGTACTGCCGACGCAACAATTCCAACCACATTTCTATTGTGGCTATTTGATCTGAATTTGGCCTTAATTTATATTGGTAGGCAGTGCGCATGGTGGAAAATTTCCGGGGTCATAGCAATATAATAATACAAGTTTTTCAACTAGGGCGAAGGCTTCTGCGTTATGTTGTTCAGGAGCAAGTAATAAAAGGGGTATTCATAATTCATATTTTGGTCCAAATACCTTAATTCTTATGTTAATTCATCAACGCCAAAAAATGTACCATGTATGGAAATAAAATAGAAGTCAGGAGTCAGGAGGAAAAAACAAGGAAGAGGAGAAGAAAGTTTGGGTGAAGTGAGATATCAAAAGCTTAAAACTTAGACAACACCTGATTTTTTCTTCTCTCCTAGATAACTAAACGCCTTGTTCCTTCTTACATCATGTTTTGGAGATTTATTCCCTTACTAACAACAACCGGAAAGTTACAAATGGCAATAGATGAATGGTTGCTACACCAACATCTGCAAGGAAATATTCCACCAACTCTCCGCTTTTACACCTGGCAACCTGTGGCCATTTCTCTGGGTTATCATCAACGACGTTATCCTGAATATTGGCAAAATCTGACTTGGCAAGGCCAACCGATAGATATTGTCCGTCGTCCTACTGGTGGGAGGGCGGTTTTGCATCAGGGAGATTTAACTTATAGTGTGATAACTTCTGGTTTTCCTGGCAGTCGCATTGAGTCTTATGAGGCTATTTGTGAATTTTTAATACTGGGATGGCGATCGCTTGGTGTTGACTTAGTTTATGGTAGTGCAGGAAGAGGCTATATTGACAACCCTAACTGTTTTGGCACTTCTACTGGTGCAGATTTAATATTACCTAATGGTGGAAAATTAATCGGTAGTGCCCAGTTGAGAAAGGGTAGGGCAATATTACAACATGGTTCTATGATTTTAACGCCTGATGTTGAATTTTTTAGTTATGTTTTTAACTCTCAACCTTCTCCCAGAGTTTCTGATATTTTTACATCTGTTTTATCTCCTGCCAATAGGAGAGAAGTTATGATTAATCAGATTATTGAGGCATTAGTTAGAGCAGCTATGGAATGTTTTAAAATTCAGTTAATTACAGATCCTTTATCTGAGAGGGAATGGATAGAAATAAAGAGTTTTTATGATGGTAGTTGATGATTTTTTTTAACTTTTTATCGAACATAAAATTACCAAATAAATATCTGTTTAGGTGAAGCTAGCTATCAAATGATTGTGAGTAATTTTGATGGTACGGAACGACAAAAATGCCAGCAACAAAACGTGACGACCGCTTCGATGCTAGCAATCAATAACTATGCAGCACTACCCAAAAAGTTAGTATTTTGGGCATAAAAATCAAGGGACAATTCTTCTGACTACCTCCTCTATAATTCCCATTTTTCCTGACTCAGTCCTCCTGACTCCTAATAGAACTAATAATACCATTTATCAAAAACTGTTATACATTTTATTGAGCTGGGTAGCAGGGGAGTGGGCGAGTGGAAAACATAAGAATAATTAACATTAAATTAACTAAAATTAGCAAAAAAGTTATGATACCTGTTTAGATTACTTAATAACTGAAGTGTTATCTAAGTATAGCATTAATGTATAAAAATTGGTATAACATGAGGCTTTTAGAAGTAATATTAATTATTTGGTTTCTGTAATATATTCCAATCTATTCTCATTAGAAAATCCCAATCTCGTAGTGCTTCTCGTGACCATAACCAGTTTTGTCTAAGTTGGGGAATATGATATTCTATTGCAGCTTCTTTCATTACTTTTGTCCGATATTGTAAAGCTCTCAACCAGCGTTCTCTTTGCTCATTTCCTTGATAAGTTTGAGCAGATTTCATCATTACTAATCCAATACCTGCATAGGCATTAATAGCATCTTTTTGTTCAACTTCTGGAGTTGGTAAAGCCTCAGTTGAAATGTTACGCAGTATTTGCGTTTCTGGTGCAATTTCTCCTGATAATTCTAATACTTTTAACCAAGAATCATAAGCTTTTTTCAGGTCTCCTTTGGTATAGTAAGCAAAACCTATAGCATTCTGATATGGAATAGAATCTGGGAGTTTAGCTACGGCTTTTTCCCAGTAATATATAGCTTCATCTACAGTATAATTTCTATTTCCAGATTGCGCCCATTCCCAAACTAATCGACCTTGTAAAAAAAGTATGTCTGGGTCAACATTTTGCTCATTATTACCTGCTTTTAACACAATATTAAGCGCTGCTTTTGCCTCTCTAAAAGCACCTCTATTTAATAAAGACTCTACAGCTTTTTTTCCAGCTTGAATATCATTTTTATTAAATTGTTCAATAGCTATTTGTTTGTCTGCTTCTACAGTATTAGCACTATAATTAATCGCTTGCTCTTTATTATATCTTTCAAGGTTAATTGGATCGGGAGTTATAGATATAGTTTTTGAATAAAATATTGGTCGATTTTGAAATAACCAAACACCGCTTAGAGTTAATAAAACAGCAATTAGATGTGAAACTATTCTACCGGGAACTGAGTTAAAAAAAATGATAGTGTTTTCAGAATTTTGTGTCATTTTGATGTCTTTGATAATTATCAACCTTCGGTGGTAGGAGTTAGAAGAGAGTAGAAAATAAAAATTATCTGACTCTTTTGCCTGCTTAATACTCTACTTTTTTGAGAATACCTAAAGAAGTTTTCCAGTAGAGAAGCAAGGAGTGGATAGAAATTTGAATTCTCCCTTTCTCCTGCCTCCTCCTTTATTATTTTTCCGGCTGCTCACTCTTGTATTCCGACTCTTTTTTAAATTAGTTATTAGCCAATTTAAAAATAAACCGTTACTAAATCTAATTTGGCATTGCTGAAATAAGATATGAAATTCGTGAGTGAGTAAGATTGATAGTCAGGAAAAAAGACTATTTGAGGGGCGAATAGCGATTCTCCCCTACTGACTACTAAAAATCATACAATCATTCAGCAAAGTCTCTAATTTTAACTAGCTATTAGCTTTTCCTTAGGTCATGCTCCGCAAACAGCATTTAACTATCAACTAAAAATCCAAGGGTTTAACTCCCCCACGCTTAGGGTGAAAAAGCGCGTGGTGCGCCTTTTATGGGGGTTTTAATCCCTCATTATACACCTTGAGAAGCTGTTAACAAAGTTCCTCCGCAGGAGGCTAGCTGACCGCTGACCGCTGACTGCTATTTCAATCTATTACTAAGTAATATCTTCAAAATGCTTATTCTTTTGAACTGGCTGTTCCTGATATCGAAGTCTCAATAATAAATCCCAATCTTGACGAGCAATAGGAGACCACAACCAATTTTTTTGCAATTGTTGGATATGAAACTCTTTGCCAGCTTCTCTCATAACTTTACTAGCATATTTTAAAGCTTGTTCGGGAGTTTTTTGTAAATTTTTAGCCGATTTTAGCTTGACTAATCCCAGACCAGCATAAGCATTCATAGCTTCTCTCTTATTGACAGATAAATTTCTCTGATCATTATCAGAAACAGGACGAACTTTTTCTGTTTCTGGAGTGATTTCTCCTGACAAATGCAATACTTTTAACCAAGCTCCATAAGCTTTTTCAATATCTCCTTTAGTGTAATAAGCAAAGCCTAAAGCATTTTGATATTGAATATTTTCTGGACTTTTTTCAGCAGCCTTTTCCCAATAACCTATAGCTTCATCTATCAGGTTGTTTTGATTTCCATCTTGGAAGATTTCCCAAACTAATCGACCTTTAAGAAAATTAATTTCTGGATGGTCGTTGAGTTGAGTAGGCACAGCAGCGATCGCTTCTCCTACTTTTTCTAATTCTCCTCTTTCTAATAATATTTCTACAACCATTTTGCCAGCCAGAATATCATTTTGGTTAAACTGTCTAATTGCCAATATCTGTGCTTCTTGGATGTTACTAATTTTTTCATTAACATTAACAAGTCTAACCCTGTTATAGTCATAATTAATCCCTGGATCGGGTGCTTTAGGAAGCAATTGAGCATTCACTTGTGACGGTCTATTGAAAGTAATTGTATTAGTACCAAAGGTTAACATTACTAATGATGCTGCAGATACTAATATTTTTTTCCAGGAAAATTTCTGAGACTTTTGATCAGTATTTAATGTGGTTGATACCGACTGAGTTGGTGTTACTATTTCTTCTTGTTTTTCATTGTTTTGATTACTGAGTTTTTCCCTGATTTCTCTTTCTTGCAATAACTCTTGGAGAGTCTTTACTTGACCTTGATTATTGGTAGTCTGCCAATTAAGATTATCTGTTGGAGGTTCATTAGGAAATTCCTCTATATTCTCCAAATCGATATTTGGTTCTACACGAGTTGAATCTTCTGGCGACTTTGGTGATGGAATTTTTTCCTCAACAAATTCCTCAAGAGGTTCAACAATTTCATTTGCTAAGTTGCTGGGTTTTTGAATCAGACAACCATCAAACTCTGAATGTAGGTAAACAACAGGTAATGCCCAATAAAGTTCATGTGAACCGTAAGCAGAAATCAATCCTTGTCGTGCCCGACTCAAACTTAAGTCTATAGGATAACCTTGATTGAGATTTCGATAAAAAAGCCGTGTCAAACTTAGAGAAACCTCATCTGGAATGCGTTCTGCCATTGCTAGCACTCCCGGAATACCACGTTTAACTAGCGCTTCTGCTAAGTTGAGCGCTACTTCATCATCAGTGGGGTTAGCTAAGTGATTATAAGCGCCTCGACATGAGTTGAAAACCGCCATCTGAATACCATTGTTAACTAGCAACCCTGCTAAGTCTCGACCACTGAGACTTTCTGTTAACCCTGTTGTATTGCTGACCAAAGATATTTCGCCACCGGAAATACCCCAGTTGCTATGACCTGCATAGTGGAAAACTTGATATTTACCTTGCTCTAAACGTTGAGTAAGTTGTTCTCGTCCGGGTTGTCTGAGAATATCTAGGTGAATCTGAGTTTCTCCACTATTTGTTTGTAGTTCTTGTTGCAATGCCTCGTATTCTTTTTCCAGTTGCAGACTGTCTTTATCACTAGGAGCTGCGATCGCCATTAAAATTTTTAATGGTTCTTCTGGAGTTCGTGTCCGGGTTTGTTTAGGTAAGCAAGTATTAGGTTGATAGCGAGAGAAAATTACATCCGTACCAGTGGCAAGGGGGCGATCGCCTGCATGGAGTACCTCCCAAGGCAAACTGGATATACGTCTGTCTTTAGTCCCCAGACGTAACTGTAATACTTCTCCTCGATTATGAGCTATTCCTTGAGCACAACTCCAGCTATCTCTTAGGGTGTCTTTGAATAGCTCTTGATACATTTCTTGGCCTAATGCTACTAAGCTGGGACTTACCACTTCCCCAGACCTGGCCACAACCTGACTAGGGATGACTACCTGAGTGTTGGACTTTCCTTCTAGGAGATCGAGTAATGGATCGCGAAATAGGTGACGTGCTTGGGCCAACCATTGTTCTACAGGCCATTCGACAATTTCTTCAGCCACTAGGCCACCAATAGGTACTTGTTCTGTCCGAACAAAGTATTCGTCTTCTCCCAGGGGAGTAATTGAAATATGAAATTCCTGTGTCACTTATTTTTCATCCTTCTGCTGAATTTACTCCGCCAAAACTCCCGATCTTTGCTTTTGATTGTGAATAAATGGGAAAGAAATGACGGCTGTGGATTTGGTTTGATACCATTTTGGATTTTAGATTTGGGAAACTTTCTCTGTGCAGGAGTGTTGGGTTTCCCTGATGTAGCAACCTTAAGGTGTTGGTATAAAAAAAAGCTCAAAGTAGTGCTGGTTATGATGATCAGAACTAGCAATTTGCACGCCTAGTTGAAGTGTTATCTATTACTAACTTAGACTGCTTAGTTAGTATGGGTAACACTCATTTTTTTTGCCTCTTCATCTATGTTAATCTCAGATTTCTGAGGTCTGCTCTTTAAATCTCCTCTTCAACCACCTATTAACTAATTCAGGAGTACTTTCCGGATAATTTGATCGTCAGCACTAAAACATAGATCTAAGTATTGATTCGGTTGAATGCCCAATTTAGAAAATCTGCAATGGCAGTAATTGGGCAACAATGTACCAATGATGAATATGGGTAAGCTGACCGGATGACACATTCATCTACTGTGTATCTAGACAATATTATAAGTAAAAAGTTTCTTTTTGACCTGCTTTATCTCAAGTGAATTTATTTCGATTTGCTGAAACATTATTTGTTTAAGGCTATTCAAGAACCTTTTTTCGATTTATACAATACTAAAATTCTCAATTATTGTTGTAACTCCGGAAGGTTAAACCATCATTTTTTTATATCCTTAAAAAGTAGAAAGCTTTTTTGTCAGAACAATCTAAATATCGATAAGTTTTGCTGTAGAGTTGGTATCGGATAATTTGAGAGACTGTTTGTCAAATTAAGTATTAAGAGATTATGGATCTACATTCAGATAAAAATGGGAAGGAGTCCAGGGATAGAAATAAGTATGAGAGAGTAGTTTATAGGTATTTAGACTGATCGGTTATTTTGAAAAATAGAAAGTATAGTTGTATCTTAATTCTTACTACCCTATTTCCTGATACATTCAATCTCTGAGTTGTATATCTTTAAATATTTGTATTGTAGAGTTTTATTTTTTGTTTGTCCCTTCTTGACTTTTTCTGAATACTAGAAGTTTGACTCTTGTTCGTTAATTGATAACTGTTTCGCTACGCTACATAAAAAAACGCAGTTCCTCCGGAGGAGGCTAACTGAAATGACACAAACTATCTAAAATATCTGTATAAATACTTATGGGCTAATAATTAGTTACTAACTGTTACTAATTATCACGAAAAACCAGAGTTTTCTATATAAAAATTCAAATAATAATAGCAAAAATATGGATAAATGATGCTAATTTAAAAATAGCATAATTTATCCGTAAAAACAAGGGAGCCACCTCAAGAAGTACCGAATTATAGGTAAGATAACTTAGCATAGATTAATAGGTTAATAGGTTAATAGTTTAGTAGTCAATTGTATTTGGTACTAAATAAATCATCAGGATGACTCCTGAGAATTAGCCAATTTAGGTAAATAACTAAGGAGAAGAAAATGAATAATACGATTGTAGGAACTCAGCTTTTAGGTGAGTCTGAAACATTTGCTTTAAATTCAGGATTATTAAGCTTAGAAGATATCTTGAAAGTAATCGCTACAGATGGGAGTTTATTACCAATATTTGAAGTTGCTTTTGGCAATGAATTTGACCGAGAAGAAGCAGAAGATTTGCGAGGGAAGTGGGAAGGAGAAAATTTAGAATTGTTGCCCAAGATTGATATTCGCTCCGCAGCAGAGATTAATGGTGCAAATGGTGCTTTTGCTGGATCTAATAATACGATTTATTTAGCAGCAGAATATATTAGAGACTGTTTGTAAAGTTTTGTAATATACAATGATTGACCTTTAAACTTTAACAACTTGGTTATTTATCCCAGATTTATAGCCTGAAATACCCAATTTACCAGGGGTAAAAACACTTCATAATTCTTTACAAACAACCTCTTAGTCAGAATGTGGGAAATGGGGAGGCGATCGCCAATCTTTTATTAGAAGAAATTGGGCATTTTGTGGATTATGAAATTAATCGGGATGACGCTTCTGGGGATGAAGGAGATATTTTTGCTCATTTGGTACAAGGTGTAGAATTAAACGAACAAGAATTACAAGTATTAAAAACAGAGGATGATACTGCAATTGTTAATATAGACAGACAGCAAATCCAAATCGAACAGAATATAAACGACCTTCTCAACACAGTTAGTGGGACAATAACTGACATTCTAGATGGTCTTGAAGATGCTAAAACAATAGTAGAAGGAGTAACAAGTGGCTTCAAAGAATATTTAACAGTTATTCAAGCAGCAATTGACAATCAAATCTTTACAAAATTGCTTCTACTGGGCGACGAATTACAAAAATCTACAGACCAAGCAGCCAAATTTCTCAATGACCTCAATAACGATTTTTTAGCTCAATTAGAACAGTTAGAAGACTTAGTAAATTTGTCTTCAGAACAAGTCAAACAAGTTCTGTTTGATGCACTAGAGCAGCTTGATGTGCTGAAATTAGGGATAGATATTACAGAAATTCCTACATCAGTTGCGGACCAAATCATTGCTAAATTTGAGTCTGAAATTAATAGCGGTCTAGAAGTTTCTGATGCACTATAGACAGCTCTTTCAGAAGCTTTAACATCACTGATTTTGACCTCAATGATCCCGATGATGATGGAAAAGTTCGACCCCATGAAATTGCTGGAAATATTCAAGAAAGACTTGATTGCGTTTTTGATATAGAAGGTGGAGTTTTTGCAGGTGCAGACCTTTACATAG
Organism: Okeania sp. SIO2C9; assembly: GCF_010672455.1. Classification (GTDB taxonomy): domain Bacteria; phylum Cyanobacteriota; class Cyanobacteriia; order Cyanobacteriales; family Microcoleaceae; genus Okeania. Next base: position 120,468 of record NZ_JAAHGO010000005.1, on the reverse strand, counting down.
AAAATATTACCTTAAATCCTATAAAAGGTTTGTGGGGAATTTTTACAGGTGATTTCGAGAAACTTGTTGACCGGGAAGAGTGGAATATTGCCACAATAGAAATCTTTGATTTTGCTCACAGTTGTGATGATGATGCACCCTTACCTCCAAACTTAGCTACATTGTTAGACAATGGAGAACTTCGACTAAACTTGGGAGAATATGCTGATGTACGCAATATCAGCAAGAATGTTATTGATGAAAACTTTGTTATTGCTCCAAATATTACTGTATCTGCGTTTGGTGAATCAGAAAACCATTTAAATGTCAGCAAAATTATTGCCTTTGCTGATACGGGGAATGACGTTATTTCTCTAGAAAAAGAAGTTTCTGTAACTGCCGAATTGCATGGAGGTACTGGAGATGATAATTTATATGGAGGTCAAAGTGGTGATGTCCTTTGGGGTGATGATGGTAGCGATCGCCTCTACGGTCAAAACGGCAACGACACCCTAGAAGGTCAAGAAGGCAACGACCTCCTCAAAGGCGGCAGAGACAACGACCTCATAGACGGAGGAGAAGGCAACGACGATCGCCTTTATGGAGAAGATGGAGACGACAACCTCAATGGAGAAGCAGGAAACGACGAACTTTTAGGCAACGAAGGCAAAGACCGCCTCTATGGAGAAGATGGAGACGATGAATTAAAAGGAAACACAGGTCGCGACTACCTAGATGGAGGAGCAGGAAACGACGAACTTTTAGGCAACGAAGACAATGACCGCATTTACGGTCGCGAAGGAGACGACATCCTGGAAGGAGGAACAGGTCAAGACATACTCGACGGTGGAGCAGACGACGACTTCATGTATGGAGAATCAGGAGGCGATCGCCTAGATGGAGGAGAAGGAGAAGACTACCTAGATGGAGGAGAAGGATACGACCGACTCAAAGGTGAAGCAGGAGACGACCATCTGTTAGGTCAGTCTGGTCGAGACTATTTAGACGGAGGAGAAGGGGAAGACATACTTGAAGGAGGAGAAGAAGCAGACTTATTATTAGGCAAAGAAGGCGATGATTACCTCGAAGGTGGTGAGGGCGATGATGAATTAGACGGTGGAGCAGATGAAGACCAACTTTACGGTCAAGATGGTAACGATACTCAGACAGGAGGAGAAGGTAACGACTACCTCGAAGGAGGTGAGGGGGATGACGAATTAGATGGAGGTGAAGGTAACGACGAACTTTATGGTCAAGATGGTAACGATAACCTTTATGGTGGAGAGGGTGATGACAACCTAGAGGGTGGTGAAGGAGATGATGAACTTACAGCAGGAAGAGGCGAAGACCAACTTTATAGTGAAGCAGGTAATGATACTTTAGATGCAGGAGATGGTCACGACTATCTGGAAGGTGGGGAAGGTGATGATGAAATTACAGCAGGAAGAGGCGAAGACCAAGCTTACCGAAAAATTGTGGGTATGCGCCTCCCCTTTTAAGGGGATAATAAATAAAAATTTTCATCTCTTTGTCAATCCTCTTATTTTCAAGGAGAGGTAATTATTAATCATTCATTATTAATTATTCATTATTGAAGGAGGTGCTGGTAGCGACAGTATTAATGGTAACGCAGGTAACGACTTACTTGATGGTGAAGAGGGTGATGATGTCATTGAAGGAGAAGATGGAGATGATTACATTCTTGGTGGGGAAGGTGATGATGAGTTAAGTGCTGGTGCAGGCAATGACTTGTTAGAAGGTGGTGAGGGTAACGACTCCTGACATGGTAATGAGGGTGATAATATTCTTGATGGTGGGGAAGGTGATGATGAGTTACATGGAGGTAGTGGTAGCGATACGTTTGTGTTGCAGCAAGGTGCAGGGTATGATTCAATTTATAATTTCCAGGTTGATGATGATTTCTTTGAGTTAATAGATTTGAGTTTTGAGGAGTTGGAAATTACTGAGGAAACGGAGTCGAGTGACAATGCTGTGATTAGTGTTTTGGATAGTGGGGAACAACTTGCTGTTGTGGAGGGTGTGAAAGCTGATGAGTTGACTGGTTTTCATTTCTTCCCCTTTGGTAGTGACGAGGTTGAGTTGCAAACTAATGAGGAGGAAGTAGAAGTTGATCTTGATGCTGAAATTGATGAAACTGTGGCACAAGAGGATGATATTACTTCTGACTCGGAAACTGATGAATCAGATGATTTTATTACAGAAGAGGATGATATTACTTCTGATTCTGAATCTCCAGAAACTGATGAGTCGGATAATTCTGTGGCACCAGAGGATGATATTACTTCTGATTCTGAATCTCAGGAAACTGAGAATGAAACTGTAGTAGAAGAGGATGATATTGCTTCTGATTCTGAATCCCAGGAAACTGAGAATGAAACTGTAGTAGAAGAGGATGATATTACTTCTGATTCTGAATCTCCAGAAACTGATGAGTCGGATAATTCTGTGGCACAAGAGGATGATATTACTTCTGAATCTCCAGAAACTGAGAATGAAACTGTAGTAGAAGAGGATGATATTGCTTCTGATTCTGAATCTCCAGAAACTGATGAGTCGGATAATTCTGTGACAGAAGAAGCGATCGCTTCCCATGAACCCAAGGAAGAGAAAACTGATACTCTAACTGGTGAAGAAGTATCTACAGAAACAGATGACGAATTACTTAATGGTGGGTCTGACTCACCCTCAGACGATACAGATGAGTTTCTACTTGCTGGAGATGACTTAGCTTCTATCCCTGAAATTGAAGTTCAAGAGTTAACTACATCTGATAATAATATGATTGAGGATGATGTCACAACAGGTTCAAGGACTATTGAAACTGCCGAGCGTGATAGTCAAGATCCAGTTTTAGCAGCCATAGATACGAATGATATGGCACTAATGTAATTGACATTCTCGGAGGAGTCAGGACTCAGGACTTTACCGATGCTACCGGAAATGATATCACCACTAATATCATCAGGACTTACGCAACGGCAGCAATTATAGTGGTGATATCAGCAATAATGACCAAATAATACACTATATGTAGCGGTACTGCGTAAGTCCTGATCATGTTCGATTGAATACTTATAAATAACTGTTGTGAGTCCTCAGTAGGACCGAGTCAACCCACCCGCGCGCCCCTCCCAGGAGGGGAACTCAGGAGTCAGGAGGGAAGAAAGGAGAAAAAGAGGAAATATTGGAGAATAGTATTGATAATTTCAGTATTTCTTTGCTACTGTCAGTACTATCAGTCCTTAAATTTTATTTATAACTGACCCGTCCGAACATGATATAAATTATACACTAAATTCACACCAACAAAAATTCAGCCAATATAATGCTTTCAAGCACCTCCACCACAAAACTACTATTTTTCACTTTCCAACCATTGTTCTCCTAACTGCTGGAGAGCCATCATTACTGGTTGCACTTCTAACCCTTTATCCGTCAAAGAATATTCAACATGGGGAGGCACTTCTGGAAATACCTGCCTTGCTAACAAACCGTGCTTTTCTAATTGCCTCAGTCTTAACGTCAGCGTTTTCGAGCTAATTCCCGGTAGTGCTTCTAATAATTCGTGAGTCCGGCGATCGCTCTTCAACAACTCTTGCAAAATCAATACTGACCACTTACTCCCCAATATTCCCAACACAAACTGAATTGGACAATTTTTGCTTAAACACAAACTATTCAGTATTCTAACATCTGATTCGACATTTTTCTTTTTTACTTTCATTTTCTTTTAGTTATTAAATATTTATCTTTCTTCAATAATAACCTTTTCAACTGAAAAAACACAATTTTTTACTTTCTGTAACTAAAGAAACTTTCCGACCCTATCTTGCAATTATATTGGGAAGTCATAAAATATAAATGGAGGAAAAAAATCCTCCTAAACACGAAAATATCCAGGATGTATATATGAATAAATCGCTTTAATTCTGGACTTTAACTATTAGGGATCGATAAACTTGTTTTCTTTACATCCCATAAATCAATTCTTTGCTTTAACATTTTGATAAAAAAATAAACAAAAATAAATCAATCAATCTGACTTCACAACATAGCAGAAATAAAAAAATGGAGGAGAAGACTATGGTGAACTTATTAGGTCAAAAAAGCCAATCAACTGTAGATAAAGAAACAGCTTTTATTCTCTGGTTTGAAGAAGTAGGAATTGGTGATATCCCATTAGTTGGAGGTAAAAACGCATCCCTGGGAGAAATGATTCAACAGCTCACTCCCAAAGGTGTCAACGTTCCCAATGGATTCGCCACTACAGCCTACGCATATCGGTATTTTGTCAAAAAAGCAGGGTTAGAGAAAAAACTGCGAAAACTATTTGCTGACCTAGATGTAGAAGATGTCAGAAATTTACGGCAACGAGGCAAACAAGCTCGTACTCTCATCCTCGACACCCCATTTCCAGAAGAATTAGAAACAGCCATCGTCACAGCATATCACCAAATGTGCGATCGCTACGGCACCTCTGCTGAATATTGTGACACACTAGAAGGCGACTCCAAACAAGAATGCGAGCATTACACCAAAGAAGTAGACGTAGCAGTACGTTCCAGTGCAACTGCTGAAGACCTGCCGGATGCAAGTTTTGCCGGACAACAGGAAACTTACCTCAACATTTACGGCGATGAAGCAGTATTAGAAGCTTGCCATAAATGTTTCGCCTCCATATTCACAGACCGCGCCATCTCCTACCGCACCATCAAAGGTTTCGACCACTTCGACATTGCTTTGTCAGTGGGTGTGCAAAAAATGGTACGTTCAGACCTCGCCTCCTCTGGCGTAATGTTTTCCATAGATACCGAAACCGGATTCAAAAATGCTGCCCTGGTAACAGCTGCCTATGGTTTAGGAGAAAATGTCGTCCAAGGCGCAGTAAACCCAGACGAATACTTCGTTTTCAAACCCACCCTCCAACAAGGTTTTCGCCCAATATTGGAAAAACGCCTCGGTACAAAAGAACTAAAGATGATTTACGACATCGGCGGTTCTAAACTTACTAAAAATGTCTCGGTGCCAGTTTCCGAGCGGGAAAAATATTGCATCAATGACGATGAAATCTTGCAACTGGCAAAATGGGGTTGTGCGATCGAGGAACATTATTCTGGAGTGCGCCACCAATACACTCCGATGGATATTGAATGGGCAAAAGACGGTATCACTGGGGAACTGTTCATCGTGCAAGCGCGTCCAGAAACTGTCCAATCTCAAAAATCGGGTAGCATTCTCCGTAACTTTCAACTCAAAGGTAGCAGCAACATATTAGTTCGTGGTCGCGCCGTTGGAGAAATGATTGGGCAAGGTCAAGCTCGTGTCATTCTTGATGTGCATAAAATTGAGGAATTTCTGCCAGGGGAAGTATTAGTAACTAACAAAACTGACCCTGACTGGGAACCAATTATGAAAAAGGCTAGCGCTATAGTTACTAACCAAGGTGGGCGCACTTGTCATGCTGCTATTATTGCGCGAGAGATGGGTATTCCAGCAATAGTTGGTTGCGGTGATGCGACTAAACATTTGACTACAGGTCAGGAAGTTACTGTTTGTTGTGCTGAGGGTGAAGAAGGCAAGGTTTATCAGGGTATGGTGCCGTTTGAGGTACAAGAAACTTTGTTGGATAACTTGCCTAAGACTCGCACTAAGATTTTGATGAATGTTGGCAACCCAGAGGAAGCGTTTGGTCTGTCTTCTATTCCTTGCGATGGAGTGGGGTTGGCACGGTTGGAGTTTATTATTGCCAATCATATTAAAGCTCACCCGTTAGCTTTAATTCACTATGATGAGTTGGAAGATGACTTAGTCAAGCGGGAAATTGGTAATTTGACTGCGCTGTACGAATATAAACCCAATTTCTTTGTGGATAAACTGGCGCAAGGTGTGGGTACGATCGCTGCTGCTTTTTATCCAAATCCTGTAGTGGTGAGGATGAGTGATTTTAAGAGTAATGAATATGCGAATTTGTTGGGCGGTCGTCAGTTTGAACCTGGGGAAGAAAACCCCATGATTGGTTGGCGGGGTGCGTCTCGTTACTACGATCCAAAATATCGCGATGCTTATGCTTTAGAGTGTAAGGCGTTGAAGCGGGTACGGGATGAAATGGGTTTGACTAATGTGATTCCTATGATTCCTTTCTGTCGGACTCCCGATGAGGGTCGTAAAGTATTGGCGGAGATGGAGAAAAATGGTTTGAAACGGGGCGAGAATGGGTTGCAGGTGTATGTGATGTGTGAGTTGCCCAGTAATGTGATTTTTGCCGACGAGTTTGCCCAAGTATTTGATGGTTTTTCTATCGGTTCAAATGACTTGACTCAGTTGACTTTGGGTTTAGACCGAGATTCGGCGTTAGTGGCACATATTTTTGACGAACGGAATGAGGCAGTACGTCGGATGGTGAAAATTGCCATTAAAGCAGCTAAGAAGTATGGTCGCAAGATTGGTATTTGCGGTCAAGCACCGAGTGATTATCCAGAGTTTGCCAGGTTTTTGGTTGAAGAGGGTATTGACTCGTTGAGTTTAAATCCTGATTCGTTGTTGAAGACTCTGTTGGATATTGGCAAGATGGAGGAGTCTGGTTCAGTGATGGATGATATTATGGATGTGGCGAGGGCGAAGTAATTTCACAGCGGTTTTCATTTTGATAGACCACTGTAGGGGCGATTTCCTGCGGAATGCTGCGCAAACGCGAATCGCCCCTACAAGTTTTTGTTTATGGCAATAGTCCTAATAGTCTAGAAACTAGCGATCGCTCCTTTTGTCAAACAAAGATTCTATGTAGTAAAAAGGAGCGATATTGCTTCTTTTCACCAAAAAGTATGGTCTGAAGTTTCCTTAAGTTTTTGTTTGTAGTTGGGCTTTAGCCCTATCTACAGTTCGGGCTAAAGCCCAACTACAAGCTTTAATTATAACTAACCGAACATGATATAACTGATAACTGAAATCTATTCTTCCTCATCAAAGACGGGCGGCCAAAGTTCAGAAATGGATATTTCCCAACCAGGGAATAGTTCGGGAATGCTCAATATGTCATCCCCTGTGAGTTCAATGGGTTCTCCTGTGGGGCGATAAATTATTACTTTTTCTTCATCAGGATCGATTAATATTGCGACTTGCACCCCCAATTCAATATATTTTAGGAGTTTCTTTTTCAGAGGTGCAACTCTATCGCTTTGAGACTTAATTTCTACTGCTAGATCGGGTACCATTTCTGCAAAGTAGCGGATGCTTCGTGGCAAGCGATCGGCTTTGACAAAAGATACGTCTGGTGCTTTGAGGTTGCTATCGGGTAAGATAAAACCACCAGCAGAGTCAAATACCCGCCCCAGACGACGGGGGTTTATCCAAGCATAAAGAGAAAAAATTAAGCGAACTCCTACTTCGCTCGAAACGATATCTGACGGCCCCATAACTGATATTTTTCCACCTTCTAATTCTAATTGATAATCTAAACCAGCTTCGTTGAATAGCGTTTGCACTATTTCTAAGTCTTTGATGGTGACATCCGACATATTTCTTCTGATTATATGATGATAGGTTGATTTATATTTTAGCAGAAGATGCTACATATTGAAGTCACGCGCCAAGTGACTATCCTCAATTTGCCCGCTTCTTAGTTGAGGAAGGTATTGACTGTACACTCTCAAAAAAATTTTTTGTATACATCAGTGAAAACTAGGTAAATTGATATCAATTTAATCAAAAAAATCAGTATTTTTGTGTAAGACTCGTTTTTTTTATTGTCTATTTTTACTTTAGATATTTAAGTATCAGGTGTCATTTCAGTTATCAGTTATCAGTTATCAGTTATCAGTACCTCATGCAATAGGGAGGCAAGAAAATACTGAATTAATTTTCTCTTGGTCGATTGGATATGGCGAGGGGACCTCGCCATCCCTCGACCGCTTTTTCATCCCCTTGTAGAGCGGTAGCTCGTGGCGCAGACAAGGGGAGGCTTGAGACCTTATTTATTGGTCATAAACCCCGTAGGTTATACCCCTTTATTGAGTAAAAATAACTACTGTGATTACAGAAAAATTACTTAAACTTTCAAATTTAAGCCATTATTAAGTTTCTCTATAACTAGGTTAGAAAAAATCCAGATTTACGAATCAAAAATAATTGACATTGTAGTGTTATAGTTAATATCCATGAGTTCAAATAAGATTCAAGTTAATTGGTCGATCCAAATTAATTATGGCGCAAATTATTCCTGACAGGATTCCAGCAAAAGCTAGTGCTGGTGAAAAACGGTTGTATAATATTTTATCTAGGCTACCTGATGATTTCTCGGTTTGGTATGAACCTGATATTAATGGGCGTTATCCTGATTTTATCATTTTATCTCCTGACTTTGGCATATTAATTATTGAGGTGAAAGGATGGTATTTTAACTCTATTTTGAAGGCTAACTCATACTCTTTTGAAATTAAATGGAAGCAAGATGGTAGGGAAATAAATAAAACAGAAAAATCTCCCTTGATTCAAGGAAGAGATTATCTCTTAGAACTTATTAATCAACTGCAAACACGCCAGATTTTGACTCATAGATCGGGTAATTATCAAGGAAAATTATCTTTTCCTCATAGTGTTGGGGCGGTGATGTCTAATATCACTTATAAAAAAGCATCTGAATATCAACTTGACCAACAGATATTACCAATAAAAAAAGTAATTTATAGAGATGAATTATTAAACTGGGAAGAGGGAAAAGTACCAAATGAAGTAATTATTCAACGTTTAAAAAAAATGTTTAAATTTCAATTTGAGTTTCCTAAACTAACACCAGAGCAAATTACGGATATCAAAGGTTCTATCTATCCTGAAATTGTAATTGGAGAGCAAAAAACTGATGCTGGTACTATCTTAAAGACACTGGATTTTCAACAAGAAACTTTAGCCAAAAGCATTGGAGATGGTCATAGAATTTTCTTTGGTGTTGCCGGGTCAGGAAAAACATTACTATTAATTTCCAGAGCAAAATCTTTAGTTAACCATAACCATAATTATAAAATTTTGGTTGTTTGTTACAATGTCAGTCTTGCAGGTTATTTACGCTCCGTTTTACATCAAGATTCACAAAATCCCCAATATCAAAATATAGAGGTTACTAATTTTCATAATTGGGCTAATTCAATCATAGGTTATTCAGAAAATAAACAAGGTGAAAACTATGATGAAAAAATTGCAGAGGAAACTTTAAAACAACTATCAAACTATTCAAATGAGCAAAAATATGATGCTATTTTAATTGATGAAGCTCATACTTTTGTACCTAGTTGGTTTAAATGCTGTGTTAATGCTTTAAAAGATAGTGAAAATGGGGATTTAATGATTGTTGCTGATGGTAATCAAGGTTTTTATCAACGTAGTAAATTTATATGGAAAAATGTAGGAGTTAAAGCACAAGGTCGGACAATTAGCAAAAAATTTGATTTAGATAAAAACTATCGTAATACACAACAAATATTATTGGCAGCTTCAGGAATTTTAAAACCAATAAATGATAGAGTTAATCAATCATTAGAAGAACAAGAGATAAGTTTTCCCCTAATACAACCTACACAAGCATTGAGGGAAGGAGAAATACCTGAATTATATCTAGATAGTGATTCAGAACAGCAAGACAAAAGTATAATCAAAACTATTCAAAAACTTCATAAATCAGGATTAGATTTTAATGAAATAGCAATTATTTACCGCCATAATACTAGGCTAAAATCAATCATTTCTATGATGGATAAATCTGATATACCTACTTATTGGGTTAGTAAAAATAAAAAAAGCAAAGAAAAGTATAATCTCAATTTAAAAGGAGTAAGAATAATTACTTGTGAATCATCTCTAGGATTGGAATTTAAAGCAGTTTTATTAATTTGGTTAGAACAATTTGATGACTGTATAGGAAAAAATAAAAGTGATGCTGAAATATTAGCAAGGAGAAAAATATATGTTGGGATGACTCGCGCTAAAGAATATTTACATTTATTCTCTAACAAAAATTCCAAAATTATTCCAGAATTAGTTAATGGCAATCATTTTAATATTATTAATGAGGGTTAAAAATAATGTCTAACCATCTAATTGAACAAGCTGAACAACTATTAAAACAGCAAAACTTTCCCGAAGCAGGCAAAATTTTTCGTAAATTTTGGGAAGAAGAAAATAATAGCTATGCTGCAAGTCGTTATTTATGTTGTTTGCGGAAAGCAGGACATCCTGGTGCTGCCATCAGACAAGGAAAAAAAGCTAAGGAACAATTTCCCGATAACAATTATATTAAAAATGAATTGATTTGGGCTTATTATGACAAGCATATTAAGAATTTTTCAGAGGAAGAAGATATAAATAAGTTGATAGAACCAGCTATCAATATTTTAAGACTTCAACCAGATAAATTGCCTAAAGAATTAACAGTTATGGCTGTGGTTAAATTAGCAAAACAAAAAAATCAATGGGAAATTGTATCAGAATGGTGTGATAAATTAGATCCAAAAAATCTAGATAAAACTACAATTAATGGCAAAGGAAAATCTAAACAAGAACAATGGTTGTTTGCTAAAGTCAAAAGTTTAATAGAATTAGAATTATGGAAAGAAGCTCGTCTATGGGCATTAGAAGCTATCAAATTATATCCAAAAGAAATTCATTTTTATCGTTGGGCTGCTTTAGCTTTAGGATATCAAGGAAAAGTAAAACAAGCTATTAATGAATTAGAAAAGATAATTTTAACCCAAAGAACAGAATGGTATATATTGCAAGATTTAGCAAATTTTTATTCCAGTTTAAATCAACTATATCCAGCAATTAGTTTTAGTTGTCGTGCTGCTTTAGCATCAGGAGAATATAAAACAAAAGTTACTCTATACATGAATATTGCTCAACTAAGTTTAGATACAGGAAATATAGAAATAGCTGTCAGAAATATTGAACTATCTAAGGCTATTCGCGAACAGGAAGGATGGAAAATTAAGCAAAATTTACAAGAGTTAGAGTATAAAATATACCAAGAATTAGAAAAATCTCAAAAGACTGTTGAACTTGAAAGTAAAAATATTAATTACCTACTTAAATTATGTCAAAAAGACTGGAAAAAACAGGCTTATTCCGATCTGCCTCAAGAAAGTGGAATGATTAATTACTTACCCCAAGATAAATCTCATGGTTTTATAATTACCGATGAGGGTAAAAGAATTTTCTTTCTACAAAAAGACTTACCACCTTCTTTGAGAAAAGAAAAGCTAAAAGTATATTTTAATTTAGAAAAAAATTGGGATAGAAAACAGCAAAAAGAATCATTGAAAGCTGTTAATTTCTGTGCCTGTTATTAATAACCTATAATAACCAGTTGATAACAATTATTTTAATACTATTGATAGCCCCAAATATTTTTGTAGGGACGTTCCATGGAACGTCCTATTTTCGGAGATGTCTAGTAGTAATAATTAATCATCAACTACATCTTCACAGTCACAGTCTTAGTCTCTGTATATTGCTGTAAACCATACTCACCTAACTCCCGACCAATACCAGACTGCTTAAAACCACCAAACGGTGCAGCAGCATCAAACACATGATAACAATTTATCCAAACTGTACCAGCACGAACAGCATGAGCCACAGCATGAGCCTTACCTATATCCCGCGTCCACACTCCTGCAGCCAGACCATATATCGTATCATTCGCCCGTTGCACCAGTTCATCAATATCCTTAAACTTAATGATACTCATCACCGGACCAAAAATTTCTTCTCTGGCAATCTTCATCCCATCCTGCACGTCAGCAAATACAGTAGGTGCAATAAAATAACCGCGATCGCCAACTCTTGCTCCACCACATAACATCTGGGCACCATCCTGTTGACCAGACTCAATATAGCTCATCACCTTATTAAACTGTTCTTCATCTACCTGGGGTCCCTGTTCAGTTCTAGTGGCAAATGGGTCGCCCACCATCCGACGTTTTGCCCGCTCTACACTTTTGGCAACAAACTCGTCATAACATTTCTCTTCCACAAATAAACGAGAACCCGCATTGCAACACTGACCTTGGTTAAAGAATAAACCAAAATGTGCCCCTTCAATAGCAGCATCCATATCTGCATCCGCAAACACAATATTCGGACTCTTGCCACCGAGTTCCAAAGTCACCCGTTTTAAGTTACTCTTGGCAGCAGCTTCCATGATTAAATGACCTACTTCTGTGGAACCAGTGAAGGCAACTTTATCAATATCGTGATGGTGGGAAATGGCAGCACCAGCAGTTGGGCCATAACCAGACAAAATATTTATTACACCAGGAGGAAAACCAGCTTCGATCGCTAACTCGCCGACTCGGAAGGCTGACAATGGTGTTTGTTCGGCCGTTTTCATTACTAATGTGTTACCTGTTGCCAATGCTGGGGCAAGTTTCCAAGCTTGCATCAATAGAGGGAAGTTCCAAGGAATGATTTGACCGACTACTCCCACTGGTTCGTGGCGGGTGTAGCAAAAGTAGGAACCATTGATAGGGATAGTTTTGCCTTGAACTTTATCTGCCCAACCAGCATAATAGCGATAACAGGCGATGGATAAACGTAAGTCTGCATTGAGAGAGTCATTGAGTGGCTTACCATTATCTAGGGTTTCCAGTCTTGCCAACTCTTCTATATTTTGTTCCATCAAATCTGCTAATTTGTAGAGGAGTTTGCCTCGCTCGGTAGCAGACATTTTCGGCCAGTCGCCACTGGTAAATGCTTTGCGAGCTGCTATTACAGCTTTGTCTACATCAGGTGCATCTGCTTCCGCAACGTCACAAATAACTTCTCCTGTTGCCGGGTTAATTGTTTCAAAGCGTTTGCCGGAAGTACTTTCTACCCACTCGTTATTAATTAATAGTTTGGTGGGACCGACTTTAACCTGTTGTTCTGGTCTTGTAGCTGTTACCATAAATTTTTTCCTCACTTTGTTGTGAATATAACCTTTCTACCTCTTGGTAGTCTTTTGTCTCAAAAACTTTAGATATTTTTAAGAATACTAGGAGGCTTTTTTGCACTCAATGATGATTAGAGTCAGTGCAGATAGAATTTCTGTATGTCGGCAAGTCCTACCAACAACATCAAAAAATAGTAGTAATATCTCATTTCTACTTAATTGGGAGCGGCAAGTTATAGCGCTGTGCGCAGGCAACAGCTCCGGAAGGCAACAGCTCATCTGGGGGAATAAATTGCCGATAAAATAAGACTTTTAGCTCTTTGGCCTCTCCTGCAATTTGTAAATATACCAGCGCTCATTGCTATATCAACATTGTTAGGACTTACGCATAAATTTTTTCTCATACTAAAGACATAGGTGTTAATTCCTGTGCTTTTTTTGTTAAGAGTTTCCATCAATATTTATAGCAGAAGGAAAAAGCAAGAAGGAAGAAGGAAAAAATTCACGTTGTCTGAATTTTAAGCTTTTGATATATCCGTACCCTTTGTTTCTACTGCTATATCTATTCCACTATCAGTAAATAGATTTGCTCTCTCAATTACAGCAGTTTTGGAGTTCATGAGGTACAAAATTTTAGGACTTTAGGGAGTAGGGAGTAGGGAAAAAAAGATTAATTTTAAAACTGTACCTCACGCTTCCTAAAAAGTGCTGTAAATAAGTGTATTATATAGATGTAAAAATTAATAAATAGCCAACTACTTATCCATAATATAAACTATGCAAATAACTCAACCCCTTCATACTGCTCTATTAGTTTCAGACCTCGAAAAAGCCGAACATTTCTATGGTCAAATTCTCAAACTCCCAAAAGTAGACCGCTCCCTTAATTTTCCCGGTACTTGGTATCAAGTTGGCAACTTCCAAATACATCTGATAGTATCGGAAGTAATCCCCGATCTAGTTAACTCAGAAAAATTAGGTAGGAACCGACATTTAGCATTTTCTGTAGTTGATATAGATACTGCAAAATCACAACTATTAGCCAATAATTGCCCTATTCAAATGAGCGCTTCCGGTAGAGCTGCATTATTTACTCAAGACCCAGATGGTAATATTATAGAATTAAGTCAACAATAAGATAACTTGTGAGAATTATTGCCTATTCATATACAAACCCCCTATTTGAAACTGCCCCAGACCCGACAACTTGGGGGTGGGAAGTTGACCAAATTTATCACGACTTAGGCGATCGCCAACAACTCCAACAACTCCTACTCGACTGCCAAACTCAAGCAGTTAATTATCTCTTAATTCGTAAACTTGAAGAATTAGGAGACTCTGTAGAAGAAGTATGCGATCGCCTCACAAAACTCCAATCTCTCAATATCCAAATTATTCCTCTCGACTCAGATATCAACATCAATCCCAACTTACCAAACAACACCTCGCCAAGCAAAATAGACCTACTCAGACTCCTCAACCAAATACGCCAAAACCAACACAGTCGCAAAATTCGCACTGCTCACGCTCGCAACCGCATCAAAGCCATACCCCCACCAGGTAAAGCACCCTACGGATATCGCCGAGGTAAAGACCGTTACACTCTGGACAGAAGTGCTGCTCCCATTGTCAAAGACTTCTTTGAAAACTTCCTTCTGTTTGCCTCATTGCGCGGTGCTGTGCGCCATATTCAGAAAAAATACGGCAAAAAAATCTCCGTTACCACTGGACGACGTTGGTTAACCAACCCCGTTTATCGCGGTGACTTACAATATCAAAATAATGAAGTCATCTCTAATACTCATCTTCCCATAATTTCCAGAGAAGAAGCTGCTCAAGTCGAACGTTTGCTCCGACGCAACCGCCGAATGCCACCGCGCACTGCCAGCGCTCCCCATTCTCTAGCAGGTTTAGTTGTCTGCACAGAATGTCAGTCTCCAATGATTACGGCGAAAGTGACTACTTTTCGCAAAGAAAAAGAATATCTCTATTTGCGTCCCAAAAGTTGTTCCCGCAAACCCAAATGTAAAGCTTTAGCTTATCAACAAATTTTGGAACAAACTATAGAAATAATTTGTCGAGATTTACCATCGGCGATCGCTGCTTTAGAAATGCCAAATATGGATGGAATTAAGAGTCAAATTAAACAGGATATTTCTGATAAGCAAGATATTCTTTTGCAGCTACCAAATCTCACAGAAAATGGCATTCTTGACCAAGAAACTGCTGAACTCCGTACCTACAAAATTAGGACAGAAATTTCTCAATTACAAAGTCAACTTAACCAGTTACCTCCAGTCAATTTATTAGAGACTGCTAAAGCAGTTTGCATAACCCAATTTTGGTGGGATTTATCTGAGTCAGAAAGGAGATTTTACTTACGCGAATTTATTAGTAGGATAGAAATTATTCGTCAAGATTTAGATTGGCATTTACAAATTATTTTTATTTTTTAGTTGTGTTATGGAAGAAGGAAGAGGGAGGAAGGAAGAAGTAAAAATTCGGACATGATATAAATTAGACATCTCCGAAAAATAAATAAATTGTGATAGACGTTCCATGCTCCCCTACTCCCCTACTCCCCTGCTCAACAATAAAGTTCAGCAATTAAGAATTAACAATTAATAATTACCTCTTCTTAAAATGGATAGGATTGACTAAAAGGATTTTTTTTTATTCTCTTGGTCGCTTGGATATGGCGCAGGTTTCGGAGCCATATCCAATCGACCGCTTTTATCCCCTTAAAAGGGGAGGCTTCAAGGCGTGAATTGTTGAATGAATAATTATTAACTATCAACTATCAACTATCAACTATCAACTCTTAATTATTAATTATTAATTATTCGGTAATCCTATTTTTTAATGCTATAAATCTTTTTTAATAAATTAAACCAGAAATCCGCTCCCATAGATATAGCTATGCCACTAATTAGCCAACCCAATACTTTTTTTAATCCTTCTAAATAACTAATTGATTGACTAATTGAGGCTTTATTTGTTTGTTTTTGACCCCAACCAATAGGTAATTCTAAATTGTCTAATGCTGCATTTACCTGATTTTGAATATCCCCTATTTCTAACTCACTTGGATTAGAATTATTATTGATTAATTCCTGGGAATATCTATTAATTGTTGCCCGCATCAAAGAATCTTTTGATAAATTATCAACCATATTTAATGTATCAATATTAGCAACTATAGCAATAGTAATACCAATCAAAAAAGCAACTCCTCTAGCATTACGCTTATAAACACCAGCTGCTCTTTCCATTCCACTATCGAACCATCTCTCAATTTCTTTCTGAAACTGATATAAGGCATTACCTGTTGCTGAAATTTTTGTTGTCGCTTGTTTTGCTAAAATATATAAACTTTGTTGTAAAGATTCAGGCAATAATTCAATCATATCAATAACTTTTTGGTGAATTTTCCCATTATTACTTTGTAAATCTGCTTGAACAACTTTTCCTATTTCCATTATCTCTCTCAAAAACTTCAATAAATTAGAGAAGCTTGCTTCCATTTCAGTTACTAAAACTTTTCTTTCATGGGGATTTGTTAATACTTGTTTGACTACATTTATTTGGCTACTAAATTCTAGGTAAGCTATGTCTGGCAAATGTTTTAGAGATTTTTCTGTGTATAAATCTAGCTTATTTAAAGTTCTATTTAATGTTAAATCAAGATTTGCCAAATTATTTTTATAATCCTGAATATTTTGATTCAACTCTTGATGCAAATTATCAAATTCAGCCTGAAGATTTCTCTGTTTACTTGTATCTTCTATATTCAAATTTTCTAATATTTTCTTGATATTTACCAAAATATTATCGGTAAAATTTCTTAATTTATTCTCACTAATAATTTGCATTAATTCTTGAAGTTTCAAAGTGTCAATTAAGCTAGCAGCAAATGTATCTGACGGAATATAAGAAGGAGCAGTTTTTTCTGCATCAAAAACATTATTAATTCCAGTCACAGCCCGACTTAAATTACCAAGGATCTGAATTATTCTCCGAAATCCTCTTTCTAATGGACCTTTGCTACCACTATAGTTAAGGTTTTTAATTAATTGATTTTCATATAGAGAATTAGCTAGTTTTTGCACTTTTTCAATTTCTGTACTAGATTTAGAATTATTTTTGCTGAGATAAGGTTCACCCGCAATTAACTCTTCAATTGATTTTTTTAAATGAGTGGCTCGCCATTGCAAAATTATTGTCAAAATTGACTGGATTTCACTAGCTAGTAAACTAAAAATAAGATAAATAAAAATTAAACCAATGGCAATATCTAAAATTACAGGTAAGTTCATATTAATTTAATTGATTTGAAGAAGGAAGAAGGAAGAGGGAAAAAGGAAGAAGGAAGAAGGAAAAAATGGATAGGAACTCAAAACAAAACCAATTGTAAACACCGTTTTTTTAGAAAATCACTATCTTTAACAGTACTACTAAATTTTATTCACATAATTCTGCTAGTATAGCATTTCTCAAATTAGTGAAATACAGTTATCTTTTTGCCTTTTTATTCTCTGTTCCCTGTTCCCTGTTCCCTGTTCCCTATCTCTACCCTAAATAACTACATCTACAGGACTACCAAATATTTAACCATTATTTGATTTTTTGTAGCACTTTCTCCTCAGAAAAGCAGGTTCATTGCCATAGAAAAATTTGTTTATCTTTCTCCTCAAACTATTAGACATCTCCAACAATAAAAAATATAGGAATGAGCGCTGGTATATTTACAAATTGCAGGAGGGGCAAAATAGCTAAAAGTCTTATATTATCAGCAATTTATTCTCCTCCTGGGAGGGGGAGGGGCGAGGGGTGGGTTGCCTGTTGCCTGTTGCCTGTTGCCTGTTGCCTGCGCACAGCGCTATACAATCAATTATGGTACAGAAATAATCAATTCTTTCCCCCTCCAGACCTATTCCCTATTCCCTATTCCCTCTTTTCTGGACATGTCTATTGTTCGCTTTCGTGGCGATCGCCTTTTAATTTAGCAGTATAGAGGTCAACTAATCTAGAAATAAAAACAGCAGGATACATTAAACCTACAATCGCTTCTGAAATAGCTAAGTTCAACAATTAATAATGAATAATGAATAATGAATAATGAATAATTACCTCTTCTTTTCAAGGAGAGGATTGACTAATAATGAAAAATTTTTTTTATTATCCCCTTAAAAGGGGAGGCTTTAAACTACAATTTTTCGGTAATAGCAAATTTATTAATGGGTAGAATATCTTCATAGTCTAAAGTTGTTAATGTTGTAAAACTGTAGTAAAAAAGTTGATAATCACTTTCCGCATCTAATAATGATGAACTTTGAAATGCTCCTGGATCGATTGCTAAGATAACATTAGAGTTGTTGGGAAATAAAAATTCAAAAGCCTCAAAAGCTTACGATATAAGATTTTCAGGATTGGAGGGTTAAAAAACACTATAAACGTTGACTAATAAAGGTTTTAGCCATTTTTTTAGCTTAATTCCCAACAACTCTATTATATAAGCTAAACCATAAAAATCCTAAAAGTAAGAAGATGGAAATTCCTCCATTAATTACATCAGCATCGACTCTGGTTTTAGTGAAAATATGACTTCCTATAGCGATAATCGATAGACATATAAAGCCAGAATAAGATAGGTAGGTTAATAAGGTTTTCAACAATTAATTATTAATTATTAATTATTAATTATTACCTCTCCTTGAAAAGAAGAGGATTGACTAATCATAAAAATTTTTTCTTCACAGGAGTCGATTGGATATGGCGCAGGTTTCGGAGCCATCCCTCCACCGCTGTTTCTCCTTGCTCATGAGAGGCTTTAAACCTTAATTATTCGGTGATTTCAATGATAATTGAATTATTGCTGAAGTAAATGCCATGATAAAAAAAACAGATAAACGCCAATATCCTTAATAAAAATACCCATTTTTTCGGAAAAAATCAAGTTTTAATTACTAAAATATTAGTCATAATAAATCCAGCGATAACAACTAAATAACCGAATAAATTAGTCGATATAGGAAATAGTAAAAACAGTAAAATTTACTCAAATATTATTTGAGTAAATATCGTTTTTTTTGTAATATATTTTTTTGATTTTATTCATATATTTTCTGCTCCTAATACTGGTAAATAATTATTGGCAATAAAATAGAGGTAAACGGCGATAATTTTATTATTGTTCCACAAATTCAAGACTACATCAAGCTATTTTATATACTAGATTTTTTCTGGTAGTCTATTTGATATTAACTATTGTACAATCCAATGATTGATATAATTTACTATACTATATTTTTTGAGAGTACAGTTTTCCTTGTTAATTACTAAATCAAGGGAAACTACAGAATTACCTATTGGCTTTTTTGGACAAATAACTCAAATTTATTACTCTTGGTTTGTGAAGTTTAGACATTAAATATTGAAAATTATTTATAGTTTAGGATAGCGGTCAAAAAATAAGGTCTCAAACTTTCCATTTTAAGGAGATAAAAAAATCTGCTCTAATTTTCAGTAATCATTATTGTTATTGTTCTTCTAATTTTGACTTTTTCATTGAATAAATGTTTAATAAAATTTTCACCAACAAAAATCCCCATATAGATTTACTTATAATTGCCAGCTTATTATTAGCAGCGTTATTACTATTTTCTACTAACTTAGGCACATTACCTTTGCGAGACTGGGATGAAGGAATAGTCGCTCAAGTAGCTAGAGAAATAACCAGAAAAAATTGGAATTGGGTTTACCCCACTATCAACGATACTCCCTATTTGAATAAACCACCATTAGTACATTGGTCGATCGCTTTTGTCTACAATATCGCCGGAGTAAATGAATTAACTGCACGTTTATTCCCTGCTTTATTCACAACATTTTCTGTACCCTTAATTTATAGTATTGCTAGAGAATTATTTCGCCCCCGCACCCCCGCAATTTTCTCTGCTTTAGTCTACTTAACTTTATTGCCAGTCGTGCGACATGGACGTTTAGCAATGTTAGATGGGGCAGTACTTTGTTTTTTTCTACTAATGATTTGGTGCGTATTACGATCGCGTCGTAACCTCCGTTATTCTCTAGCTATTGGTCTGAGTTTTGCACTACTTTCCCTAACAAAAGGAATAATTTTAGGATTACTATTAGGAGCGATCGCTTTTTTCTTTCTCTTATGGGATACTCCCCGACTATTACGTTGTAAATATTTTTGGGGCGGTATCCTACTCGGAATGCTCCCAGTATTTCTGTGGTACACAGCTCAATTTTTCCATTACGGAATAGAATTTTTCCATGCCAACTTTTTTCATCAATCTCTCAAACGTATTTGGCAACCCGTAGGTAGTCACCATGGACCTATTTGGTATTACTTATTAGAAATTCTAGAATATACTTTCCCCTGGCAGCTTTTCTGGTTTCCCGGACTATATCTGAGTTGGAAAAATCGGAATCTCAGTTGGGGAAAATTAGTCTTGGTCTGGAGCGGAATATATTTATTAGCTATTTCCCTGATGAATACCAAACTCCCCTGGTATGTATTACCTATTTATCCTGCTTTTGCTCTAGCAGTCGGTACTTATCTGACAGAAATTTGGCATCAATTTCCAGTAGATTTGGGATACTTTCGGTTTCCAATTTATCAATATCCTCATACTCAAGGTGAGAGTAAAAAACATCCTAAAGGTATCCCCACTATTTATCACCGTCTAGTAGTAGCCATTTTTGCACTCCTCGCCTTACTAACTTGGGTTGCTTGGCTTTACTTCAGCGGTATTTTTCATCTGGGAGAGGAAAATCAGACAAAACCAGATTTATATTTACGGTTAATCTCAATAACTATTGCCTTGACAATGACAATAGCAACCATATTATTAAACCAACAAGACCGTCAGTTTTTGCCAATCTTAATTTGGGGAACATATCTTTCACTCCTGCTCTTTGTTAATTCCCCCCATTGGATCTGGGAATTACAAGAAGACTATCCAGTCAAACCAGTCGGAGAAATGATTCAGAAATATACACCCCCCGGTCAGATAATTTACTCCTTCGATACCAAAGACCGTCCCTCTTTAAATTTTTATAGCGATCGCCTCATCAAGCGTGTCGGACCACAAAAAATTCAACAACAATGGCAAAGTCACTCTCAACCATATCTATTAGTTCAAGCATCAAATTTGAATAACCTTACCCTAGAAAATCTGAAAGTTTTGAAGACTGTCAAAGGGTGGGCATTAGTCACAAGAGAAAGCAAAATTGAAATTTGAAAAATATTGAAGAAGGAAGAATAAATGAATGGGGACTCAAATTTAAATCAATTGTAAACACCCCCGTTGACGGTGAGGAATTAAACCCAAAATAAAAAGATAAAATTATTATTTATTTTCCACCCCTATATTTATTAGAAAACTTAGCGTTGGTAAAAAGAGGCATGACATCAAATCCGGTAGCATCGGTGTTATTCAGTATTAAAGAACTGTAGGGGCGAATGGCCATTCGCCCTTACACATTGTATGACGATCAACAGAATTATATTACTCCCAAGCCAACGGATTTGATATGATATCAATTTGAAAAAAGAATGTTATGAATAGTAAGAGAAATAAAAATACTTTACCGAATAATTAAGGTTTAAAGCCTCTCCTTTTAAGGAGAAAAAAGAAAAAAAATCCTTTTAGTCAATCCTATACGTTTTCAAGGAGAGGTAATAATTAATAATTAATTAGGGTTTGCTGAAAAAGTCTTATGGGTGAGGGTAGGAGACAGGAGACAGGATAAATGGGGATGAGCGAGGAGGCAGGAGCAAGAATTGTCAGAATGATTTTTCTGCCCAACTATGTTCCTAAAATACTAACTTTTTGAGAATGAATAGCTAAAAACTAGGCACTTTTTTCGACCCCAAAAAGCCTAAAAACTTTATCTGTAAATACTTTTAGATTAGATCAGTAAGCCCTAATTATTAATTGTTGAAAGGATATTCCCTTCGACAAAAAAAATTATTTCCCATATGAAAAATGGTATTGAAGCCATTCCCATACGACTCCTGACTCCTAAGAAATATCCTAGCTATTTGTAGCAAATATTTATCAATTTGGTATGATATCCTCTCCGAATAAGAGCGTGAACAAAAAACTTTCTCCTTCTACAACTCTTTCTTCTTCTTTCTTTCCTCCTGACTCCTGACTCCTGACTCCTGAGTCCCAAATAAAATTGATTAATATCATACACGCGCTTCACCAACGCCGAAAACTTTTTCCATCAAAATACAGCTTTCATGCTCCTTTATTCCCTCAAATACTTTGACTCCTTTATATTCATAAGTCTGATAATCTAGAGAAGCTCTATCCTCAAACCCATACTTCCGACAAATGTGCTGCGATATCTTTCCACTAGCTTCTACTATTGCTTTAGAAAATCCTGCTTGAGCTGCCATCTTAAGATTATTTTCAACTAATTTATTACTAATCTTTCTACCCCTATATTGTTCTCTCGCTCCCAATAAAAAGACATGAAATATATTGCTATTAACGACTTTTTTCTTAATCTCGTACTGCTCATTTAGTTCTCTTAAAAATTGGAAAACCACCTCAAAATTTTGAGGAATACTTTGATCTATTTCTTCATACGACTCCTTTGATAAACTCTCTGAAATAATAAACCCAGCAATTTCAGAAGTAACAGAATCTTTAGCAATATGAGATAATCCTTCTGCCACAGCTTTTTGGCAAACCATCTCAGCAAAAGGATAAAACTCACTAGGAGTAAGTTTAAGTGCCCTTGAAATAGGTTCTGCACTAGGAAATACATCAACCAAACAATTAATTGTTTGTTCTAGGTCTTTTTCCTGTAAAACTTCATATACAATTTCACTTTCTTCTAACATAAGTATATTAACTCCTCAAATAAACTTTATTGACTCCTTAAAACACAATTCATTTGAGTAGAACACAAAATATTTTGGCAATCATAAATCGGCAATCAGGAATTATCAAATACTTTAGAATTACTTGAAAAACCGTGGTTTATCTTATTCTTTTGGGTTTAATACCCCCCGTCTACACAGTATTGATAATTGATTGGGGTTTAAGTCCCCATACACTTCTTCCTTCTTCAATCAAAGAAATAGTATAAATCAATAACTACTGACTATTTTGATTATTCAACAGTTCTTTTTCTTGCACCGACTCTAAGACTCCATCAAATATACCCAATTGAAAATCAAACTTACTTAGAGAAGCGATCGCCCCTCCAAACAATATGACACTCCCGATCACCACAACTATAGGTAAATACTGCCTGCTCAAATCGCGACGTAATCTTGCCAAAGGTCTACTTTGCCTCCTCAGCATTTGTCCAAGATCTAGCTGTTGGAGAACCAGAGGGTCTCTGACATAATGGCCACTCCAACTAATTACCAGATGAGAATGACAATATGGACAAGTAAATAGCCCATTAAATACTTCTAGTGGTCGTGCGGCACTGGAGCGATTACAAATTGGGCAGGTAACATAATGACTCTTAGATGTGGGAGCGCTCATACTTATTTTTATTCAATCAACGAAATTTTTCACTACTCACCTAGATGAGTTTTTTTGATCTGCAATTTTGATTATCTTGCCTATTCTTTTATAGTTTAGCCTTAATTTCTACTGCATAAAAGTCACCTATTGACGAAAATTATCAATCTTCCATTTTTGGAGATAGCCTAGTTGTTTACCATAGGTAAAATTGTATTGCAAGGGGGTAATCGTAATATATTTTTCACGCATTGCCTGGACATCTGTTGATAACTTTTCTACTGAGGAGCGGTCATTGGTTTCTTCCACATCTTCCTGTAGCTCTCCAGCTAACCAATAATAAGTTTTGCCTCGTGGATCGACCCGTTTTTCAAATATATCTATATAGTGACGAACTCCTTGACGGGTAATTTGTACTCCTGCTATTTCTGTTTCTTTAACTGCCGGAATATTTACATTTAGCAACATTACATTAGCTAAAGGTTCATTTTCAATTTTTTTCACCAAATCTTGAGCAAAATTTACAGCAACTTCAAAATTTCTAGAGGTATAACTACCAAGACTAAAAGCAATACTAGGAATGTTTTCCACAACTCCTTCCATGGCAGCAGAAACTGTTCCGGAATATAAAATATCTGTTCCTAAATTCGGACCATGATTAATTCCTGCTAATACTAAATCTGGCTGAGTTTCTAGTAAGGCAAATAAAGCTAGTTTTACACAGTCGGCAGGAGTCCCAGAGCAGGCCCAAGCGGTGACGGTATCATCAAAAATAGACTTGACTATTTCCGCCCGAATAGGTTGATGTAATGTTAAACCATGACCCGTGGCTGAACGTTCTTTGTCAGGACAAACTACAAAAACTTCATGGCCTACTGCTGCTAAACCATTAGCCAAACTCCGGATACCTTCTGCAAAAATGCCATCGTCGTTACTTATTAATAGTTTCATTTTTGAAAAATAAAAAATATTGAAGCAAGAATTATAGCGCTAGGCGCTAGGGAATAGGGAACAGGGAATAGGGAATAGAAAATAGCAAACTGTAAAAGGGTTTTAGGATTGAAAAATGTCCGCGCCCAATTCTTATAGTGCTATATTCGCCACACACAATTTTATGACGGAAAGTTGAAGAGTGGAGTCATTTGGGACTAATTATTTTAGATTTTAGATAAATCTTGATAAAGCTACGAAAAATTTCATTGACAAATTTTGTTGGTAGGAGTTATGAGCAAAGGTATAAAGAACCTCGACAAATGAATAGTAATATTCTTTAGGTTAATTATTATGTGGATTGAGTTGTTAAAAGATGGTTTTTCATCTTTGCATGGTACCCCACATACGCGCCTCCGAGAATCGCTGTTAGCGAAGCTTTGCGTTAGCAAAACCCTGATTATCTCGTTGACCCGTGTATGTGCCTTGTATAGTAAGGGTTTGAGCCTTGTCATTTTGGCAAAATTTTCCTTGTTGACATTTTAATCAAAGGAGCGTGTATATTGGGGGCTGGAACCCTTGCTGTGTCGTGCTTCTAGATCGTAGCTCTTTCCTAAACCAAATCCCTACTTAGGGATTGAAACATAAAAAGCGTCGGAAGGAAGTACGCAGCGCCCGTTTTAACGGCTGGCAGAATAACGACACGCGGGTTTTAACCCGGAGTAAAATTCTGCTATACTAGAAATAGCAAGTAAGAACAAGGTTTGTCGCTATGACAAGACCGCGCTTTGCGGTGAAATTCCGGTGGACAGGAGACGGGGAATTGATTTCCTACGACGGCTGTTTGCGTAGCATGACCCAGGAAAAGCAAGCAGGCAGCTAGGACAGCGAGAAGATTGCTCCAATATATTGAGTAAAACCACTCGTGAAAGCTATAAAAAAAGTAAGCCCACAGCTAAATTTTTGATTTACGCCGAGGAGTTTAGAAGTCTGCCCTTCAGGCTTGAAGCAAATGTGGATTTATCCCAAATGGGGGTGGATTTCCCACAGAATCCAGGGTGTTTCAACCCCTGGAGATGTCAAAACAATGTCATCTGTTGAAGTGACATTACTGGAGTTTTTCCCAAACCAAATCCCTACTTAGGGATTGAAACAGGTAGGTTACGGTTATAATTTGACTGTTCATAACTTTCCCAAACCAAATCCCTGCTTAGGGATTGAAACACTTCGGGCACTTCGTATATCATTGCAAACTGTTTTCTTTCCCAAACCAAATCCCTACTTAGGGATTGAAACGCACATAATTGCTTCACCCGGTTTAAGACCTTGGGTTCAACTTTCCCAAACCAAATCCCTACTTAGGGATTGAAACCAAGTGTCCTGATCTTCAAATAGAGGCATGATAGTCTTTCCCAAACCAAATCCCTACTTAGGGATTGAAACCATAACTCTACCTGTTGTCCCAATACTTCTCCGGTTACCTTTCCCAAACCAAATCCCTACTTAGGGATTGAAACACCAGCTAACAACATAGTTCCAATGCTTGAAAAAACTTTCCCAAACCAAATCCCTACTTAGGGATTGAAACTTTTCCTTACCTTTCCCATCTAGAGTTTTTTATAGAGCTTTCCCAAACCAAATCCCTACTTAGGGATTGAAACTATTTTTCTGCTGATTTTTATTGTTATTGTCTTTTTACTTTCCTAAACCGAGGTTAGCGCCTTGATAGACTTCATCCTGCCAAGCACCCGAAAAAAAAGCCCGGCCGACTCAAAAATCGGGTTGAACTTTAATAAAAAATCAGATAAAATACTTATATTGGGTGTCACTCGCCCCTACGCATGACTATTTATTCAACTAAAAAAGATTCTACAGTAAAGCACAAACAAAAATAACAAACCATACTATCGCTAACACCCCTACCAAAGACATCCTGAGAAGCACCCAAAAAAGCCCGACCGACTCAAAAATCGGGTTGAACTTTAATAAAAAATCAGATAAAATACTTATATTGGGTGTCACTCGCCCCTACGCATGACTATTTATTCAACTAAAAAAGATTCTACAGTAAAGCACAAACAAAATAACAAACCATGGCAACCCAAATGACAGAAATAGAAACCCAACTAACAGAACTACGCCAAACAGCAACAGAAGCGATCGCCACAACAGAAAACCTAGAAAAATTAGAAGAACTAAGAATTAACTACCTAGGCAAAAAAGGCCAAGTATCAAAAATCCTCGGAGCCATGGGCAAACTCAGCCCAGAAGAACGACCAAAAGTAGGAGCGATCGCCAACCAAGTCAAACAAGCCATCCAGAGCAACCTAGACCAAAAGCGGACAAACCTCAAAACAGCAGAAATAGCAGCCAAACTCCAAGGCGAAACCCTCGATGTATCCATGCCAGGAGTATATCGTCCCCAAGGAAAAATCCATCCCCTCAATAACCTCATAGACAGTGCCCTAGACATATTCATTGGCTTAGGCTACACAGTGGCCACAGGTCCAGAAATGGAAACCGACTACTACAACTTTGAAGCCTTAAACACACCACCAGACCACCCTGCTAGAGATATGCAAGATACCTTCTACCTACCAGACGGTAACTTAATGCGGACCCATACCTCCTCAGTCCAGATCCGTTACATGAAAAACCACGAACCCCCTATCCGAGTCATAGCTCCCGGTCGTGTTTATCGACGGGACACAGTAGATGCCACCCACGCAGCAGTATTCCATCAACTAGAACTATTAGCAGTAGACGAAGGACTAAGATTTTCAGACCTCAAAGGAACCATCAAAGAATTCCTCAGACAAATGTTTGGAGACCTACCCATTCGTTTCCGTGCCAGCTATTTCCCATTCACCGAACCCTCAGCAGAAGTAGATTTGCAGTGGAATGGCAAATGGTTAGAAGTATTAGGATGTGGAATGGTAGACCCCAACGTATTAGAAGCAGTAGGTTATGACCCAGAGAAATATACAGGTTTTGCCGCCGGTTTTGGCGTAGAAAGATTTGCCATGGTTTTGCACCAAATAGATGATATTCGGCGAGTTTATGCCAGCGACTTACGTTTTTTGCAGCAGTTTTAAATAGTGATCGGCATTGCCCCCTGAATCCCCCAAAATTGGGGGACTAGAGCAAGCAAATAGACTCTTGTTCCCCCCAAAGTTGGGGGGCTAGGGGGGCAAATTCCAGTTATCAGTTATCAGTTATCAGTTATCAGTTATCAGTTATCAGTCCAATAATTTTTGAAGTGAAGTTTAGGGGGAAATTCCTACCAAAAGTTTTCAACTAATCCGCATTAGAGGTTGTCTGAGAAATTTGCTATATCCAAACCCCCTAAATCCCCCAAAATTGGGGGACTAGAGCAAGCAAATTAAATGTTGCAATAGGAAATCCACTAGAGATTGCTTCACTGTCGTTCGCAATGACAATTCTAACGCACTATTTTAGGTGAAACAGTCCACTACTGGATTTAATATTTATTTGATAAACTACATCAACTTTTTTTGACTTTTAAATTTTGACAAAAATATGCGTCAACCAGTGGCATTGCTAACATTAATATTAACGATCGCCCTCGGTGTTCCCAAAAGAGCGATCGCTACAACTATTAAAATAGCTCAAATATCTCAAGAAACGGCTAGTTTATGTCGTCAAGTTAATGACGAACAAGGTTTAATCGTTCAAAAAAGACCAACTCCAAACTCTCCCACAGTAGGTACAGTAAATGCAAATCAACAAGTAAAATTAATAGAAGGTTATCGCAATATTAGAGGTCCAGCAGGTCGAACTTGGGTAGAAATTACTGCTCCTATTTCGGGGTTTGTTTCTAGAGGTTTTCCAGGCAATGAAAATAATTTAATAGAATGTTCTGAAGTAGCGACAGAAACTTCAACGGAACCTTCCACCCAAAATAATTCTGTTGATAATTTGCCTACAGAAACACCATCTCCTACAGAGTCTACATCACAAGTAGATCGAAATTTATGTCGTCAAATTGATAGTAAAAAAGCACCACGGGGTTTAGCAGTACGGACAAATGCTACTAGACGCTCCGAATATAAAGGAAAAGTACCTGTTGATAGTCAGCTTACCCTTGTGGAAAATTATCGTTTAATTCCCGACCGAAATGGAGAAAAACGTAGGTGGGTAGAAATTACTTCTCCTCTATCTGGGTTTGTTTCTGCTGGTAATTTAGTTAAGTGTGATTAAAAGAAGGCAGAAGGCAGAAGGCAGAAGGAAAGGAAAACTTCAAAGGGAGAAGGTTTTTTGATCGTTGATTATCCGGACATGATATTACACAACTTTTGAGCTTTAATATCACCCAAATTCTCTTTATTCAGAGGCAAATACGTTAGTATTATTAATCAACCAATCAAAAAAAACAGAAAGAAATAGCTGTACGAAAAGTCTGTATTTCTTCATTTATTAATGGATAATTGATAATGGATAATTGATAATGACCTCTGGTTAAAACCGTTACGGAATTGAATATAAGGAAATGTTATTTCTTTTTTTCCCCTTAATACCAATTTGATAAATTTTTGCTACAAATAGCTAGGATATTTCTTAGGAGTCAGGAGGACAGAGTCACATGGGAATTGCTTCAATACCAGTTTTTAGGTAGTAAACTCTCTTTTTTGTCAAAGGAAAATTTCTTGCGAAATATTTTTATCTCACTTATTATTCAAACATATTCTTTTTCAACTTGGTATAAAATGGGAGTATTTAAACCATAATTATTTAATTATTAATTATTCGGTCAAAGTATTCAAAGGTTTATTTATTCATTCCCTGTTATACCAAGGGTGAAAAAAGAATGCTACAAAAAGTTGATCGGATATGCTGACAAATAGAGATTCCAGTTGATTTTATATCAAATCCGCTTAATTCGGTATAAAAAAATTTTCATCTTCACCTAAAGAGCAAATCTTTCTAAATTCTCTTTTCTCCTGACTCCTGAGGACTGACTCCTGACTCCTAAATTAACTATCTAATTACACCGATGCTACCGGATTTGATATTAGATAGTTATCTCTATCATTTTTTCCTTTTTTTCAATATTAATTTCTTCCTTCTTGCTTCTTGTTTCTTGCTTCTTCCTTCTACCATTAATTCACTGCAAATTCTGTCAAATGTCGCACTTCCGGTGGATGAAAACCTAATACAATTTTATTTTTAGGAATACCTGCCATAAGTAAATCTGACGCAATTCCATCTTCTAATCCATCTTCGTGAATCCAGATTTTCTCATTAATAATTTCCAAGTGAACCACAGAAGCATGAACTCTTTTTCCTTTTAAATATCCTACTTTTAATAATAAATAGTTTTTGTGGTCTTCACCAACAATAAACTTTCGTTCTAAGTTACCGTGAGCATAGGGTAAATTAGCATATTCTCCCAAAATTTTAGTAATAATTTGATGATAATTATTTATGGTATCTATTCACAAATAACCTCCTGTTTTGCATCAAAAGTTATTAAACTCAGCCTTTGATTTTTTAATAATATTTGACCAATAGGTTCATTCAAAAATTAATAATTAATAATTAATAATTAACAATTACCTCTCCTTGAAAATAATAGGATTGACGTGGTAGGGAAAATTTTTTCTTTTTTCTCCTTTATAAGGAAAGGCTTTAAACCTTAATTATTCGGTAAAAAACTCCTCTAAAATACTTTCTGTAATCGCTAAATATAGTAACCGCTCCGGTTCAATATCTTGTATAATATCGTAGTATAAAATATATTTACCGAATAATTAATAATTAATAATTAATAATTAAATAATTCTGGTTTAAAGCCGACCATTTTAAGGAAAAAAAAAAGTCCTAGGATATTTCTTTATATTCAATCAAGAATGGTTTTAACCAGAGGTAATTATCAATTATCCATTATCAATTATCCATTAATGAACTCATGCTTTTTCTAAGTCGTTCACTAGCTATAAGCTAGTAAAACTTTTAATCTCCACAGCAATTTTTTTCAAACCCTTTTCAGCAGAAAGTAATTTGTCAGCTCCCAAATCAACAAACAAATCTCTTTTTCCAATACTCAAAATATAGGGGTCATTAGTAATCATCCATCCATCCTTAATCAAAGCATTTGTTACTATATCGTGATAGAAGTCTTTAGCTGGCATTAATCCTTACTCCTGAATCTTTAAACCAACTTTTTCAACTATTATAATACAATAGGTTGGATTAAGCAGTAGCGCAACCAAAAACATACAATATGATGGTGTTACATATTTGTGCGATGAATTGTAAGCTTGGAGAAAAAACAAGTTAAAAGTATTAAATATGAGATTTACCTATGCCAAAAAAGATTCATTCTTTGATTCAGCAACCCAACAAATACAATATTATTGTTGGGTTTTCTTCCTCAATACAACCTACAAAGTTCCAGTTATAATACAGTAGGTTGGGTTAAGCGATCGCGCAACCCAACAAATACAATATTATTGTTGGGTTTCCTTCCTCAACCCAACCTACAAAGTTCCAGTTTTTTATTATAAATATTTAACCGAATATAATATTAGATCGACGATAGTTTTATCATAGCTTATGGCTAAAAATTAAATCTTATTAATCTACAAATAATGTAAATATTGCTGCTTTATTTTTTGTATTTTCTGCGTCTAGGAATCAGTTCAGGTTTTGGGGGTTCATAAGATTTTAAACTTTTATCCCCAGTGAAAATTTCCACATCAGCTCCTGACTCAAAATAATAGTCAACAATCCGTTTAATTGTAGCATCTCCCAATGCAAGTCCTTGACTAGCAAAATTCGGAAATTCATCAGCTAAATCCTTCAAATTTTCTGTATCCCATAACTTTGACTGTTCTATAAATGCTGCCCAAGGAGTTTGATTATCTGCAGTTAGTTTCATCAAATTTCCTAACTCTTTAGCTATTTCATAACGCTTACTATTTGCTTGAGCAATATGATTACCTGTTTCAATAATTGTGGCTAAAGGTAAAACAAAAATAGTCTTTGCTTTCTCCTCTTTTTCCAAGATTTCATAGACTTTAACTTTATCCCATTTATTATCTTCAGACCCACAAGTTTCCTTCCCAGGTATACCCAAATAAACACAGAGAATTGAAGTATCAATAATTAGCACTTTTTTCATACTTTCTAATCTGCTTTGAGACTTTTCTCAATCAAACCCTTACTAGCAATTTTCCCTAAAGTTCCTGATGCCATTAACTTCGGTAAATCTTCAATATCCTCTAAAGGAATTAACTGACTTTCTCCAGTTTGTTTATCTCGATAAGCTACCATCACAAAAGGAATAAATTTTGGAGTTAGTTCATCTAATAAAGCAGAATTATGAGTTGTAACCAAAACATCAATTTGGCGCTGCTCTCCAATTTCTCTTAACATTTGTAATAGTAATCCAGCACGAGAAGGATGCAAACCATTATCTACTTCTTCTATAACAATTAAACTTTCTTCTGGCTGAGTTAACATAGCTGTTAAAATTGCCAAAAATCGTAAAGTTCCATCTGACATTCCACGAGCATCAACTATCATTGGTTCTTGATTAGAATGCCAGATTTCTTCACAGTAAAGCATGGCATCGCGACCTAGTCTTCCTACAGTTTCAGCCCAAATTTTTCGCATATCCCCCTCTGGTAATTTTGCCAGATATTTTAATAAATATTCCTCTACTTCAGCCTTCTGTTTTTCTGGTAATGCTGCTAAAACTCCGGCAATATTAGAACCGTCTCTTTCTAACTTTTTTGATAGGGGTGAATAATCCCGCATTTGGGAAGGTATGGGATTTAAAATAAAAATCTTTTTGAGAAGATTTGGTACTATACTTTCGGCAAGCATAATTTGATCAACATTATCAAATCCATAGCAAGGAATCTGTGTTGTAAAACTATCCAACCAAGGATTAGGATTGGGATAAATTTTTTCAATATATTCTTTATCTGCTTCAAAAAGCTTATACTTTACCCCGTCTGGTACCACAGTTGAGGAGATCAAAGAAAGTTGCTGAAATGAATTACTATCTGAGAGTTTTTGACTATCAATCAAAGTTAAAGATTCATATATTACCTGTATAGTAGGTTGAGTTTCTATAGTAATTTTATAAAGATAATCACCCGCTTCATTTTCGCCATCTACTAATACTTGAAAACTAAATTTTGTTTCAGGTTTTCTAACTGCCCACTCAACTCCACCTCTAATACCTGGAGTAAAGCGATCTCCTGTTAATACCGTTTCTACTGAAGTACCTTGCATAATACTATTCAAAAAATCCAAAGCATCAACAACATTAGATTTTCCACTAGCATTGGTACCAATTAAAACTGTTAAAGGGTCAATATATAACTCAGCATGACGGAAACTTTTCCAATTTTTCAAAGTTACTTGTTTTAACATCAGACTTCTCCGAAAAAGATATAGATTTTTTGCAGGAGTAGGCAACAGGTCATTTCAGTTATCAGTACCTCTGCAATAAGGAGGCTTGACATCAGGAATAGTCTCTTTTTTTTTCCCTTTAAAAAGAGAGGTTTTAGACCACAATTTTTCGGTAATATATGTTGACTAAAAAGGCACAAAAAATGTTTTTTTAGGGTGAAGTTTTATCTCCAAAGCTTGCTATAATTAAAAGGTTTATTTATTTGTCACCAGATGTCTATTAGACATCTCCAACAATTAAAAATAAAATCAATTATCGGCATAAATCATCAATTATTTCCCCCTCCATACCTATTTCCCTATTCCCTATTCCCTATTCCCTTTTTTCTAGAGATGTCTATTAGACTTTCCACCTAAAATCTAAAACCTATCACCTACCACCTAAAACCTAACACCTAACACCTTCTTATTCTTTTCTTTCTCTCAATTTCAACAAAATTTCATCATGTACTTCCCGTGTAATAGGATATAAATAAGCCAACAATAATCCAACAATTAAAAACACAGTAGGCAACGGACCAATTGCCACACGAATTGCCAAAAGTGCAGACTCCGGTTGAATAGGTGGAGTCTCCCCAGGAACACTTTCAATAAACCCAGCAATATCCAAAGCTACCCCTACCAAAAACAATCCAATAGCTAACCCTACCTTCTGTAAAAAAACCATAAAAGAATAAAAAATTCCCTCCCTTCTTTGCCCAGTATTTAACTCATCCAAATCAATAACATCAGGAATCATTGACCAAGGAACTAAATAAGCAGTTGATACTCCAAAACCAGCCATTATTGCCAAAGAATACATTAAACCAACCTGTCCAGGTTGAATAAAAAACAACCCTCCCTGAGCAATTATCCACAAGCAAACACCCATAAAATAAACAGCTTTTTTCCCCAGTTTTTTACTAACAAAACTCCAAACAAATAACATAGTTAAAGCAGTACCTTGAACAGCGATCGCCACTTGAGGAAAAGTCGCTTCTGGTAACCCCATCCAGTTAATTACAAAGTAAGGCAAAATCGAAGCAGTTAATTGCACTCCCAACCAAGAACACAGATAAATTCCAATTACAAATAAAAACGGAATATTACTAAAAGCTACCTTAATTTGTTCACCAATAGGTAAATTAGCATTATTACCTTCCTCCTGTTTTTTATTAACAGAAAGTGTCCGTTTACGAGTCCCCAAAAAACACCAATAAATAGGTAAAACAGCAATTATTGCACAGACAATACCCAACACTAAATATTGTTGAATAGGATTATCTGGGAAAAGAGAAAAAATTAATTGAGCAAGAACCAAAGAAAGAATACTACCACCAATAGAAAAAGCAAATCTAAAACTATTTAAACTGGTTCGTTCATGGTAATTTTGTGTTAACTCTGGAGTCAAAGCAGCGTAGGGAAGATTAACAACCGTATAAGCAATATTAAATAAAATAGCAATTATCACATAGTACCAAAATAAAAAAGATTGATTCGTACTAGGAACTATCCACTGCAAAAAAAATAAAATCCCAAAAGGAATAGCACCAAAAACCATCCAAGGATAACGTCTCCCCCAAGGATGAACAGTGCGATCGCTCATCACCCCAATTATCGGGTCATTAATAGCATCAGAAATTTTACCAATCATCAAAATACTACCCGCAATACCAGCAGGCAAACCAGCAACATTAGTAAAGAAAAATAGTAAGAAAAATACCTGGATATTAGCACAAATTGCCGGACCTAGATCGCCAGCACCATAAGCTAATTTCGTCCAGAAATTAAGTTTTTCAGTTTGAGGGGAAAAGTTATTCATAAGATATCTCCAAAAAATAGGGAGTAGAAAGTTTTAATTAGGGTTTGCTGAAAAAGTCTTTTTTAAGGAGTAGGGGAGCGGGGGAGCAGGGGAGAATTTTTTTGCCCAACTATGCGCTAAAAGTGCTAACTTTTTGAGCATGAAGAGCTGAAAACCATGTACTTTTTCAATACCTAAAAAGACTAAAACCTTTATATGGTAATTATTTTAGATTTAATCAGCAAACCCTAATTAACATACAGCAAATTCCAAGTATATGAAGTACAGATATTAATAATTCAATCCTATCAGTGCGAGCATCTTGCTCGCGTAGGTGTAACTCATCAAAGTGGAATACGCTGTAAAATACAGAGATTTTGGCTTATAGCGGTTTCCATTTGGGTAGACCACAGTAGGGACTTTCCATGGAACATACCTACAAGGTTTGATGTGTGAAGATATGGTTAATCAATTTGAAAACCGCTGTAAAAGCAGAGGGCACAAGTTTTGTAGTTTACCTTTGTGAAAACCGTTATAAAGACTCAACACTTAGGTTTAATATAATAGGACCTACGCACGAAGCACGAAAAAGTAGGGTTTGAGATTGCTTCCCTGTCGGTCGCAATGACAGAAATACGTTCTACTGCATAAGTCCTGATATATATAGATATCTCCAGAAAATAGGGAATAAGCAACAGGAAGAAATATTTGAATATTTATGGATAAGAACTTGAGTCAAAGCACTAATACCAAAACGTTTTCAAATTCAGCTATAACCCTTCTGCCTTCTTCCTTCTTCCTTCTTCCTTCTTCCTTACTTCAAAAACTAAAATCAATCAACCAAAGCGCCAAAACCCCCAATACACTAATCCCTATCAAAATAGTAAGCACATAAGATTGACCTTTACCAGACACCCCATACTTCAAACCTTCCCCACTAAAAATCGTTGCCAAGCCAACTAAATTAACAACTCCATCAATAATATAACGATCTATCCAAGCATTTAACCTTGAGAGTTGAGCAACTGCAAATACCACAGTTACATTGTAGAAGCGATCAATATAGAAATCATAAGCAAGCAGATCTTGAACAAAACGCAAAGGAGCTTGTACCGGTCGAGACCAACTTCTACCTAACTCCATCGTGCTGCCAAGAATCACACCAATCAAACCAGATGTAACTAACAAAATGACAACAGCTAAATTAATATAACCCCAGTCAGGTAATAGTGATAACCGTTGCATCATTATCGGCGTTAGTAGAGTAATGATAATTAACGATACCATAGGCACAGCCATCGGCCAGGGAACTTCTGGTGCGCGTTTAGTTTTCGGTTGAGATTCACCCAAGAACACCAAACGGTAAACACGAGTTAAATTTAAAGCAGTCAAAAAATTAACAAATAACAAAACAGGTACAACCCAAGGATCGATAATCCAAAACACATCCAAACCTTGTCGTAACGCCCAGAAACCCCCTAAAGGTAATAACCCTATTAAACCTGCAGTGCCTACTAAAAAAGAACTTGTAGTAACTGGCATTCGAGACCATAACCCCCCCATCTCTGTAAGGTCTTGGCTATTAGTAGTCAATATTACACCCCCAGCACTCATAAATAATAGGGCTTTAGCAATGCAATGAGCCAATAGTAATAGCAAGCCAAAACCAGTCCATTGCGTACCAACAGAAATAAATACTAAACCCAGGTAAGCGCTAGTAGAATGAGACAAAGCACGCTTAAGGTCAATTTGAGCTAGAGCAACTAGAGAAGCTCCGATCGCCGTTACAGTTCCAACCGCCACTAATGCATCTAGAGCTATAGGAGCAATAATTAAAATCGGCTGCATTTGGATCAGTACATAAGCTCCGATAGCAACCACCACAGTATTGCGCAAAATCGAAGCTGGATTTGGCCCTTCCATGGCCTCATCCAACCATAGATGCAGAGGAAATTGAGCGCATTTACCTATTGGCCCCGCAATCAAAGCCAATCCTAACAAATTACCTGTAATCGGAGAAAGTTCTACTCTTTCAGCCCATTCATATAAATCGCTAAAATTCATACTTCCAGCCAAAGCTGATATAGCAACTACTCCCATGAGTAGTAAAACATCTCCCACCCGCTTCGTTAAAAAAGCATCTCTAGCTGCTGTTACGACTAGGGGTTGAGCATACCAGAAACCTACTAACAAATAAGTAGAAAGAGTCAGCATTTCTAGCAAAGCATAGGAAATGAACAAAGAGTCGCTAATTGTTAAGCCAGTCATTGCTGCCTCAAAAAATCCCATTAGTCCAAAAAATCTGGCTAGCGCCCAATCCTTTTCTAAATATCCCAAGGCATAAAGTTGGGCTAATAGACTGAAACACGTCACAACATCCATTGCTCCAACGGTTACAGATGAGATATTAAAGGCAAAAGACAAGTTGAGGTCTGCCGTTTGTAGCCAGTTGAATATGATTTCTCGTGGTTCTTGGCTCCAGACAGCTTGATAAACAATGGAGCCATGAATAAAGGCCACTAACGTCATCAAGATATTAAAATAAGCTGCTGGCCGTGGTCCGGTGCGTTGGATCATCCCTGTTGACCAGGGTAAAGTCAAAATTGCTCCAACTAATGCATAAAAAGGTATCCACCAACAGTTTTCAGTCAGAAATTCTATCATTTATTATTTATTTACTTTTACTGTTAAAAATAAATATATATTATTAACATAGGTTCTACTTATTAGTGAGTATATATACTGATTTTTTTCTGCTTACGGAGGTTGGTTCCAAAAGTAATAAAAAAAAATTTAGGATTGGTCTGTGGAGGTTGAGGATCGCTGAATTCATAATTAAGTCCAAAGATTTCAATCTTAGGGAATTTATTTTTCTATATAGCTGCAATTATGAATTATGATGATAGTTGCTATTGTCAACGATGCCATGTTTCTCTATGCTAAAACTATAGCATTTGATAGATTTAATCATAATAATGGGAATTCCCTTGAAAACTATCTGGAGACAACACTGGCCTCAATGCTTAAGTTAACTATTGGTCAATAGGAGAAAAAAAAATGCCAATTGCGGTGGGAATGATTGAAACTAGAGGGTTTCCAGCGGTAGTAGAAGCTGCTGATGCGATGGTTAAAGCAGCTAGAGTTACTCTGGTCGGTTACGAAAAAATTGGTAGTGCTCGTGTAACAGTAATTGTCCGAGGAGATGTATCGGAAGTACAAGCTTCTGTTGCTGCAGGTATAGAATCAGCCAAACGAGTTAACGGTGGTGAGGTAGTATCAACTCATATCATTGCTCGTCCCCACGAAAACTTAGAATATGTATTGCCAATTCGATATACTGAGGAAGTCGATCAGTTCCGAACTTATTAGTGAGAAAGACTCATTTGAGGCAGGGAGAATTACTACAAATATTTTGACTAGAACTGGTAGATAAAAATTTTTTTTTTGCAGATAAAAGTAACAATAATGATTAAAGTCTTAGAGCTAAGTAATTTTGCAGATCAAAACATATACATCTGTAACTAAGAATGCTTGACTTTCACAAGCTTTAAGATCCTGCTTTAGGTTCTGTGAGAAAAAAACACCAACTTTACCCTAAGATTTTAGGGCAATCATTATCAAGAGATTGCCCATTCCAGGGAAAGCTTGCAAAAATTATCATCTAAAATTCTAGTAAATTTAGGAATTAATCGCTCCCCAACTTAAGGTATTATTTGGAAAAGCAATTATTATTCCAAATAACTATAGCTAGGAAAAGTCAATACATATACAAGTAAAGTAAAAGAATATCACGGAGTAAGAATAATGTCAATTGCCGTCGGGATGGTAGAAACCCTAGGCTTTCCAGCAGTCGTAGAAGCAGCAGATGCAATGGTGAAAGCTGCACGAGTCACCCTTGTTGGCTATGAAAAAATTGGTAGTGGTCGGGTAACTGTAATCATTCGCGGAGATGTATCGGAAGTACAAGCTTCAGTAGCAGCAGGAGTTGATAACGTCAAGCGGGTAAATGGAGGCCAAACAATGTCTACCCATATCATCGCTCGTCCCCATGAAAACCTAGAGTATGTTTTACCTATTCGTTATACAGAAGAAGTAGAACAATTTCGTGACAGCACATCTTCTATTCGTCCAGTAAACAGACCATAACTTGATTGCAGATAGCAGGTTTTGAGATTGAACGGAAAAAGATAATTTACCTAGAAGTTGTTTCCTAGAGAAAAACAGTAGTAGATTAGTTTCCTACTTTGAAAAGCTGTATTCCTGGGAATGAGGATTTTATTATCTACAAGAGTTAAATGGAGTATACCTTCAACAGATATAGTTCCATTAGTGAACTTCTGGATTTTATTAAATCCTCAATCCTGACTGTAGAATTGTAAAATAGTTTCTGTTTTTAGTCTGATCGCTGAAAGCTGCAGTTTTTCAGATGTGATAAATATCTTAAGGATGCAGCTATTAATATATCAAAGCCTTCAGTGATTATTAGTCAATATTTACTGAAAGCTGAAGGGTATGTTATGGCAGTCAAGCATGACAATGACTTCCTCAAGGCTAGAAAAAATTGGCACTTCTGGGTAGAAGCAGGAAATATTAGTGAATAAATTCTAGCACATAATCAAACTGAGAGTGAAAAACAACTTTTGAAGTTTCAATCTAAAATCTAATATCTGAAATCATGTAATTAAATTAGAGATCATGCAAATTGCCAAAGTTCGTGGCACTGTTGTTAGCACCCAAAAAGAGCCTAGTTTACAAGGAACAAAGCTACTTCTGCTGCAATTCATAGACGAAGAAGGCCATCCACTGCCTAAATATGAAGTAGCTGCCGATAATGTCGGAGCCGGAATAGATGAATGGGTTTTGGTGAGTCGCGGCGGAGCAGCTCGTGAAATACCTCGTAGCGAACAACTGCCTATAGATGCCAGAGTAGTCGCAATTATTGACACAATCACGGTGGACAATAGCATGATCTACGGTAAAAAAGACCAATATCGTTAAACACCTTTGAAAAACCTAGCCAAAGAAAGGACATTTCTAAGATTGTCTCTCAAAGGTTGCAGATCGAGTCAGTACTGACTACGTTGGCAGGTCACGAATACCGTATGCGAACTCCAACATACTCATAGTCGCTCCTGATTAAGGAAATCGTTAAAGTGCGATAATCGGAAGTGGGTTTTGTACCGATAGTGTCAGAAGCATGAACAAGCCTGGCCAACATGATAGAGGAACACTTTACTGAAAAGGACTAGACACCACAATGTCTAATACTAATTACGTTTTTGTCATAGATACAAACAAAAAACCATTACAACCTTGCAAACCAACTGTTGCTCGTAGGTTGCTAAATTCGGGCAGAGCTTCTGTATTTAGACGTTTTCCGTTACATTTTGTCCACAGTTGTCGATAAATGTCTAGGAAAATGCTGTCTAAAACTTAACAGTTGGATGTTGAAATCTTGAACTGCAAGACATTTACTTAATATACCAACACCCAACATTTAGCTTAAGGAGAAAAAAAATATGCCACGTCGCAACGAAGCGGCTCCACCGACCCCCTGGTCAAAAGACTTGGCGAAGCCCAAGATTGATAAGACAGCTTACGTTCACTACTGTTCTAACATAATTGGAGATGTTAGTATCGGTTCTCATGTATTAGTAGCTCCCGGTACATCAATTCGTGCTGATGAAGGAACTCCCTTCTTTATCGGTGCAGGAACCAATATCCAAGATGGAGTAGTGATCCACGGCCTAGAACAAGGAAGAGTAGTAGGAGACGACAACCAACACTATTCTGTATGGATAGGTAAAGATGTTTCTATCACTCACAAAGCCCTAATTCACGGCCCCTGCTATATCGGGGATGAATCTTTTATCGGCTTTCGCTCTACAGTATTTAATGCCCGTATTGGTGAAGGCTGCATCGTGATGCTCCATGCTCTCATCCAAGACGTAGAAATTGCTCCCGGTAAGTATGTACCTTCAGGAGCAATTATTACAAATCAACAGCAAGCAGACCGTTTGCCAGACGTACAACCAGCAGATCTGGAATTTAGCCATCATGTGGTGGGAATTAACGAATCTTTACGACAAGGTTATCTCTGTGCAGACAATATCTCCTGTATTACACCTATTAAAACTGAAATGAATAGTAATTACGGTAACGGTAACGGTTACAGTTACAAATCTTCTGTAGCAACTGGCTCCTTAAGTCCAGAAGTAGTTGCTCAAGTAAGACAGCTAGTATCCCAGGGATACGATATTGGCACAGAACACGCTGATGTTCGTCGCTTCAAAACTGGTTCCTGGAAAACTTGTTCTCCAATTCAAAGCAAAAATTCCTCAGAAGTAGTAGCAGCTCTAGAAGCTTGTGTCGAAGAACACGCTGGAGAGTATGTACGTCTGTTTGGTATTGACCCCAAAGCCAAGCGCCGAATTTCTCCAATTATGATTCAACGGCCTGATGGCAAAAAAATTGCTCAAAAATCGACTACTGGTAACTATAATGTTCCCGCTGCTTTTGGAGGTCAGTCTGCTACAACAAATACCACAGGGTTAACTCCAGAAATTGCAGACCAAGTAAACTCCTTGCTATCTCAAGGATACAAAATTAGCACCGAGTATGCTAATGAACGTCGCTTTAAAACTAGCTCTTGGCAAAATGGTCCGACTATTTCAGAAACCAGTGCCTCACAGGTATTACCAGCTATAGAACAGTTTTTGGCAGAACATAGCAGTGAATATGTACGTTTGATAGGTGTTGACCCTGTAGCTAGGCGTCGTGTTGTAGAAACATTAGTTCAACAACCAGGCGATCGCCCAATTAAGCAATCTGCTGTTACCTCTTTCACTGCTAAAACTCCTGCAAATAGCCAAGGTAGTGCGGTCAATACAGGATTAAGTCAGGACGTTTTAGCTCAAGTAGGTTCACTATTTAATCAAGGACATCGCATCGGCATAGAACACGCTAATGCACGTCGCTTTAAGACTAGCTCTTGGCAGAGCGCTCCCATCTCAGCACAGACTACTGCACAAGCAATAGAGGAATTAGAAGCAGCTTTGGCACAGTATAGTGGGGAATATGTACGTTTAATTGGTGTTGATCCTGCTGCCAAACGTCGGGTGTTGGAAGTATTAATTCAGGAACCCAATGGCAAACGCCAAGGAGTTGCTACAACTTCTAATGGAGTAGGCAATAGTCAGCCTCCTATTTATAATACTGCTCAAACCAGTCAAGGTAGTGCAGTCAATACAGGATTAAGTCAGGAAGTTTTAGCTCAAGTGGGTTCACTCTTTAATCAAGGACATCGCATCGGCATAGAACACGCTAATGCACGTCGCTTTAAGACTAGCTCTTGGCAAAGCGCTCCCATATCGGCACAGACTACTGCACAAGCAATAGAGGAATTAGAAGCAGCTTTGGCACAGTATAGTGGGGAATATGTACGTTTAATTGGTGTTGATACCGCTGCCAAACGTCGGGTGTTAGAAGTATTGATTCAGGAGCCAAATGGCAAACGTCAAGGAGTTGCTACAGCTCAAGTTACAACTTCTAATGGAGCAGGCAATAGTTATCAACCAGCATATAGTAGTGTAACAGCTACTGCTAGTACCCAGAAGCTAACTCAAGAGGTTGTAGAACAAGTTCGCTCTTTGATTGCTAGTGGCTACAAAATAGGTACAGAGTATGCAGACCAACGCCGTTTCAAGACTAGCTCTTGGAAAACTGATACTCAAATAGATGCTAAACGTGATGCTGATGTTTTCCCAGCTATTGAGGAAACTCTAGCTCAACATGAGGGAGAATATGTCCGCTTAATCGGTATCGACCCTCAAGCTAAACGCCGTGTTTTAGAAATGATTATTCAGCAACCTAACGGTAAGGCTAAGTAAAAAAAACCAGAAAGTCAAAAGTTCAAAGTTGTGACTTTTGACTTTCAGTCCGATAGTTGAAAGGAGTTTTATGGAGCAGTATTTATGCAGTTTACACCACTACAACCAATTGAAAATACTGAGCCTTTTGTTAGTGGTGATGTAAAAATTGAGCCGAATGTTGCGATCGCATCTGGCGTCATTCTCCAAGCTGCTGCTGATTGTCAGATAGTTATTGCTACAGGAGTTTGTATTGGTATGGGGGTTATTCTCCATGCTTACCAGGGCAACATTGAAGTTG
Source organism: Okeania sp. SIO2C9 (assembly GCF_010672455.1). Taxonomy (GTDB): domain Bacteria; phylum Cyanobacteriota; class Cyanobacteriia; order Cyanobacteriales; family Microcoleaceae; genus Okeania. The sequence goes on along the minus strand of NZ_JAAHGO010000005.1, from coordinate 77,708 downwards.
AGTCAGGAGTCACCATTGGTGCAGGAGTTTTAGTGGTTGGTAAGAGTAAGATAGGGGCTAATGCCTGTATTGGTTCAGTGACAACGATTATAGAACATGATGTTGAACCAAATCAAGTTGTACCACCGACTTCTATTATAGGAGAGTCTGGACGACAAATCTTAGGAAATTCTACTACAGCTCTATCTCAAACAGTTTTAACACCACAAATAACAACTACTACTAACAGCAATGATGATTTTTCAGTAGACCGGGAATTAGGCAGCAGTTCTGAATTGAGTGAGGAAGAAATCTCTCACAAGAGTACTTTTAATTATCCAGATAATCATCAGGAATTAGGCATTAGTTCTCCATTGAGTGAGGAAGAAATCTCTCACAAGAGTACTTTTAATTATCCAGATAATCATCAGGAATTAGGCATTAGTTCTCCATTGAGTGAAGAAAATATTTCTCAAACAAGTACTTTTAATCCTCTAATTAATAATCAAGAATTAGGCAGTAGTTCTCCATTGGGTGAAGAAGAATTATCTCAAAAGAGTACTTTTAATTATCCAGTTAATAATCAGGAATTAAGCAGTAGTTCTGAATTTAGTGAAGAAAATATTGCTCAAACAAGTACTTTTAATTATCCAGTTAATAATCAGGAATTAGACAGTAGTTCTGAATTTAGTGAAGAAAATATTGCTCAAACAAGTACTTTTAATTATCCAGATAACAATCAGGAATTAGGCAGTAGTTCTGAATTTAGAGAAGAAAATCTCTCTCAGAAGAGTACTTTCAATTATTCAGTTAATAATCAAGGACTAAACAGTAATTATCAATTTTTCAAAAAAAATGAACCTGAAAATGATAATTCTCATGCTCTTACTAATCAAGAATTAACAAATACTTCTTCATCACCAGACCAAGAAAATACTCAAAATGAAGAAGAAACTCAAAATAAAATTGAGCAGGCTAAAACTAAACTACAAGAAGAAGCACCTGAAACCACAAAACCTCCAATCTACGGACAAGATCATGTAAATAGGATGATAAAAACTTTATTTCCTCATAAAAATTCTCTTAGCTCTTCTCCCGATGAAGAAGATTAGACAAGTAATAGCGAGAAGGGAAACACAGATGCTGAGAGCAATAGAAACTTTTGTTACTGTTTATTAATGCTAGTTGAGATAAACTAAAAAATCTGATTTAGAGCAGCACATTTTTAGGCATATTTTTAGCAGGTAAACAGCCCTTGGATAGTTGACAATATAACTATTTTTTGATAATAAAGGGCTTGCTATTTTCAAAAAAAATATAATATAATTTAGGAAATGTAGAGACCTAACTGATAAAACTTGACTCTCATGTAGGGACAAAAAATTATTCAAAATCTCTTTCGTCTTTCTCAAGTAAAGTCTAATCGGGTAAACTATATTAATTTATATTTTTGATTTTATATAAAAATTTCTTGAAGTAGCTCTAAAGACCATCAGCTAGAATTTTGAAGAGAGTTTAGGTGGGTTCACTGCTACGCCTAAGTCAAAGAGGTAGAAAATGAAAATACAAACCCACAATAACCATAATCTAGAATCTCTAGAATCGCCAATCAATTTTGGAGATTCAGCTCTTGGTTTAATAACAACTAGGAGTTTTCCTGCCATAGTTGGTACTGCTGATATGATGCTGAAGTCATCTGGGGTTATTTTGGTAGGATATGAAAAAATTGGTAGTGGATATTGTACTGCAGTAGTGCGCGGTGGTGTTGCTGATGTTCGTTTAGCAATAGACTCTGGAGCAGAAACAGCGAAAGAATTTGGACAACTTATTTCTCATACTGTGATTCCTCGACCTTTACCTAATTTAGAAGCTGTACTACCTATTGGCAGTCTTTTATTGAAATTATCTCAAGGTAGAGTTTCTGCTGAGTTTAGAAATAAGGCAGTTGGTCTGATAGAGACTAGAGGTTTTCCAGCAATGGTGGGAGCTTGTGACGCAATGCTCAAAGCTGGTGATGTACAGTTGACTGCTTATGAAACTACAGGGTCAGGTTTATGTACTGCTATTGTTCGGGGTTCGGTTTCTAATGTGGCAGTGGCAGTGGAAGCTGGAATGCACGAAGCAGAAAGAATTGGAGATTTAAATGCTGTAATGGTAATTCCTAGAGCATTGGATGATTTAGAAAGGACATTACCTATAGCTACTTATTTAATTGAAGAAAAATCTGAACCTCTACGTTTGCCATTGGCAATTACAGAAAAAGAAAAGGAGCTTGTGAGATTACCAGATTTTTCTCAACTTCCTGTACCTATGAAAGAAGAGGTTAAGGATAAATAATATATTTTACTTAGGTGCTTAAAATCAAAAGTAGCGGACTGACAAAGTTAAAACTGCGCAATGGCAAAATTTCACCATTTTTTTCTAATAGACATCTCCAAAAATCAAAAATAAAATCAATTCTCACACAGAAATTATCAATTATTTCTCCCTACTGCCTACTGCCTACTCCCTCTTTTCTGGAGATGTCTAATGCAAAATTCAAGGAGTGGCATTGTTAATCTCTAAATTCCCTCCAGCAGATAAAACTTTTGAAAATTTTATTTGTAGAAGGATTTTCCTGGTTCGATAACTCCTTTTTCTTGTAAAGTATCGTTAATGGCATCCAACATACCAATATCTTGAAGGGTTGCCTTTCCAGTTAATGCTCTACGTAAAGTCATGTAGAAAGTCATTTCACCTAGAGCAATTTCATCTTTTTTTGCACTTCCCTCAATTATAGATTTTGCATAATCATTCAATTTCTTCTCAATGAAATCAGATAGTTCCATTTGTTTTTCCTTCTGTTACAAGTTATCAATCTTAATATGATACTACTTTTAGTGAAATAATCATATATATTTTTTTTGATTAAATATCTCCAGGAATAAGTTTGAAACTACTGGCGCGTCAAGCTTAACAAGCTATCAGCGCTTCAGCTATCAGCGCTTCCCTGCGGGATGCTACGCAAACAGCTAAAATCGGCGGGTTCGACATCCCCCAAGCTTATTTGAAAAAGGGCGTGGTGTGCGTTGATGGAGGTTTGTAGACGCGGAGCGGCTTCTCTTAAGTATCCCCCATCATACGCCTTGAGAGCTGACCGCTGACTGCTGAGTGCTATTTCAACTGTGTCGGTCTATTACTAGACCTTCTAGGGTCAAGCTAAAATATTAAACAAAGGCACCACCGTTCCTACGAGTAACACCAATTACAGAAGGTCTTGGCGGTAGCAAACCATTAAAACTACCTCCAGGGTTACCTGTATAACCTATATTACTAGGCCAATTACTACCACGAGGTACACTTCGCTGCTGAGTGAATAAACTTGTGCCATCCAGACTTAACATTTCAATATCTCGACCTAGTTGAACTCCATCTCCAATAGGTGCGCTTTCCCCTGGATGCTGTACAGCTAATAGTAGAGTCTCATCTACATTTCCATTCCTGATAAAGTATGGTCCAGTCATTTCGCAACGAGGAGGGCCATAAGCAAAAGGTACAACCAATCCAGCATTATCTCCAACAACAGGGATATAGAACAACCAGTTGTTACCAAATACCCCTGTTAAGCTAGAAACATTTCCAGTAGCAGTATGGTCAATATCTCTTAGCTCTCCAGCAGCACCAGTTCGGAAACCATTGTGATTACTGGTAGACATATCTGTTACACCCCAGATATTACCCAGAGTATCAATTTCTAGGTTATCCACATTAGCAAAACCTGCACCGTTAATAGCACCATCTTCTCCACTTTGCTCAAAAACTGACCAACTAAAGGTGAGACTTGTAGCATCGCTGTTCGTTTCAATGATTCGGTACAGACCGCCAAATTGTTGAACGGCATTAATATCTGCTGAGTATTTACTCACAACAAATATTCTGGAATCTGGATATCCATCTCCACCAGGTGCATTATCTGTATAGGCAATAAATACACTTCCATCACCAGGGTGAACTTCTACATCTTCAGGACGAGAGGTAGGAGTAGCTCCTACTAAGTTAGCAGCTAAGAAAGCATCACATAAAATAGCGCCTTGGCTAGTGTAAAAATCTCCTAGAGTCCTTCCCTGATAATTAGATAATACGCTTTCATTTGTCAGGTCTACAATGAAAGACCCACCATCCTGTTCTGCTCCAGGAATACCAGCACGTTGAGGTAAGCGAATTCGGCCATCTCTTTGAGCTTCACCAAAAGCGTTTAATTCAGCTTGAGCAATCTCGCTTGGTGATAGAGGATTAGTGGGAGTGCTAGGAACTAAGGGTATCCACTGACCAGAGCCATCAGGATTTAATCGTGCAGCATAAAGGGTCCCACTCTCAAATAATTGACTATTATTTGGGTCAGTAGGATTAGAAACAGTACCATTACTTACAAATTTCCAAGTATGGCCACCACGACGGTCATCTCCCATATATGCTACTAATGGTCTGCCTGCTTCTACTCGAAATGCAATATTTTCGTGGCGGAAACGACCTAAAGCTGTATGTTTCCTGTTTTGGAAACTTGGGTCTGCTGGAGAAATTTCTACCATCCAGCCATACTTTTCACCGACTAAACCAAAGATAAAACCTATCTCTTCATCTTCATCATAACCAGTTTGAGTACCGTTAGGTAATACGCCTTCTGTAACGCTACCTTGGAAGTTTTCTTCAGCAGTCAAAATTGTGCCCCAAGGAGTTGTACCACCAGAGCAATTGAAGGCTGTACCAATAATTCGATTACCAAGTCCATCAGAACTTAGAGGAAATACATCAGTAGCAGCAGGTCCAGTACCTATTAAGAAGTTTTGGTCTCCAGTCTGATAGCTAGCTGGACCCCAAGATGTAACGCTTTGATAACCATCTGAACGTTCAGAGTTAATTCCTAGTCCAGATAATAGATGTACTCGACGGTTAGCATCATCAGCGACAGTAGCATAACGACCATTACCACTTTTAGTGATACGGATAATAGATCCACCTTGGTTATAAGCAAATTCCCCACGGGTGAAGGAGCTCTCTTGAGATAAATCTAAACCTAGTACAAGTTGGTCTGTTGTGGGGAAACCAGCTAGGTCATCACCACCTATTAATGAGGATATGGGATAAGAGACATACTCATGGTTAACCCATAGGTAGCCATCATCAGGGTTACCATTAATAGGAATGAAACTTACATAATCGCAGTTATAGCCAAAGTATTCTTCTGGGTTAGGAAATACGCGATCGCCCCAAGCAACAATTACATACCTTTCAAATTCCGGAGGTACTATTACATCATCGAAGTATTGATAGGACTGTAATGCTACATCTACACCTGCTTCTATAGTACCTCCTTCTCCACCTATTCCTAAAGGTACAAAGCTAGGGTTATTTTCATAAGCTTCTAAAGGATGTGCCAGTTTTAGTGGTGTGAAACTCAGACCCCCGGTTTGAGCTTGAGCTATTTCGGAGCTACTACCCAAAAAATTGCCAATTTTTGGTGATAGTGCTGTAGCTGCTGCGCTACATCCGAAAAACATTAATAGTTTTCTACGAGTTAGTCTGGACATAAAACTTTATTTAGTTCTCTTCTGTGCAAGAGGTGGTAGATTACGGTTTCTAAATCTATTGCTAGCAGTATTTTTTACCTAGAAATTGTGTTTATATAGTTGGTTTTTTTATACTGCCTTCAGAAGTTTATCTAAACAAATTTATAGTTAGTTTATTGTTTGTTTAAGTTTAGTTAAAGTCTTGTTTAATTTTTGGTTAATTTATCTAATTGAGCAAGTATTGGGAAGATATTTTATAATATTTTCTTTCAATTTTATCGAGTGATTAAAGTTATATGGAGTCTAATTATTGAACTTAATTGAAGAAGGTTTTAGTTATTGAGGAGAGAATGAATTTGAGCAATTATTTAGCCAGTAAGTGTATATTATTCTGATGTTTACTACTCTGTACGGACGTTTCATGCAATGTCCCTACTCACTCCCCCACTCAAGAAAACATATAGATAGCTAAAGAATGGGTTGTTTAGGACATAGACTGATAATAAACCTTAGACAGTGAAATATATTTCTCACTGTTCCCTGTTTCCTGTTCCCTATTCCCTGCTATTAATCATCTATTTCGGAGTCATCTTCATCAGAAGGAAATATTGGAGGTTTAGATGTAGGTGGTGTGGGAGATTTTTTTGAAGGCTGAGGAACTATAGGTTGAGTATTGGGTGATGGTGGAGGTGGAGCTGGAATTTGAGGAGAAGAGTCAGGAGTTTGAGGTTGAGTTTTGGATGTATCTTGATTATTATTACCAAACTTTAGTAAATATTTGGCATCGGCAAAATATCTAGTCAAGTTATCAATTTCTGCATTTTTTTGCCATTCAGCACGAGATATGTTTGAACGTAGAATAGGTACTATTTGACTCTGACGTTCTCCTAAGATGGTGATAGTAATTTCTGTTATTTCTGGATTATTTTGAAATACTTGATTGATTGTATTTTTTGCTAAATTTTCTGCTTGTTCTACAAGATTTTGATAAGAATTATTATTGTTTGAGTCAATCAAAAGACTGGTCTTTTTTGCCGAAGCTAAGGTAGTTATATCTGTGGTTAATATACTTGCTAATGTTAAGGCTGTACTCCAGAAAATACGATAATATAAATTCATTTAATTAATTTTTTTCCATATATATAAATTTATTTATTACAATAACATATAATAATTAAAATCAATTTAAGTTTTGGTTAAAGATTTACTATAATTAAATTTCTCTGCTTGACTTGATAATTTTAACGAAGGCGATCGCTAATCAAATATTCTTAAAATTCAGTATTTAAGCATATTTTTTATGCCCTACTCCCTCCTCCCTACTTACAAATGTTCAACTAATTTTGCATAGGTAGTGATAATTATTTTAGGTATAGCAATTGTATTTTTATGAAACTAAGCTATGGAGAGGGATGATTTTAGTTATTTATTTCTCCAGTAATTATTCTCAGTAAAAATTCATAGTTAACTAAGACAAGAATAATTTGAGCATGATATTTTATAATTTCTTCACATTAAAAGTTTGGTTATGAGTTATTGAAGAAGGAATAAAAAATCAGTAAATTCGGGAAACTTCATAAAGACATTTAGGGGAAATATTCAGAAATATTCATGGATTTTTTTCGGTAATATTTAGAAATGAATATATTTAGAAATACTCATGCCCAGAGAAAATTCAAAAAACTTTGCAAGTTTTTTTTGTTATTTCTTGTAGTTATAAGCTTAATTATTGCAGCCAAATATTTTAACCTACCGGAACTTTTAAAAAATATATTAATCTGGATTGAAACTCTAGGTATTTGGAGTCCGGTCGCTTTCATAATTATTTATAATTTAGCTACTTTACTATTAATTCCTGGTTTGGTTTTAACTATGGGAGGAGGAGTAATATTTGGAGTTCTCTGGGGAGCTATTTATGTTTTTTTTGCTTCAACTTTAGGCGCTACAATAGCTTTTATTATCGGACGGTATATATCTCGCGATTGGGTTTACCAACAATTACATCAACATCCAAAATTTCAAGTCGTCGATCTAGCTGTGGTGAAAGAAGGATTTAAAATTGTTTTTTTAACTAGACTTTGCCCTTTATTTCCTTTTAATCTTTTGAATTATGCTTTTGGTGTCATGCAGGTTTCTTTAAAAGATTATATTTTGGGTTCTCTAGGAATGATTCCAGGAACAATAATGTATGTTTATATTGGTTCTATAGCAGGTGATATTACTTTAATTGGTACTTCTCAACAACCAACAAATTCTACTGTAGAATTAACTAAATGGATAATTAATATAGTTGGTTTAATTGCCACAGTTGCCATAACTATTTATTTAACCCGACTAGCAAAAAAGGCTTTAGAAGAAAGTATTAATTAATACTTTGCTATTTCAGCAAAAGCGGACTTGGTATCAAAGGAAAATGACAGGGATTTCTGTTTTCAAAGACGACATTGATTCCTACGGTTTCCACCTTCAGGAAGACAAATGGAACTCTATCAAAAAAAATGAGCGAAATTGTTGTTATAACAGGAGCCGCTAGAAGCATAGGTTTGAAGTTGGCCTTAAGTTTAATTAGGGTTTGCTGAAAAAGTCTTTTAGTAGGGGTAAGACACAGGAGACAACCCACCCCTCGCCCCTCCCCCTCCCAGGAGGAGAAGACAGGATAAATTGGAATGAGCGAGGAGGTAGGAGTAAGAATTTTCAACAATGAATAATGAATAATGAATAATGAATAATTACCTCTCTATGAATTGAAGAGGATTGACAAATTCATGAAAATTTTTCTTCACAGGAGTCGATTGGATATGGCGAGGAGACCTCGCCATCCCATCCTACGGAATGCTGCGCAAACGACCGCTTATTATCCCCTATCCAAGGGGAGGCGCATACCCACAATTTTTCGGTAAGAATGATTTTTCTGCCCAAGTCTTGCCTAAAATACTAACTTTTTAAGCATAAAGAGCTGAAAAATTTGCACTTTTTTCGATCCCAAAAAGGCACTTGCCTTTATATGTCAATGCTTTTAGATTTAATCAGCAAACCCTAATTATTAATTATTAATTATTAATTATTAATTATTAATTAATATTTACCCTTCTAACTTCTTAGTAATTAATTTATTTGTCATTTTTGGATCGGCACGTCCTTGAGTTTTCTTCATCACTTGCCCAACAAAGAAACCTTTCAGTTTAGTTCTACCACCACGATATTTTTCCAACTCTTCTGGATGTGCTGCTAAAACTTCATCAATAATTGCTTCTATTGCCTTAGTATCTGAAATTTGAATTAGACCTTTTTTCTCTACTAATTCTTTAGGAGAACCACCTTTTGATAATAATTCTGGCAGAATATCCTTAGCAATTTTGCCACTGATAGTACCATCCTCAATAATTGTAGTTAGTTCGGCCAAATTTTCTGGTTTAAGGCCAATATCAGTGATGCTAATTTTTTCATTTTTCAAATAAGCAGTAATATCTCCCATTACCCAGTTAGCTGCTTGTTTTGCATTTCCTCCCGCTGCAACTGTTGCTTCAAAATATTCTGCTACCTTACAGTCATCAGTAAGCACGCGAGTATCATAAGCAGATAAACCTAACTTACTTTCATAGCGGTGACGTTTTTGTGCGGGTAATTCTGGTAATTCTACTTTCCAAGCATCTAACTGCTGAGTGGAGACTTCAATAGGTGGAATATCAGGTTCAGGAAAATAACGATAATCACTAGAACCCTCCTTCACCCTCATACTAATAGTAAGTTGAGAACCCTCTTCCCAGAGTCTAGTTTCTTGAATAATTTTTTCCCCTGCTTCAATAGCTTCAGTTTGCCGTTGAATTTCATACTCGATCGCCCGTTGTATAGCACTAAAGGAATTCATATTTTTGATTTCTACCTTTGTACCAAACTCTTTTTGGCCCACAGGTCGTACAGAAACATTCACATCGCATCGTAGAGAACCTTCCTGCATATTACCATCGCTCACCCCAAGGTAACGGACAATTCGCTGTAGTTCTTGAGCATATTCTGCCGCTTCTAGTCCAGAGCGCATATCCGGTTCTGATACAATTTCTACTAATGGTACACCTGCACGATTATAGTCCACCATTGAATAGGTTGACCCAGATAGGCGATCGCTACCTCCATGGACTAACTTACCTGCATCTTCTTCCATGTGTAGTCTGGTAATGCCGATTTTTTTGCGGTTTGCGGTGCCATCTTCATCTACTATTTCTATTTCTAGCCAACCATTTTCCGCGATGGGTAGGTCATACTGAGAAATTTGATAATTTTTAGGCAAGTCAGGGTAGAAATATTGTTTACGGTCAAATTTACTATAGGGTGCTATTTGACAATTTAGAGCAAGTCCTGCTTTTACGGCATATTCTAGGACTTTTTGATTAAGTACGGGTAATACTCCAGGCATTCCCATACATATTGGGTCAATGTTGCTGTTTGGTGGGGCACCGAATTCTGTGGATGAAGCGGAGAAAATTTTGGTTTGGGTGTTAAGTTGACAATGGGTTTCTAGACCAATAATTGCTTCATACTCTGTTTTTACTTGTACAGTTGTAGTCATAGATTTTTGAATTAAGTCAAAAGTTAAAATTTAAAAGTCATTAGTTCTAGTGTACAGCGATCGAGATTTTTCATAATAATCGTCAACTAACTTCTAATTTTTGACTTCTGACTCATTGATGTCTGAGGGAGTAGGGAGTAGGGAGTAGTGGACTGACACACCTTAAATGGTGGAGTGTGGGGAGAGTGGGAAGTGTGGGGAGGGTGGGGAGATAAAGACACCTAGAAACAAAAATAAGAGTTCACGGTTTTAGCTGTATCAGTCTAGTAGGTGGAAAGAATTGATAAATATATATATGAAGTACATATAAGGTCCATATTATTGATGGTTTTAGGGAGTAGGGAGTAGAGGGAATATAGGAATATGGGAATATGGGAATATGGATAGTGAACAAGCACAAAATATTTACCCCGTCAGTTGTACCACATTAGTCTGAAATCTGCTGTAAGCATTTTATAGGACAGCAATATAGTTGTAAAAATTATCAAATAAATCATTTTTTCTCCCTATTCCCTGTTCCCTTTTTTATGCAAAAATTTATATCTTTATTCAGTCAGATATATCTAACTATTGATCGGGTTTCTTAAAGCAATAATGTTTATGAATCGAAACTTTTTTGACTTCAGGAGTTTGATAGTTTGGCAAAGTTTTTTCTGAAATAAAAAATATTTCAAAATTATCAAGTTGTTCTTCACCTTTATATTTACTATTCCAGTTACGGCACAAATATTTACCATAATAAAGACGATGAGCAGCATGACGCTTCAACCAAATTTTCATCATATATTTACGCCAGCGTACATTAGGATAAGTTGATGAAACTAATAATGGTTTATCCCAAATCACGGGTTGACCATTTTTAAATAAATCAATTTCTTTACCATTTTTAAGTTTACCTGGAATGACATACCAACCATCTTCCCGTGAGGGATAAGGAGCAAACATACCCCATCTTTGGTCTAGTCTGAGAATTAAATTAGTTGCTCTGACTATTTTAGGGATAGGAAATATTTTGGGGGAAATAGTATTAAGATTCCAGAGCAATACGAAAGCTAGAAGCAATAAAGCAATAATATTCTGATAATTGGCTGGATAAACTGAATTTTTCCGATACTGTAATTTGGAAATAAATTGATGAAAGTTACTATTGATATTGTTGAGTTCAGCGCATATTTTTTTGCCTATAGTTGTAATTATAGGTAAACTCAAAACTAAAGTTAGAGGTCGAAATACTGGAGAAATATTACACAGATAAATTAATGCCTGAAATTGAATATATTGATTGCCTTGATGTTCTACTAATAACCATGAATTACTATTTTTTATTGCTGTATAAATTGCTGGTTGGGTTTGGGCTGAGAAAACTAATTCTCTTGGTAAAAACAAAAAGCAGCAAAGTAAATTTAAGATTTTTTGGTATGTACTAGAATCAGAATTATAATAAATTTTAATATTTTTAATCTGTTTAAATTGTAATTTATCAGTTAACCAATCCCAAAAATCACTAGGCAATAACACTAACCAAGAAATAATACATACATAAGGAAATAAGCCTAAAACTAAGCCAAGGCGAAAACCAATATGTAAACCAACAAAAATAAATACTGTTAAGCAACGAAAAAAGCTATTTTTAATTGGTACAAATAATAAAAAAGGTGCTAATAATTCAATCCAAAGAGTAGCGAAATTAGCAAAGACTAAAAATTTGGGAAACTGCAACATGAAGCTACTTAGAGGAGTAGCAAGTTGATCGATATTTAAAGCGTAGTAAACAGCAGTTCCTTCTTCCCACCAAATAGGATGAGATTTAAGCATCGCCGTAAACCAATAAACAAAGCATATTTGTAGAGTTAAAGCGATAGTACCACCTGAAATAATTGATTTAGGAAAAGGTTTTGATTCAGAATTCAAGGCACTATCAACTGAATAATATGCTCCTAAAGGTAAAAATATTGCCCAAAATAGAAGGAGACGCAATTCAGCATCTCCAGCATTAAGGATCATTTGATTACGACTGTGCAAAGAAGCGAGTAAAACCCAAGATAAAATTGTGAATAAGCGAGTACGATAACCAACTAAAAGTGCTAAAGCACAAATAAAAGCAACTACAAAAAGTATTCCTTGAAATAAAATATTGCCACTAAAAAGATGAAGCGACCAAACCGAGGAATTTAAAAATTTTTCAATTAGTACTGCGTGGGGTAAGATACCAAAATCTGTATAGTGAGCTTTCATATCGCCAAAACGTTCGATTAGATCGACAATAGTAATTAAAGCTAAACCAACTCGAGATAAAGCTAGCGATCGCAGGTCTAAACCTAGTAACTGTTCTCGTGTTGCTAAGGTATATGTTGGCAATGGATATTCTCTGGAATTCATCGCAGAATCAACCCTTTTAATGTATGTAAATATATTAATAAAAATTGGGCTTAAAAGTTGACTAGAAAAACTTTTAACCCCCGACTAAGATTATTTTTTTCAATTTCAAATCACATCATATTCAAGTCTCCTGCATCAGGAACAGGGAATTTTTGGTTTGACAACAATAGCTGAATATTTCAGAGGTTGTCTGAGAAGTCCAATTTGCTACATCCAAGCCCCCGCGCATCCCCCAAAATTGGGGGACTTTTTAGAAGCAAATTGGCTCTTGTTCCCCCCAAATTTGGGGGGATAGGGGGGCAAAATTCAGTATCAAAAAACTTTTCAGATATCCTCTCAGTAGTTAGTAGTTTTGTCTTTAATGTATTTGAAAAAATTATTATAGATGCTATAAATACCTGACTAATATCATTACTATTACATATCTAGTGATCATAAAAAATAAAATCAATTATCACATAGAAATTATCAATTATTTCCCCCTAATGCCTCTTTTATGGAGATGTCTATTACAGTATCAATTCTTGACTCAAAGCTCCATTTTTATAAAGTTTTGATGAAATTTATGAGCATCAAGCAATTATTAAAACTTTTAAATCATTGAAATAGTGTTATAATAATAAATTTAATCTATATAAATATTTCTAGGACAATTGTCAATTACAATCGTTAATTGAATACTATTGTTGGTATACTTTTTATCACTACTATTGCAGTACCATTAAGTGAAAAATCATTCCTAATAAATGGTATTAAAGCTATTCATTCTGACTTAATTTTTGACTTTTGACTTTTGACTTTTGACTTCCGCGTAGCGGCACTAGAGTTCTGCTATTTGAATAAATATTTGCCAGAAGTCGCTGTTTCAGATTACCCATAGACACAGTGTTTTAACGAAGTCAGAAGTCAGAAATCAGATAGGGGAGCCGTCGGATTGGCGAGGTACAGAAGTTATTTTTGTAACGGGGGATTTGAGCTTCGCTCCAAAAATATTTCGCCTTAAAAGGCGGGGTTTTAGACCGATATTATTTCAGGGTCATTTCATTCTAGATTTTGACAATGAATTTATTGATTTTCAGACAGCGAAAGATAAATTTCCTAAAGCTGTAAATAACGTGGTTTCGTCAATACATAAAATGGCACAGTTTAGAATGAAACAGCCCTGATATTATTTTGATAAAATTAGTATTATTGGTGAAAGCAAAATTGAACTATTACAGTTAAATAGTTAAATGTATAGAAATTACCATTACTGTTAGCGGTCCTCTAGGTTTACTTAATTCCTGTAATATTATTTTTTTGAAGTAATGTAGTTGTAAACCTGTCTTATGAGTTATCAAAAAATTGTATCGCAATAGACTTTGATACGGATGTAAAAGTTTCACCTTTTTTCCTGCTATTTTTTATTCTTCATCTTTCCTAGTAATGAGATATCTCCAGAAAAGAGAGAACAGAGAAAAGGGATAAATAATTGATAATTTATAGATAATAATTAATTTTATTTTTGATTTTTGGAGATGTCTAATATATAAGTTGTGCAGTTACAAATATGAAGAAGTATAATTAATATATACCAATCCTGTAAAATAGTAGACTAAGTGGTAGAATCAAAAAGTATATTTTTAACATTTATCCTGAACTTTGGTAGTTCACAACATAAGGAGAAAATATGGCCGAATTAAGCAAGGAAGAAATGCGTGAGAGACTGGGAAATATTGACAAAATTCGTGATATCATACTTGGTTCTAAGCTAAGAGAGTACGAAAATCGTTTTGAAAAGCTAGAATCAGAATTGTCTTTAGCAAAACAAGAAACTAAAAATCAAATAGAACAAGTTAAAAGTGCTTTTTCTACAGAACTTCAAGCTACAGTTGACTCTATAGATAAAAAGATTAGTAATATTAATTTGAATATTCAAAATACTCAAGAAGATGTTGTTGAAACTAAGCAACAAATTGAACGAGTTAATCGCAAAATTATTACTACTCAAGAAGCATTAAATGAAATAATTGATCATCAAACAACTTCTCTACGGGAAGATTTATCACAAACAAGAGAGAAACTACAAAATGATGTTAGTTACTTAAAAACCCAAATATTTGAAGAACTTGAAAAGCGCTTTTCCTTACTTAAAGATGTTAAAGTATCACGGGATGACTTAGCAGAAATTATGTTTGAAGTTGGCATGAGAATGAAAAAAACTGAGTTTGTGATTGAACTCAAAGAAGCAGCGGATAAAGATTTGAAAAAAGAGCTTTTAATTTCAGAAAAGCATCATCAATTATGAGAATATAGATGGCTTACTTAAACGGAAAATCAACTAATAATTCACATAATAATAATATAAATAATAATCAATCTGTTGAACTGAATACAGAAACAGTTGAACAGTTAAAACGCTTGCTGGATTTATTGGCGGATTTAAACTTAGTTGATTTTGCAGAAGATTTAACAGAAGAATCTATTACTTATCAAGAACATATAGATTGTCAGGAAATTGAAGCTCATCAAACAGAAAATAATCAGAATTTAATCTATCAGAGCATCACAGAAGAATCTGAGCAAAATCACCATAATATTATTGATTTTCAAGCAGAATTAATAGAGGAATCTATTACCTCTCAAGAAGATGATTATCAGGAAACTACTGAAGTTCATCAAACAGAAAATAATCAGAACTTAATCCATCAGAGCATCACAGAAGAACCTGAGCAAAATCACCATAATATTATTGATTTTCAAGCAGAATTAATAGAGGAATCTATTACCTCTCAAGAAGATGATTATCAGGAAACTACTGAAGTTCATCAAACAGAAAATAATCAGAACTTAATCCATCAGAGCATCACAGAAGAACCTGAGCAAAATCACCATAATATTATTGATGTTGAGGGTAAATCTACTAATAATCAAGTAGAAGGACGAGGTATAGAAAAACCATTAATAGTCCCGCAAAAATTGTCAGAATTATCAGGGAATAACCAAGAATACGATGCAGAACTAGAAGCATTTGAATCTTTACAAAATATTTTATTTGGTTCTCAATTAGCTAGGTTAATTCGGAAACTAAACACTAGTCAGGGATTAAAAAATTTTAATTCCAATCAAGATGAATTAAATAATGTACTAACTCCTTTATTATCAGAAAATTTAGATTTAGGCCAAACAGAAGCAGAAGTCATAGAGACAATTGCTCCAGTTATTGAGCAAGCTATACAAAAAAGATTTAGACAAGATAAACAGGCGATAACTTCATCATTAGCTCCATTATTAGCACCTTCAATAGAAGCACAAATCAAACAAGAACCTCAAGTAATAGCAGATGCAATAGCGCCAATCATAGACATCATTATTACTAAAAAAACAGAGCAAGACCAACAGGTGATAACTTCATCATTAGCTCCATTATTAGCACCTTCAATAGAAGCACAAATCAAACAAGAACCTCAAGTAATAGCAGATGCAATAGCACCAATCATAGACATCATTATTACTAAAAAAACAGAGCAAGACCAACAGGCGATAACTTCATCATTAGCTCCATTATTAGCACCTTCAATAGAAGCACAAATCAAACAAGAACCTCAAGCAATGGCAGATGCAATAGCACCAATCATAGACATCATTATTACTAAAAAAACAGAGCAAGACCAACAGTCAATTAGTGAAGTATTAGCACCCTTATTACCAGTAGCAATTTCTTCTGCAATACAGAATTATCCCCAAGAAATTGCCAAAGCATTAGCACCAGAAATGGGAGCAGCAATTAGAGAACAGATTAGAATAGACCGGCGACAAATTTCTCAAGCATTAGCACCAGAAATGGGTAGAGCAATTAAAGATCAAATTACTTTAGAGCAAAACTCTATAGTAGATGCTTTGTATCCTGTCATGGGCAGCACGATTTCTAAATATATGACACAAGAAATTCGAGAAATTAACGACAAAATTTCAGATGCTTTTAGCTTGAGAGGAATAAGACGTAAAATTCAAGCTAATTTCCAAGGAGTTTCAGATGCAGAATTAATCATCTCAGAAGTAATGATTTTTACTGTCCAAGCAGTGTTTCTCATCCATAAAGAATCTGGCTTAGTAATTTCGGAAGTTCAACATTCTGGACGAAATAGATTAGAATCAGAAATGCTAGCCGGAATGTTAACAGCTATTCAGAGTTTTGTGAATGATTGTATTGCTCAGTCTGGAGATACTTCTGAACTGAATGAAATTGAATATGGGAATTCAAAAATTATCTTAGAAGTTGCGGGATATTGTTATTTAGCTGTAGTAGTAAAAGGGCAAACAAACAAATCATTTATTAAAGAATTACGACAAGTACTGAGTAACATTGTGATTGATCATGGTAAATATATTAAAAATTTTGCAGGAGACTCTGATACTATTCCTCCTTCAATTCAGTTGTTATTAAATTCATTAATGGACATAGAAAATGTACAAGAAAATCGTCAATTAAAAAAATCTAAACCTCCCACTGCCTTATTCATAGTTTGTGGATTAACTTTGAGTCTAATATTCATACCTTGGGGTATCTATCAGTATTACAGTAGACTTTATCGTGGTATTGAAGCAAGAACTAGGGAAGCTTGGTCTAATATTCCAGAGTTAGCTATTTATAGAATAGGTGCAAAAGTAAAACGAGGTTCCTTAATTATAACTGGACAACTGCCAAATAAAAATCTACGAAATAAAGCAGCAAAAATAGCTAAAAAACAAGCGAATCCCTACAATTTAGAAGTAAATAATCAAATAACAACCGTTGGAAGACCACACTACGCTTCAGAAATAAGCGATGAGGTAGATAGAATTACAAGAGTATTAAATCAAATGGAAGGTGTGTCCATTAGCACTGAATATGGAAAAGGTAGGGTTACAGTCAAAGGAACAGTGATGGATATGGCAGATTCTCAGATAATTATTAGTAAAATTGAGCAAGTTCCTGGAGTAAAATCAGTAATCAGCACAACTAAACTCAGCCCACTTAAACTGAAAACTCGCATCTACTTCGATCTGGGTTCAGCCCAACTTCACCCTGTCTATATAGACACAATGGCCCAGATTCAAGAATTTCTTACCCAATATCCTCAAAAACATCTTAGGATAATAGGTCATACAGATCGTACTGGTAATCCCAAGATCAACGAGCAGTTGGCCCTTGAACGATCGTATACAGTCAGGGACGCTTTGGTAAAACAGGGAGTGGATGCCAGACGATTAGAAGTAACTGGACAAACAAACTCGCCTCAAGGTGTGGAGTACAATCAACCACTATTATTGAGTAGGTGCGTAACATTTGATTTGTTTGAACCAAGTGAAAAAGACAACTAGCTAGAAATATGATATCGAAAAAAATTTGTCTTGTTGGTGATTTTGGTGTGGGAAAAACTAGCCTTATTCGTAAGTTTGTTGATCGACAATTTAGTGACCAATATCTTTCTACGGTAGGGGTAAAAATTTCTCGTAAAAAAGTTGATTTACCCAAAATAGAAGTAGAAAAAAATAATTTTTTGCAGCTATTAATTTGGGATTTAGAAGGTCATACTAAATTTAAGGCGATCGCTCCTAGTTATTTACAAGGAGCTAGTGGGGCAATAGTTGTAGCAGATGTCACTCGCCAAGAAACTATCGAAAATCTTTCGGAAAGATTAGATTTATTTTTATCAGTAAATCCTAAAAGTGTAGTTATATTGGCTTTAAATAAATCTGATTTAGTTGATGCAGAAATAATCAATAAACTATTATCAAAATTTGAGCATCAGGAAGACGAAAGAGTGATAGCGACATATTCTACATCAGCTAAAACTGGGGAAAATGTAGATGAAATATTCCAAAAATTATCATATAGAATGTTAGAAAAAATAGGATAAATAAAATTATCTATGTCAATATAAATAATGTAAAGTACCCATGATTAACCTATTGAAAAAACTTTTAGCATATCGTCAAATAGAGTATTTGATCATTAATTCAGAGTTAAAAATTTTAGAGGTATCTTATGGGTTAAACAGATTTGTCGCTCCTCCAAAATTAGCAGTTTTAGGTGAAGATATTCGCCATAGTTTTCCAGAATTAGCAGGAGTTGAAGAACTTCTGGAGGAAGTGACTAATGGGCAGAGAGAAAGTTTTGAATATGAAGGAGTTGCTAGGTCTTTAGAAAATAAATTTCCTCTGTATATCAATATATCTATATTTACAGATTTTAATGAAAATTTTCGAGAAAAAAACTTAATAGTATTAGTAGAAGATGTAACGGAAAAAATGGTAATACAGCAGCAGTTAGTTCAAAATTCAAATGAATCTAATCTTTTATTAAGTTCTTTAGCTGCTTCTGAGGATTATATCAATAAAATTATTACTTCTATGGCAGATGCTTTATTAGTAACAACAAATTCGGGGGTCATTAAAACTGTTAACCGTGCAGCAGAAATTTTGTTTGATTATACAAAAGAAGAATTGGTAGGTCAAAAGATTTCCATGGTTATTCCCAAGGAAGAATTACTACATAAAGCACGCCAAAAATATTTATTTTTAAAAGAACAAATTTCTCAAGATGTAGAATTAATTTGTCAGAATAAAACAGGAGATAAAATTATTGTTGAACTTTCTTGTTCAGTTATTCAAACAAATATAGAAGGAATACATAATTTTGTTTATATAGGTCGAGATATTACAGAACGCAAAAAAGAGGAAGAGGAAATACGTCAAGCTTTAGAACAAGAACGAGATTTAAGAGAACTAAGGGCTCGTTTTTTCTCCATGGTTGCTCACGAATTTGGTAATCCTCTAAATACAGTATTATTATCTACTCAATTACTAAGATCCTATAATGATGAAATTACTGAAGCTGAAAAAAATCAATACTTAGTATACATTGAAGAGTCTACACAAGAAATGCTTGAATTGCTAAATGATGTCCGATTTATTGGTAAAGCAGATGCTGGAAAATTGAAATATAAACCAGCACCTGTTGATTTGATTAAAGTCTGTTCTCATATTACTCAATCTATCAAAGTTACTGCTAGCGATAAACATATAATAAATTTCACAATTAACCAAAAATTTAAACAGAAATCTCAATCTAAGTCGAACAAGAATGATGCGATATTCTTCTTGATAGATGAGAAACTAATTCGGCATATCTTAAATAATTTATTATCAAATGCTATTAAGTATTCACCTACAGGAGGGAAGGTGAATTTTCAGTTAACTTTAAACGATCAAAAAGCTATTTTTCTGATTAAAGACGAAGGAATAGGTATTCCAGTTGAAAATCAAAAAAAATTGTTTGACTCTTTTTACAGAGCAAGTAATGTAGGTAAAATAGCAGGAACCGGATTAGGATTATCAATTGTTAAACAGTGTGTAGACCTTCATAGTGGAACAATAGATTTTGTCAGTGAAATAGGCAAAGGAACTACTTTTAGAGTAGAAATTCCATTGGAAAGAGTATCTTGAAGAAGGAGTCAGGAGACAGGAGACAGGAGTCAGGAGGAAGAGGGAAGGATGAAGGATGAAGGATGAAGGAAGAGGGAAGAAATAAGAAAGAAGAAATAAGAAAGAAGAAGGAAGAAAGAAGAAAGAAGGGGGAAGAAGGAAGAAGGAAGAAATAAGAAAGAAGAAGGAATAGCTTAGTACCTTAATTATCTCAAATATTTTTCGAGGAATAAGGAATCAGAAATAAAGAGATAAAATCTATAAATTACAGATAGAAAATATGATGGATATTGGTTTTTATCAAAAGAAATCTCTCGTAGATTTTTTGTGGCATTCATGGAGCAATAATTGGTATTAGAGATTTGTTGTAGTGAAAAAAATTTCAGTAGTTATCAAGATAACAATTGTCTAGTTTTGATTAAGTTGGTAAAAATATGGTATGGCAAGGAACCAGTTGGTGTTTGACTTATATTGATGATCAACCTTAGACAGAGAAATGCTTTTCCCACCTTTGTCTGTTGCCTGTTCCCTGCTATAGTTTTTCTTATCAAGAAAATTATACAGGAATAATTATGGCTTTAACCGCTTCTACAATGCTGACATTAGCAACTCCAGCTCCAAATTTTCAGTTGCTAGACGTAGTTTCCGAGCAAACCATTTCCCTATCAACATTTGAGGGAAAAAAAGCACTCTTAATCATGTTTATTTGTCGTCATTGTCCTTTTGTTAAGCACGTTCAATCAGAACTTGCTAAAATTGGAAAAGATTACCTTCCAAAAAATGTAGGAATTCTAGCTATTAGTTCCAATAATATTGAAGCTCACCCTGATGATGCTCCAGATAAACTAAAGGAAATGGCATTAGAATTAGGATTTAATTTTCCCTACTGTTTCGATGCAACTCAGGAAGTTGCAAAATCTTATACTGCTGCTTGTACTCCAGATTTTTTCCTCTTTGATGCTGATTTTAAATTAGTATATAGGGGACAATTAGATGATAGTCGTCCTAGTAATAATCAACCAGTTACAGGAAGTGATTTAAGAGCAGCTTTAGATGCAGTTTTAGCAGAAAAAGACATAGCCGAAGAACAAAAGCCAAGTATAGGTTGTAATATTAAATGGAAACTAGGTAATGAACCTTCTTATTTTGGTTAGAATTAAAAGGGATATTTGCAGATAGTTGAGTAGGTTGTTTTGTAGATTTTATGTACTAATATCAAATCTCAAAAGTCTTGCTACATCTTCTTGAGAGTAGGGACTAGGAGGTAAGGTTCTCAGGAATAAGATATCTTCGCTCTTGGTAGACGAATCGTTAAAAACATTGCCGTTCCTGACTTATTTATTAATAACTGAAGTCTTGAGCAAGGTCTTGCATTATTTTTGGAATTGGTAGTATAAGAACAACCCTAACAAAACTTGATATATAGTCATTCCAGTTAAGATTGAGACAAGGGTTCCTTGCCTTGAAAGAGTTTCAGCTGAAAAAGTGTTCCAGTCTTATTCAGAATGACTATATATTCCATTTACCATTAATTACTGGAGTTTAGACTAAATTTTGGAATCTTCAAATAATCTACCCAGAAGCAATGAAGACTTGGAACTCACAACCCAAGGTTAATATCAGGGATGCGAATGTTCTCGATACTCTTTATGATTTGTATTGTTGAGGGAGTTTGGGTCAGGAGTAGGTGATTCGCTCCTCTTCAAAAAGTCTTGCCATGGCACAATTAACCCATAGCACAAGCTCTGAAATCATTAACTTAAAAGTTGTTGCAATCCTGATAAAGAAATAGTTTCAGCCTAGGTTCGACTATCTGACTATTCTCCATCGGCAAGTTTTCGGCCCGCTGTAATTAGTCTAAACTCCAGTTAATTAAATATTATGAAAAAATATAAACTCGCAAACCATATATAGGAACCTTTATTTTTCAAACCTCAATCCTTGATATAATAAGATTTAGTCAATGTTTTAAAAAGGGTTTTTCAACACCGGATTTGGTATGATTAGCGGTCGTAAAATTCTTAGGTCGTAAGTGGTAGGTCGTAGGTGTAAATTCAAGATCGAAGGATGGAAACGGAGCATAAATTTGGCATATTGCTTCAAGATCGCTTTAATAGAACATTTTTATTATACTTAATCATCCGGATATGGTATTAGCTGCTCTAGAGAATTAGAGCAGTTTTATTTTTGTTAGACTAGAGTAGGGACTTTCCGTAAAATATCCCTACAAAAATTGTAATTATTATACTAAATCTGCCACTCAAATCCAGATTAATAATAGTTTGAAAAAAGAATGCTATCAACAGTGAATCTCGATCGGATATGCTTAAAAATCACTTCTCCAGTTAATTTTAGATGGTTATATTTATCGTTTTCCCCTTTTTTTTAATTTCTTCCTTCTTCCTTCTTGCTGATTCCTTCTTTCGTACGGACGTTGCATGCAACGTCTCTACTATTTGTAACAAACGTTGATAAAATTGGTATAACTCCATAGAAAAAAATTTAGCAAAATTTATCAATATTTGATTATGTCAAAAAAAAATCACGACTCCTCTCGTATTTTTGATGTAGGTTGCTTTGTAGAAATTCTAATCTTTTTGATGATTTTAGGAGTAAGTTATTAGTGGTTTATTGAGAGAAATAATATTAATTTTTCTCAAGTAAGATCCAATAATTCAGTAGTTTATTGACTCCACGATCGATTTCCTCATCTACCTATTCCCTTGTTAAAATCTGAGGAAAAATCAACAAAATTAACTCCAAATCAACCATTTAAACCAGAAATAATTAGGGTTTGCTGAAAAAGTCTTATGGGTGAGGGTAGGAGACAGGATGCAGGATACAGGAGACAACCCACCTCTAACCCCTCCCAGGAGGGGAAGACAAGAGAAATGGGAATGAGCGATGAGGTAGGAGCTAAGTTTTGTAAGAATGATTTTTCTACCCAACTATGCGCCTAAAATACACTCCTTTTTGAGCATGAATAGCTGAAAACTAGGCACTTTTGAAAGACCCCAAAAAGGCTAAAACCTTTATCTGTAAATACTTTTAGATTTAATCAGCAAGCCCTAATTAAAAATTTATCAAACTCTCTTCAAACAGAAAAACAATTATCAACTCCTTCTACAAAACAGACTTTCAATCCAGTTATACCTAATAATAATTTCCTCAAGGAAGAATCAGTCTTAACTCCTTGGGAAAAAAAGAAAATTAGAGGAATTTATTTAACTCGTTATCAAGTAACCAATAATGCCAAAGAAGAAACTATTCGCCAAAGAGTTGGTTACGATCAAATCAAGGATTTAATACCATAATTAATGGAGTTTTTGGCAATGAATGTACTATTTATAAAAGCGAAGTAATGCAAGAAATACTAGGAGCTAACAGTTGTCCTAATCAATTTAAAAAACAATGGTTAGTCTGGTTAATTTATGAAGCACATCAACAAGGAATGGAAGTTCATGCTGATTTTGAGAAAGGCATTAAAATCGATAAAAATAGTCCAATTTTTGATTTAGCGATCGCCAAAAAATGGAGAGTACCTGGAGTGGATAAAACCGGCAATGGAATTGAGCATTATGTCTTAGATTTAGAAGTGGAAGAAGTGGCTAATTTCTTTACCCAAATTTTAGTTGAATTTGTCAAAAAATACCCCAAAATTAATGTCCTTCAATGGGATGATTATCTGGAATATCATGCATAATTACCAGGAAAAGTAGACCGGACATCTAATTTAACAAATTTTACATCTTTTATACCAGTTAAAAAAAAGAATGCTACAAAAAGGTGAATCTGGAACAGGGATACTTAAAAAGAGCTTCTCCAATTTATTTTAGATATTTATATCTATATATTTTTACCTTTTTTTTCTTCCTTCTTCCTTACTTCTAGCATTTGTCACAAACATCGATCGCTCTTGGTATTAGCTTGTTAAAATTAAACTAAGAACTGCTGTTAAAAATTGAAGTGGGCCTCATTTCTAGGTCTTGTGACGTAAGCATTCAGCCGTCAGCCATCAGCTATCAGCTATTGCTTTTAGTTTAGGATCAAAGCTTTATTAATTGTCTTACTACAAAAGTTGCCTCTGTTACCCTTAAAGTCTTTTTTTAATTTAAACACTGTCCTACATTGAGATAGTCTTGTTGCTGAGAACTGACAGCTAATAGCTGTTTGCACAGCATTCCGTAGGAAATGCTTACCTTGTGACACATACATTGAAAAAAATAGTAGTTATTTCCATCCAACTTCATCCCACATTTATATATGAATTTAAGGCTCAATCAATCTAGGAAAATTACAATACAGCTAAATAACTTAATCATAGATTGATTATAAAAATCACCGAGAATAAGAGTTAAGATAGTAACAAGCTGAACATGATAAAATGAACAACTAAGAAAGTTTCTGAGGATAATAAAAATGGCTATAAAATTACAAAGACCAATATTAGCAGGAGGCATCGGATTATCTCTACTGTTATGGTTATTAGATAGTGTCCAGAATTCCGTAGCAGAGTTTGGCGGAGCTACCATGTTAGGAATTATGGTGGCGGGTTTAGGAGTTTTGTTGTTAAAAAAACCAAAGTCTAAAACACTCGATAAACCTACTATAATTGCACTACCAACAAAAGAAGCAGCAGAGAAAGCGATCGCTTTATCAGTTATTACTATAGATAATATTTTTCAGGAAATAAACAGCACTAACAAATCTGAAGAAATTAGTCAACTACGTCAACAAGCAACGACACTTACTAAGGAACTAGAAAGAAAAGAATTAAGTATAGTAGTGACTGGTTATCGAGGAGTAGGTAAAACTTCTGTAGCTGAAATCTTGAATTATCAATGGCTATCTACTAATTCTCAAAAGTTAGAAATTAGCGATTTAACATGGCAGGAAGAATGGATAACAACAGATGAAAATATTCAACTTAATCCTCTTTCACCTTACGACCTCATCTTATTTGTTATTACAGGTGACTTAACAGATTCAGAATATCAAGCATTATCAAAATTAACATCTCTCGGTCAAAGTTTTATCCTAGTTTGGAATAAACAAGACCAATATTTACCAGACCAAAAACCCCAGATATTACAGAAATTGAAAGAGACTTTATCTACTATTAACTCAGAAGAAAATTTAGTAGGAATTTCTGCTAAACCTAACTCTGTTAAAGTACGCAAACATCAGCAAGATGGGAGTATTCAAGAATCTACAGAACAACCATTACCAGAAATATCTGGATTGATAGAAAAATTGAATAAAACATTAGAAAAAGAAACAGAAAAATTAGTCTGGGCAACTACTAAAAGAAAAGCAGAAATAGTTACACTTGAAGCTAAAAGTATCTTAAATAAAGTCAGACGAGAACGTGCTATTCCGATAATTGAACAGTATCAATGGATCGCTGCAGCAACAGCATTTGCTAATCCAGTTCCAGCTTTAGATTTATTAGCAACAGCAGCGATCAATGCTCAATTAATAGTAGATTTAAGTGCTATATATGAGCAAAAATTTTCCCTCGAACAAGGCAAACAAGTAGCGGGAAATATCGCAGAGTTAATGCTAAAATTAGGCTTAGTAGAACTTTCGACAAAAACATTAACTACTATCCTGAAAAGTAATACTGTAACTTTTGTAGCAGGTGGTGCAGTTCAAGCTGTAAGTGCTGCTTATCTAACAAGAGTCGCAGGTATTAGTTTAGTAGAATATTTTCAAACTCAGACAAATAGTAATTCTCTGAATATAGAGAAATTAAGCAAAATTCTACAAAGTGTATTTAGCCAAACTCAACAAAATAATTTCTTAAAATCTTTTGTTCCTCAAGTAATAAATCATATTTTGCCACAACAGAAAAAAGTTGAACTTCTGCAAACTCAGACAGAATAAAGGAAGAAGTAAGAAGGAAGAAGTAAGAAGGAAGGAAGAAAAAGGAAAAAATGGGTGGAGAGTCAAACCACAACCAATTGTAAACACCATATAGACGGTGGGGTATTAAACCCAAAAGAAAAAGATCATCTAGCTTTCATAAATTTAGTAGTTTTCTTGAGTGTAAAATTATCTGTTGTAAGTTAAAAAGGCATAAAAAAGCTAAGTATATTCAACAATGAATAATGAATAATGAATAATGAATAATTACCTCTCTATGAATTGAAGAGGATTGACAAATTCATGAAAATTTTTCTTCACAGGAGTCGATTGGATATGGCGAGGAGACCTCGCCATCCCATCCTAACGGACTGCTCCGCAAACGACCGCTTATTATCCCCTTAAAAGGGGAGGCGCATACCCACAATTTTTCGGTAATTCTAAATGCTTTGTCAAAAAATGAAACTTTTTGCCCCCTTTCCCTTTTCCATAATTCCGAAATATTTTTTTCACAACTCAAATGGAATTGCTACATATAGCAGTCGCCATTAATGTATTTGACATATCAAAAGCTTATATGAAATACTAAAATTTTTGCTACAAATACTTAGGCTATTTCAAAGAATTAGGAGTCAGGAGTCAGGAGTCATTAGCAATAGTGGAACTTAAACAAAACAGAGTTATAAAATAGTCTCAAATATATATATACATAGGGTTTAACGTCAAAAAGGAATAAATTCTCAACTGTCAAGGGTTTTCCTAGGTCATGCTGCGCAAACAGCTATTTTTATTCCATCGACGTAATTCCCCTATATAGATTGAATTTAAGACATTTTTTCCACCATAAAATAATAGCCTATATCATTTATTAGAATAAAACTCTGTTTTTAGTCAAATTGACATTTCTAGGTAAAGTTTTTTAACCAGCTAAATTATTCCCAGCATTCTTGTTTATATTTTATATTAAAACTTAGACAATGCCATATTTTTCCTTCTCTCCTAGACAACTAAAGCTTTCTTCCTTCTTGTCTTTTCTGTCTTCCTTCTTCCTTCTGCCATATAATAAAAAGCCAAGTTACTCAAAAACCTGATTCCTTTCTTCCCTATTACTTTTTCCTTCTTCCTTCTGCTATATAAGTTACTCAAAAACCTGATTCCTTCCTGCCTTCTTCCTTCTTCCCTATTAAATCTAACCTTGACTAACTCAGATATTTACTCAGAAATAGTGACAGAATATTATCAATCCCCAGAAAATTACCAGAAACAAGGTCAACTACACTGGAAACGTGCTAGGGCAAGTTTACGAAAAGCTCTAAATAGATATTCTGGTTTGCAAAATACGGCACAAAAAACAACCGCTTCTGAATTTTCATCCTCCTTAAAAACTCAATTAGATTTATTAAAATCCAATATTGATAAGCTAGACCAAGGAGTAATTCAAATCGCAGTTTTTGGTCTTGTGAGTCGTGGTAAATCAGCAGTTTTAAATGCTTTATTAAGTGAAAAAATATTAGAAACAGGTCCTCTAAATGGCGTGACTCAATGGCCTCGTGCTATTAGATGGACACCTAATATTTTTATTAATTCTCATCAACAAGAGAAAGCAAAAATAGATTTAATAGATACTCCTGGATTAGATGAAGTAGCAGGTGAAGTTCGTGGAGAAATGGCTAAGGAAGTTACTAGGAAAGCAGATTTAATTCTATTTGTTGTTTCTGGGGATCTTACCCGCACTGAATATGATGCTTTGCGTGAATTAAGGAAGGCTAAAAAACCGCTAATTTTAGTATTTAATAAAATTGATTTATATCCAGAAACGGAACGAGAAGATATTTATCAAAATTTGCAAAATATTGTTGTGGATAAGTCAGAAGAATTAGAAGATATTTATTCTCCGACAGAAGTAGTAATGGTCTCAGCAGAACCAGCTCCTATACCTGTAAGAATTGAATGGCCTGATGGTAATGTTACTCACGAATGGGAAACTCCATCGCCTCAAATAGATTCTTTGAAACAAAAAATAATTACTATCTTAGAGCGGGAAGGGCGGTCGCTTTTAGCGTTAAATGCGTTAGTACAAGCAAGAGAAGCTGAGGTAACTATTGCTCATAAAACTGTTAAGATTAAACAAGATGAAGCTGATGATTTAATCTGGGATTTTGCTAAGTATAAGGCTTTAGCTGTTGCTATTAATCCTGTTGCTATTATTGATGTAATGGGAACTACTGTAATAGATTTAGCTTTAATTCGCTCTTTGTCTCGTCTCTATAATTTGCCAATGACTAGCTATGAAGCGGGTAAACTTTGGAAAGTAATTATATTCAGTGAAGGTGGTATGTTATTAGGGGAGTTGGGAAGTAGTTTATTATTAGGTTTAGGAAAGGTTGGTGTTACTTCTTATGCAGGAGTTGCTATTACTCAAGCTTCTATTGCAGCTTATGGAATTTATGCTATTGGTAGAGCTACTAAGGTTTATTTGGAAAAGGGTTGTACTTGGGGACCTTTGGGACAAGATATCGTTATTCAGGATATTTTAAATCAGGTTGAACAGGATACAATTATCTATCGTTTACAACAGGAATTATTTAATAAGGAAGGAAGAAGTTATTGAAGAAGGAAGAAGTAAGAAGTTATTGAAGAAGGAAGAAGGAAGAAGGAAGAAGTTAAGAAATTTTTATTAGTTATTTAATCAAGAGATAAGGAGCAAGAAGTAAGAAGGAATAGGTTAAGAAATTTTCTGGAGTTATTTAATCAGCAGGCAAGAAGGAAGAAGTAAAAAGGAAAAGGTTAAGAAATTTTCTGGATTTTCATTAGTATATTTATAGAGTTGATCGGGTTACTGGGTTACTGCTGTTTTTCTTCTTTTCTATTCCCTATTCCCTGTTCCCTGTTCCCTGTTCCCTGTTCCCTAACAATGACTAAACCATTCTTGAGAATTACGATAGTTTGATTAGTTATATTTTATATATTTTAAGTAAGCGATCGCCAATTTTTTTGAAGGAAGAGAAAAGGAAGAAGTAAGAAGGAAGAGGTTAATAAATTCTCTGGATTTTTTTTCATTAGTATATTTATAGAGTCGATCGGATTACTGAATTACAGCTGTTTTTCTTCTTTTCTATTCCCTGTTCCCTGTTACCTAAAAATTACTAATTTTGTACCTCACCATTTTTGGGAATAACTATAGTTAGATTTTGCATATTTTCGGTAAGCGATCGCCAATTTATTTTGAACGAAGATAAAAGGAATAAATTATACTAAGTTGATAAATTTTTCTACAAATACTTGGGTTATTTTTAGTAGTCAATATAAATAGCTATTATTACAGAAAATCCTATCTGGGTGAGGTATACTTATAGCGAGCAAGATGCTTGCACTACAAAAAATAGGTAGTTAATATCTGTACCTCATATATTTGGAATATCCTTTGTCATTTTTTTTGCCTGAACAATTCTATTCTCTTAAATTAAATAAATATAGTTTTTCTCAGGTTAATGGAGTTCACCTATCTTGATTTCTTTTCTATTCCCCGTTCCCTGTTCCTTATTCCCTAAAGCAAGAGATATTTATCAATCTACTTCTGATAAATTTTCCTCAGATTTATCTATTTCTGAAATAGCTTTATCGTAGCGATAGAACTCCGTTCCGCTGTCGCGATCGCGAAGTTCTGGAGATAAATCATCTGGTTCTATTATTGTCTCTTTAATTTTGGTTTTTTGTTGATTAGTTTCATAGTGAGGAGAACCAATTTTTGTCTTTGCTTCTCGCACAAATTTGATTTCTTCAGCTAAGTCAAAAGAGGAAACTTTTTGAGCTTCTCCTTCTCTCATCACTGCGCGACTTGCTGCTGCAATTACAACATTTAAAATATCACCTCCGGCAAGTTCTTCTGATTCATTTGCTAACCATTCTGGATTAACATCTTCTGTAATTGGTACTTCTTTTGGTAGTAGATATTCCCATAGTTTAATTCGACATTCTTTATCTGGTAATTCAAATTCAATATGTGCCAAAATTCGGCGCACAAATGCACCATCATAATTCTTAGCGAGGTTCGTGGCAAAAATTACAACTCCATCAAATTTGTCTAATTGAAGTAACATTACAGAGCGACTAACATTAACTCCATGGTCGGAACTTTGAGTGACATTAGTTAATCTTTTTCCCAAAATAGAGTCAGCTTCATCAAAGAATAAAACTGAGTCTGTTTCTTTCGCCTTGTTAAAAGCTGCCGTAATATTTTTTGGCGTTTCACCCACATATTTAGACTCAATTTCTGCATAGTTAACTTTGATAATTTTCTTGCCTAAAAAGTGAGCGATCGCTTCTGCACAAAAGGTTTTACCTGTACCTGGTAGTCCAAATAAGTTAATTGCGGTACGCTTACCACGGGGGTAGATACTTTTTAAGTTCCATTGGTGATATAAAGTATCGTGATATTTAATTCTATTCAGTGCTGTATTAATTCTATTTTTGACAGTTGAGGGAATTATTAGATTGTCTAAACTTTTCTGGGGTTCTTCTGGAATAAACATTTCCATTCTGTTTATTTCAGTTGTTTTGTCAGAGGAGTTATTAGTGGGAGTTTGTTCGGGAGGTTTGTTTGGAATTGTACTTTTTGTTTCTTCTCTATTTATTACTTTTTCCCATCCTGTAGGCATAAATTAATTCTCCTAAGTTAATCAAAAATATAAGTAGTAGATAGTTTCAAATAAAATGATGCAATAGAAAATTAGTTAGAGATTGCTTTCCGTTCCGGAATGCTTCGCAAACACTATCCTTCGCAACTACAATTATAGCAATTAGGAATCAGATGTGAGAATTGAGGTGTTCCTTTAAAGCATAAAATATAGCAGTTATCTTATTCTTATGTATTAGTTTCTCCCCTCCATACCTATTCCCTATTCCCTCCATACCTAAAACAAAAGTCTCCAATATCTCACAACTAAAATCATATTGCTATATAATACCAATTTGAAAAAAGAATGTTACGAATAGTAAGAGCAAGAAAAATACTTTATAGGAAATATCCCTTTGAAAAAAAAGATGATTTACACCCTAAAAAATGGTATTAAAGCAATTCATTCTGACTCCTGAGGACTGACTCCTGACTCCTAAGAAATATCCTAGCTATTTGTAGCAAATATTTATCAACTTGATATAACACACTAAATTAGTTGAAACAGTCCAGTAGGTGAATTTAATTAAGGTAAAATGTCATTGCGAGGAGGAACGACGAAGCAATCCTCATTACTTTACTAAATATGCTCTGCCAATTTTTATCTTCCCCGTTTTCTGTTACCTAAAACCTGGAAATTAATACCTGACTCTTTATGAGAATTGATACATAGGATTAATGAAATAATATTTATTGGTTATCCCAAGGAAAATACCACGGAAAACTCACAGTCTTACTATCACTTTTGATAAATTCAGATCTAATTGTTCCTGGTAATTCATCCCAGTTCCAGTTAGTAGCTACTGAGAAAGATTTACCATTAACGTAATCTACATTTAGACGAATCTCTACATCATCAATAGATTTTTCTCTTGTAAAAATTAACTTAGCAGAATCCATTATTTCACGAATTTTATCGGCAATTATCGGATTTGATGCACCTTGAAGTGTTACTAAAACTTCTTCAGTAGATTCGCCTAATTTTTCTGCTAATGAAATTGCCAATCTTTCCTCAAACCATCTATCAATATTGGCGCGAGTTTCTGTTTCATTCTGTTTGCTTAAAAAATAAAATGCTCCAGAACCTAAACCTATAATTCCAGAAATAGAAAGCAAAGCAATTTTTATATTATCCATTTCTTTTTACCAATAAACAGCCATAGTTTTTCCTCTGAAAAGTTCTACTTGACTAAGCAGATATATCCATTTCTTGACATCCTCCCGACGCTGCTATACGCGAGACAGCGCGGGATTCCCATCCATCACTCGAACAGACTAAGCTGGACGAACGACTCAGGGAGGGTTGACACCTCACTGGAAAATGCTGGCTTGCCAGTCTGACGCTTCCTCAGTGTCCGTTTAATTGTCTCCGAGTGCCCCTCGGCGACTTCATCAAAAAGTGATAGTTGAATTGGGTTTTCTGTTGTTTTAGTTTCAACCTTGGTTTTTGGTTGAAAGACTTCTAAAATATTAATGGCAGCATTTATATCACGATCGTGGAATGCACCACAATTCAAACAAGTCCATTGCCTAACATTGAGTTGCTTTTTACCACCTTTAAAACCACAATTAGAACATTTTTGATAAGTGGGTTCCCACCTAGAAATGACTCTAAATTCCCTACCATGTTTCTCGCATTTAGCCTCAGTTAAAGTCCTGAATTGCCTCCATCCTAAGTCGCTGATTGCTTTAGCTAACTTACGGTTTTTAACCATGGCAGAAACATTTAAGTCTTCTAAAACAATAGTGTCGTATTTTTGAACCAAATTAGTTGATAATTTGTGCAAGAAATCTGTTCTAATGTCTTGAATTTTGGCGTGAAGTTTAGCTATTTTTAGTCTACGTTTTTCACGGCGTTTACTACCTACTTCAGTTTGGGCAAATTTACGTTGAAACTTAGCTAATTTCTTGAGGTTGTTTTTGAGAGGTTTAGGAGCTTCAAACTTCTCACCATTACTCAAAGTTGCAAAAGTTGAAATACCTAGATCGATGCCTATTGAATTACCAAGCTTTGGTAAATGTTCTGGACAAGTTTCTACAACAAAACTAGCAAAATAACGATTTGCTGAATCTTTAATTATTGTCAAAGAAGTAGGCTCACTAGGCAACTCTCACGGGCGAAACTATTTTAATCTTGCCTACTTTTGGTAAGTAAATTTTATCTGGCCCAATCTTGTAGTTTTTTCCAACAAATCTTGCAGATTGCCTAGATTTTCTCAACTTGAATTTTGGTGGTTTAACTTTAATGCCTTTTCCTTTACCTTTGCAACTATCAAAGAAGTTTTTATATGCTTTGTCTAAATCTTTGAGAGATTGTTGTAATGGAGTAGATGCAACTTCCTTTAACCAAAGCAATTCCTGTTTAGCCTGAGTTATGAATTGTTTAGTTAAGTCCACATAACCAGGTTTTTTTTTGCCGTTAGAATATAGTTGGTTACAATGTGCTAATGTGCTATTCCAAACATATCTACAACAACCAAATAGTTGATTTAATTTGGTTATTTGGATATGATTTGGATAGATACGGTATTTGTATCTGGCTTTCAATTTTATCGATCTGTTACTAATATTAATTGCTATATTATAGCATGGGTTGGCATTCCCATCCCTCCGCTCCCCTACGGGAGAGCGCGGGTATAAATGCCAATATTAGATAAATTTCAGCCTTACTTTTCTCACGACGTCAAAACTTTGCACGGAAATCTGGAGGTATTTCATCTCAATCTACTTCTTTTTATGGGTAAACTTTTACCGGAACTTTTTGACCAGATTCAAAGATTTTGATTGCCGAAGATGTAATTTGCTTTATCCATCCACCTGATGATTGTATTTCTAGTTTTATTACTTGCTTTAGCAAATATTCATGCAACTTTTTATCCATTTTTTTCACCTCCAAATAGTCAGAATTTTTCCTCTGAAAAATTCTACTTAACTAAGCATACATTTCCATAATTTCCCGGTCGCGATACTCAGTTACATCAATTTCCGCCTTACTTTTCTCTCGTTTTAACCATTCTTCACGAACATCTTGAGGTATATCCTCCCAATCTACTACTTCTTCTATCTCCGTTTTTATCGTAACTTTTTTACCAGATTCAAGAATTTTAATTGTCCAAGATGTGACTTGCTTTATCCATTCACCTGATGATTGTCTTTCTAGTTTTATTACTTGCTTTAGCAAATATTCACGCAACTTTTTCCACGCTTTACGAATAATATTACGGGTAGTAACAACAACATTATCTACAGCACTAAATGCTTCTCTTACTTGAATTTCAATTGATGGAATATTAGTTTTAATCCAAGGAAAAAGACTCTCTTCTGCCCATTTTAGAATTTGCTTCCAAAATATTATTACTAAGGTTGCTCCAAGTGCCCCTAATCCTAATGCTATTGCTATACCTATTAGAAATGGTTCTGCCATAATTTTCTACTCTATTGGATAAAGTTTCAAAGTTGATATTTTTTGACCTTTAATTAAATAGCTTGAGCGGACATTACCAGGGAGTCTATCCCAATCTAATTCCTCTTCTACTTTTTTAACTGCTGGTTGATTTTTTTTCTGATAAAAAATTTCAGTTTTCCGGTTATATGTGAAATTTTTTAATAGCTCGTAATGCACTTTAATAGTCAAAATTAATTCTTTGGCATCCTCAGCAATTTTTTCTGCATCTCCAGTTTTTTCTCTTAATAATCTTGGGTCATCTTCTCCGCAAATAATATGGGTAGCATCCAGACATAAAGGTAGTTCTTCATTTAAGTTTTCTTGAAGAAATTTAGCAACTATTTCATAAACTTCTCGTTTGTTAATAAGTAAACTATCTACTTCAAGGTCTAAAAAATCAATACTTTCAACGACCTTTTTCAGTTCGGGAGGTAATTCATCATATTGTTGCTGTAAATATCTCAGAATCTCAGAAAAATTCTCTAGAATTAATTGAACTAGCTCTGATTCTTCAGTCATAAATCTAGTTACTTAATTTTTGCTATTCTTCAATTCCATCACAAATTTATTTTGTTGTCAGTAGGAAATAATCTGCAAAAGTAGGGAGTTTAATGATTGAAAAATCTTTCTTTCGTCATTAAATTTGATTAAAAAATTTATGGTGTAGGGTAATGTCGGACTAAAATACACAAAACTCTCCTACTTACCTTATCTATGGATATCCAAGAAATATTAAATTTAGCTGACCATCTCATATTTAACAAAACAGGAAAACATTTAGATGACCTACAACAAGTAATATTACGAGGTACTTTTCAAGGTAAAAAATATTCGGAAATTGCTCAAGAATTTCAATGCACTAATGGTCATGTTAGAGATGTCGCTTCAGAATTATGGAAAACTTTTTCAGAGACTTTCGGTGAACAAGTAAATAAGTCTAATCTACGCACTACATTTGATAGATGGCAGTTTTCTGTAGGTTCATCCACAAATATAGAAAAAGACTTTATAGGAATTAACAATATAAATTTTTGCCCTGAAACTTCCCCCTCCTCAGAAACTATAAACCCTGAAAATTTTCCCCAACCAAATATCAACAAACCCCAGACTATCCCTCGACCAAAAATAGACCTCTCAGACGCACCAGACTATAAAAAATTCTACGGTCGAACCCAGGAAATAAAAACCCTCAAAAAATGGATTCTCCAAGAACAAAAAAAAATAGTGATGCTCCACGGAATGAATGGCATTGGCAAAACAACATTAGCTCTTCAACTCATCAAAAATATTCAAAATAAATTCGACTATATAATTTGGCAAAGTCTGCGAGACTCCCCACTACTCAAAACAATTCAAACCCGCTTCATTCAATTTATCTCCAACCAAAATTCCACTCTCGAAACCTCCGAAAATTCCCATCTTTTAGAAAATTTGAGAAAGCACCGCTGCCTCATAATATTAGATGACATCCAAACAATATTTAGTAGTGGCAAACTAGCAAGTCATTACAGTCCAGAACATAAAAACTACAGCCAATTTTTCCAACTTATCGCCCAACTCTCCCATCAGAGTTCTTGCCTAATAATTAGTAGAGAAAAACTCAGAGAAATTAGTACAAGTAAAAATACATCCATTCGCTCATTACACCTCAAAGGTTTAGACGAAGAAGCAACTAAAAAAATTCTCAAAGACCAAGACTTACAAATAGACGAACAATGGCAAAAACTAATTGACTTTTATCAAGGCAACCCCACTTGGTTAAATATAATTGCCACAACCATTAATGACTTATTCAGTGGAAATATCTCAGAATTATTTCAATACGACCCTCTATTTTTAGACCCAGACATCAAAGAATTGTTGCATCAGCAACTTTCCCGTTTATCAGAAGTAGAAAAACAAGTAATCTCTCACCTAGCAACCACAACCCAACCAGTAACAATTTCAACCTTATTAGATAATTTACAAATACCAGCTTCAGACTTATTGAATATCATTAAATCATTGCAGCGACGCTCCCTAATAGAAAAACAAGAAAATAATTTTACCCTTTTACCCGTGCTGAAAAAGTATGTTGAAGTCAGAAGTTAGGAGTTAGGAGTTAGGAGTCAGGAGTCAGGAGTCAGGAGTCAGAATAATGGTAATTACCACCCAAATTTATTGTCTTAACCAAAAGACGTAGCGCTATAAATAAATAGGGTTTGCTGAATAAGTCTTTTAGTAGGTGTAGGAGACAGGAGACAGGAGACAGGAGACAGGAGAAATGGCTTGGGAGCGAGGAGGTAGAAGTAAGAATTGTAAGAATGATTTTTCTGCCCAACTATGCGCCTAAAATACTAACTTTTTGAGCATTTTAGACTGAAACAGGCGCACTTTTTAAAGGCCCTAAAAAACCTAAAGTCTTTATATGTTAATGCTTTTAGATTTAATCAGCAAGCCCTAAATTATAGATAAATAAAGAATATTCCATATTTATTGCCTCCTTATTACAGAAGGTACTGATAACTGATATAGCGTTTCTCAAATTAGTGAGATACAGTTATCTTTTTGTCTTTTTTATTCCCTTTCCCTGTTCCCTCAAACCTAAAATTTTGTACCTCACGCTTTTTGGGAATTGCTATAACTTAAATGGCACTCGCTGTTGCTAAAAATTCAATTTTAAAGAAGAAATAATGAATTAATTTTCCCTTTTGCGTCAATCCTATCCGTTTCCAAGGACAGGTAATTGTTAATAATTAATAATTAATAATTAATAATTAACAATTACCTAAAATCTCAACATTTAACTATCCTTAAACCTTCTCTGAAGTGAGCAACAGTCGTTACTACTGCTACTACAAAATAAAAAATTCTAATTACCCAAAAACACAAACTCATTGCCCACGAAACAACCCCTGGTGGAACCCCTATCAAACTCACAAACTTTGAATTAACACTCTTTTCCAACCTATCTAAATTATTCATCTGTACCTTTTTATCGGGGAGAATAGGAAACTGAGCAGTATATAAATAGAAACCATAGATACCATCATTACCTACCCTTTGATTTAAAAATGAATTAGCTAGTAA
The DNA here is from genome assembly GCF_010672455.1 of Okeania sp. SIO2C9. GTDB lineage: Bacteria > Cyanobacteriota > Cyanobacteriia > Cyanobacteriales > Microcoleaceae > Okeania. Next base: position 40,734 of record NZ_JAAHGO010000005.1, on the reverse strand, counting down.
TTCCGCTCCATCAAGAGATAAATTTTCATTATTTGCTACCTGTTCTACCCAAATATCATATCTTACCATTTGAGTCGTGATAAAAATTATTGGCACTAAAATTATTAATATAATTGCACTCACATAACGACCTAAATACTTAGGTAAAAAAATACTTGCTAAACCAAAACCCATTCCCACAACAGCAAAAGCAACAATATTAAAAAGTTCAACTATTTCTATCCCTCTTAAAAAATCGCCAAAGAGAATTAAACTATATAAAAATCGATCCGCTAATTTGACAGATATAATTTTGGCAGAAATTATTGTGCTAAAAATAAATGAAGTACAAAATATATAAATAGATAATTTAATCAAGAAAAGAAAAAATATACTAATTTTTCGGATGAACATGGCAATTTAATAGTTACAGCAAAAAAATCATCTATATCCTCAGATTATTGTGAGAGAATACTTTCAGGAGTAAGTAACTGTGGAAATTCTATATTTGAAGATTTAAAGTTAGGCGTTCGCCACCGATAACCTATATATTTAAAAATTTCTATGAAGAGGTACAGTTTAATACTAATTTATATTCCCTATTCACTAAACTCCAAAACTGTTGTAATACTTGAACTCTTTAAGGGGTGCATCTCAATTAAGCGATAAATAATTATACTTAAAAAGAGGGAATACTCAAACCACTTGGTAATTTACAGGTAAACTCAGACTATAGAGAATCCTGATTTTTGGGGTGCATCTCATATTTACAAAAATACTTTTTTTCTATTCCCTATTCCCTCAGAGCGATAAATTTTTGGCTTTCTTCAAAACTGAGATGCACCCTCTTTAAGATAAAAATAGAGCAAATATATGAGGATAAATTAATGAGTTATTAAAATGAAAGAGATTTTATTTTTTGCCAATTTAGCAGTTATAGTCATCACGGTTATTCACAACTCCAATACGCAAAGCAATGCGTTTATATTTAGTAGAATCGTAAGCTTTTCCAGTGTGCATAACTTGGGAGTTATCCCAAAATACAATATCTCCAGCTTGCCAAACATGACGATAAATAGGTGTAGAATTAAGAGCTTTCTCAAATAACTCTACCCAATATCGTTTTGCCAAATCAGGTTTATCCTCAAGTCCCTGTAGAATGGAAGTGTCTGAACCCAAATATAAACCTTTACATCCAGTTATTTGGTGAGTTGATACTAAAGGATGCAGTTTCCGGGGAAGCTCAACTCCTGGTTGTGGAGATACAGGAGAAAGATGATACATTGAAAGCTGTTCTAATTGCTGCTGATATTCAGATTCAAAGTTATCATAAGCTTTGATCATATCTAAAAAATCAGTAGTATGGGGCTGTCCATCAATGCCTTCTGAAGGGATAGTCACACCATATAGCATGACTACATAAGGAGTATTCATTCCTAACCCATCAGTTCTTGGGAGAAGGTCTTTGTCGTGATGCCATTGCCAGGCAATCTTATCTACCACATTATCAGATAATCCTTTAGGATTCCCTAAAATACCACACCCTGAACTTTGTAAGTATGCAGGAATTTCAGGGTCTAGGGGTTTTGGGGGGCGATGACCAAGACTTGAATCTCTAAAGGTCTGTCTGGCAAATTCTGTTAACTGAGATGCCGTAAGATTTTGGTTGCGGATGAAAATAACACCATTTTCCCAGAGATTTTCCTTCAATTCTTCTGCCTGTTTTGGACTTAAATTCACAAGATTACAGTCTGGAAAAATTTCTTTACCAAGCCGATAATTTTGATATTTTTCAATACTTATATTTTGCCTAATAGCATTCATAATTCATACAAATCACTTTTTTCATTTCACTGTAGCACTTATTTGAATTAAATACTATCCCCAGGATATTTGACTCTAGATATAAATTTTGTCTGAACCAGACTAAACAATAATTAACGGTTTATTTTTAATATTAAATAGTAAGAAGTGTGGCGATTTTAAAAGTTAAATTTTAATTACGAACTATGATTAAATTCTTGTTGAGCTAATTTTGTTACCTCAGCGATCGCTCTCAAATCTAGCGAAAGTTTACTCTCTATATTTAACCATAATAAATATTCTATATTACCAGCTGGACCTTGTATAGGAGACCAGGTTAAACCAGAATATCCCCATCCTAAATTCTGAGCGCTATTCCATACTTGAAAAATTGCTTCAGCTTGGTCAGTAGAAGAACGTACCACACCTTTTTTACCCACTCGTTTTTTCCCTACTTCAAACTGAGGTTTTACTAACAATATTGTCTCACGAGGTGGAATAAGTAATTGCCATAAAGCAGGTAAAACTTTAGTGACAGAAATAAAAGAAACATCAACTACCGCTAAATTAGGATATATTTCTGAATTTTCCTGTGCTTGAGAATTTAATATTAATTCCTCGCCATATAATTCTGTAGGAGTTAAATAACGTAGATTAGTTCTCTCTTTCAAAACAACTCTTTGGTCATTACGTAAACCCCAGTCAACTTGCCCATATCCCACATCAATACCGTAAACTAATTTAGCCCCTGCTTGTAATAAACAGTCTGTAAAACCACCTGTTGAAATACCTCCATCAAGACATATTCTGTCAGAAATAGGGATAGAAAAAGATTCTAATGCTTTGGCAAGTTTATAACCTCCCCTAGAAACATATAAAGATTTTTGCTTAACCTTTATATTCGCCTCATACTCTACTTCAGTTCCTGGTTTATCAATTATTTGCTGATTTACCATTACTTCTCCTGCTCTAATCAAAACTTGAGCTTTTTGTCGAGAAGTACATAAGTTTTGTTCTACTAATAAAATATCTAATCTTTGTTTAACCACAAATTTTAATGATTAACTAGCTATCAGCTTTTAGAATTTCCGTTTCGGAATGTTCCGCAAGTAGCTAGCATCTTGCAGAGGAACTTTGTTAACAGCTTTTTGAGTTGTAAAAATCCGCTTCGTTAATGTTAAAAAAAATCAAAATAATTAATTACTGAGTTCTGAAAAAAACTGTAGGGATTTGGAAACCAAATCCCATTTTTACGCTTGGTAATGAATAATTATTAAGTAAGTATTTCCTACGGAATGCTGCGCAAACAGCTATCAGCAATTAGTAATGAATAATTAGAGCTTGCTGATTAAAGATCAAAGTATTAACAGATAAAGGCTTTAACGTTTTTGGGTTAAAAAAAGTACCAGCTTTTCGGTGGCAAGAGCTGCATAAAGCTAGTATTTTGGAATTATTATGGCAGAAAAATTGAGGGACAATTTTTCCGACTACCTCCTCTAAATTCTCAGTTCTTCCTGTCTCCTGTCTACTGTCTACTGTCTACTACCCTTACTAAAAGACTTTTTCAGCAAACCTAATTACTTATAAGGTTTTTTCCAGGGACTGGCGGTAACTTTTTATTCTTTTTCAATTTCAAAGGTTGCTTTTACGCAAACCCAAAATTAATAGCTGATAGCTGACGGCTGAATACTTACATTATTAATTATTAATTATTCATTATTAATTAATTAAATGTCCTTTTCAGCTAACTCACTAATTAAATGGTCGAAGGGTGCTTCTAAGAAAGCACCAGTTTGAATACCTGCCGCTGCAACTTCAGATTTAACAAGTTCCTTAAGAATACCAATTCCAACCAAAGTAGGTCCAATAGGTACTTCTAGAGAATTGTAGGTTTCTCGAAGACCTTGTAAAACCCTTTCATCCAAAACATCCGTATTACCTGCAACCAAAGCATAAGTAGCATAGCGTAGATAATAATCCATATCCCGCAGACAAGCAGCATAACGACGGGTCGTATAAGCATTACCACCCGGACGAATTAATTCAGGTTGTTGTGCAAACAACGTAATCCCAGCTTGCTTGACCAAACTAGCAGCCATAGAATTAATTACAGTAGCAGCTTTTACTCGCGCAGTACCCGTTTCAAAATAAGACTTTAATTGATCGACAGCATCCCGGTCCAAATAACGACCTTTAGCGTCGTAATTATCTATTAAGCTAGTGATAGTGTCCCGCATATAATTATTCTCCCAAAAATTTCTTAAACTTTCTATCTTACCCTACTTTGACATCCTCCCGACGTTGCGCTTACGCGAAAACGTGGAATTCCCTAACATCACTGATAGGGATTTTCTGCTTCACAGCACCCGCCTCCAAGGTCTTCCCCTCTTTTTGGTCTTAAAGTCGTTCCACAGACTGACACTGCTAGCCCAGCAGCCTTATTCTAATTAAGAGTACTATGCTATGGCAAAAACCACAAGATTGATTGGTTTTTCCAGGGTCATGCTGCGCAAACATCCCGACGATCTGTTCCAGGAGAGTGCGGCTCTTCAACCAACGTTGAGTTAACGCGCGTCAGAAGTCAGAAGCGAGTGTGTAATTCTGAGGTTCCCTACGGGGCCTTTGAAGAAGGAGACAGGAGACAGGAGACAGGAGACAGGAGAAAAATTACATGGGGATTCTAACCCCAAGTAATGCGTGAACACCGTGTAGACGGTGGGGTATTAAACCCATAAAGAAAATGATAAGACTTTTTCAGCAAACTCTAGTTAGTTATTTCTGCCATCCTGCACTAGCAGAATTATTTGATTAAGGTCAGATTTTTTGTGTCTAAAGTTACAAAAACTCAAGGATTTTCATTCTTATTATCGGCTGGATGTATTCTGATTAGAACTTTGTTAAGAAAGCCAAAATTTAAGACTGATGTATTTATTCTTATTAAAGCTATTCTTCTTGTCAAAAAAGCCAAAATTTAAAACTTAGGAGCTAATATGGCACAAACAGCCCAAGATGTATTGAACTGGATTAACAATGATGACATTCAAGTGATTGATTTAAAATTCATTGACCTACCAGGTATTTGGCAACATTTAACAGTTCACAGAAGTCAAATTGATGAAAGTTCCTTTACAGATGGAGTTGCCTTCGACGGTTCTAGTATCCGTGGTTGGAAAAATATTAACGAGTCAGACATGATGATGGTACTCGATCCAACCACTGCTTGGATTGACCCTTTTATGGCTGAACCGACATTAAGCATTACTTGTAGTATTAAAGAGCCTCGAACTGGTGAATGGTATAGCCGTTGCCCCAGAGTAATATCTCAGAAAGCAGTTGACTATTTAAGATCGACAGGTATTGGGGATACTGCCTTCTTTGGTCCAGAAGCTGAATTTTTTGTATTTGAAGATGCTCGGTTTGACCAAACTGAAAATAAAGCTTATTACTATGTAGATAGTATAGAAGGTCGCTGGAATTCTGGTAGTGAAGAACCAGGTGGTAATAAAGCTTATAAACCAAACTATAAACAAGGTTACTTCCCTGTATCTCCCACCGATACAATGCAGGATTTGCGGACAGAAATGCTATTAACAATGGCCAAGTGTGGAGTTCCCATTGAAAAGCATCACCACGAAGTTGCTACAGGTGGTCAGAATGAATTGGGCTTTAAGTTTGGTACATTGGTTGAAGCTGCAGACAACTTGATGATTTATAAGTATGTCATCAAGAATGTGGGCAAAAAACATGGCAAAACTATTACTTTCATGCCTAAACCTATATTTAACGATAATGGTTCTGGTATGCACTGTCACCAGTCAATCTGGAAAGATGGACAACCTTTATTCTGGGGTGATGGTTATGCCAATTTGAGTAAGACAGCACTTAATTATATTGGTGGTATCCTCAAGCACGCTCCGGCAATCTTGGCATTCTCTAATCCTTCTACTAATTCTTATAAGCGATTAGTTCCTGGATTTGAAGCTCCGGTAAACTTAGCTTATTCTCAAGGTAACCGCTCTGCTTCTGTTCGGATTCCTTTAAGTGGTACAAATCCCAAGGCCAAACGATTAGAGTTTCGTTGTCCTGATGCTAGTTGTAATCCTTATCTGGCTTTTGCTGCAATGCTTTGTGCTGGTATTGATGGGATTAAGAATGAAATTGACCCTGGTGCATCTTTGGATGTAGATATTTATGACCTGAGTCCTGAAGAGTTAAGCAAGATTCCTTCTACTCCTGGGTCTTTAGAAGGTGCTTTGGAAGCTTTGGAAAAAGACCATGAGTTTTTGACTACTGGTGGGGTATTTACAGAGGATTTGATTCAAACTTGGATTGAGTACAAGTTGGATAATGAGGTGAACCCCATGCGTCTGCGTCCTCATCCTTATGAATTTTCTCTATACTACGATTGCTAAATCGATAAATTAAGTAGGTTTTGCTTATGGAAGTCTTTTGGTATAAATCAGGAGTCAGGAGTCAGAAGTCAGGAGGAATGGGAAATTTAGAGGAGGTCGTTGGATATTTTATCCGTTGATTTTTCTACAATTATTCTGCCTTTTATCCTAACTTTTTGGTCGCTCAAGCTTAAAAAGTTGTATTTTTTTGGCTGTAAAAAAGCTAAAATCTTTACCTGTTAATGCTTTTAGATTTTATCGGTAAGCCCTAAGTATAACTAAGGAGTTAGTAGGAAAGAAGTTTTTTTCAAAGCTTGAGGAATGAGTATTTTATTACTTAAGTAATTTAGACAGAGTAATGTTGTATATATTTAAGCTTTACTACTTCATAAAACAATAGCGACTTAGTTCTTATAGCCTCCTTTACTGGGGGCTATTTTTGTTTGAAGCAACAATATATATATTATGGTTTGCGTATGGAAAGTCTTTTAGTAGGGGGTAGGAGATAGGAGATAGGAGTTAGGGGAATGAGCGAGGAGGTAGGAGTAAGAATTGTAAGAATGATTTTTCTGCCCAACTATGCGCCTAAAATACTAACTTTTTGAGCGTTTTAGACGTGATACCAAGCACTTTTGAAATGCCCCAAAAAGGCAGTTGTCTTTATATGTCAATGCTTTTAGATTTAATCAGCAAGCCCTAGTTATAGCACTACGGATTAAGGTATTTTACATTCCTTTTTTTGCCTGTTGCTCTTTCATACCATAATGCTGCGCAAACAACTTATAAAATGCCAAATAGCTATAGCATTTTTATCTCGAATGTGGAAACAAAGTACTATTATAGCAGTTTTCATGTTTCATAAAATACAGAGATTTTTGCTTAAAGGCAGCGGGAGCTGAAGCAATGCAAGTCAACATGAGTGAAAACCGCTATAAATAAGGAATATTCAAGGATGGAAAACAGCTCTAAATATTAGCAAAAACCTGGATATTAGGTACTCAGAAAAAACCTCAATCTAGATTTACATCTCAAATCAAAATACTATCCTAAATCATTAGATATCTCAACCAAATGAGGGAGTAGGGACGTTGTATGCAACGTCCGTGCAGAGTAGACAGTAGGGGTAAAGAATTGATAATTTATTTGGGATAATTGATTTTATTTTTTATTCTTGGAGATGTCTATTTGTGATAATTTTATTGCTTCGGTGTTTCTCATTTCCTCCCAGATCCGGTGTTCCCTATTCCCTAAAATCTACAATATTTCACAAGTCAAATAAGATTGCTATATAGTCTTTTATTCAAAATAATAGCAACTGCCATTACTACTCTTGACTTATGGAATATCTAAAATAACAGAATATCAACTTTCTTCCTTCTTCCTTCTTCCTTCTTTTTTCTGCTATATGATAATTGCGTTACAATCCAGAACTAAAACTACAAAACTTGCAAAATCTATTTAGACTTATCATCATGTCAGATACTATTACAAAATTCACTCATCAAACATTTCAACAAGGTAAAATTTACTTTGCTTTAGCTCACAAACAAATTTCTACTAAACTGAGAAATTTTGTTTATCCAACTCTTAAGTTTAAAACTCAACCTTTGTCTCCTGCAATTATCCAAAAAATGCAGAAACGCATTGATAAAATTATGGAAAGAGATTTAGCAGATGGAGAAAATGGTATTTATCCAGTTAATATTATATTTGATAATCCCTGGTCGGATTTTTTCAGTTATTATCCTAATATTTGGCTAGATATGCCTACAGTTTGGAATAGAATTAAACAAAAGAAATATCAAGAATTTTCTCCACAAATAAATACTCAAAATTATCCTGCTTATTATTTACAAAATTTTCATTATCAAACAGATGGCTACTTAAGCGATACATCAGCTAATCTCTACGATTTGCAGGTAGAAATTTTATTTAATGGTACTGCCGATGCCATGCGACGACGAATTTTAGCTCCTTTAAAAATGGGATTAGAAAAGTTATTTTCTGGGAAAAATTTAGAGGCGATCGCTCCTAAAAATTTACGAGTTTTAGATATTGCTTGTGGTACTGGTAGAACTTTAAAGTTTATTCGCGCTACTTTACCAAAGGCTGCTCTTTATGGTGTTGATTTATCGTCGGCTTATTTAAAAAAAGCTCATCAATTATTATCTGAAGAGTTGGGAGATTTGCCTCAACTTTTACAAGGAAATGCTGAGGATTTACCTTTGAGAGATAATTTTTTTCAGGCAACAACTTGTGTTTTTATGTTCCATGAATTACCGCCGATGGTACGTCAAAAAGTAATAGAGGAAGCTTTTCGAGTTACTCAACCTGGGGGTGTTTTTGTGATTTGTGATTCGATTCAAGTTTCTGATGAACCTGATTTTTCGCCAATGTTAAAAAACTTCCCAGCAATGTTCCATGAACCTTATTATCAGAGTTATATTACAGATAATTTAGAGGAACGTTTGGAGAAAGTAGGTTTTATTAATATCGCCACTGAAGTTCATTTCGTTAGTAAGTATTGGGTGGGTTATAAACCTGTTGAATAGGAAATACTTACATTTTGACAATCAATTTTGTCGCATAATTAAGGTTTCAAGTCTCTCTTTTAAAGGAGAAAAAAGAAAAAAATTTCTTTTTAGTCAATCCTCTTCTTTTTTAGGAGAGGTAATTATTAATTAGGGCTTGCTGATTAAATCTCAAAGGATTGACATATAAAGACTTTAGCCTTTTTGGGGTCGAATTGCAGTGCCTGGTTTTCAGTCTAAAACGCTCAAAAAGTTAGTATTTTAGGTGCATAGTTGGGCACAAAAATCACTCTTACAATTTTTCCGAATACCTCCTCTAAATTCTCCTAACTCCTAACTCCTGTCTCCTGTCTCCTACTCCCACCAACCAATTTTTTCAGCAGACCCTAATTATTATTTGTTGAAAATAAATTTAGGATTGAGGAAGAATGCTTCAGAGCAAGGCTGTTTAATTCTCGGTTGAGGTTTTGAATCTTTGGTTTATTCTCCCGAATCTTCATTTCGTGAAGCACCAGAATTTGAGGTGTGTGATGAGCAAAAATATCTACTTCCCCTCTCTGTTGCGTATGTCGCAATAGCTATTTCATTTTGTGAAGCACCAGAATTTGAGATGTGTGATGGGAAAAATATCTACTCCTCCTCTCTGTTGCGGATGTCGCAATAGCTATTTCATTTTGTGAAGCACTAAAATTTGAGGTGTGTGATGAGCAAAAATATCTACTTCCCCTCTCTGTTGCGGATGTCGCAATAGCTATTTCATTTTGTGAAGCACTAAAAATTTGAGGTGTGTGATGAGCAAAAATATCTACTTCCCCTCTCTGTTGCGGATGTCGCAATAGTCATTTCATTTTGTGAAGCATCAGAATTTGAGGTGTGTGGTGGAGAAAATACCTACTTCCCCTCTCTGTTGCGGATGTCGCAATAGTCATTTCATTTTGTGAAGCATCAAAATTTGAGGTGTGTGATGAGCAAAAATATCTACTTCCCCTCTCTGTTGCGGATGTCGCAATAGTCATTTCATTTTGTGAAACACCAGAATTTGAGGTGTGTGGTGGAGAAAATACCTACTTCCCCTCTCTGTTGCGGATGTCGCAATAGTCATTTCATTTTCTTAAGCACACATCCAATAACAAAGAATGAGTTGGTTAAGACTTATGCTGATAATAAACCTGAGCTCGGGAAATATTTTTCCCACTGTTGCCTGTTGCCTGTTGCCTGTTGCCTGTTGCCTATTGCCTGTTGCCTATTGCCTGCTATCAGACCTCAATTGAAAATGGGAAAATTATTCCATGCTAGCTGACAAAATTAAATAACGTAGTAACCCCAACCGTTTGACATCCTCCCCGGCCTGAAGGCACGGGGATTCCTACCGAGCCGTAGCTCCTCGGCGAGTTGACGTTTCATTGACTGCTGCTGCCAGATGCGGTAGTCTTACGCTTGCCTCCACGTCCGTTTAGTGTCTCGGACTGCCCGCCCGCGACTAATATATTTATTGCTGCATTCTCGTCTCTATCATGTTTTGCACCACAGTTTAGGCACTCCCATTCTCGCACCTGAAGGTCTAGCTTCCCACCTTTAAAGCCACAATTTGAGCAAACTTGGGATGTTGGCTCAAGGGCGACTAATTATTCTGAAATCGCGACCATATTTTTCTGCTTTTCCTTCTAAAAAAGTCCTGAATGTTCTCCAACCTAAATCAGAAATTGTTCTGGATAATTTGCGATTTTTCATCATTCCAGAAACATTCAAATCTTCTAAAACTATTACTTGGTTTTCGTTAATAATTTCAGTAGATAATTTATGTAGAAAATCTGTTCTGGTATCTTTTAACTTGGCATGAAATTTAGCAACTCTCAATCTGGCTTTTTCATAACGATTTGTACCTGTAGTTTTCTTAGATAATGATTTGCTTAACTTTCGATACTTCTTAATTCGTTTTTTCAGTGGCTTAGGAGCATCAACCTTTGTACCGTCACTAAATGTAGCAAAGGTTTTGATACCTAAATCTATACCTACTGAATTATCAGTTTCAGGTAAGGTTTCTGGTTGTATTTCTACTACAAAACTTAAGAAATATCTATTAGCTGAATCTTTGATTACTGTTACTGATGATGGAGTAGCAGGTAACTGTCTTGACCAAACTATTTTTAGTTTCCCAATTTTAGCTAAATAAACTTTATGCTGACCAACTTTAAAACCACCTTTTCTAAACCTAGCAGTTTGCTTTGACTTTCTAGTTTTGAACTTAGGAGGCTTTATAGTTCTACCTTTGTGTTGACCTTTAGTTGATTTAAAAAAGTTTTGATAAGCTTGGTTTAAATCATTTAAAGATTGTTGTAGTGGTATATTAGAAACTTCCGATAACCACTCTCTATCTTCAGTCTTTTTGGCTTGAGTAATAAACAGTTTTTGTAGCTCGGAGTTAGTTGGCTTCTTCTGTCCTAATTTATACTTTTCTTGGCAGCAAGCTAGACTATCATTCCAAACAACACGAACACAGCCAAATAGCTTGGCTAATCGGTACTTTTGTCCTGATGTTGGATAGATACGATACTTAAATCTAGATTTCATAACCTGACTTTTGCTCCTAACAATAGGATAACATACTTATCAACAAAAATCAACTAAAAAGTCGCCCGCTTATGGGCGAGGCTTGAAACCCAATTTTTCGGTCAAAATAAGGAAAATTAATTTCTGCTTTGGACATAGCTATAGATTATTAATTGTGGATAGCATTATAACGGGACTTTAGCAAAAAATGCCTTAAAAATAGTTTTGAACCCTTGCGATGTAATACTTTAATGTCAAAATATCCGATTTCTTGATATATCTAGGTTTGAGCAATTTTTAGCCAGGTAACGTATTTTCCTTGCTACCGTTGAGTTTGAAGCCATTTTTAGCCGAAAAAATATCAGTGTCCCGATAGCTTTGTTAGTAATTAAGATAGGTTCAGGGCTTAAACTGGTGATAGATAATTTTTCTATAGGTACAAACTATGACTACTAGCAACCCTGACACTACTTCTGTGGATAATCCTTCTACCGAAGAAGATAATATTGAACTAACTGAAAATGAGACCAGTCTCAGCTACATAGAAGAGATTGAAACAATTATTGCCAATATGGCAGAAGAGCAAAAAGTAATGGTGGCCAAAAATGAAGCAGGCCATTTATGGAAGTTTCAATATGGCAGTGTGGAGGTATATGTCAGACTGACTGGAGAAACAGATGATGATACTTTTGATGTCTGGTCTTATGTACTGAAGTTACCAGCAAAAAATGAACCCCAGTTAATGCGTAGATTATTGGAAATGAATTGGTTATCGACGATGGAATCCCATTTTGCTATTGTGGATAATCAAATTGTAATTCTGGCGACTCGTACTGTAGCAGAATTATCTCCAGGAGAAATTTCTCGGGCAATTACCATTGTTGCGACTCTTGCTGATGATAATGATGACGTTTTAGTCGCAGAATTTGGGCAGTAAATGAAGAGAAAAATTATGGGGATATTTCAAAATATCGCAGTCGAAGGAAAGGTTAGGACAAGTCAAAAGCTTAAAATTCAAACAAAGCTAGATTTTTCGGTCTTTCGGTCTTTCTTTCTCTTTTAAGATAACTAAAGCCTTTTTAATATAGAATTAGGATAATTACTATAGCTAAGGAGCCATGTAAAAATAAGTGGTACAAATTTGATCTGGGATAAATTGTGAAATATAGCTTCCATTAAAAAAACTGTTCAGGTTATTTTTACCGAAAAATTGGGTTTAAAGCCTCGCCCTTGTAGGGCGACTTTTTATTTTATGGGCAAGTGAATTGAATATGTGGTACAGTGTTATTAGTTGCCGGGGGGCACTCGGAAACTCTAAACGGATGTGGAGGGAAGCGTTAGACTACCGCCAAGGAAGCAGCACCCTGTGTTAGCGGCAGCTATGCGAAGCAAAGCGTCAACCCGCCGAGGAGCTACGGCTCAGTAGGAATCCCCGTGCCTTTAGGCCGGGGAGGATGTCAAACGAGTCCTAAGTCCCAAGCTACTGAAACGGAGTAGAAAGAAGCAATATCAGAGGTTGCGCGAGATTGCTTTATGTTGTCGCAATGACCACTTTTCAACTGGGTTCTATATTACATCCATCATGTATGTTGGTTGGTATTGCTTGTGTAAACCTAAGCGTGAATACCTAGATTGACATCCTCCCGACGCTGCTCTCACGAGACAGGACGGGATTCCTAAACCTCGCGGTTCAGGACTTTCTGCTTAAATACGCAACTGCTGAGGAGGCCAAACCTCTTTCTGTTCTAAAGGCGCGCTCCACAGACTGAAGCTGCTAGCCCAGCAGCCCTTATCTATTTAGGATAGCATACCCTTGTAAGAACCGCTCTTATTGATTGGTTTTTCCTTCGGAATGCGCTCGCATTCATGCCCTAGCTCCCCTTCGGGAGAGCGCGGGTCTTCAACCAACGTTGAGATAAATTTAAGTTTTTTTCACGCTTTTAAGCCTTCCTCCCTCTTCCCTCTTCCCTTTTGCTTCTTTCCTCTTTGAAAAAAAAGAAAGGGGGTAATTCAAACCTCATTTATTACTTATTGTAGATTGAATTATAGGTTTGAGTTGTTCGACTAAGTCTTTTGAGCGCATTACTCTTCCTTCTGGTTTGAGATGGTAGTGAGTATCAGCAAATAAATTAACATCAGTCCACAAATTTAACTTTTTGTCAGAAATTAGAGGAGCAATTTTACCTAACTCTTCAGCAGTTTTCTCCACATTCTTCAAAGTTTTTTCATCTGTACTGGCATAAATAATAGGTAATGATATGACTAAACTTGCTTCTTTAGCTTCTAACTCTTCTCTAAATTGCTTAATTCGTGCAATTGAATGAGGAGTCACGGGTTTCTTAACTGTCATTTCCCACCATTTACTTTTACGTTCCCATGTTTTAGTCGGATCTCCCCAGTCTGTAATAGGATCGGCATAGTAAGCTGGAACTTCTACTTGCTTAACTATATCTATAGTAGATTTTGTCAATTGTCTAAGACTAGGTACGCCCAAACCAAAAGTATCTTGAGCAAACTGCTTGGGTGGTACCCCTCCTAACCTTGGTTTTCCGATAGCTACTCCAAAATAAGTAGAGCGATCGCCCAATCCATCTTCATCTAATAACATTAAATATTCAGGAATGATCAGCACAATATCTCCTGGACGAACTTGCTCCAAAATAGTAGGAAAAATTACATTTAGACCCAAATTTCCATCCAAGCCAAAATTAAATACAGGAAAACCAAGTTCTTCTTCCATTAGCTTAGAATTGACAGTATAGTGCGCTCCCGAACCACCAACAATTATCAGTCTTTTTGACCCTTCCACCTCCGCTGCTAATGCCACCTTATTGTAGTACATTCCTCGTAACGGACCAATTAAACCACCATAATAAACATTGTAAAAGAAACCAAGAGACCAAGCGAAGCCAGCCATAACTAACCAAGGGATAATTTTTATTGGGTTCTTCATAAAAATAAAAAATCAATCAATTTATCAAGTATATTCTAAAGCTATTTCCCTAATGATGTATCCAGTATAGCTAAATATATTACTTCTGTGGTAAGTATTTCTTGCGGAATGCTGCGCAAACAGTCGTCAGCTATTAGCTAGCCTCCTGGGGAGGAACTACGTTAACAGCCATTAATTTTGGGGAAGGTCAAAGCAATTGAAAAATGGAGAAAGAATAAAAAGTTACTGCTAAAGTCCCCTTCTCAAAACTGATAAGTAATTATTCATTACTAATTGCTGTTTGCGTAGCATCCCCCAGGGCAGCGCTGACTGCTAATAGCTGAATGCTTACCCTCTGTGCCATCCCTAATATTTCATAAAGTTAAGAATTTTCACCAATTATAAAATCTTTGAGACAATTATCAGTAGTTTTAGATAAATGAAGAGAATTATTATGCTATGATGACTATAATTATACTCCTTTTTTTCTTCATCTAGGTGTTATATCAATCGCTGGGTACGGAGAGAAAGTAGTAACAACAATGTTATCTTTCCTTCAAATAAATTATTCAGTTTGTTTACTTAAGAGGAATACAAATAATGTTAAAAGAACCATTGTTAAAGACTAAAAATTTTTTGAGAAATGTGAGGAATTTCCAGAAGATACCTAATTGGTATTGGGTAGATAAAATTCCTGAGTTAAATATGAGTTTTAATGATGTAGAAGTTGAGCGTGGTTCAGATAAATTATTTCTCAAACCACTGGATATATATGTTGAAAAGGAAAAATATGATTTTCTACTTCAAAAAAAAGCATTGAATCAAGCAAAATTTCTCAAGAAAAAGTTAAATGCCAAGTTTACTATAGATAAAAATGATGAGTTAATTGTAGAAATAGAAGGAATAAAAGTAAATGTTCAAACAGCAGAAGAGCTTTCTATTCTTTGGGAAATTTTTTGGTTAGGAATTTATACTCTTATTTATGACCGCCCTGTAGTTATGCTAGATATTGGCATGAATGTAGGGTTAGCTAGTCTATATTTTGCTAATCAAGAAAACGTGAAATCAATCTGGAGTTACGAACCATTTAACGTCACCTATAAACAGGCACTACATAATTTTGATTTAAACCCAGATATTTCCCAGAAAATTAAACCATTTAGTTATGGAATTGCTGCTGAAGAAAAAAAAGTAACAGTCGAATTTGATTATGAACTAAGAGGAAGTATTGGAGTTTCAGAAGACCGAACAAACAATAAGCAAAATAAATCTCTCCCGAAAGAAGAGCTGACTTTAAAGCCTATTAGCGAGGAGTTGAATTCAATAATTTCTCAGCACCCAGATATGGATATTGTTGCCAAGATTGACTGTGAAGGGTCTGAGTATGAAATCTTTGATTCTTTGGCGGCAAAAGGGCAATTAAATCAGATAAAAATAATTATGATGGAATGGCATAGTAAAGGACCAGAGCAATTAGCTGAATATTTGCGTCAAGAAGGCTTTGCAATTTTTTCTCGTCTACCTCGTAGTAGTAATATTGGAGCAATATACGCTGTTAGAGCTTAATTTAGTCTTGTAGAAAAACTATCTGTTATCGTTAGGTAGGGTAGGCTCACTTTTAACCATCCTACCCAGTTGATAAAAATGTAAGAGGCACTCAAGACAAGGACAAATGATTCATCATGCTGATGTACGCGCATATCGAAAGCTCACAAATCAGTAGAGATGAATTTTGGTATGAATGTCCAAAAAAACAGGAATCACTGGCAGTCGAATTAACTGAGGGCAGGTGATTGTTGGATTGGGATGACTCAAGCATCCTCAAGTGAATTGATTCTCACAGTGAGAGTTGGTAAACCTAAAAAATAACGGGAGGAAGTACGCAGCGCTCGTTTTAACGGCTGGTTGAATAACGACACGCGGGTAATAAAGCGTAGTAAAAATCTGCTATACTTAGAGGAATAAGGAACAAGGTTTGTCGCCATGACATGGGCGCTAGTGCGGTGAGATTCCGGTGGACAGGAGACGGGGAATTGATTTCCTACGACGGCTGTTTGCGCAGCATTCGGCACCGAAAAGCAAGTAGGCAGCTAGAGCAGCGAGAAGATTGCTCCAACCAGCGCGAGTAAAACCACTCGTGAAAGCTATAAAAAAGTAAGCTCACAGCTAAATCTTTGATTTACGCCGAGGAGTTTAGAAGTCTGCCCTTCAGGCTTTAAGCAAATGTGGATTTATCCCAAATGGGGGTGGACTAACCACAGAATCCAGGGTGTTTCAACCCCTGGAGATGTCAAATACTGACCAATTTATGTAGTGTATCTGCTCTGATGTCAGCTACTGCTTGGTGCGCGTTCCCTTTCTTGGTGGGTTGGATATGGCGAGGAGACTCAAAGAGTGCACACCCGCTCCGAATTGCACCATCCCACCCTACGGGAAGCTCCGAAGATCGACCGCTTGTGACTGTGGTCGTCGCGGGGTCGCATCAGCTTTTTTGTGTACTTTGTCTAGTTTCTTTACTGCTTTGAGCTTGTTGTGAGAACCTTTAACTTCTTTTTGCTAATTGCACGTTGATGACGAATTATTCGTTTTTTGCCTTTCCTTTAGGCTATAACGTTGGCAAATTTAGCTAAATCGCCGAGAAACCTCACGCCATAATCGCGAGATTTGGCGTGAGGTTTCTCGGCGGTAAATTGAATAGGTTCGATGCCCCATTAATTTACAAATATTATCCTCAAGTTTTGGTATGTAAAAAAACACTCGTGCTATTGTGTTTTATAACCAGGGAAATTTGCCGTTATGCGGACTGCCTATCAATACAAGCTTAAACCCAACAAAGACCAAACTGCCACAATAGAGTTGTGGCTTGAATTGTTGCGTCGGCAGTACAACTATCGTTTGGGCGAGAGGTTTTCATGGTGGGAAGAGAACCGCTGTCCGGTTAATGCTTGCCCGTTAATAACATCAATTCCTCAGCTAAAAGATAACCCAGATTATTTTTCTCAGAAAAGAGATTTAGTCAATACCAAAGACAAGTTTCCTGAGTATAAGCTAATTCATTCTCAGGTATTGCAAGATTGCATTAAGCGAGTCAAGGTAGCTTTTGATAGGTGGTTAAAAGCAGATAAAAACGGGCAAAAATTAGGAAAACCCAGATTTAAAAATAAAAGCCGTTATCGTAGTTTCACTTATCCTCAAATAAAACAGGATTGCGTTGTTAATCAAAGAATTAATCTCCCCAAAATTGGTAATGTAAAGTTAATTCAACATCGGCCTTTGCCAGAGGGTTTTCAAATTAAAACAGTCACAATTAGCCGTAAAGTGGATGGGTATTATGTAACTTTATCCATGGAGGATAAATCGGTTCCCTCTATTATTTCTGAAATCAAACCTACATCAGAAAATACTCTGGGAATAGATATGGGGCTGAAGGAATTCTTAACCACGAGCGAAGGGGAATTAGTTCCAATTCCTCAATATTATCGAAAATCTCAGCAGCGATTAAAGACTCTACAAAAACGTTTATCTAAGAAGAAAAAAGGTAGTAAAAGATGGTTAAAAGCAGTCAAAGCATTACCCAAACAACATAAAAAGGCGGATGCGACCCCGCGACGACGACAGCTCGCTTGCGGAACGCGCACCAAGCAGTAGCCGACAAGCGTAAAGATTTTCATTTTAAAACAGCCAATGAATTACTATCAAAAGCCAATGTTATTGCTTACGTAGACGCGGAGCGGCGTGCCGGAGGCAAACTTAAATATCAAAGGGCTGGCGAAAACCAGATTGAGTAAATCAATTAATGATGCTGCATGGGGACAATTTCTAACTATTTTAAATGTCAAAGCCGGAAACGCTGGGCAGAAAACTATAGCTGTGAACCCTAAAAATACTAGCCAAGATTGCTCAAATTGTGGTGAAAAAGTCCCTAAAGAATTATCCCAAAGAATTCATTCTTGCCCGCATTGCGGCATCGTAATAGATCGGGATGTAAATGCGGCGATAAATATCAAAAATAGGGCGGTAGGGCATTCCGTCCTTAAAGCTCGTGGAGCTCGACGGGATACCGGAGCTACGAAACGAGAAGCCCACACTATAGGGTCAGCGAGCGTGTGGGAGATGTCACTAACTGTTCAAAATCGTACTTA
The DNA here is from genome assembly GCF_010672455.1 of Okeania sp. SIO2C9. Taxonomy (GTDB): domain Bacteria; phylum Cyanobacteriota; class Cyanobacteriia; order Cyanobacteriales; family Microcoleaceae; genus Okeania. The sequence continues at coordinate 22,406 of NZ_JAAHGO010000005.1, read as the reverse complement.
AAACTTATGTCGCAATCTGCACGTTTGGATATTGTGACATTTTTAACTGATACAAAAGGTAAGATTTCATAAGTTTTTACTACTCCTATCCGTGGTAATTGTATATAGTTTCCTTGGGTAATCTTAATACTACCTTCTAAATAAAAACTGTCTTTTCTCCCTTTTTTCTTAAATTTAGGGAATCCACGCTTGGGAATAGTTTAAAAGTTTTTAAATGCCCTCTCTAAATCTCTTAATACTTGTTGTGGTGCGCCTGATGGATACCTCATAGTACCAAGGATTAATTGATTTAACCTCAGCAACTAAACGTTTATGTAAGTTAATTGCACTAGGGCGTTTTTTGTTTATTCATACTCAGTAATACAAGTTGCTAATCCCCAGTTATAAAGAATATGACGAGCTACACCCGCGTTTTTAGCAAGCAGTGTTTTTTGTTTGTTATTGACTTTGAGTTTAGTCTTAAACAATTTCATTTTAACTGGTTAGCTATTTCTTTCAATTGCTTAACAATTTGCTGGTTTTTATGGCTTCTTGAACCATAGAGTCTAGCAGAGAAAACTGTAATTATTTCTATCACATCTTGTGCTAAAACTTCCTCAAAGGTAGAGTCTTCAGAGCGATTAATCATAACTACTTCTGTACCAAATATTTCACACAAAGTAAATATTAAGTCACTACCAAATCTCAGTAATCTGTCTTTATGAGTTAAGACTAATCGTTCTACTTGGTCTGAGCAAATCAGTTTGATTAACTTAATCAGTCCTTTTTTGCGATAGTTTAAGCCACTACCCAAGTCTGATATGACTTCAAAAGACCAACCCTGTTGAGCGCAATATGCTTCTAAAACTATTTTTTGGCGCTCTAAGTCATCTTTTTGGTCTAGGCTACTGACTCTGGCATAGGCAACGGTCAAAGAATTATCTTGTTTGTTACCGATTAAGTTAGAGACAGTAAATCGTCGATGACCGCCTTCGGTACGGATTGACTTGATCCGTCCTTCAGTTTCCCATCGTCTAATTGTTTTTGTTGACACTCCTAGCAGTTCTGCTGCTTGAGATACCGTTAATAAGTTAGACATAAATCTAGTATATCACAATAAATATCTAGTTATATCTAACTTTGTTTAATTATTTTAATATTGTTGATTACCCTACTGAAATTATTTATGCTTTTTCCAAGGGTGCCATTGTTAACCCGGCCCGACTCAACTGCTGATGATACAATTCTGCCTGTTCTAGAGGGCCAACCCAAACTGTGGCTTGACCTTCATTGTGAACCTGGTGAGTTAGCTCCCAAGCAAGATCACTTGTCATACCTGGAATATATTTTTGCAAACATTCAGCGACGTGCTTAAATGTATTGACATCATCATTTAAAACAATAACCTTGTAGTTGGGATATGGTTTGTTAACAACTTGACTAGACTGTCTAGGAGCAACAGTTGTAGAGGAGCTACCCCCTACTCCCACTATTATATTATCTGCAATTGCGATGATGGAAATTCCAAGATCCATGCTACTATTTTCCTGTATATCCATACAATTATATTGGGATGATTTATACATAATTGTAACTGCTTGAGGAATTATCATAAGTATATTAAAGACCTATTTAGATTTTATCTTTTCTTCACCCTATGTTGGTCAATTTAGATATGGTGAGAAATTTTGCTATTTTTACTGCTTGTGTCTTTGTCATACGGGGGGTAAATAACAGCTTGACAAAATCTATGATTATCTACTATAATATCTGATTATCTAGATTTGATTTTATGCTACTAGGATTCAAAACTGAGTTACACCCCAATCAGAGGCAAAAAACGTTACTGGTTAAACACGCTGGTGTAGCTCGTAATGCAAATAAATTGGGGACTATGGTTGACTAGGAATATCCTTAATCACAATTTCAATAATCCTTCAGGTAAACTTAAATTTCCTACTGCAATTGACCTGCATAAACTTTTAGTAGCAATGGTTAAACCTAAAAACTATTGGTACTACGAGGTTTCTAAATGTGCGCCTCAATATGCTTTGAAGTATTTATCAGAGGCTTGGAAACGCTGCTTTACCAAAGTGTCTGGTCAACCTAAATTCAAGAAAAAAGGTAGGGATGATAGTTTTACTCTAGATGGCTCAATATCGGTAAGGTTTAATCACATAAAATTACCAAGAATTGGATGGGTTAAAACTTATGAAATATTACCAGATAATGTTATCCCTAAATCTGTAACTATTAGCAGAAAAGCCGACCGTTGGTTTATCAGTTTCAAAGTAGAGAAAGCAACCATAATTACTGAGAAATCAGCAGATGTAGTTGGTGTAGATTTAGGTGTAAAAACTTTAGCTACACTCTCAACTGGCGAGATATTTGAAGGGGCTAAATCTTACAAAAAGTTAGAATCTAAATTATCCCGACTGCAATACCTTAACAGACATAAAACCAAGTTTTCCAATAACTGGAAGAAAGCACAACTCAAAATAGCTCAATTACACAACACAATAGCAAACATCAGAAAAGATACATTGCATAAACTGACTACTTATTTAGCTAAAAACCACAGTCAAATAGTAATAGAAGACCTTAATGTGTCAGGAATGATGGCCGAGCCAAAACTAGCTAAGGCAGTTGCTGACATGGGTTTTTATGAGTTTCGCAGACAGTTAGATTACAAGTGTTAGTTATACGGTTCTGAGCTAATTATTGTTGATAGATGGTTCCCTAGTTCTAAGACTTGCAGTAGGTGTGGAACTGCTAAAGAGTCTCTGTCTTTGTCAGAGAGAGTATTTAATTGCGAACACTGCAATTTCAGTTGTGATTGCTCCGCAACGCTAGCGCGAACGAGACTTGAATGCAGCGTTAAATTTAGCTATGGCGGTCAGTTTGCTCCGCAACGCTAACGCGTTTCGCGCCAGCGTTGCGTTACGCCAGTTTTGCGAAGCAAAAGCAAACGACCGTGACAGCCTGTGGACTGGATAACGCCGACGTTGCCAGTTTGAAGCAGGAATAGAACAGATTATTTAGAGAAAATCAGAGATTTATATAGATAATCATAGGTTTCTAAGAACGGTAATTCAGTTAGGGGAGATGGGGAGTGGAAAAAACTGTGAGTAGGAAAGAAACCGAAATACATCCTCTCTCTTGGTCGATTGGATATGGCGAGTAGACCCGAAGAGTGACAGAGGAGCTTTCCTATCGGAATGCTGCGCAAACGCTAACGCTAACGCCATCCCACACTACGGGAAACTCCCAAGAGCGACCAATTGGAGCTGAGGTAATAACAGCTAACATCATTAGGTAATTTGCCCCAAGTTCAATCAATACCATTACCCTTGCAGGACTGCCAAAAATTATTCAATCCAATTTTTTGCTCTACTAACAGCTTTTTGCCAAACCATAAAACTTTTTTGCACTTTTGCAGCATTTTCACTGGGTTCAAACACCTGCCCAACTGTACTATTATTCACCAATTTGTGATAGTCATCCCATAGACCTACTGTCAAACCAGCAGCAAAAGCAGCTCCTTGAGCAGTAGCATCAATAAACGCAGGTCGTTCAACAGGAATACCCAACAAATCTGCCTGAAATTGCATTAAAAAATTATTTTGCGAACCTCCACCATCAACTTTTAGATTAGTCATTAGAGTTCCGCTATCTTTATTCAGAGCATCCACAACTTCTTTAACTTGAAAAGCAACTGACTCTAAAACTGCTCTTACCATGTTTTCCCGCTTCACACCTCCAGTAATTCCGAGAAAAGCACCGCGAGCATTCATATCCCAGTGAGGGGTACCGAGACCACTTAAAGCAGGTACAAAATAAACACCGTTAGTATCTTCCACTTCCATTGCCAGATGTTCAGTTTCTGCTGCGGAGTCTATGAGCTTCAACCCATCCCTTAACCACTGAATACAAGCTCCCGTGGTAAACATTGCCCCCTCTAGAGCGTAAGCTGTTTTCAAATTACCGTTTATTTTTTGAGTCCATCCAATAGTTGATAATAGTTGATTTTGAGATTTAGTAAGACTATCTCCAGTATTAGCAATCAAAAAACTACCTGTACCATAAGTGCATTTTAACATTCCGGGGCGATCGCAACCATGGGCAAATAAGGCAGCTTGTTGGTCTCCTAAAATTGTAGCTATGGGAATTGATACTCCTAATAAGTCTGCTTTTGTTTTGCCGAATATGCTGAAACTTGGTTTTATTTCCGGCATTATTTCTCTAGGTATTTGAAACAAGTCTAATAATTCTCTATCCCAACTTAGGGATTCAATATTCATTAACATTGTGCGACTGGCGTTACTATGGTCGGTGGCGTGAATTTGCCCACCAGTTAGTTTCCACAAAATCCAAGTATCGATGGTACCTGCCAACACATTACTGAGGTTAATTTTTGGTTGGTCTCGCTTTACCCACTCTAGCATCCAGGATAATTTTGTTGCTGAGAAGTAAGCATCTAAAACTAATCCGGTACAGTTTTGAATTTTTTCTGCTTTGCCTTTTGCTACTAATTCTCGAATCATGGGTGCGGTACGACGGTCTTGCCAAACTATTGCTTTGTGCAGTGGTTTACCTGTGGTTTTGTCCCAGAGGAGACAGGTTTCTCGTTGTACTGTTAAACCGATAGCTTTTACATTTGAGGAGGAAATATTAGTATTTCGGAACACTTGTTCCATCATGGCATAAGTGTCTTCCCATATTTCTTCTGGGTCGTGTTCTAACCAACCGGGATGAGGGTAATATTGAGTAAGTTCTTTGTAAGCTTGACCGATACTAGCGCCTTGAGAATTGAATAATATTGCTCGGTTGCCTGTTGTACCGAGGTCGAGAGCTAGGATGTATTTTTCGGTGTCTGTAGTCATAAAAAATGATTTTTTTAACCGCAATAGTCGGTTCGGGATTTTTGTTTGTTTACCATTATTGATGCTATTTTGGCTAGAGATTTTAATTTTTCTTATTATTTTCCTTTTTTTAGTTTATATTCTATTTATTGATTTCTGAATTCTTTTTTTGTTCAATAGATATCTCCAATAATCAAAAATAAAATTAATTATCATACAGAAATCATTAGATATCTGGTGAAAAAGATATAGATTTTTTGCAGGAGTAGGCAACAGGCAACAGGTAAGATATTTTCACGAAAAAGTTGCTAAAAAATCTTTTTTAGGGTTAATTTTTCTTTCCTTAACCAATCTAATTAGGGTTTGCTGAAAAAGTCTTATGGGTAAGGGTAGGAGATAGGAGAAATGGGAATTATAGAGGAGGTAGGAGGAAGAGTAATCCCTTGATTATTCTGGGCAACTATGAGCCTAAAATGCTAATTTTTTGAACCATTATGACCTAAAAACTTAGATTTTTTTTTACTAAAAAATGCTAAAACCTTTATATATCAGTGCTTTTATATTTAATCAACAAACCCTAATTAAAAGGTTGATTTATTTTTTGGAGATATCTATTAATTATTAATTATTCCCTAGATAGGAGACAGGATAAATGGGAATTATAGAGGAGGTAGGAGGAAGAATAATCAAGGGATTATTCTGGGCAACTATGAGTCTAAAATGCTAATTTTTTGAACTATTATGACCTAAAAGCTTAGATTTTTTTTACTAAAAAATGCTAAAGCCTTTATATATCAGTGCTTTTCGATTTAATCAGCAAACCCTAATTAAAAGGTTGATTTATTTTTCGGAGATATCTATTAATTATTAATTATTCCCTAAAAGTGATAATTTTTTGGCTTTATTCAAAATTTAAATGCACCCTTCGATATAATCTAACATTTTGAATTGTGGTTTCTAGAAAGTATTTTTTTTCTAAATATTGATTAAGATGATTTCTATATTCTGGACTAATATTATCTTTTTCTGCTAGTAAAATATAACTAGGATTTTTCGCCATAATTTTATCTAATTCTTGGAGAGCATCCGTAGGTAAAATCTGAGACATGGCTGTTAAATGGCTAGAAAAAGCATATTTTGTCGGAATTTTTGTGGGAACTAGGTAATAAATTATTGGTTCATAATTGACGATATATATATAATCTGTCGATCTAATTCTCTGCTGTAGATATTTAGCAATCAAAGCTTCTCTGTCATCCCATGTATCTATTATTTTTATATATCGATAATAGATAAATTCCCAATTTTTATTTAATTTGTTATAACCTGCTTGGGCAAAAGGATATATTAAGATTAGGAATAAAAGTATATTTGGCAAGGCAGAAGGCAAGTCAATAGAAAAATTTCGGGAATTTATCATAACTGTTTTTTTCTGTTTCTTGGCTTCTTCATATAAATCTTGACTTCTAGATTTTCTTTGAGGTAAATGAACGGATTTAATAATTAAATAGCTACTAATTAAACATAAAGGAGGTAATAATTGTAAAAAGTAATGATTATAAAATCGCTTTGATAATAAAACTGCTAAAAAAGCACAGCTAAACCACAAAAATAAATAGATTAAATTTCGTTCTTGCTTTAATTTACCTCTAGCAAAGACAAACAAATAAACCGGACTCCAAAATAAACATAACCACAATAAAATATTTCCTAATACCTGTTTTCTGAGTCTACTGAAAAGGTCTGACCAGGAAAAATTGAGCATTGCTACATATTTACTATTTGCAGTGATAGTTGCATAAATATATTCATCAAAATAGCCCGAAAATTGATAAATAACTGCGATGATAATGGCAGGTAAAATTAAGCCTGCACCTAAAATAATATAAAACTTAAATAGGGAAAAAGAAAGATTTTTGAATATGTCTATAGTCTGAAAATTATTTCCAGGTTTTCTTTTCTCCTTCCTACTTTCTTCTTCTTCCTTCTTCCTCTCTTGGTGAGCATTCCCTTGCGCCTTTCGGCGACGCGGGGTCTCACCGCTTCTTCCTTCTTCCTTCCGAAATAAACTTCCCAATAAAATTAATCCCAAAACATCCATAACTACCAAGTATTTGATTTGCATTCCTATCCCTAAAATTAGGCCGCTCAAAAATACTTGAATATTTGACGGTTCCCTATTGTGAAATAATAATAAAAATGCTCCAGTCACTAAAGGAGCAAACAAGATTTCTGCATTCGCAGCAGCACCATCATTATGTAGGGAAAAAATAGCGTATAAAGCACCTGCTAATAATCCAATTTTATCTCCTTGTTTTTTGTCAATAGTTACACCAATGCTATATAAGAAATAACTGGTAAAAGTTGTGGCGATAATAGATAAGATTCTGATGGATACTATGGATTTTCCAAAAATTAGCATTGTTAGGGAAAATAAGATAAAAATACCTGGAGGTTTGTTATCCCAAATTTCTATATAAGGAAGGTTGCCGTTTAATAGACTATCTGCTCCTAATATATAGATGCTTTCGTCTTTGTCTAATACAGATACAAATAAAGTCCAAAATCTGAGGAAGAATGATAATAGTAGAAATGCTAGAAAAATTATTAGTTTTTGATTGATGTTTTTGGTCATGTGCAGAAGGAAGAAGGAAGAAGGAAGAAGGAAGAAGAAAAATATTGCGTTGTCTGAGTTTTAAGCTTTTGATCTTTTTTAACCTTTCCTTCAACTGGTATAATATAGGTCAATCGAGCTACTCCCTAGCTAAGTCAAAGATTATCACAATTTTTTTCTAAATCTCTTGCTTGAGTTTTGGCAGATCCTAGCAGTAGCTACATCACTTCTATAGTATGTATATATCTCTGAGTAGCGAAATACTTTTTTTTGTTGAATAAATAATCATAGGCAGGGCAGAGTAGCTGCAAATAGTTACATACTATCACGATGATTTTCCATCTAGTTTGGATTTCCAACTCTACCTCATCATTACAGGATTGATTCAGGTCGTTAGTAGCAATATATTCTGTTCTTTTTGTGAAAATAGTAACCCAGAATAATTTGACTGTCTTGAGTGCGTATTACATTCTGAGCAGACCTCGCTAATTAGCGATCGCTTTTTTTTTATCTCTAGGAAAACCTTTAATTTTAATGATTTTTCCTGATACTAATTCTCACTCATTCCATCCTAATTATTCCAGTTTTTGATATTTTTTTATACATCCGGTATCGTCTACCTGCGCGATTCCTTTTTAATCGTGGCTAACTTCTTCCAGATGGTCAGGAAGATTTGTCAGAGTATAATTTTTATGGCTACTTAATTAAATACTGAAATTATTTTAAATAATTAAAATTCATCTTAAATATGTTGACAAATAATTGTTTTTATACTCAAAAAGTATACCAAATAATATCAAGTAACTTGAGTTAAGCTTTGAAATTTTTGATATAGCAATCCTAAATAGGTTGCGGGTAATCAAAAAGTAGATAAAAAAACCGAAACTCTTACCTGTTCCCTGTTCCCTGTTCCCTGTTCCCTAAAAGCGGTAAGATTTTCATACACAAATAAAATAGGATTGCTATATTTTGTTTTCAAGCGATCGCCAAATGGATCAACCTTTGTGGGTAAACACTATATTATAGTGTCTTTGCGTAAGTCCTGAGTATGTTTACCAACTCTCCCTGTGAGAATCAATCCACTTGAGAATGCTTGATTCATCCCAATCCCACAATCACCTGCCCTCAGTTCATTCGACTGGCAGTGATGCCTGTTTTTTTGGACATTCATACCAAAATTCATCTCCACTGATTTGTGAGGTTTCGATATGCGCGTACATGAGCATGATGAATCATTTGTCCTTGTCTTGAGTGCCTCTTACATTCTGGGGTCTCCCCAGAATTAGCCACTCGCTTTTTGAGAGGCAGCTCTCACCAAACTCACTACCGTATTATAGGACAGATTTACTGTACGACTAATTCCTCTTAAACTACTACCCTCAATATGACCTTGCAGAACCATAGGCATTGTTTCTGGTTCAATTTGCCGACGATACTGTAGGGTATAGAAAGTAGAGCGTGTTTGCGCAGCATCCCATAGGAAAAGTTTGTAGACATTCGGGACAATAGTACCGTTGGCTTACTTTACTGGTTTTTTCCGTGCTTATGGGCAATGCCCATGACCACACAAAGCACATTCCATAATGGTTTGAACTATTTAGGGACTATGTTCATATTACCATTCCCACACTTTCTTGATGCACTACCAATTCAAGTATTAAATTGATAAACATGATAAAATTTTCCCTGAGATGACTATATAAAAATACTATGCAGTTAACACCCCAAGAAAAAGATAAACTGTTAATTTTTACTGCTGCTTTATTAGCAGAACGTCGTAAAGAAAAAGGCTTAAAATTAAATTATCCTGAAGCAGTTGCCTATATTTCCGCGGCAATTTTAGAAGGTGCTAGAGAAGGTCAAACGGTGTCTGAATTAATGAGTTTTGGTACAACTTTATTAACAAGAAATGATGTAATGGAAGGTATCCCAGAAATGGTACAAGAAGTTCAGGTAGAAGGGACTTTTCCTGATGGGACAAAATTGGTAACTGTTCATAATCCCATTCGTTAGAAATTAGAATTGTTGAAAGACAGAATAAATAGGAAAAAGATAACTATTATGATTCCAGGTGAAATGATTATTCAAGAGGGAGAAATCGAATTAAACCCAGGTCGCCCCACAGTAAAATTATTAATAGCAAATACAGGCGATCGCCCAATTCAAGTTGGTTCCCATTACCACTTTTATGAAGCAAATAATGCTTTGAGTTTTGACCGCGAACTCGCCAAAGGAATGCGTCTAGATATTCCGGCAGGTACTGCTATTAGATTTGAACCGGGAGATGAACGGGAAGTAATTTTAGTACCATTTGTTGGAAGACGAGAAGTTTATGGTTTTAATGGCATAATTAATGGTAAATTAGATAAATAGTAGGTTGATTTATCCCTCTAGCAACCTCCTCAATTAAAAAACCATCTGCTTGAGAGATTCAATTTCAGTTTGATTGAGGTCTCGCCACTCACCAGGTTGAAGTTCATTCATGTACAGGTCTGCGATCGCTACTCTAACTAACCGTAGTGTGGGAAAACCAACTGCTGCTGTCATTCTTCGCACTTGACGATTTCGACCTTCTGTGAGAATGATTTCTAACCATGCGGTGGGTACAGTTTTACGAAATCGAATTGGTGGATAGCGGGGTGGAAAATTGGGTTCTACAGATAACAATCTTACTTTTGCAGGTCGAGTCTGATAATTTTTGATCGTTACACCTTGTTTTAGTTGTCTTAATGCTGCATCATCTGGTATTCGTTCCACTTGCACCCAATAAGTACGAGGATGAGCAAATTTAGGGTCAGTTAGTCGGTGTTGGAGTTGTCCATGATTTGTGAGTAGCAAAACTCCTTCACTATCTCGGTCTAATCTACCCACAGGATAAACTGAAGAAACGGGAATATAATCCTTAAGGGTTTGGCGTTGGTTGGACTCATCAATGTTGTCAGTGAATTGACTTAAGACATTGTAGGGTTTATTAAATAAAATATACCTGTAATTCATCAGATTATATCAAGTAACGATAATTGTGCACTAGCTAACAACCGTTCGCTAAATTGAAGTGAAGTTGTTCAAGCAAATTTGATATTATTAACACTATTTCCTATGATCTAATTATCAGGACTTACGCACGGACACCCTTATCGAGTGAGGGCGCAATTCGGATCTTGGCGGAACGCCAATGCCATTTGCATTCCCCAAACCTCCGAATGGCACCCCGACAGAGGGCGTTTTCAAGGTTAATTTGCGAACATCCTGATGATATTACTTCTTTCTTCTTCCTTCTTCCTTCTGCTATAGCAGTTTAAACAATCCTCACAATTGTCATATTTCGCCCTTCTTGCTTAGCTTGATAGAGAGCTTCATCTGCTGTTTTAATCAACTTTTCTAAGGGAAACTCTGGTAAAGGAATAGCGCTAGCTACACCGAGACTCAAGGTAACAAATGGCGATACTTTAGAAGCAGTATTAACTAAGTTTAAATTCATAACTCGCCTACGGATCGATTCAGCCACATAATATCCACCTTTAGCATCTGTTCGAGGTAATACAACTACAAATTCCTCGCCACCGTAACGTGCTACTAAATCTCCCGGTCGCTTTACTTTTGCTTTGATAGCTTTAGCAATTTTTTGCAGACACTTATCTCCTGCTGGATGACCATAAGTATCATTGTAAAGTTTGAAATAGTCAACATCACAGAAAATTAAAGATATTGGTGCTTTTTCCCTTGCCATACGTCGCCACTCCCTGTGGATATATTGGTCAAATAGACGACGGTTAGCAATCTTAGTTAAACCATCTAGGGTAGCAAATTGAAATAACTTTTCATTTGCAGTTTCTAATTGTTGATATAATTCTGACTGTTGTAAGGCGATCGCTAATTGTCTAGCTAAATGTTCAATAGATTCAATTTCTGAAGATTGCCATTTTCTTAGTTTTGAACAGTGGTGGGCAATTAATAATCCCCATAATTCTTCTCTAGAATAGTCAAAATCTTGATCAGAAAATTGTTCTTTATTTATCTTTGATATTGGTACTACTAAGTTAGATTTTACTTTAAACCGAGTCAGAAATTCAATATGATATGGAATTAAATTAGCAATAGCTATATTTTTAGTAAGATTTGTTGGCTGTAGATTATCATTGTTATAATATGAATTTATACTCATATTTTCTATAACGGATTGTAGACCAGAAGCAATAGATTCCATCAATACTTCACCAGTTCCATCTGGATTAAATTTATATATCAATACCCTGTCAGTTTTAAGAAAATTTCTGACTTCATCTACTGTATTTTTGAGAATATCATTAAGGTTTAATGACTGACGTATTCGTTCTTGAACGAGGCTCATTAATCTCGATCTTTCTGTTTGCTTTCTTAACTCTTTAACAAGTTGATTAATTTGCAAAATTCGACGGACTCGCTGACGTAAAACTGCGAATTTAACAGGTTTAGTAATATAATCTAGGGCACCAACAGCGAAGGCAAGATCGATAGATTCTTGATCTTCAAGAGTAGTAATCATTAACACTGGAGTCCGATAGAGTAAAGGATTGCTATCTAGTTTTTGATCTAGAGACAAATTATTTGATAAATCCTTACTAAAAAGTTCTTGTAATTTGATACAGCAATTAAAGCCATTCATTTCTGGCATCATTGCATCTAGTAGAATTAGGTCTGGTATCTGAATACTACACATTTCTAGACATTGCTTACCATTTTTTGCTTCTATTATTTGATATCCTTCTTTTTGTAATGCTTGATGAAGTAAATAACGGGTCAATTTTTCATCATCGACTATCATAATTACAGTAGCATTATTCTGTGACTGCTTTGAATTCATAAAAATCTTATTAAAAAATACTAAGAGTTAATTGTAATTTGACTAAATATTTTCTGCAATATATTTTGCAGTTGTGATTGCTTAATGGGTTTATTTAATAAAGCTGCTAAATTTAGTTTTTGGAGCTGATTTTTTTCTGGAGATTTACCAATAGGAGTTAACATCACTAATGGTAAAGATTGATATTTAGGTAGCTCCCTAATAGCAGTAGCAGTTGCCACTCCATTCATTTCTGGCATTTGCATATCAATAATTATTAGGTCAAAAACTTGATTTTGGTTAACATTTTCATGTTGAAGGAGATCTATTGCTTCGACACCTGATGCGACGCCATGAGCTAAAATCCCCCACTGACCTAACTGCTTAGTTAAAATTTGTAAGCAAGAAAGATTATCATCTACAATTAATAATCGTTTTTTACCTAATTTAGGTATAGAATTAAGTTGACTTTTCACATTCTCATCAACTTTTACAATTAGGGTAAAATAGAAGGTAGATCCTATTCCTTCTTGACTTTCAAACCACATTTTACCACCCATCATCTCGCAGAGACGTTTACTAATGACTAATCCTAATCCTGTTCCTCCATATTCCCTAGTTGTTGAACTATCTACTTGACTAAATGGTTGAAATAATTTGTGCATTTTATCTCGGGGAACCCCAATTCCAGTATCTTTAACAAATATTTTTATTTCATACAGATCATTATCTATATTTTGTTGATTATTGCTTTTTTTTGAATCTATTATTTTGTGAGCTGAAACATTAACTAAGACCTCTCCCTTTTGTGTAAATTTAATTGCATTAGAGATAAGATTAACTAATATTTGGCCTACTCTTATTTCATCTCCTGAAATTATACTTGGAGTATCATCTTCAAGTAAATAAGCTAATTCAATATTTTTGTTAACTGCCTTAATAGCTAGTAAATCAATACACTTCTCCACACATAATCTTAAATTAAAAGGTCTTTGCTCCAAATCTATTTTATTAGACTCAATTTTGGAAAAGTCAAGAATATCATTAATAATTCCGAGTAAAGCTATACTACAGTCATGGACATCATTCAAATATTCTTGCTGTTCTAAATTTAAGTCACTATCAAATAACAAAGAAGTCATCCCAATTATTCCATTCATTGGAGTCCGAATTTCATGGCTGATAGTAGCCAAAAATTCACTTTTAGCTTTATTAGCCACTTCTGCCGCTTGTCTTGCTTGTTGAAGAGCAATATTTTGTTCAGCAAGTTGTTGACTTTGGCTAGTTTCTTGCTCCAATAAATGAGCATGGGCCAGGGCAATTCCCACTTGTTTGGCAACATCTTCTAGTAGTTCAATTTCATCTTTTGTCCAAGTACGGTAACGATCGCATTGATGCAAGCAAATAATCCCATTGGGTTCATCCTGATAAGAGGTGCGAACTATTAACATAGATTTTAATCCTATGGAAATACATATTGATATAGAAATATTTGTTTGTAACACTGGTGCTGTATAAACATTGCTATAAGCGATCGCTCTATCTTGCTCTAAAAGCTTCTCCATGTAGGGATTATCTACTATCGGCATTTCTAAATCCATGATTGATTGATATCCTTCCTCCAAATACTCAGCTACAAATGGCACTTTTGGTACTGTTCCTGCTTGATAGGAATGAATGATGCAACGGTTAACGAGAAAAGCTTGACCTATTTGTTTTGAAGTAGTATCAAATATTCTCTGTGCATCTAAACTTTGGCGAATATCTTGAGTAATTTGTCCTAATAGAAGACTACGTTGTAATTGTTGTTGTAGCGCTAAGTGAGTTAAATTTTGTTCAATTGCACTAGCGAGAACATTCGTCACTGACTGTAAAAAGTGAATATCATCAAGAGTAAAAGTATATTTTTTACTGGCATAAACTGCTAATATTCCTGCTGGTTGATAATTTCCCGGAATTATTAAACTCATACCACTCAAAATGCCTTGGTTTAACAATTGTTTTAAGTCTGGATACTCTGAAATTCTAGCACTGAGGTCTTCAATAATGAGTGGTTTTTGAGCAGCTAAAGTGTGAGCAATAATAGAATCAAAAGCCTTAGTAACCAATGGTTGAGTGATTAAAGCTTTTGCTTTACTCACACTAGCTTTAATTTGCCAAGTTTGAGTATCTGATGGGTATTCCCAAATTTGACAATAGTCTAGTTGTAGGGTCTGACAAACTAGGTACACTGCTTCTGACATTAACTGAAATAAAGAAATATTTTGTAAAGCACGTTGACCTAATTTTGCTACTGCTGCTGCTGCTGAAGCTTGAATAGCTAATTTTTGTTCTGCTTGTTTGCGTTCATAAAGCGCAGCTTGCTGTTCGCTAATATCTCGCAAAATTATCGTAAATACAGTTTCATCTTTTAATTCTAATTGTGAAATTGATGCCTCTGCTGGAAATTCTGTATGATCTTTTCGCCTAGCAATAACTACAGCTAGTCTATGTTTTGTTTGATGATTTTTTACTTCTAGAGAGTTGTTGAATTTTGACTCTTGCCAAACAATTAATTTACCAAGTGATTGCCCCACAGCTTCCTGATTTGTATAACCAAATATTTTTTCTGCTCCTTGGTTAAACATTTGAATAATTCTATTTCTATCTACTGAAATAATTGCATCTTCCGCCATATCTAAAATACCTGCTAAGCGAGCCTCAGAATTTTTTAAAGCTTCAGAAAATGCTATACGTTCATTGATTTCATTTTCTAGCTTTTGATTTAAATCTTTTAAATCTGCTGTTCGCTTGTGTACTCTAGCTTCCAAATTTGCATTTAGGAGGCATATTTTTTCTTCAGCTAAAATACGTTCTCTGATTTGCTTTTCTAGTTCCTCATTAGTTGCTTCTAGTTGTATCAAATCAGGTATTTTTAAAAGTTTTCGAGCTAAACGAATTAAAAATATTATTGTGACGATAGCAACTATTACTGTAGTACCTTTAACTAACCCTAATAGACCATGATGAGGATACCGTAGAGTCCAAATTTTTTGACTGTAAGAAATACCACTAAAAATCATCAAAATTGCAAACATCCAAAAAGTTACATTGAATGGCATACTTGGTCGTTTAATCAAACAGTAGGTAAGTATTAGTGCGATAAAATAATAGGCCAGTGCTATCAATAAATCTGATGTTAAATCAAATAACATTAACCTTGATTGTAGTAGGTAATAAATTACATTCATCAGCAAGATACTTGAGCTAGTAGTTGTTAGAAATAACCCTGACATATAATACCCCTCCTGATATACTAGATATTATTATTTAATCAAATCCTAAGCTGTATTTGCAATTATAACTTTCTAGGTCATGCTGCGTAAAGCGACAGCCGAAACGCAAATAGCCATCAGTTAACAGCTTTTTTATTTCCCTGATTTAAGTCTTTCTTTTAAGGCTAATTACTGTACTTCAGTCAACCAAGAAACACTATATAATTTTGATGACTGTCTAGAAAAACATCTAAAATTAAGTCAAAATGCTCAATTCTCCAATCCAAGTAGCAATTACTTTAGGAACTCGCCCGGAAGCTATAAAATTAGCACCAGTTATCCAACTTTTTCAAAATTATCCAGATTTTAATACTCAGGTAATTTTAACTGGACAACATCGAGAAATGGTAACACAGGTAATGAAATTATTTGAAATTAGTCCAGATCGGGATTTAGCAATTATGCAAACTCGGCAAACATTGACAGATATTATGTGTCGAAGTTTGCAAGGATTAGAAGCGTTATTTCTGCAACTGCAGCCTCAATTAGTATTAGTCCAGGGAGATACTAGCACCGCTTTAGCGGCTGCCCTAGCTGCATTTTATCAAAAAATTCCTGTTGGTCACGTCGAAGCAGGTTTACGAACTAATGATTTATTTAATCCTTATCCTGAAGAAGCAAACCGCCGTTTAATTTCTCAGATAGCTCAATTGCATTTCGCTCCTACCAATTTAGCTGTAGAAAACTTGCACAAATCTGGAGTAGTAGGGAAAATTCATCAAACAGGAAATACGGTCATTGATGCTTTGTTAAAAGTAGCAAAAACTCAACCTCAATGTTATATTTATGGTTTAGATTGGCACAAATACCGAGTAATATTAGCAACTGTTCATCGGCGCGAAAATTGGGGAGAACCTTTGACAGAAATTGCTCAAGGATTTATCAAGATTTTAGACAAATTTCCTGATACAGCTTTAGTTTTACCTCTTCATAAAAACCCTACAGTTAGAGAACCTTTAAAAACTATTTTAGAAAGTCATCCCAGAGTATTTTTAGAAGAACCTTTTGATTATAGTCAATTAGTAGGAGCAATTCATAACTGTTATTTAGTATTAACTGATTCTGGTGGTTTACAAGAAGAAGCTCCGAGCTTAGGAAAGCCTGTTTTAGTATTACGAGAAACTACAGAAAGGCCGGAAGCAATCATGGCAGGAACTGCTAAACTTGTAGGTACTGATTCAACTAATATTATGGCTGCTACTGCGGAATTGTTGAGTGATGCTGCTAAGTATAAAAAAATGGCAATGGCAATTAATCCTTTCGGTGACGGTCATGCCTCAGAAAGAATTATGAAGATTGTGAAAAGTTATTTTGGTTAAGCTGTTTTTGCTCGGTTATATGTCTCTATAACATTCTTTATTTGGCGTTGCGGAATAAATTTATGATTTCACAGGAGTTAGGAGTTAGTAAGTATAGAACCAATTTGGGATCTATTTAAAAATATAGACGGAGTGTGGGGAGGGTGGGTTCCCTGTTGCCTTCCGGAGCTGTTGCCAGATGAGCTGCGCACAGCGCTATATTTCTCTAGATACTGATTTTGGCAGCCAAAAACCCCTACCGCGTGCAAAGATACCAAATGGGTTCTATAAAGGAGTTTTTCGGTAACTAAATAGGAAGAAATAGGTATAATTTGTATTATTGTTTTGACTGAAAATTTACCCAAAGTTGAATTTTATACCTCAAATCAGCAACGCCCTTTATTTTTATAGGGGGTGTAAATATTGAGTGAGTCAGACTCATCCCACATTAAGTAGTATTTTTTACCGAAAAATTGTGGGTATGCGCCTCCCCTTGGATAGGGGATAATAAGCGGTCGTTTGCGCAGCATTCCGTAGGATGGGATAGCGAGGAAACCTGCGCCATATCCAATCGACTCCTGTGAAGAAAAATTTTCATGAATTTGTCAATCCTCTTCAATTTATTTTCAAGGAGAGGTAATTATTCATTATTCATTATTCATTGTTGAAAGCACTTTTGCTGGAATTGCCCTGTAAGCATGAATTGTATGTGGGAAAACGAGTCAAACGTGGTTTGTTTAGAAGTTCAACAGGTAAAGCGATCAATGCTGACATCAATGGCAGTATTCAGATAATCAGAAAGAAATTCCCAGAGGCATTTACTGGCGAGGGAATAGTGAGCTGCGCCGTACAGCCAATGTTGGTTAATCCAATATCAAGATAAAGGCTGTTTCATTTTTCTACAGTTTTTTTCGTACGGTGGTGAGGTACAGTAACAGCAATGAGTGAACCAATTCCTGATATCAGTTAGAGTCACTTGCTCAATTGCTTCAATTAATGCTATTTCTAAAACTTCTCTAGGCTGTAATATTGTAATATTTTTCTTAATAATGCTTAACTATAACTCCATTCTCAGCAAAGCATTTGCATCCTTAGTTTTATCTCAACGTTGGTTGAAGACCCGCGCTCTCCCGAAGGGGAGCGTCGCATGGGAAAACCAATCAATAAGAGCGGTTTTTACACATAGTATGCCATACTAAACAAATCTAGGCTGCTGGGCTAGCAGTGTCAGTCTGTGGAGCGACCGTAAGACCAGAAAGAGGTTTGGCCTCGGAGGCAGGTGCTACGTTAGCGCAGCTCCTCTGTCAAGAGGAAGCAGAAAGTCCTGAGCCGTGAGGTTTAGGAATCCCGCGTTGTCGCGCCATGCGCAACGTCGGGAGGATGTCAATGTAGTTAGCGATCGCCTGTTGAAATTCAGTTATAACAGTAGTATGTCTAACTTTCTCAGTATGGATGAACTTTATAATATCTTTGCTTCGACTGCTATACAGACTTTTCCCCCTAGAAAGTTAGAAGGTTAGGTCTTTTCAGGACTTACGCATATTGACCTTTAAACCACCATATGTAGGGGAGAATGGCATTCGCCCTCACCATAAGTAGAGTCTCTGCGTAAGTCCTGTCTTTTTTACTAATCATTTTGGCTCAGAGACTCTAGTAGAGACTTTCCACATATTTACATTATTTTGCGGATATCACCCATTTGAGCTTATGTTAAAAATGAGATGGGGAGGTAAGGAGATAGGGAATATTTTTCATCAAAATAATATGGGTCGCGCAACCCCACCTTTTCAGGCGATCGGGTTTTTGGAGAGTTGCTCAAATACCCGTTACTTAATAATTAATAATTAATTATTAATTATTAAATAATTCTGGTATTAAGCCTTCCCTTTTAAGGGGAAAAAAAGCGGTCGTTTTGCTGGCGCACAACTTTCCTATCGGAATGAAGGGCGCAAAAGTTAACGGCTGTCGCCGACATGTTTGCGTAGCATTCCGCAGGAAAAAGCGGAGCTTCCCGAAGGGTGGGATGGCGAGTTCTCCTCGCTGGCCAACCATCGACCAAGAGAAGAAATAATATTTCCTTATATTCAATTCCGTAACGGTTTGAACCAGAGATAATTATCAATTATACCAATTCCTAAAAGTAATTTTATACTTAAGTAACACTTCAGCCATTAAGTAATTAACACAGGTAAAATATTTTTTTTGTTAATTTGAGTAAAGTTAATGTTAATTATTCTTATGTTTACTTCTCCTCCACTCCCCTACTTCCCTACTCCTCTACTCAATAAAATGTAGAAAAATTTTTGAGAAATAGTATTATCCATCATCAATTATCAATTAATGAAAAAAATAACTTCTGACTTCTGACTTCTGACTTCTGACTTCATTAAACCTTCTGTCCATCTCCTGACTCCTGATTCAGCCCTCCTGACTCCCAGCAAAAAAACGCGGGTCGCTGACAAAGATACCAAATGGGTTCTATGTGATTGCCAGTGGAACCTTTGTGGAGAATTCCAAAAATTTCCTCATCTCTAGTAATAGTAACTTATGGACATGGCATTGCATATGGCCTTATTACCTAAATATTGTCTATACAACCCAAATAAGAAGCCATATAACCAAAGGTTTACGAAACAATCTATATAATTCTACAGATAAATTCATTATCCGGAAAAATTTTATAAAAATTGATTCATAACCAAAAATTTGGAAAATGATCTTTATTATTCTAGGAATATACTCATTATCCGGAAAGTTTTTACAATTTTCCTAAAATTTGGCATAAAAATTTATTAATTACTGATTTTTGATTACTGATTTTCTTTGAAATAAGTCCAGATTATTATAAAGATATATTTATTTTATAGATTTATAATGTATTTGCATTAAAGCAATCTATACATTTCTAGCGGTATATTAAATATCCGGAAAAAAAATACTAACTTTACATAAATTTTAAAAAAAAACTCTTGAAACCCCAGAAAAACTTAGTATTTTGTGAAGAGTCTGTGAAGCAGCGTAAAAATACTAGCGGTGTTTTCATAGATATTGATATATTCATGTACAGATACAAACAGATACAAAAAGATACAAAGGAAAGGAAATAAATCCTGATTTCCACCGAGAAATATCTACAACACGAAAGATTGTTAGACAACAGTTTTATCGGTTTAATTTGTATGAATAAAACTGTTCTACTAACAGAAAATACTGACATTAATCATCAAATATAAAAAACCAGGAGTCAAAAATGATCGCTAAGTCCCTAAAACAAATTGCACTCGCTACTATTGGAAC
>NZ_JAAHGO010000005.1:0-2120 GCF_010672455.1 Okeania sp. SIO2C9 | reverse complement strand
TTAATTTGTATGAATAAAACTGTTCTACTAACAGAAAATACTGACATTAATCATCAAATATAAAAAACCAGGAGTCAAAAATGATCGCTAAGTCCCTAAAACAAATTGCACTCGCTACTATTGGAACAAGCTGTGTTGCTTTTGGTATTGCCACTGAAGCTCAAGCATTTACCGGCACTCTGAATATATCTAATGAAAAAGGTTTTATCGGAGATGCTGATACCATTGAGTTTTCCGACGATGATATTGAGTACTTTGGAACAGGAGTTCTGGGATTCTTAGAAGGTGATGCTGGTTCAGTTGATATTGGTCCGTTAGATGTTCCTGGAGGTCCTGTTGATTCTTTTTTCACTTTTGATGATAATGCTCCCTTCACTTTTGACCTTGATTCTATAACTTTTGCAGGTGAATTCCGTGCATTCATCATGTATGACTTGATGGGAACCATCACAGATGATATGGGGACAACTTACAAAGTTGAAGGTGGTTTCACTAGTCAATTGATGGAAACTTCTGGTGACACAGGTTCTTCTTGGTCATTAACTCTAAGAACCAAAGAAAGAGTTCCTGAACCTGCAACAATGTTAGGTTTAGGTGTGGTAGCTGCTGCTTCTGCTTTCGGTTTGAAGAAAAACAATAGCTAATCACTGAAGTTATTAAAACTGATTTTAACCTATAAATATCTACAACACGAAAGATTGTTAGACAACAGTTTTATCGGCTTAATTTGTATGAATAAAACTGTTCTACTAACAGAAAATACTGACATTAATCATCAAATATAAAAAACCAGGAGTCAAAAATGATCGCTAAGTCCCTAAAACAAATTGCACTCGCTACTATTGGAACAAGCTGTGTTGCTTTTGGTATTGCCACTGAAGCTCAAGCATTTACCGGCACTCTGAATATATCTAATGAAAAAGGTTTTATCGGAGATGCTGATACCATTGAGTTTTCCGACGATGATATTGAGTACTTTGGAACAGGAGTTCTGGGATTCTTAGAAGGTGATGCTGGTTCAGTTGATATTGGTCCGTTAGATGTTCCTGGAGGTCCTGTTGATTCTTTTTTCACTTTTGATGATAATGCTCCCTTCACTTTTGACCTTGATTCTATAACTTTTGCAGGTGAATTCCGTGCATTCATCATGTATGACTTGATGGGAACCATCACAGATGATATGGGGACAACTTACAAAGTTGAAGGTGGTTTCACTAGTCAATTGATGGAAACTTCTGGTGACACAGGTTCTTCTTGGTCATTAACTCTAAGAACCAAAGAAAGAGTTCCTGAACCTGCAACAATGTTAGGTTTAGGTGTGGTAGCTGCTGCTTCTGCTTTCGGTTTGAAGAAAAACAATAGCTAATCACTGAAGTTATTAAAACTTAGTCATCAAGTTTTAATTTATAATTGAGCGCTTAATATTAGACTTGTCGCTTCATAACTTAAAAAAATCCCAAAAACTTCGTAAATATACATTGTATAAACTAACTACTTATTTAGCTAAAAACCACAGTCAGATAGTAATAGAAGTATGACAATGTATCGGGAATGATGGCCTAGCCAAAGCTAGCTAAGGCTGTTGCTGATATAGGCTTTTATAAATTTCGTAAACAGTTGCAGTACAAGTGTGAGTTATACGGTTCTCAACTAAACATTGTTGATAGATGGTTTCCTAGCTCTAAGACTTGCTCTAACTGTGGAACTGAATCGCGAATCTCTGTTTTCATCAGAGTGCGTAATCAAATTGCGAACACTGCAATTTTAGCTTTGATTGCTTTGCAACGCTAGCGCGAACTAGACTGGTTTGCGTTTGCGTAGCATCCCGTAGGGAAGCATTCTGTAGGAAATGCAGCGTTAAATTTAGCTATGGCGGGCAGTGAGAGCTACGCTCCGAAATATGCGTTTCGCGTCAGCGTTGCGTTGCGCCAGCTTTGCTTTGTGAAGCAAAAGCAAACTTCCCTGTCAGCTTGTGAACTGGATAACGCCGACGTTACCGAAAAATTGGGTTTAAAGCCTCGCCCTTGTAGGGCGACTTTTTATTTTATGTGCAAGTGAATTGAATATGTGGTACAGTGTTATTAGTTGCCGGGGGGCACTCGGAAACTCGTGCGCGGACG
>NZ_JAAHGO010000049.1 GCF_010672455.1 Okeania sp. SIO2C9 | reverse complement strand
CGGCCAGACCAGGAGTGCCATCTAATCCTGGAGTTCCTGGTACACCTGCCGGACCTACTGGACCTGCTGGACCGGCCAGACCAGGAGTGCCATCTAATCCTGGAGTTCCTGGTACACCTGCCGGACCTACTGGACCTGCTGGACCGGCCAGACCAGGAGTGCCATCTAATCCTGGAGTTCCTGGTACACCTGCCGGACCCACTGGACCAGCCGGACCAGCCAGACCAGGAGTTCCTGGTACACCTGCCGGACCTACTGGACCTGCTGGACCGGCCAGACCAGGAGCGCCATCTAATCCTGGAGTTCCTGGCACACCTGCCGGACCTACTGGACCTGCTGGACCTGCGAGACCAGGAGCACCATCTAGTCCAGGGACACCAGGAGCACCATCTAATCCTGGAGTTCCTGGTACACCTGCCGGACCTACTGGACCTGCCGGACCGGCCAGACCAGGAGCACCATCTAATCCTGGAGTTCCTGGTACACCTGCCGGACCTACTGGACCCACGGGACCAGGAGCACCAGCGGGACCAGGAGCGCCAGGAGCACCAGCGAGACCAGGAGCGCCAGGAGCGCCAGGAGCACCAGGAGTACCTGGTACTAATGGAATAGGAACCTCTACAAACTGATTAGAGGGAATTGATGGCCCAGGAACTAGCTCAAAAGCTGGTACAGTTGTTGCTGGTCCAGGTACAAGGGTTTCAATTTGATTAGTAACGACTGGTTGTTGTGCGCCATTTGGAGGTTGAATTTGTTGGGCTGTGATCAAAGAATCATTTTTTTCTATTAGTGCTAATACTCTGTAAGTCTGAGCATCTTCACCTACTGCCTTGACTTCTAGGTATTCTTTGCCAGCTATTTCTATATCTGATATTTGTAATTCATTAGCTCTCACCCCATCCAATAAGAATGGAATTTGTAACCCATCCAGATTATTATCTGCAAACGAAGTTACTACATCGCTTTCGCCTTGATCTGGAATAAATAAATCTCTTAAATTTGAGCCTGTCTCCGTTTCAGGACCAGGCTGTATGAACGGAATCTGATTGTCAAATGAAATCCCGATATCATTGTTTTTTATGATTTCTACGCTGACATCTTGTAGTCCTATTTCTCCTTCATTGCTCAAAGCATCTTCAGATAAGAATAAGACTAAGTTTTCCTCAGCATAATTACCAACTGGAAAAGGAACCGAAAATGTATTCTGATCCCAAAAAAAGCTAGGAGAACCGTCCATTGGCCATTTTTCTCAATAAAATAATTTCTCCCAAATTATAAGTGAGAATTTCACTTTTGAAAATAATAATTCTGTAACCTATCTATAGACATACTAAACAGAACTAAGTAATTCTAAATTGGTTAAATGGCCAAATCTTTATGTACTCTAAATTTCAATTTTCCTTGAAGTCAAAGATCAAAATAATTTATACTTAACTTTCATTGAATATAGATGCCATATTCAAAAAATTTTAAATTAAACTACTCTAACAACTATCCCTATTTTAGATTTTTCAGAATGTAAACACATCAGATCTCATTCCAGCTTATAATTACTTTTATTCTCAATAACTTACTTCCCATCTATATTCATCTATCAAGATACTGTTCAGTTTGAGCTGTACAAAAAAAAATTAAAAATACAAAACTTAAATACATAAAAAAATAATTCAAAAAATATTTCAATCTCTAAAAAAAACAAATAAATATTATCAAAGACGTTGATTTTTTTGATAAAGTTCCCTAACTACAAAATAAAATATTAAGTATTTATTTTGAACTATAATTGCGAATTTACACTCAATCAAAATGACTAACTCAACAGACATTCTTACCTTGGCACGTTGGTTAGCAGCTGACTTTAGTAACCAACAGCAAGCCTTTGAAAACCCTCCCCTCTTTGCTCACATTCGCGTTTGTATGCGCCCACTGCCCTATGAACTATTAAATGGACTCAGCCTCTATCTAGAGCAAGCTTACGACATTACCCTCAACAAACCCTACCGAGTCCGAATATTAAAATTAGTCCCTGCAGCAGACCATATCGATATTGAAAACTACGCCATAGATCAAGAAGAAGCATTTTACGGCGCTTCTCGCGATCCTCAACGCTTACAAGCATTCAAAACTGAACAAATAAAGAAACTACCTGGTTGTAACTTTATTACAAAATGGACTGGCCATAGCTTTCAAGGTGAAGTCGAACCAGGAAAAGCTTGTACTGTAGTCCGTAAAGGCCAAACTACCTACTTAGATAGCCATTTTGAGATAGACGAACATAAATTTATCAGCCATGACCGAGGGCGCAACCCCGAAACTGATGAGCATATCTGGGGAGCAATTGCTGGGCCTTTTGAATTTATTCGTTGGGCTAGCTTTGCCAATGAAGTTGCGCTATAAATCTTCTGAAATTTGAGAAAATTTACTACTTCAATTTTTCTCAAGTATTACCAATCTTAAACAGATACTTAGGAATAAACTCGATCAGGGCATAAGACATATTTATTGGTGGAATTTTTGGCTAGTTGCATCTGATTTAAACAAGAAATGCCATAAAGTTCCAATACCTGATACATTAAGCCAATATCAGTAAGCAAGATTCAAAGTAAGTTTATGAAAGTCCTGGTAATTGGTGGCGATGGCTACTGCGGTTGGGCAACCGCTCTTTATCTTTCCAATCAAGGTTATGAAGTAGGTATCCTAGACAGTATGGTTCGGCGACACTGGGATATGCAACTTCAAGTCGAAACCCTGACACCTATTGCCCAGATCCAACAACGCATTCAACGTTGGAAAGAGTTGACTGGCAAAAAAATTGACTTATATATAGGAGATATTACCGACTATAATTTCCTGAGTAAAACACTACGTCAGTTTGAACCGGAATCTATAGTCCACTTTGGCGAACAGCGTTCTGCTCCATTTTCTATGATTGACCGTGAACACGCTGTTATGACTCAGGTCAATAATGTAGTGGGGACGCTAAATATTCTTTATGCAATGAAAGAGGACTTCCCAGATTGTCACTTGGTAAAACTGGGAACTATGGGAGAATATGGTACACCTAATATAGATATTGAAGAGGGCTATATCACCATTGAACATAATGGGCGCAAAGATACTCTCCCTTATCCTAAACAACCAGGTTCTTTCTACCATCTAAGTAAAGTTCACGATAGTCACAACATTCACTTTGCCTGCAAAATATGGGGACTCCGTGCCACAGACCTCAATCAAGGAATCGTATACGGTGTTGCACTAACTGGCCTCTTAAGTGATGAGATAATCAAAGATGAACTCTTGATTAACCGTTTGGACTATGATGCAGTTTTTGGTACGGCTCTCAATAGATTTTGTATTCAAGCAGCTATTGGACACCCACTTACTGTATATGGCAAAGGTGGACAAACTCGTGGCTTATTAGATATTAGAGATACAGTCCGTTGCATGGAAATAGCGATCGCTAATCCTGCTGAGGCTGGAAAATTCCGAGTATTCAACCAATTTACTGAAATGTTCAGTGTGGGTGACTTGGCAATTATGGTCCAAAAAGCAGGTAAAGCTTTTAAAGGCAAAGCAGGTAAAGATTTGAATTTAGCTCCAGATGATTTAGATAATTTGGATAATGTCAAAATTAATTACCTCGAAAATCCTAGAGTGGAATTAGAGCAACATTATTTCAATGCCAAAAATACAAACCTTTTAGATCTTGGCTTGCAACCTCATTATCTGTCTGATTCTCTGTTAGATTCTCTGCTAAATTATGCGATTAAATACAAGCAACGTGTAGATAAAGATCATATTCTGCCCAAGGTATCTTGGCATCGATAAACTATCTGTATAAATTTATAGAGGTAATAGTTTTTACTATTACTTCTATACCTACTTAGTTAAATTATTTTTCAACTGAAGCGATCGCCAGTTATAAATGTTAATAGTTTAGTTGATATGGAGCTAGCCACAGAAAACTACTGAACTCAAGCCAGTAATTGGCTGACTACTGGTAGGTATATTTTAGCACGATTTGATGAAAATTCTGTGGTTGTCTACCAAGCATATAGGCCAAAAATCGGTGATTTTGCAGCGTCAAAAGGTTATTTTGATGGGGAGTTTAGCTAGAGCGTCGAGAAGCCTCACACCATAATTGAAAATTTGGTGTCAGATGAATCGACGGTAAATTAATGGGACTCGATGTCCCATTAATTTACAAATTTTATGTTATGATAGACTCAAGCTGGTTAGAGTTAACAACCGCAGCGTGATGAACCATGAAAATCAAATAAGATTAGGGGTTAATACCCATCCATCCTAGTAATCCGTTGGGAATGTAAAATCTGATTGCGGGGCTAGGTGATCAGCTTTTTTATTTGCAAAAAGGGCGGCGGGGCATCCCGTCCTTAAAGCTCGTAGAGTCCACGCAATGGCAGGACTATGAAGCGAGAAGCCCATGCTATACCTTTGGGGTTAGCGTGGGAGTATGTCACCCTGAATATAATGAGTTGGATTAAAAGCAACTTTTTGTGGATGATGTATCGTTCTGGATGGGGCAGCAACACAGAACAAGAATTCAAGAATGCGCGAATTTAGAATGCGCGAATTTAGAATTACCTCTCCTTGAAAAGAAGAGGATTGGGTTAAAAGGAATTTTTTTCTTCTCTTGGTCGATTGGATATGGCGCAGGTTTCGGAGCCATCCCTCGACCACTTTTTTATCCATGAATTGAGAGGCTTTATACCTTAATTTTTCGGTAATTCTCGCTTTGACTATCAAACGCACAGCATTTGATGCCACTCAACTAATCAGAGAAAATTAAACTGTTGTAGTTGAGGACTTGGCAGTAAAAAACATGGTCAAAAACCTAAAAAATTGCGGGAGGAAGTACGCAGCGCCTGTTTTAACGGCTGGTTGAATAACGACACGCGGGTAATAAAGCGACGTAAAAGTCTGGTATACTAGAAATAGCAAGTAAGAACAAGGTTTGTCGCCATGACATGGGCGCTAGTGCGGTGAAATCCCGGCGGACAGGAGACGGGGAATTAATTTCTTACGACGGCTGTTTGCGTAGCATTCCGCAGGAAAAGCAAGCAGGCAGCTAGAGCAGCGAGAAGATTGCTCCAACCAGCGCGAGTAAAACCACTCGTGAAAGCTAACAAAAAAAAGTAAACTCACAGCTAGATTTCCGTCTATGCCGAGGAGTTTAGGAGTCTGCCCTTCAGGCTTTAAGCAAATGTGGATTTATCCCATTTGCGGTGGACTAACCATAGAATCCAGGGTGTTTCAACCCCTGGAGATGTCAACATCACCCACCCTCATCCACTCCCGGGAGGGGAGCAAGAGGGGTGGTTAGTGATGCCAACTGGTCCGAATTAGTAAGGCAATTAGAATACAAAGCTGAATGGTATGGACGGGAATTAATCAAGATTGATAGATATTTTCCTAGTTTTAAGCGTTGCTCTAATACCAAATTGATCAATGTTTGCTACAAATAGTAGGGACGTTGCATAAGGGCGTCCCTACGAAATAAGGAAGAAGCAAGAAGGAAGAAGGGATAAATATTGAAAAAAAAGGGAAAAAGATAGAGATAACCATCTAAAATGAACTAGAGAAACTATTTTTAGGCATATCCGATAGAGATGCACTTTTTATAGCATTCTTTTTTCAAACTGGTATAATACCAATTTCATAAAATATTGCTACAGTCTCGACACGGGCAACAGCTCATCTGCTCCGGAAGGCAACAGGGAAAGAAAAACTGGATAAAAAAGAAGGAAAAATGCTTAATTTTGACACAAGTATAAATATTTTGCGGATGGGAACCCGCGGGGTGCGATAGACGCAAGCGGTCAGACCCCGCGCAGCCGACAGGCGCAAGCGGCCAGACCCCGCGACGACGCCAGCTCGCTTGCGGAATGCTGACCAAGAGAGGGAATGCTGACCAAGAGAGGGAACGCCTACCAAGAAGACTGCGGGACTCGCAGTGTCAGCGCCAGTCGCTCATGGGGGAGACCCCCAAGACCGCGCTGACTTGTCTGTGGAGCGCGCCTTTAGACCCGAAGAGAGTAAATCTCGCTTATGCTGGTGCATTGAAGCAGAAAGCCCCTAACAGTGATGTTAAGGAATCCCGCGCTGTCTCCTAGAGCAGCGTCGGGAGGATGTCAATCCCACTATCTATAAAACTCAAGAATAATGGAAATAAGTTGTGAAGCGATCAAGTGTTAGAGTGCAGTGGGACCCCGATCATAATCCCATGGGTGAAAAATTTGAAAGACGAGTAATTCAATTAGGACTACGGGGTGAAACTCTACGAAATTATAGCCGAGATTGGATTGTGAAGATAGAAAATATTACAGAATTTGTACAACAGCAGCGTATCTATAGAGAACCTAGTAAATGGACTGACTTAATCACACCTAAAGAAAATGTTTATCCAGTTGAGAATTCTGAGATAATACATAAACTAGGATTATCAATTCGTGACTAAAATCAATAGGTAATGGGTATCATAAACATTCAACAGAAATATAGTCTTATGTGCTTAAATATAGTCTTTTGTCTCCAGAAATTTGGGCGACCATTGAGATAATCTAACAATGTCTGCGATAAGAACAAAAATCAAATAGCCTCCTCTAGTCAGCGATCTGAGTTCAATAGGGTGAAATTTCACCGACTGACACCCTACCTCTAGACACATAAGAACCTACGTTCAAGTCTCTGTATTATGACCAAGCAGAAATTGAATCAGGGAGATAATCAAAAAAGAGGACAAAGAAAAAGCCGTCTCAAATTTCTTTGACTATGGGAAGCGAGGGTGTTGTAGTTCACCCAGTCAGGGTACACCTGCAAAATAAGGATATGTCTTATGTGACTATATTTTTATGAACTATAGCTATTACCAAGTTGAAAAATTAATATTCTGACTAAGTATTTTCCAAACAATTTATGAGGATAGCCCTTTTTACCGAAACCTTTTTACCCAAAATAGATGGTATAGTTACCCGTCTATGCCACACTGTTGAACATCTGCAACGTGCTGGAGACCAAGTGCTAATATTTTCCCCTGAGGGAGGACTCAAGGAATATCAAGGAGCAAAAATTTGTGGTATTGAGGGTTTTCCCTTACCTCTCTATCCAGAATTAAAATTAGCAGTACCAACTCCCACTATTGGCAAACAGCTAGAGCTATTTCAGCCAGATATAATTCATGTAGCTAATCCAGCAGTACTAGGTTTAGGTGGGTTGTACTATGCTAAAAAGCTGAATATACCACTCGTGGCATCCTATCATACCCACCTTCCTCAATACCTACATCATTATGGTTTAGGAATGCTCGAAGGGTTGCTTTGGGAATTACTCAAATCAGGCCATAACCAAGCAGACTTAAATCTTTGTACCTCTACAGCAATGGTAGAAGAATTGAGCAACCACGGCATTGAAAGAGTAGACCTTTGGCAGCGAGGAGTTGATACAGAATTATTTCAGCCCCACCATGCTAGTCAAGAAATGCGCGATCGCCTTAGTCAAGGAAATTCAGATAGTACAATACTACTATACGTTGGCCGTTTAGGTGCAGAAAAAGAGATTGACCGTATTAAACCAATTCTGGAGGCCATCCCTAACGCTTGTTTAGCCCTTGTAGGAGATGGACCTAACCGAGAATCCCTAGAACAACATTTTGCAGACACTCCCACACACTTTGTAGGCTATCTCCGGGGTCAAAAATTGGCCTCTGCCTATGCCTCTGCTGATGCTTTCATCTTTCCCTCTCGCACTGAAACTTTAGGATTGGTACTTTTAGAGGCTATGGCCGCTGGCACCCCTGTAGTAGCAGCTAATTCTGGAGGTATTCCTGATATTGTTACAGATGGAATAAATGGTTATCTATTCGATCCTGCTGATGAAAAAGGGGCTATTAAAGCTACTCAAAATCTCTTAGCTCATTCAGAGGAACGAGAAACTCTACGTCAAAATGCCAGAACTGAAGCAGAACGTTGGGGATGGTCAGCAGCAACTCAGCAGTTAAGAAACTATTATCAAAAAGTTATCTCTGCCCATTCTATACCATCAGCAGCATAACTAAGACTATTTGCGATCGCTAACTCCATATAAATCAAAGGGTGCTATGGATGGATATTTTTGGTGGTAGAGAAAAACTGGAATTTGTAGCAGGTAACAGAAAATTTTTCTTGTGAAACCTCTAAATGAAGTACATTAAATACCAAAAATTTGATGATTGCTAGAGATGCGAAAGAGAGTCAAGTTTCTGGCTATTAGGCTTGACAAAACAACTTTATATAATCTATACTCCCGGTCACCCAAGTCTAAAATCTATGACTTAGATATGGACTGCGGGATATTAAATTCAATCTTGTGTGATAATTAAGTAGACTAAGACTAGTCTTGACACTCTCCCGTTAAATCCCTCGATTATAATGGGAGATTCTTGTTTCGCTAGGGCAACGCTACGGGAAGATATATTCTTAACTAGCAGATACATCAAGCCAGGCAATTCCCGGCAAAAGTCGGGAAAACCGTTCATAGCAACGTGACAGCAAAACCATCAACGCAGGGGGTATCTCGCAATGCTTCAAGGAAAATCCCCAAAGCGCTATTTTTTGACTTATTTATGGCCAACTCACATGAGTATTTATTTTGCGCTTTCTTTTTCAAGACTTGGCAACCATTAGGGATGACTCACGCGTCGGGATCGAGATAACGCGATACTCAGTTGTCAGTTATTTTCAAACTTCTATCATCACACTATTTTCAGGAAATTGCCAGGGATTATAAAATCTAGTAATGCACCCAAATCAAATAAACTGAGTTGCATCTCTGTCAGACCATATCAACAAGACTTTTTGCTCCGTCTTTACCCTGAGGAAACCTCAGGTTAGGCGGTGTGCTTTTCTCTGGCCTTGTACCCCATGGCTATTTATGTAATTATAACACCAAAAATGCGGGCGCGTATTGCTCAATTATTTTTCTGGTTGAAATTGATCTCTAGGTTGTCTGGGTAGGTTTCCCGCGCAGTTTATACGCCCCATCTCGCCGTTAATCTAGCGATTAAAACGGGAGTCCTCACTCAAAATTTATGATAGGATTTAGCTAATCATATAATCGTCCTAACTTTTTTAGATTTCTGCCGTACTATTGGAATAAATATACTTAGATATAGTCTAATTTAGTATAATAACATTTTTTTTGTAAGTAAAAAACTTGATCTACTTGGAAAAAATTAAACCCAGAGAAAATATACACTTAAGTTCGAGTAATTTAACTTTAAAATAAAGCAGTTCAAATGACATTCTCTAACGCTGCTGGTAGTATTCTGGCAACATTGACTCAAGTTGATCGTATGGGTCTACTGGCAACTCGCGTCAAGGATTTGCCAGTAGGAGAGTTTGTTTGTCTGCTAGACTTTATTACTGCTGAATTTCATCAATATCTACGAGCTATTGACTTAATTAACAATAAAGGTGTTGAAACTTTACTAGAACAACTATTAGATGCCTTTACTATCAAAATTGGTCAAATCCTGAAAGCAGATCAAACAACTATTTTCTTAGTTAACCAAGAGAAAAAACAACTTTGGTACAAGACTATTCTCGAAAGTACGGGTAAGTCCCAAGATTACCACTTACCAATTAATGTTGGTATTTTAGGCCATGTGGCCACAACAGGAGAAGCCCTCAATATTGCTGATGCCAAAACTCATCCACTCTTCAGTGAAGAAGTAGACCAACCTCCAGGCTATGATACTCGCACCATCCTCTGTATACCAGTTTTCAGCACCACCAGCTCTAACAAACCAGTAGCAGTAGTACGACTACTTAATAAAGCGAATGATGTCCCTTTTGACAAAGAGGATGAGCAACTATTCCGTTCTTTCGGTGATTCAATGGGAATTATTATAGAAAGTTGTCAATCATTTTATGTAGCAGCTAGGAATCAGCGAGGGGTTTCAGCATTACTGAAAGCAACCACAACTTTAGGTCAAAGTCTAGACTTGGAAACAACTTTAAGAGCTGTAATGGATCAAGCTTGTAATTTAATGCAAGCAGACCGTAGCACATTGTTTCTACTTAGTAAAGAAACAAATGAACTTTGGACTAAGGTAGCGACAGCAGATGAAAAAAAAATGGTGGAAATTAGAATTCCTGCCAATCGAGGTATAGCTGGTTATGTTGCTTCTACTGGAGAAACTCTTAATATTCCTGATGCTTATATAGATCCTCGTTTTGACCCTAGTACAGATCAAAAAACAGGTTATCAAACAAGAAATATTCTCTGTATGCCTGTGTATAATGCTAAGGGCGAATTGATTGGAGTAACTCAGTTAATTAATAAAAATCAAGGTAGTTTTAATTCTTCAGATGAAAAATTTTTATTAGCTTTTAATGCTCAAGCAGGTATTGCCCTTCAGAATTCTCAACTTTTTGAAAATGTTTTGGTAGAAAAGCAATATCAGAAAGATATTCTACAAAGTTTGTCTGATGTTGTAATTTCTACAAATATGCAAGGCAGAATTGTGACTATCAATGGAGCAGCTTTAGAAATGTTAGGTTGTCCTATTGACAAAGAAATAAAAGGTAAAACAAATAGACAACTTTGGGAGGAAAAACTGATTGGTAGATATGTATGGGAAGTTATACCAATTGAAAATTTACAGTTCCGTTTAGAAGATAGTTTACAGCATGGTACTAGACAATATGTTCCAGAGCAAAATTTACGAGTAGGTTCTTTTATAAAATTTGAAGGTGAAGAAGAAACAGCTTATATTTTAGCAATTCCCGATCTAAAAAATCATAATATTTTTCTTCCTTGGGGGGAACAAAAACCAACAAATTTACAGGCAAATTTAGTTCAAAATAACCACATGGATTTTAGCAGATTAATAGATTTATCTGAACTAGATCGAGTAATTGAACGTAGTTTGAATCTAACAGTTAATCCCCTAACTAATCCTGAAGGTGGTGTGCGTGGTGGATTGGTAGTTCTTGAAGATATTAGTCAAGAAAAACGCATGAAAAATACCATGTATCGCTACATGACTCCGGAGGTGGCAGAACAAGTAATGGCTTTAGCTGAAGATGCTTTACTTGAAGGAGAGCGTAAGGAAGTAACTATTTTATTTTCTGATATTCGAGGTTATACAACTCTTACAGAAAATTTAGAAGCTTCTGAAGTAGTTAAGCTTCTAAATCAATATTTTGAAACAATGGTAGAGGCAGTATTTGACCATGAAGGGACTTTAGATAAGTTTATTGGAGATGCTTTAATGGCTGTTTTTGGTACACCATTACCTTTAGAAAATCATGCTTTAATGGCAGTTAAAACTGCTTTGGATATGCGTCATCGTCTCCGAAAATTTAATGAGTCTCGTCCCGATAAACCACAATTTAAAATTGGTATTGGTATTAGTTCAGGGGAGGTAGTATCTGGTAATATTGGTTCTAAAAAACGAATGGATTATACAGTAATCGGTGATGGTGTAAATTTGAGTTCCCGTTTAGAAGCAATTACTAAACATTATGGCTGCGATATTATTTTAAGTGAGTTTACTTATCAACTTTGTCGC
The DNA here is from genome assembly GCF_010672455.1 of Okeania sp. SIO2C9. GTDB lineage: Bacteria > Cyanobacteriota > Cyanobacteriia > Cyanobacteriales > Microcoleaceae > Okeania. The sequence continues at coordinate 56,145 of NZ_JAAHGO010000049.1, read as the reverse complement.
GACTATATTAGGGTCAGAGAGTTGGATAAGGTTAAAGTTAAAGGTAAGCAAAAATCTGTGAGTATATATGAATTGATTGGTGCAAGTTCAGAAGATATTGACCGGGAAACAGAGGAGTTTTTAGAACTTTATTCTAGAGCTAGAAAGGCTTATATGGAAAGGAATTTTGCTTTGGCTGTTAGTTACTTTAAGAGTGCTAAAAAAATTCGACCTGATGATGAAGCTGTAGGTACACATATTCAACGATCGGTTAAGCATATAACAAATCCACCACCAAATGATTGGGATGGAAGTTATACCATGATAACTAAATAGTTAAAGTTAGGAATAAGCAAGTATTAAATTGGGATCGAATACTTAAGTGAATGCTAACTACTTAATAGTTAGGTAGTCCTATATATGTAGTGATAATACCAAAACGGATTTGATATAAACTCTGAAATTCTTGCTAATTGCCCATTGCCCATTGCCAAAAATCAGCAAGATTTTAGACACGAATTAAATAGAATTGCTATACTTTTAAAAATCAAATAATATCAAATCCAGTAGCATCGGTGTTATTCAGTATTTAAGTATTTAAAGATAAGAGTTTATATTGTAGGGGCGCAATTGCGAAGCCCATGCCGTCAGGCTATATGGCCATTCGCCCTTACCCATTGTATGACAATCGACAGAATTATATTACTCCGAAGCCAACAGATTTGATATAATAACGACACCAGAAGGAGAATAAATAGTAAATACAATGGTTAAAATAAAAAGGTCTAGTACTTGATGTAAATAGATTCATAAAACAACAAGATAAGGTTGATAAAAAACCAAAATTTCAAGGAGTTAAAACCGATTGAAGAGTAAAGATAAAAACTATACCGAAACAGAAAGCAAGAAAAAAAATATTTGGCAATAAATGTTTAATTAGTAATATCAAATATCTCAAAACCTGATTCTGTCATAAAATTACGCAACTATAGTAATCCTAAATAGGTTCTGAAAATTCAAAAACTAGAAATAAACTCCGAAATTTTTGCCTATTCTCCATTACCCATTTCCTATTTCTTATTCCCTATTCCCAAAAAACAGCAATATTTTGGACATGAATAAAATTAGATTGCTATATGTTTGGCATTGCAAGTAACCTAAAGTCAAATGATCAAGGCACTTTATTAATTTTTGGAGATGTCTATTGTTTTAAATTTGTCGGTCTAAAAAATTTGGATGTATGATAAATTAAGCAATTATCTATATAAGTAGATAGACAAAATTATTTGTATATTTACTACTCAGATATATTTGATGTTCTCTGATTCTCAAATACTGAATATGAAATTGACAATATTAGCAATCATAATGATTTTATCCCAACTTGGCTGGATAAGTTCAGCAAAAGCAGCTAACCCAGCAGCTATTAGAAGACTATTAGAAACTAATGAATGTTCGGGGTGTGACCTTAGTAAAGCAAACTTATATAATGCTAATTTGATTGGAGCTGACCTTGAAGGTGCAAATCTTGAAGGAGCAAATTTATCTGGGGCAAATCTTGCTGTTACTAATCTTATTGGTGCTAATCTTTCTAATGCCAATCTCTCTAGAGCAAAAATGAATGATGCAGATCTTCGAGGTGCAGATTTAACAGATACTTACCTAGCTCATGCTAATTTATCTAGAGCTTATCTGACAGAAGCAACTTTAGAAAATGCAAATCTATTTGAAGCTAATTTGATTGAATCTGTTGTTAGTGGGGCTAATTTCTCTAATGCAAATTTACGTCAGTCATATTGGTTTAGAGCTAATTTAGAAAATGCCAATATGAGTGAGTCTGACCTTTTTAATGCTGATATGCGTCAAGCAAATTTGAAAGATGTAAATTTTTCTAATGCGAACCTTGCTAAAGCAAAACTAATTGAAACAAATATAACTCTTGCTAATCTTAGTGGAGCTAATTTAGAAGGGGTTAATTTGCGTGGTACAACCATAGGTCCAAGTGTATGTTTACTAACTAATTTTATTGCTTGTGCTCCAGAAAAAATAGTTCCTGAAGTAGTTCCTGAAGTTAGTCCTAAAGTAGTTCCTGAAGTTCAAGAAGAAGATAAAGAAAAGGTTTATAAATAAATAGTTTGGAGTCAATTCAGTTATATGTTAGCCTCCTCCAGAGGAGCTGTGAACTTCAATTATCAGTATCGCCTGAAATAGGAAGGCAAGAAAATGCAGAATTTTCTTTTTTATCCCTTTAAAAGGGGAGGTTTGATAACTTATTTTTGCGGTAAAACTAATATAAAGTTCTAAGTAGTTTTAGGATGGTCAGTGTTGAGGTCGAGGAAATGAAAGAAACTGAATTTTTCTCATTGCTTACCATCCTACAAGATTATATATTTTTCATTTCACGTTCTCTTCGCCAAAACTTTAAATCCCACATTCCGCACGACAAACATACTACAGTACCTTTTTCCACGAAGATGGTGGAACACAGATTCTAATATTAAGAATTATAGTCAATAGTTAATGTAGTATCCCACATTCCGCACGACAAACATACTACAGTACCTTTTTCCACGAAGATGGTGGAACACAGATTCTAATATTAAGAATTATAGTCAATAGTTATGTAGTATATATTTATACTTAAACCTTGCTCGTAATGCCTGTAATGTAAAAATCTGAGCAATAAATACCTGACACTACAAGCTAGACCTGCGGAATGTCGGTAGTATGTATTTATACTTAAACCTTGCTCGTAATGCCTGTAATGTAAAAATCTGAGCAATAAATACCTGACACTACAAGCTAGACCTGCGGAATGTCGGTTAAATGAATAGTAATAAATAACGAGTGCCACTACGCGGAAGTAAAAAGTAAAAAGTATTGATTTGTAATTGTTTTAGGATTTTGTAACTGGTCAGTTATTTCCGCCATCCTACACGAGGGAGCAGAGGAGTTATGCCAAATCTTACGCATTTTTGCTACATATTCTTGAGAGTTGGTAGTAGGAAGCAGGGAAATGAGGAATAATACTAATTCCCACGCATTAGTGCTATACTTGGGCAATACTTCAGTTGTCAACTAATCAGCACAAGCTAAATCACTTTGCATGCTAATTTTAGTTCGCTAATCTTGTTAATTATTCTTATGTTTGCTTCTCCCTGTACGGACGCCCTTATGCAACGTCCCTACCCACTCCCCTACTTCCCCTCCTGGGAGGGGGAGGGGCGAGGGGTGGGTCTCCTGCTCAACAAAATGTAGAAAAGTTTTTGAGAAATGGTATAAGATATGTTCACTTTATGTCTATAATCTCTAAAAAGATTACCAAATAATTAAGGTTTAAAACTTCTCTTTTAAAGGAGAAACAAGCGGTCGATCTTCGGAGCTTCCCGTAGGGTGGGATGGCGAGGTCTCCTCGCCATATCCAATCGACCAAGAGAGAAAAAATTTTCATCTCTTTGTCAATCCTCTTCTTTTCAAGGAGAGGTAATTTTTATAGCGGTTTTCACAAAGGTAGACTACAGTAAAAATTCATATAGCAATCCTAAATTGGTTGTGGCAAAATTCCATACAGAAAAAGTTTTGGGAAATCGAATATTTGACCATAGCGCAAAAAACTTAAATAGCCACTTAACTACTTTAAAAGAACTGCAAAGATGATAGAATTGTCTGATGAAATTTTTGGCTTGTAAGCAAATATCTTCAACGGGGTTTTGCTCCGGGGAATTCGGGGCAAATTTTGTACAATTTATCAACCATTTATCTTCTGCTAAGTCTTGATTAATTGTCACTAAATATTCTCGAAATTCCTGATAATTATGATAACTTGCTCCATCCCAAAATATTGCCAACCTTTTTCCCGGCCTTCGCGCTTTGCAAATACTTAATAAATTCAATGGTATTTTCCGTATTTCCACTCTTATATTCTTGCACAATAAATTCTTTGCTTTGATAGTCTAATGGTTCATAATAAGTCTGTCTTTCTTTTTCATTTTTGAGCGGGATTTCTATTATTTTATCTGTTCTTCCCCAAGCATAACCTAATAGATCCCCCCATAGCAAATGACATTCGTCACTTCCGAAACACTGTCATGTTTCCTGCTTCTATTTCCGGTTGCCATTTGGCTAACAATTCCTCTATTTATTTTTTTTTTACTTGCACTAATTCATCATTTTTAGCGGGATTCTTATGCGCGAGTTTTTTCCAACTTATTCCTGCTTCTTTGAGTAAGTTATAATAAATTTGATTAGATTCAAATATAATTATTAATTATTAATTTTTGAATGAACCTTACTTCTTATTTAATAACTGAAGTGTTGAAGAAGTATAGCATTATTTTTGGGGATTGGTATTAAGTAGAACATGGTAAATTTTGGGCGCTATGTATCAAATTGTAAATTAGTTCAAAAGTTCATATTCATTGCCTTTAGGGGTTTTTTGATTAAAAATGTGACGTCTTTTTTCTAGCTTGCTCTACTTATACCATTTCTCCATGAAGTTGCACTTAATATAAAGATGAGAATAGTAAGTTTAATAAGGTCTGAGCAACAATTATTAAGCGCATTGTTACAGAGAAATGGTATTAGAGTCAGGAGCAGGGAAGAACAGGAGAAAGTTTTTTTATAGCAGTAGAAGAAGAAGAAAAGGTTAGGACATATTAAAAGCTTAAAAATCATACTAATTTCATAAAATATTGCTACATTCATCGAAGAGGGATTTGGGAACAGAGGAAAATTAGCATAAAAAAAAAGAGAAAAAAATATTAAATATTGACAATATCTGCAAGTGATAAAATTTTATACTTAAGGTCAAAAATAGAGATTAAGATGTAACTACCTTTTTGAATTTGGTATCAGACAACGCCAGATTTTTCCTTCTATTCTAGATAACTAAACGCTTTCTTCCTTCTTTTATATCGCTTAATTATCTGAACATAATAATATAGCAGTCCAAGGAAAGGTTAGAACAGATAGATAGCTTAAAACTCAGACAACATAAAATTTTTCCTTCTTCCTTCTTCTTTCTTCCTTCTGCTATAACAATCTATTATGTATAGGCAAACATTAGCTATGGTGTCTAAACATTTAACTTAATAGAAATCAAAATGTTCACCAAATAAAGTCTTGTTGCTCAATTTAAATAATTTGGTTGATAAATTTTTCCAATGGAATGATCGAAATTAATTTCTATGATTAAATCTACTAATTCAGTATTTTTCACCAGTGGTTTAATAAATAATTCTGGATGTAATGCTTTCCAAAAATACTCGACAAATTTTTCTATTTGTTCGTCGCTCATTCCCGACTTTCCAGAAGCAATCATTTGTTGTTCTGCTTGTTGTCGCCATTGTTTAGAAAAGCGATAATCAGTAGGGTATAAAACAATTAACTTATGTAAGTTTTGCCAAAGAGGTAGATAGTCTATTAATTTTCGATTCATATCACGGGCAAATTCCCGGTCTGTTTCTTTAATAATAGGTGATGGTGCAACATTAAAAAGTTTCTCAGCAATTGGTCTAACTCCAACAAACCAACCTTCAAATAAAACAATATCAACTTTACTTACTATCTCAGGTTCGATTCTATCTCCAGCACCATTAAAAAGAGACTTATTAAACCTAGGAATTGGAATTAAATTATCGGAACTTTGAGATTGACGTAATTTATCTAAAGTTTCTATTCCTAAACTAACATCATGGGTTCCTGGAGGACCGCGCCAAATTAATCGGGAATCTTGTTTTTGTAATAGTTGACGTTCAGCATAGGTTTTATAAATATCATCAATAGAAATAGCTATTGTATTGTAGCCAAGTTTATCTAAAATCAAGATTAAAATTTTAGCCAGAGTCGTTTTACCTGTTCCTTGTCCGCCTAAAATACCTTGAATTAATGGATGACCTAAATTTTGACATTTATCTGCTAATTTTATCCCTAAAGGCAACCAAAATTTCCATAAATTTTCGAGAGTATTATTATCCTTCAAGGGTAATTTATGATAGTCAGTAATTACATATTGAAATACAAGCGATCGCTCTCTAATTACTTCTCTGACATTTTCTGGAGTAATGTTAAAAACTTCGGCTCGTTTTCGGTCTATTAATTCCTGAGTTTCTAATATTTCTAATTCTTTTTTTTCTAGAAACTTTCCTAGCTTTAAAGTCTGTAAAATTTGTACTAGAGATAAATTGGAAAACTCCATAAAAATTAAATTAACTATTGAATAAGGTTGTAGGTTTTAGGTTAAAAAAGTTAACCACCTCACACGATTGAGGATAGTGAAAATATTAATATAACTCTATAGTTTAGGAAATATAAATCTCCAAAAATACTCAAACACCTATCATAACTATCTTTATTAAAGCGATGTAGCTGTCGTACTTGCTCCGCCTTTGATGTCGGCGATAGCTGAAAGGCCACTCATTAATATATTTAACTTGTAAGGTTTTATGGGTATTAAGTAGATAGACATAAATAATTAGTAAAATGGAAATTATTTGGAAATTCAAGAAGTAATTAAGATGGCTTCCTTCCACTCCGTTCGAGTCGCAATGACATTTTAAATTTAATTATATCTACCTATTTAGTAGGGTCATTTCATTCTATATTTTGGCAATGAATTTATTGATTTTCAGACAGCGAAAGATAAATTTATTGCTACCTACCACCTAACACCTTAAGGTAGAGAAAATCTAAGAACCTAATTTGAAAGCTTCTAAAAATAGACCATAAGTAAAACCAATTTTAAAACCATTCAAAATATCTATTCCCAAAGAACGTGCTATTTTACCCTTAATACCATAAGTAAACCAGTTTAATAATTCAGTAATCAGCAAACATATTAAAGCATAAATAACATCTAAGTAACCTTCTTGCCCAGCGATCGTAGAAACCGCAGTCCCAGCAAAATTACCAAATAACAAACTAATAATTAATAGAGAAATTCGACGCCAAGGATTACTCAACCATAGCCTAAACCTTTCAGTAATAACGTTAAATAATTTATTGAGACGGGTATTTTGCATAGATATTATAGATATGAATAAATAAATTTTGAATTTTTGGAATATTTAAGTCAATTTGAAAGTTAAAAATACTGTAAGCATTTCCTGCGGAATGCTGCCCAAATAACCATCAGTTATTAGCTAGCTTCTTGGGTCGGAACTGCGGACTTCAGCCATTAATTTTGGGTGTGTTTAACAATTAATAATTAACAATTACCTCTCCTGAAAAAGAAGAGGATTGACAAATTCATGAAAATTTTTTCTCTCTTGGTCGATTGGATATGGCTCCGAGACCTCGCCATCCCACCCTACGGGAAGCTCCGAAGATCGACTTTAAAGGAGAAGCTTTAAACCTTAATTATTCGGTAAAAGCAATCTTTGAAATTAAGTTTGAATAAAAAATTACTGCTAAAGTCCCCGGACAAAACCTGAGAGGTAATTATTCATTACTAATTGCTGTTAAGGTAGTTCCTCCGAAGAAGTCTAGCTGACTAGCTAATAGCTGAATACTTACAAAATACTCTAGGCAGTCTAACATAGCAAAAGAGCAAGCTGTGATGTATCAGGTTAATTGAATAAAATCAGGGTGCCTAGTTAAAGAATGAAAAGAAAGAATAAAATTCAAATGAAACTTCAACCTTATACACAAACTATTATTACTTTAATATTTTTTTTATTAGGATTAATTATTGGCAGATTTCAGTTAAAAATATTTTGGGAAACAAATAATTCTGAGACATTTTCTGAATCTCCGTTATTAAACATTCCTACTCACAAACCCCTACCAAAATCTCCAACAAACCATATTCAAAAATGTGGTCTCCTCATAACTACTTCTCAATCATCTATGGTCAAAACTGATAAAGGAGCTTTTCGAGTTAGCAACTGTACAGATCGTCCAGTTCGTCTAGCACTACTAGCTAAATCCTCAGACCAATCTTACCAAAAATCTGCTCACTGGGATTTTGCCCCAGGGGAAGGTAGTAATAGAGGATTAATACTTTCTTTGCCAGAAGAAAAATTAACCTTGAAACCAGGAGATATCCTAGTTATCTTTGCCCAAGATGGCTCTCGTTTATACTGGGGACCTTATGTTGTAGGAGAAACAAAATTTCCTACTTGGAATAGAGAAACATTAGAATGGTTGTTAATTTTAAAGTAAGCATTTCCTGCGGAATGCTGCGCAAACAGCACTCAGCTATCAGCTATTCCTACGGAATGCTGCGCAAACAGCTTTATTACCTTTAAAGGAGAAAAAAGCAATTTTATCAAAGCTTCAGAGTGCTAATATCTGGCCTTAATGTAGTAGTAGAAATTAAATGAATAGTTGCTTTATTCATTAGACATCTCCAATAATAAAAAATAAAATCAATTATCACGCAGAAATTATCTATTCTTTCCCCCTATTGCCTACTGCCTACTCCCTCTTTTCTGGGGAGGTATAATTGCTGTTTGCGTAGCATCCCGTAGGGAAGTGCTGACTGCTAATAGCTGTCAGCTAAAAATTCAAGGGTTTAAGTCCCCCATTACATTATATTTATTTATTGGAAAAAGCGCGTGGTGCGTGTTAATGGGGGTTTGTAGATGGGGAGCGACTTTTCTTGAGTATCCCCCATTATACACCTTGAGAAGCTGATAGCTGATAGCTGAGTACTGAGTGCTACTTCAAGACGAACAAAGGATAACTAAATCTGAATGAAATTAATACAAGAATTAGAAATTATCAATTGGTTTAAAACTCAACCAAAAAATCATCTTTTAACATTAGGACTGTCTATTTTATGGCTTTGTTTACTTTCTTGGTTAGCCTTTTTTTGTAATTTGGGAAATATTGGTCTAATTGATGAAACAGAACCACTTTTTGCTGAAGCTGCTCGTCAAATGGTAGAAACTGGAGATTGGATTACACCTTATTTTAATGGAGAAACTCGCTTCGATAAACCACCTTTAATTTATTGGTTAATGGCGGTCGCTTATCATCTTTTTGGTATTAATGAATGGTCTGTGCGTCTCCCTTCGGCAATATCTGGAACTTCTTTAGTCTGTTTTGGATTTTACGTCCTCTACAAATATGGTAATTATCATTTGAGTAATCAGGAATCTACCCCTAAAAATAAGTCTTTAATAGTAAAATTATTAATCGCATGGATTGGTGCTACTACGATTGCCTTAAATCCAGAAACTATTGCTTGGGGACGCATTGGAGTTTCTGATATGTTATTAACAGGCTGTATTTGTTCGGCTTTATTCGCCTTTTTTATCGGATATGCTTCACAAGCAGATAATAAAGATAATGATCGGATTACTCAAGCAAATCATCCTCAGAAGCAAAAAAAATCACAGCCAAAAAACAGCAAAATACTCAGAAAACAAGTTTCATCACGACCAAATAAAAATAAATTATCAATAGCTACAAAAACTCCCAAAATTAACAGATGGTATTTAGCTTTTTATATCCTAATTTCTTTAGCAGTTCTTGCTAAAGGTCCGATTGGAATTGTTTTACCAGGACTAATTATTGGTTCATTTTTATTATATGTAGGTAAATTTGTTGAAGTCTGGAAAGAAATCAATATTTTGCGTGGTAGCTTAATTTTTTTTACTATTACTTTGCCTTGGTATTCTTTAGTCACTTTAGTAAATGGTAAAGAATATATTGAGAGTTTTTTTGGTTATCACAATTTTGAACGTTTTACTAAAGTTGTTAATCATCATGGAGCGCCTTGGTACTTTTACTTTTTAGTCGTACTAATTGGTTTTGCACCTTGGTCTATTTATTTACCAATAGCGATCGCTCAAACTAAATTTTGGCAACGTCGTTATTGGTGCAATAAACCTCGAAATGAACAGTTAAGTCTATTTGCTTTTTTCTGGTTTATTTGTATCTTCATTTTCTTCTCAGTCTCTGCCACCAAATTACCCAGCTATGTCTTACCATTAATGCCAGCAGCAGCAATATTAATAGGGTTATTGTGGAGTGATATTATTATTAATAGAGATTTAGTTCCTAGTCGTAGTCAGACTAATAAAATTGCCAATGATTCCACATCAACTTTTAATACAAGCAATAATTATGTTAAAGGTATTGTCAAATTAAAGAGAAATAATTCTAAATTAATAAGTCACTTTTTATCTGCTTCGATTATCGCCAATATCATTTTTCTGATTATTTTAGCCATAGGAATTATCTTGAGTTTTAACTGGCTAGATGGAGACCCAGCAATGCCATATTTCCCAGAATTAATTAGAAAATCAGGTTTATTGACTCGTGGTGGATTAATCTTAATAACTACAGCAATAGTGGTGGGATTTCTGTTAGTTAAAAAACAAACTTCTTGGATTTGGAGTACTAACTTTATTGCATTAATAGCTTGTTTAATTTTTACAATTAATCCGATGATGTTGTTAGTAGACCAAGAACGTCAATTACCTTTACGTCAATTAGCTCAAACTATTGTTGAAGTCAGAAAACCTGGAGAAGAAATAATTATGATTAGCTTTGAAAAACCTAGTTTAGTTTTTTATACTCAGCAACAAGTAGAATTTTTTCGACGCGCTACAAATGCCAGAGAATATTTAGAGAAAGTTGTTCAGAAAGACTCTTCTGGTAATGTTGTCATGATTGGTTATCCAAAAAAGTTTATTCATGTAGGATTAGAACCTGGGCAATATCAATATTTAGATAGTCGTGGTGCTTATCAATTAGGGAAAGTTCCTAAGAATCTTTTTATGAAGGAGTCAGGAGACAGGAGACAGGAGTCAGAATGAAAGGAGGAAGAAGGAGTCAGGAGACAGGAGTCAGAATGAATGGCAAAAGTTAATTTCTTGGGTTTTTTTTGCTAACTTTATTGAATTAGTAGCTTGTTTAATTTTTACTATTAACCCCATGATGTTTTTAGTAGACCAAGAACGTCAATTACCCTTACGTCAACTAGCTTACCGTATTGTTGAAGTTAGAAAACCTGGAGAAGAAATAATTATGATTGCCTTAGAAAAACCTAGTTTAGTTTTTTACACTAGGCAACAAGTAGAATTTTTCCGACGCGCAACAAATGCTAGAGAATATCTAGAGGAAATTGTGCAAAAAGATTCTTCAGGTAATGTTGTGATGATTGGTTATCCAAAAAAGTTTATTCATGCAGGATTACAACCAGGAGAATATCAATATTTAGACAGTCGTGGTGCTTATCAATTAGGGAAAGTTCCTAAGAATCTTTTTATGAAGGAGTCAGGAGTGAAGAAGGAGTCAGGAGACAGGAGTCAGGAGTCAGGAGTCAGAATGAAGAGACAAAGAAGGAGTTAAAGGAAGAAGGAGTCAGAATGAGGAGAGAACCTGCTAAAAATTTTCAAGATTTAATTGTTTGGCAAAAAGCACATCAACTCGTTTTAGAGTCTACCGCTTTAGCAAAAACTTTCCCAAAGCAGAAACCTACGGATTAACTTCTCAGTTAAGACGAGCATCTGTATCAGTTCCAGCTAATGTAGCAGAAGGCTTTCGGAAAAAAGGGTTAGCAGATAAAATTCGATTCTTGAATATTGCACAAGGTTCCCTAGAAGAAAGTCGGTATTACTTAATTCTGGCAAATGACCTTGAATATGGGGATACAAAAGAACTTTTAATACATTTAGAAGAAGTAAGTAAATTACTAGATTCTTATGTTGCTGCAATTGAACAGCGCAGACAATCTCCTGACTTCTAACTCCTCCTAAAATTCCGTAACTCCCTCCTGACTCCTGACTCCTGACTCCTGACTCCTTCTTCTGGTATTCTGCCATGTCTTTTAACGCCCTCCTTAACCGCAAAGGTCACTTTTGGGAACAAAGATATACCTGTCATGGTTTCCCCAACTCCGACAAAGAAAGAGCATTAAACACCATCCGTTATATTCATGCCAACCCCAAGGCAGCAGGGATGAGAGAAGGCTTTTTCTACGACTTCAGTAACTATGGCACTTACGAACAACTAACCACCGATGGTATTACCCAATGGCATCCCGCCTTCCTTGAATTAGGTTCATCCTTGTCAGAATGCGCCGACTCCTACAAAGGTTTCTGTCGGCGCTACACACCAAGGAAAAAACGAACCAAGAAAAGTGACTGGGGGAAAAGGATATTGAGAGGAATATTGAGTAAAGTTCCCAAGACAAAGGTATCCCCCGGTCAAATTCCTTTACCATTCCTGATAGAGAAAATCGTATATATTACGATTCCAGAGATAGCACAGACAGCCAAGGATTTTATTAAAGCAAATCGTTTGAGCTATTATTACGTTTAGAGCAATATGGGCTTGGTGTAAATATCTCTTAGTCCTGACCAAGAACCAGCAGCTTTCCCTCGGAAAAGAAAATTTCTCTCTAACCTCTAACTTCTGAGTTATGAGATTTTAGAGTCACCAAAAATTAGAAGCTTTTCCTGTGGTTAAAAATTTCTCTAACTCAAACGTTTTAGTTCTGAGATTTTAGAGGAAAACAAAATCAATAATCTCATTTACATTTATTCTTAGGTAACTTGCATAAAATACTCTCTCTATTACTTTGAGAAAGTTACCTTTTTATTAAACACTTACTATTGTCCAACAGTTAAGAAAAAATTATGGGTACTAGAGAAGCATCTTTTTTATTAGGTATCTCTCGTCAACGTTTATTAGTTTTATTAGCTCAAGGAAGAGTTAAAGGAGCCGAAAAAAAAGGTAGATTCTGGGAAATACCAGTATCTTCGAGTGGAATGCCTGTAATAATTCCGGCTCGGCGCGGTCCGAAAGGTATGTGGCGCAAGAGAGAATCTACCACACCAAAAATGATTCATGTCAATCAAAACAAAATTCAAAGTAATAAAAGTAAGCCTCCAACAGAATTGGAAGCTGTAGTGTCAGTTAAGCACGGCGGTAAGAACTATTATGGTTATGAGTTATATATTTCAGGTCCTTGCCAAATCGTCTATCGACCTTACAAACCAGCAAGTTGTGGCGCTCACTTGTGGATTAATACTTTTGATTCTGTGCAATTTATAGATACTAAATCGAATCCAGCTACTGCAAGGCAACCTAGCAAGCAAATTTTTATATAGTTTATTTCGATCTGCACTCTTCTCATCACAAAAGAATATTTATTTGCACTAAAATCTTAACTGACAATAACTTCAGACTATTTTTGCTGTTTACTTATGGGAAATTGTAGCAGGACGTTTACTCTATCTGTATGTAGAAGAGAAAATTTTCATCATCTCATCCGCCTCCTGGAACTTCAGCAAATGAAACGACTTTTGCTCTAGACCTATGGGAAAGAGAAAATTTTCATCATCTCATCCGCCTCCTGGAACTTCAGCAAATGAAACGAACCTTCCTCTATCTGTATGGAGAACAGAAAAATTCTATCATCCAGCTTCGGGAGCTTAAATAAATGAAACGACTCTTCCTCTATCCCCATGGGAAAATAGTCATCTTTAGATGACTTCTGCTATGAGCCAAGAAATTTATTTCTTGGCTTGGCGGTAGACATTGCCACACAACTTTAAACTTTATACCTGACCCGATGGCTAGCCAAGCCAAGAATTTCAATCCTTGGCTAATAGTTTAAGTCATCTTTAGATGACTCAATTATCTACGCCATCTTTTTGTATCGTAGTTAATTAATGTAACCTGATTTGACATCCTCCCGACGCTGACCTGAGGGTACAGCACGGGATTCCCATCCATCATTCAAACAGACCAAGCTGAACAAATGATTCAGGGCGAGTTGACACCTCGCTGGAAAATGCTGGCTTGCCAGTCAGTCTAACGCTTCCTCCGTGTCCGTTTAACGTCTCCGAGTGCCCCTCGGCGACTTGATTAAAAAGCGATAGTAGTCTCAACCTTGGTTTTTGGTTGAGTCACACTTGCATTTTAACAAATTATCTGGAAAACCTCAAGATTGATTGGTTTTCATCCCGACGCTCCCCTACGGGAGAGCGGGGGTCTTCAACCAACGTTGAGATAAGTTAGTTAAGACATTTACAGGACTTACGCAGAGACTCTACATATAGCGATAAAGAATACTATTTACCCCTACAGATGGTGGTTTAAAAGTAAATTTGCGTAAGTCCTGATTTATAAATGCTCAAACTCAGTCAAGGATTACTTCTGATTCTTTACTACCTACTCCCCACTCCCTAAAATATCAACTGACCCTTAATTTCCTCCAATAAATCTACTATTGGTAAATCAGAAGGCAAAATTTTTGTAGCAATCTTGCTCAAGACTAAATTTAGACTTTCTAGCGTCATATTTTTGGGTAATTTATAATCAGAATATTCCAACACTAATATAGGAGGTTTTGTAACTATTTGCTCTAAATCAGATAATGCCTTATCCAAACCAGGTGGTAAATTTCTCCGTAAACAAATTAATAATAAATCCACACTCTGATTTTTCAATTGTGACAAAACTTCAACCCAAGATTTAGCAATTAAACCTTTAAACCCAGAAGTTTGAATATACTGAACTAATACCTGTGTACTATCAATTGGTAATTTTGTTTGTTCACAATATTTCCAACTTTGATTAGCCACTTCTAAATCAGAACTCAAAGCAGGAAAAATCGGAGAACTAAAAGTATTATCTCCTAAGTCTCTCCCCTTTTGCTCAGGAGTAAAATCTGAGAAATTAACAACAGCTTCCTCAGACAAAACATCTGTTAAAGGTACTGTAAAATCCTTAATATTTGCCACATCCATAACTAATATAGTTGGCAGCCAGTTCATACCCGCAGCAATAGAAATTACTTGACACAACGCAGAGGTTAAAGATTCATAATCAAGTTTTGTTTCTGTTAAATTATTGTCATTTTTCTCAAAAGCTAAACAAGGAAACACAGACAATTCTTTCACTTGATTAGCCACTTGAGTAGTTTCAGAATCTAGAGTTACTAAAGGAATAGCTTTTAAAGCAGAATATTGACTGAGTTGATTAATAAATTTAACTGGACTTACTGAATTACTAATTTTTTCAACGAGAATGACATGAGGCTGCCAAATCTTAGCAAGTAAATTTGCTTGAGCTAAATCATCTGCTTCTATTACTGTGTATTCTCCAGGCAAAGAAAGGAACTTATCCTCATAAATAGAACTTTCTTCTGTAGACTGCTGAAACTCATATTTACCTGGAATTAAGCGCAGAAGTACTAACTTTTGATAATGATTTTGTTCTACTGAATCAGGAAATTCTGCCAGAATTTCTTCTAATTCTAATTGTTCCACAGGCAAACTTAAAAACTTATTTGCACCATTATTGATCGCTCGTTCTTTATCCCCTCTAGTAGCAGTTATTACTACAGGAATCTGACAAGTATCAATATCCGTTTTCAGCAGAGTTAATACATCCCAACCCGATAAAAGAGGCAGTAATGGATTAAGAAATATAAATTTTGGTTGTAATTTTCGCGCCTTTTCCACCGCTTCTGTGCCAGAACGTGCAATAACAACTCGATAACCTAAACCTGTTAATTTACTCGTTAAATCTTCAATAAATCTTGGTACTGCTTCAACAATTAAAACTAAACGAGATGAATAATTAATAACAGGTACTTCGTAATTATTAACAGGTAATTTCTTATGTTTTTTTGTACCAACTTCACTTTGCCTAGTAGGAATTAATCCTTGCTCTTTGAGATAATCATTTGTTTCCCATCCTTCAGTTCCTAAATCTTTTGGAGGCGGACTAGGCGGCAAAATTAACGTAAACTCACTTCCTTTACCTTCCTGAGAAATAAACGTCACATCCCCACCATGTAAACGAGCTAAACGTTGAGTTAATACCAAACCTAAACCAGTTCCTTCAAACTGACGAGTTAGAGGATTTTCTAATTGTTGAAACTTCTGAAAAATCAAATGTTGCTTGTTTGCTGGGATGCCAATACCATGATCCCAAACTGTAAAAGTTATCCACTTTTCCCATTTAGCTACTTTCAATCCCATCTTGCCATCCGCTGAAGTAAACTTCAAAGCATTGGATAACAAATTTACCAACATCTGACGCAAACGCAACTCATCTGCAATAAAAATATTTAGACCAGATTCTATTTCCAATGTATACTTTGCGTTTAAAGAATCAGGTAGTGAGGAAGAAGATGAGTCTTGAGGATTTTTATACTGAATTTGTAAAGCCTCTTGAAAAGCACGATCACAAACTTTCTGAATCTCCACAGGTTCAGAGTTCAACTCCATCTGGCCTGTTTCCATGCGAGTCAAATCTAGAATATCATTAACTACAGCCATTAAATGACGACCACTTTGATGAATTAGTTGAGCATAACGAGCTTGACGTTCATTAAGACTCCCCAGAGCTTGCTCCTTCAACAAACTAGATAAACCCAATACAGCGGTTAATGGCGTTTTCAGCTCATGGCTAATACAAGCCAAAAATTCGTCCTTAAGTCGATTAAGCTGAATCAAATCAGCATTTTTAGCTTCCAACTCCTTCGCTATCAAGCGTTGCTCCGTGACATCCTGAGCTAAAATTAATGTCAAGTCAAACAATGGTTGACTACTAAACTGCCATACTCGTTCCTGGCCATTTTTTTGAGGACAAGTACAAAGGTAGGTATTTGGTTGAGTGTAATAACAAAAGCTAGAAGCAGAATTTGACTCTGGCAATTTTGCTCGTTCTTGTAAAAGTGTTGCAGGAGAAAATCTCCAATTAGTTGTAGCTGGACATGATAATGTAATCATATCTTTCACTACTGCTAGAGAATCTGGCATTTCGACTCTTCTGGACTGTTGTTTGATATTTTTGGTAGACAAGTTTACAACAGCATCTGCAATTTCCATCAAATCAGATTCTTTTGTTATCTGAGAACGCCATGCCAGATTTTGCTTAATAATTTCGCCGTCATTGCTCTGTAACATTAGAGGTAGAGGCAGTTTTTCTAAAAGTTCTATGAGTGAATAGAGGTAGGAAGAAGTCTCTGCTGTTGCCTGGGGTTGCAAATTTTCCTTGGCAGTAGGTGTAGGTAAAAACTTCCCAGATGTTTTGATAGAATTTTCTGGAGCAGAGATACAATTTTTGCTACTCAATTTTGTCTCTAGAGCTTGATTTGTAGCAATAAATTCTAGTAGACGCCAGGTATCTAGTAGTCCTAAAAATTTACCTTCCCTGTCTACTACTGCAATAGGTGTACTAGGAGGTGCAATGTCTAAAGTATCAGATTCTTCATTAATTTGCCCTTCTGATTGTGTCTGGAGATATGGCCATAACTCAGTAATAGTTAAATCTGCTGACAATACTCTCAGGCCATTAAGTGTTAAAGAATCTACTTCAGATAGAGGTTGTTGCCAATTCAAAATTAGAGCATCATTTTGATCGGGTTGAGTTTCAGGCTTTAAATCTATATACTGAATTAAATTATGTAAGTAAATTAGTCCTAGTGGTTTGTGCTGATGATTTACTACTACTAACTCATTGTATTTTTCTTTACAGAGAATTGACCATACTACCTGCAAATTTTCTGTGTGTAAGCAGATTGGTATAGAAGATATAAATTTTTTTAAAGTAGTGTAGGCCATTGACATGAAAGTTAGAGCATATTATATGCTGAGAGAAAGTTCGTAATTCGATGAGCGTATTTTGACTAACCTAACCATAATTTTGGCCATTATTACTAAACCTAATTATCCCCACATTTATCTACTATCTACAAGATTATGAAAAATAGCTACGTTACGTTAACACGCTTGTAGGAAACTTCTCTATAATTTACGGTTAGTTAAAATCTTGATACTGATTGGTGATCACCACAGAATTAAATATCCTGTACACGGATACAACTGCGTTAAGCTAGTGCTATGTTAGAGATATTCTTGAGTTTGGGTTGGGAAATTAAATATAATTTGGGTGCATATTATTCATAATCAAGCTATATTCCTTATGCTATCTTCCTTACAAAGAAAATATAGAGACGATATATGTTAATATTTGTTAAAGTTTGTGTTTAGATGTTTAATATAATAATTATTTTGTAATGGAGATTTCTCAAGATAAAGATTCTAACCCTAACCAAGATTTAACTACTGTACCTAAAACTTTGTCTACTCAAATATCTGTCTGTGTATACCTATATGACGATCAATTTGCTAATTCAGTAATGAAATTACTAAGTAGCGATCGCTATCTTGTGGCACTGACTAATTCTTCCAGAGAATTTTTCCAGCTTGTTGAGGAAAATAATAACATAGATTG
This sequence comes from Okeania sp. SIO2C9, assembly GCF_010672455.1. Taxonomy (GTDB): domain Bacteria; phylum Cyanobacteriota; class Cyanobacteriia; order Cyanobacteriales; family Microcoleaceae; genus Okeania. Next base: position 37,959 of record NZ_JAAHGO010000049.1, on the reverse strand, counting down.
TCTGATATTCCAAGAATATTCTGAACTAACTTCTTTGATTGAGAAGTTACAATATCAATCAATTTTACTACCTGCTGTAATTATCAAACAACTTAAATCTGAACGCGACGAGAATAATCATAGTTTAGCTAATACTAATTTTACTAAATCTCACGAACAGCATAACGATTCAAGTTTTATTTACCACGAAGCAGAAGTTTCATTATTAATCAACCAACTAAGCCAAATTGATTTTTATATTGGGCAGTCAATTCAAAAATTTCTGAAACTTTCTCCCAGTAATTCTTCAACAGATAAATCTCAAAAATCTAGTCAAATTGCCGATGATAGTACCAAAAATTCACTCAATCAACAACAACGTAGACTATCTGAAAAATTAAGAGAAAGATTAGGATACCTCGGTGTGTATTACAAAAGGAATCCCATAAATTTCATTAGGAATATGCCTCCAGAAGAGCGACGTAAGTTTTTAGATAAACTTAACTTAGATTACCGTCACATTGTTCTCAAATATTTTTCTAAAGATAATTCCCTCAACAATCAAATAGATGAGTTTGTCAATTTATGTTTTTTCTCAGATGTTCCTGTAACACAAATTGTAGAAATTCACATGGACTTAATGGATGAATTTTCCAAACAATTACAGTTAGAAGGACGTAGTGAGGAAATATTACTAGATTACCGATTAACTCTTATAGATACAATAGCACACCTATGTGAAATGTACCGACGTTCTATTCCTAGAGAATCTTAAAAACTTGAAATTATAAAATAATAATTAACTAGCTCAAGATTGTAGCACTGAAATGATAGTCTAACTATTTATGAAAAGTAAGTGTAAAGTTCATAAATATATAGGTAAGCTTAAGAACTTTCAATATACATACCAGGTAAAGTATTCTTGATTGAAAATTTTATTTTATAAATAAATAATGTGCCTTTAATAAAGTTTAAGACTTTTACATTATCAAATATATTTCAATGAATAAATGAACCTTCAAATTGAACAAGGGAATTGGGTAGAAGAACCGTCGAATTTGGAACGTATGGGAGTTGGGGCAATTGAGGTGGGGATTAAACTCCACCCAGATTGATTAATCTTAAAGATGAGCCGTGGAACATTAAACCCAATAGTGAAAAGGGGTAGACAAAAGTAACTATCCCTTACTCCCTGCTAACCTCTACCTTAGGAGGATAAAAAATATAATTTTTTTTGTAAATTTTGTAAAATTTAAACATAGTTAAAAACTCTGTTCATCAAGAAAAAACTCTTCAAACAGCAAAAAAATCACTAGAGAATAACTATGAGTCCCCTGAAGAAAACCTACGTTTTAAAGTTGTACGTTGCTGGAAATACTCCTAATTCTGTGCGGGCGCTAAAGACACTCAAAGAAATCCTTGAGCAAGAATTTCAAGGAGTTTATGCCCTAAAAGTAATAGATGTACTAAAAAATCCTCAATTAGCAGAAGAGGATAAAATATTGGCCACACCAACTTTGTCAAAAATATTACCCCCACCTGTGAGAAAAATTATTGGGGATCTTTCAGATAGAGAAAAAGTATTAATTGGATTAGATCTACTTTATGAGGAACTCAATGAAGACGAATTTAATCTCTAAAATGAACTTCTTGATACAATTAACATAAATTTTAGTATTTTGTGATATAAGTACTCTGGACATAGTCGTGATTTTTATTGAGGTATGGCATATAGACTTTTGCCTTCAAGCAAAAGCCAGAGAGCAGACTTCTCTGTGTTCTACCAAAATTAAAAATGCCATAAACTGTACATTATGGTGCGACAATCCTGATATATGTAGATATATTTATATATTTGCGGATAGCTAAAATTTTTTTAATATTCCAAAGATAAAAATATGAATGAAAATAGTGAATCTATTAAAAGAGATGAAATAGCAACAGTAGGAGTTGAAAAGATTCGGACCATGATTGAGGGGTTTGACGACATCAGTCATGGGGGTATGCCAGTTGGCAGAACCACATTAGTAAGTGGTACATCTGGAACTGGTAAGACATTGCTTGCTATTCAGTTTCTTTACAATGGAATTATCTATTTTGATGAACCAGGAGTATTTGTAACCTTTGAAGAATCTCCCCACGATATTATTAAAAACGCCTACAGTTTTGGTTGGAATTTACAAAAATTAGTTAATGATGGGAAATTATTTATACTAGATGCTTCTCCCGATCCAGAGGGGCAAGATATAGTAGGAAATTTTGATTTATCTGCCTTAATAGAAAGAATTCAATATGCCATTCGTAAATACAAAGCAAGAAGAGTTTCTATTGATTCAGTAACTGCTGTATTTCAACAATATGATGCTGCTTCTGTAGTTAGAAGAGAAATATTTCGTTTAGTTGCCCGACTCAAACAAGTTGGTGCAACTACAATTATGACTACAGAAAGAGTAGAAGAATATGGTCCAGTAGCCAGATTTGGAGTAGAAGAATTTGTCTCGGATAATGTTGTTATAGTTCGTAATGCTCTAGAAGGCGAGCGTAGAAGGCGAACCATGGAAATCTTAAAACTTAGGGGGACAACCCACATGAAGGGGGAATATCCATTTACGATTACTAATGATGGTGTAAATATATTCCCACTAGGAGCAATGCGACTAACTCAACGTTCTTCAAATGTTAGAGTTTCCTCTGGAGATGAAGTTCTAGATAAAATGTGTGGAGGTGGTTTCTTTAAAGATTCAATCATATTAGCAACTGGAGCTACAGGTACAGGAAAAACTCTTTTAGTAAGTAAATTCTTAGAAAATGGTTGTACAAATAATGAACCTGCGATGCTTTTTGCTTATGAAGAATCTCGTGCTCAATTATTTCGTAATGCCTATTCTTGGGGTATAGATTTTGAAGAATTAGAAAAAAAGGGATTATTAAGAATCTTGTGTAGCTACCCAGAATCAGCAGGTTTAGAAGACCACTTACAAATTATTAAATCAGAAATTGCCAACTTTAAACCTTCTAGAATAGCTATTGATTCTCTATCTGCTTTGGCAAGAGGAGTAAGCAATAATGCCTTTAGACAATTTGTGATTGGGGTTACAGGTTTTGCCAAGCAAGAAGAAATAACAGGCTTTTTTACTAATACCACCGATCAATTTATGGGGTCTCATTCTATTACAAATACTCATATTTCTACTATTACTGATACAATCATCATGCTACAGTATGTCGAAATTCGTGGTGAAATGTCCCGGGCTATTAATGTCTTCAAAATGCGTGGTTCATGGCATGATAAAGGAATTAGAGAATATACAATAACATCAAATGGTCCTGAGATTAAAGATTCCTTCCGTAGCTATGAAAGAATTATTAGTGGTTCTCCTACTAGAATTGTAGTTAACGAGAAAAGTGAATTATCTAGAATTATACAGGGAGTTCAAGAGAAGGCACCAGAAGAATAGGATAGAATTTTAACAATTAATAATTAACTATTACCTTTACCTTTAATTGAAAAGAAGAGGATTTACTAAAAGGAAAAATTTTTCTTGTTTGCTGCTTGTATAGTGAAGGTCCGTGGTATAGAGGCACAAGCTTGACATCGTGTCGGGTAGCATCGTTGTTGTATAGCAAAGGTAGGCAACAGCTCCGGAAGGCAGGAAGGCTTAATGCCAATTTCATAAAATATTGCTACAGTCTCGAGACGGGCAACAGGCAACAGGGAACAAACAACAGGGAACAGACAACAGGGAAAGAAAAACTGGATAAAAAAGAGGAAAAAATGCTTAATTTTGACATTTGATGGATATATACAATTTTTAATTGTAGCAATAAATCACAAATTAAGATGTAACTACCTTTTTTGAATTTGGTATAAGAGCAAGAAAAAAAACTTAAATTTCCTATAGATATCCACGCTAACTTTTACACAAACGATTGCCTTCGGACATGATATTAAACCTTGATTGTCCGTTCATTAATGGATAATGGATAATGGATAATGGATAATTACCTCTGGTTAAAACCGTTCTTGATTGAACATAAGGAAATATTATTTCTTTATTTTCCCCTTGAAAAGGGAGGCTAATAAAGCTGAATTATTTAATTAATAATGATTAATGATTAATTATTCGGTCAAATAAAATTTGATATGGCGATCGCCTTTGTGCGAATTAAAAGTAATAAGTACCTATACAAATATATCCATTCAATTTTCATTAAGAGCTGATTTCTCAAATAAATATTAAGAGGCTGAATCTCTGGCAATACAAGGGTTTTGGGAGTTATAGTCCAATAATGCCTAAATCCCTGAGAGTTAGATGAAATAAGGGTTTTAGCACGAGTTAAAAATCAGCTCTAATACTGGGACTTTCACTTCAAAGTAGATATGCTTAAATCAGAAGTAGTCTAGTCCACTAAAGTCAAAACTAATATAGTCAACATTTCACAGAGACTGGAAAAGGAGAAAATTAAGGTATAAATTAAGAATAAGTATATAAATGGTTTTGATTATCTAAGATTATCTAATTAAATTTAGGAATCAAAAATGATTACCAAAAACATAAACTTAACTAATACCTAGATTTATTTTATGGGCGGTACTGGATTTGAACCAGTGACATCCTGCTTGTAAGGCAGGCGCTCTACCGCTGAGCTAACCGCCCAACTTTTATAAGTATAACACATCTTACTAAATATGCAAGTAAAAAAAAGTATCTTTTATCTGCTAAGTTTGATAAATAGATTATGCATTTTTTGGCCTAGATTAAATCTGCTATGCCCAGTGGTAGCACCCATGACCGGATAACCTTGTGGAGTTTACCCATAGTAACAAGCTTAAGCTTTGGGTTAATTCGTAGTACCCACTTAACCTTATTTGTTTCTGGGAGTTTTTTGTTCAGTGGGCTAATGTTTGGCCCAGACCTGGACATTAATTCTCGGCAATTTCAACGATGGGGTTGGTTTAAGTGGCTTTGGCGACCCTACCAAACAAGTCTGAATCATCGCTCCTTTTTATCTCACGGACCTATAATTGGTACTGCACTACGACTGCTGTATATTTTGACATGGCTGGGAATGGTGGTTGTATTTGGTTTAATTATAGATGAATTACTGGGGCTGGAATGGAGTATTTTAGGGTTTGTTGAAAGCTTATGGCAATCGCTTTCCCTGCATTATCAAGAAGTAATCGCTTTATTAGTGGGTCTAGAACTTGGTGCAATGAGTCATTCTGTTAGTGACTGGAGTAGTTCAGCTTACAAACGCTTCAAAACGAAAGGTTTATCTAGCTTAATTCCCAAAGTCAAGCCTCAGAAACAGCGACGTAAGTCCACTCCCGGTAAATCAACTTCCCCAAAAGTCGTTCCTCCTAGAAGTCGTCGTACTCAGAAATAAAATTAGTTGATTCAAGAAGTTAGAAGCAGAAAATTAGCTTGAATAGTTAAGCAATATTTAGGGTTCGCTGAATAAATCTGAAAACGGTTGATTTGTTATTTGAAGAAAGTTGATGATAATTTTTGATGCTCATCATTAATATTCAACTATAAGTTGAGGCGATTACTCCTTATACAGTTCTATTTTAGATATTTGTGGTTCATTCATTTGAAAAGCACTGTAATATCATGTCCGGTTATATACCTAAAGTTTGATGAAAGGGAGACAGAGAACAGGAGTTATCAGGAAGAAGGGTTCCCTCTAATTGTGACGTAATTTTATACACTAACGATTCTACCGGAGGTGATATAATTTATCCAGAGCTAACCTTAACTAAGGAGAACGCGATCGCGGCCTTTAATTTTAGCTTGATAAAGTGCTCGATCTGCTTCAGAAATTAATGCTTCTCGTGAGCCACCCAGTTGAGGTACAGTTGTGGCGAGTCCTAAACTTAAAGTTACAACTTTTGAGGCAACAGAAGCTTGATGAATAATATTTAATGACTTGACATGAGAACGAATTTTTTCAGCTACAGAAACAGCATCAATAGCATTTATCTTGGGTAAAACTATAGCAAATTCTTCTCCTCCATAACGAGCTACTAAATTTTCCTTATTTGTTTGAAGTGACATTTGAACAGCTTGATTGATTGCCAAAGCTACTTGTTTGAGACATTTATCTCCAGCTTGATGACCATAAGTGTCATTGTAACCTTTAAAACAATCAATATCTGCCATGATGAGGGATATAGAGTTCTGCTCTTTAGACGTTTGGAACCATTGTTGAGCTAGATATTGGTCAAATCTTCTACGATTAGCAACTTGAGTCAAAGCATCTAAAGAAGCTTGAAGTTCTAATTCTTGGTGAGCTGTCTCCAATTCTTGATAAAGTTCATGGAGTAAATTACTGGCCAATTCATGAATATGACATTGAGCTATTAGCAGATGATGGACATCTAAAATTCTGTAGACATAGGGTTCGATTTCAACCACAATTGGTTCATAAGCTTGGTTAGTTGGTCTCTGTAAAGCTTTACTACTAGCTTCTATAACTTTAGTATCTCCAGGCATCACTAAAAAATCTGTGTAAGCGAACTCATACAAAGTCTTTAAAGACCTTTTGAGAAATAGTTCTCGTCCAAAAGGGCGACTCAGATACTCCAAAAATCGCTGTCGGGAAATCATTCCTGAGATATGTCCCTCTTCAGTTAAGATTATTCCTGGCAATCTTGGTTCAGCTTCTAGTCTTAAAGCAGCCACTTCTCCTGATTGATTACTGTCAACTTGAAAACCATATAACGATAAATTTTGTAAAGTTAACTCCTGAAAAGTTTTTGGCAGGGAGTTTTCAAGAGGTGGTAAGATTAAGGACTTAAAGCTAGATAAGTTAACCATAAAACTTCAATATTATTTATTTGTCGAAAGAAATTGTATATACCTAGAGAGGCTAATTATTCTAGATTACTTTAGTATATACTCACATTGTAAATATATGTATAGTTATTTAAATAATTAATATCGATCCCTAGGCGATTATTGAACCAAAGAAAATACTTAGGAAAAAAAGTTTAAAGAGTAAATCTAAAGTAAATATAAAGATGGCATCAACGCTGACAAATCAGTTGAATAATGCTTTTACCCTCTTTCTTAGTTTATTGGTAGAAGCAATACCATTTTTACTGTTGGGGGTGATTTTATCCGGAATATTACAGTGGTTTATTGATGAACGTAAATTAATTACATATCTGCCTAAAAACCCTCTTTTAGGAGCATTTGTCGGTAGTTTAGTTGGTTTTTTGTTCCCGGTATGTGAATGTGGTAATGTTCCGGTTGCTCGACGTTTATTACTACAAGGTGTGCCAGTTTCAGTAGCAATTGGTTTTTTATTGGCAGCTCCAACAGTAAATCCCATAGTAATCTGGGCTACTTGGACTGCTTTTAGAGACCAACCAGAAATAGTGGTTTTACGAGTGGTATTTTCTCTAGCAATAGCAACAATTATTGGTTGGGTATTCAGCGTACAAAAGGATATGCGACCGTTATTGCAAGCTACAACTGCTCGTCTATTGCCTAGACCTCAACAGTCAGTTTCTCAAAAAGTTGAAACTTCTCCTCTTTTACAGTCAGGAACATTTTTTCTCGGTCAGTCTAGCACATCTATGCCTCTGGAGTCTATCCCACTTTGGCAAGTAGAAGCTAGTACTATGAATCAAAGTCCACTAGGTGTTGGTAGTAAAACCACTTCTAACAAAGATATGAGTTGGAAATCTCTGTTCGTTGCACCTGATCGACAGCGACTTTTATCTTTGTTAAATAGTATGGTGCAAGAGTTACAAGACTTAGGTGGAGTGTTAGTTATTGGTAGCGCGATCGCTGCAATGATTCAGGTTGCTGCACCCCGTGAATTTATCCTGAGTCTTGGTCAGGGTCCTATTAGTTCAATTATTGCTATGCTGACTTTGGCCGCAGTTGTTTCTATTTGTTCGACTGTGGATGCTTTTTTTGCTTTATCATTTGCTGCAACTTTTACCAGTGGTTCCCTATTAGCTTTTTTGGTTTTTGGACCGATGATTGATATCAAAGCTGTTGGTTTGTTATTATCAGTATTTCGGTCGCGGGTTGTAATTTATTTAATGGTTTTAGCAGCACAATTAACATTTATTATGGCTTTGATTGTGAATTTATATTTGAGTTAAATTAACTTATAGTAGGGAACAATTAATAATTAATAATTAATAATTAATTATTAATTATTAGGGCTTGCTGATTAACTATCAAAGTATTGACATATAAAGGTTTCAGCCTTCTTAGGTTGATAAAAGTGCGCCTGTTTTCGGTAAAGATTGCTCAAAAAACTAGCATTTTGTGCAAGAGTTGGGCCGAAAAATTAAGGAACAATTCTTCCAACTACATCCTCTGTAATTCCCATTTCTCCTATCTCCTGTCTCCTGTCTCCTGTCTCCTACCCTCACCCATAAGACTTTTTCAGCAAACCCTAATTAATAATTACCTCTCCTTTAAAATAAGAGGATTGATTCAAAGGAAAGTTTTTCTTCTCTTGGTCGATGGTCGGACAGCGCAGGTTTCCTCGCCATCCCACCCTACGGTAAGCTCCGAAGATTGACCGCTTTTATCCCCTTAAAAGAGGAGGCTTTAAACCACAATTTTTCGGTAATTTTAATCAGATGAAAGTTTACAAGTCACTTTTTTCCCTACTCAAAAAATATAGTTCTTGGATAGATGCTATAGCAATTTTTGTTTGGGGTTTTGTGTTATTGCATTATTGGATGACAAGCAAGTTATACATATTAATTCATCCTCGTTATTTTGGTTTAACAGTGGGAGCTGGAATTGCTTTACTCTTATTAGGTGGATTGAAAATTTTAGAGTTATGGAGTATTCGCAAAAGTCAAAGATTTAAGAGACAATCACAACAAGCATTAACCAGTATTGAAAATCAGCATATTAATCTTTTTCCCCCTGGTTGGAGTAGTAGTTTATTATTAATATCAGCTTTATTGGCATTGATGATTACTCCTCAAGTTTTTGCTAGTCAAACAGCATTACAAAGAGGTTTAACAGAATCTTTGCCAGTGACTAGAACTCAACCTCAAGAATTTCGTAGTGCTACTAAACCAGAAGAGCGATCGCTGATTGAATGGATTAGAATTTTGAATGTTTATCCAGAACCAGATGCTTATAACGAGCAAAAAGTGGAAGTAACTGGGTTTGTAATTTATCCTCCTGGATTATCTGAGCAATATTTTTGGATATCTAGATTTATTTTGACTTGTTGTGCTGCTGATGCTTATCCAGTAGGATTACCTGTTAGATTACCAGAAGGCAGAAGTCGGAGTAAATATGCTCAAGATGGTTGGTTGAAAGTTGAAGGTAATATGATTACTGATGAGTTGAATGGTCAACGTAAATTAACAATTTCGCCATCTAAAATTAAACCAATTCCTAAGCCAAAAAATCCTTATGATTATTGAAGAAGAAAGAGGAATTCAAAAGTCAAAATTCAAAAGTAAGAAGTAAGAAGGAAAAAATGGATGGGAACTCAAAATTATTATTGAGGAAGGAAGAAGGAGGAAGGAGGAATTCAAAAGTAACAAGTAACAAGGTAACAAGTAACAAGTAACAAGTAACAAGTAACAAGTAACAAGTGGATGGGAACTCAAAATTATTATTGAGGAAGGAAGAAGGAGGAAGGAGGAATTCAAAAGTAACAAGTAACAAGTAACAAGTAACAAGTGGATGGGAACTCAAAATTATTATTGAGGAAGGAAGAAGGAGGAAGGAGGAATTCAAAAGTAACAAGTAACAAGTAACAAGTAACAAGTAACAAGTAACAAGTAACAAGTAACAAGTAACAAGTGGATGGGAACTCAAAATTATTATTGAGGAAGGAGGAAGGAGGAAGGAGGAATTCAAAAGTAACAAGTAACAAGTAACAAGTAACAAGGAAAAAGTGGATGGGAACTCAAAATTATTATTGAGGAAGGAAGAAGGAGGAAGGAGGAATTCAAAAGTAACAAGTAACAAGTAACAAGTAACAAGTAACAAGTAACAAGTAACAAGTAACAAGGAAAAAGTGGATGGGAACTCAAATTCCTAACCAATTGTAAACATCTTGTATACGGCGGGGTATTAAACTCAAAAGAAAAAGATAATATTATTATCTCTGCTTAATAACAGCATCTCACAAGTAACTCTCTATAAATCTTCAAAAGTTAAGTATTCCAACGCTGGTAAACACTATTATGATTAAGTACAATTTTCAAAACTATTGCGAAACTTTTATCTGTGGGATATAATATTCTGCCCGAATAATTAACCACCAAAAACTTTCTCCCTTTGAACGAAAATTCCCTTCTGCCTTCCTTATTTCAAAGTATAAGTATTAAATCAGAGATGATATAAGGATAAAAATAAATGGTAAATTTAAGAAAAAAAATTAATTATCTATTTCGTGAAAATCAAGACATTCTTTTACAGGAATTACAACAACCTCTTGATAGACTTGCTATTACTTTGATTCTCGGGTTAACTGTGTTAATTTGTCTGCTATTTGTGGGTGGTGGAAGTACAGCTCCAAAAGTTAAAGACTTTAGCTGGCAAGACAAAAAAATAGGAGCTGAAGATACAGCTTTTATACTAAATTTTAATCGACCAATGAATCATGCAAGTGTTGAAAAAAACTTAACAATAGAACCACCTTTACCAGGAAAAGTGAGTTGGGCTGGTCGAAGAATGGCTTATACTATTTTAGATCCTGCTCCCTATGGTAATCAGTATACAGTAAAATTATCTGGAGCAAAAGAAAAGTTTTATGGCTTAGATCAAGGGGAGGTAATGCAGCCTTTTCAAGGTCTATTTAGCAGTCGCGATCGCGCATTTGCTTATGTAGGTTTTCAAGGAGAGGAAAAAGGCAGATTAATCTTAATTAATTTAACTAAAAAGCAACGGCCTATAATACTAAGTCCGAAAAATTTAGAAGTAATGGATTTTAAATTTTTTCCCCAAGGTGAAAAGATTTTATTTTCCGCAGTTGAAAAGCAAAATGAAGTTCCGACTCTGATAGAACAACAAATATATACTGTGACAACTGGTATTAATTTTACTCCTGGAGATACCAGATTAAAATCTTCAGAAGTTGTAGGTAAAATCGAAAAAGTTCTTGATAATTTAGAATACCAAAACTTGAAATTTGATTTATCTATTGATGGTCAAAAAATTGTAATTCAAAGGGTAAATAGAAAAGATGTTTTCGATTCCGGTCCGTGGGTATTAGAATTAGGAAAAGAAGCACAACCTTTAACAAATAAAGATGGAATAATTCAAAAAGGTGGAGACTTTTTAATTACCCCAGATAGCAAAAATTTAGTGATTTTACAAGGAGAAGGAACCTCCATTTTACCAATAAATCCAGAAACAGATTCAGAGGATTTAATATTTTTACCAAAGTTTGGAACAGTATTAAATTTTGCTCCTGATGGCTCGATGGCAACCATGGTAAAATATAATCAAGATGGAACGCGATCGCTTTATATTGTGACTAATCAAGGTGAGGAGCGAGAGGTATTACGAACTCGTCCTTATGGTAATATTCTCAGTGCAGAATTTGACCCGAATAAAAGAATTATTTATTGTTTATTAACTCAAGTAGTAGAGAAGGAAGAAGAGTATCAAGAACAACCTTATATCGCAGCATTTGATCTTAAGATAAATTTGTTAAGACCTTTGGTTATTTTGCCAAATCAACAGGAAGTTAATATGGATTTATCACCGGATGGTTTAGCATTATTATTTGACCAAATGGTGACAATATCAAATCAAGAAGAACAAGAACAAGAAAATACAAAAAACACGAGAAAAATTAGTCGTTTATGGATGTTACCTTTAGACTCAAAAATGCCAGAAGATGATTCCCAGTGGCAACTTAAACCAGAAGAATTGCCTCTAACTGGTATTAATCCTAAGTGGTTGCCTTAGCTATTCTATTTATATTAAGTCCGGTACATCAGTATTTTGAAGAAGGAGTCAGGAGTCAGAATTCAGGAGTCAGAAAAATGCGGTCGATGGAGATTCTCACCTCACCAAGCGTATTTGCAGCGTCTAGACAGTGGGGTATTAAATCCATAAGGGAAAAGATAAAGCTCAATTCAACAATTAATAATTAACAATTAATAATTATTCAGTCAGGAAGAAGGAAGAAGATTTAAAATCAAGAAAAAGTAGATATTACCTAAGTTTTTACACAAAGGATACCAAAGGACATGATATTATACCAATTTGATAAATATTTCCTACAAATAACTAGGGCTTGCTGATTAAATCTAAAAGTATTTACAGATAAAGGTTTTAGCCTTTTTGGGGTCTTTCAAAAGTGCCTATTTTTCAGCTATTCACGCTCAAAAAGGAGCGTATTTTAGGCGCATAGTGGGGTAGAAAAATCACTCTTACCGAATAATTAATAATTAATAATTAATAATTAATAATTAAATAATTCGAGCCTTGAATCCTCCCCTTGGATAGGGGAAAAAAAGCGGTCGTTTGCGGAGCAGTCCGTTAGGATGGGATGGCGAGGAAACCTGCGCTATATCCAATCGACCAAGAAAAGAAATAATATCTCCTGATATTCAATCCTCTTGGTTAAAACCCGAGGTAATTATCAATTATCAATTATCCATTAATGAAAATTCTTACTCCTACCTACCTCCTCGCTCATTCCCATTTCTCCTGTCTCCTGTTTCCTGTCTCCTGTCTCCTGTCTCCTGTCTCCTGTCTCCTGTCTCCTGTCTCATGTCTCATGTCTCCTGTCTCCTGTCTCCTGTCTCCTACCCTCACCCATAAGACTTTTTCAGCAAACCCTAACTAGGTTATTTATTAGGTTGTAATTTATCTTTTTCTCTTGGTGCAAGTTCCGCAAGCGAGCTGGCATCGTCGCAGGGTCGCACCGCTTAGTCCAAGGGGGATTTCCTTTAAAGTCTTTTAACTGCCCAAATTAATTCGTAACATTATTTTTCCACTTTTTCCAAATTGGTATTATCCATTTTTTCCCTACAGTGAGACCTACTCCTGCGATATAAAATTAACCCTTATTGTGAATGTAAAAATTAACTTGTAACTCTGCACTTAACTCACCTAAATAAGTTAATAAACCATAGATAAAAACTACACATCCCATCATTTCCATTACTTCTTCTACAGTGGCTAACATTGCGTAAACTAAATTCTGCTGACCATCAATTCCATCATAGTAACTTCCGACCATTTCCATACCCAATGCACCACCCACATATAAACTAATAGCAATTAAGAAATATCGGCGCAATTCCCTTGGTAAATAGAGTATAAATTTCCAATATTTCCAGATAAAAATTATTACTAAAACTGTTCCAGGAATTACCCACACTGAGTGCCATAAACTCGGAAGATTTAGAGTATCTGCTAAGTCATCAATAATCAAAATTTCATGGATACTAGCTACTTCGTCAAGTGCTAATAGGAAGAAGATAATTGAGAGAATTTTCCACTTTCGCCAGAAACGGTCAGACTGTGATTTTTTTATTGCAAAAATTCCGCGAATAATTAATCCACAAGATATTAACATTAAAGCTGAATACCAAGTTGGAATATTCATTTCCCGGTCGAGATTCAATAATCTTGTCCAGGGTTCGCGGTAATCAAAAACGTATTTACCTATCTGAATGGCGATGCTGCATATAGTTAAAAATATCACGCCAAAAGTTAAGTATTTAGCAATTTTAAAGGGAGAAATTGTGATTTTAAATTTCATTTACAGCAGTTTTGGGAGAATAGGGAATAGGGATGGAAATTATACCTCACTATCTTAAAAAGTGCTTGAATAGAATTTCAATCAGGAAAAAGTAATAAGTAATATTATGTCCATAAATAAGAGACTAGTGCTGCTACGCGGAAGTTAAAAGTCAAAATTCATGCATCGAGTGCTAATTGGCGAGGTGTCCTACGGGGCGCCTACTGTGCGGAAGTAATTCCGCACACAGCCCCTCCAGAATGTAAGACGCATATCTGACAGTCAATCATTTTTGATTTGTAATTGTTTTGGGATTTTGTAACTGGTCAGTTATTTCCGCCATCCTGCACTAGGGAGTAGATAGGAGGAATAAGCCAAAAAAAGATGGTAGTCCTGCATGGTAATGGTGAGGATATATATTTTTTAATTTTTCCCACACTCCCCATCTCCCCACATTCCCCTCCACCGGAGGGGTGCGCGGGTGGGTACCCATCTCCCCACACTTCCTTTACCATTACTATGCACCACCACCAAAAAGATAAGGCCGGAGAATATTTTTTGTTCGCGTCAGCACGCGCGGAGTTTGATCGTACTATCTATTAAGCGGATATGATATAATATCAAGAATGAGAAAAATTTTTCGCAGATAGTAGTATTTTCTACTTAATGATTGTTCCTGTAAAACTTAGATAAAATCAGGTATCTAATTTTGCTTATTGCCAAATTGGGTGGTGAGAATTATCGAATAAAACCTAAAAAATAACGGGAGGAAGTACGCAGCGCCCGTTTTAACGGCTGGTTGAATAACGACACGCGGGTAATAAAGCGTAGTAAAAATCTGCTATACTTAGAGGAATAAGGAACAAGGTTTGTCGCCATGACAAGACCGCGCTTTGCGGTGAGATTCCGGTAGACAGGAGACGGGGAATTGATTTCCTACGACGGCTGTTAGCTCCGCATTCGGCACCGAAAAGCAAGTAGGCAGCTAGAGCAGCGAGAAGATTGCTCCAACCAGCGCGAGTAAAACCACTCGTGAAAGCTATAAAAAAGTAAGCTCACAGCTAAATCTTTGATTTACGCCGAGGAGTTTAGAAGTCTGTTGACAGGCTTTAAGCAAATGTGGGTTTATCCCATTTGCGGTGGACTAACCACAGAATCCAGGGTGTTTCAACCCCTGGAGATGTCAAATATGTCATATTTGAGAATATTTAAAAGTGTCAAATATGGCAAAACATAATCAATAGACTTGTCGCTTTATAACTTAAAAAATCCCCAAAAACTTTGTTCTGTAAGGATTGTAGCTATTGGTAAGCAAAAATTATTGGAATTATTGCTCTGTCTAGGTTGGAGCGATTTTTTCCCTCTATTTAGCGACAAGTCTAATCTAAAAAAGATAAAAATGGTAATTATTTGCCTAAGAACTCGGTCTATCGGCAATGCGATCGCCTAAAGGTGTGCTTAACTTATTTAGTATCTGGATAAAACCCAGAATATGAAGTGAAGAGCTATAATAAACTGTGTTTAATTTCAAACGACAGAAAGCAAAATCATATTGGTAGTGCAGAGCGCAAAGTGTGGGATAAGTAATTAGGTCGTTCCAACTCCAAGGAGCGAACGCCAACTCAGCTCTTTGTGCAGCAGTATAATCTTGTGCGACGGGCGAACCCAAATTCAATTGAAGTACGCGTACGCTAACCTAACCGTTATCTCTGTCTGTGTCCAGACCTTACCAAATTTATTCTGGGGTGCGATGCCACCAACCTATCTGTTGTCTGACAATCCCGTTAGGAAAGCTCTAACTGCTGCCTCTGGTCTTTACCAATGATGTGCCCCCTTCAGGAGGGAGAACTCCCTCATACCCTCCCCAATCATCAGTATGCCACTGCCAGTCAGTTACTTTTCCCTTCTGTGTTGGCAATTAATTCTGCGATCAACTGGTCAGTGTGTTTGCCGACACCAGTGGCCAAAATTTATCCAGGTTCTGGATGGTTGAGTCATCCCAGTCCCACAATCACATAAGTGTCAATTCATTCATCTGACAGTGTTTTTGTCTGTTGAGTGCGTCTTACATTCTGGGGTCTCCCCAGAATTACGCACTCGCTTTTTTTGGACGAATGACCAAAATTCGTCACTACTGATTTGTGAGGTTTCTATATTTTGTACATGGGCATTATCAATCATTTGCCCTTTTTGAGAGGCTGCTGTGACCAAACTAACTATTGTATTATAGGCGCTTATTGACTGTGGGACTAATTCCTCTGAAGCTACTGCCCTCAACATCAGCTTGTAGAACCATGGGCATTTTTTCTGGTTCAATTTGCCGACGATAGTATAGAGTGTCAAAAGTTGAGCCTGTTTGCTCCCCATTCCCCAGGAAAAGTTTGTCCGGATTCGGGACAATAGTATGCTTGAGTTCCTTTACCGAAAAATTGTGGGTATGCGCCTCCCCTTGGATAGGGGATAATCAGCGGTCCAGGGATGGCGAGGTCTCGCAGCTGTCCGACCATCGACTCCTGTGAAGAAAAATTTTCATGAATTTGTCAATCCTCTTCAATTCATGGAGAGGTAATTATTCATTATTCATTATTAATTGTTGAATGGTTTTTCCCTGTTTATGGAGTTTATGATCACCAGACAGAGGACATTCCATAATTATTTCCACGATTTAGGGACTATATTCATCAAATCATTCCCACACTTTGCGCTCTGGACTACCTAAGACTTTAGCATATATTCAATTCACTTGCAAATAAAATAAAAAGTAGCCTTACAAGGGCGAGACACCTGGCCCCATACCCCAATTTTTCAGTAACTATTTATATTTGTCTCAAATTAGCAAAAATTTAAGTGTTTAATATGGCCTTTAGGTGGTATGTTTGATCATTTCGTAATACTTTTACTATATTTTGTTGACTCTAAAGAATTGAATCAGTGAAAATTTATAGGTGTATGAGAGATACTCAAGGAAAGTCAATCCGTGTCTAAATACTCCTTATAAAAGTGCAAAGTTAAAAATATTAACTGATCGCTGAATGGAGTCAATACATCTCGATTGCGCCTTTTCAATACTTCAATCACTAATATGTATCCTAACTTCTGAAAAGGGGATATATGAGAAATTCATAGTGCAAAAAAATGTTCAAGTGGCTATCACTCCTAGAATTTACATCATAAATATTAATTTAACTTAATTTGTTTAGAGGTCTGAGAACTTAACATTATTGAGAAGTTCATTAGCTTTTAAATTTTGTAATTAGTAAGTTATAGCAAAGCTTTTATAGTTTATAAATCTGTAGCAATCCTATTTAAGTTGTAATATTTTTCTGACAGTTAGGACTCAGGAGTCAGGAGTCAGAATTTTCAAGGTTTTCAGTTGAAATTAACTATTATAAAAATTGTCACAACCAATGAGCGGATTGCTATATATAAGGCGACCATCAAAATCATTGGCCACAAAGTAAATATACTTAGATTTAATAGTGTAGAATGATTTATATATATGATGATAGATATCAATCAACTATCAACTATCGTGTGTTTTCAGCTACTTATTTTAATATTATCAATCAATTTTTTGATAAAATAAGATTAATTTTATGATGAAATTAACATGGTTTTACTGTTTAGATATTTATGATAATTATCTAATGTATTTGATTAGCAAAAATAAAAAAATCAGTGATTTTAATACAATCAATACAATAAAATATTTTGAGAATGTATGAAATAATGATTTTCTGTTCAAATATTAAGAATCATAATATAATTATGATTAACGGAGAAAATATTAAAAAAATTTTATTGTATTGTCATTTTCTTGAGAAGAAAAACTAATCTAGAAAGTTAAGCAGATGGCCACAAGTGATGTTGTCAAATATTCATAACTCGATCACGATTCGAGTTTTCATATTGAACCTTTAAGATTCATGTCTGCAAACAACAAAATAATCAAATTAGCACAAGAAATAGACATCCTTAGTCAAAGAATGGCAACCGGCAACCTATTATTAAATAGCCATGCTAAACAAGGAAAAATTTATATATTTTATGGTAGATTACTCTATACTACTGGTAACTTTCATAGAGTGAGACGTTGGCAACGATCCATAGAATTGCACTGTCCTGAATGGAAACCCATAACTTCACAACTATCAGATCAAGAAAAACCTTGGGAATATCTTCTACTATATGATGGAATAACAAGAGATCAAATTACTCTTTATCAGGCTAAAAAAGTCATTCGTACTGTCACCTTAGAAATATTATTTTCCCTGAGTCTTTACGTAGATTTAACATGCCAGTGGGAGCAAAGTCCAGATAAGAAATCAGAATTATCTTTAGGTTTAGCTCTATGCTATAGAGAACTAGAAGAAATTTTTAGTAAAGTTAATAAAATGCAAAAGTTATGGCAAAAAGCAGGTTTTAATAGTCTTAACCCCAATCTTGTTCCTGTAATGAAAAAACCTGTTAAACCAGAAGCTTTATCTGGTTGGGGTAAATACTTACAGGGAGACCTAACTATATGGGATATTGCCTATCAACTAAGAAAATCAGTATTAGCTGTAACTAAAACTTTATTTCCTTTAGTCAAAAAAGGATTACTTCAATTAAAAACAGTACCAGACTTATCAAAATCACCTATAAAATCATCTTTAATAACAGCTAATTCTCAGAAAAGTACAGACAAAACTACATCCAAAAAACAATTATTAATTGCTTGTATTGATGATAGCCCAGTAGTGGCTGAAACATTAAAGAAAATTGTGCAACCTGCTGGTTATAGGTTTATCAGTATACAAGATCCAATTAAAGGATTTGTTAAAATAGCTGAATATAAACCAGATTTAATTTTTCTTGACCTAGAAATGCCTCATGCAAATGGTTATACTGTCTATCAATTCTTACGCAAAGCACCAGCATTTGAAAAAATACCAGTCATTATTTTTACCAATCGAAATAATTTGATAGACCGCAGTCGGGCTAAATTAATAGGAGCAGCCGACTTTTTGAGTAAGCCTCCTAAACCGGAAGAAACCTTAAAAATGATCCAAAAACATTTGCCTAACACTTAAAATTCAACTGGCAAACAAAAAATTTATTAATAGTTAAGTAAAATTTTGGACAAACATTAAATAACAATTAGAAAGTGATGAAAGCAAGTATATTAATTGTAGAAGATAACCCAGCTGAAGCTAGTATTTTGACTGAATGCCTACAAAAGTCAGGATTTGATGTATTGAGCGTAACCACAGCAGAGGCAGCTAAAGCTTTGCTGAATCAAAAAACTTTTGACGCAATTTTAACAGACGTAGTATTACCTGGTCAAAGTGGTTATGGACTGTGTAGGGAACTAAAAAATCAAGAAAATACAGCTCATATACCAATTATTATTTGTTCTAATAAATCAGGGAAAATAGATCAAAAATGGGGTATGAAGCAAGGTGCATCTGCTTATGTTACAAAACCAATTAATCGAGAAGAAGTTGTAGCAACATTAAGACGATTAGTTGTTTAACATAGTTGTTTAACAAAAATCAATTTTTATGACTAAAGTCTTCAGTTAAAGTCAATGCAAAAACAACAATTATTCCGTAGCACACAATTTCTATACATAGAAATTGATCGGACTTTACAAACTATACTATCTACTGATGACCTAGATGAAGTTATTACCTTAGACTACCGAAAAATCTTACAAATACCAGGTATGCCAACTGTAGTTGCAGGAGTTTTTCAGTGGCATGGCGAGATTATGTGGTTAATTGATATTGCTTATTTGATGGGATTTAATCCTTTACTATCTACCGGATACAATCAGGAAAAATTTCGGGTAGTAAAAGTAAAATATAAAGATAACTATCTAGGTATTTTAGTACAAAAAGTAGGTGATTTGATAAATATTGAGACTAAAAATATTACCCTGTTGAAACAAAAGAAAGTTAATTCTCCTGTAGAAAAATTTATCAAGGGGACTTGTACAAACTCAGAAGGAGAAAAAATGATGATTCTAGATATTGAAAAAATTCTTCAATATTTAGAAAAAGCAAAGAAATAAAAATCAGACAAAAAATTAGTAATAGCCGTTAAATAATTAGTAATTATTGAAAATTAATACAACTAAAATTATGGCACAGACAAATTTTAGAAAAACCAACCAATCAGAAAATAGAACGCAAAATCTGACCCAAAATAGCTACAACAAATCTGAGCAAGAAACTGTACAGAATCAAGCAAATAATGAATCATTAGCAATTGTTCCAGTAGAAGTGTGGCAACCGGATACTAATCAAAAATCATTAGGAATCAAAGCAAAAACTAATGCTTTAACAGAAGATTTAGCAGCCTTACGGTCTAATATAGATGTCCGAATTAATCAACTTCAATTATTAATAGAAACAGAAGGAGCAGCAGCCGAACGAGTAGAATTATTAAACGAAATTACTTCCCATATTCGGGAATCTCTCAACTTAAAAGACATCTTTAAAACAGTAGTAGAAGATGTCAGAGCTGCCCTACAAACAGATAGAGTAGTAGTTTATCAATTTGACAAAAACTGGAAAGGTACAGTTATTGCAGAATCAGTTAATAGTGACTGGCCAAAAGCCCTGGGGGCAGAAATTACCGACCCCTGCTTTGCAGACCGTTATGTAGAATTTTATCAAAAAGGCCGGGTAAAAGCGACTGCTGATATCTACGAAGCAGGATTAACAGAATGTCACATCAGTCAACTAGAACCTTTTGCTGTTAGAGCTAACTTAGTTGCTCCCATTCTTGCCAACGGAAAATTATTAGGCTTATTAATTGCCCATCATTGTTCTGAAGCACGACAATGGGTAGAATCAGAAATAGAATTTTTTCAGCAACTCGCTACTCAGCTAGGCTATGCTGTAGACCAAGCTCTACTACTAACAAAACAAAAAGTAGCTACCCAACAAGCTCAAAAACTTAATCACATCAATGTCCAGATTCGTAAATCTCCAAATGTTCAAGACATTCTCACTATTTCAGTGGAAGAAACTCGCGAAGCTCTTGAATGTGACAGAGTAGTAATATACGAATTTGATACCCAGTGGAAAGGCAAAGTTATTGCAGAATCAGTTAATAGTAACTGGCCACAAGCTATAGGGGCAGAAATAGCCGATCCTTGCTTTGCCGATCGCTACGTTCAACTCTATCAAAGGGGACGGGTTAAAGCCACAGAAAATATTTACGAAGCTGGGCTAACAGAGTGCCATATTAATCAGCTTAAGCCCTTTGAAGTAAAAGCTAACTTAATTGCTCCCATATTAGTAGAAAAAAAACTCATGGGTCTATTAATTGCCCATCAATGCACAGGGCCTAGAGCCTGGACAGAATTAGAAATTGACTTAATTCGCAAGGTGGCTGTTCAGGTGGGTTATGCTCTAGAACAGGCATATCTTTTGCAAAAACAACAGGCCGCTGCCAAGCAAGCTCGATTTTTAAACGAGATAGGCATCAAACTCCGGAGTTCCCAGAGGAGTGAAGATATTTTTGATACGATCGTGGAAGAAGCTCGTAGCGCATTACAAGCCGATCGCGTCATACTTTATCAATTTGATGCTGACTGGAATGGTACAGTTGTATCCGAGTCAGTAGATAAAGCTTGGCCTCAAGCCTTTGGTAAAAAAATATCTGAGCCTTGCTTTAAAAAAAATTATCTCAAATCATATCTGCGAGGACGAGTTAGTACTATAGAGAATATTGATGAAGCTGGACTAGGAGAATGTCACATCCAACTTTTAGAACCTTTTGCCGTTAAAGCTAATATTGTTGCTCCTATTATCGCCGAACAAAGACTTCATGGTTTACTGATCGTACATCAATGTTCTGCACCCCGTAAGTGGCAAGATTCAGAAATTGACTTTACTAAACAACTAGCCACCCAAGTAGGTTTTGCCCTTGACCAAGTCACATTATTACAAAAGCAACAAGCCGCCACAAAACAAGCTATTGCCCTCAATCAAATCAGCTCCAATATTCGTAAATCTCTCAGCCCTCCAGACATCTTGAACACTACAGTGGAGGATATGCAGGAAGCTATCCAAGCAGATCGAGTTATGGTCTATCAATTCGATCCTCAGTGGAAAGGTACAATAATAGCAGAATCAGTAACAGTCGGATTTCCTGAAGCATTAGGATCTGAAATTGCAGATCCATGCTTTGTTCAAGGTTATATTAAGCCATATCTCAAAGGCAGAGTTAGACCAACCAATGATATCCGTGAAGCTGGATTAACAGAATGCCATATTAAACAATTAGAACAGTTCAAGGTTAAGGCAAATTTAGTAGCTCCCATTATCACAGATAAAAAATTATATGGTTTATTAATCGCCCACCAATGTTCTGCCCCTCGCAACTGGGAAGCATTAGAAATTGACTTAATTAAGCAAGTAGCTATTCAAGTTGGTTACGCATTAGACCAAGCATTCTTGCTACAGCAACAACAAGCAGCGACTCAACGAGCTCGGTTACTCAGTGAAACTAGCTCCCGCATTCGGGAATCTCTAGAATTGGAAAAAATTTTCCAAACTACTGTAGAAGAATCACTGGTACTGATGAAAGCTGACCGTATTGTCATATATCGTTTCGATGAAAACTGGGACGGTAAAATTATTTCTGAGTCAGTCAAACCTAATTGGTCAAAGATTGCAGACATCGAAACAGAAGTTCCCTGTTTTCCGAGTGAGTATGTAGAACCCTATCGTCAAGGTCGAGTACAAGTCACAGAAGATATTAACAAGGCAAATTTAACAGACTGTCATCGAGAACAGTTGGAAAAATGGCAGGTGAAAGCAAATGTGGTAGTGCCGATTTTAGTAGATCAAAAACTTTATGGTTTATTAGGCGCTCATCAATGTTCCGGTACAAGACAATGGCAAGATTCAGAGGTCGAAGCTTTCAAACAACTGGCTTTACAAGTGGGTTCTACTCTTGAACAAGCTCTACTATTAGAACAGGTAATCCAGGCTCGGAAAACAGCAGAAACTATCTCTGAGGAACAACAAAAGGGGAAAGAATTATTAGAAAATCAAATAGAAACTTTTTTGACAGAAATAGAAAATTCTTTTGATGGGGATTTGACAGTACGAGCTAATGTAACAGTAGGTGTAATGGGGACTGTGGCTGACTTTTTTAATGCCGTTATTGAAAATTTACAGCAGTTGGTACTAAAGGTGAAGTCAGCAACAAATATTGTGAGTTCAACAACTGAAGCTAACAATGCTGAAATTAAAAAACTTTCCGGTGAAGCTCATCGTCAAGCAGAAGCGATTGCTAATGCTCTTGGGCAAATTCAGGTAATGGCAAATGCGGTTAAAGCAGTAGCTGCTAATGCTCAACAGGCAGAAGCTAAGGTGCAGCAAGCAAATCAGATTCTGCAAACTAGTGATGCTGCAATGAACCGTAGTGTGGAGGGAATTGTGGTAATTCAAAAAACAGTGGAGGCAACTGCACGGAAGGTGAAAATTTTAGGGGAAACTTCTAAGAAAATTTCACGGGTGCTGAGTTTGATTAATGATTTGGCAAATCAAACAAATATTTTGGCGTTGAATGCTTCGGTAGAGGCAACCAGAGCGGGGCAAGATGACCAAGGATTTGCTACAGTTGCTAGTGAAGTACGTTCTCTAGCGGAACAGTCAGCTAGTGCTACTCAAGAAATAGAGCAAATTGTTGAAGAAATGCAATCTGGTACTAGCAAAGTTGTCAAGGCAATGATAGTAGGTCGCAAGCGGGTAATGGTAGGAACTCAGTTGGTTAAAGGAGCGCGAAAAACTCTGACTGATTTATTGGATGTGAGTGCACAGATCAGTGAGTTGGTAGAGGAGATTACTTTGTCTGCGACTACTCAAGCTAATACTTCTAGCAAACTTTCAAAAACAATGCAAGAAGTGGCAACGATCGCTAATCAAACTTCTGAACAATCTATGACTGTTGCTGAGTCTTTTTCTAAGTTACTAGGGGTAGCAGGAGATTTAGAAAAGAGTGTGGCGGAGTTTAAGGTAAATTAAATAGTGTTTTCGTTTGTCATGCTTTGCAAACAGCATTCAGTACTCGCCAAGAAACTTTGGAGGTAGTTCTAAAATGCTTTTATCCCACATTCCGTACTTCAAAATGTAGTATCAAAATCAGGGGTCAGAACTCAGCACTCAGAACTCAGGAGAAAATAATGGTCGGTAATCAGAGAAATAAATTAAGTACAAATACTTAGCAGTTTCCTGGCGAACGGCGCGATGGTGCTCCGCATCCTATGGAGCACCATTGCGAAGGCTAATCAACTTAATTTACAGAGTTATAAATACTTAGGGGGCTAGGAAATTTTGTGCTACTTTGTATATTACAAATTGACGTGGCGAATGTGGGTGTTATAGATACAGAAGTTCCCTACTCCCTAAAACCATCAATATAGCAGTCGAAGCAAAGGGTACGGACATATCAAGAGCTTAAAACTCAGACAACGACGATTTTTCGGTCTTTCGGTTCTTTATTCTGCTATATATATACTTCCAGAGGGTAGGAAACTGCTGTATTTAAGATTAATATCAAAAACTTAATGTTTGCCCACTATGATACTTTCAATTTTCTTACCTGTTGCCTGTTCCCTATGGATTTAGATTGATATAATATAATGATAGAAATTGACGATCAAGCCTACAAATTTTTTGTAGAAGAAGCTACAGAATTACTACAGACTCTTGAACAAGGATTAATAAATATCTCTCAAGAGCATGAGATCCAAAAACTGCATCAACTAATGCGGGCAGCTCACTCAATTAAAGGTGGTGCTGCTTGTATTGGTTTAATGGGAATTCAAACAATTGCCCACGACTTAGAAAATAGTATTAGAGCACTTTATCAAGAAAATACTGTTTTTGACCTAGAGTTAGAAAATCTACTGCTACAAGCTTTTGACTGTTTGCGATCGCCTACTGTCAAACAAATTGAAACAGGTAACTACGACCAAGAGAATTCTATTATTAAGGCCAAACAAGTTTTTGAGCAGATAGAAAAGAAACTTGGACATTCTTTAGAAGAAGCAGCAGAATTTCCCGAAGTATCGATGGAAGAGGGTGATATGACTAAATTTCTGTTTACAGAAGAAATACCCTCTGGTTTGCATCGTTGGGAAAATTTATTGGCTGGAAATAATGGCCCTGACAGTGGTTTATCCATTCAAGATGAACTGAAGAGACAAGCTGAAGTATTTGCAACTTTAGGGACTATGCTAAATTTGCCTGGGTTTACTTCTATTGCTCAAACTACGATCAAAGCTTTGGAAGTAAATCCAAAATACATAAAAAAAATTGCTACACTAGCTCTAGCAGATTTTTGGGCAGGGCAAAAAGCAGTATTAGCAGGCGATCGCACTCAAGGAGGGAATCTAAATGCCACATTGGTCAAACTAACAAAACCACTCAAATCTCGAAAGGTAGAAACAACTGCTAAGAGAAAACAAGTTAATCAACCAACTCAAGCAGTAAAAGCTGTTGTCCCTCAAAAATCTGAAGTTGCAGTGGAAACAGAAAATGTCAAAACATCTAATAGTGCGACCGCATCAGTAAATATTTCTCAAAAACAAGTTTCTGCACCGGGAGTTGCTAATCAAAAGAAACAAATTCAGCAAAAGCAAATTACTTCTACATCCTCATCTTCTTTAGGTGTCAGGATAGATATCAACCGTCTGGAAATGCTGAATAATTTGCTGGGAGAATTAGCCACTCAAGATAATAGTTTTATTCTCCAAAATCAACAATCTCAAGCTTCAATAGGAACTTTAGAAAAAGGGTGGCAAAAATTTCATCAGTTAATGATGAAACTTCAAGATATTAATACTTTTCCAGAGCAACTAAAAAAATCCCCCAATTCTCAGAATAATCAACTAGCATACCTAGTAAATATACTACCAAATCTATTAGAAGAAATTGCTCAAGTAGGCGAAGCAGTTAATGATATTAAACTACTACATCAGCAAAGTCAACAAGTTGTCAAAAAAAGACAACAAACCTTACAGCAAATACAAAATCATCTCACAAAAACTCGAATGTTACCTGTGGAATCATTATTGAATCGATTTCCTAGAATGATTAGAGATTTGTCAGTGCAAAAGCAAAAACAGGTCAAACTCGAATTAGTAGGGATGAATACTCTAATTGATAAAGCAGTTTTAGAGAAATTGTACGATCCTATAGTTCATATAGTCAGAAATGCTTTCGATCATGGTATCGAACCCCCAGAAATCAGACAAAGTAATGGTAAATCAAAAGAAGGAAAAATCACGATTAAGTCTTATTATCAAGGGAATTATACTTATATAGAAATTCGAGATGATGGTCGGGGTATAGATGTTAATAAAATTCGGAATCTAGCTATAAAAAAGAAAATTTTTTCTGTCACTGAAGCAGCGAAATTATCCACTAAACAATTATACAAATTATTATTTTATCCTAATTTTTCTACTACAAAAAAGGTGAGTGATTTATCAGGAAGAGGGATGGGGTTAGAATCAGTTTACAGTCAAATAGAATCATTGAAAGGAAATATTACTATTCAATCCCAACTTGGTCAAGGGACAAAATTTCTTCTCAGACTGCCATGGACTTTAACAATTACAAAATTATTGGTTTTTCGCATGGAGGGAAATTTATTTGCAATTCCTTTAGATATTTTAGCAGCCATCATATATGTTGATCCTAGTGAAATTAAAGTCGAGCGCAGGGAAAAAGTATATTATTGGAAAGGCAAAAAGGTATCTATAGCACCATCAATTTTATTTAATTGTAATTATCCCATAGCCCCAGGAATTATTCAACAAGAACCTATTGAATCTTCTTGGAAAAATTCTTATACAAAAAACTCTCAAGGGAAAGTGATGTTGCTATTAATATCTGAAGATTCTGATACAATTGCTATCAAAATTGAGCAAATATTAATGGAGCAAAATTTAACGATTAAACCTTTTAGCAATATTTTAACCGCACCATCATATTTATATGGTTGTGCAATTTTAGGAGATGGGAGCTTAGTACCAGTTATTGATGGGATTAAATTATTAGAAAAAACATTACAAACAGAACAATTCAATACTAAAAAATCTTCCAAAAATACATCTAAATTTAAACAGTATACTCTTTCTAAATTACCAACTATTCTAGTAATTGATGATTCTCTAACTACTCGCCAAGCTATTTCCAGTACTTTACAAAAAGCAGGATATGATATTGTGCAAGCTAAAGATGGGTGGCAAGGGTTAGTACAACTACAACAGCATACTCAAATTCAAGCTGTTATTTGTGATGTAGAAATGCCAGAAATGAATGGTTTTGAATTCCTTAGTCGTTGTCGTAAACAATATTCTATGGCAGAAATGCCTGTATTAATGTTAACATCTCGTAGTAGTCAGCCCTATCGTATATTAGCTAAACAATTAGGTGCAAATGACTATTTAAGTAAGCCTTATTTAGACCAAGAATTAATCAATAGTTTACAAAAGTATTTACAAGTTTAATTAATTTGCAATAGTAGTCCTCGGCGCGGTTGTGTAGAAAATTTCTTGGAATTATGGAAAAGCATTCAACAATGAATAATGAATAATGAATAATGAATAATGAATAATGAATAATGAATAATGAATAATGAATAATGAATAATGAATAATGAATAATGAATAATGAATAATGAATAATGAATAATGAATAATGAATAATTACCTCTCCATGAATTGAAGAGGATTGACAAAGAGATGAAAATTTTTCTTCACAGGAGTCGATGGTCGGACAGCTCCGAGACCTCGCCATCCCATCCTAGGTCATGCTGCGCAAACGACCGCTTATTATCCCCTATCCAAGGGGAGGCGCATACCCACAATTTTTCGGTAATGTTTTCTGATTTTTGATCTTTGTTATGTATTTTGTATAGAGCTTGTACAAATTTCTCAAGTTCGGTGAGATAATAGGAAACTGGGGAGATAATTTCATACAATTTTCTTTTATTCATAACCTAAATATTTAATCAAAAATAAGCAACCAAAAACATCAAAAACTTTTATGCTTGACTAAAATAAAAGAAAATGCTATATATTCAGCTAAAAATTATAGTTAACGTTGAAAAGCTTTCTATAACTTTATTGTCAATGTAAAGTCATTAATTTTTCTCAAATGTCACAACAATCTTCCGAAGCGCCTTTACTAGATATTACTGTCGAAGAACTAGCAGACCGTTTAACAAATGGTATTCCTGAAAATTTACAATTAGTTGATGTTCGAGAATCTCAAGAAGTAGAAATAGCTTCTATCAAAGGTTTTCAAGTTTTATCTTTAAGTAAATTTTCTGAATGGTCAGAACAAATCCATGTCCATTTAGACTATGAGAAAGAAACTCTAGTTTTGTGCCATCATGGCATACGTTCAGCTCAAATGTGCCAATGGTTGAAGAACCAGGGTTTTACAAATGTGAAAAATATTATTGGTGGTATTGATGCCTACTCAATGGTAGTAGATCAAAGTATACCTCGCTATTAATCAGAATTCGGAACTTTCAGCTTTTGGTAGAACTTAGTTAGCTAAGGTATTCTAATTTTAGAAATATACAACATTTTATAGTTGCTACGCTTCAAAGGTTTTAGGTGGCGTAGTAAATTTTTTTACACCTAATATCATGTGTGGTTGAGCAGTTATAAATAAACGACGGAGGAAGACCGAGTCAAGATGGAAGAAAGAGCAGGAGAAGGAGAAAGTTTTTTTGTTTGCTCGCGCAAAACTGCGTTAACGCGGAGCACAGAACTGAGTTCCATCGCTAATTATCCGGAGATGATATAAGACCTACCATCTTTTGATCTAATTGAACCTAATAGCACTTCGCGCTGGTGTATCTACAAAGTAAATAAAAAATATAAATTGCCACCTTATTCAAGGATTAAGTATTTTAGATTTAAATTGATAAAGTTTATCTTGCTATCTACAAATCAAGATCAATATGAGTAGATAATAACGAAGTATAAGTTATATAAAGAAAAATAACTTTGGTGTTATGATTAACTAACATCATATTTTTTGCTATTGTCTGGCACTTTACCTAATATACTTTCTCTACGTCCATGTCACTGCAAGTTAATCTTAATAATCGTCATCAACATATATTATGGGCAACAGTTCGTCATTATATTGCAACGGCAGAACCAGTTGGCTCCAAATCTCTAGCAGAAGAGTACAATCTCAGTGTTAGTCCAGCGACAATTCGCAATGGGATGAGCTTTCTGGAAAAAATAGGACTTTTATATCAACCTCATACTTCAGCTGGAAGAGTTCCTTCGGACTCAGGATACCGAATATATGTTGACCAATTAATGAAACCTTCAGAAACTCTGGCTTTTGAAGTTGAAGAACTTTTACAAAAACAATTGAATTTGCCAGAAAGTCGCCTAGAGGCCATACTTCAAGGTTCGGCTCAAATTTTGGCTACTCTGAGTGGTTATATTACCCTAGTGACAATGCCTCAAGCTGCTACCGCTAAGTTACGACATCTACAACTGGTACAAGTGGAAGCAGAAAAAATCATGTTAATTGTGGTGACAAATACCTATGAAACTCAGTCTCTGATGATGGACTTGAGGGCTGTAAATCAGAAAAAACATGGCAAGGATTTACCAGATAATTCTGTACTGCCTGA
The DNA here is from genome assembly GCF_010672455.1 of Okeania sp. SIO2C9. Lineage (GTDB taxonomy): Bacteria > Cyanobacteriota > Cyanobacteriia > Cyanobacteriales > Microcoleaceae > Okeania. The sequence continues at coordinate 8,592 of NZ_JAAHGO010000049.1, read as the reverse complement.
CCCAGAAGATATTGACAGAGAGTTACAAATATTATCAAATTTTTTGAATAGCCAACTACGAGGACGAGCAATAGGGGAATTATCTTCATTAGATTGGACGGAGCTAGACCGGGAGTTTGAGAAGTATGCTGAGTCAATCAAAAATCTGTTGGAAAATTTAGCTCTCCGTTGTCAGACACCAGAGTATACTAGGATTATGATTAGTGGTATAGCAGAAGTATTGCGTTTACCAGAATTCTCTAAACTGCAACAGGTTCAAACTATTATTCAACTATTAGAAGAAGAACAGGAGCAGTTATGGCCTTTAATATTTGAAGCCCCCAGTACAGATAAGCAGGTGACAGTCAGAATAGGTTCAGAAAATCCTCTAGAACCCATCCAAGGTTGTGCCCTGATTTCTGCAACTTATGGAAATGGGACAACTCCACTGGGAAGTGTAGGAGTTTTGGGGCCAACGAGAATGGTTTATGAGAATGCGATCGCCATAGTTAAATCTACAGCAGATTTTCTCTCAGAAGCTATTGGAGGAAGTTAGAAGTCAAAAGTCAAAAGTCAGAAGTCAGAAGGTAGAAGTCAAAAGTTAGGAGTCAGTAGGGAAGAAAGTTTTTTGTTTAACTGGCGCACAACACACGTTAACGCTACGCGACAGGTCAGGTGCAGCATTCCGCACCGAAAACGTGGAGCGCAGAATTGAGTTCTATCAGTAATTATCCGGACAAGATATCATACCTCAAATCACCAGCGCTATTATTCGTAGCATTCTTTTTTTATTTTTATAATCATGTCCGGATAATAGCACGATAAAAAAACTTTCTCCCTTCTAACCTTTTCTTTCCTCCTGATTCCTGATATCATGTCTGGTAGCATCGTTTGTGTATAGAATTAGGTTAAAATTGCAGGAAACCATTCCGTATTCTGCCTTCCGTCCTCTGCCTTTCTTCCACCAAAGTCTAATTATTCAACCGGACATGATATGACTTCTAAATTTTAACTTCTAACTTCTCACTTTTAACTTTTAACTTTTGACTTTTGACTTCTACAACCAATTCCCTACTAAAACAAAAGTTGACCAGAAGTAAGGATGATCAAATTCTGAATTTACCTCTCCTATTTGAGCGTCTCGTAAAATTTTGCGTTGTGCTCGACGCAAAGCTTCTGCCTTAGTAATTTTTGAGTCTATCAACTGTTCATATAAATTTTTCATCAGCACAGCAGTTGCTTCATCACTCACATACCACAGACTAGCAATGGTACTTCTTGCCCCTGCTCTGACTGCAACTCCCGCTAACCCCAATGTTGCTCGCTCATCTCCAGTTGCAGTACGACAAGCACTCAATACTAATAATTCTACAGGACGGGTTTGTTGAACCCCAGATTTAATCATACTTCGTAACTCTTCAACATTAATCCTATCATCCCAGGTCAGAATAAATGTATCTTCAACATTAGAACTAAATTCGCCATGGGTTGCAATGTGAATTACTTGGTAAGGAGTATCAGCGACTTCGGTATTAGCTTCATTTTCTGTAAACAACTCATTTAGCAAAATCTCACTAGAAGTTTGAGCTTGAATATCTTCTAACTCTTGTCTCACATTTGGCAGCGGTGGAAAACCTTGACGACTTTCAGTTATTCCCATACCTAGTACTTCTAGTTTATTTCGTGCTAGTGGTTTAGGATCGATTAATTCTAGACTAGGAGCGATCGCCACATTATAGTTCTGGATTACATATTCCTGACTATCATCATTATAAAGACTAGCTAAAGGAATACTTCGCAACCTTCCTTCTAATACAAATACTAAGGTTTTTATCTTATTATCTCCCAATAGCTCTTCAGCAGGATGAATTAGCCATTTATAGACTTCTGCAGCAGGTTCCCGATAATTTTCAATAAAAATTCGCTTTTGCGGAAATGTTAGAGCTGTTAGCATAGTTTCAACTGTTGAGTCTACTTCCGCTCTTGATATCTTAGTGCTGTAATAAACCAAAGGTTTTTCTGGTATAGCTAATATCACTGCCAAGCGATCGCGCAAAATAATTGTATAGAAAATAGCTGCATTTTTGTCTACGCGGTCTACTTCTACAGGTTTGGCATCTAAACAAGCATTACGAAAAAAATTATCTAGTTCAGCTAACTGTAAAGCTTCAATTACTTGTCGTGCTTGTTTTAAATTTTTTTGACTAATATCTTGTTTTCCGGGAGTAGAAGGTTCTAAAAGTAACTCGACTAATTCACGATAAATAGGTTCGACACTATCTCGAAAATCAAACTTTAATTCTGAACTAATAGCAACTATATCACTCCGCAAAGCTTGGAGAGTTTTTACTGATTGAGAATAAGCTACTATCGCTTCGTTTTTATTTCCTGTAACTGTTAAAATCCGACCTAATTGCCATTCCCACTGATAAACAATATCAGCGGCATTAATACTTTGAGCCAAAATTAAAGCTTTTTCTGTTAACTCTCTAGCCTCATTCCATTGCTGATTATTTTCATATAAAGTTCCCAAAGTTCCTAAAGCATAAGATTCTGCTCTTGCATCTCCTAAATTTCTTGCTTGTTGTACTGCTATAACTAAGTAATCAGCAATTTTAACTGGTGAATATAATGGTTTGTTATTACCATTTGCCAAGACTACTTTTCTTAATTCTATTAAGTTCTGAGCCAGATTAATTCTGGCATAAATACCTGGTTGAGAAGCAGATAATTGATTTAACGAATTATCTATATTTGTTACTAATTCTGTGGCAGTTAAATATTGTTTTTGTTGGATAGCTAAATTTAACTGATTTAGCATTGCTTGAATTTTAATTTCTACTATAGGTGATTCCTGAATAGCTCGTTCATAGAATAAATTAGCCGCTTGGGGATTATCTAAAAGGATAGATGTATTACCTAAACTAATCAAAATTATGGCAATTTCTTCTGTTGCTTGTAAATTTTCTGCTATTACCAAACTAGATTCTAAAGCTTTTTGAGATTCTGATAGTTGACCTATTCCTCGAAGTACATCACCTAAACTTTGTAGTGCTTTTGCTTTAATTATTGTATCTGGTTGTTCTTCCAGATTTTGTTTAGCTCTTGTTAACTGTTTAAATGCTTGAGAATATAAACCCAAAGCTTGTAAAGCCTGAGCTTGATTAATGACACTACGAGTAGACCCTAAAGAATTACCAATTTTTTCATAAATTTCACTGGCTTCTTTCCAAGTATCTAAAGCTGCTTCTGATTGACCAATAGATAATTTTAATTGACCTTTTACTTCTAGAACACTAGCCGTAATTTTTTCAGTTTTTTGAAGATTTGATATTTGTTGAATTAAATTTAAACAATTATTTAAGGCTGCTTCAGCATTTTGCCATTTTCCTAGTTTGAGATAAACTAAACCTAAATTTCTTAGCGCTCTGATCTGACTATAATTATCTCCTTGAGTGGCATAATTATCAATAGCTACTTCTAAAAGAGGTATACTTGCAGAAAAATCTCCTTTTTCAAATAATTTTTGTGCTTGTAGTTCTAAATTACTAGCTGATGTTGTCGGTGCTTGAGTTAGTACATCCCCATTTATTTTACTTTTTTTAACTAGATTATTATCCAGGTAAACTGCCTGAACTTGTTTGACTTGAATACCTAAAATTAAGGCAGAAGGCAGAAGGCAGAAGGCAGAAGAAATAAGAAAAATTTTAAGCATATATTTGCTACAGAATAGTTCAACAATTAATAATTAATAATTAATAATTAACAATTAATAATTACCTCTCCTTTAAAACGGATAGGATTGACTCAAATCATCCTCTTAAAAGAGGAGGCTTGAAACCACAATTTTTCGGCAAAGCATAAAATTTTATATTTTTTGGCAAATAGTATTATCTTAATTGTGGATAAAATTATACCATGCATGAAAAAAAGAATTTTACAAATAAACTGGCTAGTAAATAACTAATAATCCACCTAAAATCTAAAACCTACCACCTAAAATCTAAAAAATTATTTGTAGCAAACATTTCTCAATTTGGTAAGTTCCTATGCAAAATTAATTACACATCCTATTTGACTTTCTGTTCCCTGTTCCCTGTTCCCTATCTCAACTAGGAAATTTATTTTGCACGACTACTTATTAGTATACAGCAGTTTTCATTTGGGTAGACCACAGTAGAAATCTCCAGAAAAGAAGGAGTAGGCAGCTTTGCTGTAGGCAGTAGGGGGAAAGAATTGATAATTTCTGTACGATATAGATATTGATTTTTTATTATTACCAGATGTCTAGTAGGGACGTTCCATGGAATGTCCCTACAACGTTTGATGTGTGAAGATGTGGTTCATCAATGAGCAAAAGCGCTGTATAGCAAAGAACGAGTTGGTGTTTGATTTATGTTGATGATAAACCTTAGACAGAGAAATATTTTTCCTACTGTTGCCCGTTGCCCATTGTCTGTTCCCTATTCCCTATTCCTATAGTATTTTTTTAATAGCTTTCTCCTGACGGCGTGTCGAAGACTATCCATAAGCAATTGATTCTGTCTTTTGTCTTCTGTCTCCTGACTCCTTCTTCAAAACAGAATACAATCAATTATCTAATAATATTTTTTTTATATCTTAACAAATCGAGAATATTTAATTAATAAATAATTAGAAAGCTCTGTATCTAAGATAAAAGTATATGCCATCTTCCTGTAATGAATCTCCATTTGTCTCTATATCTACAAAAGGAATTCCCCAATCTAATTGAGCCGAAAAACGAGTTCCTACTTGAATTCTTAAACCCACACCTACAGAAGATAAAGTTTCCTCTACCAATTCAACTTCATTACTATTCCAAACAGTACCAAAATCAACAAAAGGAGTTAATTGTAAAGTAGCATCCAAGTCTCGCACCCGCAGAATAGGAAACCGAAACTCACTAGAAATAAACAAACCATTATCACCAAGTAAAGCATCTTGACGATATCCCCTCACACTTAATCCACCTCCCAAGCTAAACTGTTCTTGGGGAAACAAACTTCTAGGAGCTAATTGAATATCTGACCTAATTAAAAAAACTGTATCTGGTGCAAATAAACGTAAATATTGTGCTTGTCCCCGCCAAGAAAAATATCTCCCATCTGGAGCTTGATCATTAACAGTAGCATCAAAAGCATTTATTCCTAGAGAAAATTCTGACCGTGCTACAAACACATCATTGGTACTCCTAGAAGTATATTCCTGAAAAAAACGAACGGAAGAAATTCTAATTTCCCCATCATCTTCTGCACCTACAGAACCCGGAAAAGGTTCACCAAAAAGAGTAGTTTTTGATTCTTCTGTTGAACCTGTTAAACCCAAAGCAATTTCTTTACTAAGAGTTTGATAAATAGGTTGGCGAAAACTCATCTCATAAGTGCGAGAATTTGTTTCAATATCTAGTTCATTAAAAGGATCTTCAATAATTTCACTACTGGTGCGACGATGACGTAAACTAATAGTTCCATTTTTAGCATTAATGGGGATAGTATAACTAAAGTCATCAAGAGTATCACTACCATCTGTATTGTAATAAGTTGCATTTAGGCGATCGCCAAACCCAGTCAAATTACTATGAGAAAGTTGAGCTTGACGACGAACAGTACCCACACTAGGAGAGCGTAAATTATCAGCAGAAAGTTGAGCAAAAAAAGCAGGTGCTTCTTCCACCTCAACCTCTAACCTACTCAAACCAGGACGAGAACCTGCTGTTAAATTAGCAGATAATCTCTCAACTAAAGGGTCAAGCTGAAGTAACTGTAAAGATTGAAATAAATCATCTTGATTTAAAGGCGTTTTAATACCAGATTCAATTCGACTGCGAATATAACCAGAATTAAGTCGTTTTAACCCCGAAATTTCAATTACTTCAACTATCCCTTCTATCACTTCTATTGTAACTGTACCATCTTGCAAAGTTTGTGGGGGAATAAATGCCCCAGAAGTAACATATCCTCCATCGAAATATAGCTGAGTTACTGCTGTTTGTGCTTCTAATAATTCGGCAAAAGAAATAGGACGATCTGTAAAAGGTTCAAGAATTTCCGCCAATTCTGTAGAACTAAAAACTGTACTACCAACAACTACAAATTGGGTAACAGTAATTTTACCTGGAATTTGCAGAGGAGGTGACTGGGGAGATAGAGATGGTACTGGTGGAGGTTGGAGTAAATCATCTGGTGGAGGTAATGGTTCTACTTGTGGTATAGGTTGAGGGTTAGGGTTAACTGGTCTAGGAGTTGTTTGAGCAGTGGCAGGTTCAGAAACAGAAAGATAAGACAAAGAAATAAGAATTATTATCCAGACAATCATAACTTTTTTTTGAGGTTGAGGTCCTGCCTAAGCAAATAATAAAATATGGTCATCGAAATAATAAAATTTTTTTTATAGTGTCCTTTCATGGCTTAGTGTTAAGACCCAACATAAAATACCCAACATAATTTTATAAGGGTGTGAAATGTCTCACCCATCATTGGGCTATTTTATCCATAGTTATACTTCTTTTTTTTCTATTTCCCTAATATTCAACCGAGAAAATAATGATAAATTTGCTAACTTAGAGACGGTTGATTGATAGAAAAAGTAGAGTATGTGGCGACACCATTTATTATGTATAGTTCTACGCATTAAGGTGCTTGACATGAATAGAAGCAGCAAACCCTTTTGTATTCCCCTATTGCCTTCCGGAGCTGTTGCCTTGCGCGTAGCGCTATATTCCAGCATTTATAGAAGTTTGGCCATCACACACTTTCAACAATTATTGAAGAAGGAGACAGGAGACAGGAGACAGGAGACAGGAGAGAAATTACATGGGGATTCTAACCCCAAGTAATTTTGAACACCGTGTAGACGGTGGGGTATTAAACCCATAAAGAAAATGATAATGAATAATGAATAATGAATAATGAATAATGAATCATTACCTCTCCTTGAAAAGAAGAGGATTGACAAAGAGATGAAAATTTTTCTTCACAGGAGTCGATTGGAGAATGCCGCAGGTTTCGGTGCCATCCCACCCTACGGGAAGCTCCGAAGATCGACCGCTTATTATCCCCTTAAAAGGGGAGGCACATACCCACAATTTTTCGGTAACAATGGAGTGTGTTATACTAAATCAATAAATTTTTGCTACAAATAAATAGGTTATTTCTTAGGAGTAAACCCACCCCTAACCTTTCCCAGGAAGGGAAGTCAGGAGTCATAATAAATAGCTTTGATACCATTTATTAGGTCGGAATTGATATTTTTACTCCAAGGGACATCTCCTATAAAGTCATTTAATTGTCCTGATTCTTCGTCACATTATTTTTCCAAATTGGTATCATAAACATTGAACACAAATATAGTCATATTAATGCACCTCAAGAATTGAACTAATTATCCTTTTGTATAATTAGTTACAAAAAAATCTATGTTTGTATAGCAGGGAACAGCGGTGCGACCCCGCATCGGCGACAGACGCAAGCGGTCGTTTTGCGCTTCGCAGAGCTTCTGCTAAAAGCTAGCGCACAACTATGTTAACGGAGAGTAGCTAAAGCTTTTCATGTCGGCGTTTTGACTGTCAGCGACATGTTTGCGTAGCATTACTTAGGAAAGGGAAGCTTCCCCTAGTGCAGAATGGCGGAAATAACTGACCAGTTACAAAATCCTAAAAGCCTTACCAATCAATACTTATGACTTATGACTTATGACTTATGACTTCCGCGTAGCGGCACTAGGGTGGGATGCCATTAGCGGAGCAGCTCTGCATTCTTCGGGTTCCTCGCCATATCCAACGGACCAAAAGAGAGAATGCGCACTCCTGTGAGGCAACAGTAAGAAAAACATTTCCCTGTCTAAGGTTAATTATTCGTCTATGTCAAACACCTACTGGTTCCTTACTATATTTGTGTTTTGCGCCAGAAATATTTTTAGGATGCGGTTAGCTTGACCATGAAGCTTTATTGTCAGTATCTTATAAAATATGATATTATGTCTAACAATTTTCCTAATATCAAATCCAGAAAAAAATGTGAGAGTGTAAAATTTTGTATATCTCTAAATGCTCTGATTAGTAATAAAGATAGCAGCTAGGATGAATTAATTGTGGACTAGCTGAATTAACTATAGTTGAGGTCGATGTCAGCCTCACTGTAGCATTTTCGGTCATTACCCAACCTTGAACCTGATTAATTTCTGGTAAATCTGCACTCTGTGGGCGATGGTAAACTTTTACTGGTTGTCTGTGATGAGAAACGATCCTTGTTGTGTTCTCATATTTACCTATATGAGTGTTCGTTTCCCATTCTACTGTTCCTCTCAATACTGTTAATGGTTGAGTTGGATCTGGTGGTAGACCCCCCCGACCAGTAATCACAAACAAATTACCCTCTTTTTGGGCTTGAGTCGGGGCACATATATTGTTGGCCATTAATGAATCAGCGTCTATGACTGTTGCAGATAATCTGACCACTCCTTGAGTAGGGTCTACTTGAGTATTAAGTTCAACTGTACCGTCAATGCCCAAAGTTGAAGTGGCAGTAATTTGACTATCTGTATCCAGAAAAACCCCTTCTGCGTTAATAGAAATATTACCACCTCGACCCTCTA
>NZ_JAAHGO010000048.1 GCF_010672455.1 Okeania sp. SIO2C9 | reverse complement strand
GGTATAAACTAATCGGCAATATCATATCAAATCCGGTAGCATCGGTGTAATTAGATGGGGAGATGGGGAGATGGGGAGATGGGGAGATGGGGGGATGGGGGGATGGGGGGATGGGGGGATGGGGAGATGGGGGGATGGGGGTATCGAGAAATATTTGGTAATGGTTGAAGATGGAACATTTTGTACGTGCCGAATTAAACGGATTTGATATCATTCCATAATGTGCAACCCCAAAAATTTAACTTCAAAATAGAGTTCTCCGAAAATTAATCTCAAACCTGTGTAATTTTTAGAAGAGTAAAACTTAGTTTCTGGGGATGTCTAATGGGAAAAATCATCAAAAACCTCAAATGGTTAACCATTGCCATAGTAGTTTGTTTATTGGTGGTGGCAACTCATCATGCACCTTCTCGTTCTCCTGTAGTCAAAGAAAAGATGCAGGGTATTTGGTTGACCAATGTTGCAACAGCATTTCTACATCACACCACATTCTTAGATGAAATCTTACATCAGCTTTCTCTCTCAGGATACGATCGCATTTACTTCAGTGTTTATGGCTTAAAAGGAACTCTTTACCCGACTTCTCGCAGTTATACTCACTTTCTATTACGTCCTCCTTTGACTAATCCTCTCAAAGCGGCGGCCCAAGAATCTCGGCGTCAAGGATTAAAACCTTATGCTTGGTTTGAATATGGTATGATGCTTAATCCTGGAAATGCTATTGTTCAGGAGCATCCAGATTGGTTGCTCAAAACAGCAGAAGGCGAAACTGTAGAGGATGGAAATGTCTGGCTAGATCCAGCTGATCCAGAAGTTCAAGAATATATCTTAGGTCACATAGATGATATCCTCAAAATTAAAGATTTAGCAGGTATTCAATTAGACGATCATTGGAGTGTTCCTAAAGCTTTTGGTAGTAGCGCTCGACGTCAGGCGTTAACCAGTTTCACCCAAAAAGTCTATAGTCATATTAAAGCCAAAAATCCCCAAATGGTGGTTAGTGTTTCCCCTAACCCTTACAACTTTGCTGTATCGAAATATAATCAAGATTGGTTGTGGTGGGTGGAACAAGGGATAGTAGATGAAATAGTGTTGCAGGTTTATCGTCCAACACCAGAAGCGGTAATAGCAAGTTTATCAAATTCTGGTATTTATACTGCTTCTTATTATGTGCCAGTTGGAGTTGGTCTCTCAGCAGTCTGGAATGTTGTTCCTTTCTCGCTTAATACAGTAGAAAAACAGGTTGAAGCAGTTAAGCAACAAGGCTATGGGTATTCGATTTTTAGTTGGGAATATTTGGTGTTACGTCGTTTCGCACAGTTTTTTTAGGAGGAGTAATAGTATTTGGTTTTGAACAGAAAACTAGCGATCGCCTTAAATTAACGCACCTTGCTCCTGACCATTTTTACCCAAACCGGACTTGGGCAGAATGCTTTGTGTGACTTATTCAAATTATTATGGTCTATTCAACGGACAATATTTATCATTTTCTTTATGGGTTTAATACCCCACCGTCAACGGGAGTGTTCACGCATTACTTGGGGGAGCGTAGACGCGGAGCGGCCCTTCGTTGACTATCCCCATGTAATTTCTCTCCTGTCTCCTGTCTCCTGTCTCCTTCTTCAAAGCAAGTGCAGTAAAGTTTGGATACAATAGGGAGAAGTAATTTGGGAAAAAATATGACTATTAAATGTGCGGGAATCGCTAGACTAAAAATTCCAGAAACAGGTGAAGTATTTCAGGCGTACCCTGATGACTTGGAGTGGGAAATAGTTGAGGCTGAGGAAAGGCAAATGGGCCCGGAGTTATGTTACTGTGCAAGGTTTAGCTTCTATAGCGAACAAGAAGAGTTTGAAGTCGAAGTCGAATGGAATGTTTGGGAATACCCAATTGGATTTATAAATTATACAGATTTTGAAGTCAGAGATTGCGAACTTTTGGAAAATTTTTCTGACTTTTCTTCAGATAGCCTAGAAGATAATTACGATGGCTCTATAGAATAAGTTAATGCCTATAAAACCGAGAATCAGCTAAAAGAAAAGGAGAAACTTACTGAATACTTTGGAGAAGAAAATTTTTCTGACTTTTGAACTCAGTGAAAAAGTATAACAGGGCAACTATAAATATATTGCCCTGATCGTTGAATTATGACTCTTCACTCATAATTTTAGGAACTCTAAAAAAGTCTCCATCTTGCTCTGGAGCGCAGGAGAGAATTTCTTCTCTATTGGGAAACTTTTCCAAATCATCATCACGAGTGATATTACTAACATCAATTGCCCTAGTAGTAGGAGGTACTTTCTCTGTATCTAATTCACTCAACTGCTCAAAATAATCCAAAATACTACTTAACTGAGTCGTAAATTTTTCCTCTTCTTCTGGGTTAAGTTTTAATCTAGCTAAATGTGCAACTTTACGGACTTGTTCGCTGTCAATCATTAGTAATTTTTCCTCTTTTCAAAACTCTAAAATTAACTATTTTTAGAAAAATACATCTTTAGTCGATCGCCCAGTAACTTTCAACCAGTTTTGAGCTTCAATATAATTATTAGGAGCTAAACTTATTGCCTGTTGCCAATATTCCGCTGCTTTATCAAACCAACCATTTGCTTCTTCTGATAAACCTTTTTCTTTTGCCTGTTCTCCTCTGTAGTGAAGAATTACAGCAATATTATTTAAAGCTTGAGGCATTCTCGGATTATTTTCTAAAGCCTCGTGATAGTATTCTAATGCTTTATCATGTTCGCCATTACTAGCATGAATTAAACCTATATTATAAAGAATATAACTCCGGTCATAAGGGTCATTTTCTAAATTCAAAGCTTCATAATAATTGTCTAATGCTTCAGCATATTCACCATCACCCTGTGCCGACATTCCATCACGATAATAAGCAAAAGCCTCTTTAGCTTGATTATTTGTTGGTAGCAGCTTCAAAATCAAATCTGCCATGACCGTAAATGATTTGTCAATGAAGTTATCATTTCGTTGAGTTCTGGGCATATTACAACTCTATATTAATTATTGAGTACATAATATAGAGTAGAGCAATTCTGTGTCAGTTGCATATACTTTGTTCACAAAAATTATCGGCAAAAAATATTATACCAAGCGTGATAAGTGTTTGCTACATTTTCTTGAGTAAGGGAGTAGAGGAATAAGTGAACTGTTCTTTTTATTCTGTAGTAGAGTAGAAGAATTTGCAGCAGTTTTTCTTATACCAAATTGATAAATTTTGCTACAAATAGTTAGGATATTTCTTAGGAGTCAGGAGTCAGAAGTCAAGAGTCAGAATGAATAACTTTAATAGCAGTTTTTAGGTATGAATTTATCTTTTTAGTCCAAGATCCATCTCCTATAAAGTATTTTAATTACCCAAATTATTTGTAACATTCTTTTTTCAAATTGGTATGATTATGAATTATTTTTCAGAAGGTTTTCGTAAAATAGGCTTTGGTTTTGCAGAAGGTTTAGGGATATCTGAAATATCGCAATTCTCAACTAATTTACTAATTATTAAAACTTGTTCATTTGTTAAACATTTAGGGTCTTGCTGTAACATCTGTGTTAGTTCTTGAAAACCGTGTAATACAGGCACAGAACAATTAGTTGTGCCAATCCATTTTGCTACAGGAAAAACAACAGGAGCAAATATAAAATTTTCAGGGAAACCAGAAACTTGAGGAATAATCAAATTTTCAAACATTTTTTTGTGATATATACTTTGAGAAGTAGGGCTATTTTCTAAGGGAACCCACTTTGCTCCTTCTCGTCTTTTCCATTTATCTTGATTAGCAGAAAATGAACCTTTCCAGGTTTTTACTTCTACTAAAAAAGCACCTGCATTCCCAATAATTAAAAGGTCAATTTCTGTAAGGTTTCTAGATTTTGTGGGAATTAAAGCATTTTTAAACATTACCCAATTGTCAGGTAGTGACATGAGTAATAATGATAAAAAAGTCTCGCCTAAGTTGCCTTTTATTTGGTTTCTAAATTGTTTAAACTGAAAAAAAACAGCGCCAATTTATCCAAATAAACCACCCCCTAAATCTTGTTTCACTTCTTGTCTATTTTCAGAAAATTTTTCCTGAATTTTTGCTTGAAAAGCTTGTTGTAGTGATGGAGATTGTTTTAAAATTCTCATATTTTTTATTTAGGGCTTGCTGATTAAATCTAAAAGCATTGACATATAAAAACAAGTGCCTTTTTGGACTCGAAAAAAATGCCTGGTATCACGTATAAAACGCTCAAAAAGTTAGTATTTTAGGCTCATAGTTGGGCAGAAAAATCCCAAATTGACAATTCAAATCCGAATAATTAAGGTAAAAATCCTCTCACTCGCTGTGGAGAAACAAGAAAAATTTTTCATAATTATTCAGCCCATTCCGTTTTCACTGTGGAGGTAATTATTAATTATTAATTATTAATTATTAATTATTAATTATTGAATCCTACCTCCTCCCTCCCGAGCCATTTCTCCCCTCCTGGGAGGGGGAGGGGCGAGGGGTGGGTTGTCTCCTGTCTCCTGTCTTCTGTCTCCTGACTCCTGACTCCTAATTAAGTTTTAGACACAGCATCACAATTTGCCAAATACCACCGCCACGGTAACTCAGTCCCTTTCGTAATGCCAATACGAGTTGTTTGTACTATTTGCAAATCTTTCTGAAATTGCCTCGTGGGATGTTCCAACCACATAGGTCCTCCCACTCCCAGAGGTGAACCATTCAAACTAAGGTCAATATCAAGTAAACGACAAAGCTTACCTGGGCCAGCAGCAAGACGAGAAATTTTAGGTTTTGATTTTTGTTTTGGGATATATTCCCATAACCAATCTGGCACAGACTCCAATTGTAAAGCTCTAATTAAGACAACACTAGGAACCCCATCTGCATCTGTCACAATATTTAAACAGTGGTACATTCCGTAAATGAAATAAACGTAGCTCATTCCTGGAGGGCCAAACATCACAGCATTTCGTGGGGTACGACTGCGATAAGCGTGACAAGCAGGGTCTCCTGGTGCATAAGCTTCCGTTTCTACGATGGTGCTACGGATAATTTTGTCATTGGACATCTGTCGCACTAAAGTACAGCCTACTAAATCTGGGGCAACTTCGGGAGATGGGCGTTCTAGCCAAGTATTGTCTATAATTTCATTTGTTTGAGTTAAATTCATATAAAGGAGCTTGTCATTATGGATATCAAATTAATTTTAATTGGATTAACTGTGTTGTTTAGTATTGGTTGTCTATTCTTTGGCACTAAGAATGGATTTTATGATACTGATGACTATCATGGTAATGGTTGTGCCCACTAAGTAGGGCTTTCTGAAAAAATTGGTTGCTTGAGTAGGACACGGGGACGCGGAGACGCGGAGACTCGGAGACGGGTCGATTTGTGGAGGAACAGGCAACGGTTTCGGCCATTTTATGTGAAGAAATTTTCTTGAATTTCAGTATTTTGAGACAAATAAGAGCCAATAACTAGGAGATAAACTGAATATAAAAAGCTTCATTACCTTAGCTGTCCTGACTTTTCGCTTTATGAGCGCAAGCCCTAAGTAGGCGATCGCGGTAGCGATAGAATGTTTTAATTTTTGTATTGTATTTCTTGGGCAGAATAGTAGTCTGTCCAAGAATTTCTATTTTTTACCAACTCTAATTCCTATTTTTTATTATCTATTCGATTGGAAGTTAAAATAAATTCTGTAAGCATTCAGCTATTAGCAGTCAGCGTTCAGCGAGTCTGTACTTTTTAATAAATGAAGTCAGGATTATTTTAACTTATACTATTAGATAATTGAAATGCAAGAACAGCAAACTTTAGTGACAAGCCTATACAATTTTGTGGCAATAAACATAGATATGTCTCAGAAGCTGATAGCTGATAGCTTACTGCTGAATGCTTACTAAATTCTCCACTTATGAAGATTTAATGCTTCATAATTATGATATAGAAAATCAGTTTTACTACTGATATTTGATTTTTCAATTTAGAGGTTGTCTGAGAAGTCCCATTTGCTACATCTAAGCCCCCTAAATCCCCCAATTTTGGGGGACTTTTAGAAGCACAAATTGACTCTTATTCCCCCCAAAGTTGGCTTGCTCGGGGGGCAAAGTTCAGTATCAAAAAACTTTTCAGATATCTTCTTATCAGATATTTTCTTAAAGGAATAATCTTGGGTTTTATAGTCGATGCCCCCGCGCATCCCCCAAAATTGGGGGACTAGAGCCAGCAAATTGACTCTTATTCCCCCCAAAGTTGGGGGGCTAGGGGGGCAAAATAAAGTTGGGGGGATAGGGGAGCAAAATTCAGTATCAAAAAACTTTTCAGATATTTTCTTCAAGGAATAATCTTGGATTTTATGCTCGATCTAAGCTTAATTTTAACTCACTATTTTTATCATTTTTATCTGCTTTTTTAAATTTCCATTATACCAAGCATGAAAAAATAATGCTACAAAAAAAAGGCTTAAAATTATACCTAAAAATAACCGCTCCAACCCTATAATTTACCTATTTCGATTGTTTTGCTTTTAGTTCTGATTTGTTTATTACCAAAATATTGTGGTTTAAAGCCTCCCCTTTTAAGGGGATAAAAAATAAAAATTTTCCTGTTCGTCAATCCTATCCGTTTTCAAGGAGAGGTAATTCTAAATTCTAAATTTTAAATTCTAAATTCTTGAATTCTTCCTTCTTCCCTCTTACCGAAAAATTTATAAGAAGAGGTAATTCTAAATTATAAATTATAAATTCTAAATTCATAATGAAATTATCCACACCAACAGAAACAGACCTAGTATTAATAGGCGGCGGTCATAGCCACGCGATCGCTATTAAAAATTTTGCGATGAACCCTATA
The DNA here is from genome assembly GCF_010672455.1 of Okeania sp. SIO2C9. Taxonomy (GTDB): domain Bacteria; phylum Cyanobacteriota; class Cyanobacteriia; order Cyanobacteriales; family Microcoleaceae; genus Okeania. The sequence continues at coordinate 60,932 of NZ_JAAHGO010000048.1, read as the reverse complement.
CCAGGAGTAAGATTAACTCTAATTACAGATGTATATCATACTCCCTATTCTGGGATGCTACCTGGATATGTGGCAGGTTTATATACCTTTGATCAATGTCATATTGACCTGCGTCCCTTAGCAAAATTTGCCGGAGCTAGAATATTTGTAGACCGCGCTATTGGTTTAGACCTGGAGAAAAATCAGGTAATTTGTGCTAACCGTCCACCTGTAACTTTTGATGTACTATCTATTGATATTGGCAGTACTCCCGCTAGTTTAACTGTTCCGGGAGCAAGAGAATATACTATTCCTGTCAAACCCATATCAAAATTTCTCACCTATTGGCATCAGATAACCACAACAGTTGCTCAGTCACCAGAACAAAAAATCTGTATCGGAATAGTTGGAGGTGGTGTCGGGGGTGTGGAGTTAGCATTTTCGGTGCAAAGTCATCTCCACAACATTTATCAGAATGCTAGAAAACCGACTAATAACCTGGAGTTGCATCTGTTTCATCGCACGACAAGACTATTACCCGGACGCCATCGTTGGGTGGGAAAGCAAGTTGAGAAAATTCTGAAAAGTCGTGGTGTGGTATTGCATTTAGAAGAAAATGTTATTGGGGTGAAAAGTAAGGATGGGCAAGACAGTGTTCTTGCAACTGATGGGCAAGACAGTGATTTTGCCACGGATACACGGATGGATGAGAGGAAAACCCAAGACAAGGATGGGCAAGACAGTGTTCTTGCCACGGATACACGGATGAATGATGAGAAAATTCCAGACTTTGTACCCAAAATTATTCACTGTAATTCGGGATTACAAATAGAATGCGATATCCTGTTTTGGGTAACTCAAGCATCTGCTGCACCTTGGTTACAAACAGCGGGGTTAGCAACAGACGCCAGTGGTTTTATTTTAGTCAATGACAAACTACAATCAATTTCTCATCCACAAGTTTTTGCTGCGGGAGATGTGGCAACAATGGTTAACCATTCACGACCAAAAGCTGGTGTTTTTGCAGTACGACAAGGAAAACCGTTATTGGAAAATTTACAACGCGCTCTCCAGAAAAAACCTCTAAAGTCATTTATACCTCAGAAAAAATTCCTGATTTTGATTGGTACTGGAGACCAAAGAGCGATCGCTTCTCGTGGCAAAATGGGATTTGGTCCTGAGTCTTTACTTTGGCGTTGGAAAGACCACATTGACCGCAAATTTATGGATAAGTTTACTAACCTGAAGATGGAAGGTAGAAGTTATCCCTCCTCTGGGAAAGGGAAGAGTAGAAAGAGGAAAGATTCCGAAATTATGCACTGTGCTGGTTGTGGAGCAAAAGTAGGAAGTAAGGTTTTGGAGAAGGTGCTGCACCATATTCAACAGCAAACACAGAGGGATGATATTTTGATTGGTATAAATACCCCTGATGATGCTGCAGTAGTTAGGGTGCCAACAGATAAGGTAATGGTGCAGACAATTGATTATTTTCCGGCATTGGTAGATGACCCTTATTTATTGGGAAAGATAGCGACTAATCATTGTTTGAGCGATTTATTTGCCATGGGAGCAACACCTCAAAGTGCTTTAGCGATCGCTACTATTCCTTATGCTTCATCTACTCAACAAGAGAATGATTTATATCAACTGTTATTGGGAGCAACGGAAATTCTTAATCAAGCAGGTGCTGTTTTGATGGGGGGTCATACAACTGAGGGAGCAGAATTAGCTTTTGGTCTCACCTGCAATGGTTTAGCATTTTCGGAGAAACTATTGTACAACAGTGGGATGCAGTCGGGAGATGTGCTGATATTGACGAAAGCGTTGGGGACGGGAGTGTTATTTGCTGCGGATATGCGTTTGCGGGCAAAGGGACGTTGGATTGAAAGTGCAATTGAATCAATGTTGATTTCAAATCAGAATGCTGCCAAACTGTTATTAGAATATGGTGCGACTGCTTGTACGGATGTGACGGGATTTGGATTAGTAGGACATTTGCTGGAAATGGTGAAAGCTTCTCAAGTTGCTGTGGAGTTGGAAATGGAGGCGATTTCTGTGTTGCCAGGAGTGGCAGAAATTTTGCAGCAAGGTATTTTTAGTTCGCTATATCCGGAAAATCTGCGGATATCTGCATCTATTCAAAATTCGGAGCAGGTAAGTACTCATGTTCTTTATCCATTGTTGTTTGACCCACAGACTTCTGGGGGGTTACTTGCTGCTTTACCTGGGGAGTCAGCGAGTGCTTGTTTACAGGCCCTGCAGCAGGAATATTCTGAAAGTAGAATTATTGGTAGAGTGTTAACGAAGTCAGAAGTCAGTAGAGGCGATTCGCGAATCGCCCGTACAGAAGTTATTTTTGTAAGGGGGATTTAAGTACCGCTGAGTAAACCATAAAGTTGCATGCAACGTCCCTACAGGGTTATCTATTTCCGAATAATCAGTGATAAAAAAGTTTTTGCTTGTAGTTGGGCTTTAGCCCTATCTATCTAAATTTCGGGCTGAAGCCCTACTACAAGCTTTAATTATACCTAATCATCCGGACATGATATAACATCGGGAATTTACAGAAATCAAACTGTAGATATACAAATATATTGGGCAAAAATTAAAGGAGGAGATATTAACTATGGCAAGTAAACTCTGGCGGAATATTTGGCGAGTTCTCAACACAGAAATAGAATTGAATTTATCAGAAACTGTTAAAGGTGGAGTTGAGTCTGGTAAGGCTGTTTTGGAAATAGCAAAAGCTCTACAAGAAAATAAGGATGCTAAAGAATTAAAACCTTTTATTGAGAATATTGATTCAGTTTTGGATGTACTAAATTCTCCCCTTGGAAAAGTTGCTGGGGCTGGTTTACCTTTTTTGCCTATTGCAACTGGAATTATTACTTTTATTATTGAAAAAACTCGTCAGGAGCCTACTTTAGAAGATGAAGTACAATTGGTGGCTCAGGTTGCTTATTTAGAAAGTTTACGAAGATTTTTAATATACCATCCTGAAATATCGGAAAAACTGACAGAAACTGAGGCATCGGATGCGGTACAAAAACGGATTCAAAATTTGGATGAAGAAATTAATTTTAATGACAAAGGACCTTGGAAAATTTTGGTTAGTTTCTATGATTCACCTTGGAGGGAAAAGTTTGATGAAATTTTGATTGAACGTTTTAAAGAATCTGGTTTAGCTGAAAATCAAGCTAAAATTGTTGCCGAAAGAGTTTCTCGCAGTACCCACCGTTATATGAAAGAAGCAGTGGTACAGGTGAAAGACAATGCTAAGAAATTAGCTGGAATTTATGGGTATGGATGGCAGCAAGATTTGGAGGTTTATGGCAGTATTGATAATTATTTGAAGGAGGCGATCGCTACTAAACCACAGGAAAAAGTATTTGATGAAAATTTTACTTTTCGACAAATTTATGTACCACTAGAAGTTAAACCTGTTAACTCCGATGGGAAGGTTGAACAAACAGCAACACCCCAGAATATTGAGGAGTGGGCCAAAACAATTTTGTTGGATGAAAAGAAAGATAAACAGGTGTTATTTATTCAAGCAGGGCCGGGAAGAGGAAAAAGTGTATTTTGCCGAATGTTTGCTGACTGGGTACGTCAGGAATTACATCCTATATATACGCCGATTTTAATTCGGTTACGGGATATAAGAAATTTTGCTGCAAATATTGATGAGACTCTAGCTAATGCAGTGGGTAGAGATTTTGTTACTAGCGATAGTGGTTGGTTGACAGACCACAATACTCGGTTTCTGTTTTTGCTGGATGGGTTTGATGAGTTGTTGTTGGAGCGCGGTGCAAGTAATGAGTTGAAGGTGTTTTTAGACCAAGTGGCACAGTTTCAGAAACAGGCAGCAGAAAATAACGAGCGCAGTCATCGGGTTTTAATTACTGGAAGACCTTTAGCACTTTATGGAATTGAAAGGTTGATGCCTCCTAATTTAGAGCGGGTAAGTATTTTGCCCATGGATGACGAAATTCAGAAACGGTGGTTTGAGAAGTGGCAGACTATTGTTGCGCAAGAGGAAACAGAAAAGTTTCGGGAGTTTTTGCGGAGTCAAGAATGTCCGAAGCAGGTTAAGGAGTTGGCACGGGAACCACTGTTGTTGTATTTGCTCGCTGCAATGCACCGGGATAAGCAGTTACAGGTAGAGATGTTTGCTAATGCTGATGTTGGTGGGGCGAAAGTCTCAGTCTATGAGCAAGCGTTGGAGTGGGTACTGGAAAAACAGCGAGTAGAAGAGGGTAAAAATCTTAATCCGGAAATTACGAAGTTGGGCCCGGAAGATTTAGAAATTTTATTGGCAGAAGCAGGGTTATGTGTAGTGCAGTCTGGAGGGAAATATGCTGCAATAAAAATGATTGAAGACCGACTGCTGAAACAGGGATATAAGGAGTTGCAGGATTTAATTGAGAATGCTCGGCAAAATAAGCGAGAGGATGGATTGAAAAATGCTTTAGCTGCGTTTTATTTGAAGTCGGCAGCAAAGGCAGAAAATTCGGTGGAGTTTTTCCACAAGAGTTTTGGTGAGTTTCTCTGTGCAAAACGGATGGTGGAAGGTCTGGAAGATTTGACGGAGAAAACTGGGAAGCGACGTAAGACTTATGTGGTGTCTGATGAGGAATTTGAGTGGCGGGTTTACGATCTGTTTGGTTATAGCAGTTTGACGGTGGAGGTTGTGGAATATTTGATGGCGTTGTTGGTGAAAAATCATGTTGAGTTGGTGGTGTTGTTTGAGCGGTTACATGGTTTTTATCTAGACTGGTGTGAAGGGGAGTTTATTGAGGAGAGGGAGGAAGTTTTACCTCAGAAAAAGACGAGGCAGTTGTGGCAGTGGGGTATTGAGTCTGGGCAACGTCGGGTGGATATTTATACGGGGTTGAATGTGATGATTTTGTTGTTTAAGTTGCATCGTTATGGGAGGTCTCAGGAGGAGTTGCGGGAGCAGCTGCATTTTCATCCTTGTGGTCAATATGGTAGTGAAGATTTTGAGGAAACAAAATTATTGAGGATTATTGGTTATAGTCAATGTTTTGGGATTAACAATTTTGTAGAAATAGTAGGTAAGTTTCTCAGAGATGCCGACCTCAGTGGTGCCAACCTCAGAGATTCCAACCTCAGAGATGCCAACCTCAGTGATGCCGACCTCAGTGGTGCCAACCTCAGAGATGCCGACCTCAGTGATGCCGACCTCAGTGATGCCGACCTCAGTAGTGCCAACCTCAGTGTTGCCAACCTCATTGATGCCTACCTCATTGGTGCCAACCTCAGTGGTGCCTACCTCATTGGTGCCGACCTCAGAGATGCCAACCTCAGAGATGCCAACCTCAGAGATGCCAACCTCAGAGATGCCAACCTCAGAGATGCCAACCTCATTGGTGCCAACCTCAGAGATGCCACCCTCAGAGATGCCACCCTCAGTGGTGCCAACCTCAGCAATATCAAATGGGATAATGAAACTAACTGGTCAAATACTATCGGTTTACATGAAGCAAGAGGAGTTCCAGAAGACCTACAACAAAATCCAGAATTTGCCGCAGCAGTTGCTCAGTCGAAAGCAGCAAGTCAACAACAACAGTAAATTTTAAAGTAGTAAATTTTGTAGTAGACTGACACAGTTTTAGGTGTGTATTAGCTTTTAACTTGAAAATTCTTACTTTTGACTTTTGACTTTTGACTTTTGAATTGAATCTAACGCACCATTTTAGTTGTGTCGGTCTACTACTAAATCTAGTGAGGGCGAATGCCATTCGCCCCTACTGTGGTCTACCGAAATGAAAAGCGCTGTAAAACTCAGACAAAACAATATTTTCCTTCTTCCCTCTTCCCTCTTCCTTCTTCCTTCTGATTCACCCTTCCAAATATAAAAAATGTAATCTCCCAAAATAATCACCAGCAACAATAGTTCTCCCATCCGGTGCAACTGCACAACGTTTGAATCCACTACTTCCAATGAAAGTAGCGATCGCCTTTTTAGTTGTTAAATCCCACAATTTCAAAGTTTTATCTTCCGAAGCAGAGATAGCTCGACTCTTTGCTAATCCTACAACATCTAATACAATTCTTTCATGACCTCTAAACACACCAACTTTCTCCCCTGTTTCCAACTCCCAAACTCTCACATCATGATCATAAGAACCTGAAATCACATATTTATTATCGGGAGTCACTGCAACAGAATTAACTAAGTCATCATGACCAGTCAAAATCAAAACTCTTTCTTCTGTTTCTAAATCCCAAACCATAACATTTGTATCGTGAGAACCTGAAATTACATACTTACCATCAGGGCTTATTGCTATACAAGATACCTCCTCTTCATGACCTCCTAAATAGCCAACTTCTTGCTTTAATTCTAAATCCCAAATCTTCATTCCACGGTTTCCCCAATATCCAGAAATAAGAGCTTCACCTTCTGGGGTTAATACCATAAAATTCCCTAAATGTAAAGGGGATAAAAAAGCTAATGTTTCTTGTTGAGTTCTGGGATTACGACATTTCATTTTTCTGATTTCAGTACTAGGTTCTGTACTGCTAAAACCAATAAATATCTGTTTACTATCTGGAGTAATTGCAAAACAACGTACTACTTGAAAGCCTTCTATTTCTATATTACAAACTTCAGAAAAATTTGTTAAATCCCAGACTTTTAATCTAAAGTCACAAGCAGCAGAAATTGCCCATTTACCATTAGGAGCAATAGCAACAGCATCGACCTCTTCTGGATGACCAATAGGAGTATAATTTACCCGATTATTTTCCCAAACTTTTGTTAAATCCCAAACTTTTATACTAGCCTCAGAACCACAAGAAATTGCCAGTTTACCATCCTTTGTAATGACAATATCATTTACATAATAACGATGGTCTCTAAAAGTAGCAATTTCTTTTCCTGTTTCTAAATCCCAAACTTTAATTGTTGAATCACCGGATGCAGAAACTAAGTGTTTACCATCAGGGGTTACTGCTACAGATTCAACTACACTATCATGACCAGATAATTGAAATATTTGTTCTCCTGTTTTTATATCCCAAACATAAATCCAACCGAACAAGAACTCCCATTCTCCATCAAGGTCGTATCCAATAACTCGCTTTCCATCTGGTGTAACTGCGGCTCCTTCAACTTCTGCAGTATGACCTTTAAGTGTCTTAATTAATTTCCTTGTTTTTCGATTCCAAACTTTGATAGTTTTGTCAAAGGAAGCTGAAATTATTTTTTTTCCATCCTGTGTAATTGTGACAGATTTTACTTCTGCTTTATGAGCTTTAATAGAGTGAAGAAGTTCCCCTGTTTCTAGATTCCAGATTTTAATAGTACCATCATCAGAACTAGAAATAAATTCTTTTTCGTCTGGTGTAATAACTACTGAAGTTACTGGTGCATCATGTCTATTTAGGGTAATTATTGGTTTTTTTTCGATTAAATCCCAAACTTTTATTGTTTCATCTGCTGAGGCTGAAATAAGTAGTTTTCTATCAGATGTTACTGCTAATGATGTGACTTCTTTTTTATGACCAGTGAGAGTAAATTCTTCTTTTCCTGTTTCCAGATTCCATACTTTAATTTGATTATCTCTAGCACCGGAAATTATGTATTGATTATCGGTTGTAACTACTATAGTATTGATAACTTCTGTATGACCTTTGATAGTACGAATTAATTCTGTATCGGGGGGTGCAAAAGTAGGAACTAAAGGACGCAACCAAGCAGTTCTTCTACTTTTTTTTGCCCGTTCTAATAAGTTTTTAATATCTGGATTTTCAATGCCTACTAAACGACTCCAAAGTTGTTCTATTAGTTGTTTTTTATCTTGTTTGATAATATCTTCTGATAGACGAAATACTCCTTGAATTAATCTCAAAGCTTCTATTTGTTTATCGGTAATATCTGATGGTTTTGAAGGGTGTAATATTGAGTTATAATCTTCTATTAATACCTGTAGGTCATCGACAGCAATTTTAGCTTTAATAAAATCAAAATCTATCAAATATTGATATAACTGTTGGAAATTTCCAGCTTCTAATAACTCCCCAACTCTCATTTGAACAGCAGTTTTTTTGTCTTGAGCAGGAATACTTTTCAACCAGTTACGGACTTCACTCATTTATTACACTCCTCTAGAACAGTTATCAGTTATCAGTTATAGCGCTGTGCGCAGCTCATCTGGCAACAGGCAACAGGCAACAGGGGGAATAAAAGGCTGATAATATAAGACTTTTAGCTATTGGACATCTCCTGCAATTTGTAAATATGCCAGCGCACATTGCTATATCAGTCAAAATTAAAAAATCAGGTGTTGGTGAATTTAGCTATGATTTCGTGCTTAGGGGGTAGGGAATAGGTAGGGACGTTGCATGCAACATCCGTACAGATTAGTTAGTTCCTTCCTTTTGAACAAAAATGCTGACCAAGAAAGGGAACGCGCAAAGCAGGTTGAAATTTCCTCCCATCTCCCGAAATTCCCCTCTTGGGAGGGGGAGGGGCGAGGGGTGGGTTCCCACAGCTCCCACACTCCCCACCCTTCCCACACTCTCCCTCTGTTTTTAAATAGATCCCAAATGCTTTCTATAAACCGAAAGCTGCGCGGAGAGGTTTAAAGGAGATTTAAACATTTACTCCTGACTCCTAACTCCTCACTCCTGACTCCTCTTTCTCATTTAACTTCAGTATCTGTGCTGTCATTTCTAAACTTTCCTCATATAAAACATCCCTTCCCCAACGTTGTAACTGCTGCGCCATCAACGCTTCCGCCTTCTGATCGGTTAATGCTGTTACCTGTTCCGTCAGACAAGACTGCGCCTTACCGCCAGATTCTAAACGCATACAACCAGTAGTTTCAGAACACAAAATTGTACAACAATTAATATCAGCATTAGGATTAGTCGAACCCAAACGCACACCGACTAAGTCTCCAGGAATCTCACCAAAGTCAGCAGTAGGAATAGCTGCTAATTCGGCAACAATTTCTTGATTATTTTGCCCATGAAATTTTATATGAGTAATATCATACTCACCACCCACTTCTGCATAAGAAACTGGTTTCCAATCAAGACGACTAGCAAACCAACCTAAAAACATGAGTGCTTGAGCAGCATTTCCTTTTTCATAGTCAAGTGTAATAGTGTCAACTTCCAATAAAGCCGCCCGTCGTTGGGGAGGGTCAAAAGCAGCAGCAGTTAATTCTTGCCAAGCTGAAAGACGGTGCCAGTTGAGATCGGCAATATAGGTTTCGTTATCAATCAACTCCTGCATCTTTAAAAACTCTGATTCTGGATCAGAAAAGTAACAGGAATCCATAATTATACAGTTGCTGCTCTCACACAAACTCCGAAATAATTCCTGGTCTGTGTTGGGAGTTGCTTTCCACCATACAAATTTAGGTAGATCGGGAATCATTAATGATACTACTGTTTCACCTACCCTTTCCATTGCTGATTTTGTTCCCCGTAGGGTGACATATTCACTGCAAACTAGATTTGAGGTATTTTGTTTCTGGATTGGGCAGTAAGCAGATACTTGAGCTGTTACCCCTGTATCTTCCTCCCCAATATTTGGGCACAGAGTAACTATACGACAGGGGTTCTGAGCTGCGATCGCATCTGCTAAACTAAATCCTCTGACATTAATATTTGTGACTTGTTGTCGGTCTCCTGGTTGTTTGGCAAATTCCTCGCGCAATTTAGCTAGGGTTTCCGGGTCTACTCTACCCGTGATTGGCAATTGATATGTCTTTTGTGCATTTCTAATTCCATCCCTAGTTTGTGGCCCATGAATGCCATCAATGGGGCCTTCATAGAATCCTAATCCCCCTAGCAATTGTTGAAATTCTTCTGGTTCGTAAATTACCATGCTAAAGGTAGCAGCTCTGGTAGCAATGGGTGCTGCTTTTCCTCCATTTTGACTAAGCCAAATTTTACTTAATTCTTCTTCTATTTCTCCTAGAGAAATATCTTTTGGTTGTTGTAAGGCAACAATTGGTGTAGTCATTTTTTTGTTTGTCCTTAGTATTAGTTTTCTTTATTTAATCGTTGATGGTAATTAGACTTGATAATTTTGTCCTGATTTGGGGGTTTGTCCTTAGTCTTGAAGACTGAATTTAAGTATTTTTGTCATGCTTTCTTGGCTGACTATATACTAATACCAATTTACTTTAAAGATAGATGTCACAATATAATTTCCAACTTATGATCTGAAATAATTGCTTGAAATTACTATAGCGTTTTCAAATGAGATGTCAAACAAGAGTTGGTTATTTACTAACAGTAAAAAGTCTGGCAAACCTTCTTAGGGAATAATTAAGGTAAAAATCCTCTCACTCGCCGTGGAGAAACAATGAATTAATTTTCCTTTTATTCAATCCTCTTCCTTTTAGGGAGAGGTAATTATCAATTATCCATTATCCATTATCCATTATTGAACTGTTACCTGTTGCCTTCCGGAGCTGTGGCCTAAAAGTGACCAGGTTTTTGAAGCAACTTAAATGAAATTACTATATAACCTCAAAGTTTTCAGTACATAAAATCTTAATTATGACTTTTGACTATCTTGGGTAGAATGGCGGAAATAACTGACCAGTTACAAAATCGTAAAAGCCTTACCAATTAATACTTCTGACTTCTGACTTGTAACTTCCGCGTAGCGGCACTAGGGTAGCCTAAGTTGGCAAGTTATATCTAATAGACATCTCCAATAATAAAAAATCAAATCAATTATCGCACAGCAATTATCAATTCTTTCTCCCTACTCTCTACTCCCTACTCCCTACTCCCTTTTTTCTGGAGATATCTAATATTATAAGATATTTATTATTGCTCAGTAATTTAAACTTTTTTTAATAAGTTTTCCTCTCCTTGAAAAGAAGAGGTAATTATTAATTATTAATTATTAATTGTTGAACTACTACCTAACACCTTCTTCAAGGCATTTTTTTTTGTTTTACTAGAAATTAAAGCTACTAAATTATCAATATAAGGGCTAGCTTCCATGGGCATTACTTCCATACCATGAAGTACTTTTTGATTCAGAATAAAGTATACTAAAGAACCAACAAAAACTATAGCTGTTGCTTCTGGATCGTCAAGGTTTAATTCTTGATGTTCTTGCAAATATTTTGTCAAAATTTCTACTGCTGGTTTTGCTATTTGAGTTAAAAATAACTTGGATAAATCTGGATATTTTCCTGACTCAGCAATAATTAATCTAACAAATTCTAAATATTCAGTATCATTAATATTTTCTGTGAGTAATCTATCCGCTAAGTTGCGCAATACTTGTTCTGGTTCTCCTTCAAGTGGTTGTGACCAGACAAAATTAAATTTTTTGGTAGCTACTCGCTTGACTAAGGCTTTGAATAATCCTTCTTTATCTGTGAAATGACTATATAGTGTCTGTTTCGATACCCCTGATGCTTTGGCTACTTTGTCCATACTGGTACAAGCATAACCATTCTTGAGAAATTCTGGTATTGCTCCTCTTAATATTTGTTCTGCTTTGCCGACAGCTCCTTGGCCGTGTTTTTTCAGCCTCTTGATTTTGGTCATTAGCTTTTTTCCTTGAGATTTTTTTCTTTCTGAGTTGACATTATCAAACTTTTAGTTATATATTTTAAATACAATCAAACTATACGGTCTAGTCTAAGTATAGAATTAATCATATGAGTATAATTTGTATCTCCATATTGGCAAGCACAATTGTTTTATCTGACACAATTATCAACGGTAAACTACAAGTCTCAAAGAGGTTATTCCACTGGATAGAAAAAGTAGGCGATCGCTCTCACAAAGAAGGAAATTTTACTGCTAAGTCAGAATAATGTTGGTAGTAGTATTTGAGTATCAAAATTTTCACTACTAATGGCTAATATTAGTAAAGGAAGATTAATTAGCCATTAGTATTTTTATTGGAGAAATTTCCCAAAGAGTTTTCTAGAGGTCATTTCAGTTATCAGTTATCAGTACCCCTAGCTGTTTGCACAGCATGACCTAGGAAAGCATTGGAATTGACATAAAGAATATTCTATTTTTTTATCCCCTTAAAAGGGTCGGCTTTAGACCACAATTTTTCGGTAAAATACAGATATACAATGTCAAGATCGAAAAATTATGTTTGAACACTCTTCAATAATTAGTAAATCTCCTGAAATTATGGGAGGCACTCTTTCAGTTATCAGTTATCAGTTATCAGTTATCAGTTGTCAGTTGTCAAGATGAAGAAGTTATGTATGTTTAAAAACTCTTCAATAATTAGTAAGTCTCCTGAAATTATGGGAGTTATCCAAGTTTTTGCTAGTACTAGAGTGCCAGTAGAAACACTTTTTGACTATTTAAAAGCAGGAGAGTCTATTGATGATTTTCTTGATGGTTTTCCTAGCGTTACTCAAGAACAAGTGATTGAATTATTAGAATAAATAGGAAAACAAATTATTCGTGTAGTAGCATAGAATGAAGATTCTTTTGGATGAATGTATAGAGCTTCAATAATTGATAATTGATAATGGATAATTGATAATTACCTCTCCCGAAAAGGAAGAGGGTTGAATAAAAGGAAAATATTTTATTGTTTCTCCTTCTTGCTCTTGCAGAAACACAATTTGATGTGTTTATTACAGTTGACCGCAACTTATCATTTCAGTTGAATTTACCACAGTTCAATATTGCAGTAATTGTTTGACGAGCACCTTCAAATCGTTTAGTAGATTTGAAAGTTTTAATGCCAAAAGTTATAGATGTTCTAGCTACAGTATCTAAAGGAGAAACTAGGATTATTAGTTTATAGAAGTATAATTTTAAGAAAAAATTTTAGTTATTTTTATATTTACTCTTTAGGATTCAGAAAAAGTTAAAACAACTTTTGTAATAAACTTTTCAATTTTTTTGTTAGTTTGTTTATACTCCCCTTTTCCATCTACTAAATATTCGGGTACTTTTATATTCATTGCTAAACTAAAACCGTTCTCAATTTGTGAAAATAAGTTTGAATTTTGTTCAAAGCTTACCATTAGGTTATTCTTCTCACGATTTTTAACTAAAAAATTAATGTCTTTGTCTTGAGACAAAAAGTTTTCAGAAATGTATTGTTTAGCCGATTCTATATCTGGTAAAGATCCTTTAAATTCTGCTGATATTTTGTAGAGTTTTTTTTCTACACTTTTAGTAAAAGATTCTCCACCTATATTGAACAAGTCAAAAATACTAAAACTCGATTTCAAATTGAAATCTTTATTAGAATCAGACTCTCGATCTTTTTGATTAATTAATTCAACTTTTTTCGCACCCAAGTAACCAGCAACTATTGTATAGTGTTGCCATTTTGTGAAAATAACTTCAGTTTTAATTTTTTCTGCATCAAATTTTAAATAATCGTTAGGATTATAGGCGTTTTGAATAAGAATATTCCCCGGCTCAATCAAACCTTTTTGCTGTAAGGATTGTAAAAAACTTTGACTACTTTCATCGTATAAATCAATAGATTCTTCTACGATACACAACCCATTTTTGGTTTTATTAGTATTTTTAATTAAAATTGAATCTCTTAATTTTCTATAAGCTGAATCATACTTAATTCTCTCAGGCATACCTGTAGGTAAAACTAAAATAACTTGACGTTTACCAGGATTATCAACTGGAATATTTGCTTCATATCCATAAGGAAAAGAATGTTCTTCTGTCATATATCTCCTTTATTTATCTTCTATTAGCAACATAATAACGTTATTGATAGAAATTAATAATCCCACTAAAATTCACTCAATTTCACTAAAAAAGTATTTGATGATTATTAAGGTTAGTATTACAGGAGTAAAAATTTTTATTAATAGTTTACCTATGCGTAAAAATTTTCTTTTGTCTTGATTTTTATAATAAATATTACGCAAATTCAACTCTATGGTTTTTAACTGATTTTCTTGAATTGGCTGTTCAATTTTTTCAGCAAAGTCTTGAATTTTGTTCCGAATTTCAAAAACCCAGTCTTCAAAGTAGTAATTTAAAGATGATGCAGGTAATTTCCCTTTAATGCCTATTTTTGCCGGACGTTTAGTTGCATCTAACTTATTAGTCATAACTTCAATATAAAAGTCTAAATTACTAGACAAAATATTTATTTTATTTTCTGTAACTTCCGCAATTCCATCAACATTTAATTTATCAATACTTTTAATTACTTCTGGACCTTCTATACTATCCGAGTCAACTGTTCTGGTATTTTTGACAATCTAAATAGGAATATTTATATTGTAATTTACAATATAAAAATATAAATCAGTATTCATGTTACTTTTTAGATTAAGGATTTAAGTATTTCGAGAACTAATTGAGCAGCAAATTTTTGGGAAACAAGACTTCCAGTAACCCATTCGATTTATGTTTTTGGAGAATCTAGACCACCAGTAATATCTGTAAAATGATTCCTAAATCTTCTGCGATATTTATTTTGATTTCGTAAACTTAAATAATGAGAGACAGTCTCTTCATTATCAATTTAACCAAAATGATTACCAACTAGAATTAACTTTGAGAATGAATTTCTTTGCCAGAAATTCAAGTCTCTTTGCCATTGGCTAATATTAGCAAAATCTAGTTCAAGAGCAGCTCTATATTTTATTATTACATCATTGTCTTGAGTACCACCAATATCAAGTATTAAATCACTTCTAACAACATAAATAATACAATAGCTCTGATTAAAGGTATCTTTTTTCAAAGCATAGAGGTCGCGTTGACCACCTACATCAAAAAAAATTCTTAATTTAATAATTGATTCTTTTGAATTTTCAAATTTTATTTCTATATATATTGTTTTTTGGTTTTTTCTGGAGCTTGTACTCCCAATACCATGCTTTAATTAATGGGTAAGAATAAAGTTATATAACACAGATTTTCCGCAATTATCAACCCCTAAAATTCCCACATCAATGCCAGATAAATTAATATCTATTCTGTTAAAAAATGAATTTTAATCTCTTAATATTGTATGCCATTTCATATATATATTCACTATTTTGAGATAGTAAGCAAGGAATTTATGAAATTTGTTTAGACTATATTTAGTTGGTAATTACATAGCTAGTTTTTAGTAGCAATTGTAACGTCTATAGCTGTAACGTACAGGACGACTATAGTGATAACTACGGTAGTTGATAACTAACAGGGCGACGATAATAACGTTGAGAACGACTATAACCGTAACAATCATCGAAATTATGACCACCATTAATAGTGGCAGATTCTTCTGAAGAAATTTCAGTAAATAGTTGATTATTTTTTGTTTCTTGCATGAAGATTTTCCTCAAGTTTTTACATTATAGATTCCAACAGTTAAGTATTCTTCATGAGCGGGTAATATCCGGATAACTATCTACTCCTTCTTTTCTGGATATTCTTAATAGATTCCAACAGTTAAGTATTCTTCATGAGCGGGTAATATCCGGATAACTATCTACTCCCTCTTTTCTGGATATTCTTAATAGATTCCAACAGTTAAGTATTCTTCATGAGCAGGTAATATCCGGATAACTATCTACTCCCTCTTTTCTGGATATTCTTAATAGATTCCATAAGAGTTATATTTAAAAGTGGGATTAAAGTATTGGAGTAAAATATTTTTTTGCAGCAGAATAATCAGCACTATAGGATAGTACTTCACTACTTGATCGCTACTATAAAGTTAAAATTAATTGTGCTTTAATTCATAGAGATATAGACAAAAAAATACTGTAGTAGTAGTCTTTTATATTCCCTTTATAGTAACTAGAATTATAACGTTGGTAGTTAGAATAGTAGCGGTTATCGCCATAATAACTACGAGGACAAAGTTGAAAGCCTAAAAAATTACGGCGATGTAGAAGTAAAAATTCAGTTCAAAGGTCGATAAACCACAGACTTTTCACCATAATTTTTCACAAAACCTCGACTCTTCATTACTTGTTCAAATAATTCCGTAGACAAACAATTTTCCACAGACCAAACACCTGGTTTATTCAATTTCCCAGACAAAATTAATTCGGCAATACCACCAGCACCAATACCCGTAACAGTTGCAGTATCTTTATGTATAATTGACGAGCAAAAATCTGCCTTTTTCCCAGATTTTTTACCAATAACTTTCGCTTTAATTGCCACACCAGTACCACTATATTTATCTGTAACTTGAGTCATTTTATAACTAACTTGAGATAAAAATTCTATTACCCCTGAATTTTGTAACCAACTAACAGGAAATAAACGAGCAGTCATCCAAGTAAGATGATTATAAAAATCGGGAAAAGAACCAAATTTTGTAGTTACAGTTTTCACCGGAAAAGAAGTCGGCAAAGTCAAACATTCTGGCATATCAAACCAGTAAACACCTATTTTTCCGTAGGGTTTAGGAAAATTAATAATTTGGCGATCGCTATAAGGTTTAACAGATTGCCATTTACCATTTATCCAGACATCAAAAGGATTTTGTAAACCCAAAAAAGTGGTCCGCATAACTGTGACTCCCGCTCCACCGGAACCACCTACAACATAACTTAAATGTATCTCTTCTGGTTTATCAAATTGTTCGACAGATTGACGAGCCAAACTATTAGAAATTCCTGGAAAAATTCCTGTATTAATAATTGCTGTAACTCCAGCTTTTTGAGCAGCTTCAGAATATTCTAAAGCTTTACCAGTAAACCCACGGTAGTCACTAACATCAACATAATTAACACCTACTTCGATGCAATTTTTCAGAACATTAGTATCGCGATGATGAAAAGGACCTGCACAATGAATAACTAAATTTTCTGAAGATTTACTATAAGAATGAATAATCTTTTCTACTCTTTCTTTATCTGCTAAATCTAAAGCTAAATATTTAACTCCAGAGCTAAGTCTAGAAACAAGAAATTCTTTGATATTTGCTTCTGGTTTACGTCCAGTAATAGTAATTTCTGAGTCAGTATAAGTAGCTAAATCTCTAGCAACACTACTACCAATTCTGCCATATCCACCTATGATTAAAACTTGCTTCGTCATCTTTAGTTAATCGTCATCTTTAGTTAATGAAAGTATTTCCCCCCTTATACCAATTTGAAAAAAGAATGCTACAAAAAGGTAGATATTGATCGGATAGGCTTAAAAATAGCTGTTCCAGTTCATTTGGGATAGTTATCTCTATCTTTTTTCCCTTTTTTTCAATATTTACCGAAAAATTCTGGGTATGCGCCTCCCCTTTTAAGGGGATAAAAAAAGAGAATATTTCAGATTTCAAGCCTCCTTATTGCAGAGGTACTGATAACTGATAACTGATAACTGATAACTGAAATGACCCCTTCTTCCTTCTTCCCTCTTCCTTCTTTCGTACGGACGTTGCATAAGGGCGTCCCTACCATTTGTAACAAACATTTATCACGCTTGGTATTACCTACGAGGGAAGGGGGTTGGGGGGTTAGGTTTTTCACCCACATTTTCCAGCTTGACTAATAGGGGAAGATCAAAAAAACCCGCCCCCTAACTCCTTAATGTTAAGTGGGCAGGTTTATATAATTTATAGAAAAATATCTTTTTTGCCCCTACCACTCCACAGAATAATAGGGAAAACGATTCGCTTTAATAAAGTCCATCGCTGTTTTGGCAATAGCTGGAATTTCAATCTTGACAATTTTTTCCACCAAAAAAGGTAAGGGAATTTGACCAGGGGATACCTTAGTTTTAGGAACTTTACTCAATATCCCCCTCAATATTCTCTTGCCCCAGTCGCTTTTCTTGGTTCGTTTTTTCCTTGGTTTTTGACATCCTCCCCGGCCTAAAGGCGCGGGGATTCCTACTAAGCCGTAGCTCCTCGGCGGGTTGACGCTTCACAGGGTGCTGCTTCCTTGGCGGTAGTCTAACGCTTCCCTCCACGTCCGTTTAGAGTTTCCGAGTGCCCCCCGGCAACTAATAATACCATAGCATATATTCAATTCACTTGCAAATAAAATAAAAAGTCGCCCTACAAGGGCGAGGCTTTAAACCCAATTTTTCGGTAACGCCGACAGAAACCTTTGTATCTATCGGCGCATTCTGACAAGGATGGACCTAATTCAAAAAAGGCCGGATGCCATTGGGTAATACCATCAGTGGTTAATTGTTCATAGGTGCCATAGTTAGAAAAGTCGTAGAAAAAGCCCTCTTTCATCCCTGCTGCCTTGGGGTTGCCATGAATATAACGGATGGTATTTAAGGCCCTTTCTTTGTCAGAGTTGGGGAAGCCATGACAAGTATACCTTTGTTCCCAAAAGTGTCCTTTGCGGTTCAGGAGGGCGTTGAAGGACATGGCAGAATACCAGAAGAAGGAGTCAGGAGTCAGGAGTCAGAAGTCAGAATGAAAGAAGAAGTCAGAATGAAGAACTGGGTTTCTTGGCGTAATATTATGTCCAGATAAGAGCGCGATAGAACTCCGTTCCGCGCTCCGCGAGCAAAAAACTTCCTCCTCTCTTGTCTCCTGTCTCCTGTCTCCTGTCTCCTGACTCCTAACTAAAGAGATTGTCTACGTTGTTCAATTGCAGCAACATAAGAATCTAGTAATTTACTTACTTCTTCTAGATGTAGAAGCAATTCTGAAGTATCCCCATATTCAAGGTCATTTGCCAGAATTAAGTAATATCGGGACTCTTCTAAGGAACCTTGTGCAATATTCAAGAATCGAATAGCAGATTCTCTTCTCCCATTTGACTCCTTCTTCCCCCTTTCATTCTGACTCCTGACTCCTGTCTCCTGACTCCTTCTTCCTCATAACCCTTTTTCCGAAAGCCTTCTGCTATATTTGCTGGCACTGATACAGACGCTCGTCTCAATTGAGAAGTTAATCCGTAGGTTTCTGTTTTGGGAAAATTGCTGAAGACAGCGGTACACCTCTAAAACGAGTTGATGTGCTTTTTGCCAAACAATTAAATCTTGGAAACTTTTAGCAGATTCTCTCCTCATTCTGACTCCTTCTTCTTCCCTCTTCATTCTGACTCCTGACTCCTGTCTCCTGACTCCTTCTTCATGTGGTACGAATAATCTGCTTTGAATTCTCTTTTTGGTCTGCCCATGTCCTTTCAGTTAACAGTTATCAGTTATCAGTCAGTTAGTAACTACACCGAACACTTCTGACTTCTGACTTTCCTGCGGAATGCTGCGCAAACAAACTTCTGACTTCTCTCCTCGTGCCAGATATCGGTGAAAAAAAGTTTCTCAAGGGAAATACTACTGAATTTAGCACTTCATGCCTTCTAACTTACTGCTGCTTCCTAGCATAAAACTGCCGAGTATGATATGTTGATACAAAGGCACACGGCGCGGTGTTCTCACCCCTCCCTGTCTGTCTGACGCGGACGCGACGCGACCTCCTCGACACGGAAGTAGCATTTACTATTTCCTGGCGCCCGCGCAAATAACTTGCGCACAAGGCGGGCGCCCGCGCTGAGCAATCGGTACAATCGTCTCGGCGATACAGACCACGTAACTTTTACCCCGCACTCAGAAGACCTTACCTCAAAATACGCGCCGAGGCGCGGCGAGAAAACTCGCGAGAAGAAGGAGTGGCGGATTAGGGGGCGCTCTACATCGGTACGGGCCGCCCCAACGTCCCCGCCGATAACGTCCTCCTTGTGCGAGGACAATTCCTCGTATTCGCCATAGTGCTCTTTGCTCGTTTTTTGGTTTGGTGACTTTCTCACATACCTTCTCCTTCATTTTTTTTGTGTTTGGTAAGCATTATACTACGCCGCTATCTTGTCACGGCAGCGACTCCTCCAATCAGCTCAGGATGCATGTGCATCTCTAAGCAAAGGGTTCAATAATTCCAAAAAGGAGCAGAGAGTTGGAAAGAAAGCAGATTTTGTGGAAGGGAAAATTATTGGTACATGGGCAAGCAAGCAGAGTTGTGATATTACCTTGTGGAGGGCAGGGCAAAAATCATGTGCAATTGTGCAACACCCAATTATTAATTGAATCATTTTTTCACCTGCACTACCTGAAGACTACCACCAGCATATAAAAGTGATTTATGTGAGTCATTATCAACTAAATCAAACCCTACTTCTTTTAATAAATCCAATATATTTGTATTAATAAAATTCCAGCAAGTTTCTGTTTCAAATAACCAGAAAAATATTGCTAATCCCGGCAAAAATAGAGGATTAGTCGGACGATGAAAGTCAACAAAAGTAAAAATACCTCCTGGTTTAAGAATGCGGTAAACCTCTTGGATAATTTGCTTTAATTGTTCAGAATTCATCTCATGTAAAGCAGCACTGGTATGTACTAAATCAAATTGATTATTTGAGAAAGGCATATCCTCAGCAAATGCCTCTACATATTTAGCCGATGGTACATTTTTTTTAGCTCTATTTATTGATAGTGGAGAAGCATCTAATCCTGTAACATTTTGGGAGTGTTGAACTAGAAAATTAGTTGCTTGACCACTACCACAACAAAGGTCAAGTATTTGAGTATTTTGCTCAATAGTTAAACCCTGTAAAGCTAGTTGACGAAAGTTACTTTCTCCACCAACACTAATAGCTGCTAAACGGGAAATACCGTCATATAACCATTGATATTTATAGCTCCAGTCTCTTAAAATTGTTGCCATAAGATTAATAAGTCAAAAGTCAAAAGTCAAAAGTCAAAAGTGTATAAATTTTATTTATAGTCGATCGCTCAATTGGAATAGATTTGGGCTAGTAGTTGACTCTTCATGTCTTAGAAAATATACTTAAGAAAATATTAATATGTTAAATTTAGTAACAAATATTAAAATTGGAGCCTGATTAATACTATGAGTCGTGTTGGAGTTTTATTACTTAATTTAGGTGGGCCAGAGCAACTTGAAGATGTCCGTCCCTTTCTCTTTAATCTATTTTCTGACCCAGAAATTATTCGTTTGCCCTTTCCTTGGCTACAAAAACCTTTAGCATGGCTAATATCCACCCTACGTTTTCAAAAGTCTCAGGACAATTATAAAGAAATTGGCGGTGGTTCTCCATTAAGATCCATTACCGAACAGCAAGCTTTGGCGATCGAAAAACAGTTAGAAGAAAAAGGATTAGCCGCTCAAACTTATATAGGAATGCGTTACTGGCATCCTTTTACAGAAGAAGCTCTCGCTAGAATTAAGCGTGACCAAATAGAAAGGTTAGTAATTCTGCCACTTTATCCTCAATATTCTATCAGCACTAGCGGTTCTAGTTTTCGGCTACTCGATCAACTCTGGCAAAAAGACCCAGAATTACAGAATACTGATTATACTGTTATTCCCTCTTGGTATCAACGACCAGGATATATTCAGGCCATGGCAGAATTAATTGCTCAAGAATTAGATAACTGTCCAAACTCAGAACAAGTACATATTTTTTTCAGTGCCCATGGTGTACCAGTTAGCTACGTTGAAGAAGCAGGAGACCCTTATCAGGCAGAAATTGAAGACTGTGTAGATAAGATTATGAAAGCTTTGAATCGTTCTAACCCTCATACCTTAGCTTATCAGAGTCGGGTAGGCCCAGTGGAATGGTTGAAACCTTACACCGAAGAAGCTATTCAAGAATTGGCAACTGGTGGGGTTCAAGATTTATTAGTAGTTCCCATTAGCTTTGTTTCCGAACATATTGAGACTCTGCAAGAAATTGATATGGAGTATCGTGAGGTGGCAGAAGAAGCTGGAATTAGTAATTTTTACCGAGTGCCTGCTCTAAATACCCATCCAGTATTTATCAATGATTTAGCAGATTTGGTTGTTGAAGCTCTCGATGCTCCTACTCGTCATTTTTCTGATGCCATCCAGATGAAAAAAATTATCAAAATGTATCCCCAAGAAAAATGGCAGTGGGGTTTGACTACCACCGCAGAAGTATGGAATGGACGGTTAGCAATGCTTGGCTTTATAGCTTTGTTGTTGGAGTTGATTACTGGTCAAGGCCCCTTACACTTGGCTGGCTTACTTTAGAATAGGGACATTTGGCATCTAGCGATGCCCTTTCTAAAATTATATAGATCGGGATTACTGAATATAGCTTTAAAATATATCTTTGCAGAAGAACACCACTCCTTTATTTTTAAAGTCCTTTAGACCACCGATACCAATCTTGATAGCTACGAATGGCCAGCCACAATAATAATAAAGCAATTAATCCTCCTTGTTGTGGTGCGTCAAAGGCAAAAATTACCAAGCAAATACACAGAATATCTTGGACTAATAGCATCCAGACTGGCAAACCACGCCATCGATAAAACCATCCTACCTGAACAAGTTGCAGCACTAAGGCAAGTAAACCACCAACTACTCCCATCACGATCGTTATCCAGTCTTCTAAATGAGTAGCTTTAGCGATCGCCATACTCATAATTGCTCCTACTATTGGACTGAATAGAAGTTGAATTAAATTTAGAATACGTTGGCCTAACAGCCGTTTTGAGGCAAATATTTCAAATAAAGACCAACTAACTAAAACTCCCACTACTATTTGCGGGGAGATATTGGACAGCAGAGGTACTTTCGACCATAAGTCATTTTGCCATAAACCGATTAACAGTAACGGTAAGGCTATTCTGATACCTGCTGCTGCTGATGCAGACAAAGCTGCTAGTACTTCTACCATAAACGACAAAACAGAGTATTACTACTATTATTATCTCTTTTAGTGTTCAGTTGCTGATGTCCGGGAGGAATATCTAGATTCAGGTATTTCACCCTTTTAAGGTAATATTTGAGAATAATTTTTCTGATATTTTTGACTGATAATATAGATATTCTAAATAATTTGTGAAAAAAACGGAAGTAACAGAAATTGATGAACTGATGACTGATGACTTATGTAGGAAAAAAAATCAAAAGTGGCGATCGACAGTGTTCAAACATTTTTAACCTGAAATCATACCAATTCCCATGCATTAATGCGATACTTAGATAACAGTTCAGTTATTAAGTAATTAACACATATAGAATAACTTTTTTGCTAATTTTAGCCAAGTTAATGTTAATTATTTTTATGTTTACTTCTCCCTCACTCCCCTACTCCCAGGCTCAAGAAAATGTAGAAAAGTTTTTGATAAATGGTACTATAGAACCCATTTGGTATCTTTACACAGGGTACGTGCTTTTGGCTGCTCTTCAGAACTCAGTCCTGGTGAAGGCAGGAGATTCAGGAACGAGAATAGGGGAAAAAGATTGAAATTTGCTCCCTACTACCCATCTTTATAAATAGATAGATCTCAAATGGGTTCTATAGGATGGGTTGCGGCGAGACCGTTGAGGAAAAACTTTTAAGTAATTATGGTCTCGTATTCCAGACGGGAAATGCTTTTTTTTCTGTTACTGAATACCAGTAATTAGATTTATCCTATCAGCATATGTAGCCAAAATTAATATAAATTTTGGTATAAGAATGTTGAAAACTTAATAAAATCAAATTGAATTGAATTTGTATTCCTTAGTTTTGAGCTACCAAAAAGTAGGAGTTTTTAATGAACAGTACAACAATTTTAAATGAAAGTTTTATTAAAGTCAGAGGTAAACGTTTCCACTATATCTGGTTGCGTGACAATTGCTTGAATCCTAAATCTCGTAATCCAGATACTTTTCAGAGAATTTATGATTATACAGATAATCCACAACCAAAGCCATTATATGTGGAATTAAATGAAGAATAATTGATTATTGATTGGGATGAAAAGCCTTCTCATCGCAGTATATATCCTATTTCCTGGCTGATGAAATATGCTTATACCAAATTGAAATGAAGCTGCATAGAATAATATTTCAAGCATAATTGACCGCAGGTAGGTGTAGATAGATATAGATCGATTTAATGAATTTAAAATTCTATGTAACCTCATATAAAACTGGTATTACGACCCAGATCCAAAGCAAATCTGCAACGAACCAAAACTTGTATTATGGGATAGATTTTGGTTCGATAAGCATCCTATAGAGAGACACGACATTCATTCATGTCCACAATCATTGTGGATGGACGAACTTTGTGCCTTGGGATTTACATTGCTAAGTAATATGAGTATTGAGGAAATGGAATCTTTTCTCACAAAATCTATTGGACCAATCAATGCTACATTTGAGATAGTGAGTGATGTTAAACCTACTCCAGATACTAAAGATTTGGGTGATTTAATGACAGGTCCAGAGGTATTACCTCACAATGCTCATAACTATAAATTGAGCAAGTTCTTGATGCTGTTTTTCTATTGCCTCGAACATAACGCTAAAGGTGGCGAATCAATACTGGTTGATAGTTTTCGGGTTTGTGAAGATTTTCGTCAAAAGTATCCTGAATACTTCAAAATTTTGAGCGAAACTCCGATTGTTTTTCGTAAGTTTGACCCCCAGAATAATTATTATTTTTCTTATACTGCTCCGATTATTCAATTAGATACACAAGGTAATATATATCGCATCTGCTTTAACCAAAAAAATTGTGAACGAACTATCCCATTTGAGAAGACAGAAAGTTTTTATCAAGCTTACTCAATCTTCTATCACTATATGAAAAATCCAGCATATCAGTACCGCTTCCGTCTCAATGATGGAGACTGTTTGCTAATACATAATGTGAGGGTAATGCATGGACGGACAGCATTCGATCCTAGATCGGGAATTAGACATCTTAAAGCAGGATTTGTGGATTGGGACTACTTGATAGCGCGACGTAACTTCTATCAAAGCAAGCATTTTTACTTACAGCAGTTTTCTAGTTGATGAGGTACAAAGTTTTATTGCTCTAGGGAACAGGGAACAGCGGTGCGACCCCGCGTCGGCGTCAGACGCAAGGGAACGCGCACCAAGAGAGGGAACAGGGAATAGGAAATATAAGAATAGTCCTATAAGTAGGGCTTGCTGATTAATTATAAAAGTATTGACAGATAAAGGTTTTAGCGTTTTAGAGTTGAAAAAAGTACCAGCTTTTCGGCAGCAAGAGCTGCATAAAGCTAGTATCTTAGGATGATTATGGCAGAAAAATTGAGAGACAATTCTTACTCCTACCTCTTCTAAATTCCCATTTCTCCTGTCTCCTGTCTCCTGTCTCCT
Source organism: Okeania sp. SIO2C9 (assembly GCF_010672455.1). Taxonomy (GTDB): domain Bacteria; phylum Cyanobacteriota; class Cyanobacteriia; order Cyanobacteriales; family Microcoleaceae; genus Okeania. The sequence goes on along the minus strand of NZ_JAAHGO010000048.1, from coordinate 35,911 downwards.
GTCTCCTACCCCAGCAAAAAGACTTTCCATACGCAAACCCTAAGTATACCTCACTATCCTCAAAAGTGCTGTAAGTTAATAGAAATCTTCAGAAAAGTAGGGAGTAGGGAGTAGGGGGAAATAATTGATAATTGCTGTGCCATAATTGATATTAAATCCGGTAGCATCAGTGTTATTCAGTATTTAAAGATAAGAGTCCATATTGTAGGGGCAAATGGCATTCGCCCTTAACCACTATATGACGACAATAGAACTATATTACTCCGAAGCCAACGGATTTGATATGATTTGATTTTTTGGCGTTGGTGAAAAGAGGTATGATATCTGTCCGGATCAGAGCGCGATAGAACGACCTTCCGCTTACCTGACCAAAAAACTTTCTCCTTATACTCGGGATTTCTTCTTCTTTCTTCCCTCCTGACTCCTGACTCGGTCCTCCTGACTCCTAAGTAATTAAGATTAATATCATACACGCGCTTCAGCAACGCCGTTATTCTTTATTTTTCTTAATTATTACAGTGAATCAAGAGATTTATGATCTAAATATCAACATAATTTCAGTTATAACAATAGGTATTTATGTCAGATTCTTTGTTTGATGATGCTAGTCGTAGGTTACAAAGAGCTTTACAATATGTCTCTCTTTCTGAAGATACAAAAGAGCGCCTCAAATATCCTAAAGCTACTTTAATAGTTTCAATTCCTGTCCGGATGGATGATGGTTCATTACGAGTTTTTCAAGGTTATCGAGTTCGTTATGATGATACAAGAGGACCAACAAAAGGTGGTATTCGTTATCATCCAAATGTGTCTATTGATGAGGTAAAATCTCTCGCATTTTGGATGACTTTTAAATGTGCAGTTGTGAGTTTACCTTTTGGTGGAGCGAAAGGTGGAATTACTGTTAATCCGAAAGAATTATCTCGGATGGAATTGGAACGTTTGAGTCGTGGATATATTGATGCGATCGCAGATTTTATTGGTCCTGATGTAGATATTCCCGCACCTGATATGTACACTAACCCGATGATTATGGGTTGGATGATGGATGAGTATAGTATTATTCGCAGACAATTAATTCCGGCAGTTATTACAGGCAAACCTGTTACTATTGGTGGTAGCTTGGGCAGAAATACGGCAACATCAATGGGTGCTTTTTTTACGATTGAAGCTATCATGTGCAAGTTTGGATATATTCCGGAAAAAACTACAGTTGCAGTACAAGGTTTTGGTAATGTAGGAGCATTTTTGGCAGAGTTACTTTGTCAAGCTGGTTATAAGGTGGTTGCTGTTAGTGATTCTCAGGGTGGTATTTATTATTCAAAGGGTTTAGATATTCCTAGTATTCGAAAATATAAGGAGTCTAATAAGGGTATTCAAGCTGTTTATTGTCAAGGTAGTGTTTGTAATATTGTTGAGCATCAAGTTTTGACTAATAAAGAACTTTTAGCTTTAGATGTTGATATATTAATTCCTGCTGCTTTGGAGAATCAAATTACTGAGGAAAGTGTCAAAGATATTAAAGCAAAATTTATCTTTGAAGCTGCAAATGGTCCGACTACTTCTGCTGCAGATATAATTTTAGAAGACCGTGGAATTTATGTATTTCCTGATATTTTAGTTAATGCTGGTGGTGTGACTGTAAGTTATTTTGAGTGGGTACAAAATCGCAGTGGTTTGTATTGGACTTTGGATGAGATTAATCAACGCTTGAAAGAAAGAATGTTGGCAGAAACAGAGCAAATTTGGCAAATATCTCAAGAGTTATCTATTTCGATGCGAACTGCTGCTTATGTGCATGGGTTAAATAGATTGGGAGAGGCAATTAATGCTAAAGGAACTAGGGCATATTATATGAAGGATTAATGTATACCGAGAGTTTTAGACCAAAGAATTAAGAGTGGGAACTTTAGAATCTATTATTCGTAATTCAGGTTTACGTCGTTCCTTGTTTGACATTGATGAATGAAGAAGCGATCGCCCCTGGCAGCTATAAAGTTACCGAAAAATTAAGGTATAAAGTCTCTCCATTCATGGAGAAAAAAGCGGTCGATCTTCGGAGCTTCCCAGTTGGGTGGGATGACTCCGAAACCTGCGCCATATCCAATGGACCAACAGAAGAAAAAAATTCCTTTTAACCCAATCCTCTTCTTTTCAAGGAGAGGTAATTCTAAGTTCGCGCATTATTGAACCACTCATCAATAGATATCACGAAGATGTTTGGTAAATTGTCCAAGGATACTTACTGCTAAAAATTCTGGGGATTCTAGCTTTTCATTTATGCGGTTCTCATCTTTATCAGGCTTTTTCCCAGTAATTACTTCGCCTTCTCCTTCTGCTTATTTAGGGTTTGCGCTCATAAGTCTTATGGGTGAGGGTAGGAGACAGGAGACAGCTATACAGGAGACAGGAGAAAAGGGAATGAGCTAGGAGGTAGGAGTAAGAATTGTAAGAATGATTTTTCTGCCCAACTATGAGCCTAAAATACTAGCTTTTTGAGCATGAAGAGCTGAAAACCAGGCACTTTTTTCGACTCCAAAAAGGCTAAAACCTTTATCTGTAGATACTTTTATATTTAATCAGCAAGCCCTATTTAAAGTCTAAAAACTTAAAAGGTTTTCCTATTTGCGATCTTCTCCACTGCAACAATTCTTCAGTAATATCAGGACTTTTTATTCTTTCAGGAATGGCGAGATGATATGTAATTAAAGGCGATTTTTTTTCTCTATATTTGAGTTCAAATACTATATTTACTTCAGTATTTATAGTTCGTATTCCTCGAAATTTACCTCTTTTTTCCCAAGCTTTTCTCAGCCCATCTGGGGATAATATAACTATAAGCTATCAGCTATCAGCTATAGTCAAAACTTTTAACTGTAATGTTTTGAAGTTTCTTAGCTGTCTTAATCTTAATGCGTAGTGCTATATTCATCAGGATTGAATATCTGTTATAGTTATGGAATTTATCAGATATCTATTTTGGCAATAAATTTTGAGCAATAAGAAAGAATTAGGATACAATGACTGGAGTTTTCTAAAAAGAACTTATTTAGATAACTTAGATTGCCTACTATAAAAAATTGAAAATTTTAAATTAAATGACTTTTATAGAATTATTTATTCTGGCTGTTTCTGGATTATTTGCTGGTGTATTGGCTGGATTTTTAGGTATTGGTGGTGGTACTATTCTCGTACCTTTATTAGTGACATTAGGATATGAACCTATACAAGCAGTTGCTACTAGCACTTTATCAATTATAATTACGGCTACTTCTGGTAGTATTCAAAACTGGAAAATGGGATATTTAAGTATTAGTCGAGTGCTAGGAATAGGGTTTCCGGCTTTGATTACTGCTCAGTTGGGGGTATATTTTGCTAATTTATTTCCTTCTCGTTGGTTGTTATTTGCTTTTGGATTATTTCTAGCTTTGAATATCTATTTAGTGGAGTTTCGTAAACAAATAACAATGAAGAAAAAGCAAGAGGAAGAATTACAAAATAATCAGCAGGAAAATCTTCAAGTCAAAGCAGAAAATACTAATAATCAAGATTTTGTAGTGGAATTTATTGTGCCATTTACTCCTCATCCTTTACCATTAATGTTTCAGAAAATAGTCAAAGAAATAAATTATCAACTTCCAGATAAATATATGAAGGTTATTGCTAGGATTATTACTGGTAGTTTGGCTGGATTATTAGCAGGTGTGTTTGGTGTGGGAGGTGGTGTAATTATGGTTCCTTTGCAAATATTATTATTGGGTGAAAGTATTAAAGTAGCTATTCAAACTAGCTTAGGAGTGATTGTAATTACGGCTTTTTCTGCTTGTATAGGTCATGCTATTAGAGGTAATGTTTTATGGGAACCTGGAGTATTATTAGGATTTGGTGGTTTATTAGGTGTTCAATTTAGTACGAGATTTCTGCCTAAATTACCAGACAAAGTTATCAGTTTAGCTTTTCGTGGATTATTAGCAATTCTATCAATTTATATTTTTGGGCAAGCAATTATAAATAATTAATAATGAATAATTAATAATGAATAATGGCTTTGTTGCATGAAAGTATATAGCTGCGACTAGACTCCCGATATTTACTTCATAATGCGCCGAAACTGCTGTAACTATTGGACAATAAATAAATCAAACATCAATCTCCCTCAACTGAGCGATCGCTTCCTCTGACTATATCTAAACTCAACATAACTATTGGACAATAGATAAATCAAACATCAATCTCCCTCAACTGAGCGATCGCTTGACTCTGACTATATCTAAACTCAACATAACTATTGGACAATAGATAAATCAAACATCAATCTCCCTCAACTGAGCGATCGCTTCCTCTGACTATATCTAAACTCAACATAACTATTGGACAATAGATAAATCAAACATCAATCTTCTGAAACTGAGCGATCGCTTCCTCTGACTATATCTAAACTCAACATAACTATTGAACAATAGATAAATCAAACATCAATCTTCTGAAACTGAGCGATCGCTTGAGTAATATCATGTTCGGTAGAACAGTTATAATTAGGCTCGTAGTTGGACTTTAGTCCTAATACTAAGCATTTTCTGGGCTAAAGCCCAACTACAAACAAAAACTTTATTATAAGTAATTATCCGAACATGATATAAGGGACTAGCAAAAAAATAGCTTACCAGATCGTCTTTTGTGCAACAAAGCCATTATCCATTATCAATTAATGAAAAGAGATTCGGTCGTATATGAGGTACAAATATTAATGTTGAAATCTCTGTAGTGCGAGTATCTTGCCCGCTAGTACTGTATCTGACTGAGATGAAATTCTCTATAAGATATATTACTCCCTACTCCCTATACCCTTTTCCCTTTTCCCTTTAGATTATTTTACATGACTATAATCTCTGTCTCCTATTCGGTTTTCACCTCTTAATTTTGTCTGTTTACCAGTTAATTTTTCTAATTTTTCCCGAACTTCAGCAGAGGTAATTTGATTCAAAGGTATACCTTTTTGATTTGCCATAGCTGCTGCTACTCCTATTGCTTGTCCTTGATAAATACTCATAGTTTGAATTCTTGCTACTGCTACGGCAATTCCTATATATCCAGATGAGCGTCCGACGACTGCTAAATTATTCACATTTTTAGCTAAAGCACTTTCAATTCCAAAGTTATATCTCGGTAGAGGCAAATAGTTGATACCTAAGCCTTTAACACCACCCCTAAAATCAAATTCATAAGAAAAAGTACCAATAGAATTTTCTGCTGAAGTGCCTCCTTGAAGAATTTCTTTTCCTGTCAATGGATCGATAACATCCGTAATATTTAAACTATGTCTAATATAAACTTCAGAAGGTAAAATTACCTTGACATCTTTCCCTGACATTTTTCTCAACCAACCCTCAAGTTCCTGCATTTCTGTAATCATTTCTTGAGTTGGTTTAAAGTTATTATGTTCTATTTTCCTAACTTTTTGACTGTTATATTTAAACAAAAATCCATTCAAAGATAATTCCCGTTGACCAACACGACAAATATTCAGCTTATCAAATAAAAATACTGATGATAAATCTAGATTAAATGAGTGTTTTCTATGAATATGATAAGCCCCAGCTAAAGCAATACTTCTGTTAATATAGCCATCTTTATATGTTTTAATTATTGGCAATCTAAATTTTGCCAGGGTAAATTCAGCATTTGTTGGTGCTTGGTCTGCTTGAATTTTTGTCTTAATTTTTGCCATTTTTTGACGGTTATACAGTATTTTAGCTTCTATATTTTTGAATTCGTAAATACTTAAACCAGTCACTGTAGGAACAATAGAAGTTGCGATAGTTTCATCCCGTAGTTTTGGGTTTTGTGATGCAAATCCTAAAGAGTAAGATACACCAGCTTTTCTTGCTAATTCTGCATCTTGAGTGGTGTCTATAAATGCAGCAGCTTTGACTCTAATATTGGTGTTGTTTATCTGTACAAATTTAATTTTTTTATTTTCGACATAAGGTGTAATTGAAGCATGAGAAATAACTACAATTCCCGCCTCTTCTAACATTTCTTTCATTGCTTTTGTCGCCTTGTCTGGTTCAACACAAGCTTCGACAACTTTTGCTTTTTTCAAAAAGTTAAGAAAGCACTGAGAATATGGTCGATTTTGCCAATCTGGTGTTTTATCATAGTCTAAATAAGCTAATCCACTTCGTGTTAGTAAGCCACCTAGAGGTGCATTTTCAGAATTGGAACGCATTAGTACAACTTTACCTGTATTTCCTAATGTTTTTTTAGCCCAGATAGCAGCACATATTCCTTGAAGTTCATCTCCATAAATTACGATGTCGAAGTTTTTATATATTGGTAGTGGAGGTTTTGGTGGTTTAGATAGTAAGGGGGCAGGATTTGCAATAGCTAGTGAATTATTGCTGGTCTTTGTTGTTGTTAATTTCTGCCAAAATCTGGGGATAAAGTTATTACTAATTTGAGGTAAGTATTGAGCAGCGCTTAATGAAATTAATGAGAGAAGTGCTGTAATTAAAATTAATTTTTTTGGGGAATTAGAAGACATAAGGTTTTGAGTATTTAGAGAAAATCATACGTAAGCATTTCCTACGGAATGCTGCGCAAACAGCTTTATTACCTTTAGTAGACAATTTAAGCTTGCTGTTTTTTTGCTTCAATTCTTTGTTGAAAAATGTTGTAGAAGTTAAGCAAATGCTTGCTTCATTCATTAAAAAGCTGAATGCGAGCGCATTCCGCACCGAATAGCTGACCGCTAATAGCTGAATGCGAGCGGATTCCGCAGGAAATGCTTACAATAATACTTTTCAATATTGATTGACATGAAAAAAATCAGCCAAGTGATACTTAGTTTGCTTAATTTTTTGCCTGACAAATTTTACCTGTATAAATATACCACAGCACTTTATATTGCTAATATCAAGTAACATTAATTAACCGCAATGTAGGGACGTTGCATGCAACGTCTCTACCAGGTTGGGTAAAGATTGTTTATTACAATTATTGAATGAGACATGATATAAGATTAAAAATTTTCAGTGGTGGTGCATTGTAATTATTTTTGTTACCAGACACAGTAGTGGGAGCATCTTGCTCCTTCGCAGACAGGACGAGGATGGGTAGGACAGAATGTCCTCACTAGGTATTGCTTGTTCCTATTTAGGGCTTGCTGATTAAATCTAAAAGCATTGACATATAAAGACTTTAGCTTTTTTGGGGTCGAATTGCAGTACCTGGGAATCAGCTCTTCATGCTCATGCATGGAGCGTATTTTAGGCGCATAGTTAGGCAGAACAATCTTGGGAAAATTCTTTCTACTACCTCTTCTAAATTCCCATTACTCCTGTCTCCTGTCTCCTGTCTCCTGTCTCCTGTCTCCTGTCTCCTACAAAGAGCAAAAAGACTTTCTATGCGCAAACCCTATTTAGCATTACACGAGCAGGACTAATATAGCGCTACGCGCAAGGCAACAGAGGAATACAAAAGGGTTTGCTGCTTCTATTCATGTCAAACACCTTAATCCCTAGCGCTATATCATCTCTGCACTTTATCGTTTGTGTAAACCCAAAGGTGAATATCTATAGGAAATTTAAGTTTTTTTTGATTGTGCAGAGCGCAAAGTGTGGGATAAGTAATATCATGTCCGAACGCAATCGTTTGTGTAAACCCAAGGGTGAATATCTATAGGAAATTTAGATTTTTTTCTTGCTCAATAGCTTTCTTCCCTCTTCATATAGAATCCGGTTATACAGTATATGTTTATAATTCTATCCACACTTTCGGAGCCTTCAATCTCTCGACCTCCCCTTCTCCCCACACTCCCCACCCTCCCCACACTTCCCACCCCCAAACATAAGATAAGTATTCAACCGGATTTTATATCATTCCCTCTTCCCTCTTCCCCCTTCCTTACCGAAAAATTCTGGGTATGCGCCTCCCCTTTTAAGGGGATAAAAAAAGAGAATATTTCAGATTTCAAGCCTCTAGCTAAAGCAAGAGGTACTGATAACTGATAACTGATAACTGATAACTGAAATGACCTTTGCTATACAATACCGATGCTACCGGACATGAGATAAGTATGGCTGGCCAATATAATCTCAAAGTACTGATATATAGAGGTTTTAGCATTAAAGGGAGCGAAAAAAGTGCAAATTTTTAAGCTTGAGCGACCAAAAAGTTAGGATGAAAGGCAAGAGTTGCACAAAAAGATACAGGTACAATTATTCCTCCTATTTTCTGTGTCTCCCTACCCTCTCCTCCCGACACTTCCCACCCTCCCGACACTTCCCACACTTCCTTGACACACTACCGTTTTTTTCCCTCTTCCCTCTTCCCTCTTCCCTCTTCCCTCTTCCTTCTTATAGAATTATAGAAACTTAATTAACTCCTTCCTAGCTTCTTCATAACGTTCTTCCAATAGCTGCACTAAATGCTCGATATCTGCAAAATCTTGATTTTTGGCTCTAGTTTCCAACTGTCGGCAAATCTCTACTACACCTACAACTCCTAAAGTAGAACTACCACCTTTGAGAGTATGAGCAGAATGTTTCAAACCTTGAGCATTCTCTTCGGCGATCGCTTGTTTAATTTCTGTAAGACGTCGGGGACCTTCCCGGTCTAAATATAGGTGTGTCATTTTCTTGACTAAATCAGGTTTAGTTTCTGCCATAGATATGATCATTGCAGTTCTATCAAGTATTTGACTGCTGGAAGTAGTATCGTTAGTATTAGTGTCTTTTGTTCCCCATTTTTCTAGTATTTGTTGCATAAGTTTAATTTTTACCGGTTTGCTAACATAGTCATCCATTCCTGCTTGCAAACATTCATCCCGATCATCTTCCATCGCATTAGCAGTCATGGCAATAATTTTCGGTCGCGTTTCTGATGGTAACTGCTTAATAATTTCGCGAGTAGCTTCTAAACCATCCATTTCTGGCATTTGTACATCCATAAATATAATGTCATAATTTTGGTTTTTACAAGCTGCGACCGCATCTATACCATTATTTACTACATCAATTTCGTAGCCCATTTTTTCTAATATTGCTATAGCAAATTCTTGATTAATTACATTATCTTCTGCCAGCAATATTTTTAAAGGCAAATATTCTGCTAATTTCTGGTTAATTTGCACTTGTTTTGCTGGTTGTTTGTGATATGTATGTTTCACAGTAGCAAAAATATCAACTATAGTTTTCAACAAAGTAGACTGTTTAACGGGTTTAGAAATATGGGCGGAAAAAACTTGATTTATCAAATCAACATCTTCATTATACTTTCCTAGAGAAGTTAGTAAAATTAGTGGTAATTCATCTTGAGATTTCAATTTTCGCAATTCAAAACCTAGGGTCAAACCATCCATTTCTGGCATTGCCATATCGAGAATTGCTAGATCGAATAAGTCTCCTCTTTCTATCCATGAAATTGCTTCTTTACCATTATCTGTAGCAAAAGGTAACATTTCCCATTGTTGACATTGCCAGATTAAAATTTCCAGATTAGTTTGATTATCATCTACCAATAATACTCGCTTATTTTTAATTTCTGGAGTTTGTTTATTTAGATATCGTTTGGGTTGTGCTGGAGCTGCTTTAGTTTGGATATTAAATGAAAATTTACTACCTTTGCCAACTTCACTTTCAACATAAAAATTTCCTCCCATTAATTTGACTAAGCGACTGGATATAGCCAACCCTAAACCTGTACCTCCATATCTACGAGTCGTGGAAGAATCTCCTTGAGAAAAAGGTTTAAATAAACGACTAATTTGTTCTTCATTCATACCAATTCCTGTATCACTTACAGAAATATCTAGCCTGATATTTTTATTATTAGTATTGATGCTATTATCATTGATTTTTTCTTGTGAAACTCGAATATAAACTTCTCCTGATTCTGTAAATTTAATTCCGTTGTTAACAAGATTCATTAAAATCTGATTAATTCTAGTTTCATCACCAAGAATATAAGCAGGAACATTTGGGTCTACTAAATATAATAAATCAATATTTTTTTCCTCAACTTTTATTGCCAAAACATCATAAACATTTTCAATACAGGCGCGAATATCTAGAGGTCGATTTTCTATGTCTAATTTACCAGATTCAATTTTTGAGAAATCAAGAATATCGTTAATTACAGTTAATAATGTATTCCCACTAATATCTATAGTTGTGACATATTTTTGTTGTTCGGGAGTAAGTTCTGTTGATGCTAATAGTTGCGTCATGCCTAAAACTCCATTCATAGGAGTTCTAACTTCGTGACTCATTGTTGCTAGGAATTGAGATTTTGCTTTAGTCGCTTGCTCGGCTAATTCTTTTGCTTGTTTTAGTTCTTCTTCCCCTTCTTTTCGTTGAGAAATATCACGACTAACTCCGATAATTCCGATTAGTTTTCCTTCTTCATTTAATAGAGGACTAATCAAAGTATCAACTGCATAAAGTGACCCATCTGGATATTTTAAAACTTCTTCATATTGATGAGTTTCAGGTGAAGTTAGTATTTTTGCACAGTAAAAACGAGTAGTTTCAATAAAATCTGGAGAGAACAAATTTAAATCTGTTTTTCCAATAATTTCTTCTCTACTTTTTCCTAAATATTCCTCAAAAGCTTTATTACAAGCTAGATAAGTTCCATTCTCATCCATATAAAATATGATATCTGGAATTGAATCAATTAAAACTCGCAATAATCTTCTTTCTTTTCTCAATTCTTGTTGAGCTAGTCTAGTTTCTGTAATATCATTGTTTACAGTCAGTATATATTTTTCACCATCAATTTCTATTACTTCTGCTGATAATAAAACTGTTTTTATTACACCATCTTTAGTTTTGATATCAAGTTTATAATTCCGAATTATTCCTTTTTTTTCTAAGAGATTTAATAAATTACGTTCTGAACAATTTGGCAAAAGATTCAGATCGTCTACTGTAGAATTAATCACTTCTTCTAGAGTGTAATTTGTCAATTTCAAGAAACTTTCATTAACTTCAATATATCTTTGGTCTTCAAGACGTTTAATAGTAATTGCATGATGAGTACTGCGAAAAGCTGTAGAGAATTTTTCTTCTGATATTCGTAGCTCTTTAGTCCTTTCCTCAACCCGCTGCTCTAGTTCTTCATTTGTATGTTTTAAAGCAGTAAATGACTCCCTTAGTTGCTCGATCATTTGATTAAAAGATTGAGCTAAAATTGCCAGTTCCTTAATCCAAAAAATATTCAGATGTTGGTCTAATTTACCATTAGCAATTTCTTGAGAAACTTTGCTCAAATTTTGAATTGGTTGTGTAATCGAACGAGTAGTAAAATAACCGAGAACTACAGCAGCAACTAATGCTAAAATCAATAATCTAATTGTGCGCTGAGTGTTCTGATTAATTTCTTCTAAAAAGTCTGATTCTGGCTGTACTACCAAAATCAGTAATTCCCAATCACCTTGAGTCTTGATGTGATTTACCTCAACAAAATGTTTTTCTTCCTCTATAGTAATTTTTAAAGTTTTATCTTGATTAATTGCCAAAAAATCACCAAAATTATCTAGTAAATATTGAGATGTTTCTCTAATTAATGGATTTCTACTATTTATTGCATAAATTCGTTCGAGACCATTAACTGTTACTTTAAATGGTAATTCTTCCCCTGAAGTTGCAAATAGCTTGCCAGAATCATCAACAATAAAAACTTCCCCTTTACCAGATTTATTAACATCTAGATCGCGCAGAAAGCCACTTAATGAAACTAAGCTTAAATCTGTTGCTAATATACCTTGAATATTTTCTGTTTTTGTGTAGATAGGAACCATTAAGCTAGTAACTAATATCGGTCGCCTAATATCCGCATAAATGGGAGACCAAATAGGTTGACCAATTCTACCTGATTGTTTTTTACTAATATTTTTAATAACTGATTGATACCAAGGGCGAGTACGAGGGTCGTACTCTTTACTCTCAATAAAATCTCCCTGTTTGCCTTCTTTATCTAAGTGGTAAAATGTTAATCTTGGGATTTTTGGTTTGTCTAAAATCCAGAGAATTCCTGTACCATCTTCTTTTTTTTCAACCCCAATAAATTCTCCTTGTTCATTTGCATAATAAATAAAAGGAACTGATTCGTATAGTTGTACTTGTTCCCATAAATAGCGTTGAAATTTAGGAAAATCTTCTAAATCTAGTTCGCCAGTTTTTACTGCAGAACTATGAATTTTCATAAATAAATATGGAATCTTTGTGTAAGTTTTTGTCCGTTCTTCTACCCGACTGCTAATTTCTTTTTGGAGCTGATTAACAATTTCATTAACTGCTGTTTGACTATGAACTAATGACAACCATCCTAGTATGCTAATAAAAGCGCATATTTGTAATGCTACTGGTAAGGTGAGAACCAAACGTAATGGCAGTTGTTTTTTAATTCTGGGACGAAATAGTTGATTAAATTTTGCCATGATATTATACTAAATTGATAAATATTTGCTACAAATAATTAGGGTATTTATTAGAAGTCAGGAGTCAGGAGTCAGGAGTCAGAATGAATAGATTTAATACCATTTTTGATGTTGTAAATTATATTTTTCTCTTGGTGCGCTACCAGGTGCGACTTGCGTCGTCGCGGGGTCGCACCGCTTCGTCAAATAGACTTTCAGATAAAATATGCGCGATGGTGCTGATTATTCGTAACATTCTTTTTTCATGTATGGTATTATACCAAATTAATAAATGTTTGCTACAAATAATATTATGTTCAGTAGAAAAGTTATAATCAGGCTCTTCATTAATGGATAATTGATAATGGATAATTATCTCTGGTTAAAACCGTTACGGAATTGAATATAAGGAAATATTATTTCTTCTATTGATCGATTGGATATGGTTAGGAAACCAATCCATCCCACCCTAGGGGAAGCTCCGAAGATCGACCGCTGTCTTGGTCGATTGGATATGGCGAGGGGACCTCGCCATCCCTCGACCGCTTTTTTCCCCTGGAAAGAGGAGGGTTTTAACCTAAATTATTTAATTAATAATTATTAATTATTAATTATTCGGTAGTTGACCTTGAGCAATTATATAAGTATTGCAAAGGTTAAAGCAAAACTACAAACAAAAAATTTATTGTCAAATACCAAAAGACGTAGTGCTATATAGAACCCATTTGATATCTATATAATTATGCTAGTCAAGTCTTTTCGCGCATCAATTTTGAAGAAAAATCATCTGAAGGAGTGTTGAATTTTTTGTATTATTTCTCCCCACATCTTCCCTCTTCCCTCTTCCTTCTTCCCTCTTCCCTCTTACCTCCTGTCTCCTTTCTCCTGTCTCCTAGCTAAAAAAATTTAATATTTATGAAGATACGCTTAGGGATTCTATATATGAAATTTACTGTATAGGTATGTTTGTCAAATAATCAACCAATATTTTTTAATCTAAACATTACTGTGAAATTTAAGTAAGTGGTTATAAATAAGTATAAAAATTTAAGACGTATACTTCAGGCAAAGTGAAATATTTTTTAATCAAAATTCCATGTTTTATGTTCCCTCTTTTAAGCATTTTTTATTTACAGCAATTTTGGAGTTTATGAGGTACAAAGTTTTACAAGTTTAGGGAATAGGGAATAGATATTAGTATTAAACTGTACCTCACGCTTCCTCAAAAGTGCTGTAATTTTACCAAATAGTTAAAGTTTAAAGCCTATCCTTTAAAAGAAAAGGATTGACGCGGTAGGAAAAATTTTTTTTCTCCTTTAAAGAAGAGGTAATAATTAATTATTAATTATTAATTATTAAACAACCTACTTAGCAAGTCAAAAATGTGCCAGTTAATGGGATATTTCCACAGAAAAAATTAAATTTTCTATCGACACAAAAACAACAGAATAATTACCGAATAATTACCAAATAATTAAGGTTTAAAGCCTTTAATTTAAAGGAGAAACAAGAAGATTTTTATTTTGAGTAAATCCTCTTCTTTTCAAGCATAGGTAATTATTAATTATTAATTATTAATTATTAATTGTTGAATACCCATTTCTGACGTTTGACTTTTGACTTGTAACTATCCTTAACTAGCTATTAGCTTTTAGCATTTCCTGACGGAATACTTTCTTACGGAATGCTTTGCAAACGCAAACGCAAACAGCTAGTCTCCTAGGTCGGAACTGCGTTAACAGCTTTTATACCTCTGGGTTTAAACCCCCGGTTTCTATAAACCGGAAAGTTAAAGTTTAGGAGAGTTTAAAATCCCCTTTCCGTTCCGGAATGCTCCGCAAACGTACACATTTACTGCTGACTGCTGAGTGCCGATCGCCTATTTAAGACATTGCATTAGCACGAGCAGCAGCAGCTTCATCAGGATGAATATTCAAACGAGTTAAATTCACCCGACCCTTAGCATCAATTTCTCGTACCTTAACAATTACTTCATCTCCAACTGCTAACTCATCTTCAACTTTACCAACACGATAATCAGCAATTTGAGAGATATGAACCATTCCTTCCTTTCCTGGAAACACTTCCACAAAAGCACCAATAGGAATAATTCGAGTCACACGACCAACATAAACATCCCCAGCATTCAGTTTCTTGGTCATACCTTGGATAATATTGCAAGCTTGTTTAGCCTTTTCGCCATCAGTCGCTGCAATAGTCACTGTGCCATCATCATCAATATCAATTTTGACACCAGTTTCTTCAGTAATACCCTTAATAGTTTTACCACCAGGTCCAATCACTAAACCAATCATGTCTGGACTAATCTTAAATGTTAACAGTCGCGGTGCATAAGGTGACATATCTGGACGAGCTTGATCGATAGTACCAAGCATCTTCTCCAAAATATGTAACCGTGCAGGTTTAGCTTGATGAATTGCATCAGAAATTACTGTTAGAGGCAAACCAGTAATTTTCATATCCATCTGCAAAGCTGTGATACCGCTATCAGTACCAGCAACTTTGAAGTCCATATCACCCAAGAAGTCTTCTATACCTTGAATATCTGTGAGGATACGAACTTCATCACCTTCTTGAATTAAACCCATAGCTGCTCCACTCACCGGTTTCGTAATAGGAACACCAGCATCCATTAAACCCAAGGTCGAAGCACAAACGGAACCCATAGAAGTTGAACCATTTGAAGAAAGCACTTCTGAAACCACTCGAATAACATAGGGAAAAATATCACCTGTTGGTATGACTGGGTTCAATGCACGTTCAGCTAAAGCACCGTGACCTATTTCACGACGACCAGGCGATCGTAATGGTTTGGTTTCTCCTACAGAAAAAGGAGGGAAATTATAGTGGTGCAGATAACGTTTTTCGTCTTGGGGATGTAAGTCGTCTGCTAATTCTTGAGCATCACCAGGCGTTCCCAGAGTTACAGCAGACATTACTTGAGTCAAACCTCGATTAAATAGAGAACTACCGTGGACTCGTGGTGGCAAAACTCCTACCCGACAAGAAACAGGACGTACTTCATCCAATTTACGACCGTCAACCCTGATACCTTCATCAATAATTTGTTTGCGCATCAGTTTTTTGGTGACGCTCTTAAAGACATTCCCTAATGCCATATTATCTGATTCAATGAATACCTTTACTGGTTCTTCCTCAGGTAGTTCGGCGATCACTTCTGCAATAGACTCTTTGATGCCATCGAGTTTTTCATCACGCTGATTTTTATCCAGATCGTATTCAGATAATACCTGTTTGATAGACTCTGTTGCTTTGTCTTTGATATAGTCTTCTAAAGTGGGGTCTACTTCCGGAGCTTCAGACTCAACCAGTTCTATACCCATTTCCGCAATAATTTCTCGTTGAGCTTGAATAAGGTCACAAACTGCCTCATAACCAAAATCAATTGCTTCAATAATATCTTGTTCTGGCAATTGATTAGCCCCTGCTTCTACCATAATCACCCCTTGGGGAGACCCAGCGACAACCAAATCTAAATCGCCATTTTTGACTTCACGGTAAGTTGGATTAATAATAAAATCGTCTCCTACCAAACCTACCCGTACTGCCGCCATTGGGCCATAAAATGGTAATTTAGCAAGTAATACTGCTACAGAAGCACCTGTCACAGCTAGGACATCTGGTGGCACTTCTTCATCCATGGACAAAGTTGTGGCCACAATTTGAATATCATTACGCAACCAGCTTGGAAATAAAGGGCGTAGCGGCCTATCAATCAAACGACCAGTAAGTGTAACCTTTTCTGGTGGGCGACCTTCCCTACGCAAAAAACCACCTGGAATTTTACCACCAGCGTAGAGTCTTTCTTCGTAGTCCACCAAAAGAGGTAGGAAATCTATTCCTTCTCTACCTTTGGAGGTGGTGGCCGTCACTAACACTGCTGTGTCTCCTGACTCTATCATCACGGCACCACCAGCTTGAGGCGCAAATAAACCAACTTTTAGTCTAATATCCCGTCCATCAAAGGATATGGATTTGTCTATCTCTTCCATCCAGTTTTTTTCCTTCTCTAATCATATTATTCTTTCGCTTCTGTGGAAATCGTAACACTGTTACTGGGGCAATTGTTAGGAAGAAGGAAGAAGGAAGAAGGAAGAAGGAAGAAGGAGCAAGGGATTTACTTATCTACCACAGAAGTTAAGAAGTAAGAAGGGGTTTACTTATCTACCACAGAAGGAACAATCTGGCATTGTCTGAGTTTTAAGCTTTTGACATGTCTGGGTCCTTTTCTTTACACATCTCCAAAAATTAAAAATAAAATCGAAGAAGGAAGAAGGAGCAAGGGGTTTACTTATCTACCACAGAAGGAACAATCTGGTATTTCCCTATTTTCTAGAGATGCCTATTAATTTCTACTACCTCCAATAGAATTTTGATGAACATAAACCGCTATAATAGCTTTATTTAACAACCTTCTATCGTCAATGACGGAGGCTGCATCCAGTTATTTTAACTAGGATGCCATTTTTTATTTCTATAGTAAGGAATGAGTTGGTGTTTGACTTATCAGGACTTACGCAAATTCTGAGACAATACGCTATTTGTAGAGGGTGGATGCCATTCGCCCCTACTATATATGGGGGTTCTGCGTAAGTCCTGTTATGTTGATGATGGAACCAGAGACAGAGAAAAGCTGTTGCCACTGTTCCCTATTCCCTACTATTTGATTATTCAAGAATTTTGATTAGGACAGGACTTACGCAAAGACACTGTGTATAGAGTTCAGTAACTATTGGACAATAGTTATGAGTACTATATATAGCGTATCTGCGTAAGTTCTATAGAAAAGATTAGTAATCAAAATATAACCGTAAGTATTCACAACTTCAGCTATTAGCTAGCCTCATAAGGTCGGAACTGCGGACTTCAGCTATTAATTTTGAGGAAGGTTATTTCAGTTCTCAGTTCTCAGTTCTCAGTTCTCAGTACCTCTAGCTGTTAGCTCCGCATTCCGCAGGAAATGCTTACCGAATAATTAAGGTTTAAAGCCTCTCCTTTAAAGGAGAAATAATGAATTAGTTTTCCTTTTAGTCAATCCTCTTCTTTTTAAGGAGAGGTAATTATTAATGATTAATTATTAATTATTAATTGTTGAAATATAACCTTTTTGATAGATATTTAATATGGCGATTTTACATGGTTTTTGGTTTGCTCAGTCTGAACAAGAAAGTTATTTATTTGTTTGGGGAGAGATTTGGTGCAGAATTACAGAAGATGACGCTGGTGAAACAGGAAAAATCACTAATAATCCTTATGCAATAACTGGAAATGAACTTTTGAAGCTATTCCAGGAAAAGACCGATATTTCTTTAAAAAATCAGAAAATCACAACAAACCAAACCTTAGCTCTTCCCACAAAATCATTAGAATCTAGTCAAAAACTATATCCACTTCATTCTGCCACTAATTTCTCAGAAACCACAGAAAAGTTATATCTTTATCCCTGGCAAATAGAAGGAATTTGCCTAGACCCTATACAAGCAATAGAATTTTTACGCTCTTTTCCTTTGGGCAACATCGCTGAATCTTTCATGGGGGCAGATTTAAGGTTTTGGTCTCATGTTGCTAGATGGAATCTTGACTTATTAGCAAGATGTAAATTTTTACCAACTATTGAACAACAATCAAATGAACAAAGTTTTGCTATTTGGCAACCCTTACTTGATAGTGCTACAGACCAAAATCGACTGAAAAATTTTACCCTACAAATGCCTCTTGTTTGTCGCACATATCAACTAGATTGGCAGTCACCTATTTCCTTAGATTCCTTAGAAAATTTACAAATAATCCCCAAAAATAACACTTCAAGATTACCAAACCTCAGAGCAAGTCAAGAACTACTCCAAGATTTCTTGCAAAAAACAATAGACTCACAAATTAGACAAATATCATCCGAAATATCTCAAACAGAAATTGCCTCATTAAATCCCGCAATTAAACAATGGTTAAAATCCTTATCAGCAAAATCAACTTTAAAATTACCTGCCACTAAAGAAACACAGCAAATTAGCAAAATACTCGATCATTGGCAATCACCACTCCAACAATATCAAACTACAGAAAATAAATTCACTACCTGTTTTTACCTTCACTCACCATCCCAAAACTCTAAAAACTGGACTCTAGAATATTGTCTTCAAGCAATAGACGAGCCAGAATTTCTAGTCGATGCCAAGACAATTTGGAAAAATCCTGTAGAAAACTTCAACTATCAAGGACGAACAATTAAATTTCCTCAAGAAACACTGCTAAGTGGCTTGGGTTTAGCATCAAGAATTTATCCAACTATTGAACCTAGTTTACAACAAGCAACTCCCCAAAATTGTCAATTAACTCCACACCAAGCTTATGAATTTATTAAAAGTGGGAGTTGGCGGTTTACAGACAGTGGTTTAGGAGTAATTCTACCACCTAGTTTAGCTAATAGAGAAGGATGGGCTTCTCGCTTAGGTCTAAGTATTCGTGCCCAAGCTCCAAAAATTAAAAAAACTGAAAGACTAGGCTTAAAAAGTCTCCTTAATTTCCAGTGGGAATTGTCCATCGGAGGTCAGAAATTAACCAAAGCCGAATTTAACCAATTAGTGGCAAAAGATAGTCCCTTAGTAGAAATTAACGGCGAGTGGGTCGAACTGCAACCCCAAGATATCCGGGCAGCCCAAAATTTCTTTGCCAGTCGTCAAGACGAAATGGCCTTATCTTTAGAAGATGCTTTGCGATTGGCCACTGGAGACACTCAAGTTATGGAAAAGTTACCCGTCGTTAATTTTGAAGCTGGCGGTCAACTCCAAGAACTTCTGGACACTTTGACGAATAATCGTTCTTTAGAGGAAATTCCAACTCCGAAGAATTTTCAGGGTGAACTACGTCCTTATCAAGCACGGGGCGTAAGTTGGTTAACATTTTTGGAACGTTGGGGTTTGGGTGCTTGTTTGGCAGATGACATGGGTCTCGGTAAGACCATTCAAACAATAGCGTTTCTTCTCAATCAACAAGAACAAGAATTACTAGAAGCACCCACATTATTAGTATGCCCTACTTCAGTATTAGGGAACTGGGAACGAGAAGTTAAAAAATTCGGACCAACCTTAAAAGTAATGGTACATCATGGCGATAAACGTGCCAAAGGTAAAGAGTTTCTCAAAGTAATTAAAGACAAACATTTAGCAATTACCAGTTACGCTTTATTGTATCGAGATGAAAAAACATTACAGACAATAAAATGGCAGGCAGTAATAGTTGATGAAGCTCAAAATATCAAAAATCCAGAGGCAAAACAATCTCAAGCTGTGAGAAAATTAGAAGCATCCTTTAGAATTGGTTTAACAGGAACTCCCGTAGAAAATCGCCTTTCAGAATTATGGTCAATTTTAGATTTTTTGAACCCTGGATATTTAGGAAAAAAACAATTTTTCCAACGTCGCTTTGCTATTCCTATTGAAAAATATGGAGATACAAATTCATTACAAACTTTGCGTTCTCTGGTTCAACCATTTATTCTACGTCGGCTAAAAACTGACAAAGATATTATTCAAGACTTGCCAGAAAAACAAGAAAATACTATCTTTTGCCCATTAGCAAATGACCAAGCAAAACTTTATCAAGACATAGTTGAAACTTCTTTAGCAGAAATTGAAGCTGCCGATGGTATTCAGCGAAAAGGTAAAGTTTTAGCCCTATTAGTAAAACTCAAACAACTTTGTAATCATCCCGTACTTCTACAAATCAAAAAAGGCAGTAGAAAAAAAGTAGAAATTAGCGATAAAAACTCAGGAAAACTACAACGTTTATCTGCCATGTTAGAAGAAATAATTTCAGAAACAGAAAGAGCTATTATTTTTACTCAATTTGCCGAATGGGGAAAAATTTTACAACCTTATCTGCAAGAAAAATTAGGCAGAGAAGTATCATTTTTATATGGAGCAACTCGCAAAAATAAAAGAGAAGAAATGGTAGACAGATTCCAACAAGACCCTCAAGGTCCACCAGTAATGATTCTTTCTTTAAAAGCGGGAGGTACTGGTTTAAATTTAACTCGTGCTAATCATGTTTTTCACTTTGATAGATGGTGGAACCCAGCAGTAGAAAATCAGGCTACAGACCGGGTATTTAGAATTGGTCAAACCCGGAATGTTCAGGTACATAAATTTGTCTGTACCGGAACTTTAGAAGAAAAAATACACGACTTAATTGAAAGTAAAAAAGAACTAGCAGAACAAGTAGTAGGTGCAGGAGAACAATGGTTAACTGAACTAGATACAGACCAGTTGAGAAATTTATTAATACTTGATAGAAATAAAGTAATTGAAGAAGATTCAGGAATTTAGAATTTAGAATGCGCGAATTTAGAATTACCTCTTCTTATAAATAAGAGGATTGGAGCAAAGGATTTTTTCTCTTTGCTAACGTAGAGCTGCTGCTTTATATGTTGCAGAGCAAAACGCCCGTACAGGAGTAAATAATTAAGTATCTATGCTGAATATTTTCCTGAGAATTTGACTCTTGAGAAAAGTCAATGAAAACGATCTATATAGTAGATAATAGTAGATATATATGAGTGCATCTCATATTTGCAAAAATACTTTTTTCTTATATATTCCCTATTCCCTGTTGCCTGCTCCCTAAAAGCAATAAATTTTTGGCTTTATTCAAAATTGAGATGCACCCACATATATAGTATAAGTACTTAGCCAGTTATCGAATTTGAGGTTTAACTTATTCTTTATTCCTTCTTACTTCCTACTTACTCATCAAATTTGAGACTTAATTTCTTCCTTCTTCCTTCTTCCTTCTTCCTTCTTCCCTCTTACTTCCTAATAAAAAAAATGACTAACTACAACAACTCACAAAGTGATAAAGAATGGTGGACTCAACAATGGATAGACTTGTTAAATTCCTATAGATACAAAAAGCGATTAGAAAGAGCAAGAAATTATGCCAGACAAGGAAACGTTCTGAGTCTAGAATTTAAAGACAAAGAAATTATTTCCCAAGTTCAAGGGACAGCTCCAGAACCATATAAACAATCATTATGGTTAGATACTTTTAGTGATGAAGACTGGAATTATGTTATTGAAACAATGTCACAAAGAGCAATTTTTACTGCCAAATTATTAGCAGGAGAAATGCCTCAAAATATAGAAGAAGTTTTTGCTGCTAATGGTTTAAGACTATTTCCATTTACCTTAGACGATATCCATGCTAAATGTGACTGCCCTGATAAAGCTAGAGTTTGTAAACATATTGCAGCAGTTTATTATATATTAGGCGATCGCTTTAGTGACGATCCATTTTTATTGTTTCAATTACGCGGTCGTAGCAAAGAAAAAATATTAGAAGTTCTACGCCAAAAACGCGGTCAAAGTGAAGATGAAAATTCCACAATAAAAGAAAAAATTACAACAGAAAAAACGCAAAAAACTCCAACTTCAGCAACTCAAGAATATACAAATTTTGAGCAATTTTGGGAATACGATAAACAGCTAGATTCTTCCCTAGTAGTAATTACACCACCCCCAAGTAATGAGACCGTTTTAGATGTTTTAGGACCTCTTCCTTTGGGTAAATCTGCTGATACTATCAAGGATTATTTTAAGAAAGTTTATCAAAATATTAGTCAGCAGGCAGTAATAACAGCCTTAAACCAGGGAGAAGATAGTTCAACAATTAATAATTAACAATTAATAATTAATAATTACCTCTCCTTGAAAGCGGATAGATTAATAATGAAAAATTTTTCTTCTCTTGTTTGATTGGATATGGCGAGGAAGCTACACTAACTACCGCTTGTTTACTCCTTTAAAGGAGAGGCTTTAAACGTTAATTTTCTGCAAAAAAAATCTACAGTATGTTTTCGATTAGAGTGAATATAATCTAATAAAAAGCGTGAAAAAAAATGTTACAAATAATTGGCGCAACAAAATGCTTTAAGTAAGATTTATCTTTGATAAAAATGGATTTTTTTACAATAAAAAATGATCTTGAAACTATTCCTACTAACTACTAACTACTAGAAACAACCTTAATATTGGTAGCAAACATTTATCACGCTTGGTATAACATCTGCATCTGATTAAATGTGAACAGATAATCGTGAATATTCAAAAGTAATAAGATGGTTTTTGCTAAAACTCAAGAATCAAAATTATAGTTTGAAAACGCGAGAATAAAACTCTGTCTAGCCATACTAAAAGTCTGAATTTTTTAACTACCATCCCTAAATAATTAGCAGTTCCCTTTTTTTCTTAATCATTCTATACAAACTTAATTGTAAGTTCGTTTTTCTATTAATTATCGACAATGAAAAAAAACTATATGTTATAATAAAATAGAATAGCTAAAAATACCAATAGCTATATAACTTGAGTTTATACGGTGGTGATTCTTTATCATGTTTGTACGAAACTTTTTAGGACTTTCTTTAGTAGGTCTTTTAGTTTCAGCTCCTCCAGTCAATCACCCTCAAACTGCAAAAACTAAGGTGGAATCAAGCCCACAATTACAGGCAGTAACATTTCCACCAACAACTTCAAGAGGTGCGCCATCGAGAACTAGAGGAGCTGGGTCTCGCGGTCCTTGTAATCCAATAATTCAGCAAGAATTAAGCAACCTCACTGCTGTAGTACCAGAAAATAATATTGGTACAACAGTTAGTCCTAACCCAACTGTTTACCTTTATGTTCCTCAAAGTAGTAAACGGAAGGCAGAATTTGCTTTATTTGATTGGACAAATAGAATCAGAGAACCAATATATAAAGTAGGTGTATCTCTGCCTGAGTCCCCTGGAATTGTCAAAGTAAGTTTGCCAAAAACAGTTGAATTAGAAACTAATAACACTTATGTTTGGCACTTTGGCATAATTTGCGATCCAGAGGAGCGTGCTTTAGATTATTATATTAATGGATGGCTAAGACGTACTCCTCTCAAGCCAGAAATAGAAGCTAAATTAAAAGAACTGCAGGAAAAACCACTAGAGCAAGCTAAACTCTATGCTGAATCATCAGTTTGGAGCGAAACAATTACAACTTTAGAAAAATCTCGTGTTGCTTATCCTAATGCCTGGAAAGAACTGTTAAAATCAGTTGGGTTAGAGGACTATGCTGATAGTAAAATCTTTGACTGTTGTCAGGAAATACAACCTGCTCAAAGATAGTATAAATTGTTAGATTACCTAAAAGTTAAACATATTGAGAAACCATTAGTGAAATCTCATTATGATTCTCGTGGATCAACAGCTACATCATTAATTTGGCAGTGGCGCGGGGTGTGGATAACTGCTCCCTGCGTAACTATATTGGTAATATTACTACGCTTAACTGGAATATTACAGCTATGGGAGTTGGGTACATACGACTTCTATATGAGAAATAGACCTTTACCTCCAAGGGACAAACGTATCGTAATTGTTGGTATTGATGAAGCGGATATACTCAGAGTAGGTCAGGGAATAATTCCTGATGAAACTCTGGCCAAGGTGCTCAAAAAACTCAAAGCAATGGAACCCAGAGCTATTGGTTTAGATCTTTACCGAAATTTACCTGTACCCCCTGGTGATCGAGAATTAGTTAAAGTATTTCAAAATACTCCTAATCTAGTTGGCATCCAAAAAGTAGTAGAGGATGATAGAGGAGAAGGAGTAGGACCACCATCTGTTTTACAAGAAAAAGGACAAGCAGGAGCAAATGATACGCCTATCGATGCAGATAATAGAACTCGGCGAGGCTTATTTTATTTAGATAATCAATATGGGGAAATTATTTATAGTTTTGGCCTGCATTTAGCATTGCTTTATTTAGAAAAGGAAAATATTACAGCAGAAATAGTAGAGGGAACCGATCACTGGCGCGTGGGAAATCAGATTTTCCCTCCTTTTCAACAAAATGAAGGTGGTTATGTGAGAACCGATGCCCGTGGATATCAGTTATTAATTAACTATCGAGGGCCAAGTGGCCATTTTGAAAAAGTTTCTCTGACAGATATTCTTGACAACCAAGTCCCTCCAGACTGGGGACGCGATCGCATAATTCTGATTGGAGCAGTAGGAGAAAGCTTCAATGATCTATTCTATACACCCTATAGTAGTCATTTGTTAGCTCTACCAAGACCAATGACAGGAGTAGAACTACAAGCAAATTTTATTAGTCAAATTATTAGTGCTGCCCTAAATGAACGCCCCTTAATCAAAACTTGGTCTGAACCCCAGGAATGGTTATGGATTTTTATCTGGTCTGGAGTTGGAACCACAGTTACATGGCAGTGGCGAAATCAAACAAAAAAATTCTTGTCACTAACTTTATTGAAGCACCTAACCCTAGAAACTGCAATCATTTTTATTAGCACTTATATTATGTTTATTTGGGGATGGTGGCTTCCTGTAGTGCCTCCTTTATTAGCAATAGTAGTTTCTTCATTTGCCATTACAGGTTATGTTGCTGGCACTGCTAGTCTGATTAGAAAAACTTTTGCTCGTTATCACTCCAATGAAATAGTCAAGAATTTATTGGAAAGTAAAGAGGGTTTAAAAATAGGAGGTAAGAGGCAATGTATAACTGTATTAACTTCTGATTTAAGAGGGTTTACGGCCTTTTCTGAGCAACTATCCCCAGAAAGTGTTGTAGAAATTATTAATATTTATCTCAAAGATATATTAAAAATCATCACTAAATATGGTGGTAGTATTGACAAGCTACTTGGTGATGGAATAATGGTTTTATTCGGCGCTCCCATACCTAGGGAAGATGATGCGCAGAGGGCTGTGGCCTGTGCATTGGCAATGCAGTTAGAAATGAAATCTATTAATCAAAAAATCAAAGTTCTAGGGTTGCCAACTTTAGAAATGGGTATTGGTATTCATACAGGGGATGCTGTAGTAGGAAATATTGGCTCTGAAGAACATACTGAATATACTGCTATTGGTTGGGAAGTTAATTTGGCTTTTCGAATAGAAAGCTATGCCACTGGAAATCAAATTCTGATTTCTAATGCTACTAGGGCAGCGGTCGGTACCTCACAATTAAGGATAGATAGTACGAAGGAAATTAAGCCTAAAGGTATTAGTAATCCAATTAATATTTATGAAGTGGGAGGAATTAGTGGTAAATATAATCTTTCTTTGCCGAAAGAAAAGGAAATTCTATTACCTATAGAGCAACCAATTCCTATTTTTTATTTAATTGTAGAAGGTAAACATATTAGTGATACTGTGTTTAAGGGAAAATTAGTTAAGCTTTCTCACAGAGGAGCAGAGATAGAGATTAACAGATATGCTTCAGAAGATTCACTACCATTAGCTCATAGTAATATCCAGCTTAATTTATTAAATCCTAACAATAAATCGTTTATGAGCGAGCATATTTATGGAAAGGTCTTAAAAGTAAAAGAAGCTTCAAAGACTTTTTACATCCGTTTTACTTTCAAACCTCAGTCTGTTATAGAACAACTTGATAGTTTATATCAATCTTCTTTACAGCGATAGAATTTGGTGTTATACTGGGATAGTGGAAGTAATTATTAGGTAGGCTTGAAGAATGAAGCCCAAAATTGACAAAAGTAGAGCTATAATTTGAGTTAACACACATAAAACAGGCTAGAGGAAAATTTTCAACTCTAGCTGTAGTAGTTATTATTAAACTTTGAAATTATTAAAAGATAGCTGATTACATTAGGTGCAACATTTAACCTTATCAAATCTATTCATCACTGAACATCTCTAATAATAGTATGGCATTACCGTAACGGTAAAGGCTGTTGCCCGCAAAGCTAATCCTTAAAGGACTAGCGCGTCCGAGACCTTTCTTCTACGAGTGATAACAGAAGAATTGTTTTCAGAAGGGTAGTGCTGGTATCCGAGCTAACTTCGCCTGGCAGCTAAAATCTACCGAACTGTTTCCAAAAGGCATTGTTTCCTACATTGTACCAGATTTAGGACTATTTTTGAGATTTTGGGCACTAAAAAATCAAGGAAATGGATAGGTTTAACAAGGTTTTTGGTTAATAGTTGCGTCTCTAGATATTCTAGTTAGTAATCGCTATCTTTAAAAAGATGAGATTTTTTTAGGTAGAATAAGATGGTATGTCATTTTTTTACTCTTAGTGGTATACCTACAGTTAATACTAAATTTCTGTGATCAATTGCACTACTACTGTCATTACTTAAATGACCACACACAGGGATATTAGGCACTACATTAATTAACGACCACGACGACCACGACGACTACCACCACCAGCTACAGAATCTAAATCCTTGTCAGTTAGCTTTTCCAATGTTGGCGGCTTGTCAGCAGTAGTCTTTTTCCATGTACTTTCTCGTGTTGGGTTTGGTTTTTTTTGTTTATCTGTCATTGTCCTTCTCCTAAGTAACTCTTCTAACTTAATCTAGGTTTATATACTGTTGTATACTAGGCTAGATAGCATTTAACTACATATCGTATTTATATTTTAACTTATAATTTACCGTTACCTCTATCATATCCCACTAATAATCAGTTAAAACCCTAATTAGCGTGAGTATTTAAAAAAAAATTCATATTCTCAGTAATATTAACTAGCTACTGACAATCTTTGACTTTTCCCTGCTCTAAAGAGACAGGGATTCTCAGAGGATACTACGCAACGGTATAAATACACATTGCTCGCTTCTTCTTAACTGTTACCCAGAGATTTATCCGGGTGGGACGAGTCAAAACGCCCCTAAACACTCACTTGTATTCAGATTAACTCATACAGATTGTGCTTACTTTTTTTAGCTTTCGGGAGGTTCTATCACTATGCCAAAATGGTACACTTCCTGTCCTGCCATTGTTTGCACTGATGTAGTCATACTGCCGTTGACTGTATCAACCGTTGTTTCTTAAATGCCGGGATTTCTCCGTGCTAGGACAGTTCCAGGTGCAGATGAACCCAGGCCTCACCATTTAATTCTATCACTTCGGCGGAATAAATCCCGCACCTTTGTTTTCATCTCCTACCTAAAGGCGAGGAGCTTTCAACCTTCTTCTTTGTAAGTGGGTAAATATGGGCCATCCATAATTAATTGAACTTATCTATAACTACGATACTATATGCAATCTATCCGGAATAGATAAATATTTTACAACAATATATATCCCTCTTTTTTGATCGCTCTTGCTGGAAAAAATTTGAAAGGACAACTATTTATTAATTGAGGTTGCGATCGCTCAATTAAGGTATAAGAAATTGGACATATTTTGACATCTCCAGGGGTTGAAACACCCTGGATTCTGTGGGAAATCCACCGCAAATGGGACGGGGCGTTTAAAGTGCGGAAGTAAATTCCGCACGCAGCCCCTCATAAATCCGCATTTGCTTAAAGTCTGTCAACAAACTTCTAGACTCCTGGGCGTAAATCAAAAATTTAGCTGTGAGCTTACTTTCAGAGTGGTTTTACTCAAGATATTGGAGCAATAAATAACTGCTGAGTGCTGCATTACTTGCTTTTCCTGCGGAATGCGCTCGCATTCAGCCGTCGTAGGAAATTAATTTCCCGTCTCCTGTCCGCCGGAGTCTCACCGCAAAGCGCGATCTTGTCATGGCCACAAACCTTGTTCTTACTCATATTCCAACCATTATAACAGACTTTGACTCCGCTTTATTACCCGCGCGTCGTTATTCAACCAGGGGATAAATCTTCCGGGAACTTTCCTCCCGTCGTCTTTTATGTTTTTTGGTTATGCTGCCCTTTACCGAATAATTAATAATTAATAATTAATAATTAAATAATTCGCGCCTTGAAGCCTCCCCTTGGATAAGGGAAAAAGCGGTCGTTTGCGGAGCAGTCCGTTAGGATGGGATGGCTCCGAAACCTGCGCCATATCCAATGGATCAAGACAGCGGTCGTTTGCTTTTGCTTCGCAAAACTGGCGTAACGCAACGCTGTCGCGTTTCGCGTCAGCGGAACGGAGTTCTCTCTTCGCAGCTTCCCCGTTGGGTGGGATTGCTCCGAAACCTGCGCTGTCCGACCATCGACCAAGAAAAGAAATAATATCTCCTGATATTCAATTCCGTAGCGGTTAAAACCCGAGGTAACTATCAATTATCCATTATCCATTATCAATTAATGAATCAACCTACTGAAATTTTAGATAGTATAGGTTTTGTCTACAAAATCATAAATCTTAAATAAATTGGTAATTAGTTGTGAAATCCCATTCGTCCCTCTTCGTAGTATCACTAACTTTTTTCTTGTGGAATTTTTTCAGTAACTGGAAAGCTCAGACAAATGCTCAGATAGTTCCAGATAACACCCTTGGTGAAGAAAGTTCTATTGTCAATTCCATCGATCAACTCAAAGACCAAATTGAAGGAGGAGCTATTCGTGGCTCAAATTTATTCCATAGTTTTCAAGAATTTAATATCAGAGAAGGTAGAAGCGTTTATTTTATCAATCCTAACGGTATAGAAAATATCCTGACTAGAATTACAGGTAACAACCCCAGTAGTATTTTAGGCAAATTGGGAGTAGATGGCGGGGCCAATTTATTTTTGGTCAATCCCCAGGGCATTTTCTTTGGGCCTAATGCCAGTTTAGATATTCGGGGTTCATTTATTGCCACAACTGCTAACGAAATTAGACTGGGACAAAATGGACTCTTCAGTGCCACAGCACCTCATACAAGTAATTTATTATCAGTAGAACCCTCAGCCTTATTCTCAAATCAACTGGAGACTCAAGCTAGAGGAGCAATTATTAATCAATCAATACAGGAAGAAGTGGGTTTGGAGTTGCAAGGGGAGCAAACTCTAGCTTTGGTAGGAGGAGATGTAGAAATAGATGGGGGGATAATCACAGTCCCACAAGGAAGGGTAGAGTTAGGGAGTATAGGGAATAACTCTGTTGTCAGGTTAAATCCAACAGATAAAGGTTATGATTTGGACTATTCAGAGGTTGATAATTTTCAAGATGTCAATATAGTTTCTGCTGTTATTGATACTCGAGGAGATGAGGGTGGTGGTGATATTTCAATTCAAGGCAGACGTATTATTGTTACAGAACTTTCTGAAATTGCAGGAAGTACGAATGGATCGGAACCAGGAGGAAATATAGAAATTACGGCTTCAGAAGTAGTGGAAGTAGTTAGTAGTGATATTTTGAGTGATGTCAGGGAAGAATCTACAGCAAATGGGGGTAACATTGATATTGAAACTCAGCGTTTGATTCTCAGGGATGGTTCACTAATTGCAGCAGAAACTTTTGGTGAAGGTAATGCTGGAAACTTAACAATACACGCAACATATATTGAAGCTAGAGATTTTCGAGTAGATGAAGAAGGTTTTCTATTGACCAATTTGATAGCTAGTGGTGTTCAAGCATCAGAGGTAGAAGGAAGAGTAGCAACAGGAAAAGGAGGAACTTTAACCATTGAGACTCAAAGTCTTAGCTTAAAAGATGGATCTCAAATAGCTACATCTACCTTTGAAGAAGGTCAGACAGGAAGCTTAATAGTGCGAGCAAAAGAAATTGAACTTATTGGTATAGAGGATGGGTTCAGTAGCGGATTATTTGCCTCAGTTCAAGCAGAATCAACTGGGGATGGAGGTGACCTCACCGTTGAAACTCAGAGCTTAAGTATACAGGATGGAGCATTAGTAGGCGTTTTTACTATTGGTGCAGGTGATGCTGGAGAACTTAATATTAAGGCTAAGGAAATAGAAGTAACTGGCCGTTCTGAAGATGGTATTTTTCCTAGCACTATATCTGCTAGTGTGCAAGAATTAGATGGATCTAGAAGTAGTGGTAACGGTGGCAACATATCTATTGAAACTGATAGTTTAATCATCCGGGATGGAGGGATAGTTGACGCTGTAACTGAGGCAGATGGAACAGCAGGAAGCATTGCTATTCGAGCCAATAATAACATTACTGTCTCTGGGTTTAGTTCCATTTCTGGTGATTCTAGTGCTATTACTGCTGGTACAGAGTCAGGTGCAACTGGAGAGGGTGGTAGTATAGAAATTACTACTCCTATCCTGAATATTGATAATGGAGCATTAATTACGGCAAGAAGTAACAGTGATTTTGACGGAGGTAATATTTCTCTAAATGTCAGCACTTTAAATCTCACGGCAGGCGGCCAAGTTATTACCTCTAGTTTTGGCAGTGGTAATGCAGGTACAATAGAAGTAAGTGCCAGTGATCGTGTCTTGATATCAGGTATAGATCCCAATGTTAATGAAAGAGAAGAATTGGGAATGATGATAACTGATAGAGAAATAGAAATCGGCGGTAGTCCAGAAAGCGCGGTCGCTTCTCGTGCAACAGATAATGGTGATGCGGGTTCAGTTATACTCAATACACCCCTACTCAGGGTAGAAGACCTTGGTATAGTTACTGTTAGTAGTTCCGGTGAAGGTGTAGCAGGTTCGCTGAATGTTAATGCTCCATCAATTGAATTGAACAATGGTACTCTGGCAGCAGAAACTAATGCTGGAGACCAAGGTAATATTACGATTGACTCCTCAAATATCAGTTTAGAAAATAACAGTTCGATTACTACCAGTGCTAGGGGAGATGCTACGGGAGGTAATATTACTATTGATACTAAGTTTATTATAGGTAGAGATGGTAGCCAAATTAATGCTAATGCGGTTGAAGGTCAAGGTGGTAATATTAATATTACAGCTGAGGGATTATTTTTTGACAACAGCAGCAATTTGACTGCTAGTTCAGCATTAGGAATTGATGGCACCATTAATGTCAACACTCAAGTAGACCCCACTCAAGGGGTGGTGACATTATCTCCTGAAGTTGTGGATGCGGAGTCTGTGGTAGCACAAAATCTATGTTTGCCAAATCAAAATCGAATAGCAGGCAGTAGCTTTGTCATTACAGGTCGAGGGGGTCTACCACCAAATCCTACTCAAGCTTTAACAGTATTGAGAGGGGTAGTAGATTGGGAAACTGGCGCGAAAAAAACTACATCATCAGAGATAAAGCAACAAACTGTATTAGTTTACCAGAGACAACAGAGTAAAAAATCACCAGAAATTCTTCAAGCTCAGGGTTGGATTATTAATACATCGGGTAATATTATCCTGACAGCTACTTCCCCCACTGTAAATACAGGTAGTTTACAATTAATTCACCCAGGTTGTTATGTATTAGGGGAATAACGACGGAGGAGTCAGGATTCAGGAGTCAGGAGTCAGGATTCAGGAGTCAGGAGAAAGAAAAGTGCTTTTCGGTTAATCTAAGTAAAGACAATATCTAGTCTTGCCATTCAAAGAATTACTCTTACAGCACTTTTTAGGAAGCGTGAGGTACAGTTTTAAAATTAATCTTTTTTTCCCTACTCCCTACCCCCTACTCCCTACCTCAAGAAAAAGACTTCCATAAGCAAACCCTATTTATAAATGACCGCATTTTATATAACCCACAGTACGCACTTCAACTTGTAATATCAAAAGTAGTATATAAATCCATAGCTTGGCAGGTATTTATACTATGCAAATCATCTCAATTACTTTTTTCGTTCATCAAATTCTGAGTAAAAAATTTACGCATAAATACTTGCTTGATTTATTACTCAATCACGGCAGCTATGATTTTCTCCAGAATTGCTGTCTCCTGACTCCTGACTCCTTATTCTATACTACATTTTATGGTGCGGAATGTGGGATATAAAGATGTAATAGATTAATATTTAATAATAATTATGAAATTAAAATCTCTACCAATTTTGCTTAGTTCAACATCAGGAATATGGCTGATTGTATCTAGTTTATTTTGCCAAAATCAGGGAAATACTCAAATAATTCCCGACCAAACACTAGGGAAAGAAAATTCAGTTATTAACTCCATAGATCAATTAAAAAAACAGATAGAAGGTGGAGCAATTAGAGGTTCAAATTTATTTCATAGTTTCCAAGAATTTAACGTTGGAGAAAATCGAAGTGTTTACTTCACAAATCCAGCAGGAATTGAAAATATATTAACTAGAATTACAGGTGAGAATGCTAGCAATATATTAGGAAAATTAGGAGTATTGGGAGAAGCAAATTTATTTTTAGTCAATCCTAATGGAATATTTTTTGGTCCTAATGCCAGCTTAGATATTCGTGGTTCATTTATTGCGACAACAGCTGACGAAATTAGGTTAGGAGAAAATGGATTATTTAGTGTTACTAATCCTCAAAATAGTAACTTATTATCAGTAGAACCTTCAGCTCTATTTTTCAATCAAATTTCTGTAGCGCGGGCATCCTGTCCCCTGTGTCAAGGAAATATTGTCAGTCAATCAACCACAGAAGAAATTGGTCTACAAGTACCATCTGGAGAAACTTTAGGATTAATAGGAAGAGGGGTAATTATTGACAGTGGAAAACTGACAACAGAACAAGGAAGAATAGAAATAGGCAGCGTTGGAAATAATAGTTTAGTAAGATTAGAAAACACCAATAATTATACTCTTAATTATTCAGAAGTAGAAAACTTTGAGAATATACAAATTAAAAATGGTGCTGTTGTAGATGTAAGTGGAGAAGGTAGTGGTGATATTCAACTCCAAGGTAGACAAGTGGCCATAACAGCAGGTTCAACTATTATCGCTAATACTTTAGGTAATGAACCAGGAGGTAGCATTTCATTGATATCTTCCGAATTATTAGAAGTAACAGATAGCTTTGTGGACGCTGATGTAGGATTTGCTGCAACTGGCAGTGGCGCAAGCATTACAACTAATACTCCACATTTAATACTCACAACTGGAGGACAGATAAGTACAGCTACATTTGGCACAGGTACAAGCGGAGAGCTGACAGTAAACGCCAATGAAATAGAGGTTATGGGTATATCAGCAGATGGTCAAAATCTCAGTGGCATATTTACAGATGTATTACCAGGAGCAACAGGCAAAGGCGGAGACCTAACAATTAATACTCAAAACCTCAAGCTTTTCAATGGGGGACAACTGGCAGCCAACGTTTTTGGTGCAGGACAAGGAGGAAATTTAACTGTCAATGCCACTGAAATAGAAGCCTCCGGTACTATTGTATCTCAAAGTACTGTTCCTCAGCAACAACTCCTGTTAGAATCTCTAAACGGTCAATTTCCCAGTGCAATTTTAGCTCTAGTTATACCGGAAGCTACAGGAAATAGTGGCAAATTAACAGTTAATAGCGGACGCATAGTATTAAGCAACGGAGCGCAAATAGGAACTGGTACATTTGGTGTCGGAGATAGTGGAGAACTGGGAGTTAAGGCAAGGGAAATAGAAGTTATTGGTACTTCTGAAGATGCTTTTCTGCCAAGTAGCTTTTTTACTTCGGTTTTATTAGGTGCTACAGGTAAAGGTGGAAATCTGATTATTGATACTCAGTCTCTAACTCTACAAAATGGAGGACAAGTAAGAGCTGGTACGTCTGGTGTAGGAGATAGTGGAGACGTAACCATAACAGCAAAAGAAATTAACTTACAAGGTAGTTTTGCCAACGATCTTTTTATCTTACCTAGCATTATTCAAGCTGCAGTTGAAGACTTATCACCTATAGATCCATCGGGTATTGGTAGTGGTGACGGAGGCCAAATATTGATTACAACAGACCGTCTGACTCTTGAAGGTGGAGCCACCATTAGCGCTCGTACTCAAGGGGAAGGTAAAGGTGGAAATATAGAAATTAATGCTACCGATATTGAGGTAAATAACAGTTCCATTACTGCTGATAGCAATGAGAGTGCGGTAATAATTAGGAATGGAGATGGAGGAAATTTAACTATTAATACTCAAAATCTAATGTTGACAAATGGAGGTTCAATTTTAGCATCTACTTCCAGTGAAGGTAAGGGAGGAAATATAGAAATTAATGCCACTGAAATAGAGGCGGTGGGTATTTCACCAGATGGTCAGTTTTCTAGTGGTATAAACAGTCAAGTTGCATTAGGTTCTACGGGGGATGGTGGCAACTTAACAATAGATACCCAACGTCTAATACTACGAGACGGAGCAGTAGTTCAAGCTGCTGTTTTCAGTTCTGGTCAAGGAGGAAACATTACAGTAAATGCAAAAGAAATAGAGCTATTCGGTAATGCTAGCAGTGAAAATTTATTGCCAGAAATATCACCTCTAGTTCCTCTAGTTCAAGGTATAAACGGCCAAGTTCCTAGTAGTTTGTTAACAACTGTTTTATCCGGAGCAACAGGAAATGGTGGAAATTTAGCAATTCATACCCAAAGTCTACAGTTAGAAGATGGAGGGTTAATAGGTACTGGAACATTTGGTGTAGGTCAAAGTGGGGATTTAACAGTACGAGCAACAGAAATTGACATGAGTGGTACTATTCCTAGCGGTCAACTTCCTAGTAGCTTGTTTACTTCGGTGTTTGATGGAGCTACAGGTGACGGGGGAAATTTAACTGTTGACACTGAACGCTTGAGTTTAAGAAATGGTGCTCAAGTCAGAGCGGGTACATCTGGTGTCGGTAGTAGTGGAGACTTAACAGTACGAGCAACAGACATTGAACTCATTGGTCGTGCTGAAGATGGTGGAGTTGCTAGTAGTATTCTTGCTAGTGTAGAAGATTTAAGAAATTTGTCTCTGGGAGTAGGTAGTGGAGATGGAGGCAACGCATTCATAGAAACAGAACGGTTGACAATTCTAGATGGAGCTGAAGTCAGCGCTAGTACCTTTGGAGATGGTAAGGCAGGAAATTTAACGGTTAGTGCCACTGAAAATATTACTCTATCTCGAGTAAATTCAATTTCTGGTGACCCCAGCAGCATTACTGCTCGTACCCTTAATAATGGCAATGCTGGGTCTATCAATATTAATACACCGAATTTAAGAGTAGAAGACCAAGCGATCGTTACTGTTAGTAGTTCTGGTCGTGGGGTAGCGGGTTCCCTCAATATTAATGCTCAATCTATTGAACTCAACAATGGTACTCTTAGTGCGGAAACTACAGCTGGAGACCAGGGTAACATTACTATACAAGCTTCAGATATTGATTTAAAAAATAACAGTGCAATTACCACCAACGCTACAGAGGTTGCCACAGGTGGAGATATTAATATTGATGCACGATTTATTGGGGCTGACAATAGCAACATTAGTGCTAATGCTGTAGAAGGTCAAGGTGGTAATATTTCTATCAACGCAGAAGGGGTCTTTCTTGATCATAATAGCCAAATTACTGCTACCTCAACTTTGGGCATTGATGGCACAGTTGAACTTAATACTCAAGTAGACCCCACTCAAGGAATAGTTAGATTATCTGCTACGGTCATAGATGCTCAATCATTAGTGGCCAAAAATATATGTGCCCCTACTCAGGCTGAAAAAGAAGGTAGTTCATTTGTAATTACAGGTCGAGGGGGTTTACCACCAGATCCAACTCAACCATTGACAGTATTGAGAGGAACAGTGGAATGGGAAACAGAAACACCCGGGTATACAAGTCCTGTGATCAGAGATGATCAACAACCTGTGATCGTCTACT
>NZ_JAAHGO010000047.1 GCF_010672455.1 Okeania sp. SIO2C9 | reverse complement strand
TTTGAGATGTGGGTTCCCAACGACTAATTACTCTGAAATCGCGACCATATTTTTCTGCTTTTCCTTCTAGGAATGTTCTGAAAGTTCTCCACCCTAAATCTGAAATTGCTCTGGATAATTTACGGTTCTTAATCATACCAGAAACGTTCAAATCTTCTAAAACAACTGTTTGGTTTTCACGAATTATTTTAGTAGATAATTTATGTAGAAAATCTGTCCTAGTATCTTTCAGTTTGGCATGGAACTTAGCTACTCTAACCCGTGCTTTTTCATACCTTTTAGATCCTTTAGTTTTATGAGATAATGACTTACTTAACTTTCTTAACTTCTTAATTCGTTTCTTCAGTGGCTTAGGAGCATCGACCTTCCTCCCATCGCTAAATGTAGCAAAAGTTTTGATGCCTAAGTCTATACCTACTGAATTATCATTTTGAGGTAAGATTTCTGGTTGTATTTCTACGACAAAACTTAAGAAATATCTATGAGCTGAATCTTTAATTACTGTTACTGATGATGGAGCAGCAGGTAACTCTCTTGACCATACAATTTTCAGCTTTCCTATCTTGGCTAAATAAACTTTGTGTTGACCAATTTTAAATCCTCCCTTTGTAAATCTAGCAGTTGCGAGCGACTTTTTACTTTTAAATTTAGGAGGTTTAACAGGTTTACCTTTTCTCTGGCCTTGAGTTGATTTAAAAAAGTTAGAGCAACGCCCGGTTTAAATCATTTAAGGACTGCTGCAGTGGTATATTAGAAACCTCTGACAACCATTCTCTGCATTCAGTCTTTTTAGCTTGAGTAATAAAAAGTTTTTGTAGTTCAGAATTAGTGGGCTTATTTTCTCCCGATTTATACTTCTGTTGGCAACAAGCTAGACTATCATTCCAAACCACACGGACACAGCCAAATAGCTTGGCTAATCGGTATTTTTGTCCCGGCGTTGGATATATACGGTACTTAAATCTAGCTTTCATAACTTGACGCATCAAACTAACAACATGGTAACATATTTATTGAAAAAAATCAACCCGCAAGCAATAAAAAGTCGCCCGCTTATGGGCGAGGCTTGAGACCCATTTTTTCGGTCAAAACTGGCATCCCGCCCATAATACCACATTTTCCAGGTGCCATCTGGACTATGAAGTACCCGCGGTGAGGAAATGCGTTCGGAGTCCCACCAACCTTCAGCGCCAGGAGTGAGTACGAGACCGGGTTGATTAATTTGTGTTGATTTCATCTCAGACATTATTTGCGTTCCAATGATTTAATTAAGGGATGACCGTTATTAAGTAGTTCTTTCAGTTGATCAGATGCTGTTGACTGTTGACGAACGTGAGCATCAATAAATAAACCTATTGTTTCTGCCATTAGAGAACGAATTTCATCTTCTGGTTGAGTTGCAGGAAAGTCGAAAAAAGGTTTAGCAGTTGTAAAGTCAAAAGGATCAGAAATAGTAAAATGATTTGCTCCTTCTAATAACAATAAATAGCTATCATTTCTTCCTCCAGAAATTGCTCGAGCAAATGTCTGCTCAACGGAAATAGTAGCATCTTGAGGGAAACCATTATGAGGATTCATCTTAGCAATCGAACCGTCACAAGTACCGCCTATTAAAAGTAGTGGTCGTGAGTCTGGTAGGGGCAAAATTTTTCCTGGTTCATACCCAAGCATCACTGGAGCTACAGAGGTAGTTCCATAGACAAAAGCTGCTGCCACTTGAGGAAAAAATCTGGGGTCAGCATTTTCCATAGCTATCCGACCACCAGCAGAATGTCCGCCCAAAATAATTTTTTCTAGGTCAAGCATTCCAGCAAGAATTCCTTCTGAATTCAATCTGTCTAGTTCTGCAATAATGGTAGGTAGAGTGGAAGATGAAGAACCTTTACCATAATTATCTGGTTTCCAGAATTGGAAATTAATGCCTGGAGTCATGTTAACTTTGCCTGGGAAATTTTCTTCTACCCAGGAAAATGTCACTACTACCAGTCCGCGTTCAGATAGTTCGACTGCCAACCATTCATACATTTGAGGATGACAGTTGAAGCCACTCAAAAAAATAACTACGGGAAACGGAGAGTGTTGAGAGTCAACTGGTATCATTTCTTGGTTAATTTCCATTTCACCTTCTGAAATTTTTCCTGGGTAAAATACTTTCAGGTGAATAGTATCGTATGGTGGTTGAGCGTTCTCAACTTTAGTTGCTCGGTAAAAGGCTCGAATAGTCATGTTAGTATTGTTCAATCTTTTTCTACGTTGATTAATTTGTGTTGATTTCATCTCAGACATTATTTGCGTTCAAATGATTTAATTAAGGGATGACCTTTATTAAGTAGTTCCT
Organism: Okeania sp. SIO2C9; assembly: GCF_010672455.1. GTDB lineage: Bacteria > Cyanobacteriota > Cyanobacteriia > Cyanobacteriales > Microcoleaceae > Okeania. The sequence continues at coordinate 69,751 of NZ_JAAHGO010000047.1, read as the reverse complement.
TCAGTTTATCAGATGCTTTTGGTTGTTGACGAACATGAGCATCAATAAATAAACCTATTATTTCTGCCATGAGAGAACGAATTTCATCTTCTGGTTGAGTCGCAGGAAAGTCGAGAAAAGGTCTACCTGTTGTAGGATCAAATGGATCGGCAAAAGAAAAATGATTAGCTCCTTCGACTAACATCAAATAGCTATCATTTCTTCCTCCAGAAATTGCTTCGTGAAAAGTCCGCGATACTGGTGTTGTGGCTTCTTCCCAAACAGTACCATAACGGTGACTACTATTAGCAATTACTCCATCGCAAGTACCGCCTATTAACAACAGTGGCAGTAAGTCAGGGAGAGGTAAAATTGTTGCTGCTTCATATCCCATCATTGTTCCTGCTGCTGTATGTACAGCATAACCAAAAGCAGCTACCACTTGCGAGAAAAAGTTAGGACTAGCACTTTCTATTGCCGCCATGCCACCAGCAGAATGTCCACCCAAAATAATTTTTTGTAGGTCAAGCATACCAGCTAAGATGCCTTCTGAGTTTATGCGTTCCAATTCTGTTAGCAGTGCTGGTAAAGCTGAAGCAGTGGGAGCAGTACCATAAGTATCAGGAGCTAACATTGCAATATCAATCCCTGGTGTCAGGCTAATTATACCAGGAAAGTTTTCTGCAACCCAGGCAAATGTTACCACTACCACTCCCCGTTCAGACAACTTAATAGCTAGCCATTTGTAAAGTTCGGGGTTGGTGTTAAAGCCATTGAATAAAATCACTACTGGAAAAGGAGCTTGTTGGGGGTCGGCAGGTACAATACCCCGATTTTGTTGTTGCTCACTACCTGACATTTTGCCTGGGTAGAACACTTTTAGATTAATAGTATCGTATGGTGGTTGAGCGTTCTCTACTTTGGTTGCTCGGTAAAATGCTCGAATGTTTACCTGAACTTCGCCCCAAGAAGAATCAGATAATGACTCAACTAAGCTAGTTTCAGCGATTTTTAAACTTCCCGTTACTGGGTGTGATTGACTCTGATACTTAACTGGATAGTGTTTGGAGCGATTGTCTTTATGTAATTCTAGAGTAGAGCGATCGCTTGTTAAAGCCAACACATCTTTTTTTTGTCCATGTATAGATACAAAAGGTATAATAGCTAAAAGTGTTAATATACTTGCTTTCAGGGGCAAAAGAGTGGATTTGTCTGGGGGGAATTTCAGATTCATATTAGTATTGGTATTTGGCTATTTGTTACGATCTGACTTACGCAAGGATACTATATAGTGCCTACTAATTTAGGCGATCTTCACTGTATTTTTGTGCGATCGCCTCTCGACTGGCTAATATACCCTGCTGGACGCTACCGCTAATGGGTCGTATTTATAAAGCCAGTCTTCAAACTCCTCATTACTTCTGAATATCTCCTGAAGATATTTTTCGCCGTCAGATTCGTATGCTCGGTTCCCGGAAAAAGCACTACGAGCTTGAATAATCTGTGTGCGTTCTATGCGATTTTTATCATAGAGAGCTAAAGCTGCCTCAAGGTTAGGAGCTTTTGCCAGGTACTCCGAGAGTTCGTAGCCATCTTCAAAAGCTGTATTTGCTCCCTGTCCAATAGATGGACTCATGGGATGAGCAGCATCTCCCAAAAGCGTAACCCTCCGTTCTACTAAACTTACCCAAACTTACCCATGAATGATTGCATGAGCTTTGGAGCTAGCTTCCTGTCTCACAGAAGACCACTGACCGCAGTCTGTAACTTATCTTCTCCACAGGCTTAAAATCGCTTGGAACTCAAGCTACTTATTCACATAGTTTTCTAGGTTGATAGCTGCATTAAAGTCTCTGTCTGCTTGAAATCCACAGTTAGCACATTTATAAGTTCTCACGTTTAACGGCATTTTCTGTTGATGCTCGCAATGAGAACATAGTTGAGAACTTGGATAAAATCTAGGAGCTATCACTAGCTGGCTTCCATACCACTCGCACTTGTATGTTAGCTGACGCTTAAACTCGTAAAAGCCACAGTCTGCTATGGCACTTGCTAGTTTGTGATTTTTGAGCATTCCACTTACATTCAAGTCTTCTATCACTATGGTGCTGTGGTTTTTAGCTAACCATGTTGTGATTTTATGGAGTGTATCGGCTCTGATATCAGCTACTTTTTTGTGAGCCTTGGCTAGTCTTTTTACCGCCTTGAGTCTGTTTTTTGAGCCTGGCTCTTTTTTGTTGACACGGCGTTGATAACGACTTAATCGTTTTTTAGCTTGTTTGTAGGCTTTGACGTTAGCGTAGGTTGTTCCATCGCTACAGGTAGCTAGGGTGTTTATACCTACATCTACACCAATAACAGCTCGTTTTTTTGGAGGCGGTAATGGTGCTAATTCCCAATCATATTTAAAGCTGATATACCAATTATCTGCACGTTTTGAGATGGTCACATTTTTGATTGGCACAGATGGCAAGATTTCATAAGTTTTTACTATTCCTATTCTGGGTAGTTTTATATAGTTTCCTTTTAGGATTTTAATGCTTCCTTCTAGATAGAAACTGTCTTTTTTCCCCTTTTTCTTAAAGACCGGGAATCCACGTTTGGGAATAGTAAAAAAGTTTTTAAACGATCTCTCTAAATCTCTTAATGCTTGTTGAGGAGCGCACTTTGAAACTTCATAATACCAGGGATTTTGACTTTTTACTTCCCTCACCAAACGTTTATGTAAAGTGATAGCACTCAGTCGTTTCTTGGTTGATTGGTATTCAGTAATGCAAGTCGCTAATCCCCAGTTATAGGCATGACGAGCCACACCTGCGTGTTTGGCAAGTAGTGTTTTTTGCTTATTATTAACTTTTAATTTAGTCTTAATTGATTGCATTTCAATTGATCGGCCACCTCTTTTAAGAGTTTAATAAGTTAAACGAAAATCTAGTATATCACAGTAAATGTCTATTTATGTTTAACTTTGTCCAGTTATTTTAATACTGTTGATAGCCCTCCCCTAAGTTCAGCAGGAATAATATGGTTTTTTCTCCCCTCATAACGATGACTTCATTTGGTGGTAGTAACTCATCTTGATAATTGACAACAGCTCGCCAAGACATACTACCCAAATATCGAGGTTGACCATCACCTATCAATATTTCTCTAACTCTAGAGTTTGCCCCATCAGCTCCAATGAGCAAATCTGACTCCACAGTTTTTCCATTCTCAAAATGGGTGATGACGCTGTTTTTATTTTGTTCAAAATCAATGCAACGATGATTCAGATGGATTACTTCTGCTGGTAGCTCAGATGCTAAAATCTGTTGCAAATGCCACCACCAAATAGTTAATGTTAGTTGTCCGTATTTTTCCATCATCGTACTTTCGCTAGTCCTAATTGTTTCTCCAGCGCTTGTTTTCAAAGTCACTCTTTCTACTTGACAACCAGAACGTTTTAGTGTATCTACTATACCAGGTTTAATCCCATCTAGGCATCTTAAACCATTAGGTTGCAAACCTAGACCACCTCCCACTGGACGAAATTCCTTGCCCTTTTCATAGACATGAGCATCAATACCTTGTTTTCTCAGAGCGATCGCTGTTGCTAAACCACCAATACCTCCACCGATAATGGCGACTTTCTCCACAACAGGTTGGGAAATTTCTCTCATTTTGCTTGTTTCCTTTTTTTTAGTATTTGTTGTTATATTACTACTTTTTCTTTCCAAGGTTTCAGACGCGACTCTGAATTTGGCTGATAATCATATACCCAATCTCGAAAGTCTTCAAAATTCTGCTGTGATTGTTGATTTGTTTGTTGAGTAGGTTGAGTAGGTTGATAATAGCGTTTTTCACCCTCTGCACTACGGGTTTGAATAATTGCTGTACGCTGGATACGTCGGTTGTCGTAGTTGGCAAGTGCAGTTTGCCGGTCTGGGAAATTACGCAAACACTCAGCAAGTTCATAAGCGTCTTCAAAAGTAGTATTAGCTCCTTGTCCTGCGGATGGTGCCATTGGATGAGCAGCATCTCCCAATAACGTTACCCTGCCATAACTCCATTGCTTCAATGGCAGTCTGTCACATATCGGCCCCTCCAAAATGCGTTCGGCATCTGTTGCTTCCATCAGTTCGCGTATCGGTTCCATCCAATTTGCAAATTCCTGGAGAACGCGAGACTTTGCGTCACTAGCACTAGAAGAAAGGGAGGAGTCTGGTAATAGTTTTCGAGCCAGCCAACTCATATTTCCTTCCCCAACATTGAGTAGGTAAACTATACTTTTTTCTCCTTTCATCAAAATGACTTCATCTGGTGGCAGTAGCTCATCTTGACGAGCGATAACAGCTCGCCAAGACATACTACCAACATATCGAGGTTCTCCATCACCTATCAATATTTCTCTAACCCTAGAGTTTACACCATCAGCTCCAATAAGTAGATCTGCTTGAGCGGTTTTTCCATTGTCAAAATGGGTAACGACATTGTTTTCATTTTGTTCAAAGCCAATACAACGATGATTCAGGTGAATGACTTCTGGTGGTAGCTCCGATGCCAGAATTTGTTGCAACCGCCACCACCAAATAGTCAGAAGTGGTTGCCCATATTTTGCCATCATAGTAGTTTCAGTGGTTCTTATTGTTTCTCCAGCGCTTGTTTTTAAAGTTACTCTTTGAACTTGACAACCAGAACGTTTTAGTGTAAATGCCATACCTGGTTTAATAGCGTCTAGACATTTCAAGCCATTAACCTGCAAACCTACACCTGCTCCTACTGGACGAAAATCTCTAGCCTTCTCATAGACATGAGCATCAATACCTTGTTTTCTCAGAGCGATCGCCGTCGCTAGACCACCAGGACCAGCACCAATAATAGTGACTTTCTCAACAATAGGTTTGGAAGTTTCTCTCATTTTGCTTGTTTCCTCTTTTTAGTATTTGGTTTTATATTACTACTTTTTCTTTCCAAGGTTTCAGACGTGACTCTGATTTTGGATCATAATCAAATAACCAACGTTCAAACTCTGCAAAATTTTGCTCTGACTGTTTGTTTTGCTCCTGGATGCTTTTATAAGCAAGTTTCTCCATCTTCTCACTATAGTTTTGAATAACTACTGTACGTTGAAGACGACGTTTGTCGTAGTTAGCAAGTGCAGTTTTTAAGTCTGGGAAATTGTATAAACATTCAGCAAGTTCGTAAGCGTCTTCAAAAGTAGTATTAGCTCCTTGACCTCCTCCTGGTGACATCCCATGAACGGCATCTCCCAATAACGTTACTCTACCATAACTCCATTGCTGCAATGGCAGTCGTTTGCAGATTGGTGCTTCTAATATGCTTTCAGCATCTGTTTCTTCTATCATTTGTAATATTGGTTTCATCCAATTAGAAAATTCTTTGAGAACCCGAAACTTTACTTCAGCAGCACTAGGACAGACAAAAGATTCTGGAAATAGTTTCCCAGCAGACCAGTTCATCTTTCCTTCACCTAGAGGGTACAAAATCATTGCAGTTTTTTCTCCTCTAATTATTAGACCTTCATCCGGTAACAATAGTTCGTCTCTATAGTCAACAATAGCACGCCAACACATACTACCAGAATATGTAGGTTGCCTATCACCTATTAATATTTCTCTGACTCTAGAATTTATGCCATCAGCTCCAATGAGCAGGTCTACTTCGACAGTTTTTCCATTTTCAAATTGGGTGGTGACAGTCTTTTCATTTTGCTCAAAACTGACGCAACGATGATTCAAGTGAATTACTTCTGATGGTAGCTCTGATGCTAGAATACGTTGTAAATGCCACCACCAAATAGCAAATGTTAGCTCTTTATCCTTTGAATTAATGGGAGTTTTAGTCGTCCAAACTGTTTCTCCAGTACTTGTTTTCAAGGTTGTTCTCTGCACTTGAAAACCCAAACGTCTTAGTTTATTTACTAAACCAGGTTTAATTGCATCAATACATCTCAAACCATTAGGTTTTAAAGATACACCCGCTCCTACTGGACGAAATTCTCTCGCCTTTTCATAGACATGGGCATCAATACCTTGTTTTCTCAGAGCGATCGCTGTTGCTAGACCACCAGGACCGGCACCAATTATGGCTACTTTGTCCACCATAGGTTGGGAAGTTTCTCTCATTAGACTTGTTTCCTTTTTCTTGATATTTTTTATGATAATACTACTGTTTTTTTCCAAGGTTTCAGATGCAACTCTGAATTGGGGTCGTAATCATACAGCTAATCTTAAAATTTTTCAAAATCTAATATTTTAGTTAGTAGTATTAGTTATTTCTAAAAGTTCTATTAAAAATGTTTTGAGTTTTTTTATGCTGCTACTTCAATAAGTGTTTGATTGCTCACCCAATTCTTATCTGCGATGCTAACTGTATTTGTTTTTCCTGGTTTTAAAACACTAACTACTGTGGCTACTCAAGCTTTTTATCTATCGAATGGCTTCCATTTAAGAGATTTTTTTCTTCTTCAGAAAAGTCTGCTAGATATGATTCAGCTCTTTCCATATATTCTGGATAAGCTACTTTTCCACATTCACATAATAAGGTATCTAAAACTCCGTGATAAATATTATCTGGTAATACATAAATACCTGTTCTGGGAATATTTATATCTACAAAACCAGGCTGATTAGGAAAATTAGGGAAGTATTTACATAAGTCACTATAATATTCTGCTACTACATCTTCAGGATTTTTTTTATCGGCATCTGCAACAATTCCAAATGCTACTATATCATTTCTATATTGAGAATTATTAGATAAAATATCATCTAAGTTTTTGACAAGATTACTACCCTCACCAACATAGATAGCTACTGATAAACTATCAGTAAATAGAATAGAAGGCATATCTAATCGTTTGTAAAAGTTTCCTTTTTTCGGACAGTAAATAGAATAGAAGGCATATCTAATCGTTTGTAAAAGTTTCCTTTTTTCGGATAAGTAGGAATAAATTTATTCCAGAAAGAGTCTAAATTTGATACTGACCCGTCAAATTTTTTCAAACCTAAAAGCTCTAACAACTTTCCTACTATTGCTTGGTCTTGAGGCCCCTCTACGCCAATAATTGCATATTTTACCATCTCACCTCCTGACCTAATTCTTCTCGCAATCTACCCAATCTTTCTTGGTCAAGTCTAACTGCTTGAGTTTGAGTATTTTGTTGTTCTAAGCGATATAAAACTAAATCATTTTCTGATTCACTGGCTGCCAATATTGCATCGACAGTTTCTAGGCTATGGGTAGTAGCAAATAATTGTACATTAGTTTCTAGACTATGGGTAGTAGCAAATAATTGTACATTCATTTTTCTACACCACTTAACTAACCAAGAAAATGAAGGTAGTAAAGCTTCTGTATGAATCGCTGTTTCTAGTTCATCTATTAGTAAAATTCCATCTTTTAATTTTGCGATAGTTAAAGCCATAAATAACAACCGACGAACACCATCACCAAAAGCACTTAGTGGAGGAATACCTCATGTTTTATGATTTATATAGAGCCGTGGAGTTTTACCAGTGGGAGACAGAATTTCTAAATCAATAATTTCTGAATCCATGATGGAAATCAACTCTAGTACATCTTCCTTAAAACCTTGGAAAGTTGCACCTGTTAAAAGTTTTATTTGCAACTGTTCTATCCTATGAGAAAAAGGAGTAACTGTATCAACTAATAACCAGTAGCTTTTATATTTGTTAAGAGTAGTTAATGGTTTATTTTCCCATATTTTAAACTTTTTAGATATAGTAGATATAGATAGATCCTTATTTTCATCCCTAAGAAGTTGAATTATTTTCTCTGGTGGGGTAAATGTTAGCTTTAAATCTGCACCACATCTAATTTCATTATTATCAATATCTATCTCATCAATCAGACTTTCTTGATCGTATTCTTCATTAATATTTTCTGTGGTATCCCAGATTCCTTCAAATTCTTCATAAGTTGCTTTTGACTCTACTACACCAAAATTACCACTACCAGAAACAAAAGTTTCTCCTTGATAAAAATCATCTGGATTATTTTCACTATTTTGAGGGAATAACCACTTAAGAGATTCTAATTTTGATTTACGGGAAAATTTAATTTCTCTTCGCCAAGCAGTATTTATCCATTCCAAAATATCTAAAGGATTGCAATAAGTAGAAATCGCTTCTAAAACACTTGTTTTGCCTGAATTATTAACACCGACTAATAAATTTATTTGACCTAAATCTTCCAATGTCAAATCTCGCAAACCACGGAAACGATGAATAGTTAAATTATCAATATTTCTCATAAATCTAAAAATATTTATCCGATCATTCCAACAATAAGAAACCGAGTAAGTGGGCCAACCTTAACCTAGCTCAATCCCCATCTGCCATTACTATGCAGAAGTCCCATATTTTTTTCTCAACAGTAACAAATATAACATTATCATTTACGGAGGTAAATAATATATAGATAGATATAATTCAATTATGATAAAAACTATAGTGCTAGAGTAAAAATGACTATTATCACAACTAGGGAAGCAGCTTTTTTATTAGGTATATGTTGTCAACGAGTCAGAGTCTTGCTTGCTCAAAAAAGAATTAAAGGTGCTTATAAGCATAAAGGATTTTGGCAAATTCCTCTTTATGGGAAAATGCCTGTGGTCATACCGGGCAAAAGAGGTCCGAAAGGTGTTTGGTGTCATCACAAACGAAAGAAGCCGACCATAGTTCATGTTAATCAACATAGAATTAGAAAAAATGGAGATAGAATCAGACATGATCCTCTAATGACTCCCGACCAATTAATACCAGTAGTCTGCTTGAAGCAGACAAAGCGTAACGATTTTGGTTATCAGATGATTCTTAACGGTCCGTGTCGTATAGTTTATCGACCCTATGAACCCTTAGATTGTGGAGCGCATTTGTGGATTGAGACATACGAGCCTGTACAGTTTGTGGATACTCAGTTTAAACCTTTTGCAGCTAGACGGAGTTACAAAAATGTCAAACATCAATATGGTTAAGTAGTTTAGTTGGAGTTGTTATACCAATTTCATAAAATATTGCAAAGCGTGAGGACACAGGGAACACCGGAGCTGGGAACACCGGAGCTGGGAACAGAGAAAGAAAAACATAAATATTAAAGAGGAAAAAAAGTGGAAATTTTAGAATTTATGGAATTTATAATTTTTTCTTTGAGGAATAAATCACAAATTAAGATGTAACTGCCTTTTTTGAATTTGGTATTAGACTTCCTTTTTCAGCAGAACTTGAAACTTTGACTTATAGCGGTTTTCACAAAGGTAGACGGCTTTGTTGCATGAAAGTAGCGATATAGCTGCCGCTAGGCTCCGCCAACGCGATAACTCCCCTGAGTGGAGTGAACTAGATTTCAACTTTGTAGCTTTTGGGTTTACCTATTTGAATCATACGGCCCTTGCATGGCAAATTGTATGAACAACTCCACTGCCTGATTATCAAATTTTCCTCCTCGTAACTTCCCTCTAAATATCACTTTGAGCCTAAACATAGTGGTTTTTCTACGGAATGCTTCCCTACGGGATGCTACGCAAACGCAAACAGATAGGGAGCCTCGATGGTAGCCACTTTCACGTTTCCATTTCTTGCGTCCTACAATGCCAAGATAAACTAAAAAATAAAGGAGATGTCTATTATATGTCAATGTGTCGGCCAGTTGGTCCAATAAATATTGAGGGTGTTATTAAAAGTGCCGTATGGCATCCTGAAAGTTTTATCCGAGGCATTCCGATGATGTCTGGCACTCTTGGAGTTGATCGTACAATTCCAGCTCATTACATGGTTCAGCTTGAGAGTATTGTTGTTAGTGATAGCGAAGATTATCGGAGGTTGTTATTGAATAGTGGGGATGTCATATCACTTTCACATGCAGAAGATGATGGCTTCCTTAAAGCTGGAATGAAAATACGCATATCTGGACTAATGCAATTGGGAGATGAAGGTGGATATGACACTTTTTTCGATAAAATAGAGATTCTATAATTTGCCTCCTTTCTAGATTTTTAATCATTAATACGATTACCCCTTTTTAAGGGGATAACCGCTTCAAAAGGAGAAATTAAAATTACTGAATTAACCTTGAATTCCTACAAATAACTCAATTTCTATTTCACACAAAATAACCTAAGACTTCGGTTTAGAAATCGAACTAACGTGCAATTCTTTCAATTGCTTTTTATCAACCTCAGACGGTGCATTTGTCAACAAACATTTAGCCTGTTGAGTCTTTGGAAATGCAATTACATCTCGAATAGACTCCTCACCAGCTAACAACATTACCAATCGGTCTAAACCATAAGCAATACCGCCATGGGGAGGCGTACCATATTCAAAAGCTTCTAACAAAAAACCGAATTTATTATCAGCTTCCTCCTCAGATAAACCAATAGCCTCAAATACTTTTTCCTGCACATCCCGTTGATATATCCGCAGACTACCACCGCCGATTTCATAACCATTAAAAACTAAATCATAAGCCTGTGCTCGTGCTGTTTTCAAGTCATTAATATCATCTGGGTGAGGTGCAGTAAATGGGTGATGTAAAGCTTCCAAACGTTTTTCATCCTCATTCCATTCAAACATAGGAAAATCTGTCACCCATAATAGACTGATTTTATTGCGGTCAATTAATCCCAACTCTTCACCCACAACTAAACGCAAACGATCTAAAGTTTTGTTGACAGTATTCACATCACCAGCACCGAATAATAGCAAATGACCAGGTTTTGCATCGGTGCGTCGTAACAACTCCTGTTTTTGTTCGTCAGTGAGGTTATCTTTGATAGCTCCAATAGTGTCAATTTTACCACCCTCTTTGACACGAATATAAGCTAAACCTTTGGCTCCTGCTTCACTCGCTTCTTTAAACAAATCGCCACCCGGTTTAATTCTCACATTGGAGATAGCATCATTACCTCCAGGAATAGGAAGCACTTTCACTATCCCACCAGCAGCAACTGCTCCAGAAAATACTTTGAAGCCAGAATCTTTTACTAAGTCAGAGACATTTACCAATTCTAAGCCAAACCGAATATCTGGTTTATCGCTGCCGTAACGATCCATTGCTTCTGCATAAGTTAAGCGAGGAAATGGTAGAGGTAAATCTACACCTTTGACTTTCTCAAAAATATATCCCACCAATTTCTCATTTAATTGGATAATTTCCTCCTGAGACATGAAACTCATTTCCATATCTAACTGAGTAAACTCTGGCTGTCTATCCGCTCGCAAATCTTCATCTCGGAAACAACGAGCGATTTGATAATAACGGTCAAAACCAGAAACCATTAACATTTGTTTGAAAAGTTGGGGAGACTGAGGTAGAGCAAACCATTCCCCTGCATGAACCCGACTGGGAACCAGATAATCCCGCGCACCTTCAGGAGTAGAGCGAGTGAGAATGGGAGTTTCGACTTCAATGAAATTTTGTTCGTCTTCCAGGAAACGCCGGATCGCTTTGATAACTTCATGGCGCAGTTGCAGATTTTTAGTCATACGTTCCCTTCTCAAATCTAAGTAGCGATATTTGAGTCGCAATTCTTCCCGGACAGATTCTGTTTCAGCAGTGGAAACTTGAAATGGTAATTGTTTCCCTAAACTATTCAACAGTTGAATATCATCAGCATAAATTTCTATTTCCCCAGTAGGAAGTTTGGGGTTGAGAGATTCTTCCGGACGACGACTAACTCTACCTGTAATTTGCACAACATATTCATTGCGAATATCCCCAGCTATTTGATATGAGTCAGGAGTCCGCTCTGGGTCACTAACAATTTGGACAATTCCTGTGCGATCGCGCAAGTCTAAAAAAATTACGCCCCCATGATCTCGACGACGGTCTACCCATCCACAGAGGTTTACAGTTTCTTCAATATTATTACTATTTAGTTGGCCGCAATAATAGGTTCGCATAATTATCTAAATTACAAATTTAGCTAAAAAATAAATTTTATCATTATATTAATAGGATGCCTGTAAATCATTAATAATTTTAGGTTAAATTCGGATTTTAAAAAAAATAGGACTTATATCATGTCCGCTGGTATCGTTTGTGTAAAACCAAGAGTGAATATCTACAGGAAATTTAAGTTTTTTCAAGCTTTTAAGCCTTCTTCCCTCTTCCTTCTTCCTTCTTCCTTCTTCCTTCTTCCTTACCTTCGCGCTTACCGAAAAATTGTGGGTATGCGCCTCCCCTTGGATAGGGGATAATAAATAAAAATTTTCATCTCTTTGTCAATCCTCTTCTTTTCAAGGAGAGGTAATTATTAATTATTCATTATTAATTATTCATTATTGAAAATACCGATGCTACCGGACATGATATTACGCATAACCAGCAAATATAGTAGGGGTTAACGGCCGTTAACCCCTACAAATGGTGTATTAAGTTTTTTCTTGACTCTTAAGCATTCTTCTTTCTTCCCTCTTCCTTACCTTTGTTACCAGGATATGATATTAGCTTAAAAGAAAAGTGAGGAAAATTATTATGGCTAGTCATTTCAGTTATCAGTTATCAGTTATCAGTACCTGTTTGCGCAGCATGACCTAGGAAAGTCAGAGGCTTGAAATATTGAACTTTATTTTCTCTTGGTCTCATGGATATGGCGCAGGTTTCACCAGCCATCCCACCCTACGGTTCGCTTTGAAGATAGAATTCCGTTCCGCTGTCGCGTTTCGCGTCAGCGTTGCGTTACGCCAGTTTTGCGAAGCAAAAGCAAACGACCGCTGTCTTGGTTGATTGGATATGGCGAGGAGACCTCGCCATCCCTCAACCGCTTTTCATCCCCTGGTAGAGCAGTAGCTCGCAACGCAGCCAAGGGAAGGCTTGAGACCTTATTTTTTGGTCAAAAGAGCAGGAAATTTGCTCAAGAAAAATCTCAACAATTACAAAGGAACGATAAATCCATAAATAAATCGCATCAGTAAATCATGAAAAGATTCAGGCTCTGATTTGTGACAATATTCATCAACTAAATTTTCTTCACTTTTTATAGGTTTGATTTTTGCTCTTTTTTTTAAATGCTTCTTCGGTTTGATATGCTGAGATTTTTTTTGCTCAGTATGGATAAGAATATACTTTTGCTGAGTATAGATTAGACTAGACATAGAAATACCTCCTTGACTGGAAAAAAGTCTTTTTCTTTTGTCATTAGAAGAAGAGAAATTTATTTCTATGTACCTAGCACTATTTATTTTATTATTTTTTGTGAATGTCTTGAGTGCAAGATTTTAATTTCTCTTCTCTATAGTTCATAAAAATATAGTCAAATATGACATATCCTTATTTTGCAGGTGTTACCCTAACTGGGTGTTAGCGCAGCTCCTCCGGAGGAGGCACTACAACACCACGCCAGTTGCTTTAAGTCGGGGGACCCGCAAGGGCGTACTGGCTCCTCTATCCCATGGTCAAAGACATTTGGGACTACTTTTTTCATAATGTTTAGAGAACCGTTCACGTGACTCATTGATTAATCCAATGCTTGCGGTACGATTGCATTCCTCTTTGTCTTGATGCAGTCGCTCATGGGGGAAACCCCCTTTGGCGGCGCTGCATCGCTTTACTCTTTTTCCTGAAAAGGTGACATGATTTTTCTCACCTTCAGTGTAAACTGGAATCAAATCATTATCTATAAAACTTGATGCGGAGGTATAAGATTCTTCTGTAAGAATTACATCTATACCTACCATCTTAGCTTTATAAGATAACATTTCTATTAACTTGTTATAGGGGACAGATACAAAATTTTGATTGTTTCTTTTCCCTAAACTTATCTTCTGCTTCCAGTTTTCATTGTGCCCTATTATCAATGTTCCTATTTTTTGATTAATCAGGGTATCAATAATCAAACGAGATGCAATACGCAAGATAATCGTTGATTTTGAATTCTCTCTTATTACAAAGCTTTTTCAATCTCTGGCTTGATTGGTTTTCCCGGAGTTGAGACTGTAGGAAGCTTTTAATTTTGTTATAGTATTGATTGATAGATTTTAACGGTCTGCCATTGATCACTCTTGGGTTTGATGCCGGCTTGATTAAAAGTTAATGTAGCTAAGTTGTTTAATCCTACATCAATACTAGCAACACGGTTTTTTTCTAGCTCGTATTGTTTTTCAGTGGCTTCATAAATCACCTCTATTACATAATGATTAAGTCTAGGGACGAGACGAACTTGTTTGATTTGTGAAATTGTTTGACTATTATTATACCATTTAGATAAATCTTTGCTATAAATCCTTGCTCCCTTTTCCCTATAAATCACAGTTTTGTAACATTTTTTCATCTAAATATCAAATTTCATGCATTTTTGCTACATTTTCTTAAGAGTAGGGAGTAGGGGTGATATATAAATAATTGCTAAAAACATTAACAGGACTTACGCACGCATAAGAAATTATACACCATTTTTAGGTGTTAACGGCCGTTAACTATATGTGCTAGTTATGCGTAAGTCCTGATTAATTAACCATTATTACTTGATAACTGAAGTTTTCAATAAAAATAACATTATTTTTAGGAATTGTTTTAATACTAATTAGACCATAAAATTCAAGTATATCACTAAGTTTTTAACATTATTAATTGTCTAATTTAAACATAAAGTTCCTTGGCAATTGGTATTTAGGCAGATAAAATTCAAAATGATTGTATCTCAAAAATTAACATGACATATCGCAACCCTACTCCGACCGTTGACATTATTATTGAATTAACTAACCGACCGGGGCGACCTATTATACTGATCGAACGCCAAAACGAACCTTTTGGTTGGGCAATTCCTGGTGGGTTTGTTGACTATGGAGAATCTGTCGAAACTGCAGCGCGACGAGAAGCAAAAGAAGAGACGAGTTTAGAAGTAGAATTAATCGAACAATTTTATGTTTATTCTGACCCCAGTCGCGACCCTCGTCAACACACCATGAGTGTTGTATTTATTGCCACTGCTACTGGAGAACCAAAAGCAGCCGATGATGCCAAAAATTTAGCTTTGTTTGAATCTTGGCAAATTCCCCAAGACCTCTGTTTTGACCACGACCGTATTCTCCGAGATTATTTACAGTATCGTCATTATGGTATTAGACCGAGAGTCAAGTGATATTATGTCCGTTTAATTAGTTATAATAAAGTTCCTAGGTGGTAGGTTGTAGGTGTAAATTCAAGCTCGAACACGGGAAACGGATCAGAAATTTGAGATATTCCTTCAAGATAACTTCAATAAAACATTTTTATTATCAGGACTTACGCAGATACTCTACATATAGTGAGGGCGAATACCATTCGCCCCTACAGATGGTTGTTTAAAAGTCAATTTGCGTAAGTCCTGATTATACTTAATCATTCGGACATGGTATGAGTTTGGGAAAAACTTGCGGAACTGTCGGCAGCACTCCGTCCACAGGCATCAACGGTCAAGCCGACCTCATCTCTCAAATTTATACTTGCACTTAAGTCTCTGTCTATAGAGCTACCGCATTCAGAGCAATCAAAAGTTCTCAAGTTTAATGGCATATCCTGAATATGACCGCACCTACTGCAAGTCTTTGATGATGGAAAAAATCTATTTACTATTACTAGCTCACAATCATACCATTGACACTTATACTCAAGTTGTCGTCTAAACTCATAAAAACCTTGGTCTGCACCCACCCCTCTAGCTCCACTCCCGGGAGGGGATGGGGGTGGGTTATGGTTGGCTAACACCAGATACATTCAAATTTTCGAGCGCAACACTGCCGTGGTTCTTGGCTAGGTAGCTTGTTAGTTTATGAAGTGCAACACATACGGATATTAGCTACACGTTTATGTTGTTTCTTTCATCATAGCGAAAGCTTCGACGTAAAATCGTTGGTTTATAAGCATTATAGTCTGATTTTGCTTATTAAATTGTGTAAGTCCCACTATAGGATCAGCTTTCAAAAGTATTCGTATATTAGTTTAATCCCACTTAATTTTTTTTCCATATTCCAGAGCGTAGTAAAGTTCTAATCTATCCTGATTATTCAAACTCATCTTAAAAGTAGAACTATCTTTTATCTTTCTAAAGAAGAGAATAAACTCACGATCTTTTTGAAATAACTTAACTTCGTAACCTTTAACTGTTCCTTGATCGAGCAACTCAGCATTTTGAGGTTCAGAAACTTTGACTATACTTCCAAATTTCTTACCAATTTTCATATCTGATAGTGCCGTAAATTTTTCTAGACCTCGACTTAAAAGTGGAGTTTTATATGTTTCGATTTTAGGCATTGGATACTTATTTTTCAGTTCTGGAGACGACCATTTATAGTAATCAAAGAATGACAGTGGGATGTAAGAATCAGCCGCATATTTCAGGTCTGATGAAGTTGAACGAACTTCGGAAGATACATATACAATCATTCCCATATTAACTAAGCTTTCAACAAGTGGTTTAAAATCCTTATCCCCAGATAGTAAAACTGCTTTTGTCATATTATTGCGAATAGCGTGATTCATCATATCTACTGTGAGGAGAATATGAACTTCTTTTTGACCTTTTTTTGTCAAATTTCCTAGCTTAACGTGATATTCTTCTAGAGAACGAATTTGATTAAAATAATCTTTTTGTTGAGATACACGCTCTTCAAAATCTATTTTTTCTTCATACTTACCTTGAATCCTGTCTATATAGTCATAATAGAAAACTTTTTGAGCATTAAAAAAAAATTTTATAGCATTAAAATCAATGTTAATATTGTCATTTTCAACTTCATTTCCAAACCATTTAGAAGTGGAGTCGATATAACTTTCTCTTAGATAACTTCCATCAATAAATAAATAAGTTAATTTTGAAGATTGTAGATTGGTAGGATTATGAGTATTTGACATTTGTGGCAACAAATCTATATTTTATACTTGAACTTTATATAGCAATTCCCATACTGGTAAGGTACAAAATTCGTAATTTTTAGGGAACAGGGAATAGGGAATAGGGAATAGGGAATAGGGAATAGAATAGAAATAAAGATAGGTGTACCTCATTAGCTTGAGAAACGCTATATGACATATATTGTAGCTATTTAACATACCCTTTAGCTAAATAATCTCTTACTTAAGATTAACTTAACAAAATACTATAAATGTCAAGCCTCAATCAACATACTTGATTAATTCTGCTAAAAAAGATTGACCAGCTTTTTCTAGATCGGAGTCAATAGCAAATGTCAAACTACGCAATCTTACTTGACTTTCACCAACTAATTGATTGATGGAATTAGTTGATTTGTGAGGATAAACTAAAATAGCTTCGTGACATTTTTTATAAGTTGCATAAGCAACCACTTGATGAATATCATCTGGCGATGGTCTGGCATCCAATTTATATTTAGTATCAAGAATATAAACAACCTTACGAGTTTTTACTTCATAAATAACTAAATCAATTCGACAAGAAATTTTATCATCAATAATATCTACTTTTTCTTGCTCTTGAACTCTTAAATTTGAGGGTAGATTAATTTTTAACCATTCAGCTACAAATTTTTCATAGAGTTTAGCCATATCTATTAAAAAAGGTAACATTGAGTAATTTCCCTGTTGATGACTAGCTCCAATATTATCCAAAAAAAATCGACATAGAGCGTGTAAAGGTTGATAATATTCATTCAAACGATGATATTTTCTGTCTACAATATCGCTAGATTTAAAAGGTTGTAAATTTACTAAACCTTGCAAAAGATGAAAAGCTTTTGAAACTCTTGGAGTGACATTTTCAGAACAGAAACCACTACGACCAATAATAAATAAAGTCCAAGCTAAAATTTGATTATCGGGAATATTAGCAGTATGTTCTTGATAATCACATTTAAACTTAACATTCCAGGGTTTTTGCATAACTTGCTGCATATTTAACCGCCCCCGAATATAAGTTAAATTTTCTGTTTTTGGCAGATAAGTACGATAAAAACCTTTGCGACCCCGGTCTAATATTTTTTGAGCCAGAATATTAACCAAACAATTGTAAAATTCCTGTAGAGACTCACAGTTAACTAAACCATCTAAGAAACGAAAACTTTTGAGATTGTAGACATATTCCAACATTCCAAATAAGTTATGAAGCGGTACTTTTGGTTTAAGAATGATGTGAAAATCTGGAGTTATAGGAATATAACCAACCCATCCTTGAGAAGTAAATTGCCATTTGTTGTTGGTTTTGGGAGTTGGAAATTCAACTTTAATTTTTTTGCCTTTTTCGTCGTATTCTTGCCATAATTTAGTGGCAATATCATAATCAATTTTATCTGGTGGAAACTGGCGAGGTTTATATTCAATAAGTTCGATAATTTGGGGATATTTCATATTGAAAATTAGTTAAATTTATTAACATGGAGCAACAACTACTAAAGTTAGGTCTATACACTACACATAGTGTCTTTGCCTAAGTCCTGAATTATTAATTATTAATTATTAATTGCTGAAGATATCCGATGTTGAATTTTATCCCACCGAAACTCATCAACTTTTTCTGGTTGAGCAAAAAAATACTCCTCTAAATATGGTTCAATTTCCATTTGCCAAATATCTTGTATTTCTTCATCAATATTTTCTCGAAGAAAAAAGGAAACACCGACTTGATAGTGAGGGTCGTTTATTTCTTGGTTGACTTCTTCTAAAATTTCAATTAATTCTTCCATTGGAAAATATTCTTCTATTTATTCTGTAAACTGGCAAGGTTGATATTCAGTCAGTTGGATAATTTGGGGATATTTCATATTGCAAAAATACAGCTATAACATGGATTTTTCACAGGAAGAGATGTTTGGATAAGTGTCTATCTAATTTTCTGATTTTGACATGAAATATTTAATTTTTTCCCACCGAAACTCATCGATTTTTTCTGGTTGAGCAAAGAAATATTCCTCTAAATATGGTTCAATTTCCATTTGCCAAATATCTTGTATTTCCTCTGCAATATTTTTTCGGAGAAAGAAGGAAACACCAACTTGATAATTAGGGTCATTTATTTCCTGGTTTATTTTTTCTAAGACTTGAATTAACCCTTCCACTGAAAAATCTGTTTCTATTTCTTTGTGATATTGGCGCAATATTTCGTAGTTAGGAGAGAGTTTGATGAAAGCAAAGCGACGACGGAGTGCATGATCTACTAAAGCAATAGAGCGATCGGCAGTATTCATGGTGCCAATAATGCGAACATTTTCAGGAATGCTGAATAACTCTCCACTACCAGCAAGGGGAATTTTTGCATCGCGGTATTCCAGGAGATACATAAGTTCCCCGAAAACTTGGGAAAGGTTAGCGCGGTTAATTTCATCTATGATGAGTACACAAGTATCTTGACAGAGTGCTGCTTTTTGACAAAATTGCAGGAAGCGACCCGGAACAACAGGGTAGGTGAGTTTACCATCTTCGCTTTGCGGTCGAATACCTTGAATAAAGTCTTCGTAGGTGTAAGCAGGATGAAATTGAATGAGTTCCCAGAAACCGTCACCTCCAGTAATTAAATGTTGGGCGAGTTTTTGAGCAAGGAAAGTTTTGCCTGTACCGGGTGAACCTTGGAAAATGGCTTGTTTTTTGCGGTTGATAGTGCATATCCATTGAGTGAGTTTTGTTTCTGGGAAGTTGGTTTCTTGGGAGCATTGAGTTAAAGTGTATTCTGGTTGATTTTGCTTTTGTTTAGATGCTTGTATCACCTTGTTATTTTCTGAAGTGAAGTCGATATTAAATAAATTAAAAGGATTGAAAAGATGGGGATATTTATTGTAACGGTACTCCAAGTAGGAATTTATATCTGATAGAATATTATTACTAATTGCTAATAATAGTAGAGGAAATATTCCTTCAAAGTTAAGAGTTATTGACTCTATTAACTGTTTACGAGAGTATCTTAGTAACTCTTCAAGAGGAAGACAATCAATTATTTTAATGTCTTTAATTGAACTGTTTTTTCTGCTCAAAATATTGAACCAATCACCTAAGCGATTAAAAGGATGAAGTTTTTTACTAGATAGTCATGAATCAAACAGGGAAGATTTTTCAGACAGATAGGTATGTTGAAAAATAATTTCCGGAACTTTTGTAGCAAATTTTCCTTGATAATTATCTAAAAAACGCTTTTTATCGGGACTACTACCATCAACATACATACCTATATTTAAAGCAGGATAATTATTATTTATGTGTTCTCCCGGAAAATTCATAAACAAACAAGTGTTAATTTCCGTATTTTCTGATTCTTGTTTATGAGGATATAGATAAAAATAAAATTGGTAATTTTCTAAATAAACATCGTCTAAAATACATTCTTTATCAACTTCAATTTCCCCAAAAAGTTGATTGGATACATGATTGGCAATTTCTTCTAAAGGTTTTTCAAGATAAGTTTTAAATTCTAGTTTGTGGGCATCATAATAATTTAATATATCTAGTTCATCTTCTTCACATAAAATTGTTTCAATTTCTCTAAAAAAATTATAAGTTTCTACTGAAAAAGGAGATTCTGGGTGTACAAAAATATCTACCATTTTTTTCAAAAAATTAACTCCAGGTTTTATTTATTTCATAACATAAATTAAACCACGATTATAGCAAATAGATTTATTTATGGTGGGCATATTACTATTTTGTATGCTCTTCACATATTTTGGTTAATTTATAAGGCATTTTCAACTAACTCTGGAAACAATTTACTAGCTTTGAAACATTGTTAACACAATAAAATTAGGTTTGAATTTGCTCATCACTAAATTTAAACAAGGTAAATTTGAACAATAATTAAATAGCAATGAATGAAACTTTATACTTAGAAACAAGTTTTATTGGCTATTTAACCGCCAGACCAAGACAAAGTCTAATTGTTGCTGCTAATATGGCAGTAACCAGAGAATGCTGGAATACTCGCCGAAGCAATTTTGAAATATATGTCTCTCAAGTCGTATTTTTGCCATAACTTTGTAGCAATATAATAGTCAATTTTATCTGGTGGAAACTGGCGATATATATATTCAGTAAGTTCGATAATTTCGGGAGATTTCATATTGGAAAAAGCCAACCATAACAGAGATTTTTTTACAGGAATAGATGTTGGTAGAACTGTCTATCTAATTTTCTGATTATGACATGAAATCTTTAATTTTATCCCACCGAAACTCATCGACTTTTTCTGGTTGAGCAAAGAAATATTCCTCTAAATATGGTTCAATTTCCATTTGCCAAATATCTTGTATTTCTTCATCAATATTTTCTAGAAGAAAGAAGGAAACGCCGACTTGATAGTTGGGGTCGTTGATTTCTTGGTTGACTGCTTCCTATGGAAACAATTTACTAGCTTTGAAACATTGTTAACACAATAAAATTAGGTTTGAATTTGCTCATCACTAAATTTAAACAAGGTAAATTTGAACAATAATTAAATAGCAATGAATGAAACTTTATACTTAGAAACAAGTTTTATTGGCTATTTAACCGCCAGACCAAGACAAAGTCTAATTGTTGCTGCTAATATGGCAGTAACCAGAGAATGCTGGAATACTCGCCGAAGCAATTTTGAAATATATGTCTCTCAAGTCGTATTTTTGCCATAACTTTGTAGCAATATAATAGTCAATTTTATCTGGTGGAAACTGGCGATATATATATTCAGTAAGTTCGATAATTTCGGGAGATTTCATATTGGAAAAAGCCAACCATAACAGAGATTTTTTTACAGGAATAGATGTTGGTAGAACTGTCTATCTAATTTTCTGATTATGACATGAAATCTTTAATTTTATCCCACCGAAACTCATCGACTTTTTCTGGTTGAGCAAAGAAATATTCCTCTAAATATGGTTCAATTTCCATTTGCCAAATATCTTGTATTTCCTCATCAATATTTTCTAGAAGAAAAAAGGAAACGCCGACTTGATAGTTGGGGTCGTTTATTTCTTGGTTGACTTCTTCTAAAATTTCAATTAATTCTTCTATTGGAAAATATTCTTCTATTTCTTCGTGGTATTGACGTAGTATGTCATAGTTAGGAGAGAGTTTGATGAAAGCAAAGCGACGACGGAGTGCATGATCTACTAAAGCAATAGAGCGATCGGCAGTATTCATCGTACCAATAATGCGAACATTTTCAGGAATGCTGAATAATTCTCCACTACCAGCAAGGGGAATTTCTGCGTCGCGGTATTCCAGGAGATACATAAGTTCCCCGAAAACTTGGGAAAGGTTAGCGCGGTTAATTTCATCTATGATGAGTACGCAAGTATTTTGACAGAGTGCTGCTTTTTGACAAAATTTCAGGAAGCGACCCGGAACAACAGGGTAGGTGAGTTTACCATCTTCACTCTGCGGTCGAATACCTTGAATAAAATCTTCGTAGGTGTAAGCAGGGTGAAATTGAATGAGTTCCCAGAAACCGTCACCTCCAGCAATTAAATGTTGAGCGAGTTTTTGAGCGAGGAAAGTTTTGCCGATACCGGGTGGACCTTGGAAAATAGCTTGTTTTTTGCGACCTATGGCGCATATCCATTGAGTGAGTTGTGTTTCAGTGATGTTGGTTTCTTGGGAGCATTGAGTTAGAGTGTATTCTGATTGTAAATTAGACCTCTCCAAAAATACTGATTTTGGAATGGCAGGATAAGGGTTTGAAAACCTTTTCTGGAGATGGTTATTGGTTGGAGTGGAATTGATTTTTTCATCTTGATTAGTTTCATAAATATTGTCTGTACTGTTTATATTTTCACTAGGAAAATTATATTTTTTCACAGCTACTAACCAATGACAAAACATATCAAATAAATCATCATCTCGCATCGCAGGTATATTGTGTTTCTGCATTTCTTCAGCTAACTCTAAAATTAGATTATGACCAGTGAGATTAATATATGGGTATTCAGTTAGCTTTTCAGTATATTTTGTGTTACTTAAATAATTAATTACTTTTCTCGTTCTATCATTAATTAAAATAAAATCATCCGGTTTTAGTGCATTCAGAATAGGTGTCATTTTTCCTGCTTGAAATTCTCCAGATTTTGGGAATTTAGAAAAGTTTTTACAAGCTAATAAAAATTTATGATAATCTGTAATACAGGAATTTACAAAATTATAAATTTCTCTAGCAATAATAGACCAATATTCTTGCTTTTCCCAACCTTGATTTTTCCAGAATTGAAACCATTCAGTTAAATCAATATTGTTTGATTCAGTAATGTGAATCCATGCAGCCCTTTGTCGATTTATGGGAGTATTAGTATGAGGTAAAAGTTTGAATCTAACGGATTCAGTTATGTCTTCCCCTGCCTTAACAGCAGCAGTTATTTCTGCAAAATTCCGGCGACCTTGTTGACGTTGTTTTTCATAAGAAGCTCTATGATTTAATCCTTCTGGGCTATAGGGATATGAGTCAGAAAATTCCTGGAAAAGTTGAATAAATAAAGTTAGTTGTTTAATTGCCATAGAGAGTTATTTTTATTTTTTAATTAGGGCTTGCTGATTAATTCTCGCACGTATTGATAAATATAAAGTATTAGCCTTTTTGGGGTTCAAAAAAGTGCCAGCTTTTCGGTGCCTGTGAACTGCAAAAAGCTAGTATTTTGGGCTGCATAAGGTAGAACAATCTTTAGACAAAACTTAGCTCCTACCTCCTCGTTCCTTCCTCTAACTCCTGTCTCCTGTCTCCTGTCTCCTGTCTCCTACCCCTACTAAAAGACTAGTGAAGCGCAAACCCTAATTATTCAAAATCATAATCTACCAATCTCTTAAGAACTTCCCATTCATCGGGTTTTAAATAACGATAACTTTGGGGTGGTCTAAAATTATTCAATTCTTGTCTTAGTTTTTCTAATTCGACTGGTTTTTTAAAGGTCTTGCTTTTTTTGAAAAATATTCCAATGCCAAACTTTACTCCTGAATAATAATCATAAAATTCTTCATGGGTAATTCCTGCTTTACCCTCTACTTCTTCCCAAAGGTAAGAAACTTCTTTTTTAATAATGTTTTTGATTTTAAAGTAACCAACAACAGCTTTTTTAGGAGATGAAACATAAACTATAACTAAATCATCTTTATCTAAATCAGGAAAAACACGACGTAATTCAACTTCTTTTGTTCTCTCTTTGAAGATTTTATCAGCATATTCTGGCTTTATAGATAAAAGAACTGTATTTGGCATAATTGAATAATCCTGATTAATTTTTGTTTGCTTTATCATATATTTTAGCAAATTGTTCTGGTGTTATTTTAAAAGGTCCTTGAACAGTTATCTTTTTTTCTAGTATATCTTCTTGAAGTTCTTTTAAAGTTATAGTATTAGTGAATATTTGAGTGTCACTAAATTGAATAGCCATTATATCTTCATTAGGCTTATTCTTGGTTATTTTTATTAAATCTTCTAATTTATATACACCTAGATTACGAAATTGTCTATATAATTTTTCGGGTTTGTCTACTATCACTTCATCTAATCGAGAACAAGCTTTAATTACTTTTGTTGTTCCGTATGGAAAAGATTCATCATTGCTGACATACCATATAATTCTACCAATTACACCAGGTTTTAAACCTCTCTTAGAACGATAAAAAACAAGTTCACGTTTGAGTGCCAACTCAGTTTTAGAGCCAAATAACCAATTATTAGCTAACTCTTCATCAAATAAATCTTTTGCCCAGAATGCTTTGATAGGAATAATCCATGTAGGAAGATTCGCATCAATTATTTTTGCAGGCCATAAGTATTTCTCTAAATTAAAATATAATTCTTTTTGCTCATGCTCATTTTCTACCTTTTTCTGAAGAAGTTGAGAGATTTGATGACAAAATTTATATTCTTTTCCTAAGCTAACGGCTAAATTTTCTAAATATTGTGATAGTTGATTTACTGTTTTAGCTATAGCCATATTAGCTCTTAAGTAAGTATGATTAAATTCTACAAAAGTTCCATCTTTATGAATATTTCTAATAACTGCTTCTGACAAGAATCGATCTGTTATCTTAGTAAAACTTCTTTCTTCTCTGGCAGAAATTGATATAGATTCAAAAATTAAATGATTAGCTATAGTTGCTGTTATAGAAGTATCCACAACTCTCATCAATGGAATTTCTAACTCATATTTTTTACGCCTATCATAAACAACTAAGGCTAAAGGTTGTTTTTCTCCTTCAAAAACTAAAAAACAATCAAATTTATCTGTCTCTGCAATAAAGCGAAGAATTTTTTGTTTAAACTCAGCCTTAGTTTCACCCAATTTATCAGCTCTAAAATATTCATTTAAAAACTTTTCTTGCCCTAGAGTAACGCGGGATTTTTGTAGTAGAGTACCTGCTAGACGAACAGGCTGATATTCTGTTTGTCTACGAATTTCATCCACTTGGATAATCAAATCTCTAGGATGAATAATAGAGACATTAAACTGTTCATAAAATTCATCTGCTATGTCTAAAAGACCGCTATTACCAGTTACAAAAATGTAAACATCTGATGTAATAGCTTTATCTATATAGCGAATATCAGACTCACTAATATTAATTTTTCTTTGTTCAAATAAATTTTTAAGAGACTGAAATTTTGAGGAAGATATTTTATTTGGCGATAAAATAGTCAAGAGTTTTTTCGCTAGATTGGTGAAGTGCTTTCTCTCATCCTTATTATCAAAAAAAATATTTATTTTATTAAAAATTTCATCTGTCAAACACAATTGTAAGTCAGGGTCTAACCAATCAGCAAGTAAAGATTGAGCATCTTTATTATTATTGTCACTATGATAAAAATCAAAGAAAATTTGTGAGTCTATAGCAACATATAATTTATACTCACGTTGACGAGTAGCAGCATTAGAAAACAAATTTGAATGATAGTGATCGAACCACCAATACGCATTAAGTTTTCCAGGAGTTTTGGCTGGTTTATCGTACTGAAAAACAAAACCTAACTTAGACCAGAAATTACTTAAATTAAAATCACGACGACAAGTTAAACCAATACCACTATATTTTTGTTGAGTAATCTCAACTAAATAACCAAATAACTTTTTAGCTACTCCTTTACTTTGATGAGAATCAGCAATACATAAATGAATAATAGTAATTCGGTGATATGAAGTTGCTACTCCATATAATAAATACCCAACCAAACTTTTTTTATAGTCAATAGCGACAATGATTTGACCCTTTTCTGCGTGCTTATTAAAAGCTGTTCTACGAAAAAAACTTAGAGTTTTTGTATTAGCATCACCTAATTCGATAACAGCTTGCAAATGGGGAGATTTTTCGTCAATTTCTATGATTTTTATTTGTTCTTTCATTTTTTATCCCTATAATTATCATTACAGTATATTATAGTTTAGACTATCTTTTAACATGGAATTGTCGTCATATTGCTAACCCTAATATTCAGAAAAAACTATCTGAAATTAGCACTAACTTTGGCTATGAATTACCAATACTTTGTACGCCCTATCAATTAGCATGAAAAAACTACGATGTTACCTGATGAAATTTTAGAATAAATTTACAAAATTCGAGAAGAACACGCCAAAGCTTTTAACTACGATCCGGAATTAATATTCGCTGACTGCTTAGAAAAAGGAGAGGAATTTGAGAAAGAATGGAAAGGGAAAATAATTAAAACTCCTTTGAAAAAAAGAAAAGAAAGTGTTTCTGAAGCACAGGTATGATTTTCAAAAAAAGTAGGGACGTTGTATGCAACGTCCCTACAGGGTTATCATTTTTTTAACGTGGTTCATTCACCTGAAAACTGCTTTAAACTCCAGAAACAAGAGCAAAATACAACACCATAAACTGTTCTGGTTGCAAACCCAATGATTCATAAGTGCGCCCGCAGATTAAATGTCAGAACCCTAACCTCTAACCATCAAGCTAAAGAAATTTAGCCTAACTTTTGAAACTTGGTATAATCTCAATAATTTTATCTGCTGGAACATTACCAAGCTCTCTAGGTTCTAACTTATGTAAACCACCCCCATAAACTCGGCTTTCACTTATCAATATATCTAACGAAATTTGATTCAAAATTTGCCAAACTTTCCTGAGTAAATCCGGCTTTTTCTTAAAAATATCCTCTAGCTCAAATTTCGGATACAAAATTAAATAAACATTTGTCGCTGTTGCCTGAGAATGATTCAAAATAAATCTAAATGGTGTTCTTTTTAAGGCATCTTGACGCCCCATATAAGTACAAACTAACGCCGACGATTTACGAGATTCCTGTTGATACCATAGTCGCCTATGTTTACACAAATAACGATTACTAATTCCTTTTTTGATTCCCATCTGAAGATACTGCCAAAGTGAGGGATATTGAAATTGAATTTCATTCTTTGATAGATCGCATGAAAGCAGGAATAACTGACGTTCTAAAATAGGATTACCTAAAGCATCAGCTTCAATTTCATTAACTGAAAAATATCGCGGACTAGGTAAAATAGGAGTTAAAAATTCTGGAGGAAGTTGATATTTGGATATTTGTTCTGGCGTTAAAATAAAAAAATCGTTTGCTCCAGTTGCTAAACCACGTTTGATTGTAAATAATTCTGATAATTTTATTCCATGACTATCAATGTTTATACTGCTATCTAATTTAGAAATATTTGTCCACTTATTAATATTTTTTAGTGCTTTAACAGATATCAATTGAGATTTTTTGGGCTTAGTTAAGCTCCCACTATATGTAAACTCAACTTGATGATTATCTGATGGGATTTTATTTCTAAACCAAACTACTGAAGAAGAGACAAGAGCATTTTTAAACTGCACATCTTTTGGTTCAAAGGAATGAACTCGTAATAATGTTACTTGAGTTAATAAATAATCTCTAATTTGCTGTCCATAATTCACATCCATAAACCCACTAGGAATTAACCATGCAGCCAAACAATTTTTAGCCATCCAGCCATGAGACAAAAGTAGAAAATGACAATAAATTCCTGCTAATTTACTGATCTTTATTCCAGTTATCTTTTCTGTTAATTTTTGCAATCTTAGTTTTTCATCTTTAGTTAAATGATGATGTCTAATATAGGGAGGATTACAAATTATTAAATTAGCTTTAGCTGCATCAAATTCTGGTGGAATAGAAGTTGTAAAATCAGCAATATTTAATTTTAATCTTGTTTGACTCCAAAGCTGACTCGCTTCTTGACCACAATGAATATCTATTTCATATCCAATAGCTTCATCAATCTCTGATATAGGAAATAAGTTTAATAACGCAGAATAAAAAGCACCCGTTCCAAAAGCCGGATCGAGAAAGCGAATTTTTTGTTTAGGTAAAAGCTTTATACAATATTGAAGGATATCTTTTGCTAGTTCTGTTGGTGTAGCAAACTGACCAAGTTGATTTTTTTCAGCTTGAGTTTTAGTGGCATCAAGTTTGTTTTGTAACTTTATTCTAGCTAATTCTTGAGTTTTATTTACTATCATCATCTACACTCCAAATAGTGCTAAATCATCTATGCGATGTTCCCATACCCAGTCTATACCTTCGGCAGCTTCATAGCCTAAATATCCACTATCAAAGTAGCCACATAAAAATAAAATAAAATTGACACTTTTGCCGTAAGTATTTCTTAGTTGATTAATTTTAATAGCTTCCTCTTTCCGTCTTTTATTTGTATTTGTATAATCCCCTGCTGACTTCGCTTCAATTAATAGTGGCAACTCACCAACTTGAGAATTAAACGGCATAATAATAGTATCAATAGGAATATTAATCTGTTTGCTACCTTTAGGTTGTTTTACTGATATATTCATCCGAAATGAAAAACTACCTGGATTGAGTTGATTAAACTGTAAACCACTGCCAGTTTCAATGTAAGAATAACCTCTGTTTTCTAACCAATTTTTTATAGTAGAAAGTTGTCTTTGTTCTTGAGCATTACGAATAATAGGGTCAGCTACATTACCACACAAGCGATCGGCAACAATAGTAGCAGCTCTACTAAC
Organism: Okeania sp. SIO2C9; assembly: GCF_010672455.1. GTDB lineage: Bacteria > Cyanobacteriota > Cyanobacteriia > Cyanobacteriales > Microcoleaceae > Okeania. The sequence goes on along the minus strand of NZ_JAAHGO010000047.1, from coordinate 40,843 downwards.
TTCTATATCGGTTGGTTGTCTATCATTTTTGAGCCAAGGAAAGATATCTTTATCTAGTAATCTAATAATAATTAGACAAAGTTTATCAAGTCCAGAATTAATTTCTCCTGGATTCATTCGTGGCGGTATTCGTAGTTTTTCTTCCATATTCTTAACAAGGTTGGGTGGTACATCAGCAAGTCCAATGAGTCGGTCACGAGCAATAGGTGGCGCTGTTGCCATCCGTAATATAGGCAAGATAAATGGGTGCTGATACAGTATCTCCCGTGAGATATTTCTGAAATTAGCTGTCAAAATTAATGTGGACTCAACCTTTTGAGTGGTACTAAGACGAGTTTCTTTGTATGTTATCGGGGCAAACTCAAGAAACCAATTATTGTAGAAATCTACTGATTGAGTAATATCTTTTTTCCACAGATGGGGTTTATCTGCATTTACTGCCATCACTAAAACTTTTAAGCTCCAAATAATTATTTTAACTACAAGCGGAATGTAGGTTGAAACAACTTATCAACAGGCAACAGCTAACAAAGTAGAGAAGTTCCATAGAACGTCCCTACAGGGTTATCATTTTTAGGACTTACGCAAAGTCTAATAATTTGATTGTCTCATTCATATTTTCACTTTCAGTGATTTATAACTGTAAATTAATTCAATCCCATTCAATTTTTTTTCCATACTTGAGTGAGTAGTAAAGTTCTAGTTTTTCCTCGCTATCACAACTAAGATCGCTCGTACCATTAGTTATATTTGGAAAGTAGAGTATAAACTCATTTTCTTTTTGAAATAATTTAACTGTGTCATCATTAACTTTTCCCTGCTTGAGTAAATGAGCATCATCACAAGGTGTAGGAGGTTTGGTAACAAATTGCAATGCCATTTTATATGGTTTGGGAAATGGATACTTATTTTTAAGTTCTTGGGATGACCAATTATAGTAATCTTCAAAGGATAAGGATATAGAATAATCAGCAGCATATATAAGATCATCCGAATATGAATCAGGGTTGTAAGCTATTGTTACATACATTCCCATACTAACTAGACTTTCAACAACTGGTTAAAAATCTCGATCGCCAGCAATTAAAACTGCCTTAGTCATGTTATTACGAATCGTGTGATTCATCATATCTACTGTTAATAGAACATCTACTTCTTTTTGACGTTTTGGATTACCTACCAAAGTTCCTAACTTAACGTGATATCCCTCTAGAGAACGGATTTGATTAAAATCATTCTTTTGTTGAGATACACGAGCTTTAAAATCTTCATCTTTCTCATTTTTATTCTGAATTTCATCAAGGCAGTCATAATAGAAAACTTTTTTAGCTTTAAAATGACTTTTGATTGCAGCAAAGTCAATATCTCTGCCATCTCCAACGTCATTACCAAACCATTGAGAAGTGCAGTCTTTATAACTTCTCCTTAAGTAACCTCCATCAATAAATAAATAGGTTATTTCTGGTGGTTTATTACTAGGAGGAGCAGTAAGAATTCTAGAAAATGTCATTTTTTACAATAAATCTAATTTTTTACTTCAAATTGTAATTTTTATACTACAATAAATCAAAACTATCTGTAACTGTTGACCAAATTTTTTTGTTGATAGACCGACTCTTTTAACAAGATTAAGATAAACAGACAGTTCTACAGATAAGATTAAACACGACTAAAATCCTAGACAAGGGATGATATAGCAGTCGAAGGAAAAGTTAGGACAGATTAAAAGCTTAAAACTCAGATAACGCAATATTTTTTTCTTCTTCCTTCTTTCTTCTTCCTTCTTCCTTCTGCTATACAAAGAAATAAGTCTAAAATTTCTGAATATACTAACAGAAAAATCTAAAATCTAATGGTTGAAGCCAAATCCTATAAAGACACCGTAAACTTGCCCCAAACCAAATTTAATATGAGGGCAAACTCAGTCACTCGCGAACCAGAACTACAAAAGTTTTGGGCAGAATCACAAATTTATGAACGCCTCTCGGAAAGTAACCCAGGGGAAATATTTACTCTACATGATGGCCCGCCTTATGCCAATGGCAACCTACATATTGGCCATGCCATGAATAAAATTCTTAAAGATATTATTAACCGCTATCAAATTCTTCAAGGGCGAAAAGTGCGTTATGTTCCTGGTTGGGACTGCCACGGTTTACCCATTGAATTAAAAGTTATTCAAAATCTTAAATCAGCAGAAAGGGGAAAACTCACACCTATAGAATTACGTCAAAAAGCTAGAGATTTTGCTCTGGAAACTGTAGATAAACAACGGCAGTCATTCAAACGTTATGGAGTTTGGGGAGACTGGGAAGATCCCTACATGACTCTGACTCCAGAATATGAAGCTGCTCAAATTGGGGTATTTGGCAAAATGGTTTTGAAAGGCTACATTTATCGTGGTCTTAAACCTGTACATTGGAGTCCGAGTTCTAGGACTGCTCTTGCAGAAGCTGAACTGGAATATCCTGAAGGTCACACATCTCAGAGTATTTATGCTGCTTTTAAAATTACTAAACTATCAAAAGCGGTTCAAAAATCTCTCAAACCTTACCTGGAAAAACTCTGGGTTGCCATCTGGACGACAACACCTTGGACTATTCCTGGTAATTTGGCAGTCAGCGTTAACCCAGACTTGAATTATGCTGTGGTTAAACCGGATGCTGACTATGCAATAGGGGAAGACAAATTATTTATCGTTGCAGCAGAAGCAGTGGAACGTTTGTCGGCAACTCTCGGTACAACTTTAACTCCTGTAGCAACAGTCAAAGGTCAAGACTTGGAAAACTGCACTTACCAACATCCACTGTTTGACCGGGAAAGTAAAGTTGTTATTGGTGGCGACTACGTTACTACTGACTCAGGTACGGGTTTAGTTCATACTGCTCCGGGTCATGGTCAGGAAGATTATATAGTAGGGCAACGTTATAGTTTACCAATTTTGTCCCCTGTGGATGGCAATGGGAAATTTACTGCTGAAGCGGGAGAGTTTTCTGGGTTAAATGTATTAAAAGAGGGAAATGTTGCTGTCATTGAAGCACTGCAAAATGCTAATTCTCTGCTGAAAGAGGAACCCTACGAACATAAATATCCCTATGACTGGCGAACTAAAAAACCAACTATTTTCCGAGCAACGGAACAATGGTTTGCTTCTGTTGAAGGTTTCCGCGATGAAGCACTAAAGGCGATCGCTGATGTTCAATGGATACCTGCTCAAGGAGAAAACCGTATTACTCCCATGGTGAGCGATCGCTCTGACTGGTGTATTTCTCGACAAAGGAGTTGGGGGGTTCCTATTCCGGTATTTTATGAGGAAAAGACTGGGGAACCTTTGCTGACTGAGGAGACTATTGCTCATGTGCAAAAAATTGTTGCGGAAAAAGGTTCTGATGCTTGGTGGGAAATGTCGGTGGAGGAGCTTTTACCGGAAAAATATCGCTCAGATGCTGACAAATACCAGAAAGGTACAGATACGATGGATGTCTGGTTTGACTCTGGTTCATCTTGGGCGGCAGTTGCTCAACAAAGGGATGGGTTAAAGTATCCAGTTGATATATATTTGGAGGGTTCTGACCAACATCGCGGTTGGTTTCAGTCAAGTTTGCTGACCAGTATTGCTACTAATGGTGTTGCACCATATAAAACAGTTTTGACTCACGGTTTTGTGCTGGACGAGAATGGTCGGAAGATGAGTAAGTCTCTGGGAAATGTGGTAGACCCGTCAATAGTTATCGAAGGTGGTAAAAATCAAAAACAAGAACCTGCTTATGGTGCAGATATTTTGCGTTTGTGGGTTTCCTCTGTAGACTATTCTTCGGATGTACCCCTGGGTAAAAATATTCTCAAGCAAATAGCAGATATTTATCGCAAAATTAGAAACACCGCGCGATTTTTATTGGGAAATATCCATGATTTCGATCCGGCAAAAGATGCTGTTGCTTATGAGGAAATGCCAGAGTTAGACCGTTATATGTTGCACCGAATGACAGAGGTATTTGCAGAAGTTAAGGATGGTTTTGAGAAGTTTCAGTATTTCCGCTTTTTCCAAACAATTCAAAATTTCTGTGTGGTTGACTTATCTAATTTTTATTTAGATATTGCCAAAGACAGACTTTATATTAGTGCGACCGACGCCTACAGACGGCGTAGTTGTCAGACTGTTTTAGCTGTAGCTGTAGAAAACTTGGCAAAAGCGATCGCTCCTGTTTTACCTCATATGGCAGAAGATATTTGGCAAAATATTCCTTATCCAACTCCCTACAAGTCTGTATTTGAGTCTGGGTGGGTGAAAATGGAGGAACAATGGCATAACCCAGAGTTGGCTAAGTTATGGGAAGAGTTACGAAAAACTCGCACTGAAGTTAACAAAGTATTGGAAAAAGCACGGGCAGAAAAAGCCATTGGTGCGCCTCTAGAAGCAAAGGTATTGTTGTATGTAAAAGAACCTGAATTACGGGAGCAAATAAAAACTTTTAATCCTATTGCTAAAACAGAAAAAAGTCAGTCAGAATTTCTGGAAGCGAAAATCGAAATTGAACCAGAAAAAACAGAAAACAAAACTCCTAATAACCAGGCAAAATCTCCTGCTAATTTTACTCAAACCCAGAACTTTTTATCAGAATTTACCGATATTTTGAGCAAAGTATTTAGTGGGTATCAAAAAGTTTTAGGGGCAGCATTTTTTATCATTATATTACTGTTGTTAATCCGAGTAGCAGTAACAGTAGTAATAACAATTCACCAACTACCTGTAGTAAGTTCCATCATGGAATTAGTAGGAATGATCTCCACAATTCGCTTCGTGACTGGCGACCTATTATTTGCTAAAAATCGACAAAAGCTGTCTGAAAAAATTAAATCGACCACAGAAGATATATTTGGAAAAGATGTTTTATTACCCAAACGGAAAACACGGAAAACATCAACAGATAATACAGTTAAACAGTCAGCAACTTTAGTTTCACCAGAAGGAGCTTATGTTCCTCCCAAAAAAGTAGATTCTACCCCAGTACCACAAGTAGTAGAAACAGAAACTTTACCGAAACAACCTCATAATATTAAAGCCAAAATAGCTGGTAATGGAGTTGATGAATTACGTTATCTGTTTATTACTTCTCAGGTAGAATTATTAGAGTCTCCAGAAGCTTTAAGTAATCTTGAATATAAATCTATTTCAGACTCTTTAGGAATAGGAGTAGTCAAAGCAGATGGAGAGAAATGCGACCGCTGTTGGAATTATTCTACTCATGTCGGTGTTTCTTCAGAAGACCCCACTATTTGTGAACGTTGTATTGCTGCTTTAGCAGGAGAATTTTAACTGTATCAGGACTTACGGAAAATACTAAATCATACACCACCTGTAAGGGTGATTCGCGTAATTAGCAGCATTCCGCAGGAAATCGCCCCTACTAAATATGGTGGTTCTGCATAATTCCTGTGTATTCTCAACCAGACCGTTATCAGAAACCGGGTTTCCCCCATCGAAATTCACTCGATTAACCTGGTTTCTACCTAATATCAAATCCGCCGACCTTTCTACATTATTTGATGGTAAATTTTATTTATGACTTTTTTGGAGATGTCTAATGAAGAGAATTTTATATTATCATCCACAATCAAACTTTTCTCGAAAAATTAGGATATTGTTAGTAGAAAAAAAATTAGATTATGAACTCAAGGAAATTAACCTACGGAATAAACCTGCTGAATTTCTAACAATTTCTCCCATTGGAAAAGTACCTGTGTTTATAGAAGAAGATGGCACAATAATTTGGGATTCTACATTAATTGCTGAGTATTTAGAGCAAACCTATCCAGAACCAAATTTTTACCCTACTCATCCCCAAGCAAAACTTGAATGTCGTAAATGGGAAGAGTTAGCAGATTATTTAGGCGATAATATTATCAATTTATGGATACTAAATTTGACAAATAATTTAGAGCCTAATTATTATCGAACTAAATTAGAAATGTCAATTAATCGTCTGTTACCAGTTTTTGAGCAACAATTAGCTAAATCTAAGTATTTGTTAGGTGATGAAGAATGGACAGCAGCAGATGTGGCAGCATTATGTTCTTTTGGTTACTACAGCCTTCGATTAAATGAAGACTGGCTTTTGGAATATGATAATTTAAAAAATTGGTTCAATAGATTACATCAACGTGAATCAGTAAAGTCTACTGTTCCTATTCCTTTAAATTAATATAATTTATATCAATTTGATAAATGTTTGCTACATTTTATTGAGTGGAAAAGTGGGAGATAAGTAAACATAAATTATTTTTCCCTGCTCCTTACTCCTTCTTTTCTAGAGATGTCTAATAAATAGCAGAATATCAAGGCAAAAACATTTCTGTTAATTTAAACAATAGCAAAATCAGTTAACTTACGAGTTTCAGGATCGTGGAAAGCTAAAACAATATCTTCTTTCGGTACATTTTCCCTTAATAACTCATTAGCAATACCTTCCTCCTTCCAATCTTCTTCAATATAAATATTCTCATTTTTAATCCGAATATAAACAGAAATTACTTGAATTCGTCTATCATTTTTCCAGCCAATATTAAACCAAAGATATTGACTTCTTTGGTCATCAAACATTAATACCTCATCTATATCAGGTTCGGGAACTTGTGCTGATATTCTTTGATAATTAGTTAGGATTTGTTTGATGATATTTTGATAATGAATTAGCTTATCCATTTAATAATTTCCTCTTTTTTAATGTCAATTACTAATAGACATCTCCGAAAAAGATATAGGTTTTTTGCAGGAGTAGGCAACAGCTCATCTGCTCCGGAAGGCAACAGGTAAGATATTTTTACGCGCAAAGGCACGAAAAAAGATTTTTTAGGGTGAATTTTTCGTATCCTTAGCCTGCTCTAATTAAAAGATTTATTTTCTGGAGATGTCTAATAGTAAAACTTGATATTTTTGGAGAATTAATTCAATTGCAACTTGCACAAAAAACTTTTCATAAATTTTGTGACTAACTGCCAAATAAACTTTATAACTGGGGTGGGTCACAGAAAGAAATGTTTGATAAATTAAGTATTGTCCTAAGAGGATATTTGAAAAGTTTTTTGATGCTGAATTTTGCCCCCCTAACCCCCCAAATTTGGGGGGAACAAAAGTCAATTTGCTTTTAAAATTCCCCCAAATTTGGGGGATGCGCGGGGGCTTGGATGTAGCAAATGGGACTTCTCAGACAACCTCTAATGCTGTTTCAAACTCACGCAAATGTTTGATAAATTAAGTATTGTCCTAAGAGGATATCTGAAAAGTTTTTTGATACTGAATTTTGCCCCCCTAGCCCCCCAAATTTGGGGGAAACAAGAGTCAATTTGCTTTTAAAAGTCCCCCAAAATTGGGGGATGCGCGGGGGCTTGGATTAAGTATCTTTTGCTGGCATTATTTTCTCTTCCTTCTAATTGCCTATCAAAATCAAAGGAGACCAATAAAACGGAGGAACATTCTCCCTAGCAGAACTTAACTTCGCCTGACGTAATGCCTCCACCTTGGTCATTCCTTGTTGCAAATACTGATAAAATTTCACCATAATTTCCTTCGTTGTCTTATCCTCCGCATTCCATAAACTGGCAATCACAGCATCCGCACCCGCACGCTCAAATAAATAGGCAACTCCCGCTATTCCTTCACCGTTGGAGTCTGCTGTCATGGCAGTTTGGCAAGTACTCAAAACGATTAAATCTGTATTTTCTAATCCTAAACTGGCAGCATCTTTGATCTTAAAAGTTTCATCGTTGGCAAACAAAATTGTATTTTCCTCTAAACCCACACCAGGGCAACCACCTTCTTGAAAGCAACCGTGGGTAGCAAGATGCACTATGGGGAAACCATCCGAAATTAATATTAGCTGACTGGTTAGAAAGGCAAAAGCAATTCGAGAAAGAATGGCAAGGGAAAATCAAATTCATTAAAACTCCTTTAAAAAAAAGAAAAGAAAATAGAGATTCCGTAGAAAACACAGTTTGAGCGTAACGGGAGCAAGATGCTCCCACTGGCTAAAAATTGAATCTTAACTAACCACTACTACAACATTAATTAATTATATTCCCCAGCAATTTTCAAAACTTTGTTGTACAGAGGTTTTGCTACCCAGAAACCAGCTTGATGAATGAGCTGATCTAGCAAAGGTTTGACTTCAGGAATCAGTTTTCGACCTTTAGCCGCAATTAGAACTCCTAAAACTCCTGTACATCGTAAATTTAGTCTCTCTGCTGCCGCTCTACCTTGACGTTCGTCAATCAAAAGTTGATCTGCTGAAATTTCTACTGCTAAAGCGATCGCCTCAGCTTCACCTCGATCTAGTTCTTTTTGCAAAATTTCTACCATAACTTGGTTACTAACTGAGCGAATTGAAATCCAACTATATGTTTGAACTTCAGTTGCACCAGCTACCGGAAAAGTTGTTTCTGTCAATTCTTTGTAAACTGCTGTGGGAATAATTACATTACCGTATAGTTGATTTAACAAATTGAGTTGGTTAATAGAGGCTAAGTTATTGATAGCTGAAGTATCGCTAACAATAATCATAATATCCCCATCTCTTGTAAGTTTTTAATGTCTTTTTCCAAATCTTTTATGTCATAATGAACTGGAATTTGACGACTAGCTAATAAATGCTGAAAAGCAATTCTATTCATGTCAGCAAACCGACTAGCTTGACCTAAAGTCAGTTTTTCTTTTTGGAAAAGCATAACAGCTATTTCCAGTTTCATCTCAGATTCCGTCATTCTAGTCGCACACAAAATTTCATCAGAAATAATAATGCTCATGTTCAACAATTAATAATTAACAATTAACAATTAATAATTATATCAATTTTCTTAAGAGACAAAAATTAATCTTTGCTCGCCCTACTATATATCAAGTAACATTAATTAACCGCAATGTAGGGACGTTGCATAAGGGCGTCCCTACCAGGTTGGGTAAAGATTGTTTATTACAGTTATTTAATCAGACATGGTATTAATTGTCTTATGGCTTTTACTTGACCCTATCTTTCCAATATCCAGGTTCTCGACTGCAGTGCATAACTGCTAAAATTAGAATGAAATTATCTTCAATTGTGTATAAAATACCATAAGGAAACTTACGCATTAGACATCGGCGAATATCTTCATCAATTACAGGCCAACAAGTGGAATATTCAAAATAGTTGAATATTGTATTTTCCACAGCATTAATAAATTTCTGTGCAATTTATACTCGACGCTCTGCATAAAATTCAACAGTTTCAGAATATTCTGTTAAAGCAGCAGGATGAAAAACATATTTCATTATTCTAAAATTCGCCTTACTTCAGCTAAAGCTTCCTCTCCAGGGATGGGTAAAACATCACCATTCTTAATTTCATTTCGACGTTTTTTAGCTTCATTTATCCAAGTAGTTTGAATAGTTTCGTCTATATCAAACTCCATACTTTCAATCAACTTTTCAACTAAAAGTGACCTTTGTATATTTGGTAAAGACAAAGCTTCTTTAATTATTTCTTCGACAGATAGCATAATTATTATCCCAAAAATATACGAACATTAAAATTGTCAAAGCCATGGCGAGCAAATTTTCAAAAGTTAACTATTAATCTAGATAAATTACTTTTTGCCCACCCTAATATGACTTTTTTATAATGCTACAACAATTAATAATTAATTATATCAAGTCCGCATAATTAGTTATTGAAAATAGTGGAATAGGTTTATATTTGTTGGGTTGATCCTACGGATAAGCTGGCGAAGATCGCTCCTCAACCCAACCTACTAAATACTATTCCTTTATTGATTGTAATTTAGCAGTAATAATCCAAATTTGTCGCTCCAGTTAAAACTCCATTTCACTCACAACATAACGACTTTTCCTAATATTCCGCATAGGTCTAGGAATACCTTCTTCATTATCTACCCGAATCACACTTTCTGGTTTAATCTCAATAGCATTCTCATCTACATTTTCCCATGCCAACCCATCCACTGGCACCTCAAAACGTCGGGTATCCCCTGTTGAGATTGGTGGTAAACTGAAGCCTAATACACCACTCAGAATAGTTATATTAGTTATAGTTTGTCTATTATTCTGAGGAGTTGCCCACCAAACACCAGACCTCTCATCAAACTTAATCCGGGTGACATTAGTAATATCTTCTTTCTCACTATTCTCACCTCTTTTTATCGTTATGTACTGAGAATTAATACTTACTACTTTACCAGTTCGGCGATCGCCATTTTTTAGTTTCACTACAGCAATAACAGGTAATGAAAATGGAATAGGTTGTGTTTCTTCAAGTTTAGTTTCCACAATTAGGTTAGGGTTGGCGATCGCCTGTTTTATCTCTCCTACCACTACCATCAGGCAAGCAACTAGAAAAATAATTGTAATTTGAGTTATCTTCATAGTTAGTACCAGATAGAAATATTAATTACCGAAAAATTGTGGTTTAAAGCCTCCCCTTTTAAGGGGATAATAAAAAAAAATTTTCATTATTAGTCAATCCTCTTCTTTTCAAGGAGAGGTAATTATTCATTATTCATTATTCATTATTCATTGTTGAACACTAATATGTTTACCCATTATATTAGTGAAAATTTCCGGAGATAGCTGATAAGGATTTTCACTCAGTAGCATAAAATTGTAAAAAATCAGAATTTATAGAAGATGTTTGGCAGAATTGCTAGTTTGTTAACTGTATTAGGAGTCGGCTTATATTTCACAGGTTGGATTTATCGTTGGGCTTATTTTAGTTATTTTAAACTACAAGTAAACACTTGATATTTGCCTGTATAATCATTTTTAATTGTATCAATACAAGTATTTTTTTGTAACTTATTCGGTGGAGATTATTCAACTTTTTTTCGTACTATAGGAATAGTGATCGCTTCTTTTGTTGTCGTTCCAAATATTTTTCATATGATTAAAATATTCACCCAAAAATTAGATAAAATCCTCAATAAATGGCGTTTAAAATTATTGAAATGGAGCTGAAAAACTAAGCCTCATAAAATAATCCGTTATCTTCAATCATTTCTTTATTTTCAACAAATTAACTATCAAAAATATGACAAAGCTTTAATTGATGAAATAGTCGTAACCTTCTGGTTATTAATAACCCTATTTTTCCTCGCTCAAACTCAAGGAAATCTTGATGCGATAGGAGACTCCCGTAGCGACACATCATTCTTACCAGTAGTAACCTTAATAACCCCAGAAAATCAACTACCATTAGGCAGAAAAGTTGATAAAGAAAAATTGACAGACGATCCTAATACTAGCAATTTTCGTATTATCGGAGATATAGAATTATATGAACAGTTACTACTACGAGATTACAATAACAAAACTGACCCTGACTTTCCCCAAGTTATCTGGCGACTGCTGTTTGATACGGACGGTCAATATTATATATTCCCTTCTTTGTCAAAAGATGAACCATCAAATGCTCGCCCTCCAGTTGTAGTTATTCAGCAGAGCGATCGCGGGGAATATGTTGTTATTCTCAGCCCCGAAGCACCACCCTAAGTGTGGGGAGATCGGGGGATGGGGGGATGGGGAGATTTGTATATTTGCACAATTAAATGTATTTCTTATGAATATTCTCTGACGACAATGAATTATATCATGTCCGGTAGCATCGGTCTTGTATAGTAAATAGGCAACAGGCAACAGCTCATCTGGCAACAGGCAAGAAAAAACTTAAATTTCCTGTAGATATCCACGCTAACTTTTACACAAACGATTGCCTTCGGACATGATATTAACCCTGATCCCAGGAGGGGAATGTGGAGGATATAGTTTCAGAAAAAGAGGAAGTAATATCATGTCCGGTAGCATCGGAGCGTGTATAGAATTAAGTCACAATTGTAAGAAACCCTTTCCTAGGTCATGCTACGCAAACAACTCCCGCTACCTTCTATACCAGATACAGTAGTGGGAGCATCTTGCTCCCTTCCCTTCGAGGATACCCACACTAGGAATTATTCATTTGCTACATATACCATTACTATCGAGAACTACCGAAAATGGTTGTAGGTCATTTCAGTTATCAGTTATCAGTTATCAGTTATCAGTACCTCTGCGATAAGGAGGCTTGAAATAAGGAATATGTTCTTTTTTTATCCCCTTAAAAGGGGAGGCGCATATCCACAATTTTTCGGTAAACTTGTTTCATCTACAACCTACCACCTACAACCTAAAACCTACAACCGCTTTTCAATAGCATTGTTAAAACGATCGCTCATTTTCCCCATCTCTAAATTAATCAAAGACACACCCTCATTAACTAAAATTTGCAAAGCACTTTCAGCATTACCAACCAGACCAACTTTTTGCCAAAAATTAGTCAAATTTTCCTGCAAATATGACTCCCAAATTTTCTGATTTTCTTGCGCAATAGAAACCAAAATTCGGCAACCACCCTCTCCAAACAAAAACTCATCCCACCGAAAATCAGACTTTTCAGCTAATTCCAAATTAACCTCAGCTCCCAACTTCCCACTAATACAACATTCTGCCAGAGCGATCGCCAAACCACCCTCAGCACAGTCATGAGCAGAATTTACCCAACCTTCACGGATACCATAACGACAAACTCCCTGTACCCGACGCTCCAAATCAAAATCTACCTCACTAGGTTTCCCAGCAACCACACCATAAACAGTTGCCAAATATTCCGAAGCAGCTAAAGACCCAACTCCTAAATTTCCAATTAAATAGATAATATCTCCCTCAACTTGCCAACCTTGACCACAAATATTAGTCAAGTCAGGAATTAAACCCACCATTCCCACAACTGGAGTCGGATATATCCCCTGGGGATGACCCTCACTATCCAAAGTTTCATTATACAAAGACACATTCCCACCAGTAACAGGAGTTCCCAACTCCCGACAACCTTCAGCAATACCGCGACAACTCTCCGAAAGTTGCCAATATCCCACAGGTTTTTCCGGACTACCAAAATTGAGATTATCTGTAACTGCCACAGGTTCAGCACCTACACAACTGAGATTCCGAGCAGCTTCCGCTACCACTGCTTTTGCCCCCGTATATGGGTCTAGATAAACTAAACGAGAATTACAGTCTACCGTCGCAGCAACACCAGAATTTGATGGTAGGTTATCCGTGGAAATTTGCGAACGTAACCGAATGACAGCAGCATCAGCACCACCAGGAAGCATAACTGTATTATTCTGAACTTGATGGTCATATTGCTGATAGACCCAACGTTTAGAAGCAATGGTTGGAGTATCTAATAAAGTCAGAAGAATATCATTCCAGGTTTGCAAATTTCCCTGCACTTCAATACCTGCTTCCGTACATGATGGCAAAGATGCCGAATTCCATGACCAAGCTTTTTTAGCATATTCCGGTGCATCAGTCAACAACTCCCGGTGATAAATAGGAGTATTATCTGCTAAAGCAGTAGCAGGTATTTCCGCTGCTATTTTCCCCTCAAATAAAATTCGCACAATAGGTTCCTCAATAACTGTACCCGCAACCACAGCATGAAGTTGCCAACGTTCAAAAATATCAATTAATTCTTGTTCGCGACCTTTTTCAGCAACAAACAACATCCGTTCTTGAGACTCTGAGAGCAAATATTCATAAGGAACCATCCCAGTTTCTCGCACTGGCACTTTATCAAGGTCAAATTCAATACCCACACCACCATTTGCTGCCATTTCTGAAGTAGAACAGGTAATACCAGCAGCACCCATATCTTGAGCTGCCACTACTGCTCCTGTTTTGAATGCTTCTAGACAAGCTTCAACTAAGCATTTTTCCAAGAATGGGTCCCCTACTTGTACCGCAGGGCGATCGTCAATAGATTTATCGCTGAGTTCAGCACTGGCAAAACTTGCTCCACCCATACCATCTCTACCCGTGGTGGAACCGACATATAAGACTGGGTTGCCAATACCAGATGCACCAGATTTAACTATTTCGGGAGTTTCCATTAAACCCAATGCCATGACATTGACTAAGGGGTTGCCCGTATAAGCAGGGTCAAAGTAAATTTCTCCACCAACTGTAGGTACTCCGAAACAGTTTCCGTAGTGAGAAATGCCGGAAATTACTCCAGTGAAAATGCGTCTAGTTTTAGCATCTTCTAGGGAACCGAAACGTAGGGAGTTAAGTACAGCGATGGGACGGGCACCCATTGTGAATATGTCTCGGAGAATACCACCGACTCCGGTAGCAGCACCTTGAAATGGTTCGACAGCGGATGGGTGGTTGTGGGATTCTATTTTGAAAGCAAGTTGGAGTCCGTTGTCTAGGTCTACGACTCCAGCGTTTTCTCCGGGTCCAACAAGGATGCGTTTACCTGTGGTGGGAAATTGTTTGAGGAGAGGGCGGGAGTTTTTGTAGCAGCAGTGTTCTGACCACATGACTCCGAACATTCCGAGTTCTGCTTTATTGGGATGGCGATGGAGGCGGTTGAGAATTTCTTGATATTCTTCTGGTTTGATGCCTTCGGATGCTATTTCTTCTGGGGAAAAGGGAGTTTGTGACATAATTTATAATGGGAAATTTGAGTGAATTTTTTGGCAGTTTTATTATCTCATTGAATTGCCCAATCAATTTCTACATTGTTATATTTTTAGTTATACTATTTTTTTTCTAAAATATAACTCAACAAAAAATTTTGGCGATCGCTACGACAAAATAAAAAACTCCACCAATTAGAGTATAGAAAGGGGTTAATAGGCCATAACTTGAAATAGGGTGGCGTCTGTTGTCAGGATGGCAGGAAATTTGGGAATTTTCCAGGAACTGGGTTTTTGGAGGATTCCTAGTCTCAGCTATTGATACAACAAACTTCAAAACTTAACTAATACTGATTATTTTGAGGAGGTAATCGTTTGCTAGTGGCCTATTTTTGTCAATTTCATGGCCATTATGATGAGACTCCCATAAGAAAATTCTGATTGGAGGAGTGAGCGTAATGGACGAAAATTTAATATGGTTGTTTTGCCATTTGCCTGTTATTCTTAATACGGGAAGACTACGGTGGGAAAGAGAAGTGTCTCTTGAGCGGAATCTAGAAAAAGGGCTGTCCGATCTAAAGCACGATTTAGAAGAAATGCTGAAGTCTGAACCAGGTTTGAGTCGGTTGCAAGGAATTTTGATAATTTTTGTTGAACAGTCTCGCAATGATGGTAATACATATGCAGTTAGACATTTACAAGCGTATTTATGTAAGATTGCGGCTAAACAAGCTAATAAATCATACAATAAGTTGAAAGATGAAGCCTACTACAAGTCTTGCTATCGTTTGCAGGATATCTATCAAATAGGGTTTCAAATAGTCTATGACAAGAATAATGATGGTGTGGAGTGGGTTCATACAATTATTGAAGAATATAACAGTGAAAAAAGTGTCTTTAAAGTCTATGCCAAGAAAAGGCTATCAAGTGAAATTTCTAGCCGATGTTTGAAGTTATTCGGCATGAATGATCGGCAAAAAAGAGCTATTAAGCATACTCGGTATTTTAATTTAAAAAAACCAACAGGAAAGAAAGACTCTAATGAAGGTAGTGATGAACTAAATTTAGAAGAGCTTACTCCTAATGCTAATGAGATCAAAAAAAGTTTAGAGTATTCTGGCTACTTAGGTTTAGAATTAGAACGTCGTCTTTTAAGTTGGCAATGTTTCAATAAAGTCTATGCTCCAAGCCAAAAGTACGAAATCTGGACAGAGGAACAGTTGAAAGAAATAGCAGATTTGTTTCAAATCTTAAGGATGCGATCGCCAGAATTAAAAGATGACGATTTACAGGTAGATGCTGAACTCATTCAGCAATGGCTAGAAGATTGTATTAGTGCGTGGTATCAATATGTTCCCAAGTATGAATTTAGTTTGGATGTTCCCTTGAAAGAGGATGAGAAGGAAAGAGAAACATGGACAGAACATATTGCTGATTATCAGTATGCTTGGGATGGTGACGCTTCTCAAGTAAATTGCTATCATGCTTCTCAAGCGAATTATTTCCAGGCGATGGGATGCGATATACAAAAAAGTTTAGCGGAGTTTTGTCAAACATTAAACACAAAAGAATATCGTCTAGTTCTTTTAATATTTAGTTTTGATTGGGGTGATGTGGGAAGAAACCTGGCACCTTTGCTCAATAACGATCAAAGTACAATTAATCGTCGGTATAGAAAAGTTAAGGAGAATTGGTTAAAAAGTTTTGCTGAAGAACTGGGAGTGGATGAAAAAGACTATTCTCTTAGTAAAGATAGAGCATTATCATCTACTACTTTAGAGGATATATGGCAGATATATGTTAAACCAAACTATAGATCGATAATTTACCAGGAATTGCAGAAAATATGGTCAAAGTTAGAACCATCACTTCAACAGATGTTAAGCAACAATTACCTCAAGTGGGAACCGACTACTGCCGATACTGCAAAAGGCATTATTGAGAGTGAACTGTTAAAGTGGTTCGAGGCAGAATTAGAAATGTCTCTGGTATTCTACGAACCTTTTACTAAAAAAATTAGCAATCTAGTTGGCGAATTTTTCACTCCTATTTATCAAGAAAAAATTAATCATCTTAATACTCAAATTAATTCTTATAGGGAACGACTTGAAAGACTTTTAGATGCTAATTGGGTTGAACCTGAAAAAATATTAGTTTCTAGTGGGCGAAAAAGAAGAGTAAATGTTAATCGGCTATCTAAAGAAGAGCAATCTTCTACTCCTTTTATTCAATTAAAAAGAGGGAAGAAAATTGAATTAGATAATCAAAAATTTGTTTTAATGATTAAGATGATTCAAGAAAAAGAAAACGAAGAAATGAAGCTCTCTTTTGAACTACTTCCTTCTGGAGAAACTACAACAAGTTTACCCTCTGGTTTAGAATTAGCCTTACTAAAACCTTCTGGTAAAGTTATGATTTCAACTTCACGATCTAAAATAGGAGATAACCAGCTTGTTCTTGCTCTTAAGATTAGCAAAGCAACTATGTGGCTGGAAAAACTTGAAAGTAATAGAGAAACGGGAAAAGTATTTCAGGTTCAAATTACTGTAAATGGTAATAGTAAAACTGAACCTTTTCCTAGTATTCAACCTGTTACTGAAACTATAGATTGTGAATAGTTAATGATTTATGGCACAAACAATTGATCTAAACTTAGTTGAACAGATCGATAAAACAACTGGTCAACAAAAATCGTTGAGTGTAGAATTGTTGATTTACAACGAGAATAATTCATCAAAAATTCGCAGACGATATTTTGTTGATTCAGTTCCTGAAAGTCTTGAATTATCACTTGGTAAATGGAAAAAGACATTTATTCAAATTGTAGATCCTTTATCCAGAACTAATAGAAAAATCAGAATAGAAGAAGATTTATCACAAGTCATTGACGAGGATGAAGATGATTATGGAATGAGTATATGTGAAGAAGAGACTCCTCTCAATTGTTGGGAATATTATCAAGATTTGACTACTGAATTAAACGGTTGGCTGGAGTCAGAAAAATGGTCAAAAGTTAGTGATTTATTAACTAAAAATATTGACAAATTAGGAGAAATTTATGTTACTATCCAAACTGATAATTCCCTATTAAAACAACTCCCTTGGTTAGAATGGAGTATCTTTAGAAAGTATTCTGAAACAGAAATTGCTATTAGTCCGCCAGAATATGAACCACCTCCAGGATGGGAAAATATTAAACGACATTCCCAAGTTCGTATTTTAGTTATTTTAGGAGATAACGATAATATTAACATTAACCGAGACTCACAATTACTCAATGAAGTGAGGAAACATGGCGCAAAACTTGAATTTTTAGAGCAACCTACTCTAGAAGAATTAAAAGGTTGCTTACAAGAAGAAATAGGCTGGAATATTATCTTTTATTCTGGTCATAGTGAAACTAATGAAAATGGTCAAGGGGTCTTATATCTGAATAATAATGATGAAAAAGGTATCACCATAGATGATGTAGAAGATGAATTAAAGTTTGCTATTAATAAGGGATTATATTTGGCTATATTTAACTCTTGTGACGGGTTAGGTATTGCCAATAAATTTGCTGAATTACGCTTACCCCAAAGTATCGTAATGAAAGAATCAATACCTGACATAATGGCAATACATTTTTTGGAATATTTTCTGGAATTTTTCTGCCACGATGAACCTTTATTTGTTGCTGTAGGAAAAACAAGAAAAGAGTTAAAAAAAAAATATAATCACCCCGATAAATATCCAGGAGGACATTCCCTTCCTGTAGTTGTACCAAATCCTGCTGTTCCTTTACCGGTATGGAAAAGTTTTTTATCTGAGTATCAATTACCTCTGAAATTACTCGTTCCTATTATTATTGCTGGAATTTTCGGTGTACTTGGTTTACCTCTTAGTATTCTTTATGAATTTGGCTGGGAAAAGTTGTTATGGTATGCCAAATTATACCCCCATATGATTATATATCCTATATGTTTTTTTTGGGCAGCTATTTGGAGTATTTGCCAAGGTTTCGGTCAAATAATTAATAAATCAACTAATGAATTTAAGTGGGGAATACTTGGAGCATTATTTATTTCCATTATTCTTCTTTGTGTAGAAGTTACATCACCTAATATGCTACTTTTTGAGTTAAGTCCGTCTGCTAGATCGGAAATTTCTGAAGTCTCAATTATTCAACGTGAACTCGACAGAATTAAAGAAATCCCCCCAGAAATTGTTGACACTGGAGATATTATTAATGAAGACAATATCGTAATTACTAAACGTATTCTTGAACAAGCTCTATCTAATTATCTTAACTTGAAAGACAGTAATAAAATTACTAAATCACAAGCTCTTGGTTTCCATAAATTAATGTATCTTGGATTAGATTATAAAACGACTTGGAAAGGAGAAAAAAATTGGGTTTCTATTAGTCGCTGGTTTTACGCTTGGAATTTATTTATAAAAGTTTTTACAATTCTCATCTTCTTTGTTCTTTCAGCACAATTTCAAGACCCAAGAAGATTTTTTAATCATAATAAATACTTGAAAAATCTAGTTTTTTCTACAGCTATGATGTTACTTTGGATACCTTTTAAACTTTATCATATTAATGAACCTAAAAAGATAATTTTTGACTCTGACAACCTTCAATGGTTTCAACCATTAGATCCATTTGTTGTTTTTACTATCTGTTATTTTTATTTATTTGTATCAACTATTTATTACATTCTATTACAACAGAAAAAAAATTGGGGATTTATCATTATTACAGTAATCCTCATTATATTGAGTTTTATATTAGGAGCGCAAACAGAATTATTTAGCAAAGTGTTTGGTTTAAATACTATTGATGAGAGAACGTGGATTCTTGTAGCCATATTTAGTGGGTTGTTAACTTATCTATTTTTCAACTATTTAGGAAATCAGAATCAGGAGCTATAAATCAGAATTAATAAGGGTTGTATTCTTAACTTGGTAAAGAACAAATATGTGGTTGAAATGCTTAACATCTCAACTGTCTTAAAGCTGAAACCACAATCAATAAAAACAGGGATAAATTATGAATAAGATTTTCACTTCTTTCCTCAATTTACAACAGCCTTTAATGAAAACTGCATTCTGCATAACTGTTATTGGTTTACCCTTAAGTATTGCTATAGAGTTTAGTAATAATAGTCAATGGTTACTATATTTTAAACTCTACCCTCACTTGATATTGAGTTTTATATTAGGAGCGCAAACAGAATTATTTAGCAAAGTGTTTGGTTTAAATACTATTGATGAGAGAACGTGGATTTTTGTAGTCATATTTAGTTGGTTGTTAACTTATCTATTTTTCAACTATTTAGGAAATCAGAATCAGGAATCATAAATCAGAATTAATAAGGGTTGTATTCTTAACTTGGTAAAGAACAAATATGTGGTTGAAATGCTTAACATCTCAACTGTCTTAAAGCTGAAACCACAATCAATAAAAACAGGGATAAATTATGAATAAGATTTTCACTTCTTTCCTCAATTTACAACAGCCTTTAATGAAAACTGCATTCTGCATAACTGTTATTGGTTTACCCTTAAGTATTGCTATAGAGTTTAGCAATAATAGTCAATGGTTACTTTATTTTAAACTCTATCCTCACTTGATTCTGTTTTCTTTATTAGCCTTTGGAGTTGTACTTATTAGCCTCAATCAAGCCATCGATTTAGTAATAGAAAAAAAGAAGTTGATGCAAAATATATTAATAATTGTATTCATTTCTATTTTCTTGACATATATAGAAGTCACCTCTAATAATATGCTCCTATTAGAATTAAATAATCGAGCAGAATCTACTATTAATCTACCTCAAGAAACAATTGTACAAATACAACAAATTCCTGAAAGCATTCTTGATACAAATCAAATAATTAGAGGCAATAACTTAACTGTTCGTAAATCAATAATTGAAGAAGCGATCGCTAAATTTAGAGAACAAAAAGATACTCTCGAACCAGAACAAAAGCAAGGTTACTACACATTAATGAAAAATAGCTTATCTTATTCTACATGGGAAAGCCAAAATAATGTATTCTCCATTAGTAGAATATTTTATATGTTATCTTTCTTTTCCATAACAACTGTTAGTCTGATATCTTGTATCCTTCTCTTCATCTATTCAAAACTGGAAATCCGCTCATTTGAAAAATATCTCAATCTTTTAACCATTTCATCTCTTGTCTTTATGACTTGGATGCCTCTCCGTTATTATTACAACTTAAACACTCTCAACCTAATATTTGGTTCTAGCAATGCCATTGGTAACTTAGATGCTTTTGCCTTCTTAATATATCCGATTTATGTCACCTTTCTCTGTTTGAAAATTTATCAAAATAACCAAGATTTACAAAGAATAGGCTCCATAATAGCAATCTTCCTAATTTTAACAATAATTGGTCGATTTTTATCTCAGCCGATCGACGATCTTTTTGGCTTAAATAGTAACTTGACTATTTGGATAGTTTTTGGGATTCCTAGTCTAGTTTATTATTTTTCATCAGTAGTTTCAGTAGTTAAAAACGAGTAGAAAAAGTTAGCGTTCGACTAAGCAATAACATAATATTGCAACAAAAACAATACATCCACCAATAGAAATTATAGTTACATAGTTATTCTATTGCGCTTTATGTATTTACCTAATTCTCATCACACCACTCCAGATTACTACCAGCATCTATTAAATATCACTGATTCCAAAAACCCAGCACTGGAGCCATATCAATTCTCCCTTAAATCCTTAACTCAACCAGGTGGTGCATCCTTTCTGGTTATGAGGAATCTTCCCATCGATCGCCCGTTACCGGAACCTCCCCAGGATGGAAAACGGCCAACCAGCAAAAACACTTGGATCAGTGAAGCAACCCTCTTTTCTATCCAACGCACGATTGGATTGCAACCCTTATCTTATATCCAAGAAAAAGGAGGTGTGCTAGTCCATGAAGTTGCCCCAGTTCCAGGATTAGACAAATCTCTATCAAATAGTGGAATAGTTGCTCTTGGTTTTCATACGGATGACTCAATTCTTAAACCAGAGTTCCGACCAGAGTTCTTAACCCTCCTGGGATTAATCAATGAACATCACACCCCGACCTTCATTGCCCCTATTGATTGGGCATTTGCAGAACTCAGTTCCCGTCACCAACAGGAATTAATGAAGCCTCAGTATCGGGTTGAGTCTCCTGATTCCTTCAAAATATTTGGTGGCAAAGTTCTACGCTCAGAGCTTCGTTCTCTGGTAACTCGAAACCCTAGCGGAGACCTAGAAATTGCAGGTAATCTGTATGCTGTCACAACTAGGGAACCACAAGCACAAGTCGCCCTAGATTCCTTAAGAACTGTTTTACCAGAAATTGCAGAGTCTGTAATCCTAGAACCAGGTTGTGCTGTTATTTTCTCCAACAGTCGAGTTTTGCATGGTAGAGCAGCTATTACAGGAGGTAAGCGATGGTTACAACGTTGTTTTTCCCGTAAAAATCTTGATGCCTTACGAAAAGCAACTGGGAATTATAAAACCCATAGCTTTGATATTCAACAGCTAATCCTTGCATAAAACGAATTTAAGGGAGCCATCTTGAATGAGGATGGCTTTTCTTTAGTTTGCCAAAGCGATCGTAATTATTCCTGATAAATAACCCATTAATTGAATCTTTTCTTTAACATTTCACCCCTCTGATTTACTCATTAACTAATTTAATAATTCTTGATACATAATGAATGATACCTCTTTAAATCAACAAATAGAAAGTGATAACTTATTCTATTCCATAGCGATCGCCAATTTGTGAAAAAGGGCAACGGAAATAATTGTAGTCATTGGTAAAAGCGACTGCATTTCTTCAAAGTCCTAGTCACCTGTAATTAAAAAAATAGCTTCACTGACAACTGCACAAACTAAAAAATTTTCATCTTTACGATCTCTGGGAAAATTCACCTCAACTGCCACGTCAACTTTTGTGGTTGCTTCCTCAACAATATTTAACCATTTTGCCTAATGTTGATTAATTCTACTTATTTAATATCGGCAAATATCATACTGATTTATCATTGATTTTGGTTACTTATATCATGTCCGGATGATTAGTGATGATATGTCATTGCGAGGGTCACGAAGTGAAGCGTTTGCGGAGCATTCCGGAACGGAAAGCAATCACAGCACTTTGCGATTACTTCACTCCGCTATCGCTGCGTTCGTAATGACAACTGTTTAACCGGACATGATATTACAGCGCTTTTCAGATTTATCAACTACATCGTCACAACCAAAACCCAGTAGGGATGTTCCATGAAACCTCCCTACTGTGGTCTATCGTGCACCAAAACCGCTGTAATATTTGCCAAACCTACTAGCTAGGGTTAGCTGTGGATTTGGAAGGCTTCAGTTTGCGTTTGAGGGTTGAAACTGCTCCTAGAGTACCGAGAGCGAGGAGGCTTAAAGTGGAGGTAGCTTCGGGAACAACTATTGGGGTAGCAGAAAAACTAACGGGCAATTCACTATCTTCGGGCCCAAAATTTTCAAAACCTGTGACAAATGGCGCCGCAGAAAAAATCTCAAAATAACCCGGAGGCTGCAAAAAATCAGCAAAAAACATATTAACAAAGTTTCCTTCCGAGGTGGAATACCCAAAACCGCTACTTGTTAACTGCTCATCCGGATTAAGACTAATTATATTGTCAAGTATAAAAGGTTCGTTTCCTGGTATTGAAGTTCCCGTAGGTTGTAAACCAATAATTGTTTCGTTATTTCGCGTACCAGTAATTTCAGTAATTAGGTAAAAACCAAAATCGTCAGGAGTGTCATTAGTAGTCAAATTTCCACTCGCCTCTATGCCAGGAGCGGAATAATTCCAGTTCCAAATTAAAGCAGAGGCAGCTTGTATTTTCCCAAAAACCAATGCAGATGCAGCAGTGAGGACTGTGGCAGATAATAGAGTTAGATTTTTCATAAAAAAAAATAACTATTTTACACTTAAAACCTAAGTATACCCTACTTCCTGCTATCAGTCAAGTATTCTGCACTTCCCAATCATTTGAGAAACCATTATTGAGCATTTTATCCTATTAAAGAAGTCGCTTTTCCTTGAATCTCATATCATTTACCGAATAATTAATAATTAAATAATTCGCGCCCTTTTAAGGGGAAAAAGCGGTCGAGGGATGGCGAGGTCCCCTCGCCATATCCAATCGACCAAGACAGCGATCGTTTGCGGAGCTTCCCGAAGGGTGGGATGGCTAGGTCTCGGAGCTATATCCAATGGACCAACAGAAGAAATAATATTTCCTTATTTTCAATTCCGTAACGGTTAAAACCCGAGGTAATTATCAATTATCCATTATCCATTATCAATTAATGAAGCTGTTCAATCAAGGACGGTTTTAACCAGAGCTAATTATCAATTATCTATAATTAATTTGATTCGGGAAAAATTACGTCTTCATAAATTGAGGAGAGCAAACATGGGAAATCAACACTGGTAAAGTAAACCTCTTGGTCTGTTTGATTGCTAGTTGGTTCTTCTGTTGAGTAACTCGTAAGTTCCCATTTTCCTTTGTCATTAAGTCGGTAGCTATCCACATTCATAGTTTCCGCTTCAATCAGAACATATTCTTTTAAAGTATCAATTCGACGATAATTCCTAAATTTTCTGCCTTGGTCGAAATGTGCTGTACCAGGAGATAATGCCTCTATAATCAAACAAGGATGATAAACTATTTGCCTAGCACTTAGATCGCGATCGTCACAAGTGACCATGACATCAGGATAATGAAAAGGACCTTTTTCAGAAATGCCTACTTTGGCATCTGCCATGAAAACTTTACACCCCTTACCCCGGAAGCGATCTTTCAGTGCAGAGGCTAAGTTTAATGCAATTGAGTTATGTCCAAGACTCCCCCCAGTCATCGGATAGACTTTTCCATTAACATATTCATATTTGATGGGTTGTTGCTCCTCCCATTCGAGATATTCTTGGGAGGTCATCGGTTGGTTTTGTAGTTGGGCAATCATTAGTTCGATATCCTATTTGGGAAATTTCAGTGAGAATGATAGAAGGCGATCGCTAAACTTACTTGACTCATCATACTGACAAATATGACAAATATATTGTTCTATCTTAAAATAATAGAAAAATTTCTATTAAGTTTCAATAGGCAGTAGAGAGAAATAATTGAGAATTTCTGTGTGATAATTGATTTGATTTTTTATTTTTGGAGATGTCTATTATTCATTATCCATTAATGAAATACAACATCCCTATCTACTCCCTATTTCAATAAGTTTTCTACTAATATTTCAATCTCAGGAAAAACAAGTGTAAAAATAGTTCCTTGATTGTAGTTTTTTTGAACTTGATAATCATCTTTTGATGGTTCTTGAAATACGATGAGTTGTTCATTTACTAAATCTACAACCCAATATTCTAAAATGCCAGCACGAGCATAAACAAATCGTTTTTTTTCTAAATCTTTTTCTAAAGTTGTATCAGAAACTTCTATTAACAAATAAATTTCTTCAGGATAGGGATGACGAGAATCATATAAAGATGCTGGCATTTTAACAACAGCAATATCTGGTTCCGGTTCTGAATTAGGAAGAGTAA
Source organism: Okeania sp. SIO2C9 (assembly GCF_010672455.1). Classification (GTDB taxonomy): domain Bacteria; phylum Cyanobacteriota; class Cyanobacteriia; order Cyanobacteriales; family Microcoleaceae; genus Okeania. The sequence continues at coordinate 15,730 of NZ_JAAHGO010000047.1, read as the reverse complement.
CTGGATGTGCTTCGTAGATTTTTGCCAGACCTCGAAACTTTTCTCGCAAATATTCAGCAATAGAATCAGTTATTTTCCGATGCAAAGATTTTTCTGGCGACATTTCAATAATTTCTCCTTCTAATAATTCTACATGGCGATCGCTCAGAATACCTGCAGAAATCATCTGATGATAGTCTTGTATTGACCATTTAGCTAAAGTAATCATGGTGCGTTTATGAATAATTTGAGATTGCTATTTAATATTTTACCGAAAAATTGTGGGTATGTGCCTCCCCTTTTAAGGGGATAATAAAGAAAAATTTTCATCTCTTTGTCAATCCTCTTCTTTCAAGGAGAGGTAATTATTCATTATTCATTATTCATTATTCATTATTAATTGTTGAAAGGACTTACGCTTTCCCAACCAATAAATCAGGTTTATTGCCCTGCTTGGTTGTTGTTAAAACCACGAAATTTCTTTACTTGCTTTACTCATCATACTGATAAATAGACATCTGGTGAAAAAGATATAGGTTTTTTGCAGGATTAGGCAACAGGCAATAGGCAACAGGCAACAGGTAAGATATTTTTACGCGCGAAGGCACGAAAAAAGATTTTTTAGGGTGAATTTTTCCTATCCTTAGCCTGCTCTAATTAAAATATTTATTTTCTGGAGATGTCTAATATATCGTCCTATCCTAAAATAATAGAAAAATTTATATTAAGTTTCAATAATTAATTATATAATACTGTAGCTTTGCAAGTAAAGAGGAACTATCGATTAACTTTTAACTTTTGACTTTTGACTTGCGCGTAGCGCTGATTACTTTTGACTTTTAACTTTTAAAGCTATGGCAGCAAAAGATATATTTCATCCCATTGTACGTTCAGCATTAGAAAAAGAAGGATGGACTATTACTGACGATCCTCTATATCTTAAAGTAGATGAGGATAAGCTTTATGTAGATTTAGGTGCTGAAAATAACTTATTAGGAGCAGAAAAGTACGGACAGAAAATAGCAGTAGAAATTAAAAGTTTTTTAGGTATTTCGTTAATTAGTGATTTTCACGAAGCGATGGGTCAAGCTTGGAATTATAAAGTAGTTTTAGAAGAACTAGAACCAAATAGAGTTCTTTATTTGGCAATTCCAAAAGACATTTATGAAGAGTTTTTTACTCGCCGTTTAGCTAAAATATCAGTAACGCGGATGCAGCTAAATTTACTTATATTTAATCCTATTGGAGAGGAGATTGTAACATGGACATAGAGGAATATCGAAAACTAATTAAGTCCATTGTTGAAAAACATTCTGAGGGCGATAATGACAATGAGGAAATAGAAACTCAAATTGCTTTTGACTTAGAACGCGATCGCTATTTGATGTTTCATGTCGGATGGTGTGGAGAAAGACGAGTGTTTGGATGTGTTATTCATGTTGAGATTAGGTCGGGGAAAATTTGGATTCAACGAGATGGAACTGAAGCAGGAATAGCTAATGAGTTAATTGCAGCAGGAGTGCCTAAGTCTGATATTGTGCTAGGATACAGGTCGCCCTATATGCGCAAGTTTACAGGGTTGGCGACGGGGTTAATATGAAGCTAAACCAAGAGCGATCGCTGTTATGTACCATCTCATTTTTTAGACCGGATATGATGAGTGATCGATATTAGAGGAATGGTCGGCGATCGCTCGTGAAAGTTGTGAATATTTAGAGCAAAAGATAGGATAGTAGGGTCATTTTTCAAAACAAATACTGGTAATGGTTTTCACATTATCAGCAGTGGGATATGACTTAGTTATCAGTTTTTTGTAATTTCCGCTAGTTACTTCTTTAAACATTTTTTCAATATCGCCCGGATCGTAAAAAGCCATATCTGTAGAAGTCATTCTTTGTATTAGGGGCGAGTTTTTCTCATTTGGATAATATAAACAAGCATATCTACAAGATAGTTGGCAAATTAAATTTACCAGTTTAAAAGCAAATTCTAATGATTCTTTTCCATAAGGTTCTGGGTAGTCATAATTAACTGAAAGTGTACCTAGAGATACAACAAAGTCATATTTAGAATTTTTCCAATTATAAGATAAAGCATCACCACTTATAAAATTATTTCTGTTATCGTTACCTTGTAGTTCGGATGCTTTTTCTGAGAAAGTAGCTAAAATATCTATACCAGTGTACTTTCCTTGAAATCCCTTTTTCTCTCTTAAATATCTAGCTAATGCTCCGTACCCACAGCCAATATCTAATATAGAAATATTTGTAGAATCCCAGTCTATATTGACTAAATTAGTTGCTAATTGGAAGCCTTGATACTGATTTTCATAGCAACCCCATCCTACTTCTTTAGACAGACTTTCTTCTAGGTCAATAGTTTGCTCTGTCCGGTCTATTCTTCTTGAGTAAAAATCTTGATTAATTCTGCGTAGCTCTTCTTCAAGCATATTATTTTATTAATCTCTTGATTAAAAGTAATAAAAAAAGAGAGTTGTGATGCACCCTCTTTTTTCACATAATATTTATTAACACAAAGGTATACTCAGTTAAAGAACGTCCTTTAGAGCGCAAATGAAACCATAGCTTGCATTTGAACTTTGTGCTGCACTAATAGCAGCAGATTTACCGCCTGTTAGATAAGCAGTAGCACACTTCGTGATTATTGGCAAACTCACTGCAATATGGTGTGCCACACAGTATGCTTTAACGGCTGCTATGAAAGATGCTGCACCAAGTATTGTGATAGGTTCTGCCATTTTTACTTGCTCCTAAATTTCTACAAAAAAAACGTTTAATTCATACTTGAATTACTTTTTCCATTCTATAGAATTACCAGAGTTTTGTAAGGTCATAAAAAGTTGAATTTGGTAGATACTTTTGGCGAGGTTTTATCAGTATAAATTGAATTAAAAAGTCAAATATAGTTGCAAAAAGTTGTAAAAAAGTTAAAAAGGTAGTATGGTAAGTATTATCATTTTCTTTATGGGTTTAATACCCCACCGTCAACGGGGGTGTTCACGCATTACTTGGGGGAGCGTAGACGCGGAGCGGCCCTTCGTTGACTATCCCCATGTAATTTATCTCCTGTCTCCTGTCTCCTGTCTCCTGTCTCCTTCTTCAAATAATGTATTTAGCAAAAATGGACTTCCAAAAAGTAATTAAATGGGCGGAAGATTTAATGTGGGCTAAAAAGAAAAGACGTTTGAATAGTCTGGAACGGGCAATATTAGAACGAGTCTGGAAGAATTACAAATATCAAGAAATTGCTGATGAGTATCGCTATAGTAAAGGTACTGTCAAAACAGTAGCAGGTAACTTATGGAAAATGATATCGGAAGAACTAGACGAAAAAGTTAATAAAACAAACTTCCGCGCTGCAATGGAAAGGTTTTATATTTCTAATTCCAAGAATTTCGTACAAAGTAATTTTAACCAAGGTCATATCAAAATTTGTGGAGAAAGTTGTCACTCTGACGAAACTCCAAAAAACCGATCGCCCACCACCCCTACTAACTCAGACAATATTCAACCAGAAAAACGCCACGACCTAACCTCCGCACCAAAACTCCGTAATTTCCACAACTGTACCAACCAACTCGCTACCTTGAAACAATGGATACTCACAGAAAATACTTGCATTGTCACCATAACAGGATTATCCGGTATCGGTAAAACCACCCTCACCAGGCAACTCGTTGCAGATATCCAAGATAACTTCGACCGTATCCTCTGGCGAAGTCATCGCAAATTCTCCACCCTCAACGCTCTCAAAACTAACTTAATTGAGTTTTTCTCCCCACCCCAACCAAAACAAAATCTGTCAATTATAGATTACTTGCGTTTCCATCGTTGCCTAATTATTCTCGACGACTTCCAAGAAACATTAACTACTGGAGAATTTGTCAGTACTTACATTCCAGAATACAAAAATTACGGTAAGCTAATCAAAGAAATAGCACGTTCTCCTCACAACAGTTGTTTACTCCTCCTCAGTTGGGAAAAACCTACAGAAATAGCTAACTTAGAAACAGAAAACTGTCACTGCCACACCTTACAACTTCAAGGTTTAGGAAAGTCAGCAACAGAATTATTAAAAGCGAAAAAATTAACTGATGAAGATAGATGGTTAGAACTGATTAATCTTTATAGTAGCAACCCTTTATGGTTAAATATTATAGTTTCTACTATTCAAGATTTATTCAATGGTAGTGTGGCTCAATTTTTATCTTATTCCTATCTATTTTTAGGAGATTTAAAACCAATATTACACGAACATTATCAGCGGTTATCCGAGTCTGAAAAGTTAGTCATGCAGTGGTTAGCCAATCAGGAAATAGGAGGAAATATTTCTAGTCAACCACCAGAATTTTCTACAAATAACGATTTTTTAGGAGCAATACAGTCTTTAATAAAACGAGGTTTAATCAAAAAAAATGTGAGCAAGGAAGGGTCTGTTTTTACTCTTGAACCTGTTATTAAAGAATATGTGAAAAATCAATCTAACAGTTGACGGCATATTACTGAATTATTCTTAGTAATGCCACATAAATACTCATAATTATCTAAAATTATTACTAATTAAATAAATTCTCAATCCAAAATCATTCGTCACTTTTAAAGGGATTTAAAAATCCGTCGCAGGGCACTATTTTAGATATGTCATTCCACTACTATAATTTAAATACTTAATCTGAAATACTAACTAAAATCTACTGAAAAATTAGTTAAATGCCTACTTTTTGGTCGAATAAATCCTAAAACAATATCCTCTTTAGGAATGTCTAATTCTAAAAGTTCTAAAGCAACTCCTCTTTCAGTTCCATCTGACTCAATGTAAATTTTTTCTCCCAAAATGCGCAGATGCAAAACAACAGCATGAACTCGCCCTGTTTCATCCCATCCTGTATCAAGCAATAAATAATTATTCATTATTGGATCGCAAACCAATAGTGGTTCAATGTTTCCATGACTGGGTTGATATTGGGCGTGTTTTTGGAGAATTTGGATAATAATTTTGCGGTAATGTTCTAATTTAGGTTCTAATTTAGCCATTGAATAATTACCTCCTTATCTGGATCGAAAATGAATAAATTAATTGTTTGGTCGCTGACAATATCTTGAATAGCTGGTTGTTGAAAAAAATCTTGGTAAACCTCTTGGGGAATTGCTAAATATAATTTCCTGTCTGGGTTAACACGACGCAATATGCTTCGATACATATTATATTGTCCAATAGTTTTTTGTAGTTCGGTTACTTGTGAAGGACTATTAAACACTTTGATTTCTACGGCTATTTTCTGTTCTGCTCTTTCGGCGGCTAATAGTTTTTATGCTCCTAAGTCTGCATACAAACGCAGCCCTTTATATTCTAGAGTATAAGGATCGTTAGTGATAGTCCAGCCATCTTTGCTCAACGCATTTTTAACTTCGTTGTGATACAAATCGTATTGTGGCATTATCTAAGTTGGGGTTTAGATTTATGGTTTTTCAGGATATACAGGATATAATTATAACCTAGCATATTAAAATATAAATACTAGCTAATAATGAGATAGATAGCGATTTTTTGTGCTATAATTCAAACAACCAATTACAAAACAAAGTGATGACTAAAATTACCATAAACTAAACTGATAATTTAAACATAGATAAATCTTTAACCTATCAATTATCAAGATTTTTATTAAAAAATAAATACTTCTAGGAAATTTTTCCATTTCCCAGTCATGTCAACCACTAAAATGCTATTAAATTTCACAGAATTACCCCTAGGTCTGCTAAGTGTAGAAGAATATCAGCGCATGGCAGAAGTAGGAATTTTGCACCAGGATGAACAGGTAGAATTAATAGCAGGACAAATTATTCGCAAGATGTCACCTCAAGGAAGTTCCCACGCTGCAGCTATTCGACGAGCAGACCGCTTGTTTAGTAAATCTTTAGGAAAAATGGTCTCGGTGCAGAAACAACTTCCGGTGATACTGAATAATTTTTCTCAACCTGAACCAAATATTGCAGTAGTGAAAGTAGATCCTCTTGATTATGATGACTCTCATCCTACAGCAGAAGATGTGTATTTGATCGTGGAGATTGCTGATAGTACCCTCAAAAGTGATTTGGAGGTGAAAGGAAAAGAGTATGCAAAGTCTGGAATAGAGGATTATTGGGTGTTGGATGTGAATCATCGTCAGTTGTATGTATATCGACAACCTACTAAGGATGGATATCAACAGAAAATGATTTTAGGAGAAGATGATGTGATCGCTCCTAGAGAATTTCTTGATTGTGTGATTGTGGTTGGGGATTTGTTGCGACCTATGGTAACAATTAATAATTAATAATTATTAATTATTAGACATCTCCAGAAAATAAACTTACCCTTTATTTATGTAATAAGACAATTAATAAAGCTTTTATCCTAAATTAAAAGCAATAGCTGATAGCTGATAGCTGATGGCTGACGGCTGTTTGCGCAGCATTCCGGAGGAAATGCTTACCCTCTGCTTAATTCCTTTTTGAAAATACCATGAATCAACTATTACCTTTAGATTTTTCTCAGCAAGACCTACGACATCGTGATTTTCAAGGTCAAGACCTGACAGGGGCTAATTTTAGCGGTTCTGACTTGAGAGGTTGCAATTTTCAGGATGCTATCCTAGTAGAGGCCAATTTTCGAGGTGCAAAAATTGGACAATGTAGGAGCAAAATTAGGACTTTGATCGCTCGTTGTGCTGGAGCGGCGATCGCTGTTACTATTGCGAGTGCTTTTGCGAGTTTTGTTGCTGATGGAATGGCGGGGGTTGCTGCTTTAATTGGAACTGGAGTTGTGGCGGTTGCTATTACTAATGCGGAGAATGAGATTATTGCTGCGGTTTTAACGGGTACTTCAGCAGTTATTACTTCGAGTGGTATTATCTCTTTTTTTTCCGGAAATATAGTTAAGGCATTGTTATTATTTTTGGGTTCCGGAATAATTTTTGGATTGGCTATAATTTTGTTTTTTCAAGTTGTTGTAAACTTGGAGAAATTATCAAAAACATCTTTTGAGGATGCAAATTTAACTAATGCTATTTTTGATGAGGAAATTATATTAAATCCGGTTAAACAGTTATAGATTGGTTCAGTAAGGAGGAGTCAACCCACCCCTAACCCCTCCCAGGAGGGTGTAATTAGTGTGGGGAGTAGGGGAGTAGGGGAGTAGGGGAAAGATTTGGCAATGGCACTTGTGATGGAACATTTTTTTATACCGAATTAAACGGATTTTAGCTCAGGAGTCAGGAGGAGAGAGAAAATCATAAAGATGAGCGTAGTTATGACGATTGAAGATTTTTTTTATGTCCAATTAACGGATTTGATATTATTGAAGATGCTAATTTTTTTGAGTTTGTTAGTAACTAGAAAAATAGTGAGAAAATCAACAACTTAAAATTAATAGACATCTGGTATAAATTACAGATGTAGAGAATTTTTTTTGCCTTTTTTCAGGACTTTTATTCCCTGTTACCGAAAAATTGTGGTTTAAAGCCTCCCCTTTTAAGGGAATAATAAAAAAAAATTTTCATTATTAGTCAATCCTCTTCTTTTCAAGGAGAAGTAATTATTCATTATTCATTATTCATTATTAATTGTTGAACTATTGCCTAATTATGCAAAAAGTTTATTCTTTTTCGGAGATGTCTAATACCAATTCGATCGATGTTTGCCATGAATAACTAGGTTATTTATTGGGAGTCAGTAGGGGCAAACGGCCGTTTGCCCCTACAGGAGTCAGAATGAATTGCTTAGATTCTATTTTTTAGGTCGTAAATTATCTTTTTAGTCAAAGGGACATCTCCTAAACCTGTCTTTTCATCACACTTATTATTCTTAACATTCTTTTTTTAAATTGTTATATAGCAATTCCCAAAAAGCGTGAGGTACAAAATTTTAGGTTTGAGGGAACACCGGATCTGGGAACAGAGAACAGGGAATAACAGCGCTTTTCGCTCTTGATGAACCACATCTTCACAAGCAAAATCCTGTAGGGACGTTCCATGGAACGTCCTTACTGTGGTCTACCCAAATGAAAACCGCTGAAAAAGACAAAAAGATAACTTTATCTCACTAATTTGAGAAACGCTATAATAATTAATAATTACCGAAAAATTAAGGTATAAAGCCTCTCCATTCATGGAGAAAAAAGCAGTCGTTAGCGTAGCTTCCCGAAGGGTGGGATGGCGAGGTCTCGGAACCATATCCAATCGACCAAGAGAAGAAAGAAATTCTTTTTAACCGAATCCTCTCCTTGAAAAGAAGAGGTAATTCTAAATTCGCGCATTCTAAATTCTAAATTCTTGAACTCTTTTTCCAAAGAGTTGCCTGTAATAAGCTGAAACAAGGAAATACTAATAATTAGCATTTTGCTATAAAGTTCCACATCCAAAATAACCATGAGCAACAGTATATTAGACGATCGCTTTTTTACCAGACCCACCGACGGTCAAATTTTCTCATTCCCAATATTAATAGTGGGTGGTTCCACAGCAGCATATTCAGCTACCCTGGGTGCATTAAAAGCGGGTGCAAATGTTTGCCTGGTGCAACCAAAACAAATATTAGGCGGACAATTTACAACTCAAGCATTACCTGCTTCCGACGACCCTCAACTAGAAAAAAAATTTAATCCAGGGGAAATATATGAAGATAAAGTAGACCGAGACAAATACGCTTTCTCCAAAACCCAATGGCAATTTCGCCAACGTAGTCGGGAACTCCAACCAGTTAACGGCAAACAAATTGATAATCCTGGTGGAGGTTGGGTAAGCAATTTTGCCACAACAACTGTAGTTATGGCACAAGCACTTAATGAAGCTATAGAAGATTTTCTCAGCAACGGCAAATTAACCCTCATACCTTTTGCTGAACCTGTAGAAATTTTATTTAATCAATCTCCCAATGAACAACGACAGGTAACAGGTGTTGTATTTCAGGATGTGCAGAATAATCAACGCTTCACCGTCAATGCTCAAATTACCATTGAAGCGACAGACTTGGGAGACTTACTAGAATTAGGAAATATTGAATCCAGAGTCGGACAAGAATCACAAAACGACACGGGTGAACCACTTCTACCACAACAACCTTTTCCCGAATGTCAACAGTCAATCACTTTTTGTGCTGCTGTGGAAAAGACTGCTGAGGGAGCAGGTGTTCCCATTGGTAAACCAGAAGGTTATGGTGTCGAACCTTGGTTACAGACAGATAAATTTACCAGCACTTATCAAGGACGAGCATTTTTTGAGCGGTTTGCCATTTTTACTTATCGACGGATAAGACGTCTCAAGGATGGGTATATCCCAACTACGAGTAATGGTGATGTGACTATCCTCAATTATGATTCCAATGATTACAAAGTCGGTCTGTTGACTGCGGTGAGTCGGAGCGATCGCCAAAAACATATTCAGCAAGCAAGGGAATATACTCAAGCTTATATTTATTACCTCCAGTCGCAAACATTGAAAACAAACAATTGGATATTAATAGGTAAGGTAGGGGAATTAAAACCACGGGGAGATTTAACTTGGACTAATGATGGTATTGCTCTGGAACCCTATATCCGCGAAGCAAGAAGAGGGATAGCATTAACCACTATTGTTTATCAAGATACTGCTCAACAATATTATGGCGAGCAAGCACGGGGACGATGTTTTGAGGATAGCGTTGGTATTGGTCATTATGCTTTGTTTGATCTTCATCCCACCGATAACCCGAACCATCTTGTTTTTAACAGTAAAGATGAAATGAAATGTTTGCCTTTTACTATTGCGTTAAAAGCAATGGTGCCTATAAATACAGATAATCTGATTCTGTCGGCGAAAAGTATTGGCACGACTCATTTGAGTAATTCTGTATATCGGATGCACGCCGTTGAATGGGCAATCGGGGAAGCAGGGGGTCATTTAGCTGCTTTTGCTCTGAATGAAGGGGTGGATATTCGGACTATTGCCACGAATAAACGACTGATTTATAAATTTCAGGGTTTGTTAACTCGTAATCAAATTCCCCTATTTTGGTATAACGATATTTCTCATGACGACCCAGACTTTGAGGCGATTCAAATTTTAGCTGTGGCAGGTTTTGTCAGGACTGAGAATTACAATCATTTATATTTTAATCCAGAGGGAACGGTAAACCGAGCAGTTGTTTCGGTGGCAGTGGTAAATGTGATGGGTTTTGAAATGCTTAATCCTGAGTTTCCTACTTTTTCTGATGTACCGAAGGAGCATTTTGCCTATCGTGCTATTGAAACTATGGCAGCAAAGGGTATTGTTTCGGGAGTGGGAAATGGATATTTTGCCCCAAGTTTACAATGTACGCGGGAGCAGTTGGCGTTTATTATCGGTAAAAGTGGAGATTTTGACGTGTTTCAGTTATTTGCTACTTCCGGTACACCTCTAGATGCTCAACCTTTGACACGACGGGAGTTATCTCGAATTTTGTATATGGTATTGCGATCGCAATATGACATTGATTAAATGTTTTTGTAGTTATATCATGTCCGGATAATTAGTTATCAAAAAATTTTCTCCTTCTCCTGCTGTTTCTTATTCTTTCTTCCCTCCTCAGGACTGACTCCTGAGGACTGATATCATGTCCGGTAGCATCGGTATTGTATAGTAAATAGGCAACAGCTCATCTGCTCCGGAAGGCAACAGGCAAGAAAAAAACTTAAATTTCCTGCAAATATCCACGCCAACTTTTACACAAACGATTGCCTTCGGACATAATATGACTCCTCTGTCATTTATTTATAACTGTTCAACCGGACATGATATTAGTAATATAACTTCTACTAGAAACCGGGATTGAGTATTTTTACTAGTGTAACAATTTTAAAAATCTAGACAAATTATTGTGAATTTCATTGTATTTTCTGTTTTCATTATTTTTGAATTCAAGAAAATATTAAGAATAATTACAGGATAGATAATCATGTCTTTATTTGTGAGAAGCTGCTGGAAAAATCTGTTTTATTTATAGAGGCTGAATCGATATGTCCAATGAAGCTGAAGAGTTACTACAAAAAGGTCTAGAAGAAACAGAAGATGGCAATTTTGAGGAAGGACTTGCTGCTTTAGACAAAGCATTTGAACTAGAGCCAGACTACTTTAATCAATTTGTTCCAATTAATACTAGAGGCAGTGCCCTTTTAGGTTTAGAAAGATATGAAGAAGCTCTTGCTATGTATGAACAAGCATTGGAACAACCAGAGGATTCTTTTGATACTTATACAGGATTAAGAAATAAAGGATTAACTCTCAGTGCTTTAGAAAGATATGAAGGAGCAATTGAATGTCATAATCAAGCTCTTGAATGGTACGAGAAATCTGTGCAAGAAGGTAAAGCTTTGAGGGATAGAGATGATTTAGCACCTGTTTGGGAAGATAAAGGATGGGCTTTGATAAATTTTGACGAATATGATGAAGCGATGATTTGCTTTGATAAAGCTATAGAATGTATACCAGATGATGGATGGCTTTTATACAACAAAGTTTGCTGTTATGCTTTACAAAATAAGATTGACCAGGCTCTTGAAAATTTAGAACAAGCTATTAATTTAGAACCAGAAGTAAAAGACTGGGTACAAGAAGACCCAGATTGCGAAAACATTCGTTATGAACCACAATTTCAAGCATTAATTTATAGTTAATTGTATTCCTAAAAAAATTATTAATTGATATTTTTTGGAGAGGGCGATCGCATACTTTAGACAAGGGGTCGCTTTCTGCTTATATCTAAACAAAAAAAATGTCAATTTTTTCCGTCCCTAATGAACAAAAATTAACCCAAAAATATGGTTAATAGTAGGAATAATGACAACGCCCTACTCATTGTTAAAATTCCATCTCTTCAAGTAAACGATTTTCTAGCTCCTTCCAGCGCTTAGAAATGGTACTTTGGGTTAATCCCATTTCTTGAGCAAGTTGTGTTTGAGTTTTGCCCTGAACTCTTCCTAACCAAAGATCCTTGTACTTTTGTTTTGGGTAATATTGGTCAAGATTTTCGATAATCTGAGCTGCTTTGAGGGCTAAATCTTCTATCTCCAAATATTCCCATAAATTCGATTTGTTTGATAAAGTTTCTAGTAGAGACACATCTGTCTCAGATACATATTGATCTAAACTCATGCAATATCGATTTTTTTCTTGGTAAATACAGTCAACTATTGAATTTTTAGCTACTTTAGCTGACCAACGATAAAAATCCTCAATTGTTTGACCAGAAAATTTTCCTGCTAGAATTGCTTCTACAATCTTCAAGTAAGCTATCTGTAGAGCATCTTCCCAAGGAAGACTGGTATTATAAGTACGTTTTCGGGCAATCTTTTCCAGAATTTTTCTATGATCGGAACAATTAATCAATTGATTCCAATACTCAATTTCTTTGTTAAATATTGTTTGACTTTGAGTCTTTACAAGTGTCTTAAAAAACATAAAATATCGATCCTAGTTTTTAAACCTATAGACACTGACCTGATAGTTTTGGGGAAATTAATAATGAATTGTTAGATGCTTAATGTCAGAAAAATTTCGGTTGTAATTAACGAGTCTAGGGAATCAGACAGAAACACAACTTAGATTAATCTCTCAGTTATCAAGAGATAATATTTCCTAGAATTTCACAGTTATGCAGTAAGTTTCAGTGTAGTCTAATTTCCTTAAATTACAGAGGCAAAATCAGCAGAATGGAGTTCTATCGTGGTAGCGGTGGGAGGCACGATCGCTTTAATCCAAAATTATTGAGTCTAAAATTTGGGATAACTAGAAATTTATCAGACTATAGATATATTTGAGTGTTGAATCAGATAGAAACGCTATTGGCATTAATGTCTCAAAGGTGGGAGTTATAAACAAGTAACCTTGACTTGTTAGTGCAAGATTCTTTACTGGAAATCTGGGACAACCAGAAATTTATCAGACTATAGATATACTTGAGTATTGAATCAGACAGAAATGCTATTGGCATTAATATCCCAGACCAGAAAAACGCTATAACTATTGTTTAGCAAAACTTTGAACTATATCTAGACCTTTTGAGAAAAATATTTTTGAGAAATTTGGGAATATTTTCTGCGTGGAAACCGTTAATAGTAACAAGAGGGTTGAAGCATGAAACACTGAAATGTCTCAACTCAAGTCAGAAAAATTATTCGCAAGAATAGAATTTCAACGAGGAAATAATTATGCAAGACTTTTCAAACGTTGACTATACCAGATTAAGTCTAGAACCTGGGTTCTTAAAACCGACAGTTTCTGATACAGATCAAATTGTAGACATCGAAAATAGCGAACTGCGTAAGATTGCTAATGATGTTCTAGATGCAGCTAAGTATTCTTTTACAACTGCGGCTGCTAATGTAGAACAACAGGCTCGTCCGGAAACATTGGAGGCAACTTTTCAAGAAGCCATCAAAGGCATGAATGAGGAGAAGCGTGCCAGTGTCCGATCCAAAGCCACCGAACTGACAATGGCACCTCAAGCAATACGAGAGATTCAGTTTGGACGTTACGGAAAACTGAGTAGCCAAGAATATCTCAGCATGGGAATAGATCGCGTTGAAGAAGCAAATGTCTTACCGAAACTCGAAATTGACCAAAAACTTCTGGGATTAAAAACTCCTGTTCTTACCTTACCACAAGGTGTTGCTCAAATGACCGATGGGGGTTTGCTTATTCCTAAAGATAAACTTCCGGCTAGAATTTCCAATCAAACTGATTTTGAGGAAGCAACTCAAGAGGTTGTTAAAACTTCTGTTGATTCCGAAGTTTATGATTCAGAAAAACTGCAACAAGTTTGGGGTCCTGTCTACTCAGAAGATCCATTCGGAGTGAGTGATTCAGACGACTTTGAAGAACAAGCTGTTACAGACAAACTCGGATTTTACATCACGCGAGTTAAATGTCTTGATGAAACAAACCCAGAGTTCTGGGGAAGTGACGAAATTGCTTTGGCTGGTGTTTCTGTCGATGAAACTGGTGATACAAAGAAGGTTCCTGAAAAATTTATTGGAGGTGGATTTGATGATGGAGATCAAAAAACCTACTCTCCTCATTGGAAATATCACTGGTTCAATATGCGGGAAGGTCAATATTGGCCGAAAGCTTACAAGGTTTCTCTGATTTTGGCAGAAAAAGATAACGGAGGACTTTCCTCAGTTTTGAATAGTATTTATGTCAAAATTCGGGATTACGTCAAAAAGGCGATCGCTAAGGCTGTATCAGGTGCTTTATCCTCTCTAGTAGGGCCGGCAATTGCGAAAGCTATCGGACAAATTACAGCTTGGCTTGTAGACAAGCTGATCGGCTGGATCATCAATTTGTTTAAAGATGATATTTTCCCTGTCAAGGTTCTAAGTTGTACTGTTCCCAGTTTCGGTGCGCGTTGGTATTATCCCAATGGCAAATGGGGTAGCCCAACTTCTGGCATTCGTACCGCTCACTTCTATGGACATGGCGGTCACTACATCATTAACTATTACTGGAAGTTGTACGCCTAAGTGTCCTATCTTCTCGTAGTGGATTGTTTCACCTAAAATAGTGCAGAGCGCTTTTTTCGTCACCCCATCCCCCCATCACCCCATCACCCCATTTTCTAATGCAACATTTAAAATGAAACAGTCCAGTAGTAGACTGACATAGCTAAAACTGTGCAATAGATTTTTATTTCTAGTGGATTGTTTCACCTAAAATAGTGCAGAGCGCTTTTTTCGTCACCCCATCCCCCCATCACCCCATCCCCCCATCACCCCGTGAAAAACTCCCAACCCCAACTCGATCTGCAAGAAATCATTCGTCATTTTACCTCTAATAGCAGTCATCCAAACCGACTGCGTTGGCATCCAGCTTTGGATAAGGAGGATGGAGCAGGAATGCGAGTGGCGCTACTTGATTCTGGGATTTCCAGTTCCGATCGTCAACTGCAAAGCGCTCAAATTCGAGCGCGAGATTTCACTGGGTCTGGTGGGGTTTTCGATTCCACCGGACACGGCACAAAAAACGCCAGATTATTGGTTGCTCAGGGTATTGATGGATTTTGGGGATTGGTTCCTGCTTCTGTGCTTTTAGTAGGAAAAGTTCTGGGAACAGGCGATCCACATAGGGGTGCAGAAGCTTTAGCCAAAGGAATTCGTTGGGCTATTTATGAAAAGGCAGATGTGATTATCATGCCTTTAGGACGAATTCGTGGCACAACTGTTGTAACTAAGGCCGTGCATCAATCAATCAAAGCAGGTTGTGTGGTTTTAGCCGCTGCTGGAAATAGGGGGGCTGAGACATTACTCTTTCCAGCTCGTTTATCTGATGTAATTGCTGTTTCAGCCGCAGATATTAATGGTCAACCCTTAAATTGGTGCTGTCAGATGCCTCAAGTCAACTGCTATGCTCCAGGCTTAGAAATTGGAGTTAGAGGCAAGTCTACAAGTGGCTCTTCGGTTGCTACTGTTTTGGCAGGAGGAGTAGAAACGCTCTATTTAGCTTCAGGAGTCAGGCGGTCAAAATTTTAGCCCATATTCCGCACGTCAATTTGTAGCATTAAAAGTAGTATAAAAATCGTAATATTGGTAAGTATTTATACTGTATAGGTCTTATTTATCTAATGTTGGCATTTATACCCGCGCTCTCCCGAAGGGGAGCGTCGTATGGGAATGCCAACCCATGCTATAATAAAACTACGAGCGTGTTAGTAATAGGTCGAAAACATTGAAAGCCAGATAT
>NZ_JAAHGO010000046.1 GCF_010672455.1 Okeania sp. SIO2C9 | reverse complement strand
AGAATATTTTTGTGTAGTAAGGCAGAAAAAATTTCTTCTGCGACAATAATAAGGGGAATAGGGGAGTCGGGGGGAGGGGGGGATGGGGGGATGGGGGGAGGGGGGGATGGGGAGATGGGGAGATGGGGAGATGGGGAGATGGGGAGATGGGGAGATGGCGCTCAGATTAAGTATTTTTTTAGACCGAGTGGCAGCGGATTTGATCGGGACTTAGGCAAAGGTACTATATATAGCAAATAAAAACTATAGCACTATGGTATTAGACATCTCCAGAAAAGAGGCAGTAGGCAGTAGGCAGTAGGCAGTAGGGAAGCCACCCCTCGCTACTCCCCTACTCCCCTACTATCTTAATAATAAGTATTCAACCGGACATGATATTACTTCTGCTATAATACCTAGTCTATAAAAATTCTCTTATCTTCTCAATCTAAGCATAACTCATGGAAGAATTTGTCTTAGGTGAAGGTTGAGTAGTTTTAGGAGTTTCGGCAACCTCCAGCAACTCTGGCGCAAACATTATCTTCCATCCTAAACATAAAAAATCCATAATGCGATCGCATGAAAAACAGCTTGGTTGTTCAATTTTGTGAGATATTTCCCAAGTAACAGCAATTTGATGGTATGCGTAGATTTCCATGTTTGATAATTTCCGAATTTAACTCCATAAATTTCAAGTTCATAGTTTTATTCTACTCAACCGGAAAATTAGGTCAAGAGCAGTTATGAATTTTCCGGCGTTCCCTGTTCCCTATTCCCTATTCCCTAACCCGTAGCTATTATACCAAGGGTGAAAAAAAGAATGTTACAAATAGTTTCGCTCCTTTAGATTAGATGTGAAATAATTTCGGTTAAATTACTGTAGTGTCAAAGTTTTGAGTCCTAAAAATATTACTTTTGAGTTTTGACTTTTAATTTTTGACTTCCGTGAAACTGCATTAGTTCAATTTCAAAGCACTCACAGGTACTTCATCCCAAGATTCAACAGTTCGCAGTATAGCTTTCCATCCTTGTTCCTTTTGAGTCTCAGTTAAATTCTTTTGAAAAGACTCATGGCATTCTTGGGCCTGTTGTTGATCGCCACAAGCAATACAAGAGTAGATAATACCAGATGGATCTATCTGTTCATTTACCCAAATAGTCATAGTTAATAGCCTCATTAAAAGTTAACAAAATTATATAGCAGGGAACAGGGAACAGGGAACAGTGGCAAAAGCTTTTCTCTGTCTCAGCTTCATCATCAATATAAGTCATAACTCACTCGTTCCTTGCTATAAACTCATTAAACAAAGAAAATTCTGAACTCTAGAGAATTCAGAATTTTCGGTTTGCACTAAATTTTTAATATTAAATGGGATTAAATTCAACCTGAATCTTATCTTTTCTTTTGGGGGTTTAATACCCAACCGTCAACAGGGGTGCTTAAAATTGTTTGGGGTTTGTAGACACAAAGTGGCTTGTTGAAGACTATCCATAAGTAATTTTCCAATTTTCCCTTCTGCCTTCTGCCTTCTGCCTTCTGCCTTCTTCAAAATTGCTGTCCAGATGCTAAACTCTTGAGAGAATTACCAGTAACACGGCATATACGCCATTCATCTAAAATTGATGCACCAATACGTTGATAAAATCCAATTGCTGGTTTATTCCAATCTAAAACACTCCACTCTAAACGTCCACAGTTTCGAGATACTGCTAATTGTGCGACATAACTGACCAGTTGCTTCCCAATACCCCGCCCTCGATACTCCGGTAAAACAAATAAATCTTCTATATAAATTCCCGGTTGAGTGAGAAAAGTTGAGTAGTTATGAAAGAAGAGAGAAAAACCTACAGGTTGGCCAGCAAATTCAGCAATAATAGCTTCAGCATAGGGACGATCGCCAAATAAATCAGCTTTTAAGGAGGCAACACTACCTGTAACAGCATGGGATAATTTCTCATACTCAGCTAGTGCTTTAATTAACTCAAATATTACAGGTACATCTGCTGGCGTAGCACTACGCAATTTTAGTTCATCTAAAGACATAATTTAATCGCTATTACCAAATAATTAATAATTAATAATTAATAATTAAATAATTCAGCTTTATTAGCCTCCCCTTTCAAGGGGAAAAAAATAAATTTTTTCCTTAAGAATCAATTCTCTCCATAAAAGGGATAGGTAATTATCCATTATCCATTATCAATTATCCATTAATGAAAGCTATTACATTTTATTAAAATCGATTTAACCATTCTTTCAAACGTTCAGCTACTTGAGGACGACGCAATTTCCGCATGGCCTTAGCTTGAATTTGCCTGACTCGCTCCCGGGAGAGATTAATCATGCGACTCACTTCATCTAAAGTATGAGGTTCTCCTGTGAGCAAACCATACCGGAGAGTTATGACATCTTGTTCGCGATCGTTTAATACATGATTTAAGACTTCCAAAATATCCTGGCGCATCATCATGTCATTCATTTGCGCTTCGGGAGTGCTATTTTCATTATCTTCTAAGAAGTCTAGCAGTTCGCTATTTTCGTCAGTACCTAAACGATGATTTAGAGAAAGAGTTTTCCGGCGAATTTGCTGGAGGTTACGCAGTTGTTGGAGAGAAATTTCTAGTGCTTGAGTAATTTCGGTATCACTGGGGATACGATTTAGCTTCCGTCGTAAGTCGCGGTAAACTCGTTTAAGTTTGTTAATCTGTTCAACTACATGAACTGGTAAACGAATAGTACGTCCTTGATTAGCAATAGTGCGAGTTATTCCTTGACGAATCCACCAATAGGCATAGGTAGAAAATTTGTAACCTTTCTCTGGGTCAAATTTTTCTGTGGCACGGTTTAGTCCTAATGCTCCTTCTTGAATCAAGTCTAGAAAGGGTACTCCTCGGTTGAGGTAACGTTTGGCTATGGAAACTACTAGACGGAGGTTGGAGCTAATCATTCGGCGTTTGGCAGCACGACACTTATGTAAGCGATGAGATAGTTGTGCTTCGGTTAAACCTGCTGCTGCTGCTACTTCAGCTTTTGTAGGTATTCGCCCTAAGTCATTTGCTAGTTTTTCTGGCAGTTGTTCAAAGATAACTAACTCTTGGATCAGCCTTGCTAATTCTACTTCTTCTTTTTGGCTGAGAAGAGGATAGCGAGACATTTGCTTAAATAATGCTCCTACTGCATCATCTATGTCTTGTGCATTTTCTGATAATGGGAGAGTTACAGTCTGTATATTCATACTAGAGTCCTCCTGATATTGATCTTCTTCATGTAGTGATTCGGCAATCATCAAACTCATTTGTTGCATTTGAGTTGCCATTTCTGGTTTATTAGTGGGAGCTGGAAATTCGACTTTATGCTGACCTGAATTCTCTGTTAGTAGAATGTTCATGGTGTTTTTTCCTAATTATATAGTTTTTTGGCTGTAAATGGTTGATGAAGCGTAGAGGAAGTGTGATTTTATACTATGAGTTTTTAATTATTACACTATGATTCCTTAATCATTACTTAACAATGAACTCAATATTTATCAATATTTAGGAAAGTTTGTTATCAGATTTTAATTATACCATATTTTCTACTTTATGTCAATAATATAACTAAAAGCGATCGCAAATCTCTATTAGACTGGACTGCCTAAAATTTATCTACAAGAGTTTATATACCTAGATAATTACTTAACATTCAGTTATCTGTTTCAGTACTGAGAACAATATACATTTCAAAGCTTTAGTCTCTAATTAGCTGTATTAATCAATACAAAGCAGCTAGTTTATTTCTGATTTTTTCTCTTTAATTTAATAATAATTAAAATAACTCTAATTCTAATAATTTGTAACAAGGTTAACTGCTTCTTCAAATTATGTATGCTGTATTTATTCAATAAAATAGAAAACGATGCGATCGCAATTAGATTAAATAATTAAGTAGTCAAGCAAAATTATTTTTATTTATTACTCAAGTATATTTTTTGTTCCGTCTTTTTGTACACATTTCCTTCCTTGGAACCATAGCTGATGTGGAGTTGCAGCGCTGTTTTCTGATATCAAAAATAAAATGAGTAGAGAGCGATCGCGAATCTTACACTATACTATAAGCAATATAATTAAATTTTAGCAATAAATCTCTGGACTTGTATTATCTAATCAGGACTTACGCAAATTGACTTTTAAAGAACCATTTGTAGGGGCGAATGGTATTGGCGTTCCGCCAAGCTCCGAATGGCGCCCTCCCTATATGTAGAGTCTGTTGATGTTGTCGTCTATGTAGACGCGGAGTGGCGTGCCGAAGGCAGACCTAAAGATAAAAAACATGGTCAAAAACCATCATTTGGCAAAGTCAATATCTGATGCAGCGTGGTATCAGTTCACTCAATGGCTAGAATATTATGGAAAAATTTGGGGTAAAGCGGTTGTTTCAGTAAATCCCAAATTCACTTCTCAAGATTGCTCAAATTGTGGGCACAGAGTGTCAAAAACTTTGTCAACTCGTACTCATGTTTGTCCTAGTTGCCATATTGAAATATGCCGCGACACAAATGCAGCACGAAACATCTTGAGTCGTGGATTAGAAATAGTAGGTGTTGAGTGGAATCAAGGTAGCGTAGGGCATACGGGAACCTCCTAGTAATGGGGAAACGCTTTGGGAGACAACGGCCTGGTGCTAATGATGGGCAACTGGATTTAGTAAGCTGTGTCGATGAGCAAAGAATCACTTTTTGTGAGAATCCCCGTGCCTTTAGGCCGGGGAGTATGTCAATCTAAATGACTATTGGTACTTAGACATTTTTTGGCAGGAAAAATGCTTCAAAGTTAGTCTAGACAAGGGAATTACGTTGATGCCTTAAAAATGGCTAGAACCCGTACTTATTCAGGATTTATACCTTTTTGACGTAAAAGCTTCTGCCGATCTATATTTGAGCCTATTTTCTGGCTTTATTTTGTGTAAGTCCCACTATTTAACTTGTTGAAGTAGTCGTGGAAAAAAATTGAGAGCATTGGTACAGTTATTATTGGAGGTGTTAGTCGTGCTGGTAAGTCTCAACTTGCTAATCTCGTTTTTCAGCAAACAGAAAAACAGGCGGGAGGAAAGTTCCCGGAAGTTTTAACCCCTGGAGAACTCAATTCAGGAAATTCGCAAAGCACCACTTGACTACTCCTGCTGTTGGTCTCATAAAATGAAAGATTTAGAATTACTAGAAAGCTTGAAAAGTTTTATCTCATTCAGCCAAGCCATCAAAAAAGACTGTGTTCAATATGATTTTCCATTCTTTGACGTTTCAGATAATTGGCATGCCATTGTGAAGCTAGCACTTATTCATATATTGACTTGTTTTACATCATTAAAAAACTTATCTCAATTTAAATAATCAATTATCTTAAAACCATTGCGATTCTAATGCATTTAGCAAAATGAAACTATCACAATTTCAGCGCCTGATAAATTGCTTTGCTACTTTTTCTAGTGTATAGATACTAAATTTTATGTCAACAATAGCAGAAAAAATTAATATTTTCAGGAATAGAAAAAAGATATTTAACTTAATACTTTTAACATTCCACGTTCTATTTGAAAGATAGTTTTATTAATTCTTTGGATATCTTCAGAAATAAGCAGTGGATTAGATACCAGAAAATATAATAGTTTTTGTCTATCGTTTTGAGTAATTATACCTTTTGTCAAAATAGAGTCAAGAGTTTTTCTTAATGAGGATTGTTGCTTTTGAAGTAAACTCTCAGAACCTTGTCTCTTGTTCATATTCTACTAAACTTAATTTTAAATTTGTAACTTTCTTTAAGTTTATTATTAATAACTTATTAGTAGCATCACCCAACTGAGTGAATTAAAATTCACCCAGTTGGAAAGCTATCAAATCAGCAAAATTGCTCTAAATCTAGCTATAATTAAAGATTTAGCTCCTCATACAATTTTATTTGGCAATGGTGCAACCGTAATGGTAGAGGGAGATCGAGGATTAGGGGAGTAGGGGAGTAGGGGAGTGTGGGAGTAAGGGAGATGGGAAGACCTAGAGTAGATCACAGTAGGAGCAAATGGCCATTTGTTAACGTAGAAGTTCTCCGCTTTATATCTTGCAGAGCAAAACGCCCCTACTGGTTTTGGTTATGAGGTGAGGTCATCAATCTGAAAAATGCTGTAACCGCTCAAAAAACTTAGCGATTAATCGTAGTGCACTTCACCCTGAAGACTGCGGTCATATCAAATCCGGTTAATTCGGTATCAAAAAATGTTCCATCTTCAGTCATTGCCAAATCTTTCTAAATTCTCTTCCCTCAGCGCCTCCTGACTCCTGACTCCTGACTCCTGACTCCTGACTCCTTATCTAATTACACCAATGCTACCGGATTTGATATCAGACCCTGCGCCTTCTGTTGGCAATGCAAACCAAGAATCCTGGTTTCCGGAGAATCTCTGTGCCTTTAGGTGGGAGAGTATGTCAATAATTGAGTGCTAACATAGCAGGAAAATGTAATCTTTAGTTTGGAAGATTTGAAGATGAGACTCAAAATCTTTTCTGCTATTTTAGTTTTCAGTACAGTTTGCCCTGTTGTTCCAGCCATTGCTGAAAATATCCAACATACACAAAAGTTATTATCTAGTAAACAATGTCCAAATTGTGAATTAAGTGGTGCTGGCCTGGTATTAGCTAATCTTCAAGGAGCTAATCTCAAAGGGGCTAATTTGAGTGGGGCAAATCTCAGTCGTGCTAATTTGACTGGGGCAGATTTAAGTGGTGCTAACTTAGCTGGTACAAGTTTATTTGGTGCTAACTTAACTGGGGCGAATTTAACTGGGGCGAATTTGGCTGGCACCGATCTGAGAAGTGCTTATTTAACTGGTGCTAATTTAACTGATGTTGACCTCAAAAATACTTTTTTGTTGGGTGTAATTGGAATGCCATCTAGTGTGGGTGAAGCTGAAGATTTTTATCGATTAGGAATTGCAGAAGCAAAGGCTGGACATTATAAAGATGCTGTTAGATATTATAATCAAGCTATTAATTTAAAGTCTGATTTGGCTGCTGCTTATTTTGCTAGAAGTATGGCTCTTGCAGATTTGGGAAATCTTGATGCTGCACTTGCAGATGCAGAAAAATCTCGCGAAATTTTTATTTCTAAAGGTAGTAAAGAGGGTGAAGAATTATCACAATATTTGCTTGAAGTTATTGACCTACGTTTAAATCCTCCTGAACAAAAAAAGCCTAATCAATTTGTACACGCTATTGGTTCTTTACTTCCTTCTTTATTAAGGTTGGCATTTTAATATTTTTCAGAAAAAAAACTGTGGAGAAAGAATTTGCAGGACTTTTCCGTTAGGTATATGTAGACCACAAAATTCTTGGTGTAATGGGCAGTCAGGAGTGGGGAGTTAGTTGCTGAGATTACCCACTGCTTGAGGAAGCGAATATAAGATTATTAGATAATTTGGTTGGTATAATTTTAATTGTAGCTATTAGTTGATTTAGAACTACTTAGTAACAATGAAAGTTGATTAATTTCCCAGATATTATGCTGAAGGTAAGAGATATTTTTCGGGATTGACTTACATGAAATTAACTTAATCAGTGTTTCTGTGTTTCTGTAAAAGAATCAATTTTAGTCAATCTAATTATCATAATTTAGCTTTAAGTGAAATTAATTTGAGTGACGCTAATCTGGAAAAAATTATGTTTCCCGAAGCGTCTTTAAATGGTGCTAATTTAAGTTCAGCTAATCTTAAAAAAGCATATTTATCCGGGGCAAACAGGTTTATGAGGTACAAGCTATATAGTTATAATTAGTATTAATAATAGCTAAAGTTTTTTGTCCCTCCAGGTGTGTACCTCACTTACCTGAAATGCGCTGTATGTTCCCTTCCCAGATTTCTTTTTCCCTAAAATCAAAAACTTGTGTATCTCAAAAATTTGAGAATTGCTATAAATAACTATTCGTATTTTATCTCAACGTTGGTTGAAGACCCGCGCTCTCCCGAAGGGGAGTTAGGGCATGAATGCGAGCGCATTCCGGAGGAAAAACCAATCAATATTGCGGTTTTTACAAGGGTATGCTATACTAAACACAATTAGGCTGCTGGGCTAGCAGTGTCAGTCTGTGAAGCGACCGTAAGACCAAAAAGAGGTTTGGCCTCGCAAGCAGGTGCGTTAGAAGCAGAAAGTCCTGATCCGCGAGGTTTAGGAATCCCGCGTTGTCCCGCCATGCGCAACGTCGGGAGGATGTCAAGAACTCAACAAATGACCCTAGAAACAACGAAACAGTAGACCCTAGACAGCACCCCATCATTATATATTTGGGTATGGCTGTAGCAAGTTTTGTTGCTGGTTGGTTAGTGCATGAAGCAATTTTCCCAGCCGTGCAAATTCATAAAGATTTGGATACAGCTCAAACAAAAATCAAATCATTAGAAAAAAAGTTGGAGGTTAGTAAGAACTTAAATTCTATAGTATCGGCTTTTAATTCAGGTGATAGAGAAGGTTGGACAGCTTTTCCTCTGCAAGCGAGTTTAATGCCAGATTCAGGAAGCTCGGAGAAGGGCGTTGCTGATTGGTAATGATTTATGCTTCGATAGGAAGAGTTTGAAATTTAAGATAGTGCAGCAGAAGACGAATGGAATACTTGAGCATCTCAAGGGACGCGCGAGTAGCAAAGGGTTTTGCGGTGAAGGCGAGCTAGGTAATGTCGTAGTCGAGTATTTTCCCCTTCTACCCTGGTCATATAAGTTTTACTCACGCGCGTGATCCTCTCTCTGCAATAAAACAAGGGTATACACAATAACCATCACTTACATACCAAAAACTATGCCAGCACTTAATTATTGACCACAAATATTGAAAGGTTTTATTACTGCGATCGCCTATGACCCAGGACAAGATTCCTTGCTTCCAATGGTTCACTACTGTCCAAATCCAAACTTTGTTTTTCTTATTTCCCAGATAAGTCTGTAACTCATCAATTTCAGTTATTTCTGGTATTTCCTCCTCTTCGGGTGCATCCGGTAATTTGATACCTGCCTCTTTAATCCATTTGATAACGGTTGTATGATCAATCTCTGTTACTCGTTCGATACCTCGTAAACCCATACCATTAACATACATCTTGAGACATAGTTCTTTAATCTGTGGTGAATAGGGTTGCATTTTCGGGGATTCAAGGAATTGCCGACCACATACTCGGCATTGGAAACATTGTTGGCCACGACGATGGCCGTTTTTTCTGGTTTTGGTGGAGTTACATTTTGGACATTTCATGTGGGTAATTATAGAACATTTATCATTACTTTTCAGCAACGCCCGGAGAAGAGTAATGACGGCTATATAAAAGTTTGTGATGATAGGGGAGATGGATTAACAACATATTTTCTCTCTCCTGCACAATTTAATGGTGACTTGAATTCATTTACCCATTTGAAACTTTCTCTCAAAAGTGAGGGTGGAGATTATTACTGGTCTAAACCTGATATCCGTATTAAAAATAAAACTGCTTCAGCAGAGTATTCTTTTTCCCGTAGACCTAAAGAAACCTGGGAAACATTTTTAGTTTCACTCAAAAACAATCAAGGTTGGGTCATTAAAGGTGAAAATGGCACTACTCTTAAAAATATTCTTGAAAATGCAACAACTTTTGAAATTAGAGCCGAATATGGTAAAGGCCCCAATCCGGATTGCACTGGGTTAGATGATGTGTTATTAATAAAAAATTAATACTTTACCATAATAAAATATAGAGCATACAAGTACTTGAAAATAAGATGCGTTTTACCTAATCTGTGGGCTGTGTTTTTAACTAGAGTTAAATTAATAACATCAGTTATACCACATGAAAAAATTTAATCTTATAGATAATTAAGGCTGTACCGAGTGCTGTAATCAGAACTTATTTTTATTTTCCGATTCAGTTAAAGTCCATCAAGCTCAGTAGATTGTATTTTCTTAAGTTGCAATTGACTAACTATTTTTTTAATCAATATAAACAAATAGGAAAAAATGAGTAGTTAGAAATTTTAAATTCAGCCAGAAGTTTGACTACTCACTATTTCCTAATATTTCTTTGTGTTTATATTCAACTAACTTCTTCCTGGTAAAAAACTGCCACTGAGTTTTTTAATAGCCCGGTTAGCAATATCTGCATAACGCAATTCTCCACAAAGAATTTTACTGATTACTTCGGTAGCTGCGGGTAGTTTAACTCCCATTTTATAAGCTACTTTGGGAAACCTATAAAATGCTCCTGCTAGACGACCTGCCCAAACCATATCTGCACCCCATTCCTCATTTATTACCTGAGTATATTTCTTCAGAGCATCCCCATTACCTCCTAAAGCTTCATCTATTGCTTCAGCAGCTTTGACACCACTGAAAATTGAGGGGCGAATTCCTTCGGCAGATAAGGGGTCTAATATACTTGCTGCTTCTCCTGCCAATACTGCATTTTCTGTGTGGAGATTTTTATCTCCATCCCATAGAGAAATAGGATGTTCTAATAATTCATTTTGATTTGCACTTAAACCAATTTTTTGTGCATATTCCATCAAATCTTTAGATAGATTTTTGGGTTCTCCACCTCTAAAAGTAGCAATATTAATTGAGCAAGAATCTGCTTTTGGAAAACTCCAGATATTGCCATTATTAACTGAGCCAAATTCAAAGTTAACTTGTTTATTTTGGTCTTTTAATGCTGTTTCAAAAACCAAACTTTGCCGTTTTTTTGATTCTTTGAAACCTAACCATTTAGCCATTGGGCCTTTTGCTCCATCTGCCGCAATTAAATAACGACCTGTAACAGGTTCTCCGTTTGTTTTAACTTCCCAATGATCGCTTTTAAATTCAATACCTGTAACTTCTGTTTTTTCTCTTAGTTCTGCACCTTCTGCTTGAGCTTTTTGGATCAGGAAATGATCGAAAATATCCCGTTTTACCATCCACATTGCAGAAGGTAAATCTGCTTCTACGGGGTCTTCTAATTTCCATGTATAGCGAATTTTTTTGACCTTGAGAGAAATTGCTGGAGTGAAATCAAAGTCAAACCACTGAGCGATGGCTGGAGATACCCCACCACCACAAGCTTTTATTCTAGGCAAAGATTCCTTTTCTATGACTAAAACAGAACGTCCTTTTTTAGCCAAATGATAAGCTGCTGTACCTCCTGCTGGACCTGCTCCTACGATTATACAATCAAACATTTCTTCTAACTTTAATACTGAGGTTTTTTATGATTTGTGAGGATGGGAAAATACTTATTGAGCAGGGGTAGTTTCTATAGAAAAGTTATTTAATTGCTTAAACCATCTATGAAACCTTCCCCCTGCAAAAATCACAGAGTGCCCACCTTACCTATTATTTTCTTAAGATACTTGATTTTACATATCTTGTCGATATATAGGTTTTTGAACTCTTGATTTTTTACTTTTTACTTTTGTTTATCTGTGATTTTCAAGATTTTTTTAAACCGTTGTAATATCCTTCTCTTTAGCAGCTAGTAAATCATCTATTTTGGCGATGTATTTATCTGTCTTCTTTTGAATTTTGTCTTGCAAATCTCGTGATTCATCTTTAGAAATATCGCTATTTTTTTCCTGTTTACGAACTGAATCTACAGCATCACGACGAATATTACGGACAGAAACTTTCCCTTCTTCAGCAAGTTTAGCTGCTAACTTAACCATTTCCTGACGACGTTCGCTGGTGAGTGGGGGAATATTTAGCCGTACAATAGATCCGTCATTGTTGGGAGTTAAACCAACGTCTGACATATTAATTGCTTTTTCAATTAAGCCCAGACTACTTTTATCAAAAGGTTGAATAGTAATGGTACTAGCATCTGGGATGCCAATATTTGCCATAGATTTGAGTGGAGTTGGAACTCCATAATATTCAACTATTACTCTGTCTAAAAGAGAAGCATTAGCTCTTCCAGTTCTAATGGTGTTGAAGGAACTTTGAGTAGCTTCAACTGCTTTTTTCATTTTCTTTTCAGCTTCTTCTATATTCATTCATCAAAACCTCTCACAATAGTTCCAATTTTTTCTCCCATAACGGCCTTACGGATATTACCCGTAACCGAAAGATTAAATACAATAATCGGGATATTATTTTCTTTGCAAAGAGCGATCGCTGTACTGTCCATTACCCGTAAGTCTTGTCTTAATACTTCCCCATAAGTTAGGGACTCGTATCGTTTGGCCTGTGGATTCTTTTCTGGATCGGAATCATAGACCCCATCGACTTTAGTGGCTTTATAAATTACCTCTGCGTCAATTTCTGCTGCTCTGAGAGCTGCAGTAGTATCAGTGGTAAAAAATGGATTACCAGAACCTGCGCCAAAAACTACCACTCGGCCTTTTTCCAGATGGCGAATGGCTCGACGACGAATATAAGGTTCAGCTATTTCCTGCATGGAGATCGCTGTTTGGACTCTTGTCGGCACTCCTGCTTGTTCGAGGGCATCTTGTAAGGTAATGGCATTCATCACAGTGGCAATCATGCCAACATAATCTGCTGTTGCTCGGTCCATTCCTTTCGAGGCTGCTTTTACACCTCTAAAAATATTACCGCCTCCAACAACAATTGCCATTTGAATTCCTGTGGCCACTACTTCGGCCACTTCTTGAGCAATTCCTTGGACTACTGCCGGATCTATGCCATAGCCCAGACTTCCCATCAAGGATTCGCCGCTCAATTTCAGCAAAACCCGTTGATCAACTGTCCCCATACTGTGAGTCTTTTCTCAACTTAAAGTTGCTTCCACAATACGATACCAGTTGATCTGCTTTTTTCCACTATTTTATTCTGGAGACTAAATTCATAAGAAGTTGCATAGAATAATATTTTAATCAGAGTTGACTGTAGTGCAAGACAGATAAGTTAATAAATTTCATAATTTTGTACAGACTCACATAAGATTGGTATGAGAGTTAAATTATCAAAAGTTGGAAATTACCATTTATTCAGTTTTTTATAACTTGTACATCTCAATGCGTGAATAAAGCCAAAAATTTATTGCTTTTAGGGAACAGCGAATAGGGAATAGGGAATAGGGAATATATAGGAAAAAAGTATTTTTGCAAATATGAGATGCACCCTTTATAACTTTTATCAAAGGGTTTAAAGAAGTGACGGTTAATTTTTTATTTTTTTCTTTTGGGTTTAATACCGCGCCTTCTACAGGGTATTTACCGAATTATTAATTATTAATTATTAATTATTAAATAATTCAGGTTTAAAGCCTCCCCTTGGATAGGGGAAAAAAAAGAAATAATATCTCCTTATATTCAATTCCGTAGCGGTTTTAACCAGAGGTAATTATCAATTATCAATTATCCATTATCCATTATCCATTAATGAAAAGCTTGTTGGGGGTTTGAGTCCCCATCCACTTTTTCCTTATTCAATCACCCCAGTATTACTACTGTTGAGTTATAATTTCTGGCGCCATTTAATTGAGCAACCAACAACTTCTGTATGAGATGGGGTTACTTCTTCAAGATGAAGAAGTTGGGCAATTGCCTGATGTAGATAAGCAACTTTTACTGCTTCTGGCTGATTAACATTATCGTCTATTAGGCCACGATATCGTAACTTACCTTCCCGATCCAATAAAAAAGCCTCGGGTATTTTGTCAGCCCCAAAGCTTTCTGCTACGTCTTGAGTTACATCCCGAATATAGGGAAAATTTAGTTTATTATTAGCTGCAAATTCTTTCATTTTTTCAAAACTATCTTTGGGAGAAATCGTCGCATCATTAGCATTCATTCCAATTATGATTACTCCTTGGTTTTGAAAATCTTTTTGCAGTTGCTTAATCCGTTCAATGTATAAATCTACTTCTGGGCATTGATTACTCAAAAATATCACACACACTACTTTAAAATTTTCTAAATATCTTGCTAAATGATGAACCTCACCATCTACTCCTGGCAATTCAAAATCTGGAGCATAATTATCAATTTCTGTTCCTGTCATTTCAGTCAAACTCATATCTCTATTACCTGTAAACAATTGCATTACTTAGAACAAATATTTTTCTATCATATCCCATATTTTTACCACCCTTGAGCTAATGCTTGATATCCAATAAGTTTATAGACTAATTTAGCTGCTGTAAACTCAGATACTACAGAATCAACTATCGGAGCTAACTCCATAATGTCACAACCTATTACTTCGTGTAATTCAAATAATTTACGCTCAAAAATTGCCTTACTTAGAACAAATATTTTTCTATCATATCCCATATTTTTACCACCCTTGAGCTAATGCCTGATATCCAATAAGTTTATAGATTAATTTAGCTGCTGTAAACTCAGATACTACAGAATCAACTATCGGAGCTAACTCCATAATGTCACAACCTATTACTTCGTGTAATTCAAATAATTTACGCAAAAATTCAGTTAAAGAATACCAATTTAGTCCACCAGGTTCTGGCGTACCAACTCCAGGAATTAATGTTGGGTCAATTCCATCTAAATCTATTGTTAAAAAAACTCGTTTAGTCTGAATACTAGCGATCGATCTATCTATCCAATCTGGCTGAATCACTATTTCTCTTGCACGAAAAACTGTGAGATTTTTCTCCTTGATTAAATCTGCTTCTTCTTTACAAATCGCTCGAATACCGATTTGTATTGTTGGCAATTCCATTTCAATTATCCGTCGCATTACACAGGCGTGGTTATATATTGAACCTTCATATTCATAACGTAAATCGCCATGAGCATCTATTTGAATTACTGTAAATTTTTCATCTAAATATATTTTTCGATAAGCTTTAACAATCCCATTTGTAATGCTATGCTCCCCACCTATAGCAATGACAAATTTTCCATCATTAACTAATTTTTCTACTGTTTCTTGAGTGACTTTTAGCATATCCAATGGTAATATTTTTTTGCCATTACGAGTATCTGCTATGGATTCGTGGGTATATATACCAACTTCTAAACCAGTTTCCCGGTCTAATTCTTCGTCATAACATTCTAACTGTTGAGACGCATCTAATAATGCTGATGGACCGTTAACACAACCCCTTCTATAAGTGGTAGTTGCTTCATAAGGAATTGGTAAAATTGCTACTTTGGCAGTGGTGTAGTCTGGTTCAATTTCCGAACCGATAAATGGTAGAGTTGATGTAGGGTAAATTGCTGACATTTTTAATATTTTAGTATTCTAGAGTTAAATAATTTTTTGAATTTTTTGATGGTTATTGTAAATTTTAAACGTAGAGTATTATAGCAATCCTATTTAAGTTTTCAACAATTAATAATTAATAATTACTTCTTCTTGTAAAGAAGAGGATTGACTAAAAGGATTTTTTTCTTCTCTTGGTCGATTGGATATGGCGAGAAGACTAGCTCTTGACAGAGCTGCTCCGAATTGCGCCATCCTACCCTACGGGAAGCCGCGCTTTTTCCTATCGGAATGCTCCGCAAAAATTTGGCGTAGCAAAACGACCGCTTTTTTCTCCATGAATGGAGAGGCTTTATACCTTAATTTTTCGGTAATATTTTTGTGGTTGGGGAAGGCGACGTACAAATTTTTAAAGGTTTTCAGTTAAAATTAACTATTATAAAAATTGTCACAACCAATTGAGGATTTATATATAACGTTTTTCATATTAATGATGAATGGTAACTATACTTGAAAACAAAGTATAAGTATGAAAATAAAAACGCTAATATCAAAATTTATTTTAGATAAAACCTTTAAAACTCTTACTCCTATTTCTTAATTAGGGAGTAGGGAGTAGGGAGTAGGGAGTAGATAGGGATCTTGCATACAACGTCCGTACAGAGTAATAATTCGGGAAACAGGAAATAGCGATGCGACCCCGCGGGGTGCGACAGAGGTTGGAACAAAAGGCCAGCAGGTCGCGCCTGAGAAAGCCGACAAATGCACCTGTAACGCACACCAAGAAAGAAAATAAGAAAAACAACTGTAGCTCAAGTAACTTGAGAAACACTATATATATCAACAAATAATAAATCTAATTTAGAAGATAATTATTGAGATAAATTGCTGATTTTTTCTAGGTTTAAGATGAAAATTATTCTTCCATGGCAAACTACAAAAAATTCCTCAAGGTAGATTCAGGTAAAATAATAAAACTAACGATTAATACATCTTAAATCTGATGACTACCGCTAAAACTTGGATATGGCGAGGCTGGCCTATCTGCTACCAAAGCCAAGGAGAAAAAGGCCCTTCTATAGTATTAGTACATGGTTTTGGTGCTTCCTGGGGACACTGGCGCAAAAATATCCCTGTATTAGCTACAAGTTGTCGCTGTTATGCTATTGACTTACTTGGTTTTGGTGCTTCAGCTAAACCAACTCCAAGTAAAGATGTTACCTATACATTTGAAACCTGGGGTCAACAAATTGCTGATTTCTGTAGAGAAATAGTTGGTACTCCTGCTTTTCTGATCGGAAATTCTGTTGGTTGTATTGCGGTTATGCAGGCGGCAGTGGATTATCCAGATATTTCTTTGGGTATAGGAATTATCAATTGTTCTTTGCGACTTTTGCACGAACGGAAACGCTCTACTCTTCCTTGGTATCGCAGTCAAGGAGCATCCTTAGTACAAAAAATGCTAAAAGTCAAGTGGATAAGTCAAATATTTTTTAACCAGTTAGCAACAAAGAAAACAGTCAGGCGAGTATTGTTGCAAGCTTATAAACGTTCTGAAGCTGTTACTGATGAATTAATAGATCTACTCTTAAGTGCAGCAAAAGATGAGGGAGCAGTTGATGTTTTTGTAGCTTTTACTGGTTATTCCCAAGGACCTTTACCTGAAGATTTATTGCCAATACTACCATGTCCGGCTCTCATTTTATGGGGAGAGGAAGACCCCTGGGAAAATATTGAATTGGCAAAAGAATTTGCTAAGTTTGAAACAGTTGAAAAGTTTATTCCTTTACCTGGGGTTGGTCATTGTCCTCAAGATGAAGCGCCAGAATTAGTCAATCCTATTTTGCAAGAATGGATATTTGAAAAATGGGAGCGATAACTCCATTTAGCGTTTTAGTGTAACAAACTTTGTTCGCATTTTTATTTGGGAGGTAGAGACCAAGTGTTATGAAAAAGGTATGGAGGGAATATTCAACAATGAATAATGAATAATGAATAATGAATAATTACCTCTCCTTGAAAAGAAGAGGATTGACAAATTCATGAAAATTTTTTTATTATCCCCTTAAAAGGGGAGGCTTTAAACCACAATTTTTCGGTAAAGGAGAGAAAACAGCAATAAATACTAGCAAACACAAGGATATAAGCTACTCCATCAGTGCACTTTTTTTTATAAAAAAAACCTTAATCTAGATTTACATTTCAAATAAAAACACTATATAAAATCAGCTAATTCTCTAAATATATCAAAATTTTTGATTAATTATTGCTATGCTGATTAAATCTAAAAGCATTAACAGGTAAAGGTTGTAGCTTTTTTTCGCTGTAAAAAAGTGCAACTTTTTAAGCTTGAGCAACCAAAAAGTTAGGATAAAAGGCAGAATAATTGCAGAAAAATCAAGGGATAAAATATCTGACTAACTCCTCTAAATTCCCCATTCCTCCTGACTCCTGATATCAAATCCGTTTAATTGGACATAAAAAAAATCTTCAATCGTCATAACTACTATATCTGGTAGTGGTGCATTGTAATTTTTTCGGTAACGGTATAGCAAGCATTTCAGCCACCATTCACCATTACTATACAGGACTACCCTATATCTTTGTGATTCTCTCTAATCCTGACTGCTAACTCCTGACTCCTGATTCCTCCTTACTTAACCAATCTATAACTATTTAACCGGATTTTATATGATTCCTGACTCCTACCCTATACCAAAAGACTTCCATAAGCAAACCCTAATTATTCATAAGAATAACTGAGCCGATAAAACTTTGAGCGTTAAACTTTCTTCTCATTTACCATTTGATTTTCAAATATTTCTAGGGTTCTTAAAAGAGAAATTGCTGACTGAAAAGCTTCCTCACTAAGTTCTACCTGTTCTTCGGGTGTATCAACTATTTCATCAGCTAATAGTCTTAAAGAACCAATAATTTGATTTAGAAAACCACGAGCTTCATAAGAAGCTTTAGTCAAAAGTTGGTGGTCAATATAACTATCTGGCTTAGATTGGTCGCCAAACTGTATAGAATAGAGACGGCGATAGTAACCATCTTCTTTTTGTAGAAGTTCTAAATGAGTGCCAATTTCCACTAATTCTCCACGCTCTAAAACAGCTATCTGGTCTGCATTTTGAATTGTTGAGAGACGGTGGGCAATAACTAAAACTGTTCGGTCTCGACTTAATTTATCGATGGCCTCCTGCACTAAACGCTCAGAAACAGTATCAAGGGCACTGGTGGCCTCGTCTAAGATTAATATTTCTGGATCTTGCAATAATGCTCTAGCAATAGCCAAGCGTTGACGTTGACCCCCAGAAAGCATAACACCCCGATCGCCTATTTCGGTCTCCCATTGCTTTGGCAATTCCATAATAAAATCATAAGCATTAGCTTGTTTGGCCGCTTTAATCATTTCATCTTCTGTGGCATCAGGACGAGCATAAAAAATATTATTTCTAACTGTGTCGTTGAATAAATGAGTAGTTTGACTAACAATACCAGTTTTTCTTCTGAGACTGGTAATATCGAACTCACGCAAGTCAATGCCATCTATAGTAATGGAACCAGAGATAGGGTCATAAAATCTTGGTAGTAGGTCAGCAAATGTTGACTTACCTGCTCCCGAACCTCCCACTAATGCTAATGTTTTACCTTTAGGTACAGATACATCAACATTTTTGAGGACTAAATTACTATTACCTGGATAAGAGAAAGAAATCTTATTAAAATGAATTTTTCTCCTAACTTTTTGAAAAGGTATGGAACCAGGTTTCATAATTGGTTTATTATCTCTTCTCCATAACTCTACAGCCATATCAAAACTAGCAGACCCTTTGGCAATTTGATTACGACTACCATTAATTCCTGATATCATTGGCAGTAAACGAAATAGAACAAAAAGATAGGTAAGTAATATAGCAGAAACGTTTGCCATTTGATCGGCTAAGAAAGTTTTACCTAATAATAAAATACAGATTACTGTAATTATGCTGGTCACCTCATTCACTGGTGCAATTAATGCTGAATTCATTTTTGCTTTCAGCGCTATATCTTCCAAGGACAGCATTAATTTTCTTAACTGTTTATATTCTCTATTTTCGCTACTTACTGATTTAATTAACCGGATACCACTGAGAGTTTCAATTACTTTGATGGCATAAGTTTTTTGTTGCCGGTTCAACAAAGATCCAAATTTCTTTGAGCGATGTATAAATAATTGATTAATACCTGCTATTAAGCTTACCAATAGAGTAGAAATTAAAGTAAGCTGCCAAGAGATAGAAATTAGTATGCTAACAAATAATAAAATAGTTATTGATTGAGTTATTAAATTAATATAAGCATTAATTGTTGCAGTGCATTGAGCTGTATCTGAGCCTAAACGTTTTGTTAAATCTCCTACTTTTACTTTCGTGAAGAAGTCTAAGTCGCTGTCCATTAATGTTTGGAACATTTCCGATTTAATACTATTTGTGAGGCTACGACTAAAGGCTACTGATAACAAACTCTTTAAATATATGGTTAAATTTTTCAGAATAATAGTTAATATCACTGCTAAAAGCATCACCACAAGGCGATACTTTTCTGGTACTCCGTCAAAAGGAGATAATAAAAACTTAATTATAGTTGGAGCATCCTTCAATTCAATTTCTTGCCCAGAAATTCTCAGTAGTATTGGTACTATTAGGGCTGTATTAACTCCATTAAATAATCCTCCGGCAAAGCCTAATATAATATTTCCTATTATGTGGAAAGGATAACGCCGAATAAATTTTAAAATAAATTCTTTTGTAGACATTTATATTTTCCTGGGATATTAAATTATCTCAATTTTTACTACTATTAATAGCTGCTCGCTAACGCTATATTTTGATTAACTCTGATAAAATGGCTGCCATAGCATCAATACTATAATATTTAATACATCTTTCTCTAGCTTTCATGCCTTTAATATTTGCTGTGGCTAAGTCGTTAAATATTAATTCAATTTGTGCTGCAATTTGTTCGGGAGAACTAGGATCGACTAAATAACCAGTATCGCCTACAATTTCTGGTATGTCCCCTACTTTTGTGGCGATAATTGGTTTGGCCATTGCCATCCCATCAGTTAATTTTAATGGAAATTGTGCTTGAGCTTCTGGAGTATCTCTCTGGGGGACTACTATTATATGGGCGGCCGCTACAATTTCTGGCATAACTGTAGGTGGATATTTTGGCATTTTAATTATCCAATTTCCCCATCTTTCCATTAGTTGACGGTCATAATCATCATAAGGACTACCTCCGACAATGACCAACCTTAAATCTGGCTGATTGATATTCTCTAGGGCTATTAAAACATCTTCTACGCCTTTATAAGGTCGTGGTGCCCCTGGAAACATTAAAATTTTATAATCGCTCAAGCCGTAACTAGTTCTACTTACCTCTGGATCGTACTTGCTTGGGTCGAATAAATTCGTGTCTTTTCCATTTGGTAAATAAGTACCACCAAAGCGTTTTTTGAGAAATTGATTGTGTAGAGTTACCCTGTCTGCTTTGGAGACAAAACTTTCTACCCATTTTAAATAAAAGGGATGGTCTGGTTGTCGCAATGCTCCTTCTGGTTTCAAGATATCTCTAGCTAATTGTTTAAGACTGGGATGATATTTCCAACTATCTCCTCCATGCCAGCTTAACTCCCAATCGTCAATATCTAAAAATACTGGGCGATGGATTTGCATTTTTCTGATTAGAGATAAACCTAGACTGGTAGGTTTTAATTTGTAGGCATAAATTATGTCTCCTGTTATTTTATCTAGAAGTTGTTTGGCTGATAATAAAAATTTGGGATAGTAATTGTGGCTATCTATGGCGATAATAGTATTTTCCTGATTAGTTGTTAGTTGTTGTTTTTCTCCACTAACAAAGCCCACAATTTCTACATCTACTTGTAGTTTTTTTAGTGCTTGAGATAATAAGAAAGGACGTACTGCGCCTCCCCATCTTCCCACACCACTGGTTGATAAGTCACTAACAACTAATGATATTTTCACTGATGATTAATTTCCTGAGTTTACTACTTCTATTATAATTTTATTTATTCGATCTAAGGATTATTTTATTGATTTGGTAATTAGTTATTGAGAAATTTTATTCTATATTCCTATGTAGATATTTTATTTGTGCGATATTTTTGAATCAAAATAGTAGGGATTAGTGTAATGGATAAATTTAAAAAGTATTGATACAACTCAAGACCTATGAAGATAGTCATAAATTATTTTTTTTTTTTATTTATGGATAGCAAGATAGCAAGTTTTTCTAGTTTATACATA
Source organism: Okeania sp. SIO2C9 (assembly GCF_010672455.1). GTDB lineage: Bacteria > Cyanobacteriota > Cyanobacteriia > Cyanobacteriales > Microcoleaceae > Okeania. The sequence continues at coordinate 50,944 of NZ_JAAHGO010000046.1, read as the reverse complement.
TAATAAATTTGACTAAACTTGTAGTTCCTCATCAAAAAGATTGTTTCATAAAATATTTTTACTTAAATAATATAATAGAAATTATTTAAATAGGTTTTGAAAAAAATTTAATCATCTAAATACTGACGGTTAATTCTCTTTATATGTAGCTTATATTCATATTCTATCTTAGGATGGCTATAGTTGATTAAGAGTGATAATAACTCATGTTAAAGCTTCCTGTCAATTATTACATGAAAGTTCAGAAGTAAGTATTAACCCTGAACTCTTGAGATAGCTAATTATTTCAAGTGTTAGAGAGTAAGAAGTATAAAATAGGCTGGTTACTATAGTATTTTTCATATTCTCAGTTAACTATTATAAATTTTGTACTTTAGACAATATGATAGATGTAATATTAGGCTGTCATTGATTAACTTTATTTAGTTGAGTTATTGAAAATTGTATAATTTTTATAAAACTCCTGTTATCCCACCAATATTACAGATATTATCGTCATACAATTTACAGTATTATATGTCTACTCAAAACATTCAGAATCTCACTGTTGTTCAAGCTGAAGAAATCCTCCATAAATTTACCTGTCAAAACATTAAGTTAGTAGAATCACCAGAGGAAAAAGCTATTACTCAAGCAGCAATTTTGCTATTAGCTAATTTGTCTGACTATCAAATGTTGGGAATTTGTGCCGAATCAACTACTGAGGCTTTATCTGCTTTAGAAAGCTATCTAGGGGCATTAGGATATAATACTACCCTAATTGATGATTCTAATTTTAGAACAATTGAAGGTTCAGTTTATATCAAGTTTAATGGGATAAAAGAGTCATATCATCTTGAATCCTATATTGGAGAATATAGAGGGGTATTAGTATCTTGTCAATCTGCTGAAGATACAGGAATTAATGGAACTTATGGTCATTTACCGCTAGATTTATTTACTTAAAAAAAGAATTTTTGATGTTAATTCAGTAAATTAACTAGCTTTAAAAGCAAGACGTTCGGAGAAATAAAAAAGCTGACAACTGATACATTTCAGTACAAGCTTTCTATAAAAAGAAATAAAGAAATAAGGAATTGGGTGTTTTAACTCAATTCCTATTCTAAAATTAGGTTTTACTAGACTAATTCAGGCTCCTTGTCTGTTGTTGTTTCTTCCTCAGGTAAGCCAAGTATTGATTTGTACATTTTAATATACTCCTGAGCTGATTTGTCCCAACTAAAGTTTTCTCTCATACCACGTTTCTGTAATTCTTGCCATTGCTCTTTAAAGCGGAAAGCTTCACAAGCTCTAACCATTGCAGTAAAGAAGTCTAGTGGTTCATAGCGATCGAAGCAATAGCCAGTACCAGTATTGTTAACCGGGTCATGGAAAGATACTGTATCAACTAAACCTCCTGTGCGACGCACAATAGGTACACTACCATAACGCATGGCCAACAATTGGCTAATACCACAAGGTTCAAACCGACTAGGCATTAAAAAAGCATCGGTACCTGCATAGATCCGCCTAGATAGGGCATCATTATATAAAAGTTGGACACTCATACGACCAGGGTAACGAGTAGCTATCTGCCACATTTGGGTTTCATAGAAGCGATCGCCTGTGCCTAACAATATAAACTGACTATCGGTATAAGCCATAAACCGATCCAATACTTGCAGCATTAAATCAAGTCCTTTTTGATCTACCAGTCGGGAGACCATTCCTGTTAAAAACGTGTTTTTATTTACTTCAAAGCCTACCTCTTCTTGGAGAGCAATTTTATTAGCAGCACGTTTTTCTAAGGTATCGATAGTATAAGTTTGAGCAATGTATCTGTCATTAGCTGGATTATAAAAGTTCAGGTCAATACCATTAAGAATACCTGTTAACTTACCGCTAATAAAAGACATTAAACCATCTAGGCGTTCGCCATAAGCTGGTGTTTGGATCTGACCTGCATAAGTAGGAGAAACAGTAGTTACCCGGTCGGCAAACTGTATTGCTGCAGCCATTGTATTATGTCCCTCCATATACCAGGGACACCAAGTAATTCTTTCTAATAACCAGCGCCAAGGTCCTTGATAAGCTAGGTTATGAATAGTAAATACGGTTTTAATATCTGGGGTTTCGTGCATCCAAACTGGAATCATGCCTGTGTGCCAGTCATTGCAATGAATAATATCTGGTTTCCAGCCATTCCAGCAAAACTCAGCCGCTCCATTGGCAAATAGAGTGAACCTCCAGTCTTCGTCATCTCCGTAGTAGATACGACGTGGCCAAAAAGTTGGATGGCCAAATAGGTACAACGGCACGTCGCTTTTTGGTAGTACCGTCTCATAAATGCTAAAGCTTTGATACATGGCATTTCCTTCCCAGATTGGTTGTTCTGGAATTTCCATTTTGTCGCCCAGAAAGCCATAGTAAGGCATAAAGATACGGACATCGTGACCCATGGCCCGTAGCACTTTGGGTAAGGCTCCGACTACATCGGCCATACCACCAACTTTGGCTAAAGGAGCTACTTCAGCTGCCACAAATAAAATTCGCATGATTCTTTAATTTGCGTTCCCTTTTTGATGCTCAATATCGTCATCATACCTGTATGGGCGCACCTAAACTATAAGTCAAAAGTTAAAAATTAAAAGTCAAAAGTCAAAAGTCAAAAAAGAGTTATATCATCTTCGGTTGAACAGTTATAAATAAACGATGAAGGATGACCGAGTCAGGAGGGAAGAAAGAAGAAGAAAGATGAGGAGAAGGAGAAAGTTTTTTTATCACGCTATTATCCGGACATGATATTATTTGATTTGATGATAATTCAGGCTGAGAAAAGATAACATTAATATTAAGTAGCTAGATAGATGTTAAAAATTATTGTGATTAAGGGTCTCAGTTGGGTTTGCCAGTGAGGTTTTTTTATTTATTTCAAAAATTTAGTTAAATCAAATTCTGCTTCTGGCTGAGATTTTTGATATCTCTGGGAAATTAAGACTAATAAAAGTCGTTCTGAATAATCTACTGCACCCCGCATTTCATCTCGTAATATTTCTAACCCTCCATTGGCATATTCTTCAAATATTTTAATGTAATTTTCTTCTATTTCTTCATTTGTTGGAGAGAGAATTTGTGTATCTTTTGTGTCGGCGATCGCGATTAATTTAATAATATTTTCATATCCCCTAGACCAAAACACTTCTATACTAATTGGACCTGGTTCTCTTTGAGAAATTTCTGTTAGTGGAACTCGGTGGTTTTTCTTAATTGCTAAAGATGCGGCAAATACCATTACATCAGCATAAGTTTTAAAAGGACCTGTTTTTTCTTCTGACTCGGTTAAAGCTTTGACTAAATCTGCTTTATCTCTGGCAATTCTTATTCTATTCATTACTAAAAATTCAATATATTAATCTATTTGGGATTTGTAAAATTTTCAAAATTTATAGATAAAAGCTATGAATTTTTCACCGAATAATTAAGGTTTAAATCCTCTTTTTAGCTACACTACAGGCTGTCGCTCTACAAGAAGAAATAAACAAAAAAACCCTGTTCGCAAATTCTATCCTTAAAAGGGATAATTAATTATTAATTATTGAATATTATCTATAGTATGATTAAATATAATGTAGATATTTAACCTCTTTATTCTTCTTCTGAAATATCAGCATTTGCTTCAATTTATACTAACATTTTTGGAGATATTAAACGCTTTACTTATACCATTGTAGTAGCGGGTTTAATTTCACCAAATAATGTACTATGTGCCTTACCTATTTGTTCCCATTCCTTGATATTTGTTACATAAATTCTGGTTCTCAGTACGTCTTTTAAACTTGCTCCGACTGTCTGTAAAGCTGTTTCAATATTCTGGATAATTTGTACATTTTGTTCATCAGCATCTGTACTAATAATTTTCCCTGTTTTATCGGTAGCAGTAGTGCCTGAAACGTAAATAAAATTACCGATTTGTACTGCACGGGAATAACCTACAATTGTTTCCCAAGGTGTATTAGTTGATATGTTTTTTATTGACATTTTTAATGGTTTCTATTTAGTAGTATTTTCTTCTGTCCACAATAACATGATTTTCTGCTCAAAATCTCCTTTAGTTGCCCGTTTTTTGTCTCGTTCGAGTATAATTTGATTATGAGAAATACCGTAACTTTTAAGTAAAGCATCTACTACTTCTAATAAGTCAGCTATTTCTATAGCTAAATCAGCGCTACTTGCTGTTGTTGTTTCTTGGGCTTTTTCAATAAGTTTATTTCGTAATGCTTGGCGATATTCTGTTTCTGAGAGAGTTATAGTTTTACACTCTAAACCACTTTTACGGATAATTTAGGGAATGCGATAACGCACTAATTTATTATATTCTTGAGGCATAATTATATTACTTTTTCAACTATTTTTATTTATTTATCAAATTGCTACAAACTACTGTATCTCAAATCAAAATATATACCAAAGGGGTAAAGATGGGAATATTTATGTTGTTTATCACTTGTGGTATAACTAAATTTATTCAGTTTAAAATTATGTGTTTGTGCTTGGATATATAGCATTTTGACTCCAAGTAACCTAATAATTAATTATTAATTATTTTAGGCTTTAATATTCTCTGTTTAAGGATAAAAATTATTGAGATTTATTTTGAGAAATAGGATTTATTAAAAATCAGAGTTTCTTAGGCTAACCTCTTAAATACAACTGCTAACAACAGATATATCAGGTAAGTATAAGGAAAGTAGTTATAACTAAATTTTGCTTTGGCTTTAATTAGTATTCTTGTGGAATATGATAGTATGATTCCAGTTATTTAATTCTAGTTTGCTATGAATATACTGTTCATTAACTCTTTGAAAAATATAGGTATAATTTTATGTATACTTATTCTAAGTCTACTCTTAAATGCTTGTTCTATAAAAACTAATGTTGCTGCTACTTCAGATGGAATTTATCAATATAAAACTATCCATAATCCGGAAGGTCTTGGGAAATTTTATCTAGGTCGAGAAATAGCTAAAGTTATGGGTCATGAAGGTGCTGCATGGTTAGAAAGACCTAGCAGAAGTTATAGAGAAAATCCTCAAAGTGCTATCGATCGTCTTGATTTAAAACCTACTGATGTTGTGGCAGATATTGGTGCTGGTACTGGTTATTTTACTTTTAGAATTAGTTCTTTGATTCCTCAAGGTAAGGTGATTGCGGTAGATATACAACCGGAGATGTTGGAGTTAATTAATTTTGTTAAAAATGAGGAAAATATTACTAATATTGAGACGGTTTTAGGGGATGTAAATAATCCTAATTTGTCTTCTTCTACTGTTGATATTGCTTTGTTAGTTGATGCTTACCACGAGTTTGAATATCCGCGAGAAATGATGTTAGGAATAGTTGCTGCTTTGAAGTCTGGTGGGCGGGTTATTTTATTGGAATATCGGGGTGAAAATCCGATGATTATGATTAAAGGTTTGCACAAGATGACTGAGAAACAGGTAAAAAAAGAAATGAATTCTGTGGGTTTGGTTTGGCAAGAGACTGATGATTTTTTACCACAACAACATTTTTTAGTGTTTAAAAAGTCTGATGTTTCTCGATCAAATTACAATTAAATAGCTGGATTTCTCATAGGAGAGTTATTTAAATTCTTTCTAACTGAAAACGATTGAAGAAGGCAGAAGGCAGAAGGCAGAAGGCAGAAGGCAGAAGGCAGAAGGCAGAAGGCAGAAGGGAAAATTGCATGGGGATTCTCACCCCAAACAATTTTGAGCACCGTGTAGACGGTGGGGTATTAAACCCATAAGGGAAATGATAAAAATTTATATTTATGTGAAATACTATTTTTTTGTTGAATAAAAAGTCATGTGTAGGGGCGAACAACTCCCAACATAAGAACTGTATCACTATTATTTGAGAAATGCAAGGCAAAAAACCCAAAGGTTTTTTTGGTGCTTCACACAATGACAATTTCGTGGGGATTCTCAGTAGAGGGTTGACGGAGCAAGTGCGGTAGCTACATCCCTTTTATATACCTAATAGAAATTACTTTGAAGAAATGGTGTGAGACTGAAGAACCGAAAAAGGTAAATTCATAGGGGCATTTAAACTTCCTGTAATTGAAGCTGAGTATTTCATCTGTGGCGTTGAATAAAAAGTCATGTGTAGGGGCGAACAACTCCTAATATAAGAACTTTATCACAATTATTTGAGCAATACAAGGCAAAAACCTAGGCGATTTTTTGTGCTTCACACAATGAGATTTTAGTGGGGATTCTCAGCAGAGCGATCGCTTCTATATAGATAACTCATAAAAATCACCTCTATTTCTTGAGACTATTTGTGGCAGTGAGTGCTGAGTATTTCATGTATATTATTTGGTTGAATAAAAAGTCAAGTAAAGGGGCGAGTTGACCCTTATACTTAAATTCTCTCACAATTATTTGAGCAATACAAGGCAAAAACCTAGGCGATTTTTTGTGCTTCACACAATGAGATTTTATGGGATTTCTCGCTAGATTTTTTTTAACTTTAAGCTGTAGGGTTGCTGTTTTTTCTCGTAGTCCTAAAGATGTCAGGATATTAGTAGTATATTCCTTTAATTGTTAGGAGTTAAACTTCAAAAATCATTATTTGTTTACCGAATAATTAAGGTTTAAAGCCTCTCCTTGGCTGCGCCGCAAGCTGTCGCTCTACAAGGAGAAACAAGCGGTCGAGAGATGGCGAGGTCTCCTCGCCATATCCAATCGACCAAGAGAGAAAAATTTTTCATGATTAGTCAATCCTCTTCTTTTCAAGGAGAGGTAATTATTAATTATTAATTGTTGAACACTACCTTTTTTCTTAATCAGACCAATCTATAGACCATTTTTTTGATGGTAATTTAGTAGTTGGCACATTGTTATGGGCAGTTTTTCTTTGAATATTTGTTGCCTGAGCAACCCAACTTCTAACAAGACTTAAACTAGGTAAGCGTTGTACCAGTTGTTTTTGACGGTTAAGCTTCATTATCTGAGAGTGGAGTGTTTCAGGAAAGCGATTTTTTAACTGAGAAGTTGTATGTATTCCTAAAGCTGATAATAGGGAAAAATATTCCAGGTCTATTCCTTTAATTTGTGATAAATCAGCAAAATTTACCCACTGAATAATCAGGTCTTTTTCAATGGTAGTAGCTTGCTCTAATTCTTCTATTCCTGTGAGAGAGGAACATTTTTTTAATAGTTCTGCGACATTAGTAATACCTACTTCTATTAATTTGTTAGCATATACAGAGTTCATGCCTTCAATATCTTGAATATTATGTATCATAATTTCTCTCTTATTTAACATTTGACTATTTTACCTTTTTCCGAGGAGCTATATTCAAGAACTCAGAAATCAGAAGTGTGTTTGCGCAGTATTCCGCAGGAAAGTTAGAGGTTAAAATTAGTGGGAGATTGTTACTCACCACTAATTTTCAATGGCTAAAATAAAATTTATAGCGGGGGTCGTGTCACCCTATTTTCCGTCATAAAATAGAGATTTTATTACCGAAAATGATCGTGCGAAAAAACTTCTGACTTGATGAGTTCCTATTTCTGACTTTCCGTTTGTCATGCTACACAAACGAGGGCAGCGATAAGGGAATAATCTATGTATAAATCCAGGATAAAAAGGGTGAGATTACTCCACAATATCTCCACTTAAAAACTTGAGTTGATATAGCGCTACGCGCAAGTTAGAAGTTAAAAGTCAAAAGTCAAAAGTAATCTCTGACGCTGCTTTTTCCTAGGTCAATGCTCCGTAAACAGGGTTTAGTAGTGTCCTAATACCATTTCTCTGTAACAATGCGCTTAATAATTATTGCTCAGACCTGATTAAACTGACTATTCTCATCTTTATATTAAGTGCAACTTCATGGAGAAATGGTATAACCTAAATCCGTAGTGCTATATTACGAAACTAATTCACATAAATAATGTCATTTCAGTTATCAGTTAGCTTTCTGCTGGAGGAACTGCGTTAACAGTACATCTATCTGAAACAAGAAGGTTTAAATATTGAATATTATCTTTTTTATCCCCTTAAAAAGGGAGCCTTGAGGCCAAAATTTTTCGGTTATATCTAATGAGGTGAAATAATCATTTGAAATTATTTTCAATCAAAGTTTAGGTGTTCATGCAATTTTAAAGGATGACTGTCTTGAGTTTGTCTTACCGAATAATTAAGGTTTAAAGCTTCTCCTTTAAAGAAGAAAAAAGTGGTCGATCTTCGTAGCTTCCCGTAGGGTGGGATAGCTAGTTCTCGGAGCCATATCTAATCGACCAAGAGAAGAAAAAATTTTCACGCTCCGCGTCAATCCTCTTCTTTTCAAGGAGAGATAATTGTTAATTATTAATTATTAATTGTTGAACTAGCTGTTTGCGCAGTATTTCCGGAGGAAATTTTTCTCATGATTAGGCAATTGATGGATGACTTCTGTGAAATTGTATAGTTATAGCAGAAGGAAGAAATAAGAAGTAAGAAGGAAGAATCTTGCGTTGTCTGAGTTTTAAACTTTTGATATGTTCTAACTTTTCCTTAGACTGCTATATATTCTACTGTTTAGAGTTTAAAAGACTTCTTGCAGAAGTCAGGGAATAGGGAATAGGGAGTTAACGAAGTCAGAAGTCAGAAGTCAGAAGCGGTGCGACCCCGCGACGACGCCAGCTCGCTTGCGGAATGCGCACTCCTGTGAGTCAGAAGTTATTTTTTTAACAGGGATTTGAGCAAGACTCCAAAAATATTGCGCCTTAAAAGGCGGGGTTTTATACCCATATTATTTTGATAAAATTGTTTATTTCATAGTCTTGAATTGATTTAATGTAAGCATTCCGCAGGAAATGCTTACGATTTAATTAACACTTTTGCCAGAGGTTTAATCATAATCTACTTCCAGCACTTCTGTATATTCAAATTCATTCGGACTACGTTTTACCAAAGGATAAGATTCTCCATTTAACTGAATAGCATCCTCTTCACAATCTAATTTTGGAGAATTATAAGAAAGCACATATTCTCTACCAATATAATTAGCCATTTCTTCCGCTACTTCTCCTCGCCATTGAGTTTTAGTTACTAATACAACTAATTGATTTGCTAGTTGAGGAATAATATTGGCAATTTGTCTGCGATAAATTTCGTCTAAACTGCCAAAAGGGGAATCCATTACTATGGGAAAAGTGCTACTATCGGGTCCCATTAAAGTGTTTTTTTGACTCCAGATTCGTACTTCGTCAATAATACTGCCAATAAATGCCAAACTGAGGATTTGATTTTCTCCTGTAGAAGCGGCAACTAAAGCATCTTCTCCACCAGTATTTTCTACTAAAGTTAATTCATAATTTTCATTCAATTTAGGAATATAGGGAGTAAAAGAAATTTCTGAAAATAATTCTTGTACTCGTTTTTCTAAAGAAACTCTAAACTGTTTTTCTAGACGCCCTCGGACTTCTATCAATCTATTGATAGCATCTTGAGTAGCTGCAATTCGCCTTTGAGCTAAAACTTGTTTTAATTCATTCATTTGTTGTTTATCAAGTTGTTTATCTAAGATTTTTATTTCTTTATTTAAAGTTTCTAGTTGTAGAGAGTTTGAGCCAGTTTCTCGATTTAAGTTTCCTACCTTGATTTCTATTTCATCTAACCGTTTTTGTAACTGCTGAATATCTTCGTCTGGATAATTTCGTAGTTTTTTATGAACTGATTCTAATTCATTTTCAACCCGTGAAAGTTGATAACGCAATTTTTCGATATTAGCTTGTTGTCGATCGACTTCATCCCAAAACTCTAGTACTTGTTTGTCAATTTCATCTATCTGTATACTAATTCTAATTACGGTTTCTTCTACATCAGCAATTTCGGCTTTTTCCATCCATTTTTCTACTGATTTTCTCCCTAGAGAACCTATAGTTAATTCTGCTCCACAAATACAACGTTGTTTGTCTAATAATTGTTGTACAAACTGTCTTTTTATTCCTATAGGTAACTCACCTTTTTCTTTTAAATTACCAAAAATTTCTCGGAATTTTTCTATGGCATCTGACAAGAAAACCATATAACCACGAGTTGATATAGCTCTTTTTAACCCCTGATTAGCTTGTAATATTTGTTCTTTGATTGATAATACCTGGAGATTTAATTGGTCTTTTTGTTGGGGTAATCCTTCTGCACCTTTAAATTCCACTAAACGACTACTAATTTCTTTCTTAACTTCTCGATGATTTTGCAATTCTTTCTCTATCTCTGTTTGGCGTTTTGATAATTTGTTAATTTCTTGTTCAATTTGATTTTTTTCTTTCAGCAGTTTTTTAGTTTCAGGATTACCAATTAATCTCAAATCAGTTTCTAAGGATTTTTTTGCTTCCCCTAAATGTCTAACAGAACGATTTAATACTTCAATTCCTAATAATTCTTTCGTTGCTTCTGCTATTTCACTTTTCCGGTCATCTCTAACAATATACTCAATTCTTTCTCCGTCAAAAAAGAAATATCGATGTAAACTTTCTGGCAAAATTCTACCAATAATATCATCAGGATGTTCTGGGGGTGGAGACCAACGTCCGTCATCTCCAGCTATTTGCATATATAACTCACTTTTACCATGTTCAATTTCATTTTTTTCATTCCTATAAGCTCGTGATAAACGTTTAGCTTGATACCGTTTATTATCATGTTCAAATAAAATTTCTACCCAACAAGCTATGGCTTTACCAAGTTTTGCTTCTGTAATTGCTCGTTTATTTACCAGTTGAGTTTCTACTACAAAAGCGGCGCTAAATTTTTCATAAAGTACCCAAGTAAAGGCGTTCATTATGGTAGTTTTACCTGCACCATTATTGCCATGAATTATTGTTGTATTTTTCTGGCCTGATGCCAGAATTATTTCTGGTGTTTTGCCGTAAAACTGACGAAAGTTACACAAGATAATTGAGATTAATTTCATTGAACTGCTATTTCTTTTTTTGAGAATATCATCTTAATTTAAGGAAGAAGTAAGAAGCAAGAAAACTCCATTTCCCTGATGCCAAAATTATTTCTGGTGTTTTGCCGTAAAACTGACGGAAATTACACAAAATAATTGAAATTAATTTCATTGAACTGCTATTTCTTTTTTTGAGAATATCATCTTAATTTAAGGAAGAAGGAAGAAGTAAGAAGTAAGAAGTAAGAAGTAAGAAGTAAAAAAACTCCATTTCCCTGATGCCAAAATTATTTCTGGTGTTTTGCCGTAAAACTGACGGAAATTACACAAAATAATTGAAATTAATTTCATTGAACTGCTTCCTTGATAATTTTGAGAATATCATCGTTTATCCGGGGTGTTTTTTTATAAAGTCGGTCTTTTTCTAGTTGTAATACTCGCCCAATAATTTGCTTTACTTCTGGGGGTGCAGTAGTAATTGGTTCTTGAATGTTATTCAGTTTTGTTTGAGTTTTATGATTATATTTTGACTGCTTTTCTGAAAAAATAGTTGATATTTCTGTGGTTGGTTTGTCTGAGTATTTTGAAGTCATTTTAATGTCAGAAGGGAGTAGGGAGTAGGGAGTAGGGAAGAAAGAGTAAATTTTGAAAAAAATAAGAGAATGCTAGAGATAGCTGTCTGAAATAAACTGGAGTTACTTTTTTTTACCGAATAATTAATAATTAGAGTTTGCGTATGGAAAGTCTTTTTGCTATGGTAGGGAGTAGGGAGTAGGGAGTAGGGAGTAGTGAAGAGTTAGGATCTAGGGGAGTTAGCTGAAGAACTAGTCATTCATAATCCACCCTTACTTTTTCTATCATTATGATAGAAAAATCTTCACTTTTTCCGCTCCATCAACTGAAAAGCTGCTACTTTTTCAGCACCTAAAATTCTTGAAACCTTTATCTCTAAATGTTTTGATATTTAATCAGCAAGCCCTAATTAATAATTAAATAATTATGGTTTAAAGCCTCCTCTTTTAAGGAAAAAAAGCGGTCGAGGGATGGCGAGGTCTCCTCGCCATATCCAATCGACCAAGAGAAGAAATAATATTTCCTTATCTTCAATCAATAACGGTTTTAACCAGAGGTAATTATCCATTATCCGTTATCCATTAATGAACTATCATTCGGCAGAAAAAATATCATATCTAAAGTTCTTTTATTGCTCATAATGGTATTTACAGGCAATAATAATAATTTCATCAGAGGTACTGATAACTGATAACTGATAACTGAAATAACCCACTAAGTAAAGTCTGAAAAAGCAGAAGCTTCAAATGCAATTCTTTTACTCACTCAACTTCCTCTAATGAAAGTTCAATTAAATTTGTTTGATGTTCAACATTTTCGATTGCATTTAACAGCCTATTTTTGTTAGTTTCACTTTTAAATAAGTAGGCTGTTTCCTCAACTTCAGAAACAATATTTTCAATTTATTTTTCTATTAAAATTTCAATATATTGTTCAATTGATAAGTCTTGTGACGTAGCTTTTTGTTGGATTAGAGCTTCAATTTCTGGTTTTAAATTAATAGTAATCATCATCTGACAAACTTTTAGACAGGTTTGGGCTTGTTTATTGGTTGGGTTCATTGGTTTATACTCACTAAACATTTAATTCTAAATATTTAATTAATTTTAGCTAGGTTGCCCCACAAAATCTAATATTAGCCCAACAAATTTTATTCTAACATTGTTTAGGTTTAGTTAGTAGGTTGGATTAAGCGACAGCGCAACCCAACTCACCAAGATCGTGCTGGGTTTCCTTCATCAACCAAACCTAAATTTTCAGTAACTTTATAACTTTAAAACTGCCATTAATTTGGTTATTTTTGAACAATGTTTTGTTCTAGAAATGTTTTGAGTTGCTGTCTATTATCTTGAGTGATCGAGTTATAAAATATTCCGGTTGTTTCATTGGGTGTATAAAAGCGATAAAAACGCTCATCTTCTGGAACTTGATCTACATAAATTAACGGAATATTTACAGTAGATAAAATTTGATATTTGTAGTAGTCGTTTTCTTTTACTTCTGGGAGTTTATGGCAAAATGACTGACATTCTATTACTAATTTTGCTTGACGATTTGTTTTTAAACCTCGTTCTATTACAGCAATATCTACTTTGGAATTAATCCAAATTTCCCAAATATTTTTGGGTATCCAGCCAGCGTTAAGACAAATACTATTGAGAGTAATTTGGGGACAATAACGGAAATTATTTCCTAAAACAATTTCCAAAATGTCTATGACTTTCATTTCTAATTCGTTGATAACTTCGCCACTTTTAAAATTACGATAAGCAGAAGATAAGTCATCTAAATTATTAGATTTACTAGAGATATATTCAGTGTTAGGGAAAAGGCTGAGTTGATAAGTAGTCATAATTTTTTCTCCTTTCTGTTAACTATTTACAGCTTATCTAGAAGATTAGATAAAATCTATTCACAGTCTGTGAGTAAGTGTGAGTAAAACTGTGAGTATTTTGTGAGTGCTAGTAAGCAGTCAGCCATCAGCTATCAGCTATTTGTTATTAATTCATGATCATACTGAAGGGGAATTATCCGCCAAGAAGGATTAAAATTCATTAATTAAATTGCCTATAACCTAACCTCATTTCTTGCTTGAATATGTTCAAAAGCTGATGGCTGTTTGCGCAGCATTCCGCAGGAAATGCTAATAGCTGAATGCTTACAAGTGCTATGATAAATATTGATAAAATTAGATTTGTAGATTTATCAAAATAGTTTAAGTAAATGACATTTGAAGAAGAATTTTCAGAAGCTTATCAAAATTGGGAAATAGATAGACTTTATCTTGATTTAGCTGATGCAGGTGGGAAATCTTTATCACCAAATGCCAAAATATTTCTACGAGGAGTTTTGTGTGCTAACTCTCCTAATGAAATAGCTAAAAAATTGAACTATCAGAGTAAAAATATTTCTGATACTGTTCGACAAACTTTATCTAAAGAAGTCTATCCAGCAATAGAAAATTTAGTTAACTCTGGAAATAAAATTAACTGGCGTAAAACTTCTGAAAATTCTGTTTCTCGACTCCTCAAAGACTACAGAAAAAAACTAGAAAACTTACCTCCCACCCCCACTGAAATAAAAATTAATTGGCGTGAAGTATGTGCAAAAATGCTGGAAAAGCAGCAAACAACTCAACAACTCAGACGTAAAGCAACTCAAATAGGATGTGAAGTTGAAGTATTTGTGAAATTGGGGTTAGTTGAACGCAAATTACAACAACGTCACAGTGAGAATAATGGGATGGAAAAGTTCAGGGAGAAAGAGGTTATTACCCGCACTTACGAATATGATGAATTTTTGTTGGATGTTATTCAAGGGAAGAAAAATAAATTTACTGCTATTGTTGGAGAAGCAGGATCGGGTAAGACGACTTGGTTAGATAAAATTGCTACCTACCTGAAAAACACAAACCATCTATATATATGTATCCCATTGGGAGATTTGCAGGGAAAAACACTGGAAGAGTACATTCTGAAAAAGTGGTTGCCAAATGCGATGTTTTTCATAGATTTAGATATTGACTCAGCAACTTTGGAGAAACTTTTAACAAAATTATTACAAAAGAATGAGGTGTGGTTGTTGCTTGATGGTGTGGATGAAATAGGGGAAAGTTCGGCAGGGAAAACTCTGAGAAATATTCAACAACAACTTACTGGTTTCTTAAATGCAGCGCGAGTAGTTTTAACTTGTCGCACAAATGTTTGGGATGTTAATTTTAATAATCCTCTTAGTGGTTTTGAAACTTACAAAACTTTGGAGTTTAAATTTGAGCAAGTCGATGATTTTATTCATCAGTGGTTTGTTAAAGCTGAGAATGAAAAACGGGGTAAAAAGTTGGAGGAAAAGTTAAAAGAGTCACGCCATGAAAGGATTTATGATTTGGTTAGAAATCCTCTGCGGTTATCGTTGTTGTGTCAGATTTTTTATTTTGACGAAAATGCAGAATTGCCAGAAACAAAAGCAGGACTTTATCAACAGTTTATCCGGTATTTTTATGAGTGGAAGCCTGAAAAAATAGATATTGATTGGAATGTTAGGCTTAATTTAAAAAATGAACTTCATCAAGCTTTAGGTAGGGTGGCTTTAGCTGGTTTAGATAGTTCGGAAAAGTTTCGGCTATCTGAGAGTTTAATTTACAAAGAAATTCAGGATTATAAATTGTTAAAGTTGGCTTTAGATTTAGATTTATTAGTTTTAGTAGACGAAAAATTTAAGACAGATAAAGTTTATACGTTTTTCCATCGAACTTTTCAAGAATATTTTGCTAGTCTTGTTATTCCTAACTGGGAGTTTTTGTTTAATCATATTCCTGGAGATGTATCAAACTCAACCTACCGAATTTTTAATTCATACTGGCAAGAAGTAGCTTTAATGTGGATGGAAGGTGGTAATTGTTCACCAGAAGATGGAAAAAAGTTTCTCAAAATTTTTAATTATTTTAAATTAGATGAGTGTTTATCTTTTTACGGTTATCAAATTCTACCTTTTGTAATTTCAGGTTTTTACATAACAGCAGAAACTTCTTTATTTAACAAAGAAATATTTAGTTTAATTCACTCATATTTAACTAAACCTATAAACTTGTGTTATGAGGATTTATTGTTAGATTCTCTAAAGGTATTGCCTACTCTAGATTCAAATATACTAAATAATTGCGTAAAATATGCAACAAATGATCGTCGTAGTTTTAAGGTTATTAAGTTTTTGTCTCGTATATTTTCTATATCTCAAATAAAAGAATCTGTAATAGCAAAATTAGTTGATTTTTTACATTGGAATGATTCAATTGTATTAGAGGCTGCTAAGGTTATATTACAACATGAAAATTTATATCCACCAGCTATAACTAGGTTAGTTGAATTATTTTTGACTAATCAAGAGGAAAAAAAATGTCTTATAATTATTAACATTTTATTGAAAACCAAAAGTATAAATACAGAAATAATAAGCCAAAAAGTTTTAGAAAAGCTTTTAGTTTTTCTGTTTAGTGAAGACTATGACATCCGGTTGCTAACAACTGTAACACTTGCTCAACTAAGCAATTTTAATGTAATGAATATCTCTGATAACGATGAATTGCTAGAAATCATAATTTCAGCCATGATTCAACCTGAAGTAAGTTCTATGATAATCTTAAATCTTGTTGATTTATTAGAAAAGTTAGAAATTAAGAATGAAACATACGATGAAGCTTTACTTTACCTGGTGTGCTCAAACGGAGAATTTAGAGTTTTTCTACAATTACTAAAAGTATTGGAAAAAAGAAATCTCAATTTAGAAATGATAAATCAGATAATAACCGTATATAGCTGGGCAAAAAATGAAGAAGAATACTTGATTTTGATCTATTTTATAGAAAAATATAGCTTATCTAATCCTCATTTTTTTAATGAACCAGAAATTTTAAAAAATCTACTACTAATTCCTCGCATACAATGGCACATCCATAAATCAGAAGATATATTTTCATGTGCTTATAGATTTATCGTCGATATTATTTCTAGAGATAAAAGCATTTTCAAAGCATTAGAAACACTGCACAAGTATTATAATGATACAAACATCATTGAATTAGCAGATATTGTACTTAATGAAATTACTACAAATAAATTAGAGCTTGAGAATGAAATTACCACAAATAAATTAGAGCTTGAGAATGAAATAATTGATGATAGTTTTGAAGCTAATAATGAATTTAATCAAAGAGAAATCCAAATATATGAAGACTTTAAGTTTTTTTTAGTAACTCATAAAAATATCACATCTGAATCTGTAGATTATAATTTTTTAAAATGTATACAGTATGGAATTAATACAAATGATAATGATACAATCAAGCTACTCTTAGAGCGTATTACATTCAATAAATATTCATTATTTCGTACAATGTGTCTAACAGCTTTTAGAGACAACGGAACTTTCTTAAATGTTTGGATACTTGAAAAAATTATTGAGTTTTTTTCAACTATTAAAAATAATGACTTTCCAATTGAAATTACTATCTTATTTAAGGAAATTACTGAACTAGAACAATTAAAAATCATGGTTACTAGCTTCAAAGAGTATGTACAAGACAAAGTTCCTAATGATAATTTCACACGATATATAGCTGCAAATGAAATTGTTTGGCACTGCGCCCAACACATGAGCTACCCAGACTTCTACAACGCTTGGCATTCTGCAACTTCTACCACCTACCCAGAAACAACCGATAATATTCCTGTCATTAACTCCACCACAACTCAACACCTCAACTTAACCCAACTTCCCATTACTCTGCGCCAAAATCTCACCAATAATCCCAACCTAAACCAAACTATTATTCCTATCTGCATCGACGGAGCAAACTTTACTAACCCAGATAACCCCGCCCCAGATATCTATATTGAAATGATAGAAAAAGGTTGCCCAGAAATAACACCAACCCCCACTACAATGTCATCCCTCAAAACATACTTGCGACTCAATCTGAAAAAATTAGACAAACAAATAGCACTCATATTTTACACATCCAAAAGCGATCGCTCATTCAGCGAAACATTTATCACTTCCTTAAGCACTCTTGGTAATTCCATTTATCTTATCTCAGACCAAAAATGTGACAATATAGAATCTATTTCACCCCACCATCCCAATTTAATAGATAATATTATTAAGTGGTTGAGACGAGAAATTTTAGAAGCTTAGAAATTATTCTTTTTCATAAATTAAAAACACAGAAATACTTCTTCTTACTTTTTACTTCCTTCTTCCTTCTTTCTTCTTCCTTCCTCCAAGTTAAATATCCAATAATCCATATCTTTTTTGAATGTTTAATAATTTCACCCTAGCTTCTCCAGCGTTGTCTGCTAAATCGGCAAATTCTAAGAACCTTTTTAACTCCTTTCTCAGTAAATTTCGTTCTACTTCCAATGTACTTCTACCCATATCTGGAGGCAAAACAATCATATCAAATAAAGTTGCCCTTTCCTTACTTGGATGAGGTCGTAAAATTCTGCCTCTTCTCTGAATAAATTGTCGTGGATTTTGACTACTTGCCAAAATAACTGCATTTTTAATTGCTGGTATATCTACTCCTTCATCTAAACATCTAATTGCTACTAAACCTTGCAATTCTCCACTTTCAAATTGTTGCCTTAATTTTTCTCTTTTCTTAATCGGAGTTTCAGCAGTATAAGTATTAACTCGATAACCTAATTCATAACCTAATATTCTTACCACCGCTTCCATTTGCCTTAAATTTGAAATATCTTCAGTTTCTACCGAACTATCCCCACAATAAAATAAAGTATGACTGGTTTGTAAACGGTTTGCCATTAATGCTTTTAATGCTGTTAATTTATTTGTTGCTGAAGCGACTAAACGGGAACGCTGAATTAATAAAGCAGTTAAATCTTCTTTTTCTATTTCTACATTTTCTTTTTCTGATAATAATAATGCCCAACCAATCTTCGAGGTTAATTTAGCATACGCCCGACTTTCTGCTTCAGTCAATTCCACTAAAATTGGATAATAAAGATAACGAGCTAAAGCACCTTGTCTAATGGCATCAGCTAAAGTTAATTCAGGCTGTAATACTTCACCAAAATAATCTAAAATTGCCGTAGTTCCTTGGTCATCAAAATATCTTTCTGGCGTGGCAGACAAAGCAAGTCTTAAACCAATATTTTTTGGTAAACTCTTCTCTAACTTAGGCGAACCTAAATGATGTGCTTCATCCCCAATAATCAGAGTTTTTTCAGGAAAATATTTAATCTGAGATTGGAGACTATCTGAAATAAAAGTAGAGTTTGTAGTAATAACAGTAATAAATTTTTCATAGCCAGAATGAATATTATAAAGTGTAGTAGAAAGTTGATTTTGCCAAGTATTTACATTCTCAAAAGCTAGAATTGGCTGAAGATTAAACTTTTCACATTCTCTTGCCCATTGAGTTACTAAATGACGATAAGGACAAACCACAATTAATGCTTGTAAAGCAATTTTTTGATAAAGTTGAGTAGCGATCGCTAAGGCAGTTATTGTTTTTCCACTACCTGTTGCCATCTTTAAAATTCCCCTACCTCTATTTGTAAACCAATTATTAATAGCTTGCTCTTGATAGTGTCGTAATTTCAGATTAGATGGCATTCTCGGACAGCAAAAATTTACTTTTAGTTTATTCATTTACACTAATTTTTAGATACACCAATTTTCAATAAATAAATTTATTATATAGTTATCAGAACTTAGTTTTAAACTTAAATCAAAACTATTAATTGCAGTGTACTAGAATCTTATGGTTGTTACAGGCGTTTTTTGTAGTGCCATACTCTACTAAAAATTTTTACAAGTATCTATGAGATAGATGAACAGAAAAAATTAATGACTCACATCAGACTATTTGTCAGATTAATTTCTTGAGGTTTAAGATAAACCGGATATTCAAAGAGGGCAAAATTTATCTTAGCTGTAAGTAACTCTATATTTTTTTATCTGAATATTGACTGTGGAGGATAAATATTTTTTGGCAAGTTAGCTATGAGCTTTCAGTGTAATTTTTTCAAGGATAATAGTTGTAATAGCCATTTTTTGTAGTGCCATACTTTACTAAAATTTTTCACCAGTATTTATGAATGGATTATCAGAAAAAATTAATGACTCACATCAGACTATTTGTCTCCTTAATTTCTTGATATTTATGATAATTCAGGCATTCTCAAGATGACAAAATTTATCTTGGCTGTAAGTAACTCTATATTTTTTCATTCTTATACTTAACTTTGGAGGATAAATATTTTTTGGCAAATTAGCTATGACTAGCACTAGACTATTTGTCTCCTTAATTTCTTGATATTTAAGATAAACCGGATATTCAAATAGGGCAAAATTTATCTTAGCTGTAAGTAACTCTATATTTTTTCATGATCATACTTACTGTGGAGGATAAATATCTTTTGACAAATTAGTTATGAGTTTTCAGTGTAATTTTTTCAAGGATAATAGTTGGATAAGCATTTTTTGTGGTGTCATACTAGACAAAAATTTTTCACCAGTATTTATGAATGGATTATCAGAAAAAATTAATGACTCACATCAGACTATTTGTCTCCTTAATTTCTTGATATTTAAGATAAACCGGATATTCAAATAGGGCAAAATTTATCTACAGCAAAGATAAATCTATATCTTTTCATCTGAATATTGACTGTGGAGGATAAATATCTTTTTTAATGGAGGAATTTTATGAACAATAAGTTTGTTGCAGAACTAAGAAGTAGTAGTAGTAAATATTTCTAATTCCCAACCCTTGATTTGTAGCAAATTTTTTTTTATCCATATTAGGGATTATGAGCTAGATAATTTTTTAAAGATTTAGGTGAATACCAAATTTTACTCCTAAGCATTAATATTGAGGAATACCTGGATTTATTGTTCCTAATACAATACTTACTTTACTTTTGGATATAAATATATTTTTTGAAATTGGTAAACCCGAAAAAAAACAATGACTAAAACCGGATTATTTGTCGGATTAATAACCTTAGATTTACTTTATCTCACAACAACTTATCCCGAAAAAAATCAAAAAATTGTTGCTGCTGATTATACTATTACAGCAGGGGGACCTGCCACAAATGCCGCCGTAACATTTAGCTACTTTGATAATCAAGCAACTCTTCTGTGTGGGTTAGGAAATCATCCGATAACTCATCTAATTAGAGCAGATTTAGAAAAGCATAATGTCACAATACAAGACTTAGATAAAAATCGTTCCGAACCACCACCAGTTTCATCAATTATTACTACTCAAAATACAGGCGATCGCTCTGTAATTTCTATCAATGCTACTAAGTCTCAAATTTCAAAAGAATTGATTGACCCAGAAATTATTCATAATATTGATATTGTTTTAATCGACGGTCATCAAATGGCGGCGAGTTTAGAAATTGTTCAACTTGCTAAGTCAAAAAATATTCCTATTGTTATAGATGGTGGTAGTTGGAAACCAGGATTTGAGAAAATTTTACCTTTTGTTGATTATGCTATTTGTTCTGCTAATTTTTATCCTCCTAACTGTGAAAGTCAAGAGGAAGTTTTTACCTATTTAGCGAATCAAAATATTCCACATATTGCTATTACTCAAGGAGAAAAACCTATTAAATATTTGAGTCAAGGTAAGTTTGGTAATGTGGAAGTTCCGAAAATTAATGCTGTTGATACTTTAGGTGCTGGTGATATTTTTCATGGAGCTTTTTGTCACTATATTTTTCATGGGGAATTTACAGAAGCTTTGGCAAATGCTGCGAATATTGCGGCTCATTCTTGTAAATATTTCGGTACTCGGCAGTGGATTAACAGTTAACAGTTATCAGTTATCAGTTGTTAGTTAACAGTTAATAGTTAGCAGTTATTAGTTGTCAGCTATAGCGAATTTCATCAGATTTAATTAAAATGGGAGAGCTTAATATTACAAATTTGGAAACTTATACCATTTATTCAGTTAGCAGTTAATAGTTAGCAGTTAATAGTTGTCAGCTATAGCGAATTTCATCAGATTTAATTAAAATGGGAGAGCTTAATATTACAAATAGTGATAAAACTCTTCCATATATTTAACAAATTGGTATAAAATTAATCATTGTCAGGGTGCATCTCAATTTTGAATAAAGCCAAAAATTTATCGCTTTTAGGGAACAGGGAACAGGGAATAGGGAATAATAAAAAAGTATTTTTGCACATAAGAGATGCACCCCATTGTTATTAAAAAAAATAAGGAGATTATCAGATGGATAACTTAAATGAATATCCGAAAATAATTCAAACACTATTAGACAATAGTGATTTTTGGCAAAAAGTTGCTATTGCTATTATCTCTGGTTTTTCAGTAGCGTTGTTTAATTATTTCTCATCGAAAAAGCAACGTCAAGACCAAGCAATGGAGCTTTCCTATACAATAAATATATTAAATATTTTAGAGTTTAAAAAAGATATAGATCAGAAAAATATTAGTATCCTTTATGGTGAAAATTATGAGCTTACAGATTTGTATCTAATCTCTTGCGATATTGAAAATACTGGTAGAAAAGTCATTAAAAACCAAGAAATTACCTTTGAGCTTTTTTCTACAAACGTTGGAATTTTAGAACAATTTTTCGAGCCACCTTTGAATGATAATTTAATGGGTATAGAGGAAATTGAGATCAAGGATGTTAAGCCTAGTGAAGTAAAAAAAAGGTATTTAGTTAGATAAATTTTACCGAAACGTAAAGTAGGATTTCAATTTTTGTCGGGAAGGCGAAACCAGGAAAATGAAGTACCAAAATTATTTATTTCAAACCAAGATAGTACCGTTGAACTTACTCGAAAAGAATATAAAGGAGAGAGAGATGAAATTTCTATAATTATGAATTTTGTTATCTTCTTGATTTTGTTTTTTATTCTTCCACAAATATTAGAATTGATTCCTTTTGCAGGTAACATTCTCGCTTCTTCAGCAAAATTGGTTACATTTGTAATTTTCATTCGAGATATAGGTAATTTTTCTAAAAAAATTGCAGAGTTTCTAGTACTGCTTAATGACAAAACAATAAATATACAAATATCTCCTATACTGCCTAATGACGAGGCAATAAATATACAAACATCTCCAAAAACAGGATATTCAAAAATTTCTGATTTAGGAGGTTTAAGAACAGGAATTGCGATAGGTGAGAAGTTAGCAGGGTTTCTAATATCAAGAAGGATTGACTAAAACACGATAAAAAAAAGATGAGCCTAGGTATTGCCAACAAGGCTCATTTAATAATATTTAATAATTACGAACAAAAATAAAATCAAAAGTCAAAAATATATAATCAGGACTTACGCAAAGGTACTATATACATACGGCGTATTGGTGCGTTACGCTAGCACGCTTCACACCCTACCAATAGCGTTCATGCGTAAGTCCTAATAATAAAAATCAGCCTTTGATAAATTTCAACAATAAGCCATTTTCATGTAGACTTATCTAATATACTTAAAAATATTCCACATAATAGAAATTATATATAAATACTATAACGATCTAGTTATGAGTACAGAAGTTCGTACAACAGAAGCAGCATTTTTACTCAATATATCAACAGGTAGACTGCGGATATTACTCCAACAAAACAGAGTTTTAGGAGCCTACAAAGTCAAAAGATTGTGGATGATTCCTCTTAACAGCCGAGGAGTGCCAGAAATTGTACCCGGTCGTCGCGGTCCTCAAGGAACCTGGAACAAGGCTGAACGTACAGGCAATACCTTTATTCATGTTCTACGAAAAACTATTGACTATAACCGAGATAATAAAACTTCTCATCCCGCAATTGCAGTAAAAGTGGGAGATCAAAAAAATTATTGCCACGCTCTAAAAATTAACGGACCTTGCCAAATCGTTTATCAGCCACATCAGCCAAACAGAAATCAGGCAGGAGGCGCTCGTCTGTGGATTGAGGTTGAGCCACAACATCAAGTAGAACGAATTTATTTTTCAAGAGGAGATTATGGTCCGCCCCCGGAAGTGATTCAGCAGAGGCAAAAGCTTAAAAGAAAGAGGAAAGAAAAAAGTTAAAAATATTCTCAGAAGAAATGTTCGAGAAAATAAAAAAATCTTAGCCTCTAGTCTTTAGGCAGCTACAAAAATATCTAGAATAACTTTGAATTATTGGGGTTGCCAAAAGACTCCTCAGATTTATGCTGAATATTTAAGCTCAAATTTTTTATCGAAGATCTTGCCGAGATTTTAGAGTTCAGACTTTCTCATCTCGGCAAAGAATGAAGTTGAAAATCTTTAACTCGTAGGAAATTAAAATATAGTGATCGCTAGAAATTTTTTCTCCCATTTCTCCTCAACTATAACTGGGAAAAACAACAAACAGAAACTGTCTATATTTCCTACTAATGAGTAAAGTATTGTAGGAAGGATAAGGATAATTTTCAGAATTGGGAATGACAGAATATTCCGCAGATTTTGCCGAGATTTCAGAGTTCAGACTTTCTCATCTCGGCAAAGAATGAAGTTGAGAATATTCAATTATTCTAAATAAAACGAATAAACCAACGCTCCTTAAAACTCACACCAGCTAACGCCTCATATTCTGCCAAACTTCTGACATTTCCTAATCCATAAATCCCAAAATCTTCCGTTGCAGTTTCCATTCCCAAAATCTGACGAAAACGAGATTCAGATATCTTATTTTGTACCCACCAATTTTGATGATCTTCCCAATGTACAACCCGCTTTTTACCAGTATTATAAAAATGCCAACAAACACTAAGATTAGGATGATAAATATCCCATCCCCTTGTCCAAGCTTTCGCAGCAAATAACACCTCTTCCCCAGTAAAATAAATCTCTGGGTCGTAGGGTACTTCCTCAATAATTAACCCATCTGCAAAAATAAACCCAGCAGCAACAAAAGCTCCTAGTTGTGGAATACTACATTTACTCAAATCGCCTATTGCTCTCAAACTTAAAATACCAGGATCTCCAAACTCCTTTGCTTCTAAACGACTTGGCGTATCCCCAACCAATTCCCTAGGGGGTCTGTAAGCAGGAGGATAAGTACTCAAAAGAGGTTTTTCACTGGGACACATTTCCAGCATTTTAATCAATTCTATGTCCCAACCAGGCAAAAATCTCATGTGGGCATCAATTTGTAGAGTATAACGTTCCTTTTGCCACAACTTTTGTACCAAAGACCTTGCCCAACCGACCCCACGAGCTTCAGAAGCAGGCACTGCAATAATACGGCAATCTTTAATACCTTTAACTTTACTGATATAGTCCTTTTCCTCATCCGTACCATACTGCCAACAAATGCCAAAAGTGAGGCGTTCAGGATGAGTTGCATGGGCGATCGCTTCTTCTACTGTTGGGACTAATTCTAAATCCCGATAGGCAACTATTTGAATAAAAATATCATCCATAAAATTTGTTTATAGCCATCTTAATTATATTGTTTAACCTATTACTACTTTAGATAGCACAAATCAGAATCCAGTTATTTAAATACTCAAATCCTACTTTAAGCAAAAACTTTGACTTTTTTATAAATATTACAAGCTAAATCCAATTTGACATTGTATCAACGATAAAAAAGAATGCTACAGCAAAAAGTAAATTTTAAAATTATGCCTAGAGAGAACTTCTTCCATACTAAAAGCCACTTATATCTATTATTTTTACTTTTTTATTCTTCCTTATTTGCGACATTTGTACTATCTCATGGACTAGAGGTTAGGCATCGATCCATAGGTAAAAAAGGTCGTTTACTTTTTTCTTTTCCTTAATCCTCACTTCTCCTCATATAGCTCCTATTATTTTCTTAAACATCCGTAGATCCACAATAGGTCATACTATTAAATTGAGCTAAATTGCAAAAGACATAAAAATTTGTCACAATAACACCTTGACTAGCCTCACTGAAATTACGGCATGAATAATCAGATGATATATTAAGATTGAACAATTGATTAAAATTCAGGGTTTTTACTGATATTAAATTATGGAAGTTAATACTAATAATCCAATAAATGTTAATTCTGAAATACCTAGTCCTGTTGAATGGGTAGAAGAACATTATTCGATCGCCAATTTAATAGATACTCTCAGTAATTTACAAGAGGTACTTGCTCATGGACTACTATTCCAAGATAATCAAGATGGAGAATTAGTTATTAATGCTGATGTGAAAGATTTACTACGAGAAGAATACGGACATCAACATTGGGAGTATTTAGAAAAATATTTATTGAGTAATGGTTGAAAATAATATTCTGTAACCTATTATTACTGATTCTTGAGTGCGGGAGTAGGGGAGAATTCAAGAATTTAGAATTTAGAATTTAGAATTTAGAATTACCGAACTGGAGAGTACAAAGTTCTGCCAAAAAACTATTTGCTTTGAAGACTGAAAGTATTACTGGAAAAGGCTTACAGTACTTACAGCTCTCAATAAAGAGTTTTTAACCTTTAGATCGCTGAAAGCCTTAGCTAGCAATAGTTATTCCAAGAACTTTGCACTGTCTAGTTACCGAATAATTAATAATTAAATAATTCTGATTTAAAGCCTCCTCTTTTAAGGGGAAAAAAGTGCTAGGATATTTCCTTATATTCAATTCCGTAACGGTTTTAACCAGAGGTAATTATTAATTATCAATTAATGAACTCTTCTTATAAATAAGAGAATTGGATCAAAGGATTTTTTTCTTTTTTCTCCATAAATGGAGAGGGTTTATACCTGAATTTTTCGGTAAACATAAGAATTATTAATACGCTCCTGGTGTGCTAATTATCAAAAATGTCATTGCGCTTGTGTTAATTACTTAATAATTGAAGTTTCACCTCACAAAAGCATTCTTTTTTCACCCTTGGTATAAAACAGCTCTCATTGCAGATAAATTTTTGTAGCTTATTGCATTAAAGCTAGTCTAAAGAATTTGAAAAAATTCAAAACATCAATCAACTCTTCCTCACCGAAAAATTGTGGGTATGCGCCTCCCCTTTTAAGGGGATAAAAAAATAGAATATTCCTTATTTCAAGCCTCCTTATTGCAGAGGTACTGATAACTGATAACTGATAACTGATAACTGATAACTGAAATGACCTTGCCTTTTTTTAATACTTTAAGACAAAATTTTCGGCAACCCTACCTTTTTTAATTCCACAAACTTACCTTGAAAATCTACAGCTTGATTATCCCCAACTCTCCTTGCTTCTGCCAACTCTCGACGAATTTCTGCTCGTTCCATTTTGTCAGAAATTCCATCTAATATATAGATAAACAATCTCATAGCTAAATCTCTCCCAGCTACGGACATTCGCTTCCGATTAAAATCATATAAAACCCCATACCAAATAGAGTCAGAAAATTCTATTCCACTCAAACCACCATCCACGTCATACTTATTTAATTTCTGAAAGACCTCCTCCAAAGAAAAGCCTTTTTTATATATTAGAATTCCTAGAGCTTCAGCAAAAGCAATTTGCCCGACGGGGCGAAATAAAACATGACCTTCTCCTGGTTTTATTTCAAAACTAAATCTTCTCAATTCTGGAGTTTCGGCACCATTTTCTAATCTTGAATAACTAGGTAAATTAGATAAATAATTCCAAAACAACATAAATTCCTCTAGCCCCTCTTCTAATTCTTCTTCTTCAGGACGCATGGGAATTAAACCTCTATCTGAAGGTTTCCAATGAGGATAACAAGGTTTTAAATATCTTTCAGACATTTCTTGAATTGCCTGAAGAGTTGTTAAAACAGTAGACTTAGTTGCCACAGTTGCACTATCCCAATTCACTCGTCGATTTCTATCATCTTTCTCTTTTAATAAAGGATGATAAATTGCTGTTTTTCTAGCCACAATGGCAAACCCGTCATCCTCATTTAATAATGCCAACTGCCCTTTACTTAATTTTACAGCCGTCAAATTTACATGAGCAAAAACTGACCTAACTCTCCGTCGTGCTTGTGCTCTATTTTCTCCTTTTACTACTGCCGGAATAAATTCTATACCTATTTGTTCGTAAGCTAATTTTTGTAATTCTGGCAATTCAATATGATGGGTTTCCGCTAAATCATCAATGTTAATAGCTGCACCTACTGGTTTTTTTTGTTTGTTATATCTAGGCAACCTACCTGTTTTTATTAATTCCATTAAACCTTGAATTCCCATCAGTCGATGTTGACCGTCTAGGGCAAATACTGCTACTTCTAAACGTAGGTCTAATAATCCTACTTTTCCGGCTGAATCTAGGGGTAAAAAATCAGTAGCAGATTTATTTGCTTCACCTTTTTTATTCCATTCTTCTGCTTTGGGATTATCTACCCAACTGGGGCTAATTACTACTAATACTGCTGGAAATTTATGTGCTTTTCTTGTTGCTAAATATAGGGTTAATGGGGCTTGACGAGACCAATCTAGGGGACGTTGTTGAATTTCATCTATTGTTTCTGCGTCACGAATTATATTATCTGTTTCTACATCAAATTTTTGCCGAAATAATGGTAGTTGAGAGGCAAAACGTACTCGACTATCTAACCATTCTAGAGTGACGGAACCTATATAAGCTTCGGTTTTTCCCATCATGGTTTTTTGTACTAAAAGTCTGTCATCTTTGCCTATATGTTTGTCTAATAGAATGGCGATCGCTTCTCTTTCTCGATTATCATTTTCTAAAATTTCTTTTGCTATTTCTGAGGTGGGTTTATTGGTCTTTTTCATCGCTGATTTTGGGAAATATTTTAACGTTTTTTAAAAATTGCTATATATATAAATTTTTGTCAACAAACGTTTTTAAAAACTTTTGAGTCAGTATAATTGTTAATTGTATAGTAATTTTGATATCATATACTATTTATTATGTCAATACTAACGGATGGTACATGAGGCATGAATATTGATGTCTTTTTATAGCTATAAGCATTTCCGTTTGTCATGCTCCGCAAACAACATTCAGCTATCAGCTAGAGTCAAAAATTTTAACTGTAATATTTTGAAGTTTCTTAGCTGTCCTAATTTTAATGCGTAGTGCTATACCATCAAAATAATAGCCATTTAGCTATTAACAGCTAGTGCCGCTACGCGGAAGTCAGAAGTCAGAAGTCAGAAGTCAGAAGTATTGATTGGTAAGGCTTTTAGGATTGTGTAACTGGTCAGTTATTTCCGCCATTCTGCACTAGTTTTCACAGAGCATAGTGTTTAGAGAAAAATGAATAATTTATTAGTATTTTTCCTAAAACTTACTACTTAATAAATTTGAATATCAGCTATTTTAGTTGACGAATACATCCTTACTGAAAATAGAAATAGTATCTAATATACAGTTTATTTATTTCTGCAAAAAAAAGGGATTAAAAACTTATTTATTTTGTATAAGTATAAGATTAAAATGGATAATTGATAATTAATCGAATCTAGGTTTAAAGCCTCTCCTTTGAAGGATAAAAAAGCGGTCGTTCTTAGGAGCGCACCCGTTGGGTGGGATTGATGGGTTTCCTAACCATATCCAATCGACCAAGAGAAGAAATAAAATTTCCTTATATTCAATTTCGTAACGGTTTTAACCAGAGGTAATTATCCATTATTCATTATCAATTAATGAAAGTAGCAGGTATAACTGAGAAACTAATCAACTTAATTTTGCAATTTAAAAAGCGTTTCGTGACGGAATGCTCTGGAAATAGCAGTTCAGCAATCAGTTTTTTAAAGGGGATTTAAACCCCTCATCAAATTAAACAACTTATAGAAGTCTATGCACAAATTTTTAGGCTGATAGCTAATAGCTGATAGCTAGTTAAAAAAGGAGGAATTAGAATAGTTATGGTAAATTTAACTTTGATAGTTATTTTAGATTTAATTTTGCCTACCTATTTACTAAATCTACTGGTTTATCAGAAATAAATAGTGAAAATACAGATGTTTTAGCTAGTGCTATAAATGAGTGAAAATCAAGAATTACATAGGGAAAAAAAATTAGCATACTACTGTCAACGTTTTACCGAACTTAAGACAAGTAAAAGACTAAGTCCGAATGCAGAATATAAGCCCATTTTAATTTTGTCTGTAATTGATTTAATTGCACAAGGTTTCATTGAAAATAATCAGATAGCTGCTTCAGAGCAATTAATTGATACCTTTAATAAACATTGGGATATTTTATCTTCTGGTACTTATCAAGGTAAAGATAATTTACACCTTCCTTTTTTCTATCTACAGAGCGAAGGATTTTGGCATATTGAATCTAAAAATAATTCTTTAAAGCGAGTTCCAAGTTCCGTGAAAAAATTGAAAGAGGTAGTTGAGTATGCCAGTTTAGACCCAGAACTTTTTGAACTACTGCAAGACAAAAATTATAGAAAAGAATTAATAGATGTACTAATTGCAACTTGGTTTTCAGGCAATCAAAAAGATATTAAAGAACTTCTAGCAATTAATGAAAGATTCCAAAAAGAGGATGATGAGGAAGAACATTCAATTAATTTATTTAACCAACAGCAAAAACAACCTAAATCATATCTCATAAAATCTGTAGTTAGAGATGGTATCTTTCGTAAAGCAGTTGTACATACCTATAACTATAAATGTGCTTTTTGTGGAATGAAAGTCACCATGTCAATAAAGCAAAATATTGTAGATGGAGCCCATATAAAACCATTTGCCAGATTTTATGACAATAGAATAGATAACGGCATATCATTTTGTAAAAATCATCATTGGGCATTCGATAAAGGTTTATTTACCATAACTGATGATTATAACATCATCGTTTCCAATAATTTCTTAGAAGAATCACCCAATTCTAAACCAATGAAGGAATTTAATAGTAATCAGCTTTGGTTGCCAAATGAAAAAGAATCTTTCCCCAGAATAGAAGCTTTACAATGGCATCGCCAAAATGTATTTATCTCATAAACATAAACATAAAAATACAGAATAAATTAAAAAAAATTTTAGGAGTATTAAAAAATGGTAGGAATACAAAAATCTCTTTTTCCAGAGCGGACAACTGCTGAACTAATCAAAGATATAGAAAAGCTAACTATAGAAATTCAAGAATTATATTGCCTTGATGAAATCCCTTTAATTGTTGGATATTCTGGAGGAAAAGATAGTACTGCAGTTTTACAACTTATATGGAATGCGATCGCTGCTTTACCAGTAGAAAAAAGAACTAAAAAAATCTATGTAATTACTACTGATACACGAGTAGAAAATCCTTATGTTTCTGCTTGGGTTAAACAATCTCTAAAAAACATTGACAGAGTTGCCCAAGAACAGAAAATGCCAATAGAAACTCACCTTCTACAACCAGATATTCAATATACATATTGGGTAGGCTTAATTGGTAAAGGTTATCCCGCACCCCGTCTGAAATTTAGATGGTGTACGGGACGTTTAAAAATTGAACCATCTAATCTTTTTATTCGTAATGCTGTACGAACTAATGGAGAAGTTATCCTAGTTTTAGGTACTCGTAAAGCGGAAAGTCTTAACCGCGCTAAAACAATGAAAAGACTAGAAGAAAAACGAGTACGGGAACGCCTTAGTCCTAATGCCAATTTACTTAATTCTTTAATTTATTCCCCTATTGAAGACTGGCGAACTGATGAAGTTTGGCTATATTTAATGCAGTGGGAAAATCCTTGGGGAAATAGTAATAAAGATTTACTAGCAATGTATCGAGGTGCAACGGAAGATAATGAATGTCCGTTAGTAGTTGATACTTCTACTCCTAGTTGTGGAAGTTCTCGTTTTGGATGCTGGGTTTGCACCTTAGTAGATAGTGATAAATCTATGTCAGCAATGATTCAAAATGATGAAGAAAAAGAATGGTTACAACCTCTTGTAGATTTGCGTCGGGAACTAGATATTTCTGATAGAGATAAAAGAGATTTTCGGCGAATTTGGGGTACAGTTCAACTATTTGAACGAAATATAGATGGTGAAGTTTCTGTAGAACCAATTCCTGGTCCGTACAAAAAAGAATGGCGAGATACTTTACTGAGAAAACTGTTAGAAGCTCAAAGACAAATTCGTGAAACTGCTCCAGAAAATATGCGAGATATTACTCTCATTTCTCTGGAAGAACTGAGTGAAATTAGACGCATTTGGTTAGAAGAAAAACACGAGTTTGATGATAGTTTACCTCGTATATATGAAGAAGTAACAGGAGAGAAATTTGAAGACTGTCGTCCTGGTGCAGGAATAAGTCTTTTAGGTAGTGATGAATGGTCAGTATTAGAAGAAATATGTAATGGGGATGAAATGCACCTTGAACTTATGGCAAAACTGTTAGATACAGAGCGGCAATATTATATTAAGTCTCATCGATATAAGATTTATGAAAGTCTCGAACAATGTTTTGAAACAAGTTCTCGTTCCAAGGAAGAAGCTATTCAAAACGCTCATAATAAAAGAGATTTAAAAGAAGCTGTCGAGAAAGGAAAAGTTTCAGAAAAAATTAAACAATTAAGCTGGGCAAATATGAAATTTTCTGGTCAAAGTTCCACAGGTACTGAGGAAGAGTAAGAAATAATTTTCTTGTTTATTAAACTTCTCTTTTTCCCAGTCTGAGTCAAAGGCAAAAATTCGGGCGTTACTTGACAAGAAAATTCTCTTTGTCAGACTTACCTCCCACTGGGAAAATTCCACAATGACTAGAAAGTTATGGAATTTTCTCTGGAAACCTCATCTGTGGGAAACTTCTGTTTTTCTCGGTCTAAGTCAAAGGCAGAAATTATCTGTTACTTGAGAAGAAAATTCTATTTGTCAGACCTATCTCCTACTGGGAAAAATTCCACAATGACTAGAAAGTTATGAAAATTTTTCTGGCAAACTCACCTCTGGAAAACCTACCTTTTTCTCAGTTTGAGTCAGAGGTAAAAATTTGGGTGTTACTTGAGAAGAAAATTTTCTTTGTCAGACTTACCTTCTACCGGGAAAAATTCCACAATGACTAGAAAATTATGAAAATTTATCTGGAAAAATTATCTGTGGGAAACCTCTGTTTTTCTCAGTCTAAGTCAAAGGCAAAAATTACGAGAAAATTTTCTTTGTCAGACTTACCTCCTACTGGAAAAATTCCACAATGACTAGAAAATTATGAAAATTTATCTGGAAAAATTATCTGTGGGAAACCTCTGTTTTTCTCAGTCTAAGTCAAAGGCAAAATTCAGGCGTTGGTTGACAAGAAAATTTGATTGGTCAGACTTACCTCCTACAGTCAAAATTCCACAATGACTAGAAAATTATGAAAATTTATCTGGAAAAATCATCTGTGGAAAACCTCGGTTTTTCTCAGTCTAAGTCAAAGGCAAAAATTACAAGAAAATTGGATTTTCAGACTTACCTCCTACCGGGAAAAATTTCACAATGACTAGAAAGTTATGAAAATTTATCTGGAAACCTCATCTGTGGAAAACCTTTGTTTTTCTCAGTCTAAGTCAAAGGCAAAAATTACAAGAAAATTGGATTTTCAGACTTACCTCCTACCGGGAAAAATTTCACAATGACTAGAAAGTTATGAAAATTTATCTGGAAACCTCAATGACTAGAAATTTATGAAAATTTATCTGGAAAACTCATCTGTGGGAAACCTGTGTTTTTCTCAGTCTCAGTCAAAGGCAAAAATTACGAGAAAATTTTCTTTGTCAGACTTACCTCCTACTGGAAAAATTCCACAATGACTAGAAAATCATGAAAATTTATCTGGAAAAATTATCTGTGGGAAACCTCTGTTTTTCTCAGTCTAGGTCAAAGGCAAAATTCAGGCGTTGGTTGACAAGAAAATTTGATTGGTCAGACTTACCTCCTACAGTCAAAATTCCACAATGACTAGAAAATCATGAAAATTTATCTGGAAAAATCATCTGTGGAAAACCTCGGTTTTTCTCAGTCTAAGTCAAAGGCAAAAATTACAAGAAAATTGGATTTTCAGACTTACCTCCTACCGGGAAAAATTTCACAATGACTAGAAAGTTATGAAAATTTATCTGGAAACCTCATCTGTGGAAAACCTTTGTTTTTCTCAGTCTAAGTCAAAGGCAAAAATTACAAGAAAATTGGATTTTCAGACTTACCTCCTACCGGGAAAAATTTCACAATGACTAGAAAGTTATGAAAATTTATCTGGAAACCTCATCTGTGGAAAACCTTTTTTTTTCTCAGTCTAAGTCAAAGGCAAAAATTACAAGAAAATTGGATTTTCAGACTTACCTCCTACCGGGAAAAATTTCACAATGACTAGAAAGTTATGAAAATTTATCTGGAAAACTCATCTGTGGGAAACCTCTGTTTTTCTCAGTCTCAGTCAAAGGCAAAAATTCGGGCGTTGCTTGACAAGAAAATTCTATTTGTCAAACTTATCTCCTACTGGGAAAAATTCAACAATGACTAGAAAGTTATAAAAATTTATCTGGAAAACTCATCTGTGGGAAACCTGTGTTTTTCTCAGTCTCAATCAAAGGCAAAAATTACAAAAAAACTCTCTTTGTCAGACCTATCTCCTATGGGAAAAATTCAACAATGACTAGAAATTTATGAAAATTTATCTGGAAAACTCATCTGTGGGAAACCTGTGTTTTTCTCAGTCTCAGTCAAAGGCAAAAATTACAAAAAAATTCTCTTTGTCAGACCTATCTCCTACCGGGAAAAATTCCACAATAACTAGAAAGTTATGAAAATTTATCTGGAAACCTCATCTGTGGAAAACCTTTGTTTTTCTCAGTCTCAGTCAAAGGCAAAAATTCGGGCGTTGCTTGACAAGAAAATTCGATTTTTCAAACTTATTTCCTACTGAAAAAAGGTAAATTCTAAGAATAAAAAAATCAAGTTAATTATCCCACTACTTTTTTTCCTACTCCCTACTCCCTATTACCCTAATTCCCTATTCCCTATTCCCTACTTCTTAAAAAATGATTTTCCTAGAACTCGTCTTACAAAATTTCGGACCCTACTCCGGTAAACAAACAATAAACCTCCGCCCTACCCTTACCGATCGCCCTCGCCCCATCATCTTATTTGGAGGTATGAATGGAGGAGGAAAAACTACTCTTTTAGATGCTATTCGTCTTGCACTTTACGGTCATCGTGCCCAATGTTCAACTAGGGGAAATTTAACTTATGGCGACTTTCTTTCTCAATGTGTAAATCGTAATACTCCCCCTACAGAAAAAACTCGCATTGAATTAGCTTTTGAACATATTCAAGACGACCAACTTGTAGAATATCGCGTAGTTCGTACCTGGGAAAAAAATCCTAAAGATGGCAAAGATAGTTTAGGAATTCTTGATGGTGAATGGCCTGATTCTTACTTAGCAAATGCCTGGGATGAATATATAGAAAATCTCTTACCTTTGGGAATTTCTAATTTATTTCTCTTTGATGGAGAACAGGTAAAAGAATTAGCTGAACTAGAAATTCCTCCACCTTTGGTTGTAGATGCAATTCAATCATTATTAGGACTGGAATTAGCTGAACGTCTGGCAACAGATTTAGATATTTTGGTGACTCGGAAAAAGAAACAAATTGCTAAAACTACAGAATTAAAAAATTTAGAAGAAATTGAACAAAAACTCCATCAACAAAAGACTGATTTGGAAGTTGCTACGGAAAAATTAGCAGATTTGCGAAAGCAGTTAAAAAAGGCTGAACAAAAACAGCAAAAAGCCATGAGAAAATTTGTTTCGGAAGGGGGAAAAATTGCTGCGGAGAGAAGTCAGTTAAAACAAGAATTTCAAGATGTCGAATTAGAGATGGATAATGCTCGTCAGGAAATGATTGAACTTGCTGCGGGAGCTTTACCTCTGGCTTTAATTTCTCCTCTTTTGGAACAAGCAAGTTCTCAGGGTGATGTAGAGATTTTACGCCATGAAGCAGAAATAGCTTTGGATGCTTTTCAGGAAAGAGACCTACGTTTAGTTAATTATCTGAATGAGTTGTCTATTCCTACTGGCAAAATTAGTAAAATTCAAAAGTTTCTTCATCAAGAAAATCTGATGATTGAAGAGGATATTAATCAAAGTGATGAACCTTGGTTATTGGCAGATGAGGAGGCGTTAACTTTACTAGAAAACTTGTTGCGCTATGAGATTGAAAATTATCGGACAAATGCTAGGAAAAGTTTAACTCGTCTCAAAGATTTTGAAGTGGAAATTAATGTTTTGGAAAAGCAGTTGGTAAGTGCAGCATCTCCGGAAGCTTATGAAATTTTGGAAACTGCTTTACAGGAGGCACAAACTGAATTAGCTAGGATACAGATAGCTTGTGAAAATAGTGAACGCAATTGTAAAAAATTGGAGGATACTATTACTCAAACTAAGAAAGAATTATTTAGTTATACTGATGAAACTATCGAGCGTCACAATATTCAAAATATCATTGAATCTTCTGGCAAAGTGAAGAAAACTTTGCAGCTATTTAAGGAGAAGTTAACCCTGAAAAAATTGAATAAGCTAGAGATGGAAGTTACTGAGTGTTTCCGCTATCTTTTGCATAAATCAGACTTGGTGCACCGTGTGGCTATTGATACTAATAACTTTGCTCTTTCTCTCTACGATAATCAAGGGCAAGTTGTTCCTAAACATCGCATTTCTGCTGGAGAAAAACAGCTTTTGGCAATTTCATTTTTGTGGGGTTTGGCAAGGGTTTCTGGTAGACATTTACCCGTCGCTATTGATACACCTTTGGGTAGATTAGATTCATCCCACCGTCAGAATTTAGTAGAACGTTATTTCCCTTCTGCTAGTCATCAAGTTATTCTTTTATCTACTGATACTGAAATTGGTAAATCAGAAGTAGAAAATCTCCGTAGTTTGGAGGCGATCGCTCACGAATATTTACTTAAATATGATGCTCAAAAAAATCAGACAAATCTCAAAAAGGGGTATTTCTGGTAAGCCACTTTTTTCTCTCTACTTTTTCAACTGCAGTTGTCTAGGCAGAAATAGAAAATCTGCGTAATTTAGAGGCGATCGCTGACGAATATTTACTCAAATATGATGCTCAAAAAAATCAAACTAATCTGGAAGTAAGCTATTTTTGGTAAGCAAATTTTTTCCTTCTGCCTCTTCAACTAAAGGTAAGCATTTAGCTCTTAGCAGTCAGCGCTGAGTGCAAATAATGAATAATTCCTTCTAAGGTTAAAGGAGCGTACCTTGGCAGTAACTTTTAATTCTCTCTTAATTTTTCAATTGCTTTTACCTCCTTCTCTCATCAATAGCTGAAGTCCGCAGTTCCGACCATAGGAAACTAGCTGATGGCTGTTTGCGCAGCATTCCGCAGGAAATGCTTACAACTAAAGTTAATCCTAGTGCAGAATGGCGGAAATAACTGACCAGTTACAAAATCCTAAAAGCCTTACCAATCAAGACTTCTGACTTCTGACTTCTGACTTCTGACTTCTGACTTCCGCGTAGCGGCACTAGTAAAGATTGATAGAAAATTTCTCTACCAATAGAAATCTCCAAAAATCCAAAATAAAATCTATTCTTATCCATAAATATTTTAATATTTCTTCCTGTCCCTTATTCCCTCTTTTCTGGAGATATCTAATGTGCTGGAGTTTAGGCTAAAACCAAGGGTGAATATCTATAGGAAATTTAAGTTTTTTCAGTCTTTTAAGCCTTCTTCCCTCTTCCTTCTTCCTTTCTCTTACAAACAGAGTTTGAGCTATATTTAGGCTTAAAAATTGTGTCAGTCCCAATAGCTAAAATTTTCTTCTATAGTGATTTTCAACATCTTTATAGGTTCGCCTCGCCGTCGCAGGTTTAAACTGAGTATCTACAAATTGCACCGGATGATAGGTCTCAATCCACAAATGAGCACCACAACTTAAGGGGTGATAAGGTTTATATACTATACGACAAGGGCCATGAATCTCCATCTGATAACCCAAATCATTGCGTG
The DNA here is from genome assembly GCF_010672455.1 of Okeania sp. SIO2C9. Lineage (GTDB taxonomy): Bacteria > Cyanobacteriota > Cyanobacteriia > Cyanobacteriales > Microcoleaceae > Okeania. Next base: position 13,526 of record NZ_JAAHGO010000046.1, on the reverse strand, counting down.
TTCCCTGCTTCATGGAAACCACTGGTATTAATTGATCTGGAGTCATTTGAGGATCTGTATTAATTCTCTTACCATTGGCTTGAATTTTCTTTTGATTGACATGAATTCTTGTGGGGGCTTGTCGCAGCCTCTTACACCAGACACCTTCCGGGCCTCTAGTACCTGGTATAACAACAGGCATTTGGCCATAAAGAGGAATACGCCAAAATCCTTTATGTTTATAAGCCCCTTTTATCCTTCCCTGAGAAAGTAGAACTCTAACTCGTTGACAACAGATACCCAATAAAAAAGCTGTTTCTCTAGTTGTAATAATAGTCATTTTTACTCTAGCACTATAGTTTTTATCAATAACCTATAAATTTTTGTTTTTGGAGGTGTATAAATTTTTAAGTTATCATAGGCAAAAGTGCTGTTAATTTTGTTACATTATACTAAAAAAGTTAGCTGACTCCTAAAAATATAAAATTATGGAAAAATATTTCTCAATTTAGCATACTTAGGGCGTTGAGAACATTATTAATTGCGTGGCAGCAATCTTGATAATCGTTCAATAGTAGAACACACTTCATTCTCTACTTTGTATGTGATCTGGACTTTAGTAAAAAAATGCAGTAAAATAGTCGAAAATCATTATCCAGTAACACTTTTACCTGAGAATACTTCTGCGATGAAAGAAACAACCCTGTGTGCCTTACCTCCATGCTTTGAAAAGTAGTGTCAAAAGTTTGATGATTTATTTAAAACCAAAGGCTCACGGGGTTAAAATGGCCTCAAAAGTATTACTAACAATGGTTTAAAGAATTAAAGTAACTCTTGAAAATTGCAATCAATAGTGAAAATAATTATTATTAGTGGGGTTTGTGTTAAGCGATCGCTCAACTACAACCACACATCAAGTTGATTTTTGCCTCAATTAAAGACCACTAACAAAATTTATATCAGCCCACTAAAAAATTTTTTTTAGTTATTAAATCAACTGTGAACTCTTGAAAGTACAAATACTTAATCTAATTTTGATAATTTTTGCCTGGTTTTCTATAGTAAGTATTTATTGTTTGTCTGAAAATAAAATAATTTTTTTGAGGTGATTTTCGATGTTTCAACCAGTAAGATAACTCTGGACCTTGGAATTATCTATCTCCAATAATTACTAATTCATATTTGTTTAGTAAACGTAAAACAGGCTTAATAAGTGCTTTCTGCTCTCCTCAATTACTACTACCTTGCACAATGGAATGAAAACTTGATAAATGAGCGTTGTTTACAAATTATGAACAAAGGTAATCAGACGAAAATTAGGAATGGATTTTCTCTGATTATTGATGCCATACGGACATAGAAAAAGTGTTCAACAATTAATAATTAATTATTAATTATTAATTATTACCTCGAGAGTGAAAACGGAATTGATTGACTAATCATGAAAAATTTTTCTTCTCTTGGTCGATTGGATATGGCGCAGGTTTAGGAGCCATCCCTCCACCGCTGTTTCTCCTTGTAGAGCGACAGCTCGTGGCGCAGCTTAGGAGAGGCTTTAAACCTTAATTATTCGGTGATTTTACTTCAGGAGTAGGTAGGCAATATCTTGGGGAAATTGGTAAAACAGACAATGGAATAGTGATAGTTACAAGCCATTTATATGATGGAGAGAGAACTCTCCCAATAGACATTGAATTATATCAAAGTTCATCCTCTTTTCCTTCTGGAAAAGAAGATAAAGAATTTGTCAAAAAACCGGATTTAGCACTCAAATTAATTCATAAAACTTTGTCCAGAAAATATCGTCCTGGTGTAGTTTTAATGGATGGAGGTTATGGTAATAATTCCTCATTTTTAGAAGAGCTAGAAAGGCTATAACTAAACTATATAGGTGGTTTTGCGAAGAATCGCTAAGTCAGTGTGATCAATCGAAAAACCAGGAAAAAACACTTATAAAAAAGGTTAGATGAAATTGCATTGTCTTTACCTCAAAAGGATTTTCAAGAAGTCACCTTAGAACAAGATGTACCGAAGACAGTGTGGGTAGCTACCATATGAAGCTGAAATCAAAGGTCTGAGTGGTCAAAGAACTATTGCAATCGTCATGAATAATAGTTCTGTAAAAGATGCAACTGAAGTTGATTATTTAATCACTAATAAACAAGATAAAAACCTAACAGGAGAATGGATAGTGGCAACCTTTTCTCATAGAAACTATATTGAAAAGTGGTAGTCCTGTATAGTAATGGTGAATGGTGGCTGAAATGCTTGCTATACCGTTACCGAAAAAATTACAATGCACCACTACCTGAAAAGTTTTATAGAGAAGCCAAGGGGTGGTTAGGTTTAAAAGAATATCAAGTAAGAAATAAAACCAGTCTCATACGTCACTTTGTTTTTGTTTTTACAGCCTATACTTTCATTATTTATCAGCAATTAATGGGAGGGCTAAGAAAACGTTATGCTCAGAAGCCTTTGACAAATTTTACAGAAACCTTAGAAGCATTTCTCACAGGTGTTTCCTACAAATTTTTTTGCTGGTGACAAGAGAATCGAGAGGTTTTTATTCAGCATAAAGCCGATCTAGGATTTATCTGGGGATCAATTCAGGTATAACCTATTCTCTATCTAGAATAGAGGCTATTATACTTTACTTTTTTCCAAAAGTCCAGTTATATTCATCTTGAATTTGTGCATCATTACAAATAGGAGTTGCTTGAGTTAATCCTAATTTAGTAGGAGTTAAAATTAGGATGTAACTTATAGCTAAATTGTCAAAAAAAACTTGGTATTTTATCGTAAGTTTTCCCTAGTTATCTTCTCATTGGTGGCTGAAAAATTTGTATTTCCCACCCTACTTAACTCCTGAAAATACAGAAACTCTCCAACTCCAGATTATTTTTCAGCAACCAAGCAATAACCAATCATAAATTGCTGAAAAATCTCCTAATCAAACCTACTACTAACTAAATAGAACAACTTAAACCACCTGATTTTTGAGTAAAACGAGCATTTTCTCGATAATCAACAGAACAATCGATTACAGCCGGAACATCTTGAGCAAGAGCCTCTTTCAAGGTAGGAATTAAATCAGCAGCAGACTCTACTCTATAACCTTTCAAACCAAAACTTTCAGCAAACTTAACAAAATCTGGATTGCCAAACTTAATAAAAGACGACTTACCGAAATGGTCTTCTTGCTTCCATTCAATCAAACCATAACCACCATCATTAAAAATTAAAGTTACAAAAGCAGTACCCACTCGTAAAGCAGTTTCCAACTCTTGACAATTCATCATAAACCCACCATCCCCTGTTGCAGCTATTACCTTACGATCAGGACGGACTAATTTAGCAGCGATCGCTCCAGGAATAGCAATACCCATTGCGGCAAATCCATTAGAAATCAAACAAGTATTAGGACGGTCACAATGATAATGCCTAGCTATCCACATTTTATGAGCGCCAACATCAGAGATGACAATATCTTCTGGCCCCATTACTTGACGTAAATCATAAATTATTTTTTGAGGCTTAATTGGAAAGTCATTATCTTTACTATATCCCTCATATTCAGAGCGAAGATTTGTTCTAATTTCTGAGACAGTTGGACTTAATTCATTTATGCGTTCCGAGCGTCGCAAAATTTCATTCAAAGAATCAGAAATATCTCCCACTATTTCAGCTATCGGAATATAACTACTATCAATCTCCGCATATTTTGCTCCAATATGAATAATTGGAATTTCGCCTTGAGGATTCCATTTTTTTGGTGAATATTCAATCAAGTCATAACCAACTGCAATAACCAAATCTGTTTGGTCAAAAGCACAACTAATATAATCTCGTTGTTGTAATCCTGTGGTCCATAAAGATAAAGGATGAGTGTAGGGAATGGCACCTTTACCCATAAAAGTATTAGCAACAGGAATATTTAATTGTGTAGCAAACTCCGTTACAGCTTCACTTGCATTAGCTCGAATTACTCCATTTCCCACTAAAATTAGAGGATTTTTTGCCTTAGAAATTGCTATTGCTGCTTCAGTCATACTTTGATAAGCAGAATAAGATTTTTCTTGCTTATCACGATTCAAAGGTTGCCCTTCCACAGACATTGCCGCAATATTTTCTGGTAAATCAATATGGACTGCACCAGGCTTTTCTTGTTGAGCGACTTTAAATGCTTTGCGGACAATTTCTGGTGTATTACTAGGGCGAACAATTTGAGCATTCCATTTAGTTACTGGCTCAAACATTGCCACCAAATCTAAATATTGGTGAGATTCAATGTGCATTCGATCTGTACCAACTTGACCTGTAATTGCTACTAAAGGTGCGCCATCTAAATTAGCATCAGCAACACCTGTCATTAAATTAGTAGCTCCAGGGCCTAATGTTGATAAACAAACTCCTGCTTTTCCTGTTAAACGACCATAGACATCTGCCATAAAAGCGGCACCTTGTTCATGTCGGGTAGTTATAAATTGAATTGGGGAATCTTTGAGAGCTTCTAAGATATTCAGATTCTCTTCTCCAGGCAGTCCAAATACATATTTGACTCCTTCATTTTCGAGGCATTTTACCAATAATTCTGCAGTGTTCATTTCTATTTTCTCCTTTGGTTAAAGGTGGTAGAAAAATAAATCGAAAGTTTTAACTTTAACTAGCTCTAGGTTAAGAGCTTTGAGCTATCAGCTTGGGTTTAAATTCCTGTAGGCACCAGATAATTTAATCTGGGTAATCCCCTTTGAATTTGCATTTCTCTCGGTTTCAGAATCACTCGCTGTTTGTTGATTATGACTTTAGGAAATTCTGACTGCACCAATTGCTGTTTGCATAGCATTGCCTCAGGAAACGCTTTTTAAATTTAACAGGACTTACGGGTATAGTGAATAGTAATTTTTACTATTTATCTAAATTATCAGCCTGAAATATAATACTTAATATTAAAACACAAATTCTATAAATGATTACTTTTTTCTTTTCGGGAGTAAAGATCAATTAAATCACGATTTAACTTTTTTGCCAAGTAATTAAGTACCTGAGGAAAATTAATTTAACATTTGCTCAAAATCGGCAACAGGGAGTAAAAAATATACCTTAGTAGTAGATATAAAAATTATTTTTCCTCCCTACTTTAAATTGAGTATCATACTAAATCCGGTTGTCAAAACCAACTTTTCAATATTGACTAAATCTTTTTCTCTCAAACAGTTACGCTATAAAAATAAGATATTTATCTAATGTTGGCAGAATACCCGCACCATAATCTTTGATTTGGTGTCGTATGGGAATGCCAACCTGTGCTACAATAAGATCACTTAATGTTAATAACAGGCCAAAAGCATTGAAGTCCAGATACAAGTACCGCATCTATCCAAATCATATTCAAATAACCAAATTAAATCAACTATTTGGTTGTTGCATATATGTTTGGAATAGTACGCGATTCACATTGTAATCAACTATATTCTAACGGCCAAAAGAGACCTAGCTATGTGGACTTAACTAAACAATTCATTCCTCAGGCCAAGCAAGAATTACTTTGGTTAAAGGAAGTTGCATCTACCCCATTACAGCAATCTCTTAAAGATTTAGAAAGTGCCTATAAAAACTTTTTTGATAGTTGTAAAGGTAAAGGCAAAAGGATTAAAGTTAGACCGCCAAAGTTTAAATCTAGAAAGTCTAGGCAATCTGCAAGATTTGTAGGTACTAATTACAAGATTGGTCAAGATAAAATCTATCTACCAAAAATAGGTAAGATTAAAATAGTTTGCTCTAGAAAACTACCTAATAAACCTACCTCTTTAACAATAATCAAAGACTCGAACAATCGTTATTTTGTTAGTTTTGTAGTAGATACTAAGTCCGAACCTTTACCTGAAACTAATAATTCAATAGGAATTGATTTGGGGATTTCGACTTTTGCAACTTTGAGTAATGGAGATAAAATTAATGCTCCAAAGCCTCTGAAGAACAACCTCAAAAAGCTAGCTAAATTCCAGCGTAAATTTCTCGTACTGAAAAAGGCAGCAAGGGTCGTGAAAGGCATAGGTTAAAAGTAGCCAAACTTTCCTACGGAATGCTGCGCAAACATGGCAAAATTAAAGATATTAGAACGGATTTTTTACACAAACTCTCAACGGATTTAGTCGAAAAATACGACATAATTGTTTTAGAATACTTGAATGTTTCTGGTATGGTTAAAAACCGTAAGGAGCGCTAAAGCAATCAGCGACTCAGGATGGACGGCAGTTCAGGACTTTAACTGAGGCTAAATGCGAGAAATATGGTAGGGAATTTAGAGTTATTTCTAGGTGGAAACCTACTTCTCAAAAATGTTCTAATTGTGGTTTTAAGGGAGGCAAAAAAGAACTAAATGTTAGAAAATGGACTTGCCTTAATTGTGGAACTTTGCACGAGCGTGATGTAAATGCTGCCATCAATATTTTAGAAACTGTTCAACCAAAAACCAAGGTTGAAACTAAAGCAACAGAAAATCCGATTCAACTATCAATTTTTGATGAGGTCGCCGAGGGGCACTGGTCGATTATTTATCGGACAGGGAGGAAATGTCAGACTGGCAAGCCAGCATTTTCTAGTGATGTGTCAACCCGCTCTGAGTCATTCGTTCAGCTTAGTCTGTTTGAATGATGGATGGGAATCCCGCGCTGTCTCGCAGAGCAGTGTCGGGAGGATGTCAATTAACCCAAACTGTCTTAATATTGACAAATTCTAGAATTCCTTCTTTGCTAAGTTCTCGACCATAGCCAGAACGTTTAATCCCACCAAAAGGTAGACGGGGGTCAGACTTAACTAAACCATTGATAAAAACTGCACCTGCTTCGAGTTCTGATATTAACCTATCTGTCTGTGCTGTATCTGTAGTCCATGCACTTGCACCTAATCCGAAAGGAGAGTTATTGGCCAGTTCTATTGCTTCATCAATATTAGTAACCCTAAATATTAAGGCAACAGGACCAAAAAACTCCTCTTCATAAGCAGGGGAATCTACTGGTATCTCCGCCAAAATAGTAGGGGGGTAAAAATTTCCGGGACTGTCAGATAAAAGATGACCACCAGTCAAAACTTTTGCTCCTTTCTCAACAGAAACTTCTACTTGATAATTTAACTCTTGAAGAATAGATGGAGTTGCTAACGGACCAATGTCTGTATCTGGCAACATAGGGTCTCCTACCTTCAAAGCTTCAAATTTTTCTACTAGACGCTGTTGAAATTCTTCAGCAATGGTTTCTGCCAAGATGAAGCGTTTAGCTGCAATACAAGATTGGCCATTATTCAACATCCGAGCTGTAACAGCAGTAGACACAGCTTGTTCTAAATTAGCACTTTCTAATACTATAAATGGATCGCTACCTCCCAATTCCAAGACTGTTTTTTTAATTGATTGACCTGCTATTGCTGCTAAGGCCATTCCTGCTGGTTCACTTCCAGTTAAAGTTCCTGCTTTTACTCGGTCATCTGCCATTATGCCTGCTACTTCATTGGAACCTATCAATAGGGTTTGAAATACTCCTTCTGGGAAACCTGCTTCTTTAAATATTTCTTCAATGGCCAAAGCACATTGGGGAACATTAGAGGCGTGTTTCAATAAACCTACATTTCCTGCCATTAAAGCTGGTGCTGCAAATCTGAAAACTTGCCAAAAGGGAAAATTCCAAGGCATGACAGCTAGTACTGGACCTAATGCTTGATAACGGACAAAGGACTTACTTGCGTCAGTTTGTGCTGGTACGTCAGCGAGAAATTTTGCTGCATTTTCTGCATAGTAGCGACAGACCAGGGCACATTTTTTAGCTTCGGCGATTGCTCCACTCAGAGTTTTACCCATTTCCATGGTCATTATTTTAGCAAATTTTTCAGCATTTTTCTCTAATATGTCGGCTGCTGCTAATAACCATTCCCCACGTTGAGTCATGGGAATTTGACGATATTGACGGAAGGTTGTTATTGCGAGCTCTAGTTTCGTTTCAATCTGTGCATCTGTGATTGGTTCAAAAGTTTTTAGTGTTTCTCCTGTTGCTGGATTAATTGTAGCGATCGCCATTAATTTTTTCTCCTCAATTTAAAGTTAAAATTACTTTTGAAATTAAGTCACAAGTTATGAATATCAATACATCTTGTGACAATAATGTTTTTGACAATAACTTTTTTTCTTGCTGCTGTAAATCCTTGGATAGTTTAACTTATTCGCTTCTTTACCCCTGGGTGTTAATTTCATCCAAGAGCTTACTAATTTTTGTTAACTTTAGTTTGGCTTTATACTTTATCATACTCGCTTGCAGTAGCCAAAACAGTTAATTCTTAACTATCTTTTACAATCATTTAACGAGATAAAAAAATATACACTTAGAGCTGATTTGTAAACTGAGCTGAAATCCCTTTCTAGCATGGGTTTTTCCAAAGTTATGACCTTGGGGTTTAGATAGTGTCAAACCCTTACACTGTAAAGTATTTATCCTTTTAATATTTACTTGATAAATCAGATATTTATAGATAAGATTTACAAATTTTTCAGTTATAAACTCCATATATAGTGGAGCACTCTAGTTTTTAAGTTCTATATTAGAGTTGTTGGGAAATAAAAATTCAAAAGCCTCAAAAGCTTACTATATAAGATTTTCAGGATTGGAGGCTTAAAAAACACTATAAACTTTGACTAATAAGGGTTTTAGCCATTTTCTCAGCTTAATTCCCAACAACTCTATTATAAGTGTTTTTTCGTAAGCCCTGATAGACAGTCTTTATTTCCTATTCCTCAAACTGTAGCGAAGTCTATGTATATATATTTTATCTCAATCACCTACAATATTGCTAGACTTTGTCTAAATCTCCCTATCAGGCCAGAAAAACCAGCATGATACCCCTATCATTAAATGTATAAAAAGTATCACACTTTTATCAAAATAATTGGTCTAATACCAGTTTGAAAAAAGAATGCTATAAAAAGTGCATCTCTATCGGATATGCCTAAAAATAGTTTCTCTAGTTCATTTTAGATGGTTATCTCTATCTTTATCCCTTTTTTTTCAATATTTATCCCTTCTTCCTTCTTGCTTCTTCCTTATTTCGTACGGACGCCCTTATGCAACGTCCCTACTATTTGTAGCAAACATTGATCAATTTGGTATAAAATTTAGCCTTGATTCGCGAAATATTTTTGTAGGGTTGCTCAAAATCCCCGTTACAAAAATAACTTCTGACTTCGTTCAAGATACCATGTCTGAATTGACTACTGTTTATCAAAAAATATTTAATCTAGTAAGAGGGATTAGACCTCAACTTCCTAAGGGACTTTGGAAAGGCAAAAAGAAACCTGGACGAGCGATCAAAATTTCTGTACCTAGTTTTCAACAAGAGCGTTGCGCGTGCGTGGTATCAACTTAAATATCGTCCTCTAGTTGTACGATGGGAGTGTATTTCTGCTTGCGCGTAATGCTTTTTTAGCGTTCGCGGAGCGTGGCGTTAGTCATATCGTCACTGTACATATTTGGATTAATCGCATTTTATTAGTGGCATAGGTTCAGTAATATCTAAAATTTCATAAAAACACTATTAATTATGATTTATCAATCATAAATTTTGACGACTACACTATTTGATACAATTTTATAACATAATTATCAACTAAGATTGCAATATCAAACTTAGATATTTATAATGTTGAGATATTAGTAGATGTAGATTTAAGTAAGCTAGATTTTAAAACTAGTAATCTTATTTTATACGGAAAACTAACTAATTATCAGGGGCAGTTGACATACGTTAAGTTGTTTGTACAAGAGTAATTTGAATCAGTCAAAAGTGAATAGTTAGCCTCCTGTGGAGGAACTGCGTTAACAAGTGTGTGATGGAAATGAGCAACCTGCCATCAATATATACCATAAGTTTTTTAACCAGAAGCGTGAGGGTCTTCAACGAACCTGTTTAAAATATTAACGGATGACTGATGAACGATCAAAAATAACTTCTAGATATATATCTTTGATATTGAAACTATGAGAATGGGATGAAAATAATCTTTCAAGATTCAAATATAACTATAACCGTCATTTTAAATTTAATACTTTACAATTCTGTAAAAGTATAATTATTTGAAAACTTACTACAAACCTTATTGAATTCAGCAGATATAAAAATACATTGAAATTATAATTTAAAAACATTAAATTCAGCTTGTAATGCTTGTAATTATCTACAGGAACGTAGTTATACTGAAGATAATTACAAGCAGAGGAAGCAATATTACTAATTCAGTTAGAATTAACAGCAGATAAATCACAAACAGCAGATATTTATATAGGTAAAATTATTGGTGTAGCAGTAGTTTTTTCGCTATAATGTAAATAAAAATTGTAAACTTTGCAACTATTATTTTAATATAAATTACAGTTTATATTCTGATATTATTAATGCAATTGTAGAGGAAAAGTTGCCAATGAAATTTAGTATCGTAATTACAACTTATAATCGCTTAGATTTATTAAAACGGGCAATTAATTCGGCATTAGAACAAACGGTTGAATGTGAAATAATAGTAGTTGATGACTGTTCAATAGATGGTACAAAAAAATATGTCAATAGCTTAGGAGATCGTGTCATTTACTATTGTACTTCTTCTAACCAAGGTCATGCAGCAACAATGAATTTAGGGGTGCAAAATGCTCAGGGAGATTGGATAAAACCTTTAGATGATGATGATTATATGGCAGCTAATTGTATAGAGGAAATGACTAAAGCAATTACTCTTCATTCTCAAGCAGTAATTCTTTCTTGTCAGGCAGCACAAGTTGATTGTCATCAGGTAGAAATTAGTCGTACTTATAAAACAGGACCTGGAACAGCATTTTATATTTCCCAAGAAGATATTCACTATGGGATGTTACTAGAATCAGTGCCATTTGGTACTCCTATTCAAGTTGCTTTTCGTCGGGATGCTTTTTTAGCATCTGGAGGATGGGATACTAATTTAAGGAGTTGCGATGATATTGATTCTTGGATTAGAATTACTGAGTTTGGTGATGCTATTTTTCTCAACCAATGTTTAGTTTATCGTACTATTTGGATAGGAGGATATGACAGGAAAATTCCTTTGAAAAAACGTTGTAATACTAATATTTTAATGAAAGAAAAAATCTATACTAAAGTTCATAAAAAGTATTCTAATCTAATTCCAGACCTTGAAGATATACGACAATACATAAATTTACATTGGGGTATAGTAGCTTTCAAACAAAAACAATTATTAACAGCTATCAATATATTATTACCAGCAGTTTTTTCTCTGAAAGCCTGGCAAATTTTTTTAGAAGTTACTATTACCAGAAAACTGAAAAAAAACAATACAAATTTAAGAAAAAAAGTTTTGATTAATTAATTTTATATTTATATAGCAATGAAGATAAAAGAAGATTATGAAACTTTTTTTTATAGAGAATAAAACAGTTTTATGTAAAATTATATAGATTCCAAATTAATACTAAATGTAGTATCAATAGTTGTTGATGAAAAACTTAAAAATAATTATCTGCTCTATAAATATAAGGGAATAATTCCAAGTTAAATAATTATAAATCATAGTTTTATGACAACTTTATAATTTTTAATTGGTTATGAAAAACATAATTATTACCAACAATACAAACCATTAATAATAATATTAAAAATAGGGTTGCATACTTAATATTATGTGCCCCCTCCGGGAGAGCTAAACTATAAGATAATCAGTTATAAATAACATTTAAGAATTGACAGTACCGAAGAAATATTTGAATCATGTTTACTTGATCTGCTTTCTACTCTTCTAACTCCTGACTCCTGTACGTCACCGATCCGACGGATCCTCATTCCTCACTAAGTTATTTATAAGTATTTAACCTATAGCGTAGCTCCCTCGGAGGGGCACATCATATTACCCTATTCTCTACTAGAAAAAATTCCCTTTTCTCGTAATTGCTGCATAAAATACTCTTCTAGACTAAGTCTTTCTATATTCATTTTCATCAGTGTAGCTTTCATTAATCCCAAACTAACTAAAAATTCTTTAGGGTCTCCCCGCAAATGACCTTGCCAAAAATTATGCTCAAATTCTAAATCTGGTATCCATTGTTTAAGAATCTTAAGATTACCACTTTTACCCTTAACATAATAACTTTCATTAGTTCCTAATACTTCATCTAAAGTACCAATACAAATTAATTCTCCCTCTACCAGAATAGCAATGCGATCGCATATTTTCTCCACATCAGACAAAACATGACTATTAAAAAAAATAGTCTTCCCTTGTTTTTTGAGCGAAATAATAATTTCTCTGATTTGATAACGTCCCATTGGATCTAAACCTGACATAGGTTCATCTAAAAATACTAACTCAGGGTCATTAATCAAAGTTTGCGCCATACCAACTCTTTGCAACATTCCTTTAGAATATTGACGTAGTTGCTTTCTAATAGCTGTTGATTTAGACAATCCCACTAGGTCAAGTAATTCTGGAATTCTTTGTTTTTGTATTGATATTGGTATTTGAAATAATCCTGCTACAAATTCTAGAAATTCCCATCCAGTTAAATATTCATAAAAGTAAGGATTTTCTGGTAAGTAACCAATTTTTTCTTTAATCACTCGATCGCCTATTGACTGCCCTAATAAAAGTCCCGATCCAGATGTAGGGCGTACAATTCCTAATAAAGTTTTAAGTAGGGTAGTTTTACCTGCACCATTTTGTCCCAAAAGTCCAAAAGTTTCTCCTTGATAAACTGTCAAAGTACAGTTTTTAAGAGATTCTATTTTTTGATTCATCCAAAAACCAGTGCGGTAAAATTTACCTAAATTATTAGTTTCTATCACTGGCAATTTTTCTGGTGTCTTTGCTTCTGTGGGAATATTGACAGCAGATTCCATAAAAATTCAGCTTATATATTTAATATTTTATTTTTTATCATAAACTGAATCAGGACTTTGGTAGGAGAGCCCGAAAACTTGGTTTTTTCATAGATTTTTATGTTAAAAAACTATAACGTTATAGTTTTAACAGAATGTCGGGCAGAATTCCCTCATCCTCTAAAGGTTAGGGATGAATGCCCTACCAATAAATAAACTGCGTAGCACACCAATTTCGATTTTATTGTGTTATACTTTTAATTTAGCGTAAACTATATTTCATGTGAAATCATTGTACAGAACAGATTTTCTGCATAAGTTATCCACCGAAATAATTTTTGAAAACCAAACAATTGTTTTAGAGGTATGACAATGTTTCTGGAATGGTCAAAAACCGTAAATTATCCAGAGCTATATCTGATTTAGGTTGGCGGACATTCCGAACATTTCTAGAAGGTAAAGCAGAAAAATACGGTCGCGATTTCAGAGTAATTAATAGTTGGGAGCCAACCAGCCAAAAATGGTGCGATTCGTTCAGTCGAAACCTAGAAATAGGGGGATGACTGGCTTGTGTTGAGTAACCGATAAGGTAGAGTTCGCACTTTAATCCTCAACAGATGACAACTAAATAACCATATTGGTGCGAG
>NZ_JAAHGO010000045.1:7991-74573 GCF_010672455.1 Okeania sp. SIO2C9 | reverse complement strand
AACTTCGTTTCCTGCTAAAAAGCTTTTCGGTGTTTCTATCTAGTATCATCAATATTTGTTGAGATACTTTAGCTGGTATTGCTTGATAGTCTGGTTGGGTAGAGAGTGTTTTTTGCAAGTCATAATAAGAAAGATAAGTCTTTTTAAATATAAAAGACTGACGAACTAAATAATTAGCATAGTTATAGAGATTTTTAGACAAGAAACACAGTCGGTCAATTTCAGAATAAAACCGATGATTTTTTGTATGGGATATGTCTCTCAACTAATCTCATAAATCAAGGGGTTAAAATTATATTAGGATTTGAGGATTTCGGAATTGTTCTGATTATTTAGCCTGAAACTCAAGTGCCAATTTCATTATACTATTAAACCTTTGGGCTTGGAGTTATTAAATTTTGTCAAATATTTAGTAGCTATGCTTGTATAAATCAACGAAGATATTTGACATTACTTGACTATATATGACTATATTTATGTATAACTTTTATTATACCTGTGTAGAATAATTAGTGATGAAAAAACCTATCTTCTTACCAAAGCAAATATCCTTATTTTCCCCGCTCCCTATCCTAATGTCCTAAGCAACTCAATATTTGCTATAAATACCAATTTTAAAAAATTCCTACTAATTGTTATACTGTTAGCAAAAATCAGTTAGAAAAACCGTATATAGAGGTTGACCAACACAAAAGAAAATTCAGTATTTTAAGCCTCCCTATTGGAGAAGGTACTGTTAACTGTTAACTAAAATGATCATTAAGGGAAGTGTTGGTGATTAGAACTGATGAATCAAAGCCTCTGAGGATTTCTTTTAGACTTTATCTTGTATTTTTATTGTCTATTTGTAGCTATTATAGTTGATTTGAGACAAATTTTGAATATTAATTTAGTATTCAATCTGACAAACATCAAAATACTGTCTTTAAGTCACTCAAGCTTATTTCTAAAATTATTAGATCAAATTGTTTACTATGAATAGTAATAAAGTAAATATACAAATAATTTAATCTAATTTAATGTAGTAATATTATACCTAGTTAATTCTTCAGCAAAAAATAAAGTAGCTCAAAAACCTGTTTCTTTCAGGCTTATATATTTAAATTATAACTATCCTACTTACTATCTTGCTTTAATTTTGAATACCGACTATAGCATTAATAAATAAACTGTAAAACACCAGCAATTTATTTTTCTCTAACAAACAACTCTCTGATTATTTTTGATGATTTATCTTTTTCTTTGTGGGTTGACTATCCCCCGGTCTACAGAGTGTTGACAATTGGTTGGGGTTTGAGTCACCATCCACTTTTTCCTTCTTCCTTTTTCCTTCTTCAAGATTCTTTAAAGCAGTAAAATTTAACTCATCAAGTGATAATTTGATATATTTAGTTAAAACATTGTAACAAAAATAAACAAAGATATAATTAAAATCAATAAATTTACTTAGACTGGCTACTGGCAATAGTTTAGTGTAGATAATTTTAAAGTTTTTTTATAAATACTATCCCTTGTGTCCAACTACATAAATATGCTACTATAGGAATAGTTAATATCTTAAGATGAGTTAATGACCCGAGCCTCAAAATTCAGGAGTTAAGAAAAAAGTTATTGTGAATTGCCTTTTTGCTTTAACTACTATATTTATTAGCATAGTATTTGATGATGCAATGATGTTTAATAATTTCCTAACCTTGATATCAAAGTGTTATTAAATTTTTTTTGACCTCACAAACTTCAAAAAAATTATGAGAGAGATGAATTTGATTGATACTATATTACTTCTCTATTAATAATAATTAACTCAAATAATTTAACAGTGCTTCACATGAAGTAATTGCTTTAAATTATTGTCAGCTAAAGTTTTCAGCCAAAGGCATATTTTTTTTGACTTTCTTGAGTTCATCTTAATATTATGTTTGTGTAGGGTTTCCGCAAGAAATAGAAACCTCATAATTATACATTTGATGTATGAGTTCCATAAAACCTATCAATAACAAACCACAGATATATAGCATATTATAGGTTAATGAAGTACAGATTATCCAATCACGATCTTAATCAGTAAATATTGTTGTTGTGCAGGTGTACCTAACTTACTTAAAAGTGCTGTATATTCCGATATCTTAAATTCTCAGTCAGAATAGAGTTAAATCTAAATTAGAGTTTGACCAAGGTTGCGTGCGAAAGAAAAAGCTATTAACCAAGAGTAATATTTTTGATCTTTGTAGAACTAACAACCATTCAATAATTACAACTTACCCTAAGAAAATATATGCTAACTTATCAACGCAAATCCGTAAGTCTATCATTAATATCAACAGACTTGCCAATTTGGTCCATAGTTGAAACAGCGGCCACTCTATATCATAAAGACCGCGATC
Organism: Okeania sp. SIO2C9; assembly: GCF_010672455.1. Lineage (GTDB taxonomy): Bacteria > Cyanobacteriota > Cyanobacteriia > Cyanobacteriales > Microcoleaceae > Okeania. Next base: position 72,189 of record NZ_JAAHGO010000045.1, on the reverse strand, counting down.
AATTTCATATATTATTGCATGAACCTGCAATTACAGACAAAGAAACATCATGTATAGACATAGATGAGCCATCAATATTGCCAACTGTCTTAAAACCAAGACTTTTATGGCTAGAAGTTTCGCCGTCCCGAGTCATTATGACTATGCAAGGAAACGGTAAATATTGTTACCGCCATATCTGGGAAAGAGGAGTATATGGTATCTGTCGTTATTGGCTACAAGACGAGTCATTCAATTTACATTATCAGCTACGAATGCGTAACTTTACCCGTAACCTAGTAGTTCAGGGAAGGCCAATTCCAGATTATCTGCGCTTAGAATATGAACTATGGTCTCAGCAGTTACGCATGGGACATTATGTACTAGAGCTAGAAATTCATCACTAATAGTTTGATTGAAGTTACCAATCAATATTTGGTAGTGCCTCAGCAAAGTGTGGGATAGGTAATCAGATCATTCCAGTTCCAAGGAGCGAGAAGATGCAGAATTTTCTTTCTCTTGGTCGATGGTCGGCCCGCGAGGAGACCTCGCCATCCCACCCTTCGGGAAGCTCTAAAGACCGACTGCTTTCTATCCCTTTAAAAGGGGCAGGGCTAATTCTTTGTGGTCAGAGAATATTAAGTTAGAAATACATTTAATTGTGCTACTGGAGTGACACACCTAAAACTGTGCACTCTGATTTTTGTTTCTAGGTGTCTTTTTCTACTCCTAACCCCACATTCCACTCTAGGGAAGGGCGCGCGGGTGGGTACCCAAACTTCCCACACTTCCTATCAATTATTCTAAGCGTGACAATAAATTGACCCTGCCTTAAAAGGCTATTCCTTATACCAATTCCCATGCATTATTGCTATAATTGGACAAGACTTCAGTTCTTAACTAATTAGCACAAGTAAAATCACTTTTTTACTAATTTCACCTAAGTTCATGTTAATTATTCTTGTGTTTGCTTCTCCCCCACTCCCCCACTCCCCCACTTCCCCTCCCAGAAGGGGAAAGGGAGCAGGGAGCAGGGGAGAAAGGAGAAAAAATCATAGTAGCTAAGTAACACTACTGAAGTCATCAAAAAAAAATGTATTTTAAAATACATTTTCCCTTCCGAAAAAGCCGAACCAAGACTAACCCATAACTCGTCTATTTTGTCAAGCTTTATGTTAAGAAAGATTTGGGTAATGGATAGCTTAAAAGGGGAGGTTTGAGACCCGGTATTTTTGGTAATAGAAATTATTTATTAGGTGTAAAGTGCTCTAAACTTATTTATCTTGACAATAAGTAACCAGCTTATCTAACAAAATATCTTTTTCTGTAGCAACCTTATTAGCTTGCTGGCCTGTTTGAGTAAGTTGATTTTTAGCCTGATTAAATTTTTTTCTACCCTCTAATGAAGCTTCAACTTGTGTGCTAGTTTTAAGAGCTACACTCATCTCAAGAAAAGCTTGAGAAAGTTCTTTAAATGTTTGAGTTAAGTCTTTTTGAAACTGCTGAAGAGTTTCATCCTCAAGTTTGAGAGCTTCTAACTCCTGAGAAATTACTTCTAAATCTCCTCCTAGCTGATTAGTTGTCGCAGCATCAAAGGAATTTTCAGAATTGACAAGAGTATTTCCCTTGTTAATAGTAACAATCAATTCATTACACTGAAAAACTTTGCTAGGGCTACAACTAGCGATGGACAAATAGACTAGAATAGTGCCACCAATAATTTTTAATTTACGAAACATTGTTTAAAATCTTGCAAACTAAGGAGGTATACTTTATAAAAACATAGTTATATCATGTCCGGTTGAATATTTATAAATTAAGTGAGGAGGAAGATGACGTTGAAGTTAGAGGATCAGTTTTTTCATAACTAATTAAAAAGGAGAGGTCTATTAAATAAGACAGGTCTTTTTTTTTACCGAAAAATTGTGGGTATGCGCCTCCCCTTTTAAGGGGGTAATAAGCGGTCGTTTGCGGAGCAGTCCGTTAGGATGGGATGGCGAGGTCTCGGAGCCATATCCAATCGACCAAGAGAAAAAAAATTTCATGAATTTGTCAATCCTCTCCTTGAAAAGAAGAGGTAATTATTCATTATTCATTATTCATTATTCATTATTCATTATTCATTGTTGAACAATTCTATCCAAACGGTGTAAACTACAAAACCACCCTAGTTGCCTCAAGTCAAAGAAACTGTCAAAGACACTTACTCTTCTATTTCATAGCTAAAATAATTTGGGACTACTCTTTTTTTACCTACTCAAACTAGACTTCTTTTTTATCACTAATTTTATATATAGGAATTGAATAATTATCAATAAAAATAATTTTTGATGTATAGAATTATTAGGTTTAAATCGCTTTAATTATTGCAATTTATACTTGATAAGATAATATTGAGATTAATTATAGTATCGGGAATATTTACAAAGTTTTGATTATTTTTTTCCCTAAATTAACATTTTGTTACCATTATTAATTTTGAAAAATTATTCATAATGCCATTTTTTTTTGTGAGTGATGATAACTAGTTTTTTGATTTGATCCTCAATTAATTTTCAGGCAGAAGAAATTGAATAGTTAACTTGAAATTTGTTACAGTTTACAGTATCGATCAATGAATTTCAGAAATCTACCGATAATTCTAGCTTGATTAAATATTAATGTAGCTAAGTTTAGCTAGGTGTTCAAACCAATATCAATACTAGCAAAATTTTCTTCTAAATCGTATTGTATTTTTTTGCTTCAGAAATCACCTCAATGGCATTAATAATTAGTCTGATAGACTTAATTATTGACAAAAATTTATCCCAACTACATCATTATTTATTAAAAATACGCTAAAAGTATTGACTAATTATGTCTATATTTAGCTATATTAACAGTAAATGTTGGTGATACCTAACAAGTATAAAAGTTGGCTCAAGAACATTAAAATGCCCGAACAACCAAGAAACCTTAACACTAATAATAAATCCACAGATAATTTTCCCATTGTAATTTCTTTTGGATTAGCATTGCTAATGCTAGGTTTATCCTGGCGTATATTCACAATCATTGCTATTGCCTCTGGAGTTACCTGGTTCGTCAAGCGTTATCAGGAAAAACAAAAACAACAAAAAGATTATTTGAATAGCATATTCTATCAGTTAATTCAGGAAAATAACGGGTATATTACAGCCTTAGATTTAGCCATAAACTCCCAACTATCGGGAAAAATAGTCCAAGAATTTCTTGATGAACAAGCCAAAGAATTTGGTGCTGAATTAGAAATTACACAAGAGGGTAGCTTATTATATTATTTTCCTACTGCTGTATCTCTCGTGGGAAGACCAACGGATAAAATTTTAGAACACAATACTCAATTAATCCCGAAAGTTTCAAATTATGAGACTCAACTGCCAAAGAATTCCCAACTAAATTCTCATCTAAAAGATTTCCCAGAAAATTCCCAACTTCAATCTGCTACTGAAATAGCTTCTCCTCTTACCCAAAAAGAATTAGCAATTAGGCTCAATGTTCATGCTAGTACTATCAGTAAACGGAAAACAAAACCTGATTTTGGAGAATGGAGTAGTCAAAAAGATCCGGAATCAATTGCATGGAAATATTTTCAAGAACAAGCACAATTTTTACCTATAATTCCTAGATTTTAAGCACAAAGTTTTAAATTAAATCAATGGCTTTTTTTAACTTTTAGAACCCCAAGATTTTACTTTTATCAAAAAATTTGGAGAGCAAAAGTTTACTTCAAATTTACTTGGCCTCAAGTCACAATTAAACAATAGCTTTACTACAATTCAAGGACTTAATTTAAAAAGCATTTTCTGAGGGAATTCTCCGCAAACAGCAATTGGTGCATTCAGTACTTCCTAATAGGGAATGCTCCGCAAACAGCTTAGATTTATACTGAAACCGAGTAAATGCAATTTCAAAGAGAATTTCAACCCCTCTTGAATTATCTAGTGTCTACAAGCTGAGAATTTCAACTCAAGTTGATAGCTGAAAGCTGATCGCCAAGAACTAGTGCCGCTACGCGGAAGTCACCAAGTCACCAAGTCAGAAGTCAGAAGTATTGATTGGTAAGGCTTTTAGGATTTTGTAACTGGTCAGTTATTTCCGCCATTCTGCACTAGTTAAAGAACCACTTAGATATTCTTCTATATTCTATAATTACCTTGCTTGACAAAAAGATAAAATTATGTTAGAGAGAAGTAGAAGAATAAAATTAAAGATGGCCTATGTATTGAAAAAGAATTGTAACATTGAACGAAAAAATGTGAGAACAAACTTAAAAATCTTAATTAAACATTACAATAAACAAAATTATAGGTAAGTGTAGCAAATGATGCCCAGAATACTCGTCATTGACGACGATCCTGCGATCGCAGAACTCGTTGCTGTCAACCTAGAAATGGCTGGCTATGAAGTTAGCCAAGCAGAAGATGGCATAAAAGGGCAAGCTCTAGCCCTCCAACTACTACCAGACCTGATAGTATTAGATTTAATGCTACCAAAGGTAGATGGGTTTACAGTTTGTCAACGTCTGCGTCGTGATGAAAGGACAGCCGATATTCCAGTACTGATGTTAACTGCTTTAAATCAAACCCAAAACAAAGTAGAAGGCTTTAATGCTGGAGCAGATGATTATCTCACAAAACCCTTTGAAGTAGAAGAAATGCTAGCACGAGTGCGTGCCCTACTGCGACGCACAGATCGAATACCACAAGCAGCTAAACATAGCGAAATTCTGAATTATGGTCCTCTGACTCTTGTTCCTGAAAGGTTTGAGGCTATTTGGTTTGAGCAGACAGTCAAACTAACTCATTTAGAATTTGAGTTACTCCATTGTTTACTGCAACGACATGGCCAGACAGTATCTCCGAGTGAAATTCTCAAGGAAGTCTGGGGTTACGATCCAGATGATGATATTGAGACGATCCGAGTCCATATTAGACATCTGAGAACAAAGATGGAACCAGATCCTCGCCATCCTCGGTATATTAAAACAGTATACGGTGCTGGTTACTGCTTAGAGTTACCTAGTAATAGTTCCAGTGCTAATAATTTGGAAACATCTAATTTGGCAAAACCAAATCAGGAATGGGTTAGAGAACCTTAAAATAATTTCCGGTTGAAAAATTATAATTTAGGTATAAAAAACTGAACTAACAGAGAGATTTTTTCAAAATTCTGTAATACCTGACAAATTGCAATCTCTCAACCGGAAATTTAACGAAGTCAGAAGTTAGAAGTCAGAAGTCAGAAGTTATTTTTGTAACGCGGATTTGATCTCCCCTCCAAAAATATTTCGCCTTAAAAAATTAAGAATTTAGAATTACCTCTTCTTATAAAATTGGTTAAAAGAATTTTTTTTCTTTTTTATCCATGAATGGAGAGGCTTTATACTTGAATTTTTTGGTAGAATGTTAGAATATCGGAAATTAGCCCTCTGAGTTGCCAAAAATCCGCTAAAATCCATTAGTATATATGAGGATATATACTATGTGTTGGATTAGATATGTCAAAATAGCTCTAGTTAATACCATTGGAGCATTAGTAGCAATTATTTGGGTGCCTGTTCCTCAAGCAGTGGCACAACCTTTACTTCCAGAACAAACAAAATCAGCAGTTTCACCATTAGAAACGATCAAGTCAGTAAACAACAGCTTAAAAACTACAAAAAAAGTAAATTCACTATCAGAACTTTACCAGCTTAGAGACGAAATCAAAACTGAACTGAATAAAGTCTCTCAAAGGCCAAGTCTCCAAGAAGTAGAAGAACCCTGGCAATACCAATTTCACCTACAACAGTATGAAAAAACCCTGAAAAATTTCCGTAATGTAGAAGCTAATATTATTAGAGAAGAAAAAGCGCTCCAAAGCTGGAAGCAAGCGATCGCCAAAGCAAGTAAAGCAGTAGAAAAAGGAAAAATAACTCAGACAAATTACCAAACCTGGCAAGAAGCAGAAAATCTTTGGTTAGAGGCAATTTCTAACCTGCGCGAAATTCCCCAAAATTCCTTAATTACAGATAAAGCGATCGAAAAAATGATCGAATATCAGGGTTATCTAGCAGTTGCCTCCTATGAAAAAGTAATAGCAGCAAGAAGATGGGTAGAAAATATAGAAGACGACACAAAGAATAATACAAGCAATTCTTCACCCATTGCATATAGTTTATCTCCCGGTTTCACTATGTATGGCGACACCAACAGAGACGGAGAATTAGACGAAGCTGACAGATCGAGTAGAGAAAAATGGTCTTTATCAGAAGGCGCATTGATGTTATTTAATAGCGATGATGACAATGGCGATCGAATACCAGACTGGCGCGATCGAGAAGTTAATGGGGAAAGTGATGAAGCAGACTTGGCACTGGTGAATATTCAAGTAGCAGAAAATTATCAAGATTCTCAAATCTATATCTCAACAGACACAGATGCTAGTGACTATATTAATGTATTCCAAAAAACAGAAGACGGATGGCAACCAGTAGATATTTCTGGTACTGAAGCATTAATTTCTAGAGAGAAAGTAGTATTAGGGGTGGAAGCTAAACAGTTCGCAGATCGCAACTGGAAAGGAGTAGTTAAATTAACAGCGATCGCTGAAAAAAATGGTAGACAAATTGCCTCCGATAGTATTCAAATAGGTGTAGTTCCCTGGTTAATGTCTCCCAATACTGCTCCAGTTAAAGAGCTTCATGTCAGCGAACGTGGTTTTGGCAATCAAGAATTTGTCGCCAAAATCAAACAGATCGTCGAAAAAACAGGTGCTAAAGCTCAAATTAATTCTGGTGGTACCACCTGGATGCAAGATACTAAAGAAATAGGTTATGTGCAATTTCCCTCTCAAGGTAAAACCCGTAATATGAATGTGGCACTTAAAGCTAATCGCCCTGGGGAAAATGACCAATACGCTAGAAGTCTGCTCAAAGAAGATTTTGGCTGGTTTGAAGTAGGTAAACCCAGACAACTCGATCCCCTAAATAGGTGGGCAGATGCTTATGGAAACCTAGAAGTGACACCACCTCTACCAGGATACAATCTGGGAAGAATTTATTATGGTAAGGCAGGTGAAGTAGGAATGAATCCAGAAATCGTTGATTTTATTAAAGCGCAAAAAATTCAAGGTCCGCCAGTAGATATTGATACTTCTTGGTTAATGATTCGTCATGTAGATGAAATTATTACTTTTATTCCTAGTAAATTTGGCAAACCTTTAATGTTAATTGTTAGTCCAGAAGCAGGGGTAAAACTATTAGAAGAATTGAGTCTACAAGGATATGGACAAGCGGCAATAAATCGTGGTTTAAGTACTCAAACAACGGTACGAGCAGCGCTAAAAAATCAGAAGTTAATTCAGCATAATCTTTATTTGCAGCGGGAAAAATTAGACCCATTAATTGAAAAGTTGAAGCGGGAGTTTAATTTAAGCGATGACCAGATTATTCAAGTGCCAGCTATGTTTGGATATAGTGGTTATTCTTGGTGGCCGAATATGGTGAATTCGGTGGTAGTGAATGGAGAATTGTTGGTTTCAAATCCCGTAGGAGCATTAATTAATGGTAGAGATTATACTCAGGAAAAATTCCGCAGGTTAGTAGCTGATGCTAGTTTAAATATTAATTTTATAGACGATAAATATTATCAGAATCTCAGGGGAAGTATCCATGATGCCACAAATACAACCCGTTTAGGAAAAAATAATCCTTTCTGGAAATCTTTGTCTGAGGATATTTCAGAGTTGAGATTTCAAAATTATGAGCTTAGAGGTCAGAGGTGATATAGCAGAAGGAAGAAGGAAGAAGGAAGAAGGAAGAAGGAAAAATCCAACGTTGTTTGAGTTTTAAGCTTTTGATCTATCCTGACCTTTCCTTCAACTTCTATAGAACCCCTGAGTGGTATCTCTGCAAAGGTGAGGGTTTTTGGCAAAGGAGTCAGGAGATTGAGAAATAAAATATGGGAAAAAAGTTGAAATTTGCCCCCATCTCCCCACACTCCCCACACTCCCCACACTTCCCACACTCCCAATCTATAGATCCCAAATGGGTTCTATATTATCCCAGGGAGTAGGGACGTTGCATACAGCGTTTGTAGGTCCTAGCGTCGCTACCCGGAAGTTAAAAGTCAAAAGTATTGATTCGCACCCTACATGATTTAATATTTATTTGACAAACACTCTCTTAATCAAGTTAAGAAGTCTTATTTTTGACTTTTGATTTGCTATTAAACCCTATCTATCAGGAGAAAAAATGTCGGATTTTATGGATTTTTTGAAGCATAAATATGCTTATGTTGCTTTGGGAGAATTTAAACCAGGAAAGTTTGAAGAAGCAAGAGAACTTTATGAAAAGGCAGTTGCTACCTATAACGAAGGTTTTAAGGGAGCTTATTTATTGCAGTTGCCAGGAACAGATAAAGGTATTGCCGTTATTTTTTGGGAAGGGGTTGAAGATATGGATGCTAATCAAACTGAAGCTTATAAAGCGGCATTGGAAGAAATGTCACATTTATTTGCTCAACCACCAGAAACTAATTTTTATGAAACTGTTACTGAGATATTGCCAGAATAATTTGGCAGATGAGGGTAATTTTTTGTCTAATTTATAGCAGAAGGAAGAAGGAAGAAGGAAGAAGAAAGAAGAAAGAAGGAAGGACTGAAGAACCGAAAAATATTGCTTTGTCTGAATTTTCAGCTTTTGATCTGTCCTAACTTTTTCTTCGAGTGCTATAAATTGACAAATCTTGCCTTTAGAGCAGTTTTCTTGCACGGTAGACCACAGTAGGGACGTTCCATGGAACATCCCTACAGGGTTTTGATTGTGACGCGAGGTCATCAATATGAAAAGCGCTGTAATATCTTGGCAATTAGATAAATTTTCCCTCTACATTCTCAATTGGGGAATAGACTTTTTCTATCCCCCAATTCCTGAATATTAGGAACTAACTTTGATTGTAATCTCAATCCGATCTGCGACACCAGAGGGAACGCGCCATTTTAAAAGCGATCGCTTAATTTCTTCTACAATTTTTTTATCCTTCAAAGTGGAAAGTTCATCATCTAAAATTACTCGGAGTACGCGATCGCCTTTTGCCTGCAATTCCAAAACTATTTCACCATGAATATTTGGTGGAACATCCAAATTTTGTAAATGCTGTTGCAGATTTTTTTGCTCTGCTGTATCTAACCCGATAACTTGGATAATGTGCAAAGGAGTATCAGTTGAGTTTGCAGAATCTTTTTGTTTGAGAGAAAGTACCATTTGCATAAAATTCCCTACTACTTTAGGAGTTTCCTCCACATTTGCAACTTCCTTCAAGTCTGTCGCTATCCGTTTCAGCAGTTGCTCGGAAGTAGGAATTTTTCGGTCGCGGACTAATATTTTAACTACAACCTTATCGTTAGTTTTGAGAAAGCGCTCTATATGAGAAAGTCTTACTTTATAGTCATTATCCGAAATATTGTAGCGTATCCTTACTTCCTTAGTAGAAGCAGTTTCCTGTAGTTCGCCTTGTTTCAAGAATCTCGAAATTCCTTTCTTGATACCCAAAGACCCTATTTTCTCTTGTTGCTCCACCGAATCTATTGCTTGAAGTTGCGATAGCTGCATCATCAAGTCCGGAGAGTCAGAATAAGTTGACATGATACGATCTGAATCATTGTCTAGCATCCGACACAGCAAGTCCGGAGAGTCGGAATAAGTTGACATGATACGATCTGGATAATTGTCTACTCGAAATCTGTCAGGTGCAGGACCGAACCCCTTATAGCTCACTCCCTCTGGCATTTCCACAGGAACTTCCATCGAAATCCGCTGACCACCAGGTTCAACACGCACATCTTCACTTACTGCCACAAACGCCGTATATTCTGACAACAATTGATAACTTAAAGCTGTCTCCGTCACCTCTTTTACCATCGACTTCTTATCATAATCAAACATCTGATTCATCAAATGCTTAATCTTTTGTCTCGCCCAAATTTGAGCAACTGCCACATTACCACTCTCAGCAAAAATCATCTCGAAAGTCTGCTGATAAATTTCCCCACCAGCAGCAATACCATTAACCTGTAACTCACCTCCCACAGCATCCTGTTTGTACCCAAATAAAACCAAAGGTTGTTCGGCAAACAAATCTGGAGTTGTCACCGGATAAATTTCTGGTATTTCACCCCAACCATTCCACTCAACCTCAATTTGAGTCAATACTGGATTATTAATTTGCTGAAAAAATTTCTCTGCTACTTCCTGAGTGGGTTCATCCTGTCGCACAACCCTGGCAATACCCTGCCCAATTTCTGCCAAACGATTAATCAAATATCGATTTACCGAACTACCAACGCCAAAACTATAAAGTCGGTTGCCTGGTTGGAGTTTGTCTTGCACTTCTGCCAATACTGCTTTTTCATTACCAATATAACCATCGGTCAACATCACAATACTCCGCAGTCTTCCCGCAGGTGGAGGCGGAAAATTCAAAACTTCCTGGATGCCATTAAGTAATTCAGTGCCACCATTTGCATTTAATCTGTTGATATAGTTAATTGCAGTGGCAATGTTTTTAGGTGTATTTGCCAAAGGAGTTTCTGATAGTTTTCTGGTAGTATTGGCAAAGTCGATAATTGTGAAAGTGTCGTTGGGGTTAAGTCTGTGAATAAAACGGCGCATCAATTCCTGACATTTGAGCAAGGGTTCTCCCATTTGGGAACCGGAAGTATCCATGAGGAAAACGACATCTTTCGGCACAATTTCATCACTTCGATACTGTAAAGCGGGAATTAGATAAACGGCAAAATATCCGCCACGTTCGTCTGCTTGAGTTAATACTGTTGCTTTGGTATGATTGCTAGCAACTTGATAGCGGAGAATGAAGTCTTTATTTGGGATGGTGTCTTCATTTCCTAATTTAACCGTAACAATTTCTCTTCGCTCAGATGTTTGAATTTGGTGGGATGTGGAATTCACCTGAAAAATTGGCATCCCACAGTCTATTTCTACTGTCATACCAATATCATGTCCCGAACGCATTGCCGGGGGAACTATTGGCGGTGTAATTTGACTAGCATCAGGAACTTGGTCTGTATCACCACTTCTATCTAAAGGCGTTCCGGGAATATAGCGAGGTCCCACAACCATGGGAAATACAAATTCATAGTCCCCACCTTCAAATTTCAGGGAGTCTGTATAGCGAATAATTACATCTATTTTCTCCCCTGGTTTGATATTTGCTAAGGACTGAGTGAAAATATTATCGCGCTGTTGTTCGAGTAATCCTGCGGTGCGACCTTGTTGTTTAGCTTGTTGATAGATTTTTTTTGCTTCTTCTCGTTTTTTGATATTACCTTTGATTAAGCGATCGCCTATTTTGATTTCCATTTCATCGACTGCTGCTTCGTCTGGTAGTGGGAAGAGATAAGTTGCTTCTAGGGGTTCGGTGAATGGGTTCTCAAATTGTTGAGTTACTTCGACGCGGGATAGGTTGCCCGCTATTTTAGCTTTAACTTCGGTGTGTTTGAGCGGAAAAGTTAGTTTTTCTTCTGAGGATAGAATGTATAATCCTGCAAGAGTTGGTGTATTTGTAGACATAACTATGTATGATTCTAAAGAAATTAATTAGTTTTGTAATATATTCTTTTTCTTGTAGCATAGTCATTTAGGAATTGTCTATTAAGAATTATGTATTATTATGGTCAGCTTAAAAATTTAGGGGAGAGATTTCAAGATTTTTTTTCTGTTGTCCCTAAAGGGTTTTAGTTATGGCGATATGGTTCATCAATTTGAAAAGCGCTGTATAAAGTTATTTTTCTGGGCGTTGCACAGTGACGAATGATTTGACATTTTTGATGAACATAATTTTGGATTTGAGAATTGCTAGAATGATTAATACTAGGTTTTTTCGATTCAAATTATCGACTATTTTTTGGCAATATGGCAATATACATAGGCGTAAAAATCAAAAATAAAATCAATTATTATCCATAAATTATCAATTATTTCTCCCTATTCCCTATTCACTGTTGCCTGTTACCTGTTGCCTGTTGCCTCTTTTATGGAGATGTCTAATATCATTCCATAATGTGCAACCCCTTTTTCTGGGGATATATAATTATTTTTATCTCCACAGATGATCGTATAAAAAAACTAACTTGAATTTGAAAAGCGCTGTATAAAGTTATTTTTCTGGGGATATATAATTATTTTTATCCCCAAAGATGATCGTACGAAAAAACTAACTTTCGTCTGAATTATCCTCTTGACGTTCGTTAAGTAAAATATCTAAAATACGCCGATTTTCTGTTTGCAAACCACGAATTTCCGCTTGTTGTTGTGCAATAATTTCCAATATTTGCTCTTGTTTTTGTGAGATTCGTTCTCGTTCTTCTGCTGCTTCTGCTGTGCTATTTGCTAATGCTTGAATAATACGAGCATTACTGTTAATCAAATCCCGTGTTTCTGATAATTTATTATCTTGAGCTTCGATGACACGAGCGTTACTTTCAATGGTACGAGCATTGCGCTCTACTATCTCTCGTGTCTCTGCAATAGCACTCATAATACCAATTTAAAAAAAGAATGCTACAAAAAAGTAGACCTCGAACGGATATGCTTAAAAATAGCTGCTCCAGTTCATTTAAAATAGTTATTCCTATCTTTTTTCCCTTTTTTTCAATATTTACCCCAACTTCGGTCTTCCCTATTCCTTCTTTCGTACGGACTATGCAACGTCCCTACCATTTGTAACAAACATTTATCACGCTTGGTATAAGACGGTCTAATATTTCATTATTCCAACGTTCTGTTGTCATATTTTTTTCTCCTATTATAAAGTTATTTTTTTTGGGGATATTTCAATAATTGATAATTGATAATGGATAATTGATAATTACCTCTCCCTAAAAGGAAGAGGATTGAATAAAAGGAAAATTTTTTCTTGCTTCTCCTTTAAAGGAGAGGCTTTAAACCTTAATTATTCGGTAATTATTTTTATCCCCAAAGATTATGATACAAAAAACTAATTTTCGGCTGAATCAATAGAAAATAAAATCAATCATTACATCTAGATACATCAATTATTTTCCCTACTACCTACTCCCTAATTCTTATTTTTATAAATTATTCTGTTTATTCTGAGCAAATTTCAACAATTCTTGAGCTTCTTGATAATAAGTTGTTTCTGGTTTAATATTCTCTAACTGATTAATAATTAATTGAAGTTTACTTGCCAATATACCACGATTAGAATTATTATCAGCAGCATATCTTTGCCAATCTGCAATTAAATTTTTAGCCTCCTTCAAAGCTTTTTTTGACTCTGTTTCTGCTTGCAACCGCATTTTTACATTAGCTAAATTAACCTGATATTCTCCCAGTTTAGTCTGTGCTTCCAAATAAGCTGGATTATCTGCTGGTATTTTCTGTAATTGATTAATTGCTTGCTCCCATAAACTCGCCACCACTTGCCATTGTTGCTCTGGATGTGGTCCATTTTGGGCAGCTGTAGCTGCTTGCATATTAAATTGTTTTGCCACTTGCATAAAAGTGAAACTGAGTTTACTTCCCTCAGCTAAAACCGCCTCTATTTGAAAATCTCGCTTTGTCGCTGCTAACTTTGGTTTCACCATTTTTCCAGCGAGAGTAGTAGGAGGAATTTGCTCTAACTTATCTATTGCTGCTTGCCAGTCAGCGATCGCCTGTTGTTTATCTGCTGGTGTTGTCGCTTGTTGATACTGTTGTTTAGTTGTTGTAATTGTTTGTTCCGCTTCCGTTAACAATGTTTGAGCATTTTTTTCTTGAAATACCTTTGCCTCCATTCGTCCTATCTGTTTTCTCGCAGTTTCAAATTCATCTAATGTGAATTTCCAAGAACAACTAAAAAAGGTACAGTATCTTTCAGGATAATAACCTAAAAACCAAACTGGCAATTCATCAAGATGTTTTTGTGCTAAAGCAACTTTCTCAGCACCAAAATTGATATCTACACTGGAAGTTGCCTGATTAATTAATTGGTCTGCTTGTTCAACATTAGCGATCGCCTGTCGATAGTTATTATCCATACTTATATAGCTAGGTATCAAAATTATTGGTGCTACTCTAGACACAGGTTTACGAATCATTGGATAGGGTAAATTTGCCACCCAAACTATCCCTGCCATTCCCACTAATGCAGCAGGTATCCAGGCAATTTTACTCAACATTCCTGGTGGTTTATTTGCTTTAGCCGCTTTCTGAATAACTGTGTCACTAAAATTAGGAAATTGGTCTTTTACTAAATAACTTAACTCTTCTTCTTTTAGGGGTTCTCCTGATTGGAAAGTTAACTTATCCAATCTTTTCATTACTATATTTTTTCCTACTTCCCCAACCACATCTTCTTTAGCACACTTGTTAACTTCAACCTCTAATATTTTATAAGCTCGGTTATATAAACGTGACATATTTTTATTTTTACCTCTAGATTTATTACTTATATTATAATCTTCGGATAACTCATCAGTCCAGTAGTTAATTTAATAATAGATATACCTAATAGTTGCCCAATTTAAAATCCAGTTGATAGATAATACCGTAGGTTGGGTTAAGCGACCGCGCAACCCAACACCAAGCTATAATTTTGGGTTTCCGTAAACTTCAACCTAACCTACAAAGTGTCAATAATTTTTTAGTATAAAATTCGGTGTAAGAATTATGCCTGCCAAAGATGTTTTTCATGATGCTGTCAAAAATGCTTTAATTAAAGAAAATTGGACTATTACTGATGACCCCCTTTTTTTAGAATTTGGTGGAGTTGATATGTATGTCGATCTGGGTGCAGAAAAACTTGTTGGTGCAGAAAAAGATGGGGAAAAAATTGCTGTAGAAATCAAAAGTTTCATTCAAAAATCAATAACTTATGAATTTCATACGGCATTAGGTCAGTATTTGAATTACCGTTTTATTCTTAACCAAAAAGACCGGGAGCGAATTTTATATTTAGCTGTTCCTGAAGACACTTATAAAACTTTTTTTAGGTTACTATTTACTCAAGGAGTAATTGCATAACAACGTCTTAAACTAATTATTTATGATGTAGAGCAGGAGGTAATTATAGAATGGAAAAGTTAGAAAAATACAGAAATTATATTGAGCAAATAATTAAGGAATATGGACAATACAAACCATCTTATGGAGAGGTGGAAGTACAAACAATTTTCGACCGCGATCGCGACCATTATCAACTTTGGCGTTGCTGAATTGAAGTATGAATGCGCGATTGTTTAGTTTTGCTCAAGCCCCCTAAATCCCCCAAATATGGGGGACTTTCAGAGTTTCTTCCCCCCCAATTTGGGGGGCTAGGGGGGCTTGCATCATACCCAGAATCAGCAATGCCCAACTTTTAAATGTTGGTTGGGATGGGAATGAAAGAATACGAGGTTGTGTTTTACAAATAGATATTAAAAATGAAAAAATCTGGATACAACATGATGGTACAAAAATGGGTATTGCGGATGAATTAGTAGATTTAGGAGTGCCTTCATCAGATATTGTTCTGGCTTTTCATGCACCTTATAAACGAAAATATACAGGTTTTGCTGTGTCGTAAAAAGAGGGAGTAGGAATTAGGTAGAGATGTTGTATATAACGTCCGTACAAAGTAGCAGGAAATAATTAGTTTTATTTTTTATTATTAGAGATGTTTAATATAGCAATCCTCATATCAAATTTCATTAATTAGCCATAATAAATCAGCTATCTTTAGTCATCTTCAGATGACTTTTGCTATGAGCCAAGAAATTTATTTCTTGGCGGATGAGAAAGCCAAACTTGATACTCGATGGCTGCCCAAACCAAGCCAAACCAAGCCAAGGATTGAAATCCTTGACTGATAGCTTAAGTCATCTAAAGATGACTAGATTATCTATACCATAGATGACTAAATTATCTATACCATAAATGACTAGATTATCTATACCATCTTTTTGTATTGTGGTTAATTAATGCAACCTGACATAAATTGGTTGTGACAATTTTTATAACAGTTAATTTGAATTGAAAACATGAACAAATTCTGACTTATGACTCCTTAAATAGGGATACATTAACTTTTTTTGTTGACCGCTGAAGCACTTGATTTACTTTTTTCTATAAGTCTTTGCTGAGAATATCAAAGTACAATTTTAAGACTTTTTCTTTTATTCCTTTATCTGAATTTATGTCTATAATTAAGAGATTTTTTTGCTCTTTCTTCTGTTTTGTTTCCATACTAGGTATTTCCGCAGTCCATAAACACGGTAGTACACCGTCTAATTCCAAGTCAAGGTCTTTGTGTAATAACCGCTCCTCCTGCTTTTGCCAACCCAAACTTTCGCAAAAATTATTCAAATCCTCTATTTGCGAGTCTTTTGTCTTATCCTGATTACGGAAAATTTTCTTTTGAACACTAAAGCCAAATTTACCCCCACTATATTTTACCCAAAGTTGATCGATAGTACGAAGCTCATCAGAAAGGAAGTTTTCAATAGCTTTTGAGTATTGTAAGTATTTAAAGTCGCTTGAGCTTAAGCGCAATAATGGAAATCTGTACATTAATTTTACTCCTGATACTGCTACTCCTACTCCTGCTACGATTCCTCCTATTGCTGCTGATACTACTACTCCTACTCCTGCTACTATTACTCTTACTATTAATGCTACTCCTGCGGCTGCTCCGTATCCTACCAGAAATCCAGATACTGCTCCTGCTAATATTCCTGAAGGCAGAGATTCACTAAATTCTACTTCCATTTTTGCTTTCTTTACTCTTTTTACTCCTTCTGCTTTTTCTATTAATGCAGATAATAATCCCCCTACTACTGCTACCCCTAATATTAATACTGAAACTTCTAATAATCCTCTCCATATTGCCACTCTCACTCCCACTACTGCTCCTACTAAAGCTCCTGTTACCCACCCTACTATTGTTTCTCTCCGATATACTGATAAATATTTTTTAATTTTATTAGCTTGAAGTATTAGATCGAAAGTTTCATCATTAGCTTCTTTCCACTTACCTGCTGCTAATAACTCACGAAGTTTGAAATATTTAGGAGATATCCCTTGTTGTGAAACTTGCAGTAACTTTTTAACCTCTCCATTTTGGAAAATATACTTTTTATCATTATTATTCGACTTCATTTTAGAGGAAAGTAACTGTTGAATTTTTGGGTAATTATTAATCCAATAATTTGCATTTCCTTTATCCTTTAATGGCATTATCGAGTTATTTAATTCAGAAGATTGATCGATAGCATATTTTTCTAATTCAGCAAGTAGTTGATTATTATTTTTAAGTTCAACAAGAAGACGAGGATATTTAAGTGTGAGTGCAGTAAATTTACCCATCTGTTCAATAGTTATCGCTTGTTTCTCATCAAAAGTCACTCCAATAGAATAATAAGCAATATAAGTTTTTAACTTCAGGGCATTAACATACTGTTTTAAACGACGGGGGTTATTATCAAAAAAAGGAGCAACTATCTCCATTAGGATAGCAAGGTTTTCTGGTTCTAAATCTTTTTCAATAACTGGAAAAATAGGTAATTCTGGATAGAAAAACTCTGTTTCTTGGAGAATTTTCTCTAAAAGTAGTTTTAAACTTTGTTCTAATTCTGCCTCTTCTTTTGGTGAAAATAATCTGTTGAAAATTTTTCCTGCCAATTCTTTAAACTTTTTGTAAATATCAAATATTTTTATTTTAGCAATTTTAGCAATAAAACTATAAGGAATCCAAAAAAAGTATTTTTTCTTATCAGTTTCTATTTTTATCTCACTTCCAGATACTTTTTCTAGTAAATTATTTAATGTATTGGGAGAAGATTCAGGAACAGAGAATGATAATTGCACAAACTTTTCCAGAAAACTAAAACCATAGTCTACTTGTTTGATAGACCTATCATTTCGATTTTCCCACTCTTGATTTTCTTTAGCAATTGAAGCTAGAAAAGGAATCACATCTTTTTGTTTAAAAGTTATCGAAGCTGCTACCTTTTCCCGATCCATTCCCAAAATAAAAATCAAATTCTGGTCATCATAAATCATCATATTTATACCTTGTAATAGATCCGCAGCTTTACCCAATTCACAACGATCAAGATCATCAATAAAAACATAAATTTTCTCATCTCTACCTACATAAGCACCAACAATTTTAGAGAAATCTTCGTGAAATTCTTCAATAAAAGCAGCTTCCTTTTCATAATCAGGAGACTCAAGATATAGAGTTAAATCCATTTTCTCGTCCCCAATTAAGTCTTTTATTATTCCGAAAAGTTTTCCTATTCCGGCAGCAGAACTACTAATTCCGACCAGTTGTAACAAAATATTTAAAGAAAGATTATTTGCATCTTCTTTATTAGTTGATTCTGAGTCTCGATCATTATTTTCCTTTGTCTCATTGTTAGTTGTTTCAGCCTCTTCTTTTTGACTTTTATCTTCCTCCTTTGAATCAGATTTTAGAGTGTCAGCCAAATTTTCAGACAACTGATAAACTCCCTCAAAACCAAATTTCCAGTATACAATTGGAATAGCTACAGTAATACTCGAAATCAACGAAACCATCACTAAAGTCTGAATAGCTTTAAACGGTTTATCTTTAAAATTTAAACGATAAATAAATAACTGAAACCGACTGTATAAGTTATAGAAAAAATCAGGAATATTGCGATTTTTAGATAATTCTTCCAAAAAAGAAAGAGCAAAAGTCGCCCAAAGTGACTCAGATTTTTCATGTCGCCAAGCATTAAACCAAACAGTTTGAGTTTTTTGCTTTAATCCTAATTTGATAAATTTACCAATATCTGATAGATTGCTGAAAATAATCTGGTCTTCTTTAATTTTCTGCCAAACCTCTGCTAAATCTTTTTTATCTAATTCTTCAGACTTCTTAAGAATCTCCTTTTCCAACTGTTTCATAAAAGAAGATTTACCACTCCCCCATTCACCTTCGATAGAAATAGTCAGTGGAGGTTTTGTATTTTCATTAGTTAAAAATTCAGCCATAGCTATCACATAAGGAGTAAAACCAAGTTCATCTTTTGTTGTTGCTTGGTCTCCGACAGTAATAATTTTGTTTGATTTATCTGTAGATTCTGTCATAATTGATAAATTAAAAATAATCTTGATTTGTAACTATTTGTTGAGCACAAAATAGGTTCAATTCCTCTTGCTTCTTCTTCCCTCCTGTCTCCTGTCTCCTGACTCCTTCTTTATGTTTAGAGATATCTATTTTTGGCGTTGTTGAATTGAAGTATGAATGCGCGATTGTTTGCTTCTGGTCAAGCCCCCTAAATCCCCCAAAATTGGGGGACTTTTAGAATTTTATTCCCCCCAAAATTGGCTTGCTCGGGGGGCAAAATCATACCCAGAATCAGCAACGCCCTATTTTTGTTGGGTTTCCTGACGTCAACCCAACCTACACTTGTGCTAAATAGCTAAATGCTTACCTTCAGTTTTTCCCATAACGAGTAAATTGACGCTTAAAAGCAGAATGAAAACCGATAACTATATCTGAAGTAGGTACACCCATTTGCTCTAATTTCTCAGCAACAGATTCTTCCGTACCATTATATTGAATCCAAATTTTGCCATCTATAATATCAAAGTGCATCACAGGACCAAATACTCTTTTATCTCCTCGCCAACCTACATAAGCTAATTGATAATGGTCACGTTTTGTATCAAATATTAATTCATCTTTTACTGTATCATTGGTATTTGTTATTTCTGCGTGTGAACTCAAAATTTCCTGAACAAATTGTCGATATTGTTCTAATTTATCCATTCAGAAATCACCTCCAATTTAGGATTATAAATAATTAGTTTGACTTGAAAACGTTTAAGAGAACGTTGGATAAAAGGAAGCTGAAAAAAATCTTGATAAGTTTCCAGAGGAATAGCTAAATAAACAATTCGGTCTGCTTCTTGTTCTTCAAGTGCTTGACAATAGTTAAGATATTGTCCCAATGCAGTATGAAATGAGCTAATATCTGAGTCTGCAATAAAGCTTTTAATTTCTACAGCAATTTTTTCAGAACCTCTTTCTGCTGCAATAGCATTTTCTGCTGCCAAATCTATTTGTAATTTGATAGCTTCACTAATCCGAATTGTAAAAGGATCGTGGGTGATATTCCATCCATCCTTGATTAAAGCATTTTTAACCTGTTGATGGAAAATGTCTTTAGCCATTTGAGATAATTTTCATAATATCAGGACTTACGCACGGATACTAATACCATTTCTCACGCATTCTTGCTACACCTCCTTGAGAGTAGGGAGTAGGAACCCACCCCTAACCCCTCCTAAGAGGGGAATTTGAGAGTAGGGAGTAGGGTTAAAAGACATAAGATATTTGGATTTAATGCAGATAATCCCATGCAAACATTACTGAATAATTATTATTACTTAATAACTGAAGTTGCATCGGAAGTATAGCATTATTTTTGGGAATTGGTATAAATCTAGTGAGGGCGTTTTGCTCCGCAACATATAAAGCGAAGCTTTGCGGAACGCAAATGCCATTTGCTTCGCATAACTATCGTTAACGCCCCTACATATGGCATTTTCAATGTTAATTTGCGTAATTCCTGAGATATCTATTTTTGTTAGGTTTATCCTCCGGATAAGCTCCGCTAACCTGATGTCAACCCAACCTACACAACTTTCTTCTCCTCTTGCTTCTTCTTCCCTCCTGACTCCTGTCTCCTGTCTCCTGACTCCTTCTTCTAAACATACCTTGTCAACTGCACCCGATAACGTTCTTTTTTGGTAATCGCAACATCCCCTACTTCTAACCTTCCTTTTCCTCGAATAGCAATTAAATCTCCAGTTTTCACAGTATAACTTGCCTGACTAACTTCCTTCCAATTTACCCGCACATCTCCCCCCTCAATAAAACCAACCATTTTACTACGAGACATTCCAAAACCAGCAGAAGCAACTGCATCTAATCTCATGGAAGCTTCCACAGTTGTTAACTCTTTCTTTTTCGGTTCTCTTATTCTTAAATCACTCAATTCTAGAGGTTTAACTTTAACAGGAACAGACCGAACTTGTTGCAGATTCATTTCTAAATATTCCACCAATTCAGGCACTACTATTACCTGAGCGCCACGTTCTCCCAAAACAATAATATCCCCCGTTTTTTCTCTGACAATTCCCGTCCCTAACATCGAACCAAGAAAATCTCGGTGAGTCGCAGTATCAAACAGAAAATTTCCCTCAATATTAATAGCTGTTAATTCCACACTCGAAATATCAATAGGTAAATCTGAACGAGCGATCGCTAATCTTTTTCGTTCCGCTTGAGGATAACCACCCCAGGAAACTAATTCTACTTCTGTCAACTTTTGAAAAATTGCTTCCGACTCAAATATTTCTGGCGGTGACAAAAAATCACTCTGAGTAATTTCCCAAGTTCTGATAGCTTGTTCTGCTAGATCAATTATGCGAGTAATAGTTTCGCGATTTTCAATTCCTTTGAGAAGTTCTTCTTTTGGTAACATAATTTTTATTGAATAAGTGGCGTTTCTGAATAAATGTATTATTTCACAATAGTCAGGAGTCAGGTAAAAGGAAGGATAAGAATGAGAATTACAGCAAATTCGGTCGTAATATGAAGTACAAATATTAACGTTTGCTAACGCAAAGCTTTCTTTACGGAATGCTACCGCAAACGTTAACATATGTCTGTAGTGCGGGCATCTTGCCCGCAACCAGAATTGATATAACCCGATTTCAAATAGCGTTCAGGAGAACCTTTGTACTCTCCAGTTATTAATTATTAATTATTAATTATTAATTATTTAAAGTATATCCTTGGATATTTTCTGGTTTAAACTCATATAAAGTGCGAGTTGCTAGACGAATCAGAGCTTCTGAACCCTGAACAACAATCAAATACTTACCAGCATTGAGGCGGTTACGATAAGGCAGAGCATCACCACCACCAAAAATCAGACCCACTCCACCACCAACAAAAGTTCCACCCATTGCACCAGAAATAGCCCCCAATATACCACCAATAAAATGATTACCAAATTCTCCTGCCCAAGCAAAAGTATTTAATCCCGTAATGAGACTAAAAGTAACACCAGCAGCAAAACCAAAAGGTGCAAGCCAAGTAACCATCTGCATAGCTTGTTTACGGGCCTGCTCGTTAGGATCGATTAGGCCATATTCATCAGCAGTTTTATAGCCCCGGCCCAATATTGCCACTTGCTTCATTGGCAAGTCTTGTTTTTCCAAAGCAGAATAGGCAGATTCAGCTTGAATGCGGTCTGATAATACAGCAACTAGATAATTCATAAAATTCGGTCGAAGCAATCTAAAATATTTCTGACAATCAATAAAATTATAGGCCCATACTGATACTCTGAAGGGAAAGGTTAAGTCAGCAGCTAATATTTTTGCTAAATCAACATGACTAATCATAATGATAGTCTGGCAAAATTTCCTGCTGTTTGAGAAACTCAAAAATCAAACTGAAGCGAAAGTTTCAGTGGGTAAAACAGTCACATAATTCAATTATTCAACTAACTTCCTATGCCAAAAGTTCTTGTATCCGATTCAATAGATAAAACTGGAATTGATATTATCTCCCAAGTGGCTCAGGTAGATGTCAAAACAGGTCTACCCGCAGAAGAATTGGTCAAAATTATACCAGAATATGATGCTTTAATGATTCGCTCTGGTACTAAAGTTACTAAAGAAATTATTGAAGCTGCTACTCAACTAAAAATTATTGGTCGTGCTGGAGTAGGGGTAGATAACGTAGATGTAACAGCAGCAACCCGTAAAGGTATTGTAGTAGTTAATTCCCCAGAAGGAAATACGATCGCTGCAGCAGAACACGCTCTTGCCATGATGTTATCTATGTCTCGCCATGTTGCAGAGGCTAACCAGTCAGTTGTTAGTGGTAAGTGGGACCGTAAAAAGTTTATTGGGGTAGAGGTTTACAAAAAAACTCTCGGTGTTGTTGGTCTGGGTAAAATTGGTTCCCATGTAGCTAAGGTGGCGAAAGCTATGGGTATGAAAATTCTGGCCTACGATCCATTTATCTCTAAAGAAAGAGCTGACCAATTGGGTTGTAATTTGGTAGATATGGATTTATTGGTCCAAGAGTCGGACTACATTACTCTCCACATACCCAAAACTGATGAAACTTATCATTCAATTAATGCTGAAACTTTCACAAAAATGAAGCCCACAGCTCGTATTATTAATTGCGCTAGAGGTGGCATTATTGATGAAGTTGCTTTGGCAGAAGCTTTAAAAGAAGGCAAAATTGCTGGTGCTGCTATAGATGTGTATGAAAATGAACCTCTAGAAGCTGAGTCCCCACTACGAGATCTAGGACAAAAAATTGTGATGACTCCTCACCTGGGAGCTTCTACTGCTGAAGCTCAGGTGAATGTGGCAATAGATGTTGCGGAACAGATTCGAGATGTGTTGTTGGGGTTGCCTGCTAGATCGGCAGTCAATATCCCTGGTATGTATCCAGATACATTAGAAAAACTTAAGCCCTATTTGTTATTGGCTGAAACTCTTGGTAATTTAGTTAGTCAATTGGCAGGTGGACGAATTGATTTTCTGAATGTCCGTCTTCAAGGAGATTTGGCCACTGGGGATAGTAAACCAGTAGTAGTGGCGGCTCTCAAAGGTTTACTCTCTCAAGCTCTGCGAGAGCGTGTAAATTATGTAAATGCTTCAATTGAAGCTAAGGAAAGAGGTATTCGAGTAGTGGAAACTAAGGATGCTTCAGTCCGGGACTATACTGGTTCGTTAGAGTTGGAAGCAAAGGGTTCTCTGGGCGACCATATTGTTAGAGGTGCTTTACTTGGGGAAGATGAGATTCGGATTACTAATATTGATGGATTTCCAATTAATGTACCCCCAAGTCCCTATATGTTATTGACTCTGCACCGGGATCTGCCCGGAATTATTGGTAAAATAGGTTCCCTCCTGGGTAGTTTTAATGTGAATATTGCTAGTATGCAGGTGGGTCGTAAAATTGTCCGAGGTGATGCGGTGATGGTATTAAGTATTGATGACCCATTGCCAGAAGGAATATTAACTGAAATTATCAAAGAACCAGGAATTAGGGATGCTTATACAGTTGCTCTTTAATAGACATCTCTAGAAAAGAGGGAGTAGGGAGTAGGGAGTAGGGAGTAGGGGGAAATAATTGATGATTTATTTACGATAATTGATTTTATTTTTGATTATTTGGATATGTCTAATAGGTCATTTCAGTTATCAGTTATCAGTTATCAGTACCTCTGCAATAAGGAGGCTACGAAAATACGGAATTATATTTTTTTATCCCCTTAAAAGGGAAGGCTTTAGACCAGGATTTTTCGGTAATAGGTAATATGTTATAGGTTATAGGTAAGAGTAAGATCTAAAAAAGCGTTTGTAGGTTATATACTCTATTATGAATTATGACAAAATTTACCGAATAATTAAGGTATAAAGCCTCTCCTTTAAAGGAGAAAAAATTTTCCTTAAGGGTCAATCTTCTTCTTTTCAAGGAGAGGTAATTGTTAATTATTAATTATTAATTGTTGAACCTACGACCTAACAACTACCACCTAATCTAGAATATAACAATGTAAAAGAGCTGGAATTTTTATGGCATATAACTGGTGGGAAATTAGAGTGTTGTGTCACCCAAGTCTCGAGGAAGTCATTGCTTGGCGTCTAGATACTTTTGGTTGTCGAGGTACTGCGAGTCAAGTCCAAGAGAATCAGTGCTTGATCTTGGCTTATATACCAGAAGAACAAGCTCAAATGTTGGACTTGTCAGCTTTGGCCGTACACTTACGTCAGGATGCCCTATGTATGAATTTACCAACTCCAGTAGTGAATTGGGATTTAATTGAGGAAGAAGACTGGGCAAGTAGTTGGAAACAATATTGGCAACCTCAAGAAATTGGCGATCACTTTCTAATTCATCCTGCTTGGCTAGATTTACCAGAAAATTTAGATAGAATTATCCTTCGTTTAGATCCAGGAGCAGCTTTTGGTACAGGAACTCATCCTACTACGGAGTTATGTTTGGAGTCATTGGAAATGCGCTTGGGGTTGGAACCTAATCCGGAAGCTATTATTGCTGATATTGGTTGTGGTAGTGGTATTTTGTCCATTGGGGCAGCATTATTAGGGGTACGTCAGATATATGCAGTTGATATTGACCCACTAGCAATTAGATCCACTATTGGTAATCGGAAATTAAATGATATAACGGCTGAAAAATTAATTGTTGAACATGGGGATATTGAGCATTTAATTAAGTTAGCTTCTGGTCCGGTAGATGGTATAGTTTGTAATATTTTAGCTGAAGTAATTATTGATATAATTCCACGTCTGGAAGCGATCGCTAAACCTACAACTTGGGGCGTTCTTAGTGGAATTTTACTAGAACAAGCTAAATCAATTGCTGATACTTTGGAAGAAAATGGTTGGGTTGTGGCCACTCTTTGGAAACGAGGAGAGTGGTGTTGTTTTAATATTCGCCGTTCTTAATTAATTTAAGAAGGTTTTAGGTTTTAGGTGGTAGGTTGTAGGTGAAAATTTGAGAACGATTTAAGAAGGTTTTAGGTTTTATATCAAATCCGTTTAATTAGGTATAAAAATATTGTCCATCTTCACAATTACCAAATCTTTATAACTGTTTTTCCTCCTGACTCCTGTACGGGGGTTTTGCTGTGGCATAACTCCGTTAACGCTCCGCGAGATGTCAAGCGGAGAGCTTCTATGTTAGCAAATGGCCGTTAGCTTCGCATAACTATCGTTAACGCCCCTACTACCTGAGTCCTAACTTCAAAAAATTTTATACCGATGCTAACAGATTTGATATTAGGTGGTAGGTGAAAATTTTAAGAACGAAGATATAGCAGTGGAAGGAAAGGGCGCGGACATATCAAAAGTTTAAAACTCAGACAAAGCCAGATTTTTCCTTTTTCACTTCTTCCCTTTTCCTTCTTCCTTCTTCCTTCTACTATAAAAATAAATATAACTACTACCATAAAAAATATTAACTAGAACTATCAATACTTTTCCTATTGCAGAATTAATACTAGGAAATATCCACAAACTTGCTAATAACACCAGTAAAATTTCTATCAAGGCAACAATTGCTCCATAATGTTTCGGGTCCCAATAAGAAATAGGGCTAATAAATCGATAATTACTTAAAGGGAAAAAATGTCTATGAGCATCATTATTATGTACTGGTAAATCAAACAGAGAATGAAGCACCAAACTAATACAAATAACTTGCATGATTTCCCAGCCAAAATAGTAAGAAATTAGTAATAAAATTATTGCTAAAGGAATAGAATGAAAAGTAGCAACAAGATTTTGTATTAATGGTTGATAATAGGCTTCTGACCAAATTTTGGCTTCTGGTAACCGGACAATAAATTTTGCCCAAAAGTAGAAAATAAAGATCGGAATATCTGGTAAAACTCCACCTATTACAATTGCAAGATTAGCTTGTGGTAATTGTGGTTTAGCAAGAATAACTAGATTAATAATGGCATGACTTGGTGTATTCATTAGAAGTAAGAAACAAGAAGGAAGAAGTAAGAAGGAAGAAGGAAAAGAGATTTGCCCTTGAAGTGAGAAGATAATTTTTTTTCACCACTAATAGACATCTGGTAAAAATCAAAAATAAAATCAATTGAAGAAGGAAGAAGGAAAAGAGATTTACCCTTGAAGTGAGAAGATAATTTTTTTCACCACTATATAGACATCTGGTAAAAATCAAAAATAAAATCAATTATCGTACAGGAATTATCAGTTATTTCCCCCTCCATACCTATTCCCTATTCCCTATTCCCTCTTTTCTGGAGATGTCTTATTAAACAGAAATGATATAAAACTTGCTTCAACAAAATTCTTGCTACAATAAAAGTTTGAATAATTTATATAGCAATCAGAAATCAGATGTGAGAATTGGGGTGTTCCTTTAAAGCATAGAACATGGCAGTTATCTTATTCATATATATTCGTTTTTTCCCTGTTGCCTGTTGCCTGTTGCCTGTTGCCTGTTGCCTATTGCCTAAAAGTCTTCAATATCTCACAACTAAAATCATATTGTTATATTTAGCTAAACTAATTAAAATTAAGTATGTCCTTACCTATAGTAGCTATTATTGGCAGACCAAATGTGGGAAAGTCCACAATAGTAAATCGCTTGGCCGAGAATCAAGATGCAATTGTCCATGACGAACCAGGAATAACTCGCGATCGTACTTACCGTAACGCATATTGGCGAGACCGAGAATTTCAAGTTGTAGATACAGGAGGCTTGATATTTGATGATAATACAGAATTTTTACCGTTAATTCGCGAACAAGCTATGGCCGCTCTCGTGGAAGCAAGTGTTGCTATTTTTGTAGTAGATGGACAAGTTGGTCTGACTGGAGGAGATGAAGAAATAGCTAGATGGCTTCGTCAACAACCTGTCCCTACCCTCCTAGCGGTTAATAAGTGCGAATCTCTGACAGAAGGATTAACCCAAGCTGCAATGTTTTGGGAATTGGGTTTAGGAGAACCTTATCCCATTTCTGGCATTCATGGCAATGGCACTGGAGAATTATTGGATGAGTTAATTACCCATTTACCACCTATTACTGAAATTCCAGAAACAAATGAGGTTAGAGTAGCAATTGTTGGTCGTCCTAATGTGGGTAAATCTAGTTTATTAAACGCATTTCTTGGAGAAAATCGTGCAATTGTTAGTCCTATTTCTGGTACTACAAGAGATGCTATTGATACTGTAGTAGAACGTAATGGAAAAACTTATCGTTTGATTGATACTGCTGGTATTAGAAAAAAGAAAAATGTGGAATATGGTGCAGAATTTTTTGGTATTAATCGAGCTTTTAAAGCTATTCGTCGTACTGAAGTTGTTCTGTTTGTAATTGATGCTTTAGATGGGGTAACAGAGCAAGACCAAAAATTGGCAGACCGGATTATTGAGGAAGGTAGAGCTTGCGTTATTGTGGTGAATAAATGGGATGCTGTGGAAAAGGATGCCTATACTATTTATACTTATGAACAAGAAGTAAGGTCGCGACTATATTTTATGGAATGGGCAGAGATAATTTTTATTAGTGCATCTACAGGAAAACGAGTAGAGAAAATTATAGATTTAATAGATAATGCTGCCAATGAATATCAGCGTCGGGTAACAACTTCAGTTATTAATGAAGTTTTAGAGGAAGCTATTAGTTGGAATTCTCCTCCAACGACTCGTCAGGGTCGTCAAGGAAAAATTTATTATGGAACTCAAGTAACAAGTAAACCACCAACAATTGCTTTATTTGTGAATGACCCCAAGCGTTTTCCTGATAATTATCGTCGTTATATACAAAGTCAGTTTCGTCAACATTTAGGATTTACAGGAACACCAATAAGATTACTTTGGCGTGGCAAAAAAGCTCGGGAAGTAGAGCATAATACTGTTAATAGAGCAACTCGTGTTTAGGGTTAATGAATTCAAAAGTCAAAAGTCAAAAGTCAAAAGTTAGAAGTTTTTTTGTAACGGGGATCTGAGCAAGTCTCCAAAAACATTTTGCCATTTCCCGGTGGGGTTGCGCGACCCAATTATTTTGATAATTAACAGGTAATTGTTAAAGTTAATTATTAATATATTTGCCTGTTTTTTTTATTTGCTAAATAATGTTATATCTGGTTAAATACTGAGATAAATAACATTAATATTAGACATATTCCATAATAAAAAATGAAATCAATTATCGCACATAAATTATCAATTATACCAATTTGAAAAAAGAATGCTATAAAAAGTGCCTCTCGATCAGATATGCTTAAAATAGTGGCTTTCGTTCATTTTAGATAGTTATATCTATTGTTTTTACCTTTTTTACAATTTTTTCTCCTTCTTCCTTCTTCCTTCTTCCTTCTTCCTTACCTCTACTATTTGTAACAAACACTTATCAAATTGGTATTATTTACCCCTAATTCCTACTCCCTACTTCTTACTCCCTCTTTTGATTCATTACCAGAGATGGGTAGATAGCAAAATAACTTATATTTCATCTAAATTTGTTCTTTTATATCTCATATCGCTCAACTTTTCGTGATTTTAATTAATTCCAAAGACTTGAGATAAAACCTACCACCTAATACCAGTTTGATAAAATACTGCTAAAGTAGTTTAGTTTGGTAGAAATATAGAGATTAAGACTGTAACTACCGAAAAATTATGCTCTAAAGCCTCCCCTTTTAAGGGGATAAAAAAGCGGTCGAGAGATGGCGAGGAGACCTCGCCATCTCTAATCGACCAAGAGAAGAGAATATTTCAGATTTCAAGCCTCTAGCTGTTTGCGCAGCATTCCGTAGGAAAGCAAGAAGTACTGATAACTGATAACTGATAACTGATAACTGAAATAACCTACCACCAAAGTAAAAATGGATTTACTACGATCGCTTCCTTTAGGACTATACTTAGAAAAACCCATAACATGGCTACATAAACTCGACCCGAGAGTTAAATTAATCTGGCTAATGAGCTTTCTAATCAGCCCAGTTTTGAGTAGTTCAATCTGGCGTTTAATATTAGTAGCTATGTTAATTTTATTAACATTTAGTGCCTCAATTCCTTTACGAGTTTGGAAACGACAAATGGGTTGGTTGCTCACATTTTGTTGTTTAGTTTTTGTCATGAGTGCAGCTATTGCCCCTGATGGACTTTCAATTAACTATCAACCCCGTCTACCAAAAGATGAACTAACCTTTGCTGAACAAACTAATAATTTACCACCAGTACCAGAAGCTAAAAATTTTTCCAATTTTTTTGGATTGGTAAAAACAGAAACTTCAACTGAATCAACTTCTCAAACACAACAGCAAAAACCAACTGAATTACCTCAACCCACCTCTTATAAATACGTCCTTTTTCAACAAAGACCACTAACTATAACTCGTCGTTCAGTAGATTTAGGTATTAGGATTGCCACCTTATTATTCACCGTTATTTATAGTACGAACTTATACCTTTTAACCACAGGGTCAGAAGAAATTACAGCCGGAATAGAAGACTTAATGCAACCTTTGAATAAATTAAATTTACCTGTAACAGAAATAAGTTTAACTTTAACGTTATCCTTAAGGTTTATTCCCCTAGTTTTAGAGGAAATACAAAATTTAGTTCGTTCAGTTAGAACTAGAGCAATTAACTGGAAAAAACTAGGACTGCGACAAGCTTCTCAGGTATGGTTAATAGTAGCAGAAAGACTATTAGAAAATTTGCTATTGCGAGCAGATCAAATTGCCAGTGCAATGAAAGTGCGAGGTTTTACAACTCCCGATCAACATAAAGTACAATGGCATGATCTACAGTTAAAGGTATTGGACTGGTTAGTATTGGTTACCTTAGTGTTATTCTGGTGGGTTAGGTTAGTTTGGGGAGGACAAAATTAAAACAAAATTATATATTCTTATAGATAATTATTTATCTGGTATGGTTAATGTATTCAAAGTCAAAAAAATTCAAAAAGTTCTGTGGGATACCTAGTCACTGATTGATTTTGTTGATAATTTTTAAGACAAAAATTATAGATTGATATTCAACTCAAATATCAAATAATTATAATTGCAGAAAATATATTTTCTGGGTCTATTTACTTCTAAGAGAATTTAATAATTTACAGAAAAAAACAAAAACCTAAATTTATCTGTTAAGCTGTAAAATTTAAAATCTAAAACAATTAGGGGCTTTCAATTGACAAAGGCCACTAAGTTATTTAAAAATCCTGTCATTATCTGCTGATTTTTAAGCCTAAATGACCAACGAAACTTATATGAACCATCCTAACTTTGGCCTCTTATACAGAGTGTGCTTAGTTGAGGATAACCAAGAATTATTTACTACCCTCTATGCTCAACGCTTATTTTTTTTAGTGACAAATGGAATAGGAGGTATTAAATTTGAACCTTTAGGTCGTTCAGACGCACGTTTAATGGTGGAAATTCGCCTCCGCCAACTGCGTCGAAATGGTCAAGCAACTGAGTACCAAAAACTTCAGGCAGTTCACAAAAATACTTTTCAATAATGAAACTGTTCTGTGCTTCTACTCAAGTAAAGTAAAGTTAACTATATTGTCCGGCCTAATCTTGAAGAAGGCAGAAGGCAGCTATGCTGAAGGCAGAAGGGAAAATTGCATGGGTATAGTCAAGACCGCCCACCTGCGTGTCTTATCACCCCAAGCAATTTTAAGCACCCCCGTTGACGGTGGGTTATTAAGCCCGCCACAGACAAAGATAATAAGAAATTCTCAAATCTCAAGATAAAATGGTTGAGTCAATTACTGAACGTATTACTAAAATCCGCTCTAACTTACCTGCATCAATACGCCTAATTGCTGTAACTAAACAGGTATCAGTTGATGCTATTCGTACTGCTTATGCAGCAGGAATAAGAGATTTTGGAGAAAATAAAGTTCAAGAAGCAGAAGAAAAGCAAGGCCAACTACGAGATTTACCAGATATTACCTGGCATATGATTGGCCACTTGCAAGGAAATAAAGCAGCAAAAGCCTTACAGCAGTTTCAATGGATTCATTCTGTAGATAATTTAACACTGGCCAAACGCCTTGACCGTTTAGCAGAAGAGTTATCTTGTAGTCCTAATATTTGCCTGCAAGTCAAAATTTTACCCGACCCTAATAAGTATGGGTGGAGTATACCAGAATTAATTACTGACTTACCACAGTTAAATCAATGTCAAAATCTTAAAATTAAGGGTCTAATGACTATTCCACCCCAAGGATTAGATCATGGGCAAACCTTATCAGTATTTGAGAAAACTCAGGAGTTAGCCCAGGAAATTAGCAAAAAAAATTTGTCTAATCTAAATATCCAGGAACTTTCAATGGGAATGTCAGAAGATTATAATTTAGCCATAACTGCTGGTACAACTATGATTAGACTAGGTAGAATTCTATTTGGTGAGAGGAGGATTATACATAAGAAGGTTGAAAGCTCCTCGCCTTTAGGCAAGGGATGAAAATGACGGTTTGGGATTTATCCCGCCGAAGTGATAAAATTAAAGTTTGAGTAAGGGGTTCATCTGCACTTGGAACTGTCCTAGTACGGAGAAATCCAGGTAAATTAAGAAACAACGGTTGATACATTCAACGCAAGCAATGGCAGGATAGGGAGTGTACCATTTTGACATAGTGATAGAACCTCCCGAAAACTAACAATGTGAATACAAGTGAGTTTCTAGGGGCGCTTTGACTGGTCTGACCTAGATAAGTCTGGGTGACAGCTCAGAACAAGCAAGCAAGCAATATGTATTTGTCCCGTTGCGTAGCATCCGCTTAAAATGCCTGTATCTTTAAATTATCGGGGAGAAGTCATTAAATCTGAGGACTTATGATTGTCCAGAATGTGGCTGATCAATAGACCGCGACTTGAATGCGTCAATTAATTTAAAAAAGCGAGTGCGTAATTCTGAGGAGACCTCAGAATGTAAGACGCACTCAAGAGGTGCGGTAGATTTGACCGTTAATGCCTGTGGATGAGTAACTGCCGACGGTCTCACAAGAAGCAGGAAGTAAACATCAATTCGTCACTTTTTGTGACGTGTTGTGTCAGTTTTATGAAGCAGAAGTCAAAAGGACTGATATGCTATCAAATACAACTTAAAAAGTAAAAATAGTAGTAAACTACCCACGATTAAGCTACCTTGGGACAATAGCCCGAATTTGACAGTAGCGAAGGAGTAATTTAATGGTGAATAGTATTTTTTCCAAACTAAAAGATTTTGTGGGACTCAACGAACAAGTTGAGTACGAATATGATTACGATGAAGTGGAAGGAGAACAATATCAAAGTGTTTATCCTCCACAACAGCAAGCTCCTGCTGCTATACCAATAGCAGAAGAGGAAAATCGCAATAGTCGCCGATTAAGAAATAGGGCCACTACTGCGACAACAACGACAAGCAGCACAGGTATTACTGGAGCTGTTAAATCAGAATCTGGAATGGGATCGGTTATGAACAATGTAATTGGAATGCCTGGCGCTTTAAATGGAATGTCAGAAGTTGTGGTTATGGAACCACGAACTTTTGAAGAAATGCCTCAAGCAATTCGTGCTCTACGGGAGCGCAAGTCCGTGGTTTTAAATTTGACTATTATGGACCCAGACCAAGCTCAAAGGGCAGTGGACTTTGTAGCAGGTGGTACTTATGCTCTGGATGGTCATCAGGAACGTATCGGAGAAAGTATTTTTCTGTTTACACCAAGCTGCGTACAAGTCAGAACTCAAGCAGGTGTAATCAATGAGATGCCTCAGACTCAAACACGCCCTCGTGTGGGAACTTCTGGGTCTCAAGTTTGGCAACCAGATCAAATTCAAATGATGCAATAATAGCTGAGGAATTTTGGATATGGGGTCACAAACAAATATAATTAGCGCTAATTATATATATCTATCTAATACCAATTCACTCTAAGGATGTCACAAATAGTCAGCAACTGATGATGTGGAATAATAGGCTGAAATTATTGTGTAGTTAATACTTTAAGTCTATCAACTTTTACTTCGCGCCTTCTGTACGGGCGAATCGCCATTCATTCGCCCGTGCTGACTTCTAACTTCCGTGAAACGGTATAGGAACCCATTCTCAATTCCCTATTCATACATTTTAGTTGAAAAATGAGGCGTTGGTGATTTGAGGTATGATATCATATCCCTATCGGAGTGCGATAGAACTCCGTTCCGCGCTCCGCGACCAAAAAACTTTCTTCTTCTATTCCTCTTTCTTTCCTCCTGACTCGGTCGTTCCCCTCCTGGGAGGGGTTAGGTGCTGGGTTTGCTCCTAAGTAGTTAAGACTAATATCATACACGCTATTCAGCAACGCGAAAAATGACAACTGCAAAGTTTGGTTTAATTGGTGGTGGGGTAATGGGTGAAGCTTTATTATCCCGACTACTGGAACAAAAAATTTATCAACCCTCAGAAATTTTAGTTAGTGACCCGCAGCAACAAAGGCGGGATTTTTTAGCACGGGAATATGGTGTAGAGGTAACTACTGATAATCGTTTGGTGGTGACTACTACAACGGAAGCTTTGTTACTGGCGGTTAAACCTCAAATATTTGATACTATAGCATCGGAATTGGCAGACTGGCAAGTTGGTGGTAAGACTATATTAGTAATTTCAATTATGGCAGGTGTACCTCTGCAAAAGTTGGAAGCAGCTTTCCGATCACGACCTATGGTAAGAGTCATGCCTAATGCTCCAGCAACGGTAGGTGCAGGAATGAGCGCGATCGCTCTTGGTAAGCATATTCAACCGGAACATCAGGAGTTAGCTACTCGCATTTTACGGTCGGTAGGAAAGGTAGTGGAAGTTCCAGAAACTTTAATGGATGCAGTTACGGGTTTATCTGGTTCGGGACCTGGTTATGTGGCAATTTTAATTGAGTCCTTGACAGATGGGGGAGTTTGTGCTGGTTTACCTAGAGCGATCGCTTATCAGTTAGCATTACAAACAGTTTTAGGTACGGCAGTTATGTTACAAAAGTCGGGAATGCACCCAGCAGAGTTGAAAGACCGGGTAACAAGTCCTGGAGGAACAACTATTGCCGGAATTGCCGAATTAGAAAGTTTGGGTTTTCGTTCTGCTTTAATTGAAGCAGTGATGGCGGCAAAAGAAAGGTCTCAAGAATTAGGCAATAGTTAAAATAGTCGGCGTTGCTGAATTGAAGTATGAATGCGCGATTGTTTGGTTCTCGCCTTCGCCCCCGCGCATCCCCCGCGCATTGGGGGACTTTTAGAGTTTTATTCCCCCCAAAATTGGGGGGCTAGGGGGGCTTGCATCATACCCAGAATCAGCAACGCCAAATAGTCCAGTAGGGTGCGTTAATGAAATGTAATGCACCATCTAGATCGGAACTTACGCCACTGACAATATATATAGGGTTTTGGTGTGTTACGCTACCGCTAACACACCCTACTGGACTCCTGACTCCTCCCTTATTAACAAGCTATCGGCGCTTCCCTGCGGGATGCTATGCAAACAGCTAAAATCGGCGGGTTCGGCTTCCCCCACGCTGACTTGAAAAAGCTCGTGGTGTGCGTGTTCTGGGGGTTTGTAGACGCGGAGCGGCTTGTCTTGAGTATCCCCCATCATACGCCTTGAGAGCTGACCGCTGATCGCTGAGGTGCTGACTGCTATTTCAAAACACAATTTCCGGATGAACTAACTCAAAACCTTCATCCCTCAATTTTTTATTTGATACTCTGGCATTAAAAGGTCGCATTGATGAGGGGGAACCATCCCAAGAAACTTTTTCTAAACCTTGATATTTATGTAAACCATCCAGTAATTCTCTACCTTTGATTGGTACATCATTAACTAAGTTGTAAATACCCTGCAACTGTCTGTCTCTAGCAAATTCTACAGCACCGACAATATCATCTAAGTGAACCCAATTAGTGACATGATCGCCAGTCCCAGGGCGAGTTTTGCCTGCCGACCTACTAAAAATTTTCATCAGCTCTCTACCGGGACCGTAAATTCCCCCTAGACGCAGGATACATACTCGTTGCTGGGGAGTGGATGCGGATAATAAGACTTGTTCAGTTTCATGGAGAATTTTTCCGTTGTCAGTGGAGGGGTTAGCGGGGGTATTTTCATCTATCCATTCACCATTTTTGTCACCATAAACTGAGTAACTACCTGTGTAAATTACTTGTTGAATATTGGGAGTTTTTTTCAAGGTGGCAACTAGAGTTTGGGCAGTTTCTAAATAGGTTTGTTTGTACTCCATGCCAATATGAGAGCGAAAACCGACACTCAATAATACCATGTCTTGGTTTTGCAATACATCCTGCATCGCTTGGGGGTCATTGCCTTTCATTACTACTACTTGTGAGGTTATATTTTTTAGTTCTGAAGCTCTTTCTGGAGTTGTAGTAGTCACTGTTACTTGATGACCGTTTTGACTCCACAGTTTGGCAACTTTAGTGCCTACATAACCACAACCGATAATTGCAATTTTCATTCTGTTATCCAATATATTACTTACTTTTGATACTATTGTTATCATAGGATATTATTGATTTTTTTGATAGTAGTTAGAGTCTTATATCATGTCTCTTTAAATAACCACTTCGGAAAAATTTAGGGAGTAGGGAGTAGGGAACAAAAGGAAATTTGTTTGCTCCCCATGACAAACTGAAAAAATATTCTCTCTCAAGATAAGAACATTTTTACCCTTGGCTAATTAATGAGACTTTATCTTAACTCTAGTTGTCATTATTTATGTTAGAATTACATCGGTATTGTTAATAGTTGAGAAGTGGCATTTGCTGTAAAAAACATTCATCAAGAGGTTGAAAAGCATATAGGAGAATATGGAGAAAAAAAATTAAATTATGTCTATAAAAAAGGCTTTTCTTGGTTATCAAGATGAAAGTTTGGATAAGGTTTATGAACCCGTTACAAAAACAACTTCTGACTTCTGACTTCGTTAACGACTCCCATGATGATGATTCACGGGTCAATTTAACTGGTGCTAATCTTGAAGGTGCTAATTTTAGTAATTCTAGTTTATATCAATTTAATTTTACCGAATAATTAATAATTAATAATTAATAATTAAATAATTCTGGTTTAAAGCCTCCACTTTTAAGGGGAAAAAAAGCGGTCGAGGGATGGCGAGGTCCCCTCGCCATATCCAATCGACCAAGACAGCGGTCGTTTGCTTTTGCTTCGCAAAACTGGCGTAACGCAACGCTGACGCGAAACGCGACAGCGGAACGGAGTTCTCTCTTCGCAGCTTCCCCGTTGGGTGGGATGGCGATCTTCGGAGCGGCTCTGATAAGAGCGGGTCTCCTCGCCATATCCAATCGACCAAGAAAATAAATAATATCTCCTGATATTCAATTCCGTAACGGTTTTAACTTTCTTGTAATTATCAATTATCCATTATCCATTATCAATTAATGAATAATGCTAATCTCAAAAATGCTAATTTAAGTGGTTCAGAACACGCTTTTTTAGCAGGTGCTTGTTTGGCAGGTGCAGATTTAAGTGATACTTGTTTTATTGCAGGTCATTTTAATGATGCTGTGTGTATTAATACTAATTTTAGTTGAGCTGATTTTTGGCATGAAGATTCACATTTTAGAAATGCTAATTGTAGAGGGGAAAATTTTCAGGAAGCACATTTTACTTTAGGTGAAATGAATGGGGCAAATTTTAGTTATGCAAATTTTTCAGGTGCAACAGGTTTAGATAATTTTTTTGTTAGTGCTATTATGGAGCTACTTACAGAAGAAGTAAATTTTCAAGGTGCTAATTTTACAAATACGGATTTATCAGGAGTGGATTTTACTCAGATTAAGTTGATTAATTTAACTGGAGTAATATTTGACGGAGCGAATTTAAAAAATGCTAATTTTTCTGGTTTAAATTTAAGTAATACTTCTTTTAAAAAAGCGAATTTACAAGGAGCAAATTTAGAAATTTGTAATTTGGCTAATGCAGATTTAACTGATGCTAATCTTGAGGATGTTAACTTAACAGGAGTGATTTTTGAATAGATTTGTCATGGGTGAAAATCTCAAAATTAATGGTATTGAAGAAAGGAAGAAGGAAGAGGGAAGAAGGAAGAAGGAAAAATCTGGCGTTGTTTGAGTTTTAAGTTTTTGGGTAGTCCTGCATGGTAATGGTGAAGATATATCTTTTTTAATTTCTCCCGCACTCCCCATCCCCCCATCTCCCCATCTCCCCATCTCCCGCACTCCCCACACACTCTCTACCATTACTATGCACCACCACCAGTTTTTGATATATCCGCGCCTTTTCCTTGCACTGCTATATTTACAGCAGTTTTCTAGTTGATGAGGTACAAAGTTTTATTGCTCTAGGCAACACAACAGCTCCGGAAGGCAACAGGGAATATAGAAATAAATAGTCTTATAGCTGTACCTCACGCTTCCTCAAAAGTGCTGTAATACCAAATTGATAAATTTTTGCTACAAATAGCTAGGGTATCTCTTAGAATTCAGAATTTCCTACCGAATGCTCCGCAAACAGAATTCAGGAGTCGTATGGGAATAGATTTAATACCATTTTTGATGTTGTAAGTTATCTTTTTCGTCAAATATACTTTCATATAAAGTATGCGTGATGGAGCTTATTATTCGTAACATTCTTTTTTCAAAATGGTATAATTAGTAGAATCGGTTTGCTGACCAAACGCCTAGAAAAAACTAGCTATAAGATCAGAAAATGTTATTTAGACAACTATTTGACCCAACAACAAGTACTTATACTTATCTGTTTGCTGACCAGGCAACTAAAACTGCTGTTTTGGTCGATCCAGTGCTTGAACAGGTGGAACGAGACTTGAAATTATTAACAGAGTTAGAATTGCAACTACGCTATTGTCTGGAAACCCATATTCATGCTGACCATATTACAGGAACTGGTAAGCTAAAGACTGCAACAGGATGCTTAGGTGTTGTACCGAAAAATGCTCAGGTGACTTGTGCCGATCGCTTTCTCGAAGACAAAGAAATATTGGCAGTGGGAGAAATTCAGATTCAGGCGATCGCTACTCCCGGTCATACTGATAGTCATCTTGCTTATTTAGTAAATAACAAATACCTATTAACAGGAGACTCTCTGTTGATTAGAGGATGCGGTCGTACAGACTTTCAAGGAGGAGATGCAGGGGTATTGTATGATGTGGTTACTCAAAAGTTATTTACCCTCCCTGATGATACTTTGGTTTATCCAGGTCACGACTACAAAGGTCAGACTGTTTCTAGCATTGGGGAAGAAAAACGGTTTAACCAGCGTTTTGTCAGTCGCGATCGCCTTGATTTTATTCAACTTATGACCAGTCTAAATTTATCCAACCCGAAAAAAATAGCAGAAGCTGTTCCAGCAAATCAAAATTGTGGACAGCTTAAGAATTAGCTCTTATATAATGCTCGGTTGAATACTTATAAATAACTTAGCGAGGAGTCAGGAGTCAGGAGTCAGGAGTCAGGAGGGAAGAAAGGAGAAAAATCAAGATAATTTCAGTATTTCAAGATAATTTCAGTATTTATTCGGTATTGTCAGTTCTGAAATTTTATTTATAACTGATTATCCGTTAGCGTAGCTCCCCCGGAGGGGGAACATGATATTACTGATCTAATCTAAAAGCATTGACATATAAAGACAAGTGCCTTTTTGGGGTCGAAAAAAGTGCCTGGTTTTCAGCTGTTTATGCTCATGCATATTAGTATTTTATATCATGTTCGGACGGGTCAGTTATAATACAATTTAAGGACTCCGGGTACTGACAGTACCAGAGAAATACTGAAATTATCAATACCCCATCTCTAATATTTCCTATGTATTCCTCCTTTCTTCCCCTCCTGGGAGGGGTTAGGGGTGGGTTGACTCCTGAGGACTGAGGACTGAGGACTGACTCCTCACAACAGTTATTTATAAGTATTCAACCGAACATGATATTAGGCTCATAGTTGGGCAGAAAAATCCCAAATTGACAATTCTTATATCATGTCCGGATAAGAACGTGATGAAAAAAGTTATAATGAATGCTTCAACAGTAAATCTTTCTGTTTTCCCTACTCCCCCGCTCCCCTACTCCCCTACTCCCCCGCTCCCCTACTATCTTAATTATAAGTATTCAACCGGACATGATATTAATCCTACCTCCTCGCTCCCAAGCCATTTCTCCTGACTCCTGAGGACTGACTCCTGAGGACTGATTCTAAGAAGGATGAAAATAATCATAAATTTGCTGCGCCAACTTTGGTCCGACTCCCGATACCTCTGCCAACTGCTGTACCGTTGCCATCCGAATATAATCAACAGAATGAAAATGCCCCAATAACAATTTTTGCCGATGATGTCCCAAACCAGGAATCTCATCTAGGCGCGATCGCTTCATTCTTTGACTTCTTTTATCTCTATGGAAACTTACGGCAAACCGATGCGCTTCATCTCTCAACCTCCGCAATAACTGTACCCCTAATTGTTCCGGATTAGTTTTTAATGGTAGCGACTCCCCAGGTAGAAAAATTTCCTCCCGTTGTTTTGCCAAACTTACCACCCGCACTTCCTCTAATAATTCCATATCTTGTATCACTTTCATCACTGCGGAAAGTTGCCCTTTTCCACCGTCTATCATGATTAAGTCTGGTTTCTCTGTAGTGGGTTGTTTTTCATAGTTGCGAAACCGTCTTTGAATGACTTCTGCCATACTGGCAAAGTCATCAGAATGACCAGACTGCACTTCTGGGTTTTGAATTTTGTAATGTCGATAATGTTGTTTTGCTGGCAAACCGTCAATAAAAACGACTCGCGACGCCACTGCATCTGAACCTTGAATGTGAGAAATATCATAACCTTCAATACGGTGGGGTAATTCTGGCATATCTAATATTTCTGCCAAGTCGTTCATTGCTGCGGTGTTGCGATCGCTCATTTTATTTAATCGTGCCAATTCATATTCAGCGTTCTTTTTTACCATTTCTATTAATTCTGCTTTTCCCTGACGTTGAGGTACGAAAATTTCTACTTTTTTACCTTTTTTTTCTGTTAACCAATTTGTCAAAAATTCACTTTCTAGTAATTCATATTGCACAATAATTTCTACAGGAATTTCTACAGATTCTACTGTTTGATAATGTGATTCTAAAACCCGTTGTAAAATTAGTCCTAATTCCTTACTTTCTCCAGTTACTAAATTGGGTGTTTCAGCAATAAATCCTAATCTACCTACTAATTTACCTGCTCGAATTTGGAATAATTGAACGCAAGCAAATTTATCATTACCAGCTAAGGCAATTGCATCTCTGGAAACTCTATCGTCTGGCAAAGAAACTTTTTGGTCGGCATTTAGAGAATCTAAGCCTCTAATTTGGTCGCGAATAGCTGCGGCTTTTTCAAAATTTAAAGTTTCTGCTTCTTTTGCCATTTGAGTATTCAATATATCAATTAATTCTCCTGTTCTGCCTTGAAAAATCATTGCGACTTTTTGCACAATTTTATGATATTCATCTGGTGTGATTAATGCCTGACAAACTCCCGGACAGCGACCAATGTCATAATTCAGGCAAGGGCGGTCTTTAAATAAAGGTTTTTGTCGTTGGCGTAGAGGAAAAATTTGTTTGACTAAATGTAAGGTATTTCTTAAAAGTCTGGTATCTACATAAGGACCGTAATAACGGTCTTGAGCTTTACCTAATCGTCGTTTTCTAGTAATAAAAACTCTGGGATAATCTTCCGACCAAGTTATACATAAATATGGATATTTTTTGTCATCTTTGAGTAAGACATTAAAATATGGTTGATGCTGTTTAACAAGATTAGCTTCTAATGCCAAAGCTTCTGCTTCTGTATCTGTGACAATAAATTCAATTTCTACCACTTGTTGTACCATTAAGCTGATACGATGACTGTGGTTTTTGCTTTCTCGAAAATAGGAGCGGACTCTATTTCTCAGCTTTTTTGATTTACCAATATAAAGCAGGCGATCGCTACTATCACGCATTAAATAAACTCCCGGAGTTTGGGGAATTTCTTTGAGGCGATTTTCTAATTTTTTTGAGTCTTTTACTAGGGGTAAAATTTTAGTTATCATATTTTTAATTATCCTAACTGGTAAATATTTTACTTAACTATCAATTAAATTCAAAAAGAATAAATGTATAACCAATATTATATTATTTCTCCTCTTTTTTTTTGTAACTTATATTATTTTTACCGAAAAATTAATAATTCAATAATTCAATAATTCAATAATTCAGGTTTAAAGCCTCCCCTTTTAAGGGGAAAAAAATAATTTTTTTCCTTATTGGTCAATCCTCTTCCTTTTAGGGAGAGGTAATTATCAATTATCCATTATCAATTATCCATTATTGAATGTTTTACTTAGATAAAATACAGTAATTGAATCCATTCCATAATTGTCAGCATTCAGGTGCCAGTTCTCAGATCTCAGCGTTCCTAGTTTATTGCATTTGAAGTAGGGATTAGGATTGAGCTTGAGCAAGAATTAAAAGTCTGGGAAAAAGCAAAGGCATCAGCTAACTTGAGCTATTTAGGTTAATTTTCATTCCTGTTTGCGTAGCATCCCGTAGGGAAGCGCTGACCGCTAATAGCTGTTTGCGCAGCAGTCCGCAGGAAATGCTTACCCATAATTTACATTATACTCTATCTACTAATCTTGTTTATAATCAATTATTTAGAACTTCATTAAATACTTAAATAGTTAATTGAAAAATAATGAAATTATCTCCAATTTGTCAAAATCAAATACTCTTAAAATAAAACTATACTGTTAAAGTCTAATTTATTAAAAGTAAAACTATAATTATAGCATTTAAATTTAGCTCAATTTATCAATATTTATTGAGAGGATTCCAAAAGTAAAGAAAGTCAGTGAGCCTCGAAGAACTACTCACCAAATATGTCAAAATTTTTATTTTCAGGTAAAGTTATTGCATATATATATCAAGCCCACAAAAATGAGTAACGACTTGAATCAAATCCCTCCGCTGGATACTACCTTAGTCACATCATCTTCCCTATCTACCACCCCTATTCTCAATAACATTGAAGCAGTCAAAGAATGTTTACTATATGGTGAAGTACAATTGAGAATAGCAGCAGTTTCTGAAACTCTCAAATACGGAGATTTAGGACTAGATTTGTTACTCATGGCCTTGCAGGATCGGTCAGCAGAAGTGCAATGGGTCGCATATTCAATACTCCTAGAACAACAACAACCTAAAGCTAAATTGGCATTGTCCCAATATACTTGGGATATATCTAAACTACTAGAGTTATACACTACTGGAAAACGGAATTTTATCCGAGCTAACATGAGGGGAGCAAACCTTAATGGTTCAGACCTACAAGGTATAAATTTCAGTTTTGCCTATTTAAAAGATGCCGATCTAAGTATTACTAATCTTAGAGATGCTAACCTCACAGAAGCTAACTTAAGAGGTGCTAACCTGAAAGATGCTAACCTAAAAAACACTAATCTTGAAAATGCTAATCTTAGCCTTGCCAAACTCAGGGGTGTTAACCTAACTAATGCTAATTTAACTAATGCAAACCTTAGTGGTGCAGATATAAGTCTTGCTAACCTAAATAATGCTAACTTAACTAATGCAAATCTTAGTCATGCAGACTTAAGAGGTAGTAAACTTAGAGATACAAATCTCAGAGGTACTAAATTAAATAAAGAAACAAAACTTGATCGTAAATGCTTATTAATCTGGGAAATAGTTAATCAGCAAGCTATTGGTAAAGACTTCAGAAATATTAATCTAATTGGCATCAACCTTGAAGGTGTAAATTTGAGTAATTCTAACTTCAGTGGCGCTCAACTTAGAAGAGTGAATTTGAGTAATTCTAATCTCAGTGGAAGTAACTTTAGTGCGGCTAAACTTATAAGTATTAATCTCAAGAATACTGACTTTAGTAATACTAATTTAACTGGTGTAAATTTGAGTGATGCTGACCTAAGTAATGCAAATTTATTTAATGCCGACCTAAGTAATGCCAATCTCAGTGGTGCTAATCTTAACTACGTTAACCTCCGAGAAACAAAAATAAATGATTTGACAAAAATAGACTCTAAATGGCATTTGGTATGGCAAATTGTTAACCAACAACCTACAAATAACAATCTCAAAAGAATCAACCTAAGTCAGTCCGATCTTCGAGGTGTTGACCTCAGCAATATTAACCTCCGGAGTGCTAACCTAGAAGGAGCTAATTTTGGGATGTGCGACCGCAATGTTCTCTATTGCCAAAGACAAAATATTGATAGCAACTACTACAGTTACTCAAATCTCAGAAAAGTCAATCTTTGTAACGCTAACTTGAAAGGAGCTAACCTAGCTGGAGCTTATTTAGAGAAGGCTAACTTGAGTGTAGCTAATCTAATGTCAGCTCAACTCAACTATGCTGAAATGAGCGGTGCCAACCTTACTGCTGCTGACCTCAATGATGCAGACTTGAGAGATGCCAACTTCAGTAGCGCCAACCTCAGTGCTGCTGACCTTAGTAACGCTAACCTTAGTAACGCTGACCTGACAAATGCTCATCTGAGTGCTGCTAAATTCTGCAATGCTCAACTTAATGGCGCTAAAATGAACCAAGTCGATCTGAGTACAACTAATCTCACCAATGTTAATCTCACTAATGCTAAACTCCGTCATGCCAATCTTCGTAATGCTAATTTAACAGGTGCTATTCTTAAGGGAGTCGATCTTAGCAATGCTGACCTTAGTCATGCTCACCTGAAAAATGTCGATCTTAGTTGGGCTGAACTTAAGGGTGTAAAACTCAGTCAAACAACTAGACTTGACCAAAAATGGTATATAGTTTGGGACATTGTGAATCACAAAATAGAAGGAAGAAACTTACAAGGTAATGACCTCAGTAATGCTCAACTAAATCGTGTAGACCTCAATCGTGCCAACCTCAGCAATGCTAATCTCTGTGGCGCTAGTCTACGAGTAGCTGCTCTGTGGGATGCTAACCTAGAAAATGCCAATATTAGCAATGCTAACTTGGGTGGTGTGAACCTTAGTGGTGCTAATCTCAAGGGTGCTAACCTTAGTGGCAGTGACCTTAATCGTGCCCACCTTTGGCATACCTATCTAAGTGATGTCAATCTTAGTGGTGCTAACTTGATGGGAGCTGACTTGTGGGGTGTTAACTTGGATGGTATCGATCTTAGTGGCGTTAACCTTAGTTATGCTAACCTCAGTCATGCAAATCTCAAAGATGCTAACCTGATTGGAGCTAATCTCAGTCGCGCTAATCTTAGCTGTGCAAATC
This sequence comes from Okeania sp. SIO2C9, assembly GCF_010672455.1. GTDB lineage: Bacteria > Cyanobacteriota > Cyanobacteriia > Cyanobacteriales > Microcoleaceae > Okeania. The sequence goes on along the minus strand of NZ_JAAHGO010000045.1, from coordinate 27,319 downwards.
TCAATGGTGTTAATTTCAGTGACGCTAATTTAAGTGGTACTAATTTTAGTGATGCTAATATTAATAATTGCATATTACCGAATTGAAAGGAATTAGATAGAATAGAGAACGATAATTACTTTATTGTAGAGTTAAGATCATCATTTATATAAAGCTAGTAATATTATATAAAACCCATTTGATATCTATCAAAGCTACTAGACATCTCCAGAAAATAGAGAGTAGGGAGTAGGGAAAAAGAATTGATCATTTATGTGCGATAATTGAATTTTATCTTTTATTATTGGAGATGTCTATTTGGAGCTTGCTGATTAAATCTAAAAGTATTCATATATAAAGGTTTTAGCCTTTTTAAGTATCAAAAAGTGCGAGGTTTTAAGTGGTAATGGTTCAAAAATTTATGATTTTGGTCAAGATTTGGGCAGAACAATCTTGGGACAAAACTTAGCTCCTACCTCCTCGCTCATTCCCCATTCTTCCCCTCCTGGGAGGGGGAGGGGCGAGGGGTTGGTTGTCTCCTGTCTCCTAGACCTACTAAAAGACTTTTTCAGCAAACCCTATTTGCTTGTTATACAGCGCATAGCGCTATACAATACTGACTAACTTCTGAGGAAGAAATCATCTCCTGTTAACGAAGCATTATTTGTCAAGTCGGCAAACTGACCTCCATCACCGAAACCAGCGTCGCTACCATTAGGATTATAGAATAAGTGTCCATTGGCACTATTGTAGACAATGACTGCATCAACTGTGGCTGCAAGTTCGTCACTATCTACTGTTGTAAACTCATCATCAATACTGAAACCTGTTCCTGACTCACTGTTAATTGCACTAAAAGTTGTTTTATCGAGAAGAATAATGTCTCCCTGAGTTTCAGAAAAATCAGTAATCTTATCTATACCTAAATCTTCTGAATCAAATTCTTGATTCGTATTGAAAATAAAGCGGTCAATGCTGGCACCACCAGTTAATTGGTCGTTGCCGGAACCTCCATTTAAGCGATCGCGACCTTGACCACCTTTGAGAGCATCGTCACCACTACCACCAAACAAGCGGTCAAAACCCTGACGACCTTCTAACACATCGTTGCCGTCTTTGCCGTAGAGAGAGTCATTACCCAGACCGCCAATATACGGTCGTTGTCGGCGCCACCAACTAGGGTCTCGTTATCCTGAGTTCCTTTAATTAATAGACCTGTATTGATTAACTCTCCTGTATTTAGGAATACAGAAATTTCGTTAGCAGGTTCTGCTTCTTCCCCAAAGATGGCAACTACTAGGTCTAGGTTCTCGTCTTCGTTAAAATCTCCAGTAGCTATAGCTCTAGCTGGAGTTCCTACTGGTAGGTCATTTCGATTATTAAAGTTTCCAGAACCATTTCCTCGCAAAATTGACGCACTATTGCCGAAAAAGTTGGCAACTGCTAAATCTGGATTTCCATCATCATCAAAATCTCCTATTCCAATTTCTGTAGGCAGTTCTCCTACAGGGAAATCAGTACGAGTAAAACTTCCGGTGCCATCTCCGGCAAAGATTGAAACATCTGCATCATCTGCATTAGCGACTACGAAATCTAGATGGAAATCTAGATGGAAATCCCCAGCATTAATCCCATCAGGTCGATCTCCTGCTGGCAAATTAGTAGGCTCCTCGAAAGTACCATCCCCAATTCCAAAGAGGATAGAAATGTCATCGCTCAAGGAATTAACAACAACTAAATCTTCATTTTCATCCTCATTAAAATCTCCTATTGTGAGGTCAAAAGCTCCATCCTCAAAGAAAATTTCTGGCAGTGGTTCAAAACCACCTAGACCATCTCCTATAAGAATTGAGACCCCTTCTCCTCCAAGGTCTTCTAATTCTCCTCCTCCTCCAAAGTTAGCAACCGCTAAATCTAATTGTCCATCGTTATTCAAATCGCCTATTTGCAAGGAAGCTGGGAAATTTCCTACTGGAAAATTAACAGGGTCATCAAAAAGACCAGACCCATCTCCAAGTAATACTGAAACATTGTTATCGAAACCATTAGCAACTGCTAAATCTGAGTTTCCATCGCCATTAAAATCCCCTGCTCTTACAGCGGTAGGTGCTAGTCCAACTGTTATTGCAGTGGAGTCACTGAAATTTCCATTCCCATCTCCTGATAGGAAAGAAACTTCACTACCTCCAAAATTGGCAACTACTAAATCTAAATTCTCATCACCGTTGAAATCATCACTTACAATAGATATTGGAGCTAGTCCGACTTCATATCTTGTTTCATCAAAGGCAACAGAAAAAATTAAATCTTCCATTTAGTGAAATTGAGCTAAGTTTATTTTAAGTGATACAGATAAGTCATAATATCAAAGTTTAGGAAAAAAAGCATTATCTATTGAAAAAAAATATATAGCTCATTTTCTACAAGTTAACATCTTTATGCTTTTTGCCTTTAAGGGGTTTATTTCAGCTATAGAAATTACTCCCAAATCTAAATGCTTTAATAATTGTTGTCAACTTATGTTGTCCTTGTTTTGACGCTTTGTCAAACATTTTGTCGTTATAAGTTGTTATAAACTGACAGATAAATTACCTGTAAACTTAGATAATACACTAATTACCAGCAATAGCGATCGCTAACCATGAATAGTTTGATAACTGTTGTCAACCTATGTTGTCCTTAATTTGACGCTAATAACGGAATATCAATAATCAACCTTCCTCCTTCTTCCTTCATAAAAATAACGGAATGCAAATAATCAATCTTCCTACTTCTTTCTTCTTCCTCCTTCCTTCTTATTTCACAAAAATAACGGAATATAAATAATCAACCTTTCTTTTTCCTTTTTACTTCTTTCTTCTTCCCTCTTCCTCTTTCCTCCTTCCTTCTTATTTCACAAAAATAACGGAATATAAATAATCAACCTTCTTTCTTCCTTCTTCCTTCTTCCTTCTTCCTTCTTCCCTCTTCCTCCTTCCTTCTTCCTTCTTACTTCACAAAAATATCTGACATTAACTGTTGCCAAATATCCGAATTTGTTAAATCATAAGCATCAAATTCATAACCATATTGTTGATAAAGACTATTAAAACTATCAATCCAATGATAAATAGTTTCTGTCATAGATAAAGGAGTATATTTTACAGCTTGTCGTAGATATTTACTCATCTCAACTAAATTCTCATTTCGATGTGCCTGCCATGCTAACCAACTCAAAGTATAATAACGAGATTTTCCCTCTAATTTACGAATAGATACTGATAAATTTGGTCTGCTAAAAAAGTTATCTAAAACAGACATCATACTAACAGCTTGGTGGGTAGATTTTCTAGTAGCATTTCGATGATGTTGACGATAACAATAAGTAACTTTTGGCAACCAAACTGCCTCACAACCATTTACAGATAAACGTAATACTAAATCTATATCTTCTCCATGATGCCAACGAGTATCAAAACCTCCAGCACTTTTTATCCAACTCCGACGAAACATCATAGAAATAGTTACAGGTTTCCAAACTACCCAAGTTTCTAAATCTAATTCTAGGGAACCATGCCATAATTCTATATCAGAAATTTTCTCCCCTTTTTCATTAACTAAACGCCACCCACTATGCACAATACCAAGAGAAGGACGAGTATCAAAAATAGCTACCTGTTTTGCCAGTTTATCTGGTAGAAAAAAGTCATCAGCATCCAGAAAAGCAATAAATTCTCCCCCTGCCATTTCTAAACCTAAATTTCGGGCGTGGGATACTCCTTTATTCTCTTGATAAACATAACGAATTTTATCAAAATAAGGTTCTAAAACTTCGCGGGTATTATCTGTAGAACCATCATCAATTACAATTATTTCATAAGAGGTATAAGTCTGATTAAAAACGCTGGCGATCGCTTCTAATATATAGTGGGCATTATTATAGGTGGCAATAATTACGCTGACTCTCGGTACTACTGGATTAAAAATATTACTAATTAATTTTTTCCACTCTGGTAATTGACTAAAATTATAGGCATTAAATTGATTTCCTTCTTGGCGAGCAAGTTTGGTAAATAATTCTATCCAAGTAGAAATTGCTTCTGTCGTAGAGGCGGAAGTATAAGTTAAAGATTTTTGCAAATAAGCAGCCATTTCGGAAAAGTTTCCCGCCTGATATAAGCGCCAAGAATTCCAAAGTAGGGAGCGATATTTTACTTGATTTTCTATTTGACGTATTGAGGCAGGTAAATTAGGCTTTCTAAAAAAATCATCCAATAATTTTTCCAATTCTTGAGTAATTTTTTGTCGATTTCCTAACCCAGAAACACTACTATTATGCTGTCGATAACAAACACCAACTCTTTGTAACCAAGTCGCTTTTCCGCCGGATAAAGCCAAGCGCAAAACTATTTCTAAATCCTCTGGAATATATCGCGGGTCGAATCCTCCATTCAGATTTAACCACTCACTTCTAAACATCATTGCACTAGGCAAAGTTGCTTGCCAGATTAACCAATTTTCTAAGTCTAATTCTGCACCATTTTCCCAAGGTTTTACATCTTTAATAGTATGACCTTTTTCATCAACAAATCTCCAACCACTTTGCACCATAGTTAAAGTAGAATCTTCTGCAAAACATCCTACTTGTTCGGCTAATTTTTCGGGTAGAAAAAAGTCATCGGCATCCAGAAAGGCGATATATTTTCCTTGAGCTATTTCTATGCCATAATTCCGCGCTTTTGATGGTCCTTGATTTTTTTGATATACATATTTAATTTGATTTAGGTAGGGTTCCAAAACTTGATGAGTATTATCGGTAGAACCATCATCAATAACAATGATTTCATAAATGGTATAAGTTTGAGTCAGGATACTTTTAATAGCGGTAAGAATATAATCGGCATTATTGTAGGTAGGAATTACAATACTAACCAGTGGTAAACCATTAGGAATTACTTTAGTTATCAATTGTTGCCATTCTGGTAATTGATGGAAAAATACAGAATTAAAATCATAGTTTTCTAGAGCAGCATAATATTGAAAATAATAGAGCCAATTACAGATAGTTTTAAGAACAGAAAAAGAGGAAAATTTTAAAGATTTATATAAATAATCAGCCATTTCAGCGAAGTAGTTAGATTTATATAAACACCAACAATTCCAAATTAGGGAACCGTAACGTAACTCTTTTTCTAACTGTTGAATTTTTAGGGGAAGATTGGTGTTAGAAAAAAGTTCATCTAAAATTTGTTCTTCTACTGCTGTTTGAGCAAGTAAATTTCTAGTCATATTACTGCTATGTTGACGATAACATACAGCTACTTTAGGAAACCAAGTAGATTGACAACCTGCTAAAGCTAATCGAATGACAATATCAAAATCTTCTAATCTGCGTAATTTTTCATTAAACCCACCTACTTTTTCTAACCATTCTTTGCGAAACATCATTCCGCTAGGATTAGTAGTTTTCCATTTTAACCAACTTACTAAATCTAGTTCTGGAGATTTATGCCAAGGTTCAATATCTTGAATTTTTTCTCCTTTTTCATTCACAACTCGCCACCCACTTTGTACTAAACCAATATTTGATTGAGCATCAAAAATAGCAAGTTGTTCTGTGAGTTTATAAGAGAGAAATAGATCGTCAGCATCAAGGAGAGCAATTAATTCTCCTTTTGCCAATTTAATGCCACGGTTACGAGTTGCAGATAATCCTTTATTCTCTTGATAAAAATAGCGAATTTTTGTCATATATGGTTGTAATACTTGACGGGTATTATCTGTAGAACCGTCGTCTATAACAATAATTTCATAGTTAGTATAGGTTTGTTTAAATACACTTTCAATTGCTTGGGCGATGTAGAGTTCACAATTATATACTGGGATAATTATACTTACTTTTGGAGTTAGAAAAGCTTGGGACATTATAGTTTTTTATTTTTAACTTTGCTGGTGGTTTAGGTGCGCAAGATATAGGAAAAATTGCTATGACTAAAGCCATAAAATTTGAGAATATTCTAGCAGTAATGGCAACTGCTATAAATGCGCAGCATTCAGTAAAAAAGAAAAGAGAAAGATGTTTTTAGCTTTTAGTAGTTTGGTATCCCATGTATAGCATAACTTTTGGTAATTGGTATAAAACTCTATAAAAAAGCTATAAAAAGAAAGTAAAATATACTATTTATTTCACAAAAAATTAGGTTATGTGCTGAAACAAGTAGATGTATATTAATATTCCCAAAATTATCTGGGTATATAGGAAAAATGTCTATTTTAAAGAAATGCTAAACTATTTAATATTATGTTTGGAAACAATGAAAATTAATTCTGAAATAGCCGATATTATTAGACATCTCCGATCATATAACGTTTCTCAACCTAATGAGGTAGGCTTATACTTATTTATTTTCTATTTCCTGTTCCCTCTAATATAGGAAAAATGTCTATTTTCAAGAAATACAAGACTATTTAAAATTATCTGGGGAAACAATGAAAATTTATTGGGGAATAGGCGATGTTATGAGAAATATCTGATAATATAGTATTTCTCAAACTCATAAAATAGACCTATACTTATTTGTCTTTTATTCCCTATTTCCTATTCTCTCTGATATAGGAAAAATATCTATTTTCAAGAAATACCAAACTATTTAAAATTATCTGGGGAAACAATGAAAATTAATTGGGGAATGGCTGATGTTATGAGACATCTCCGATCATATAGAGTTTCTCAATCTAATAAGGTAAAGCTATACTTATTTATCTTTGGATTCCCTATTCCCTATTACCTGTTCCCTGTTCCCTATTCCCTATTCCCTCTGATATAAAAAAAATATCTATTTTCAGGAAATGTCAGACTATTTAAAATTATCTTGGGAAACAATAAAAATTAATTGGGAAATAGCCGATGTTATTAGACATCTCCAATCATATAACGTTTATCAACCTAATGAGGTAGACCTATACTTATTTCTCTTCTATTCCCTCTGGGTATATAAAAAAAATATCTATTTTCAGGAAATGTCAGACTATTTAAAATTATCTTGGGAAACAATAAAAATTAATTGGGAAATAGCCGATGTTATTAGACATCTCCGATCATATAGAGTTGATCAACCTAATGAGGTAGACCTATACTTATTTATCTTCTATTCCCTCCATAGCTATTCCCTCTGATCGGAAAAATATCTACTTTCAAGAAATACCAGACTATTTCAAATTATCTTGGGAAACAATGAAAATTAATTGAGGAATAGGCGATGTTATTAGACATCTCCGATCATATAATGTTGATCAACCTAATGAGGTAGACCTATACTTATTTATCTTCTATTCCCTCCATAGCTATTCCCTCTGATCGGAAAAATATCTACTTTCAAGAAATACCAGACTATTTCAAATTATCTTGGGAAACAATGAAAATTAATTGAGGAATAGGCGATGTTATTAGACATCTCCGATCATATAATGTTGATCAACCTAATGAGGTAGACCTATACTTATTTATCTTCTATTTCCTATTCCCTCCATACCTATTCCCTGTTCCCTCTGATATAGGAAAAATATCTACTTTCAAGAAATACCAGACTATTTCAAATTATCTGGGGAAACAATGAAAATTAATTGGGAAATAGCTGATGTGATTAGACATCTCCGATCATATAGAGTTGATCAACCTAATGAGGTAGACCTATACTTATTTATCTTCTATTTCCTCCATACCTATTCTCTATTCCTTGTTCCCTCTGATATAGGAAAAATATCTACTTTCAAGAAATACCAAACTGTTGAAAATCATCTGGGGAAACAATGAAAATTAATTGGGAAATAGCCGATGTGATTAGACATCTCCGATCATATAGAGTTGATCAACCTAATGAGGTAGACCTATACTTATTTATCTTCTATTCCTATTGCCTATTTCCTCTGGGTATATAAGAAAAATATCTATTTTCAAGAAATACCAAACTGTTGAAAATCATCTGGGGAAACAATGAAAATTAATTGGGGAATAGCCGATGTTATTAGACATCTCCGATCATATAATGTTGATCAACCTAATGAGGTAGACCTATACTTATTTATCTTCTATTTCCTATTCCCTCCATACCTATTCCCTGTTCCCTCTGATCGGAAAAATATCTACTTTCAAGAAATACCAGACTATTTCAAATTATCTGGGGAAACAATGAAAATTAATTGGGAAATAGCCGATGTGATTAGACATCTCCGATCATATAATGTTGATCAACCTAATGAGGTAGACCTATACTTATTTATCTTCTATTTCCTATTCCCTCTATACCTATTCCCTATTCCCTCTGATCGGAAAAATATCTACTTTCAAGAAATACCAGACTATTTCAAATTATCTGGGGAAACAATGAAAATTAATTGGGAAATAGCCGATGTGATTAGACATCTCCGATCATATAGAGTTTATCAACCTAATGAAGTAGACCTATACTTATTTATCTTCTATTTCCTATTCCCTCCATACCTATTCCCTATTTCTTCTGAGTATATAGGGAAATGAAAAAACAACAGGAATATTCACTATATGAGTTAAATAAAACAGTAGAAATATATTTAGCCCAAGGAAAATTAGAAGAGGTAATAACAGCTTGTAACCAAGTATTAGAAATAGTGCCAGATTTTCCACCCACCTATAAAACATTGGGAAATATTTTCCACTTAACGATGCACTTATTTTGATATCCTACTCTGTAACTTATATAAGCAAGTAGGGATTAGAAGTTAGTTGACAAAGAAATGAAAATGAAAAAACAACAGGAAAATTCACTATATGAGTTAAATAGAACAGCAGAATTATATTTAACTCAAGGAAAATTAGAAGAGGCAATAATAGCTTGTAACCAAGCATTAGAAATAGTGCCAGATTTTCCACCCATCTATAAAACATTGGGAAATATTTTCCACAAAATGGGAGAAATAGACAAAGCAAAAGAATGGTATCTCAAAGCAATAAATCAACAGCCAGAATGGGCAGAAGTTCATGCAAACTTAGGCAGCTTATATGCCAAGGAAAAACAATGGCAATTAGCAATAAAATCTTACCAAGAAGCCATCGGAATTAAACCAAATTTACCAGGTTTTTATCGGAACTTAGGAAAAATCTGGCAACAAATAGGAAAAATAGAATTAGCCAGAGATTGTCAGGAACAAGCATTAAGTTTAGAAGCTGAATATCCTCAAGCTTTAGAATACTTAAAACGGGGAAAAAAATTTCTAGAAAATGGGGAAATAGAAGAGGCGATCGCTTATTTCCAGCAAGCCATAAAATTCAACCCATCTTTGGCAAATGCCTATCAAAAATTAGGGGATGCTTTAGTTGAAAAAAAAGAATTACATCCAGCAATTAAATCTTATCAACAAGCAATAGAACAGAAACAAGACTTGTTTATAGCTCATCATAAACTAGGAAAAGTATTTCAAGAAATAGGAGAGTTAGATACAGCTATCATAGAATTTAAACTTGCTATAGAAATCAACCCAAATTCTCCTTTGCCTTACAAAAAATTAGGTGAAATTCTAGAAAAAAAAAAAAATTAGACCCTGCAAAACACTATTATCAAAAAGTGATAGAAATTCAGCCAGATGCTTGGAATATTCACCGCAAATTAAATCAGATTATGCTGAAGCAAGGAAAATTAAAAGAAGCCATTACAGCTTGTAAGATTGCTATAAAACTAAATCAAAAATTATCTTGGCCCTATAAATTAATTGGTGACATTTATCAACAAAATCAAGAATGGGATGAAGCAGCTTTAGCTTATTATAATGCCTTAAAACTTGCAGAAAATAAAGATGTACTACATAAAAAACTAGGGGATATTTTACATAAAAAAGGTTTGGTAGAAGAAGCGATCACCAGTTACAAAAAAGCCATAAAAATCAACCCCAATTCTTGTTGGTCTTATGGAGCATTAGGAGATGCTTATGTTCAACAGCAAAGGTTTTCTGAAGCAATACCTTATTTAATTCAAGCTCTAAAATTGAGACCAGATTATGATGAAGTGCATAAAAATATAGAATATATCCTCACAAAACAAGGTCGTCAAGATGCAGCTAATATTTGGTCTTGTGAAGACAAATTACCCCTAGATTGGCTAGAAAAATTTTTTAAATTAACAGGAAACTGGGAAATTATATCTAGTTCATTAGACAGTAATATTATTCACATAAAAATATATCCAGAAATGCTAGTAACTTTCTTAGCATCTCAAACAATAGATTCCAAACTTCATCCCAATTTTAAAGAAAAAAAACTTAAATTAGCAGAAGCATTTATAGCAATAGTAGCAGAAGGAAGAGGTTGTGTAGAATTAGGAACAACTGCAGTTATTAGCTCAGATAATAAATTAGTATCAGACGTTTCTACGGGTTGTGCTGCAGTTATTATGTCCTCTTCCCAATTACCTCCTATTTATTACATAAATAAAAATGTAGCTTTTTTGTCAGCAAAGTGGAGAGAAAAAAATTATTTTCACTGGATGTTTGATGTAGTGGCACGGATAGATTTATTACGTCGAACAGATATTAAAATAGATAAGTTTATTTTTGGTAGTTGCGAAAAAAAAATTCATCGAGAAAGTTTAGAAGCATTGGGAATTTCCCAAGATAAAATAATCGAAAGTAGATTGTATCCTCACATAAAAGCAAAACAATTAATAGTGCCTTCATGTTCTGCGAAACAAAGAGAAATATGGGTAAATAAATGGAGTTGTGAGTTTCTCAGAAATTTATTTTTGAAACCTCAAAATATTAAAGAAGTATCTCATCAACCAAAACGTATATATCTTAGTAGAAAGCTAGCATCATGGCGTAGAGTTCTTAATGAGGAGGAAGTTGTGAATTTGTTAGAGAAATTTGGCTTTATTAGTCTGACCTTAGAATCAATGTCAATAGCAGAACAAGTATCATATATGGCTGCTGCTAAAGTTGTAATTGCACCTCATGGAGCTGGATTAACAAACCTAGTATTTTGTAGTCCAGGAACTAAAGTAATTGAAATTTTTTCTCCCAAGTATGTTAATTCTTTATATTGGCGGATTAGTAATTTTTGTAGTCTTTCACATTATTATCTATTAGGGGATTTTTTTGATAATGATAATTTAGGAAAACACTTATGGACACCAGATATAATTGTCAATTTAAAACAGCTATTAAAAATAATGGAATTAGCAAAAGCAATTTAAATAATTAATAATTAATAATTAATAATTAATAATTAATAATTAGGGCTTGCTGAATAAATCTAAAAGCTTTTACAGATAGAGCTTTTAGCATTTTTAGGTCTGTAATACCTTGGTTTTCAGCTGTTCATGCTCAAAAAGTTACCATTTTAGGCACATCGTTGGGCAAAAAAATTACTTTCCTGTTCCTCTACTCCCCTTTTCCCCTCCTGGGAGGGGGAGGAGCGAGGGGTGGGTCTCCTACTCCTTAAAAAAGACTTTTGAGCGCAAATCCTAATTAATTATTACCTTTCCTTGAAAATAAGAGGATTGACTAATCATGAAAATTTTTTCTTCTCTTGGTCCATTGGATATGGCGAGGTCTCCTCCCCATCTCTCGACCGCTTATTTCTCCTTTAAAGGAGAGGCTTTAAATCCTAATTATTCGGTAAGCATTCCGTAGGAATAGCTAACCGCTAATAGCTGTTTACGCAGCAGTCCGCAGGAAATGCTTACAAATTAATTTAGTATGACTAAGCTCAAGATGAACAAACAAATAAATCTAACAAATTTATCTCAAAAAGCAGAATTATATTTAACTCAAGGAAAATTAGAAGAGGCAATAATAGCTTGTAACCAAGCATTAGAAATAGTGCCAGATTTTCCACCCATCTATAAAACATTGGGAAATATTTTCCACAAAATGGGAGAAATAGATAAAGCAAAAGAATGGTATTTCAAAGCAATAAATCAACAGCCAGAGTGGGCAGAAGTTTATGCAAATTTAGGCAGCTTATATGCCAGGGAAAAACAATGGCAATTAGCAATAAAATCTTACCAAGAAGCCATCGGTTTCAAACCAAATTTACCAGGTTTTTATCGTAATTTAGGAAAAATCTGGCAACAAATAGGAAAAATAGAATTAGCCAGAGATTGTCAGGAACAAGCATTAAGTTTAGAAGCTCAATATCCTCAAGCCTCAGAATATTTAAAACCGGGAAAAAAATTGTTAGAAAATGAGGAAATAGAAGAGGCGATCACTTGTTTCCAGCAAGCCATAAAATTACATCCATCTTTGGCAAGTGCTTATCAAAATTTAGGCGACGCTGTTGCTAAACAAGGAGAGTTAACTGAAGCAATAAATTATTATCAAAGAGCAATTCAAATTCAACCTGACTTGTGGGTAGCTCACCATAAACTAGGAAAAATATTTCAAGAAATGGGAGAGTTAGATGCAGCTATTAGTAATTTCCAGCTATCTATAGAAATTAATCCACATTTTCCTTGGTCTTACAAAAAATTGGCAGATATTCTCCAAGAAAAAGGAGAATTAGAATCAGCAGAAAAATATTATCAGAAAGTAATAGACCTCAAGTGTGATGTTTGGGAAGTTCACCGTAAATTAGTAAAAATTCAGCAACAAACAGGAAACTTAGACAGAGCTATTTCTAGCTGTAAACGAGCGATAGAAATTAATCCCGCCTTAAATTGGTTTTATCGGAGATTAGAAGAAAATTTATCAAAATTAGAACGGCACGATCTAGCTATAAATTATTACCGAAGCTTACTAGAAGCTGAACCAAATAATATAAAATGGCTCTACGATATAGGACAAAGGTTAGTAAAAATTCAAGAATGGGATGAAGCAATTATTGTTTATCGTCGTGCTATAGAGTTAGAAGCAAATAACCATTTATTTCACAGAAAATTAGCAGATGCTTTACAACAAAAAGGTTTATTAGATGAAGCAGTTGTTAGTTATCAAACAGCTATAGAAATTAATCCAAATTTTTCTTGGTCATATTACAACCTAGGAGAAACACTGAGTAAATTCACAAAATGGGATGAAGCAATAATTGCTTACCGTCATGCTATAGAGTTAGAAGCAAATAACCATTTATTTCACAGAAAATTAGCAGATGCTTTACAACAAAAAGGTTTATTAGATGAAGCAGTTGTTAGTTATCAAACAGCTATAGAAATTAATCCAAATTTTTCTTGGTCATATTACAACTTAGGAGAAGCACTGAGGAAATTAACCAAGTGGGATGAAGCAATAATTGCTTACCGTCGTGCTGTAGAGTTAGAAGCAAATAACCATTTATTTCACAGAAAATTAGCAGATGCTTTACAACAAAAAGGTTTATTAGATGAAGCAGTTGTTAGTTATCAAACAGCTATAGAAATTAATCCAAATTTTTCTTGGTCATATTACAACTTAGGAGAAGCACTGAGGAAATTAACCAAGTGGGATGAAGCAATAATTGCTTACCGTCGTGCTGTAGAGTTAGAAACAAATAACCATTTATTTTACAGAAAATTAGGGAAAGTTTTACAACAAAAAGGTTTACTAGATGAAGCAATTTCTAATTATCAAATAGCCATAGAAATTAATCCCGAGCCTTTCTGGCATTATGCAGAATCAGGCAATATTTACGTCCAAAAACAGGACTTTTCTGAAGCAATACCCTGTTTAATGCAAGCATTAAAAATCAGGGCAGATATTGACAAAATTAACCAAAATATAGCATATATCTTGGAAAAACAAGGTCGTCAAAATGACGCTCGTATTTGGAAATCTGACCAAAAATTACCAAAAGATTGGCTCAAAAAGTTTTTTAATTTAACAGGAAATTGGGAAGTTACCTCAGACTCTATAGAAAATAATATAACCAGAATAGATATTCATCCACCTACTCAAATCAATTTGTTGGCATCTCAAACTATAGATCAAAAAATTCATAAAAGTTTCCAAGGCAGAAAAGCTAAATTAGTAGGAGGATTTATAGTAGTAGTACCTGATGGAAAAGCTTGTGTAAAGCCAGGAGCAACTGCAGTTATTACTTCAGATAATAAACTTGTTACAGATATTTCAACTGGTTGTGCTGAAATAATTTTATCTGACTCCAAACTTCCTTCAGTTCACTACATCAATGGTACTGTAGCCTTTTTATCAGTAAAATGGTTAGAAAAAAATTATTTTCAGTGGTTTTTTAATCTAGTTTACCGGATAGATTTATTGCGTAGAAGTAATCTAATACCTGTTATAGATAAATTTGTTTTTAGTATGGTCAATAAAAAATTTCATAGACAAACTCTAGAAGCTTTAGATATTCCTTTAGAAAAAATCATAGAAACTCAAAAATATCCCCATATAAAAGCGAAAGAATTAGTAGTACCTTCATTCACATCTAAACAAGGGGGTCTTAGAGTTACAAAATGGGGTTGTGAGTTCCTCAAAAGTATATTTTTAAAGCCTGAAACTAGATATAAATTATCTGGGAAAACAGAACGGATATACATTAGTCGAAGTCTAGCATCATGGAGGCGAGTTATAAATGAAAAAGAGGTAGTTAATTTATTGGAAAAATATGGCTTTATGAGCGTTACTTTAGAGTCAATGTCAGTAGAAGAACAAGCATTATGTTTAGGAGCTGCTAAATTCATTATTACTCCTCATGGTGCTGGACTGACAAACCTGGTTTTTTGTAGTCCAGGAACTAAAGTAATTGAAATTTTTTCTCCCAAATATATTACCCCTATATATTGGGAAATTAGTAATGTATGCGGCTTATTACACTACTACTTAATAGGTGAAAATTTTGATAATCCTAATTCAGCTAAATCAATGGGCTATGCACCAGATATTCTGGTCAATCTAGACAAGCTATTAAAAATTATGAAATTAGCAGAAATTGAATTAATTTCAGGTAAGCATTTAGCTATTTATTAGCATTCAGCATTTCCTAGGTCATGCTACGCAAACAGCTTTTGAACGTACAACTAAGGTTAGCTTGTTACCTTTTTCTTTCCTGCGGAATGCTGCATAAACATAATTTTAAATTCTCCTTCTAAGATAATAAGTTAATAACTCATAGCTGATAGCTGATAATTTAAGTCATATTGGTATCCCAAAATAATTGATTTTATTTTTGATAATTGGAGATGTCTATTTAGGGTTTGCGCTTCACTAGTCTTTTAGTAGGGGTAGGAGACAGGAGACAGGAGACAGGAGACAGGAGATAGGAGTTAGGGGAATTTAGAGGAGGTAGAAGTAAGAATTGTCCCTTGATTTTTCTGCCCAACTATGCGCCTAAAATATTAACTTTTTGAGCGTTTCAGACGTGATACCAGGCACTTTTTAAAGGCCCCAAAAAGCCTAAAGTCTTTATATTTCAATGCTTTTAGATTTAATCAGCAAGCCCTATTTATGGACTTACAGAACTTTTGAGGAAGCGTGAGGTAAAGTTGTAAGACTATTCTTATATCTCCTGTTCCCTGTTCCCTAGGGCAATAAAACTTTGTACCTCCAAGACTCGAAAACTGCTGTAAATATAGAGAGATGGGGAGATGGTTAATATAGGGGCAAAATTCCATCTTTTTCCCCTATTATATTTCTCGAACTTCTGAATTATGAGTTCTGACTCTGACAGCAAAAAAACCGCACATTTGCAAAAATACCAAATGGCTTATATAGACATGAATTATCAAAAATTTATATTAGATTTACATCTTATTTATAACGAAATAATAGAGATACAATAAAAATTTTCTCCTGCTTATAATATTCTAGGAAAAACTTTACAAACAATGGAAAAATTAGACTTAGCAAAAGAAAATTATCAACAAGCGATCGCCATAAATTCTAACTTAGTAGAAGCTCATATTAATTTAGGTAATTTATCTTCTCAGCAACAACAATGGCAAGCTGCAATTGAGAGTTACGATCGAGCAATTCAGTTAAACCCAAACCAAGCAGAAATTCATCACAAATTAGGAGAAGCATTCCTACAATTAGAAAAATGGGATGAAGCTGTTATTGCATATCAAAAAGCTACAAAACTAAATCCAAATTTTTCCTGGTCTTTCCATAAATTAGGAGAAGCATTCCTACAATTAGAAAAATGGGATGAAGCTGTTATTTCATATCAAAAAGCTACAGAACTAAATCCAAAATTTCCCTGGTCTTTCCATAAATTAGGAGAAACATTCCTGAAATTAAAAAAATGGGATGAAGCTGTCATTGCCTACAGCAAATTTATTGAACTAAATCCAGATTTTCCTTGGTCTTACCAAAAATTAGGCACAGCTTTTATGCAGCTAGAAAAATGGGAGGAAGCTGTTAAAGTTTATCGTCGTACTACTGAATTAAAGCCAGATTTATATTTGCCCCACAAAAATTTAGGGGATGCTTTAATGCAATTATCAAAATGGTCGGAAGCAGTAACAACTTATCGCCGAGCTATAGAAATAGAACCTAATATAGATGTGGCTTACTATAATTTAGGTGAAGCTTTAGTCAAACTTGAAAAATGGTCAGAAGCAGTAGCAGTCTACCGTCAAATTGTTAAAATTAACCCTAACTCTTATTTGGCTTATAGTAAATTAGCAGCAGCATTAGTTAAACTAACTGAAGTCGAAAAAAACAGGAAATTTGATATTTATTCAGAAGCGATCGCTTGTTATGAAACTTTAATCCAACTTCAACCAAATCAAAGAGAAAATTATCATCAATTAGCAGATATATTACACAAACAAGGAAAATTAGAAGCAGCAGTTGATAGTTATGTAGAAGCTATAAAATTCAAACCAGATGTACCTTGGTCTTATAACAATATCGGGGAAATTTTAATGAAATTAAAAAGGTGGAATCAAGCAATATTCACCTTTTTGACTGCCTTAAATATGGAAAAAAATATGCCTTGGATATATCAGACACTAGGAGAAGCATTCGCACAAATATCCCAAAGTAATTTAGAAGATAAAATTAACTATTATTGTTCTGCACTTCAAAATGATAGAGCAGAGATAATTAATTCTAAATTAGTGCTTCATTTACCGCGAAATTCAGATTTATATTTATATTTAGGAAACTCCCTCAGCAAAAAAGAAAAATATAAAGGGGCAATCATTATTTATAATATGGCTCTGCAACTGAAAGTAAATGACCAAGAAATTATAAATCAACTTCAGAAAACTTTAGAGAAAAAAGTAAAGTTAGAACTAGAAATAGAAAGATGTCGTAAAACTATCGAACAAAACCCAAAATCTTCTAAATATTACTATGATTTAGCCATCGCTCTGACTCGACAAGAAGAATTGGAAAAAGCAAGTCTAGCTTTCCTCAAAGCCATCAAATTAAACCCAGAAATTAACTGGTCTTATAATCGTTTCTGGAATTACTTAAAACAGTCCGATAAGCTTGATGAAGTAGTCAGTTTTTACCATCAAATTATTCAAAAGAAACCACACTCCGTTTTATCTCACTTAAACCTAGGAGAAGTTCTCAGCGAGCAAGGTAAAATTGACGCGGCAGTCACCTCTTATCGCACTGCTTGTTACGAGCAAACTTTAAAATCTCATCCCAATTTTGTGAAAAAATATTGGCATCAAGAACAAGTAACAAATCCTAACTTTATAATTATTGGCACTGGCAAAAGTGGCACTACTTCTCTATATAACTATCTCGCTCAACATCCCCAAGTTTTACCTGCCATTAAAAAAGAAATATATTTTTGGTCGAGACATTTTGACAAAGGAATAAATTGGTACTTAGCTCATTTTCCTCCCATTCCAAAAGGAACAAAATTTTTAACAGGAGAAGCAACTCCTACCTATATTAATAGTTGGCATACCCCGACACGACTATTTAGTATTTTCCCCAAAATAAAGTTGATTATAATTTTGCGAAACCCAGTAGATAGAGCAATTTCTCACTATTATCACGAAGTCAGATCGAAGATGGAAAATAAATCTTTATCAGAAGCAATATATTCCCAGTTAGAAAGACTTCAGCAAATGTCTGAATCTACTCTTGAGCAAGCTTACTGGAATCATATCTCTTACTATATAAGTTATGGAATTTATGTAGAATTTATCAAAAAATGGATGACTATTTTTCCCAGAAAACAATTCCTGATTTTGAGAAGCGAAGACTTTTATCAAAACCCAGCAACTATCATGGAAAAAGTTTTTAACTTTCTAGATTTACCCAAACATCAACTCAAAAATTACCAGAAATTAAATTCTGGTTCTTATCCTACTCTTCCTCAATCAATTCACCAGAGTCTAAGTAATTATTTTCAACCCTATAATCAAAAACTTGAAGAATATTTAGGTATGAAGTTTAACTGGGAATAGGGAGTCTTCAACAATTAATAATTAATAATTAATAATTAATAATTAATAATTAATAATTAATAATTAACAATTACCTATCCTTGAAAAGAAGAGGATTGACTAATCATGAAAATTTTTCTTTATTATCCCCTTAAAAGGGTCGGCTTTAAACCACAATTTTTCGGTAAAGAGGAGATAGAGATTAATATTGAACTGTACCTTACCATCTTAAAAAGTGCTGTAAGTATTGGTTAATATCTATATTTTATTCAAGAGTGAATGAAGATTTTTCCCAGAGAACAATTTTTAATCTCGAAAAGTGAATATATGAAAACCCCGCAGCAATAGCCAAACAAATTTTTGATTTTTTAGTTCTAACAAATCATCGACTCTGAGAATACAAAAACTATTATCCTGGTTCTTATCCTTCAATTAATTCTAGTCTCCTTATACCAAGGGTGAAAAAAGAATGTTTAGAATAATTGGGATAACTAAAATATTTTACCGAATAATTAAGGTGAAATTCCTCTCCTTTAAAGGAAAAACAAGAAAAAATTTTCCTTTTATTCAATCCTCTTCCTTTGAGGGAGAAGTAATTATCAATTATCCATTATCAATTATCAATTATTGAAAGGAGATATCCCTTTAACTAAAAAGATAATTTTCAATCTAAAAAATAGTATAAATGCCATTCATTATGACTCCAGACTCCAGACTCCTGACTACTCTAGAATATATTTATTCAAAAGTGAACGAATATTTTTCCCAGAGAACAATTTTTAATCTCGAAAAGTGAATATATGAAAACCCCGCAGCAATAGCCAAACAAATTTTTGATTTTTTAGTTCTAACAAATCATCGACTCTGAGAATACAAAAACTATTATCCTGGTTCTTATCCTTCAATTAATTCTAGTCTCCTTATACCAAGGGTGAAAAAAGAATGTTTAGAATAATTGGGATAACTAAAATATTTTACCGAATAATTAAGGTGAAATTCCTCTCCTTTAAAGGAAAAACAAGAAAAAATTTTCCTTTTATTCAATCCTCTTCCTTT
>NZ_JAAHGO010000045.1:0-7891 GCF_010672455.1 Okeania sp. SIO2C9 | reverse complement strand
GGGTGAAAAAAGAATGTTTAGAATAATTGGGATAACTAAAATATTTTACCGAATAATTAAGGTGAAATTCCTCTCCTTTAAAGGAAAAACAAGAAAAAATTTTCCTTTTATTCAATCCTCTTCCTTTTAGGGAGAGGTAATTATCAATTATCAATTATCAATTATCAATTATTGAATTCTTCCTTCTGACACCTCTAGAATTATGTCCTCAAATACAGACTTACAAACAATAGTATTACAAAACCAAAAACAGGCAGAAATTTATTTATCCCAAGGCAAAATAGAACAAGCGATCGCCTGTTATGAAAAAATTCTAGAACTTCAACCTGAATATTGGGGAATTTACCAAAAATTGGGAGATATTTACCTCCAAGAAGAAAATTTTTCACAAGCTATTACTATTTACCAACATGCCATTCAACTTAATCCTAATTTTTCCTGGTTTTATCACAAATTAGGAGAAGCTTTAATGCAACTTCAACAGTGGGAAAAAGCTGTCACAGCATATCAACGTGCTATAGAACTTAACCCTGATTTTTCTTGGTCATATCAGAAATTGGGAGAGAGCTTTATTCAACTATCAAAATGGGATTTAGCAACTACAGCATTTAGACAAGCAATTAAACTGAATCCTGATTTTTATTTATCTTACGAAAAATTAGGAGAAGCACTGACTCAACAAGATAATTTACATGAAGCGGTAACTGCCTACCAAAAAGCCGTAAAAATTAATCCTAATTCCTATTGGTCTCACAATAAATTAGGAGAAACTTTAATTAAATTAGGTAAATTAGACCAAGCTGAGACTATTCTGCAAAAAGCTATAGAAATTAATCCCAAGATTTACTCTGCTCACCATAATTTAGGAGAAGTGTTATTCAAACAACAAAGAGAAACAGAAGCTATTGTCAAATATTATCAAGCCATCAAAATTAATCCTAATTCTTATTGGTCTCATAACTCATTAGGAGATGCTTTAGTAAAATTAGAAAATTGGCAAGAAGCCATAACAGCATACCGTCGTGCTATAGAAATTAATCCTAACTATTATTGGTCTTATAATTCATTAGGAGATGTTCTAGAAGCTACAGGAAAATCAGACCAAGCAATTACCAGTTACTTAAAAGCAATAGAACTTAATCCAGAAATAGATAGACCTCATTTATGTTTATGGAATTTGTTTCTCAAACAAGATAAATGGGAAAAAGCAGAAAAAATCTACCGCCAAGAAATTGAAAAAAATCCTCATAACTATTGGCTATGGAATTACCTAGGAAATACCCTAGTCAAACAACAAAGATTAGATGAAGCGATCGCCTCTTATCAAAAAGCTATTTCTATTCAACCTAATATTTCGGAAATTTATCAATTTTTAGGGGATGCTTTTATTCAACAACAAAAGTGGGATGAAGCTGCTGTTGTTTATCTGCGTGCTGTAGAACTTAATCCAGAATTATCTTGGTCAAATTATAATTTATGGCACACTTTAGAGCGTTGCGGAAAATTAGATGAAGTAGTCAATTTATACCGAAAGTTTATTCAACAAAATCCAGATTCATATTTGTCCTATATAAATCTCGGAGAAATTCTGACAAAACAGAATCAAATAGATGAAGCAATTATTTGTTACCAAACTGCTTGTTATCAACAAACTTTAAAATCTCATCCCTCCCTTTACCAAAAACAGTGGAATTTGACAGACATTCAAAATCCTAACTTTCTAATTATTGGAGCAGGAAAAGGAGGAACTACCTCCTTATTTAGTTATCTCATCCAACATCCTCAAATTTTATCCCCCGTTGTCAAAGAAATAAATTTTTGGTCGATGAACTTTGACAAAGGAATAAATTGGTATCTCTCTCATTTTCCTGCCATTCCAAACCATGAAAATTTAATAACTGGAGAAGCAAGTCCTAGTTATTTAGGAAATTGGGAAGCACCAGACAGAGTATTTAATTACTTTCCCAAAATCAAATTAATAATTATGTTGAGAAACCCTGTAGATAGAGCTATTTCTCACTACTATCATTGGTTGAGAATAAATAGAGAAAATCGTTCTTTAGAAACAGCATTAAATCAAGAATTAGAAAATTGGCAAATGATTTATAAAAATTCCCCCTTAGACACTAATTATTGGCATCATGAATTATATTATTTAGGCACTGGTATATACATAGATTTTATCCACAATTGGATGAGAATATTTCCTCAAGAACAAATTCTAATTTTGCCCACAGAAGAATTTTATCGAACTCCAACAACCATGATGAAACAAGTATTTGATTTTCTCGGTCTGCCAAATTATAAAGTTCCTGACTACAAGAAATTAAATTTAGGTTCCTATCCCCCTATCAGTAAATCACTGCATCAAAAATTGACCAACTTCTTTCGACCTCATAATCAAAAATTAGAGGAGTATTTAGGGATGACATTTAACTGGGAAACTTAGAGATGAATGACTCAGAGTTAGGAAAAAAATTTCGATAACAACAGTAGGTTTAAGCTGTTAATTTCTCCCACAACCATGATGAAACGAGTATTTGATTTTATGAATTTGCTTAACCATCAAATTCCCGACCACCAGAAATTCAATGGAGGGTTTTATCTATCTATCAAGAAATTACTTCACCAAAAATCGACCAATTTATTTCGAGCTGAAATTCCTCAATTATAATCAGACTTATATATGAAATTTAGCTGGGAAAATGGAAGATGAAATGAGTATTTGATTTTCTCAATTTACCCAACCATCAAATTCCCAAATACCAGAAATTAAACTTAGACTCTTATCCACCTATCAAAAAATTACTTCACCAAAAATTGACCAATTTATTTCGACCTTATAATCAAAAATTAGAATTAGACTTACAGATGACATTTAATTAGGAAACTAGAGATGAATGACTAAGAATTAGGATAAAAATAGTGGGGAGAAGCTGTTAATTTCTCCCACAACCATGATGAAACAAGTCTTTGATTTTCTCAATTTGCCCAACCATCAAATTCCCCACTACCAAAAATTTAACTGAAGGTCTTATCCATTTATAAAGTTCCTGACTACCGAAAATTAAACTTAGGATCTTATCCACCTATCAATAAATCACTTCACCAAAAATTGACCAATTTATTTCGACCTCATAATCAAAAATTAGAGGAGTATTTAGGGATGACATTTAACTGGGAAACTTAGAGATGAATGACTCAGAGTTAGGAAAAAAATTTCGATAACAACAGTAGGTTTAAGCTGTTAATTTCTCCCACAACCATGATGAAACGAGTATTTGATTTTATGAATTTGCTTAACCATCAAATTCCCGACCACCAGAAATTCAATGGAGGGTTTTATCTATCTATCAAGAAATTACTTCAGCAAAAATTGAGAGATTTCTTTCTACCTCATCATCAAAAATTAGAATCAGACTTACAGATGACATTTAATTGGGAAAATGGAAGATGAAAAGAGTATTTGATTTTCTGAATTTGCCCAACTATCAAATTCCCGACTACCAGAAATTTAACTTATGCTCCTATCCACTTATTAGGAAATTATTGCCTCAAAAATTTAGATATTTCTTTCAAGCTGAAATTCACAACTATGAATCAGACTTAGATATGAAATTTAACTGGGAAACTAGAGATAGATGATTAAAAGTTAGGAGAAAAATTTCGAGAAAAGCAGTGCGATAAAGCTCTTAATTTCTCCCACAACACCTGATGAAAGGAGTCTTTGATTTTCTCAATTTGCCCAGCTATCAAATTCCCCACTACCAAAAATTCAACGGAGGATATTATCCACCTATCAAGAAATTACTGCCTCAAAAATTTAGAGATTTCTCTCAAGCTGAAATTCACAAACTAGAATCAGACTTAGAGATGACATTTAACTGGGAAAATGGAAGATGACAGGAGTATTTGATTTTTTCAATTTGCCAAACTATCAAATTCTCGACTACCAGAAATTAAACTTAGACTCTTATCCGCTTATCAAGAAATTACTGCCTCAAAAATTGAGAGATTTCTTTCGAGCTGAAATTCACAACTATGAATCAGACTTAGATATGAAATTTAACTGGGAAACTAGAGATAGATGATTAAAAGTTAGGAGAAAAATTTCGAGAAAAGCAGTGCGATAAAGCTCTTAATTTCTCCCACAACACCTGATGAAAGGAGTCTTTGATTTTATCAATTTGCCCAACTATCAAATTCCCGACTACCAAAAATTCAAAGGAATCTTTGATTTTCTCAATTTGCCAAACTATCAAATTTCCAACTACCAGAAATTTAACTGAAGGTCTTATCCATCTATCAAAAAATTACTGCTTCAAAAACTGAGAGATTTTTTTCTAGCTGAAATTTACAAATTAGAATCAGACTGAGAATAGATGATTAAAAGTTAGGAGAAAAATTTCGAGAAAAGCAGTGCGATAAAGCTCTTAATTTCTCCCACAACACCTGATGAAAGGAGTCTTTGATTTTCTCAATTTGCCCAGCTATCAAATTCCCCACTACCAAAAATTCAACGGAGGATATTATCCACCTATCAAGAAATTACTGCCTCAAAAATTTAGAGATTTCTCTCAAGCTGAAATTCACAACTATGAATCAGACTTACAGATGAAATTTAACTGGGAAACTAGAGATAGATGATTAAAAGTTAGGAGAAAAATTTCGAGAAAAGCAGTGCGATAAAGCTCTTAATTTCTCCCACAACTATAATGAAACGAGTCTTTGATTTTCTCAATTTACCCAAATATCAAATTCCCCACTACCAAAAATTAAACGGAGGATATTATCCTGTTATCAAGAAATTACTTCACCAAAAATTGAGAGATTTCTTTCAAGCTGAAATTCACAAACTAGAATCAGACTTAGAGATAACATTTAACTGGGAAAATGGAAGATGACAGGAGTATTTGATTTTTTCAATTTGCCAAACTATCAAATTCTCGACTACCAGAAATTAAACTTAGACTCTTATCCGCTTATCAAGAAATTACTGCCTCAAAAATTGAGAGATTTCTCTCAAGCTGAAATTCACAAACTAGAATCAGATTTAGAGATGACATTTAATTGGAAAACTTGAGATGAATTACTACGAATTAGGAGAAAAATTCCTAGAACAACAACAGTGGGATAAAGCCGTTAATGCCTACCATCAAGCAATAAAGCTCAACCCAAATTTTTCTTGGTCTTACTATAAATTAGGACAAGCTTTGACTAAACTACAAAAGTGGGATGAAGCTATTACAGCTTACCGTCAAACTATCAAATTAAATCCTGATTTTCCTTGGTCTTACCATAACTTAGGAAATGCCCTAATTAAACTAGAAAAATACTCAGAAGCTGTCGTTGCTTACCGTCAAATTATTAAAATTAATCCTGATAGTTATTGGGATTACAATAAATTAGGAGAAGCACTGGTTAATGTTGGAGAATTTGAGCAAGCCATTGTTTCTTATCAAACAGCAATTCAACTCAAACCAGAACTTAAAGGTACTCATCAAAAATTAGCAGATATTCTTTTTCAAATTGGCAAACTAGGAGCAGCAGAAATAGCATATCGTCAAGCAATAAAACTAAATCCAGAAGTAGTTTGGTATCGTCAATGTCTGGGAGATGTTTTACTTAAACAAAAAAAATTAGATGAAGCGATCGCTATTTATTTGGAGGTTGCTCAAGTTAGACCGGATTTACCTTGGATGCACCTACAGTTAGGAGATGCTTTTGCCCAACTTTCTGAATCAAATTTAGATGAAATTATCAATTATTATTGTCAAGCTATTAAAAATCCAGACCAATATCCTATTTATCAAAAAGCACTATATCTCATCAGAGAAAATCCAGAACTATACTTAAAATTAGGCACAGCTTTAGCACAAGCAAATCAGATTTCTGGAGCCATCATTATCTATTATATGTTGCGAGAAATATTCCCTAGTAAATATCAAATAGATATCCTTCGGGAATTAGAGAAAATATTACGGCAAAAAATTCAACTAGAACAAGATTTAAACTCATCTTATGTTGCTGTAGAAACTAAACGAGATAGTCAATCTTACTATTATCTAGGATTAGCTTTAACCCAACAACAAAAATGGTTGGAAGCTTCTATTGCCTATCATCGTGCTATAGAAATTAATCCTGATTTTGCTTGGTGGTCTGATACTCGTCTCTGGGAAACCTTTGAAAAATTAGGCAAACTTGAGGAGACAGTAAATTTATTTCAGAAACTTATTGAAAATCAAAATAATTCAGTTTCCACTTACCTAAATTTAGCAGAAGCTTTAACTCAAGTAGGCAGAATTAATGAAGCGATAAAATATTATCAAACAGCCTCTAAAAATTATATTTATAAAACCCATC
This sequence comes from Okeania sp. SIO2C9, assembly GCF_010672455.1. Lineage (GTDB taxonomy): Bacteria > Cyanobacteriota > Cyanobacteriia > Cyanobacteriales > Microcoleaceae > Okeania. The sequence goes on along the minus strand of NZ_JAAHGO010000045.1, from coordinate 1,528 downwards.
CCACCTTTGTTAACCAACACTGGAATTCAGAACAATTATCAGAAGCCAACTTTCTAATTATTGGAGTAGGCAAAGGAGGAACCACCTCTCTTTATAGCTATATAACTAAACATCCCCAAATTTTACCTGCCATCAAAAAAGAAATACATTTTTGGTCTTTCAATTTCCATAGAGGTATAGATTGGTATCGGGCACATTTCCCTCCCATTTCAGAGTCAAAAAATTTTTTAACTGGAGAAGCAAGCACTACCTATTTTGATGCTCAATATGCTCCCTGTAGAATCTTTCATTTTTTTCCCAAAACCAAACTAATTCTCATTATGAGAAATCCTGTTGATCGAGCAATTTCTCATTACTATCATCAAGTACGTTTAAATAAAGAATTTCGTTCTTGTGAAGTAGCTATTAATTCTCAACTTGAAAAACTCAGCAAAATTTATCATCCTAATTATTGGAATTTTGCAGGAGATTATATAGCTTCTGGCGTATATGTAGAATTCCTCAAGAAATGGTTAGCTATTTTTCCTAGAGAACAATTACTAATTTTGAAAAGTGAAGACTTTTATAGTGACTCGGCAAGTACGATGAAGCAAGTTTTCGACTTTCTAGGTTTGCCAGATTATCAAATTCCAGATTATCCAAAATTAAATGCTGGTTCTTATTCTTCTATTAGTGAATCACTTCGACAAAAATTAAGTGATTATTTTCAACCTCATAATCAACGTTTAGAAGAATATTTGGGTATCAAATTTAATTGGTAGAAAGTAAGCATTCAGCCATCAGCTATTACTTATGTCTTATAAACTTCCTCTTCTTACCTCCTAACCAAAAAATTTTGGTCTCAAGTCTCCCCTTTTTAGAGGATAAAAAAAAGAGAATATTCCATATTTCAAGCCTCCTTATTGCAGAGGTACTAAAGTCCGTAGTTCCAACCTTATGAGGCCAACTGATCGCTGATAACTGAAATGACTTCTCTCTTTAATCTTTACTATTTTTGACATCTTCCCCGGCCTAAAGGCGCGGGGATTCCTACTGAGCCGTAGCTCCTCGGCGAGTTGACGTTTTGCTGGCGCAAAGCTCCGCTAACACAGGCTGCTGCTACTTTTGCAGTAGTCTTACGCTTGCCTCCACGTCCGTTTAATGTCTCGGACTGCCCGCCCGCGACTAATATATTTATTGCTGCATTTTCGTCTCTATCATGTTTTGCACCGCAGTTGAGACACTCCCATTCTCGAACCTGAAGGTCTAGCTTCCCACCTTTAAAGCCACAATTTGAGCAAACTTGACTTGTAGGTTCCCACCTGCTAATGACTCTAAAATCACGACCGTATTTCTCAGCTTTTCCTTCTAATAAAGTTCTAAATTTTCGCCAACCTAAATCAGATATAGCTCTGGATAATGTGCGGTTTTTCACCATCCCAGAAACATTGTCATACCTCTAAAACAACTGTTTGGTTTTCACGAATTATTTTAGTAGATAATTTATGCAGAAAATCTGTCCTGGCATCTTTCAATTTTCCATGGAACT
>NZ_JAAHGO010000044.1:5375-77177 GCF_010672455.1 Okeania sp. SIO2C9 | reverse complement strand
TAAGGATGTACCCATGACAAGGGGCGTTTAGGAGAGGAGCCGATTTGGAGGTGAAAGTCTCACGTCCGGTTCTGAAGACGAGCAGACCCTATAAAGGGCAACCGGAAATGGGTTTGCTTAGTTTAACGTTATTTAATCATGAGATAGATCTAGATCTTGACTTACTTAACAAATAGTTTTAAAGTTAGCGAATATTTTCTATTTTGTAGAGAAAAAATTTAGATGAAAAACAAGAGTGCAGTTGCTTATATTGGAACAGGTTATATGGGACGACCCATGATTCTTAGACTTCTAGAATTAGGGTATCGTGTGCAAGTTTATGATAAATATCCAAAAGCAGCTAAAACAGTAATTGAAGCTGGAGCAGTTTGGTGTAATAGTCCAAAAGAAGTTGCTCAAGATGCTGATATTGTGATCACCAATCTACCTTTACCCCATCATGTTACAGAGAATATGTTAGGGGAAAATGGGGCTTTGACTGGAATGAAAAGTGGCTCAACGTGGATTGATTTTTCAACCACAGATTATCATAATACCCAGTATATTGCTAAGGAAGCCAAGAAAAAAGGTATTTATAGTCTAGAAGCTCCCGTGAGTAATTTATCTCACATGGGGGTAGATTTTGGTAACATCAGTTTTTATGTTAGTGGAGATCGAGAGGGGTTTGACATTAGTCAGGAAGTTTTGAATGGCATAGGCAAAATATCCTTCTTCGTTATGAATAAAATTGGCGAAGCACAAGCTGTTAAGCTCTTGACTAACTTACTTTGTTATACTGGTATAGTTATCTTGGGAGAAGTGTTGGTGATTGCTAAAAAGCATGATATCCCCTTAGATTGGATGTGGGAATTTATCAAAGCATCCCAAGGTAATAGTTTTGCAGCAGAACAAATTTCTCCATTTATCTTTGATGGCAGTTACGACCATTCCTGTAGTTTAGAAATTGCAGTTAAGGATACTGATTTAACCCTAAAATTAGCTGAGGAATTAAATGTTTCTCTACCTTTAGGGAAAATCATTGAAGCGAGATATCGGCAAGTTGGGGAGAAATATAAATCTTCAGATAATTACATCATTGTGGCTAAATTAGTTGAAGATGAGAATAACTTAGATTTGAGAATACCTGGATTTACAGCACCTTCCCCCTACGGTTTAGATCGAAACTATGTTTATTCAGGTGAATTTGTTAAGGATGCTTTGGGTCGGGTCAAACCTCACCCCTATCAATTCAACTATGACAGACCTAAGCAGAAATTACAAGATAACCTAGAAAAAATTTCTCAAACTCTGACAGAGTTTATGGCATATATCAATTACCTCATTTTACAGGAGTCTTATCAATTAGGTCAGAATATGGGATTAACCCAAGACTTATTAGTTGACGTTATTCGCTGGGGTTGTGGAAGTAGTTGGGTGTCTGACAATGAAAATTCCTATCAACCTAATGATAGAATAGTCACAAAATTTAAAGACTATAACTTCGATCAAAAAGTAAAGATTCCCACAATCAATAAGATAATTGCTCTGTTAGAAAAATGATATAAGCAAAGGGATTTCATAAATAACAAAATTGAGAGATTCAGCTCTGTTCATACTGATGAACCACATCGTCATAATCACGCGCGCTGTAGGGATGTTCCATCGAACGTCTCTAATGTGGTCTACTGAAATAAAAACCGCTGTAAACTAAAGTAAACTAAGCAGGATGTTAAAAAATGAAAAAAATATTAGCTTTGTGGGCAGTACCACGCTCAACTTCCACTGCATTTGAGCGTATGATGCGGGAAAGAGGAGATTTTTTCGTAGATGACGAACCTTTTGGAAAATCTTTTTACTACTCTGAAGAACGTTGTAATACTACTCGTTATCCAGATATAGAACCAGACCCCCAATACAATTTTAGTTGTATTTTGGAAAGATTAAAGCAAGAAAATGAAAAGCAGCCAGTTTTTATTAAAGATATGAGTTACCAGGTTGCACCTGTAGCTAATCAAGAGTTTTTGTCTAATTTTAATAATAGTTTTCTGATTAGACATCCAGAAAAAATGTTGCCATCTCTTTTTAACAATTGGTCTGATTTTACCTTAGAAGAAACTGGATATGCTCAACTATATAAGCTGTTTGAAATGGCTCAAGAAATTAGTGGAAAACTTCCAGTAGTAATTGATTCGGATGATTTAGTAAAAAAGCCCAAAGCAACTGTTGAAGCCTATTGTTATGTTATAGGCATACCATTTATTGAAAAAGCTCTAGAATGGAAAGCTGAACCTCAACCTAAAATTAATCAATGGGAAGGTGGATGGCATAATTATGTATTATCTAGTCAAGGATTTAAAGAAAGAGAAAAAAAAGATTATGTGAGGATTGAAGATAATGAACACCTAAAGAAAGCCTATGAATTTTGTTTGCCTTACTACCAAAAACTTTACGAATATCGACTGCGGATTGAATAACAATTTTTCCCTCTAAATACTAACTAATTGATTTTATCTCTATATTATTACAGCAGTTTTCGAGTTAATGAGGCACAAAATTTTAGGATTTTAAGGAATAGGTCATTTCAGTTATCAGTTATCAGTGAACCTCCGACTGAAGTCGGAGGCTTGAAATACTGAACTAAATATTTTTTTCATCCCCTTAAAAGGGGAGGCACATACCCTCATTTTTTGGTAATAGAAGATTAGGGCGTTGCTGAGTATAATTATTTTATCGGGAGTCAGCAGTTAGAAAGGAGCTTTTTCCACGCTTTAAAGAGGACTAATCTTTAATATCAAATCTGGAGGAATTGGACATAAAAAAAATCTTCAATCGTCATAACTACTACATCTTTATTAGCTGAAGGGATGATCGGACGACTTGTTAAAATTGAAGGTCGAACTGCTGCTGAATACTTAGAGGAAATCAAGTATAGCTATCCTCAGAAGAGAATTATACAACCACAAGAAGTTGGCGAACTAGCAGCTTTCCTTTGTCGTGATGAGGCATTGGGTATTACAATGGAGGATATAACAATATCAGCAGGTTCCCTGTGGTGAAAAAAATTGGATTGATAGCAATGTTGAAGTATTTGTCAGTTGGAAAACAGGTGATAGAAATGAGTTTTTCCCTTGTGATGATCGCTCTAATTGCTACATGAATAATGGTAAGTTTCTCACGATCAGGACTTACGCAGAGACTCTACTTATGGTGAGGGGGAATGGTATTTGCCCCTACAGATGGCGAATACCATTCCCCCCTACAGATGGTGGTTTAACAGTCAATTTGCGTAAGTCCTGACGATATCAAATCTAGAACACTGCGAGCTACTTCCACTGCATTTGAATTTATGATGTAGGAATGAAGAATTCTATTATTTTTTAGGTGGTGGTACATTTTCATTGGTCGTGTATTGTCATTATTTTTTACCGAATAATTAAGGTAAAAAGCCTCTCCTTTTAAGGAGAAAAAAGCGGTCGAGGGATGGCGAGGTCTCCTCGCCATATCCAATCGACTCCTGTGAAGAAAAATTTTTCCTTTTAGTCAATCCTCTTCTTTTCAAGGAGAGGTAATTATTAATTATTAATAATTATATTGTTGAACAGAGGCCGCAGTGGGAGCATCTTGCTCCTGTGCCAGATATTCCTTTTTCCTGTATACAATTACGCGACCAGGACTACCATTTTTTCAAATAGATAAAGATTGTCTTAATCTTTGATACACTTTCTGATAAATTACTCAAGTTTATTTTTTTTAAAGTCTGTGAAATACTTCTTCTTATCAGAGGGGTGGGCCGTAGGTAGAGTTTGGAGTGTCGGTGGTCTCTGGAGTGAAACAGCTTGGAGACGAGCACCAGATATTGAAAAAATGAATCTTTGTATTTTGGATCAAAATGAAACAATGTGGCTGCATCGAGTCGAAGATGCAGTATTGATGGTAGAGATTTATCCCACTGCTGAAGCCCAAAAGTCTGCTTCTAATCAGAATATTGGCAATGTAGTGTTGACTCGCTTGATTAATTCTGAAAAAGTCTTGGAATATCTTTGTACTACCTCAGCCATCTGTCAAATTAGCTAAAGTCATTAGGCTTGAACTTCAAGTCAAAAGTCGATCTAACTAACATATTAATCTTAATCATCAACTTTTTCCTTTTGTAATGTTTGCTTGCTATTAACTTAAAAAGTTAATCATAAATGTTGAAACAAAGAGTTCGAGCCGTTATAATCGCACTTATTTAACGGTGAGATGAATTTCAACCAGAAAAATCATTGAGCAATACGCGCAGACATTTTTGGCGTTATAATCTGATCGATAGCCGTGGGGCACACGGTTGAATAAAAGCGCACCGCCTGCGCTGAGGTCCCCTCAGCGTAAAGACGGAGCAAGAAAAGCTTGTTGAGATGGTAGTAGCGGGGGTGCAACTCAGTTTATTTGATTTGTTATCTAGCCCGAGAATCTGTGTTAGCGTAGCTTTGCGCCAGCAAAACAAGAATCTCCCGTTATAATCTTTAGTTTAACGGTGAGAGTTTCAAACAATTCTTGAAATAGTTTTAATTTTTATGCTCCTATCTGATAAGATTGGCCATGTTGTCCATAACTATCTTGACAATTGGACTAAAACTAGGACAATTTTAGGCAAGGGCATAACAAACAAAAGAAAAAAAGCTTTCAGAATAGACATAACTTAATTTAGGAGGGAGTGTAGTCAATGGGACTACCTTGGTATCGAGTACACACAGTTGTTCTGAATGATCCAGGACGACTAATTTCCGTGCATCTAATGCACACTGCTCTAGTAGCAGGTTGGGCTGGCTCAATGGCCCTTTATGAACTAGCAATCTTTGATCCTAGCGATCCAGTCCTGAACCCAATGTGGCGTCAAGGAATGTTTGTCATGCCATTTATGGCACGTCTAGGTGTTACCCAATCTTGGGGTGGCTGGAGTGTTACTGGAGAAGCAGCTACTAACCCTGGCTTCTGGTCTTTTGAAGGTGTAGCAGCAGCTCATATTGTTCTTTCTGGTCTGCTGTTCCTAGCTGCTGTATGGCACTGGGTTTTTTGGGACTTAGAGCTATTCTTTGACCAACGTACCGGAGAACCTGCTCTAGACCTACCAAAAATGTTTGGTATTCACTTATTCTTATCTGGTTTACTCTGTTTTGGCTTTGGAGCCTTCCATTTAACAGGAGTATTTGGTCCAGGAATGTGGGTGTCAGACCCCTATGGATTAACGGGTTCTATTCAACCAGTGGCCCCAGCTTGGGGGCCGGAAGGATTTAACCCATTTAATGCTGGTGGCATTGTCGCCCACCACATTGCTGCTGGAATTGTGGGAATTATTGCTGGTTTGTTCCACCTATCTGTAAGACCACCAGAACGTCTCTACAGAGCCTTGCGGATGGGTAACATTGAAACAGTCCTCTCTAGCAGTATTGCAGCAGTTTTCTTTGCAGCCTTTGTTGTCGCTGGCACAATGTGGTACGGCAGTGCGGCTACCCCGATAGAATTATTTGGCCCTACTCGTTATCAATGGGATAACGGTTACTTCCAGGAAGAAATTGATCGTCGCGTTCAATCTGAAATAACAGCAGGTAAAACTGCTTCAGAAGCTTGGTCAACTATTCCTGAAAAATTGGCTTTCTACGACTATGTCGGCAATAGTCCTGCCAAAGGTGGTCTTTTCCGTGTTGGCCCAATGAATGATGGTGATGGTCTTGCTCAAGGTTGGCTTGGTCATCCAGTATTTAAGGATAAGGATGGCGAGGAATTATTTGTGCGTCGTCTACCAAACTTCTTTGAAACTTTCCCAGTTATCTTGACCAATGCTGATGGTGTAGTCAAGGCTGATATTCCTTTCCGTCGTTCAGAATCAAAATATAGTTTTGAGGAGAAGGGCGTAACAGTTAGCTTCTTAGGCGGTGAACTTAATGGTCAAACGTTTACTAAAGCGACAGATGTTAAGAAGTATGCTCGTAAAGCTCAGATAGGTGAACCTTTTGAGTTTGACCAAGAAACTTTAGGCTCTGACGGTGTGTTCCGGACTAGCACTCGTGGATGGTTTACTTATGGCCATGCTTGTTTTGCTTTGCTATTCTTCTTCGGTCATATTTGGCACGGATGTCGGACATTGTTCCGCGACGTATTCGCAGGTATTGACCCAGACCTAGAGGAACAAGTAGAGTTTGGTCTATTCCAGAAATTGGGTGACCTAAGTACTCGTAGGAAGGAAACCTAAAGCGACTGTGGTTTAACAAATAATAAAGGTAAACCACTAAGACAACTAGGTATCTCTCATCTTCAAATTTTTGATAAAAGTCCAACGACTACTTTGATAAAAGTTACAAAGTATTTTCGTTGGACTTTTATTTACGTTCAGCTGGTAAACTAATATAGAACTGGATCTTCAGGAAATTCCCTTATGGAAAGTGCAGCTTATATATTAGTATTGGCTTTGGCCTTGGGTGTGATATTTTTTGCGATCGCCTTCCGCGATCCTCCCAGAATTGGAAAGTAATTAGTTTTGATCGGTTGATTATCAAATAAATTGCTTTTTTTATGAAAAATGAGTGCTGAGTTCTTAACCCAGTACTCATTTATTCTAATCTTTAAATAAGTTATTATTGGCCTAATTTAGGCTAAAATATTCATGTCTGAAACTTATGTCTGAGAAATTTAAAGTATGCGATGTCCAGTGTGCCAACATACAAATAGTCGTGTTCTAGAGTCGCGTTCAGCTGAATCTGGTAAGAGTATCCGACGCCGACGGGAATGTTTGGACTGTCAGCATCGTTTCACGACTTATGAAAGAATAGAGTTTGTTACAGTAACAGTGATTAAAAAGGACGGTAAGAAAGAGTCTTTTGACAAGTTGAAGTTACTCCGAGGTATTGTCCGCTCCTGTGAAAAAACTGGTATTGAACCTGCTGAACTTGAAGCTCTCGTAGATGAAATTGAAGTTGAACTACAGGGTAGATCCCAGAGAGAAGTTACCAGCGCTGAAATTGGTGAAATTGTTCTGAGTAAATTAGTTCACATTAGTGAAGTTGCTTATATCCGTTTTGCCTCTGTTTATCGTAAATTTCAAGGTATTAGAGATTTTGTAGATACCTTAAATCATCTCCAAAATCAAAAAAATAATTTAGATTTTAATTCTACTCCCCTAGAAAGTTCTGAAATTTCTCCGAAACCAGATGGTATTGATTGTGAAACCCCTGCTTCTTTTGCCACTTCATCTTAAATTTAATGATGATAACTATAACAGTAAGTAAGTTCAAGATATTTTGATATTTTGAAGCTGAATTAGTTAAAAGAATAGTGGCTCTATAAGTTAATGTGGCCTGAAGCTTACCTGGAATCACCAGAAGGCCAGCGCTATAATTTTAATTTAGCGCCTGGATGAATGGTGAGTATATAATTATGATTCGATGTCATAATTATATACAAATATTAATAGTTTATCTAGTAAACATTTTGGGTAAATTTAGTTATAATAGTATAATTTAGTCAAAGAATTAAAAACAGTTTTGCTAGTAATTGAGGCCAAATTAAAAGGCAGTCAAAATCAGTACAAAGTTTTAGATGAAATGATTCTCACAGGTCAATTTATCAGAAACAGTTGCTTGCGTTATTGGATAGATAATAAAGATGTCAAGCGCAATGACTTACAAAAGCTTTGTTCACAACTAGCAAAAGATACCAATTTTCCTTGGGTAAAAAAGTTAAATTCTCAAGCAAGACTTGCATCAGCCGATAGAGCATGGCAGTCAATACAACGATTCTATAAAAATTGTAGATTGAATAAACCAGGCAAAAAAGCGGTGCGACCCCGCGACGACGAAAGTCGCAAGGGAACGCGCACCAAGAGAGGTTATCCAAAATTCAAAAAATTCACTCGTTCAGTAGAGTACAAAATAACAGGTTATAAACTATCTCCAGACAGAAAGAAAATTGAGTTTAAAGATGGTTTTAAAGCTGGTGTATTTGAACTATGGACTAGCCGTGATTTAGTCTGGTATTCAGAACAGCAAATAAGCCGTGTAAGACTTGTTAAACGAGCTGATGGTTATTATTGTCAATTTTTAGTAAATGCAGAAAGAAAAGAAGCTCATAACTTTGAAGCCAATGTAGTAGGAATAGACCTAGGTTTAAATGCTTTTTATACTGATAGTAATGGTGAAGCTGTAGATAATCCTAAATATTTGAGGAAGTCAGAAAGACGACTAAAGAAACTACAACGAAGAGTATCACGTCGCCATGAAAAAGGTAAGAAACCTCAGTCAAACAATTACCAGAAAGCCAGAAAGCAATTAGCGCAGGCTAATCTCAAAATCAGTAGACAGCGTAAAAACCATGCAATAAAGACTGCACGGGCGTTAATCCAATCTAACGATTTGGTAGTTTATGAAGATTTGAAGATTGCTAATTTAGTTAAAAACCATCATCTAGCAAAATCCATATCTGATGCAAGCTGGTATCAGTTCACAACTTGGCTTGAATATTATGCCAAGTTGCAGGGAATTGCTTGCATAGCAGTACCTCCACATTTCACCAGCCAAAATTGTTCAAATTGTGGTCAAACTGTGAAGAAATCTTTGTCTGTTAGGACTCACAAATGTCCACATTGTGGCTATATTGCTGATAGAGACCACAATGCAGCAAGGAACATTTTGGCTAAAGGCTTAGAAATGCTAGGAGCATTAATTAACAGTACCGAGGGGCACTCGGAATCTGGGGGAAACCCAAAAGCTACGGGAGAGTCTGACCACTGGTTTAACGATAGCAATATTGCTAATCTAAGTCATCTCTGTGAGCGTAGAATCATAGAAGTATGAGAATCCCGCATCATAGCGCAGCTTGATGTCGGGAGTATGTCAATTAGAGAAAAGAATTAGTTCAAGAATTGAGAATTGAGAATTACCTCTCCTTGAAAACGGATAGGATTGGGTTAAAAGGAATTTGTTTCTTCTCTTGGTCGATTGGATATGGCGAGGAGGCCTCGCCATCCCACCCAACGGGGAAGCTGCGAAGATCGACCGCTTTTTTCTCCATGAATGGAGAGGCTTTATACCTTAATTTTTCGGTAATTTAAGCAAACCAAATTATTAGAGACTGGGTTAAATAATCTGCAAGATATTTGTCCTAAATACATACAAAACTATGGGTCAGGAGTTTGGGTAACAATTGGTTAATGAAAAACCAAAATCAAAGTTTATGGTAAAATAAGTTGTTTTGAGTAATAATAGTAGATTAGGGTTAGCTTTTACTGGGTAAAATTTATATTCTATGTGATATTTTTAACCAGGCCAGAGGGCTTTAATATTTTAGATTATGTTTAACTCTGAATGAGACTGACCTAAATTTAATGAAGTGAAAGCCCATAACCAGGCAAGAAGTATTAGCCAAAATACTCTAAAAGTCCCACTAAAAGCTGATGTCCTGGAAGTATAAGAGCTTTGTAGTTAATACTAGGTACAAGAATGCCTAAATTTATATACGCTCTAATGAAATTAGGGTTTTAGCTCTATAGATAATCTAGAAATAAGGCTCCCGCTATAATTTTTTTTAATTTAGCGGTGAGATAAATTTCAACTAGCTAATTAATTGATCGGTAGCGCGCATCAATCCCGTATCAGAAGTAGAGGGTTAATAGCAGTGGGGCACATCGCCCAAGAAAAGCGCACCGCCTGGACTGAGGAAACCTCAGTGTAAAGACAGAGCAAAAAAGCTTGTGGAGATGATCGTCGCGGGGGTACAACTTGACTTGTTTGATTTGTTACCTAGGCCAAGAATCTGTATTGCCGTAGCGTTGCGCCAGCCTTCGCAAGAATCTCCCCTGATAATCAAGGGATTTAACGATGAGAGTCTCAACAAGGCAAGTAAAAAACATTAAGGAGAGAAATCCCAAGAAACTATAACGCATGACAAATTTGAAAACACCCGCCAAAGAAGTTGGCTTTACTCACGAAGATTTTGCAGCTTTATTAGATAAATATGACTATCACTTTAGTCCTGGAGATATTGTAGCAGGAACAGTGTTTAGCATAGAACCAAGAGGAGCATTGATTGATATTGGGGCAAAAACTGCTGCTTATATACCTATCCAAGAAATGTCAATCAATAGGGTCGAAAACCCTGGAGAAGTTATACAGTCAAATGAAACAAGAGAATTTTTTATCTTAACAGATGAAAATGAAGATGGACAGTTGACTTTATCCATCCGACGAATAGAATATATGCGGGCTTGGGAAAGGGTCCGACAACTACAAGCTGAAGATGCAACAGTACGCTCACAAGTATTTGCAACAAACCGTGGTGGTGCTTTAGTTAGGATAGAAGGACTGCGTGGATTTATTCCTGGTTCGCACATTAGTACGCGTAAACCAAAAGAAGATTTACTTAACGAAGAATTGCCTCTGAAATTCTTAGAAGTAGACGAAGAACGTAATCGCCTGGTTCTAAGCCATCGTCGAGCTTTGGTTGAGCGGAAGATGAATCGTTTAGAAGTAGGTGAGGTAGTTATAGGAGCAGTTCGTGGTATTAAGCCCTATGGTGCCTTTATTGATATTGGTGGTGTTAGTGGCCTATTGCACATATCAGAAATTTCTCACGACCATATTGAAACTCCTAGTAGCGTACTAAAAGTCAATGATGAACTAAAAGTTATGATCATTGACCTTGATTCTGACAGAGGACGGATATCTCTGTCAACTAAGCAACTAGAACCAGAACCAGGGGCCATGGTCAAAAATCCACAACTGGTATATGACCAAGCAGAAGAAATGGCGGCTAAGTTTAGAGAAAAAATGCTGGCTGCACAACGGGGAGAGACAATTGAAGAAACGGTTGAAGCAACAGTAGAAACAGCAGAAGCGCCAGAAGTGGAAGGGACAGTAGAAACAGCAGAAGCACCTGAAGTGGAAGGGACAGTAGAAACAACAGAAGCACCTGAAGTTGAAGGGACAGTAGAAACAACAGAAGCACCTGAAGTTGAAGAAGCACCTGAAGTTGAAGCGACGGTAGAAACAACAGAAGCACCTGAAGTTGAAGAAGCACCTGAAGTGGAAGCGACGGTAGAAACAGCAGAAGCGCCTGAAGTTGAAGAAGTTGAAGCAACAACAGAAACAACAGAAGATGAAGAAAAATCAGCAGCAGCTGTAGAATAAGTAAATTGAGGTTAGTAGGTTAATAGGGAGTAAGTAAAATAATTAGTTAGAAAATAACTAAATCAATAACTTATAGCTACTCCCTATATCCTGCTGACTTAATATTCTCAATCAGAATAAACTCTAATAATAATCAAAAATACATTCTTCCCTATTTTAAATAATGGTAGATATTAGCTGCCGAAGTGTAACATTCCAAGACATTCAAGCAATAATTTTTGATAAAGATGGCACTTTGGAAAACTCCCAAGAGTTTCTCAGAAATTTAGGACAAAAACTAGCTCGCCTGATCGACTCTAAAATTCCTGGAATTGGAGAACCATTACTAATGTCTTTTGGGATTGATGGACAAAGTATTAACCCCACAGGATTAATGGCAGTTGGAAGTAGGCGAGAAAATGAAATTGCAGCAGCAGCTTATATTGCTGAAACAGGTCGAGGATGGTTAGAGTCACTAGCTATTGCCAAAGAGACTTTTGAAGAAGCTGAAAAAATCTTGCCACAGTCTGAACCTTCTCCTATATTTACAGGAAGTCTGGAAGTGTTGAAGTATCTCTGGGAAAAGGGTATAAAGCTGGGTATATTATCTGCAGCTTCTACAAAATCAGTAAACAATTTTGTCCAACACTATCAACTTTACGATTATATACAACTAGAAATGGGGGTTGATGATGGTCCTAGTAAACCAGATCCAGAACTATTTTTACAAGCCTGCCAAAAATTGGGAGTTACACCAGATAAAGTATTAATGGTGGGAGATTCTCCCATGGATATAGAAATGGCTAAAAAAGCAGGAGCAGCAGGTTGTATCGGAATTTGTTGGGGCAAGTCAGAAGTTAAATATTTACAGGCAGCAGATGTAGCGATCGCCCACTTAGAAGAAATCAAAGTATTTTCAACAATTAATAATTAATAATTAATAAGTAATAAGTAATAAGTAATAAGTAATAAGTAATAAGTAACTTCCTGTGTAGTTAGCATTGGCTACAAGATTAATATAGTTGTCGCTAAATAGATGAAAAAAATCGCTCAGATTAAGACACAGCAGTAATTCCAGACTTTTTGATATAGGAAGTAGTGAAATCCTTACTTGACTTGGGTTTACCAGTTTTTTTTAGTCATAAAGCGACGAGTTTAATTATTTGTGTATTTGCATACCAATTTTGCTATAGTATAAAACAACTGTTGGCTTAGAGACTGTAAAAAGTAATTTAGAATTTTCTGCTTCTGGTCGAAAATGTATTGACAAGTAAAAATAATCTCAGGTGAGGCCGTTTAAAATTATCTGACTTCACAGATAGTAGAAAGTAGTTATTTTTTACAACCTAACCCCCTAAGCTGAAGTTGATTGAACGGCTAATGCCTGGAAAAATATAGGAGGAACTACTATTGTCTAGTCGTTACTTATTCACTTCTGAGTCTGTTACTGAAGGACATCCAGATAAAATTTGCGACCAAATTTCTGACACAATTATAGATGCTCTACTGACCCAAGACCCTCAGAGTCGTGTAGCTGCTGAAGTAGTAGTTAACACTGGGTTAGTCCTAATTACTGGTGAAATTACCACTAAGGCCCAAGTAAATTACATAGAACTAGCTAGAAAAAAAATTGCTGATATTGGCTATGTTCACGCAGAAAATGGTTTTTCTGCAGATAGTTGCTCAGTATTAGTGGCTTTAGATGAACAATCTGCAGACATTGCTCAAGGTGTAGATAAGGCCCAAGAAACTCGCGAACAGTTAAGTGACGAAGAACTTGATGCAGTGGGTGCAGGAGACCAAGGGTTGATGTTTGGTTTCGCCTGTAATGAAACTCCTGAATTAATGCCTTTACCTATCAGTTTGGCGCACCGCGTTTGTCGTCAACTAGCGGCAGTTAGAAAAACTGGTCAACTTTCTTATTTACGGCCAGATGGCAAAAGTCAGGTAACTATTGCTTATGAAGATGGTCGTCCTGTTGGTATTGATACAATTTTGATTTCTACCCAACACACCGCTACAATTGGGGAAATTACAGAGTTATCAGAAATTCAAGCAAAGATTAAAGAAGACCTCTGGAAATATGTTGTGGAGCCTATATTTGCAGATATAGATATTAAACCAGATGCACAAACTCGTTTCCTTGTCAACCCTACTGGTAAATTTGTAATTGGCGGTCCACAGGGAGATTGTGGTCTTACAGGGCGTAAAATTATAATTGATACTTATGGTGGCTATTCCCGTCATGGCGGAGGAGCTTTCTCTGGTAAAGATCCTACGAAGGTAGATCGTTCCGCAGCTTATGCTTGTCGCTACATAGCAAAAAATATTGTGGCAGCAGGTTTAGCAGAAAAATGTGAAGTTCAAATTAGTTATGCGATCGGAGTAGCAAGACCTGTGAGCATGATGATTGAAACTTTTGGTACTTCTAAAGTAGATGAAGATAAGTTGCTAGAAGTAGTTAAACAAAACTTTGAACTTCGTCCAGCAGGAATTATTCAAACTTTTAACCTCCGAAACTTACCTGCGGAAAGAGGTGGCCGTTGTTACCAGGATGTTGCTGCTTATGGTCACTTAGGGCGTAACGACTTAGATTTACCTTGGGAGCAAACAGATAAAGTAGAGTTACTGAAGGAAGCATTTAGTCCACAGTTAGCGACTAGAGTGTAATAAGTGTCCATAGAATTTGAATTATCTCAACTAAGTCTGCACGGCACAGGGCAAGCAGTGTCTAGGGGAGCCGTCGGATTGGCAACGTACTGTGGAGCGCGCCTTTAGACCAGAAAGAGGTAAAAACCTTCGAGGCAGGTGTGTTAGAAGCAGAAAGCACTAATCAGCGATGGTTAAGAATCCTGCGTTTTTGCCTAAGCGCAACGTCGGGAAGATGTCAAAAATAATATCTGATTTTGAGCAACCAAGAGAACTTCCTTTTGGTTGCTATTTTATAGTAATTAAATCATATCCGCTTGAATACTTACAGCGGTTTTCATTTGGGTAGACCACAGTAGGGACGTTCCATGGAACGTCCCTACAAAGTTTTGCTTGTGAAGATGTGGTTCATCAATTTGAAAAGCACTGTATAAGTAACGACGGAGTCCTTATAAGTCAGTAGTCATAATTCAAGAGTCAGGAGTTAGGGGTTAGGATTTAGCAGGGAAGAGAAGGCCAGAGGAGGTTATATCAAATCCGGTAGCATCGGTGTAATTAGATGGTGAGATGGGGAGATGGGGAGATGGGGAGATGGTGAGATGGGGAGATGGGGAGATGGGGAGATGGGGAGATGGGGAGTATGGGAGGTGGGGAGTGAGAGAAATATTTGGTAATGGTTGAAGATGGAATATTTTTTTATACCGAATTAAACGGATTTGATATTAGAGGAGAAGAAAGTTTTTTATTACTAATTAAACGGACATCATATTAGTATTCAGCTATTAGCTGTCTGCTTTTGAATTTTTATTGATTTTGCCTTGCTTTCAAGTCTAACTACTTTACCCCATCGAATCAAAAAGATTATATCATTTTCACCTATCCTTGACACTTTTTGTATGTGCAATGTAATATAAAAGTAGTATAAAATCTGAATTTTACTTTTGTATTTGATTTGCTAGACAATATAAACTATCTTAATTTGCTCAGTTGAACAAGTAAAAATAAATACATTAATTTTGAAAAAATAACGAATTATAAGCATAATAATATGAATGATTATCGTATAGAAAAAATCAGCAAATATCTAAGTTGGGTTTTGAGACATCGCCCGGATAAAATAGGTATAAAACTTGATGCCAATGGTTGGGTTGCCATTGAAGAACTGTTGAAAGCATCTCAGAATCATAACTTTCCTATAACTCAGATAGAATTAAATGAGGTTGTAGAAAAAAATGATAAAAAACGCTTTTCTTTAGACTCTACTAAGACTTTAATTCGTGCTAATCAAGGACACAGTTTAACAGTTGATTTGCAACTAGAAGCAAGAAAACCTCCAAATATACTTTATCATGGCACAGGAAATCATTTAGTTGACTTGATTAAACAGACTGGTCTGCAAAAAATGTCGAGACATCATGTTCATTTATCAAAAGATATTAATACTGCTATAAATGTCGGGAAAAGAAAAGGAAAACCAGCAGTATTTACTGTAGATGCGAGTGCTATGTACAAAGATGATTATAGATTTTACTTTTCTGCAAATCATGTCTGGTTAGTTGATGAAGTTCCCTCACAGTATTTACAAATAATGAGAAAATAATCAAAGTAATTAGGGTTTGCTGAAAAAGTCTTATGGGTGAGGGTAGGAGACAAGATACAGGAGACAGGAGACAGGAGTTAGGGGTACTTAGAGGAGGTAGGAGTAAGAATTGCAAGAATAATTTTTCTGCCCAACTATGCGCCTAAAATACTAACTTTTTGAGGGTTTTAGGCTGAAAACCAGGCACTTTTTAAAGACCCCAAAAAGGCACTTACCTTTATCTGTAAATACTTTTAGATTTAATCAACAAACTCTAATTAATCAAGTATCAAATTAATTATGAAAGTTGAATACTGAATTATATAAAGACTATTTCCAAAAGGAATTTATTTATCTTTTCTTTCACAGGTTTAATACCCCCACATCTCACCTGCGGTGTTCAAAATTATTTGGGGTTAGAATCAATAAGCAATTTTCCCTCCTGACTCCTGACTCCTGACTCCTGACTCCTTCTTCAAGTAGATTTTTGACAAAATATGGGAAAAGAATATTTCGACAGCAAAGAAAATTATCAACAAAATAATCCTCAAAATAAAGGTTTATTAGGAGCTGGTTGGCGACCACTTCACCGAGACTTTGATTTGGAATATCTATGGTATTTATTATCTAACGATCTTTGGGAACTAAGTCAAAAAACTCTTGATATAGCGAGTGACCTTGCTGATGCTTTGGGTCGTCATCAATTTGCTTGGTGGGCGAATATATTAAATGTTTTTTCGGAAAATACACGATATGAATTTGATGAATTTTGGGACTATATAACTCCTCAACCTCCAGCTCCAGATTATCGTTATCAAGATGTATTGAGTGTAGAAACACCTGTGACACGTACTATTACTAGAGATACTATTGCTATTGAATATGTTCTCAATAGATTACAGGAAATTACTATTTTTAAAATACTTGATTTATTGGGTAAACCTGACATAATTACCCAGTCATTCATGGAAAGAAATTTTTACTATCCGATAGAAAGATTTATCAGTTGGCAAAGTCTAGAAACTTTAGGAACAGTATATGGTTACTGGTCAAAATATTCTTGTTGGTTACAAATAGAAAGTTATGATAAAGGTAGACGTTACTACAGTTTAATTGCTAAAGATATAGCTCCACTTGTGAGAAAATCAACCTATAATATGGCAGTGATGGTAAGTGGTTATCAATGTCGTATAGGACAAGTTCAAAGTCAATTTCCGATCGATACATTTCCTCAAGATATTCAAAATTTTACTGACACAGTACAACAAGCAATTCTGGAACAAAATCAATTAGCTGTATTAGTAAGTGGAAAACCAGGAACAGGTAAAACAGCTTGGACTCAAGCAGTAGCAAAAGAAGTTTTAGTTCCTTTAGGTTATGTAATTTTTATATTAGATCATGATGCAGTAGAAAATTTTGTACCACCAACATATCTAGAACAAATTTGCATTATTATTAATGAGGCAGATAATTTAGCTCAAGACCGCTCGCTTCAAGCTGCACAAACTAATAGTAAAACAGAACATATTCTCAGTTTGCTAGATGGTACTTTATATCAAAGTGTCGTAGATGAATCAGGAATTCATCTAAAACAGAAATTAGTTGTTTTAATGACCTGTAATACTAAAGAAAGGCTAGACCCAGCTATCTTACGGAAAGGTAGAGTAGATTTAATGTATGAATTTACTTGCTGCTTTGTGTAAATTTGCGCAAAAAGCAAAAGATAGTATGTATGATTAGATAGTATGTATGATTTATGAAGTTTTGATGTAGATTTTAGTTTATACACAAAAGCTTGTTAAAATATATTGAAGATTACAATTATAATTCTAAAGTGGAGGAAGACACTTAGAATTGAGTTTATAGCTATTTATAGGTAAACTAATCATAAAAATTGGATAATAAAAAATATAGGATTTTTTGTAATTGGCAAGAATTAATCATAGATTAGAATGTCCATTTCAATATTTCTTGTTCAGTATAAAAATTTAAAATCTGTATTTGATTAAGTCACAAATAACTATGTATTAGTAGAAAATTACTAAAAACAATAAATGTAGGTTGAATTATAATTACCTCTAAAAATACTTAATCTTCAGGTAATTGATGTTGCCTATTTGTAAATTTTAGATTGAATAAAATATTTTTTTAAAATTTCCTGAAGTCACAAAAATATACAGAAAACAGAAGATATTTATTGTAGTAAATCTATTTTCAAAGTAATTTTTGTTTTTATTATGTTTTTTATTTACCTATTTCATATTCATAACTTTTGAATTTCTGAAAAAGCTTGATAATTTTTTTATTGGTTCTTCTTTTTTTTCAAATAATAATTAACTTCTCGAACCGAGATATTCTTAAGACAAAAATTAACTGTTAATTAATATTTGACAACTTGCATTTATAGACAAGTTAGTTTTGAAAATATGATAGTCGAGGTGGTGAAACCAATCATATTCAACACCCGCTAATTTATCAAACAGAGATTATGTATAATCTGACAGTACAAACACCAAATCAGACTAGGGAAGAAACTTCAAAAATGAAACAAAGGCCAACAAAAGCGAATAATGATGGTCATTCAACCCTTCCCCAGAGTCATCAATATCCAGAGATACATGGAAGTCACCATCAATTATACCAATTCATCAAACACATACCTGTTGCTATAGCAATGCTAGACAAAGAAATGTGCTACCTGGCAACTTCTGGGATGTGGTTACAATATTGGCAACTTGAAGCTGATAAAATTATTGGTAATCAACATTCTCAGTTATTCCCTAATCTCCCAGATTCTTGGCATCAACAAGCTAAAAAATGTCTACTGGGTATCATTGACCAATTTGATTTAGAACATCTAATTACCGTTCCTGCTTCTAATAGATTGATGCAATGGGTAAAATGGAATGTCAAATCTTGGCATACAGAAGAAGGTATTATTGGTGGTCTGATTATATCTACAGAGGAAATAACACCAGACAAACAACTTCAACAACAACTAGAATTAACTCAGTTAGCAACAGATAATGCTGGTGATGCTATTTTCTGGATAACAATTGGTGGAAAAATATGTTATACAAATAAACAAGGCTGTAATTTTCTTGGCTACTCCGAATCTGAACTACTTGAACTAACAATTCACGATATAGACCTAAAATTATCAGTAGAAGTTTGGCAAACTCATTGGCAAAAAGTTAAAAATCAAAATCATTTGAGATTTGAGTCTAATTTTCTAACAAAAAAAGGCAATATTTTACCTGTAGAAGTTAATGTTAATTATTTAGAATTTCAGGGTAATGAATATCAATGTGCTTTTGTGCGTAACATTTCGCAGCAAAATAATATTAATCTACATTTACGAGAAGCTAAAGAACAATTGCAAGCTGTTTTAAATGCTGTTCCAGGATTAGTGTCATGGGTAGATGCAGATTTACGATATATAGGAGTTAATCAACATCTAGCTAATGCTTATAATTTACCCATAGAAACTTTTATTAATCAAGAAGTAGGATTTTTGCAAACAAGTCCAGAATTTAATGATTTTGTTTATGAATTTTTTGCTAAACCAGATTGGAGTTATGCCAAAGAAGTAACAACAAATGTTAGAGGAAATAGTAGAATTTATCTAATAGTTGCTCAAAAATATTATCGTGATGAAGTATCGTTACCATCTGCAGTTTTTGTCGGTTTAGATATTACAGAACGTTTGGAAATGGAGGCTTCACTACGTAATAGTCAGCAAAAATTCCGGCAACAAGCTTATCAATTAGAGCAAACTTTGCAGAAACTAAACTCGACAACTACTCAGTTAATTCAAAAGCAAAAAATGTCTTTCTTAGGACAGCTTGTTACAGGTATTGTCCATGAAGTGAATAATCCTGTTAATTTTATTTCTGGCAATATTGCTCATGCGATAAATGATGTTAAAGATTTGTTGTATTTAGTCAATATCTACCAACAAAATCTTCCTCGCCTTTTGCCAGAAATTGAGTCAGAAATTGAAGATATAGAACTAGATTTTATTCAGGAAGATTTGCCAAAATTATTAGAGTCAATCATGGCAGGAGCAAAAAGAATTCAAGATGTAGTAAGTTCGCTCAAACAGTTTTCTACAGCAGAAGAAGAATCTATAAAAGCAGTAGATATTCACAAAGGTTTAGACAGTACACTTTTAATTTTACAGCATCAGTTTCAAGGCAAAGGAGGTTGTCCTGATATTAATTTGATTAAAAAGTATGGGAGCTTACCAAAAGTCGAATGTTATCCTGGACAATTGAATCAAGTTTTTATGCACATTTTAACTAATGCTATTGATTCACTGGAGGATAAATACGAAGATTTAGTAACAAAAAATATCAGTAATCAACCATTTGAACCAAAAATTATAATTAGTACAAAAGTAAAAGATTATTATGTAGAGATTGCTATTTATGATAATGGCTCTGGCATGACTGAAGAAATATCTAGCCGTATATTTGAACCTCTATTTACTACTAAACATACAGAAAAAAATATAGGTTTAGGTTTGTCAATTTCTCAGGAATTAATTGTTGAAAAACATCATGGAAAATTGTACTGTAATTCTCAAGCTAGAGAAGGTTCGGAATTTATAATTGAGATTCCTATTAAGTTCGGTCATTCAAGTTAGAAAGGAAAACAATTGAAGAAGGAAGAAGGAAGAAGGGAAAATTGCTTATGAATTGTCAACTACTGGCCACGCTCGTGTTTGATCGCTCCAAACAATTTTAAGGACTCTCTTTGACATACTCTCCGGCCTAAAGGCGCGGAGATTCTCCTGAAACCAGGATTCTTGGTTCAATGAGTCCACTTAAACTAAACACCTTGCGGCATCTAGTCCAGAGATGGTTCTCTCCCCAAGCGTTTGCTCTATTTCAAGAGCCCGTTCCCGTATGCCCTACGGTACAGTTCAAACCTTAAAAAAAACTTTGGTTCTCTGATACTTGTTGCTTAGAGTTTTTCTATGTACAAGCATTACTGTACAAAACTCCATAACTCTACTTTTCAAGGTGCAAACGCTACAGTTAAGCAGCTATAGGTTTTTAGAGCGGTTGAATACCTTTCCGCTGTTTCCACTATAACACAAAGTCCCCCTGGAAGGGGGAGGCTTTCAACCCAATTTTCCGGTAAGGTGGGGTATTAAACCCGCCACAGTTAATGAAGTCAGAAGTCATAATTCAGAAGTCAGATAGGGGAGCCGTCGGATTGGCGACGTACAGAAGTTAACCCACCCCTAGCCCCTCCCCCGACCGTGGAGGGGAAGTAGGGGATTTGAGCTCCGCTCTAAAAATATTTCGCCATTTCCCGGCGGGGTTGCGCGGCCCAATTATTTTGATAAAGAGAAAAAAAGACTTTTTACCGAATAATTAATAATTAATAATTAATAATTAAATAATTCGCGCCTTGAAGCCTCCCCTTGGATAGGGGAAAAAAGCGGTCGAGGGATGGCGAGGTCCCCTCGCCATATCCAATCGACCAAGACAGCGGTCGTTTGCGGAGCAGTCCGTTAGGATGGGATGGCGAGGTCCCCTCGCCATATCCAATCGACCAAGACAGCGGTCGTTTGCGGAGCAGTCCGTTAGGATGGGATGGCGAGGTCCCCTCGCCATATCCAGCAGCTTCCCCGTTGGGTGGGATGGCGATCTTCGGAGCGGCTCTGTCAAGAGCTAGTCTCCTCGCCATATCCAATCGACCAAGAAAAGAAATAATATCTCCTGATATTCAATTCCGTAACGGTTTTAACCAGAGGTAATTATCAATTATCCATTATCCATTATCAATTAATGAACAATCCTATCCGTTTTAAGGCTATCCATTACCGAAAAATCCTAGTCTAAAGCCTCCCTTTTTAAGGGTATAAAAAAAAGATAATTCCGTATTTCAAGCCTTATTATTGCAGAGATACTGATAACTGATAACTAAAATGACCCACATCTTTCTTAACGAAAAACTTGATAAATATAGACGAGTTATTTATAGTTATTTAACTTTAGATTGAGACAAAGCTTTCTTGCTATTAGGAAGTTTCAGACGAAAAAACGTCTCATTTTTAAGTTGAAGTACTATATAAGTCTTTGAGAGGCTTTTTCCGGAGAAAAGTGTATTTAAAAGTACATTTTTTCAGAACTGTAGACAAGATTCTTACTCCCCACATCCCTACCCTGGAATGCTTCTAAGACTTATGGGTAAGACATAGTTTTTAAGGAGAGGTAATTGTTAATTATTAATTGTTAAAAAATCATCTATAATTACGATATCAAGAAAATTTTTCCACCAGAGCTAATAAAAAATTTACAGTTAAAAATCCAACTCCGAAAAGAAGGATAAAAAACAAAGTGACACTAAAAATAGACTGAATTTTTTTCATAGTACATTTTTGATACGAAATTTAGATGGGGAAGTGAAAATTATAAAATTCTATTCTAATTCTATAAGCTGCTAAAAATCGTAAAATCAGAACAGAATATTTCTTGGATTATGTATAGTATTTATCTATAGTAAGTATAGTATGGAAGCAAGTCGGATTGCATTTAGATTTGTAACCTCCTTTCATAATTAAAGTTGATGCTCTTGATTAGTTAAGAAACATCACCAAGACTTATAATTTAGAATATTTCCGTTATGAAATGGAATTAGGTATGGTAGGAAAATCCTGTTATAAATACAGATAGGGTAAGTTGATTACTGTCAAAAAAATTGGCATCGAATGCACTAAAGACTAAGAATAGAAAACTTTTTCTGCTACTGCCTTACATTTAGCTTAAGGAATATATAGTTATGGGGAATCAAGATTCATTACTCCGGAAAGCTCTGAAACCAACATTGTATAAAAAGCATTGGATAAATTTGGTAGAGTATGCTTCAATAGTGGGTTCGGCAGTAGGTGCTTTTGCAGTAGCAGTTGGAAGTCATACTTTTTACGCAGTAGCTCCTCTAACATTGGCCTTATCTCTAAATGTGGCTAATAGATATAGATTTGAAAAACAGATGCAATTATCTCAGCAGTCTGAGATGGTAGAAGTTCAAAAATCAGTAGAAAAGCTAGAAAAAAATGCTGTCAAGGTAATAGTAAAGCTTCGTCAACAGCTTTCTACAGATATTGAATCAGTTCGTGAAACACTCTCTACTCAATCAACACAAACTGTAAATTCAGAAATACAACAGCAACTAACTGCACTAGAATCTTCAGTTTCTTCTGTACAAGAAAGTTTAGCATCTGTCGATACAAAATCTTTAAGTACAAATGATTGGCAAACAGTGAATGGCCGTCTTTTGGTAATTGAGGAAGCGATCGCCAATTTGCAAAGAGATATGGAAATATTGGCCAAACAACCTCAATCACAAATATCTCAACTTCAGGCCAAAATTGAAGATTTGGAAATACAAAATACGGAAGTTGTCAAACCTCATTTGAAGCGTTTGATTACACTTGTGAGGCAATTACAACATACAAGTTATTCAAATTCATCATCTCATCAATCTGTAATTTCAAAACAACATTTTAGAGAACGTACTAGCGAGTCAGTTAAGCAACCTGAAGGTAGGTTTTAATAATTAATAATGAATAATTAATAATGAATAATTAATAATTACTTCTCCTTTAAAACGGATAGGATTGACTCAAAGGAAAAAAAATCTTTTTATTCCCTTAAAATATGAGGCTTTCAAGCACAATTTTTTTGTAAATAATAAAACTCTTAAGGTAAGTTGATTATTAATGTAGATTTCAAGAAAAATGACTCAGATTATTTTAGAAAAACTCAAGCCTTATTTAATAGATCGATTAAAAGATTTAGCTGCAAAAAATAATCGTACTTTGGAAGAAGAAATCACAGAAATTTTGGAGCAAGCTTTAGAAACTAAAGTAGAAATTAAGCCGAAATACGAAGGATGGCAACCGGGGTTTTTTGAAGAGGTTATAGGAGGTTGGGTTGGTGAACCTTTAGTGCGAGAACCTCAACCAGAATATCAGGAACGAGAAGCTTTTGTGAAAGAAAAATGACAATGGTATCCTGATTTTTTTGAAAAAACTTGTGGTATTTGGGAAGGTGATTTAGTGCGAGAACCTCAACCAGAATATCAGGAAAGAGAGTCTTTTTTATGAAGTTATTTATTAGATACAAATGCTTGTATTAAATACTTAAATCCCAGCATTAGTCGAATTATTAATCATATAAAACCACTCTATCCATATGATATTTTTATTTGTGAAATTCAAGTTAATTATTAACTAATAAAATGACTACCAGTAACAATCCACCGAATATCAAAATATCTCTACCAGACCATACTCAATTACCAGAATCAGACAACATTTTCAGTAACAATCAACCTAACACCAAAATATTTGTACCAGACCATACCCATTTACCAGAATCAGACGGCACTTTTGTGAAGAATTTTCAGGAGCATCCCCAAAGCATTTTATTAACAGATTCTATTCGACCTATACTAGAAAAAATTCATCCAGACCAACAATATTGTATCGGTCAAGATTCAGGAATTTATTGGCGAATTGCGGAACCTTTAGACCGAGGTGCTGTTTCTCCAGATTGGTATTATATTCCTAATGTTCCACCTAAATTAAATGGTGAAGTTCGTCGTTCCTATGTGTTGTGGCAAGAACTTATTCCACCATTAATTGCTATAGAGTTTGTGTCGGGAGATGGTTCGGAAGAAAGAGATAAAACACCTCTAATTCGAGGGGAAAATGAATCTACACAAAGACCTGGTAAATTCTGGGTTTATGAACAGATAATTCGACCACCTTTTTATGCTATTTACGAAGTTAAAAAACCAGGAGTAGAAGTATATAAATTGGCAGGAACTAAATATGAATTAGTAGAGGCAAATGAGCGGGGTCATTATCCAATTCCAGCATTAGGAGTAGAGTTAGGTATTTGGTCTGGTAGGTATCAAAATCTTGAACTACCTTGGTTACGTTGCTGGGATAGTGAAGGTAATTTGTTAACAACAAGTGAAGAAAGGTTGGAAACGACAGAATTATTGTTGGCACAAGAAAGTCAAAAAGCTGAACAGGAACGTCAAAGGGCTGAAAAGTTGGCTGAAAAGTTAAGAGCAATGGGTATCGATCCGGAGGAGTGAGGTTGTATGGAAGTTGGTTAGGATAAAGTAAAAATTGTCGTAACTTTTGAATTTTTTTAGCTGTCTATAAATTGTGATTCGGTAAAGTTTGACTTAATTAAAAAAGAACGGTTTAAGTCGAATTGGTCTTAGCAAAAATTTGATGCTAAAACTAGCGATCGTCTGATTCATTCAAAAGGCAATTGATACATGAATCATATTCATTTTTGATTTTCTATTTTAGGTGGATCGTTAAAGATTATTGGAAAAATTCCTTCTAAAATAAGAGGAATTTGTAAAAAGAAAAATAATAATAATAATAAAAGCATTTGTCCTGGTGGTATTTTCTTAATTATATTGTTGGCTGAAGTGTCTATAAGTTCGGATTTTAAAGTATTTATATCAGCTTGACTATAATCCCCAGAAATGATAACAGCTATTCGTGGCTTCCCCAAAAATTTAGTACCCCTAAAACTGACATTTTCAACTGTTATACCCA
Organism: Okeania sp. SIO2C9; assembly: GCF_010672455.1. Classification (GTDB taxonomy): domain Bacteria; phylum Cyanobacteriota; class Cyanobacteriia; order Cyanobacteriales; family Microcoleaceae; genus Okeania. The sequence goes on along the minus strand of NZ_JAAHGO010000044.1, from coordinate 52,231 downwards.
GATTTTGTTCAGCAATTTTATTGTTTAGTTCCCCTGATTGAAAAAGTTGTTCTAGTTTTTCTAGTTCTGATTGAGAACCTTCAAAAATTAATTTAAGACTACCTAGTTCAATTCCAGCAAAATAAATATTGCCATCAGTCAATGCTTGCAAAACTTCAAGAATAGTTTTTAACTCTTCTATCAATTTTTCATTATTCCTAATCCTACCAGCAATTGCAAATGCAGTAGTTTGCTCTTCTATTACTATTTTTTCTTTTAAGGAAAGTGTTTCACATATTTTATTATAATTATCAGGCAGAATTGTCTGTTTTTGAAAAAATCTATTGATCACATCGCGAGATAATTTGGTTGTTTTCGCAAGTTTAGTTTTTGTATAAATTTTTAGTTCTCGCATAGCTTCTTCAGCTCTTTCTATCAAATTATCATCTGCTTTAATATAGGTTCGTTCTTTAATAGGGGTTCTTTTAGCTGGGCTTGTATTGCTCATAGCTAGATTAATTATATGTTGAGAATAACCTTAATCTAAATTAATTAGACTGTATTATTTCACATCATCATCTTCCTTTTCTCTTATTGCAATCTTAAGGTCGCTACTACTTAATTGTTCTAAAAGTTTGATAATTACTTCTAAGTCTTCTATCCGTTTTTTATCAATACTACCAGTAATTGTAAATGTAGCTATTTCTTCTCTTTTTACTATTTTTTCATTTAATAAAAGTGTTTCACATATTTGATCATAACTATAACGTCGAATTTCCTGTTTTTGAAAAAATTTATTTATCGTACTCCGAGATAACTTCGCTATTTCTGCAAGTTCAATTTTTGTATAAATTTCTAGTTCTTGCATAGCTTCTTTAGCCCTTTCTATCAAGTCATCATCTGCTTTAATAGTCTGTTTGTTAGGACTTTGACCTTGGTCTGTGCTGCTCATAATAAGGTTGTGGGACTAGGGGTATTCTAGAATAACTAAAGTTTTCTATATAACTAATAATTTCTTAAGCTTGGATCAAGCAGAGTGTATAACCCAAAAAAAACTTGATTTTTATTACCATTACACTTTTTTCATCTTCAAGACTTGATAAAGCAAAGTTTTTTAGGATTATTTTGTTCTTATTTTATGGCCATTACTGTAGGAAAGCTAGGATTAATTACTTAGACAACCATAAGTTGATCATAAAACAATCACAAGACCATCACAAAACCATCAGGACAAAACCTTTACACAGTCAAGATTACAGGATTTTGAGTAAAAAATTTATTTATTGCACTGTGAGACATTTGAATTATTTCTGCAAGTTTTACTTTTGAATATGTTTCTAGTCTCGGCATCGGTTTTTCAGTTATTTTTATACCTTCTAAAAAAGCAGAAATTAATCACTAAAACATTCATAAGTCAAACATAAAAAGCTCACGTAACAACCTTTAAAAAGTCACGATTTGTGTTGTCTTTAAGCCATACTAATAAGTACAAATATTAGTGAAATAAATGAAATTATGAACAACAAAAAAGTGGTAATTACACATACACAACCCTCTAATCCAACAGAAAAAATTCAGGTCAAATCTGATTTGCCTAATGGTGATAGTCTAGGGGATATTATCTTGGCAACAGCTGTTCTAATTACAGCGATCGCCAAATTAGTTGAGGTATCTCTTCCAGTAATGAAAAAGAACAATAAGTAAGTTCTTGAATTAACAGCCTAATCAAAAATCCCGCACTCTCTTTTTGAGGGAGTAGCGGGATAAAAGTCGCAAATTTTGGTGTATACTAATCTAAAATTGGGAAAGTTTTACCTACAATTCCTCATCTACTTTTTCTCCATCAATTTCTGACTACTTTCAAGCATATTAATAAACTCACTCCGATAACCTTCTAAATCCAAACCTTTCGATTCATTTGCCAACTTCAACACTTCATTAAAACTAGCATCACCTTTATATTCAGAATCTCGCAAAATCATTCCATACTCAGCCACAGCTGCCGCAAACTTAAAATCATTTGAAGCATCATCTAAACTCACTCCCTTATCAACAACTGGCTGTTTTATCAACTCAGAAGTTGTACCCTTTGGCTCCTTATAACGCAACTTAACCAACATTAATTCATCACTATTATAAGCTGCCTCGTCAACTTGATTATCTTGATATCTCAACTCATCAACTTCTGGCAAATTCACATTACTCTCTACTCCCACAGGAATAACTTCATAAAGTGCTGTAACCGAATGTCCTGCACCTAACTCTCCCGCATCCTTTGTATCATCATTAAAATCTTGAGAACGTAACAGTCGATTTTCATAACCAATTAAACGATAAGCTTGTACTTTTGCCGGATTAAATTCCACTTGAATTTTTACATCCTTGGCAATAGTTAATAGAGTTCCTCCCATCTCTGTCACTAACACTTTTTTAGCTTCCAACAAATTATCAATATAAGCATAATTCCCATTTCCTTTATTAGCCAACTGTTCCATTTTGGCATCCTTAAAATTACCCGTACCAAAACCAAGTACCGTTAGAAAAATTCCTTCATCTCGATAATTTTCGATCATTCTTACCAATTCAGCATCGCTAGAAACTCCCACATTAAAATCTCCATCAGTCGCCAGAATAACTCGATTATTTCCTGAAGATTGATAAAACCTTTTAGCTAAATCGTAAGCAAGTTTAATTCCTTCACCTCCAGCAGTGGAACCTCCAGCTTCTAGATTATTAATTGCTGCGATAATTTTATCTTTTTCGCTGCCTTTTGTGGGAGGTAAAACTACTCCTGCCGCTCCAGCATAAACAACTATTGATACAGTATCCTTTTCTGTTAGTTCATCAACCAATAATTGAAAAGCTGATTTGATTAAGGGTAGTTTATTAGGAGTATTCATCGAACCAGAAACATCTAACAAAAATACCAAGTTACTAGAAGGTAAATTTTCTGTAACTATATCTTTGCCTTGAATGCCAATATGAACTAATTGATGTTGAGAATTCCAAGGAGAATCAGAAATTTCTGTAGTAATAGAAAAGGGATTATTTGCTTCTGGTTGGGGATAGTCGTAAGTAAAATAATTTATTAATTCCTCAATTCTCACAGCATCTTTTGGTGGTAGTCTACCTTCAGTAATAAAGCGACGTAAATTACTATAAGATGCCGTATCTACATCAATGGAAAATGTTGAGAGGGGATTATTTTTTACTATTTTAAAAGGGTTGTCATTAATCAGGTCATATTCTTCCGTGTTTGAAGATTGTGATTCTACAGTTGAATCTATTTCAAACTGTGAAAAACTAGGAGCAGTTTGTGTTAAAGCCATATCTGCTGATTTTTGACGCCCTCTAGTACCTCCTCCTCTAGTAGCACCTTCCCTGAATTGAGAAGGTATTGAGCTTTGAGGAGTTGTATTTAGAGTTGCTGAAGGTGGTGGTGGAGGTGCAGGTGGCGCTGATGAAATTACTGCTTCTTCTGTTCTTTCTGATTGACTGCCACAGGCTATTAACATTAATAAAGGAAACAAGCCTAATAATAATTTTATTAGGCTAAATTGGTCGAACTTGACATTTTTTATCTTCATATTCTTGGCTCTAATATTGATTGAGTATTGAAATAATTTGACTAAAAATTTTTACTTACAGCACTTTTGAGGAAGCGTGAGGTACAGTTTAATACTAATCTCTATTCCCTATTTATTAAACTCGTAAAACTTTGTACATCATCAACTCCAAAACTGCTGTAATTTCAGCAAATTAGTCTGAACTACAAAAAAGAGCGATCGCTTTCCTGAAACTTGAGAAAAATTTCTTACTATAGTAGATGGAATAGCTGTTTATGTACCACAAGTTATCTAGATTGGGTAAAAATGGGCTATTTTAGATTCAAATAAATATTAATTTTTATTAAATCTTAAAAATCAAATATTTCCAAGGTAAAATCAAATATAGATAGATTGAAAAAATTACTATATAGGAGTTAAAAAATGGGATTTTTTGATAAATTTAGTAGTCAATTTATTGATATTATAGAATGGCTTGATTCCAGCGATAATACAATTTCTTATCGTTTTGAAAGACATAAAAATGAAATAAAAATGGGTGCCAAATTAACAGTGCGTCCGGGACAAGTAGCAGTATTTGTTAATGAAGGTAAAATAGCTGATGTTTTTTCGCCAGGAATGTATGAACTCTCTACTCAAAACTTACCGATTATTAGTACATTAAAAGGGTGGAAATATGGTTTTAACTCTCCTTTTAAAGCAGAAGTATATTTTTTTAATACTAAAGTTTTTACTAATTTTAAATGGGGAACAGCTAATCCCATTACAATTAGAGATTCTGAATTAGGACCAGTCCGTCTTAGAGCTTTTGGAAATTATAGTTTTAGGGTAAACAATCCTTCCAAATTACTACAAGAATTAGTAAGTACCGACGGACTATTTCAAACTGATGAAATTAGCGATCATCTTCGTAATATGATTATGACTTCCTTTGCAAGTTGGGTAGGAGAAGATCAAACTCCTTTGTTTGACTTAGCTTCTCATTATCGTTCTTTAGGAGAGCAAGTACGTCAAGCTATTCAAAGAGATTTTGCTCAAGTGGGAATTGAGTTAACTCAACTTCTGATTGAAAATATTTCTTTACCTCCTGAAGTTGAAAAAGCTCTTGATAAGAGAACTTCTATAGGTTTACTAGGAAATATGCAAGAATATACTCAATATCAAACTGCTCAAGCAATTGAAAAATCTGCCCAAAAACCAGGTACTAGTAATGCTGGAATGGAATTAGGTATGGGTATGGCGATAGCTAATCAAATGATGAATGGAATGCAATATCAATCATCACCTCAACAACAGTTACCTGTGACACCACCACCACCATCTCAAGGTAAATGGTATATTTATCAGAATAATCAACAATTAGGTCCTTTTTCTATTAATCAATTATCACAGCAAGGTTTAACCCCTCAAACTCAAGTTTGGAAAGCAGGAATGAATACTTGGAAAGCTGCTTCAGAGATTCCTGAATTAACTTTTCTATTTCCTGTTGCACCACCACCACCGCCTAGTATGGAAAAACAATGGTATATGTATCTTAATGGAGAGAGAATTGGTCCTTTGAATCAAGAGCAGTTATCACAACAGGGTTTAACAAGAGATACCCATGTTTGGACTAATGGTATGGAAGGTTGGAAAAAAGCTTCAGAAGTGACAGAATTAGCTTCCTTACTAAATTCTACACCACCACCTCCTCCTCAATTAGTGTAAGTTTTTTTAATTATCTGTTGACATAGAAAAAGTAGGTTAAACAATTAATAATTAATAATTAATAATTAATAATTACCTCTCCTTGAAAAGAAGAGGATTCACACTTAAGGAAAATTTTTTCTTGTTTTTCCTTTAAAGGAGAGGCTTTAAACCTTATATCATGTTCGGTTAAATACTTATACTTTGGCAGAGGGAAGGCAGAAAGCAGCTATGCTGAAGGCAGAAGGAAGAGAGGAAAGTTTAAAGTGAAGAAGTTTTTATAACTAATCATCCGAACATGATATTAATTATTTATTCGGTAGAAAAGCAAAAAAACACTTAAAAATTGGCGTTGCTCAATGATTTTATAATTTTTTAGTAGTCAGTAGCTAGTAGTTAAAAGAGTTTTTTTATTTCCCAATAGTGACAATATTTAGGGTTTGCTGAAAAAGTCTTTTTTAAGCAGCAGGGGAGTAGGGGAGTAGGGGAGTAGGGGAGTAGGGGAGTAGGGGAGTAGGAGATTCATTAATGGATAATGGATAATGGATAATGGATAATTACCTCTGGTTAAAATCGAGAGGATTGAATATGAGGAAATATTATTTCTTCACAGGAGTCGATTGGATATGGCGAGGAGACCTCGCCATCCCTCGACCGCTTTTTTCCCCTTGAAAGGGGAGGCTTTTAACCAGAATTATTTAATTAATAATTAATAATTATTCGGTAAAAAAGTAAAAAAGTAAAAAAGTGAAAAAGTAGGAGAGTAAAAGAGTAGAAGAGTAAAAGAGTAGGGGGAGTAGGGGAGTAGGGGAGTAGGAGAGTAATTTTTGGGCTACTCTCCTGCCCAAAATGCTGACTTTTTGAGCATAAAGCAGCTCAAAACTAGGTACTTTTTCCAGAGTAAAAAAGGCTAAAACCTTTATATATAAATGCTTTGATCTTTAATCATCAAGCCCTATTTAGACCTTAGGATTATCAACCTTAAATCTTCATTTTCAAAAGTTTCATACCTCCATTCAGCAACGCCTAAAAATCTGTTCATTTCAATACATCAAACTTTGTGTTTGTGTAAGCATTCAGCTATTAGCGGTCAGCTATTCCTAGGTCATGCTGCGCAAACAGCAATAAAAATGAATGAAGCAAGGACTTGCTTAACTTCTACTACATTTTTAAACAAAGAATTGAAGCACAAGAATAAAGAGCTTAAATTGTCCACTAGAGATAATAAAGCTGATAGCTGATAGCTGACCGCTGAATGCTTACGTGTTTGTTAAAGTTTATGATTCCGGAAGAACAAAGTTTTTACTAATAAATCTTCCATAACAAATTAATCAAGAACTAAATACTAACTAAAAAAATTACAGATGAATCAAAGTAATAATTCCTCATCAATTAAACGCTTTCCTTGTCCTAGTTGTGGAGCAAAAGTTAGTTTTAATCCCGAAGTTGCTCAATTAAAATGTGAATATTGTGGCTGGGAAGATGTTATCCCTGATAGTGACGAAAAAATTCAAGAGCAGTCTTATGAACAATATCTTAATCAAAGTAATATTAAATTAGCTACTCTATCAGAAATAGCCTTAGAAGTTAGCTGTAATAATTGTGGTGCAACTATTGAATTTGAACCACCACAAATAGCTGGAGAATGTGCTTTTTGTGGCTCAAATATAGTTGCATCTCCTACCAGTTCAGACCCCACTATTTTACCAGAAGGATTAATTCCTTTTACCATTGGACGTAAAAAAGCTAGAGAAGAAGTGCAATCATGGATTAATAAACTATGGTTTGCTCCTAATGCTTTAAAAAAATTAGCTCAAATGGAGAAAATAAAAGGAATTTATCTGCCTTTTTGGACTTATGATGCTTATACTACTACTAATTATCGTGGGCAAAGAGGGGTTTATTATTACACTACTGAAACCTATACAGAAAATCAAGAAACAAAAACTCGTACAGTTCGTCATACAATGTGGTATAGTGCATCAGGACAAGTAAGTCGTTTTTTTGATGATATTTTAATTAGTGCTACTTTCTCAGTCGATAAAAAACGTTTGGATGCCCTTGAACCTTGGCATTTAAACAAATCTCTTCGCCCCTACGAATCATCATTTTTGGCAGGTTTTGAAGCTCAAAAACCTCAAATTTCTCTTCAAGATGGTTTTGAAGAAGCTAAAAGAGTTATGGATGTAAAAATTAGATCTGATATTCGCCGGGATATTGGAGGAGATGAACAAAAGATTAATCATTCATCTACCTCTTATAGTGCTATTACTTTTAAACATATATTGCTTCCTGTTTATTTAACAGCATATAGATATCAAAATAAAACTTATCAAGTTATGGTTAATGCTTGTACTGGAGAAGTTCAAGGGGATCGCCCTTACAGTATCTTGAAAATAACTTTGATTATTTTATTTGCTTTAGCTATAGTAGCCATAGTTATTACTCTAGTAATAAGATTTAATTAGTACTTTTAGTACTTTTTGAACGGGAGTAAAGTATAGTGTTAGACCATCACTAGATTTAAAGATGAAATCTTCATAATTATCGCAACTTTTAAGGACAGTACTATTGAGAGAAACTAAGTATTAACAAGTTCAATCTATCCATAGTGGCGATCGCTTGATTATTCAACAAAGATTCTCATATCAAGTAACATTAATTAATCACCATATAATAATGTAGTGACATTCCATGGGACATCACTACAGAGTTATACTCAATCAAGAAATATTTGCTACAAATATAATGGTAATTTTTAGTAGTAAATAGTAGATAGTTAGTAGTCAGTGGTTAGTAAAATATATTTTGTCTGATTTTCTATTATGAAAAACTCTATTATAGTCCATAGAACTTGTGAGATTAACAATTTGATTTTTCCCAATAATTTGGAACATTTTTTCCTCTTTATATTTTCCTGTTAAGTACCAATAATTAACCTGATTTTATTTTTAAACTTAATTTTTACATTTTTCTATTTTCTGCTTTTATTGAGGTGGGATGAAGTAGAGATGTAGCTGCTTTTTGAGCAATTGTTTCTGAGACTTGAATTTGCTGAATAGTAACTAAACCCTCTTTGATAAACATATCTCTTAAAGCTGCCTTTTCCCCACTATTAAAAGAAGTTTCATAAAAAACCTCTTTAATACCAGCAGAAATAATTAATTTCAAACAATAAAGACAAGGTTCTAAGGTGACATAAATAACAGCTCCATTCGTAGATATTCCATGTTTTGCAGCTTGAGCAATAGCATTAGCTTCTGCATGAACAGAACGAGATGGTAAAACTTTACTAGCATCACAACTACTTAATTCAGGATAACAAAAACCCTGACTTGTACAATGTGCAGAACCTGAAGGAGAACCATTATAACCAGTTGCTAAAACTTGTTTATCTTTAACTATTACTGCACCCACAGGAAAAGCAAGACAAGTTGAACGAGTAGCAGCTAGTTTAGCTATCATTAAAAAGTATTCATCCCAGGTTGGTCTTTGATATAATTTTTCTGTCATATTCCTGTAGAACCAAATCCTTTAATATCTCTTTCTGTTGTACTTAATTCATCAACTTCTTCTACATTAACAGATAATACTGATGCTATAACCATTTGAGCTATTTTCATTCCTCGCGTGACTTGAAAAGAATTTTTCCCATGATTAATTAAAATTATTCCAATTTCTCCCCGATAAGTTTCATCTATAGTTCCAGGACTGTTCAAAACTGTAATTTGATGTTTTAAAGCCAACCCACTTCTAGGACGAATTTGTGCTTCTGTTCCTGATGGTAATTCAATAGAAATACCTGTGTGAATTAATTGGCTTTCTCCAGGATTAATAGTTAATTCATCAATAGAAAATAAATCTAATCCGGCATCTTCTGGATGTGCATAATAAGGAACAATTGCCGATTCATCTAACTTTTTAACTTTAAGTTTCATTATTTTCAATTACAGCAGTTATCGAGTTAATTAGATACAAATTTTTATTGTTATAGGGAACAGGGAAAAGGGAAAATAAATTAATCAATCTATCTCACCATCCTAAAAAGTGTAATACATCTTTTGCTAGTAAGGCAGATGAGATTTAGGGAGCAAAAACACAAATGAGAGCAGAATATTGAGGTCATTTATCATCTAATAATTCCATTTTCCGAAAGAATTAGGTTGATAGGAACTTCCCAATTTTAGCACTCCTGCAACCGTAATGGTATTGATTGAACTTGAGACAAATTACCTCAGCTCCAATTACAAAGAATACGAAACAGTTTTTTCAACTCCAGGTCTCCCCTACTCCCCCACTCCCCCACTCCCTCACTCCCCTACTCCCTCACTGCCCTACTCCCCACCACTAGACTAAGGAGATAATTTACCTTTTCCTAGCCTATTTTGTTCATACCATTCTGCTATATTCGGCACCCAATCTTGAACATGAGGCCACATTAACTCACAAAGTTTTTGAATTTCCAATTGAGCATTCTTTTTGAAACGTAAATCCAAAAAATGTAGCAAACTACGACAATTAAAACTAACAACAAAATGCTGACGATAATCAAAAGGAATTTTTCCTCTAGCGTGTTCTTCAGACATTCCTAATTCCAGATCAAGTTTGTATTTTTTCGCTGCCTCCAAACACCACTGTAAATCTTGTTCTCGTTGTTCAGCAGAATAATAATATTTCTTCCCCTGACGATCAGAATATTCTCCCACCGGACGTAAGTAAAAAGCAGTCTCTATATCCGTTTTTCCCTCTGCCACTGCAATAACTTTTCCCGAACAAAATCGATAACTTTGTACATCGAAAGAATTATGAACAACTAAACCATTAGCTATAAAATTATGCTCTGGATGTTCTACTTCAATATCATAAGTAATTTCTTTGCCAAACTTTTCAATAGATTCTATTCCCACAAAAACACCACGATTACAAGACAAACTATTGTTTCTTATATTGTCAATTTTGTTATCTTTACTAGAACCCCAGGCAAGATTTTCTAACCTATTATCAAAACTATTTCCGTTTAAATGTCTGACTTCAAGTTGCTCATTTTCTCCCAATGGTTCAAAGTTTTCTATGACTAACCTATGTATATTTACTCGTGATACTTTACCAGACCCTATTCCATGACCTAAACTAGCAAATAAATAATCTTTAGATTTGCTCAGTTTTTTAATCTTAGAATTTGACAATAACTGAGAACGATCTCCCCTTCCTCCTCTAGGAAGATAAGAACGCAAACGACCCAAACTAGAAATTTCATATCCTTCATAATTTCTTACAGGTATCCACTTTTCATCTAATATTTCTTGTTCCATAAAATTAATTTCTTGTGGAGCAACTTTATCTTTTTTTTGCGGGTTTAATACCCCACCGTCTACACGGTGCTCAAAATTGTTCAGGGTTAGAATTTCCATGCAATTTTCCCTCCTGACTCCTGTACGTCGCCAATCCGACAGCTCCCCTACCTGACTCCTGACTCCTTCTTCAATACCAGTTAATTGCACTTCACATAATTGAGTGCTACTGTTAAATTCTTTTAACCTTTTCCACCCTTGATTAGTCCAAAACTGGTGTTCTAGTGTAGCTCTTATTTCTTTACCAGAAACAGTTTTTATTGTGTAGGTTTCTTGTTCGCCATTAATATATATATTGGTTATTTTACTGGAAACAAGTTGGTTAGTTTTAGTATCTAAAGTCAAAATAGTACGCCTAGATATACTTTCTTGCATATATTTTGCATCATTAGAAGTTTGTTGATGTTTTCTCCCGTAATGCCATAAATTAGCTAATTTTTCAATTGTTTCTTCATAATATTTCTCTCCTTTAGATAAAGACGAATGCCCAAATCTAACCTTTGTGTTACCCGACAAACAACAACCTATTCTATGAGTTCTTGCTTGCTGCATAACACTATGGGGAAAAAAACCACAATTAAAAGTAATTTGAGGATGCTCAATACACCCATAATGACCACGGTCTCCTGCCAAAAGTCGCTTGACAATAATTTCCCCACATTTTGCTTCCGAAGGCCAATTATCTTGTTCGTAAAATACAAATCCTTCACTGTAGTTACCCTAAGCATATAAATTACCTTATATACTCGGCTTCAGAACCGAACGTGAGACTTTCACCTCATTCGGCTCCTCAATTTAGGACTGCTGCCTTTGCTTGCAGCGACTTCCGAGGGTCATGTCTTTTGTCATGACAGTGTAAATGTAATACTTCTAGATTTTTATCGGTATTGTCTCCACCTTCAGCTTTGTGCTCAATGTGGTGTTTTTCCGATATATAGCACTACGCAAATAGGTTAGGACATCTATAAATCCTCAAAGTTAGTCAGGAATTACTTCTGACTTCTAACTTATGTACGTCGCCAATCCGACGGCTCCCCTATCTGACTTGCGCGTAGCGCTATATCTCCAGTTTTGAAAGTTAGTCCGCATTCAGTACATTTTCCTGCTTGTCTTTTGATAATTCTGGCTTTTTGAGAGTCTGAGGTTTTATATTTATCCCCTAATCTCTTTGACCAATAATTATCATCTCCGTTGTAAGGGGAAGCATCTCCCTTGACTTTCACATACGTTTTACTCGCTTGTGTTTCGCGGTAATGAGGAAGCTTGATTATTCCCTCTTTTGACTTATAGGCGAAATTCCATTTGGTATTACCTATAGTCAGCCAATATCTCTGCGCTATCCATCCCGCTGTTTTCTTCATTCTGCTTCTTCTACACGCCCATCTCCATAACCTTTTATAGATTAAATAATCTAATTCATTGAAGGCTTCTTTTGAATTGTGGTATGCATAGTAGTTACACCATCCTCTGATAATTGGTGTTAATTCTTTGATTAACACTTCCTGAGAATTTGCTCGATGTTTATGAACTACAGCAGCGATTTTGTCGTAGTGATTCTTGATGCTCTCTTTAGAGGGTTTGACTATTATGGAGTATGGTTTTAGTTTTTCTCCGAACCTTGATTTAATCTTCTTGGATGTGTGTTTTCCTTCTTTATATTGTCGGATATTACACCCTAAAAAGTTAAATCCTGGTTCTTGACCCTGATGTCGTTCCAGTGTGTGAACTATCCTGGTTTTGCTGGGTTTGAGTTCTAATCCCAAATCTCCTAACCACGTTTTGATTATTTCGGTACATTCTTCGACTACGGCTAATTTCTCATTAATGACTACGAAATCATCTGCATACCTAATTAGTCTAGGTACTGATACTCTTTCTCCGTAAATTCTTTCGCAATTACGGATACTACCGTCTTTTCTCCCAGGGAAATGTTCCTCTAGTATTTTTTCCATTCCATGTAGTGCAATATTAGCCAATAGTGGTGATATTACACCCCCTTGAGGAGTTCCAGCTTCGGTGTTTTCCAGGAAGTCATCGTTAATGACCCCGGATTTTAACCAAGCTTTTATCTGTCTCCTAAAGTTGGGGAATGTGTCGATTTTCTCTAATAATTTATTGTGGTCTATCTTGTCAAAACATTGAGATATATCAGCGTCCAATACAAATTTTGGTTTGAACTGTATACATTTTCTGATTGCTGATATCGCATCATGTGTGCTTCTTCCTGGCCTAAATCCATAAGAGTTTGGTTCAAACTTTGCTTCCCATTCAGGTTCTAAAGCCTGTTTTAGCAAGGCTTGTTTGGCTCGTTCCTCTATGGTTGGGATTCCTAAAGGTCTTTGTTCCTTCCTTCCAGGTTTGGGTATCCAAACTCTTTTGGTTGGCGTGCTTTTATGACTTAACTTTAGCTTTTGGGCTAACTTTAGTCTTTCTGAGGGATGAAGGGATTTCTTCCCATCTACCCCTGTCGTGTTTTTCCCTTTATTATCCTGTGTGACTCTTCTTACTGCGATGAGTCTTGCTGACCAGGATTTGACAAGCAACTTTTGTAGTTTGCGGGCTAACCTCACATTTCCACTTTTAGAAGCATTATAGATTCGTTTTTGGAGCTTGAAGACGTTTTTTTCGGCTGTTTTCCAGTCAATGTCTTTCCATTCCAACATTGATTTTATCTCTGTTCTGGACATATTTTACTCCTACTTAAGAACGTATAATTCCTAAATTGTGAATCTGTAGGCATATCCAATTCATTACAAATTGGCATTAGCTTCGGATTCAATCCCATCTAAGGTGGCTTACGCTAGCTACTACTCAAAGATTCGACCACTTTAAGAGCCATCCTTAGATTTAATTCGTTCCCATTTCCCGTTGGTATCAGTTTTAGGGTCTTCCTTTTTGCCGAGGTTATTTTGGAGTACCGATAAATACCAAGACTCGTATTTATCCCTTAACCTTTGGTCATTTTGACCGCTGCGTGTCAACCTAATTTCGTAACTTTGCTGCTCACGACAAATATAGAAGTTCACTTTCGTTACCCATGACTGAGTGCTTGCGAAAAATTTCCATTTAGGTTACGGTATTTGTTCGCTTTTATACCCGCTTCAATGTCAGTAGTCGCTACCTGCTTAACATTGGGGTATATGCTGTCATCGAGGTACTTTCGAGAAGGGACTTGTCAAATCTTTATACCTATTTAACGTAGTTATATTAACTTTTTGTTAAATCTTGCCATGACCTGATGTTTATTGACCATGTGACTCTGGTCGTGATTTGACTCACCCTTACGGGAAATGAGTTGTCTCGGTATCGGGTTTTATCCCTTCCCTATTGACCCGCCTTTCTGTTGAAAAGAAGGTGCTGAGGTCATTACACCTCAAACGAACCGCACATCTTGATGCAGAGCTGCATAAATTACCTGCTGAGGATTTAAAGTTTTAGCAATCACTTCTACTCGAAATTTATCCATGACATTTTTCTATATTCAATCAATCTTATAGTCTTATAGTTGATTGATATCCAAGAACAATTATTTATTAAAGCATCCTAAGATTGACTATCTAAAAAGTGATAGATTTTTCTTATTTTTGACTTTTAACTTAAACAAATAATACTTTCCCACCGTTTTACAGAAGCTTTAGTCTACGCCACTGAGTTACACGCTACCCAAATAGGGAAACTTACCGAAAAATTGTGGGTATGCGCCTCCCCTTGGATAGGGGATAATAAGCGGTCGTTTGCGCAGCAGTCCGTTAGGATGGGATGGCGAGGTCTCGGAGCTGTCCGACCATCGACTCCTGTGAAGAAAAATTTTCATGAATTTGTCAATCCTCTTCAATTCATGGAGAGGTAATTATTCATTATTCATTATTATTCATTGTTGAAAGAACATCCAACATTAAGATAGATATTTCAATATTTGCAAGGAATTCACTTATTGACAATAAATGGCCGGAAACAAGTAATAAATCTTACATCAGAACGAAGCTTTATTTGAGAAATTTTACCAAAAAATGAGGGTATGTGCCTCCCCTTTTAAGGGGATGAAAAAAATATTTAGTTCAGTATTTCAAGCCTCCGACTTCAGTCGGAGGTTCACTGATAACTGATAACTGATAACTGAAATGACCCTCTACTTGTCAAAAATATTATGACTGATTTGAGTGGTGTGTGATCGCACTACCTAATACTCAAAATTGATTGACGCGATCTACGGGAGTATTATTGCTCCTCTGTTTTCTGGTGATTATAGCAACTTATTCTTCAGGAACAATACTTTAATCCTCGCTTTTTTATCTATACAAGATTGACATCCTCCCGACGCTGCTCTCACGAGACAGCGCGGGATTCCTTAACATCACTGTTAGGGACTTTCTGTTTCTGCCGCACCCGCATAAACGAGATTTACTCTCAGATGGTCTAAAGGCGCGCTCCACAGACAAGTCAGCGCCGCAAAAGGGGGTCTCCCCCATGAGCGACTGGCGCTGACACTGCTCCTCCCGCAGCCTTCGAGGGTGGGCGTTCCCTCTCTTGGTCAGCGTTCCCTCTCTTGGTCGGCGTTCCGCAAGCGAGCTGGCGTCGTCGCGGGTTCCGACCGCTTGCGCCTGTCGGCGGCGCGGGGTCTGACCGCTTGCGTCTTACGCACCCCGCGGGTTCCCATCCGCAAAATATTTATACTTGCATTTATGTCTCGATCATGGTGAGTTGCACATTCAGGACAATTCCACTCTCTCACGCTTAGAGGTAATTTTCCTACTACATGACCACAATTAGAACAACGCTTAGAACTGGGAAAATACCTGTCAATCTTGACTAATTCCCGTCCATACCATTGAGCCTTGTATTCTAACTGTCTGACTAACTCTGCCCAGTTGGCATCACTTATTGCTTTGGCTAACTTATGGTCTGTTGGTGCGCGTTCCGCAAGCGAGCTGGCGTCGTCGCGGGGTCGCACCGCTTTTTGACCATATTCTTTACGGCTATTTCCTCAACCACAACAGTTTGATTTTCGGGCGATTAATTGAGTAGGCGCGCTTATGGGTGTAATCAAGCCTTGAATCTTTAATTTTTGCGTGTATCCTGGCTACTTTTAGTCTAGCCTTTTGGTAGTTATTAGATCCTTTAGTTTTTCTAGATAAAGACTTCCCTGCTAACCTAAGTTTCTTGTGTAATTTATTTAGATTCTTAGGGTAGGCGAATTTTTCTCCATCACTGGTAGTCACTAAACTGGTAATTCCGCGCGTCAATACCTACTTGTTTGGTTACTGGTTTAAGCTTCAAGTTTCTAGGGTCATTGACTCTAAGGGACACTGACCATCTTTTACTGGGGTCGAGTTTAACTGTAATTGTAGTTGGGACACAAGGTAGTCCTGTATAGTAATGGTGAATAGTGGCTGAAATGCTTGCTATACCGTTACCGAAAAAATTACAATGCACCACTACCAAAAATTATAGCGTTAGCGGAGCTTTGCGTCAGCAATCGCTATATTTACTATGCACTATATATGGTGTATTTGCGTAAGTCCTGAAAATAATATGGGTCGCGCAACCCCGCCGGGAAATGGCGAAATATTTTTGGAGCGAAGCTCAAATCCCCTCCCAGGAGGGGTGGGTTAACTTCTGACTTCTGACTTCGTTAAGTGCCACCGCCCCACCTACCACCTAACAAATAATTCTATGCAGCCTCACATAAAATTGGTATAAGAGTTTCAGCTCAGTTAATAAATCAGCTCTTAGGGGTAGTTATTATTGCCCTTGAATATGGAATGAGGATGAGGCCATAGTAGCACTACTTCACGATGTAATAGAAGATCGAGGCGGGCCACCTATTAGGACAGAAATTAGACTACGGTTTGGAGAAAGTAACAGAAATAGTAGATGGTTGTACCAATACGGATAGAACTCCGAAACCTCCTAGAGAGGAACGTAATGTTCTGTATCAATAAGTTTTCAATATCAATATTTGATATAAGTAGTGAATTTAATTATGTAACCTTGAGTTTACAAGAGAATTATGAAGTTCCGATGAAGATAATCTGGCTTTTAGGCAAAAATTTTTAAAGTTTTGGTAAAGTTTCTCGAAATTACTTGAAATTGCTGATGCAGATTGTTACTATGCCAAGTAAGAAAAAAAACGTTGAAATTCACATTTACTACAAGCAATTAACTGTTGGATTCACAGTCTATACTTTTGTGAATTACAAGTATAATTCGCTGTTTCATTTGTCTGCAAATAAAATTGCTTAATCAAATGTAATTGCCAAAATTAATGAGATTTGAAAGAGGTTTTAGTTATGGTTGAATCATTTACTTTAATTCAAGGTTACGAAAGAAAATTACTTGGCATAAAAAGTAATGAGAAACAGGAAATAATCAATTATGGAGCCAAAAACGCTAATTATCCTTTAAATATTTTATTTTTAATTCCTCATCCTTTTTATCAAGACAGAGGTTCACCTATTGCTGATAATTTGGTTTTAAAATTTTTATCACAACAAAACGATAAGATTGATGTGGTAACCTATCCAGAAGGGAAAGATGTTGATTATCAAAATACTAATATATACCGTACAATCAACATCCCATTTGTCAAAAATGTACGTCCTGGATTTTCTTGGAAGAAAATTATTTTTGACCTATTAATGTTCCTAGAAGTAGCTAGACTACTTTCCCAGAAACGTTATAGTTTAATTCATGCTGTAGAAGAATCAGTATTTATTGCACTACTACTAAAATTTTTGTTTAAGATTCCCTACATCTATGATATGGATTCTTCTTTATCTCAGCAAATGATCGAAAAATATCCGTTTCTTTCACCCCTCATTTCTGTTTTAAAGTGGTTTGAGAAACACGCAGTAAAAAATGCAGAAGTTGTAGTTCCAGTATGTCAAGCTTTGGCTAATAGTATCGATCAATATCAACCAAAAAAGGTTGTGCTATTACCAGATATTTCTTTGTTAAATGAAAAACAAGTTGCAACTAAGCATAATCTCAAAAAAGAGCTAAAAATTAGCAATACAATGCTAATGTATGTGGGGAATTTGGAACAATACCAAGGTATGGACTTACTGCTAGATAGTTTTGCTTTAGCACTAAAACAAACAAAAAAAGTTGATTTAGTGATAGTAGGAGGAGAGCAAGAAGATATTAAAAAATATCAAAATAAAGCCAAAAAGTTAGGAATTCAAGAAAAAGTGCATTTTTTAGGACAAAAACCTGCTAGCGAACTAGGAAATTATCTCGCTCAAGCTGACGTTTTAGTATCTCCTAGAATAAAAGGTAAGAATACACCAATGAAAATATATTCTTATCTTGATAGTGGCAAAGCTGTATTAGCAACTAATTTACCAACTCATACTCAGGTATTAGATATCAAAACAGCAATGTTATCTCACCCTAATCCTCAAGCTTTTTCCAAAGGAATAATTTCTCTAATTAAAAACCCTGAATTAAGATTGAAATTAGGGGAAGCAGGTAAAATCATGGTTCAGAAAAAACATAGTTATGCTGCTTTTTGTGAAAAGTTAGGTAGTCTCTACAATCAAGTGAAAGAAACAATTAACTCTGACAAAAATCAGAATGGAGATTCTGAAACAATGCTTGTGCAATCAGGAGATTATAAAGTATCTTAAAGTTAGTAAAGTTATCTTCATCTACATCCTTAGATTTCAGATGTTATGGAAAGAAATTTAACGGAACTAACTAATCAAGTTTACGATGTACTGGTAATAGGTGGAGGAATATACGGAGCTACTCTGGCCAGGGAAGCAAGTCTGTGTGGCCTCTCTGTAGCCCTTGTAGAAAAAAATGATTTTGGTGCGGCGACTTCTGCTAATAGCTTAAAAACTATTCACGGAGGACTGCGATATCTACAAAATGCCGATTTTAAGCGGATGCGGGAGTCAATTCACGAACGCACCACTTTAATGAGAATCGCACCCCATCTGATTCATCCACTGCCAGTTTTGATCCCTACTTATGGACATGGGTTGAAGGGAAAAGAAGCTTTGTCTGTAGCATTAGCAGTCAATGACTTGGTAAGTTGCGATCGCAATAGACTCCTAGACCAACAAAAACATATTCCTAACGGTCGTGTCATTTCTCAAAAGAAATGTTTGGAGTTACTTCCTGGTATTTCAACTCAAGGTTTAACTGGTGGGGCAATATTCCACGATGCTCAAGTCTACAACTCAGAAAGATTAACTATTTCATTTCTACATTCTGCTCATCAAGCAGGGGCAAGTTTAGCAAATTATGTCGAAGTCACTGGGTTAGTCCAAAATGATAATCGTATCAATGGAGTAACAGTAACAGACAAACTCACTGAAAATCAGTTTGACATTCGTGCCAAAACAGTTATCAATACCTGTGGAGCATGGGGAAATAAAATTCTAGGTATGGTCAACCAACAAAAGCGATGGCCTTTTGGTGTGGCGAAAGCAATGAATTTAGTTACCACTCGCCCTCTATTTGAAAAATATGCAGTAGGTATTACCAGTAAAAATAGTTCTGCTGACTCAGATGCAATAGTTAACAAAGGTAGTCGCTTTCTATTTATTTCTCCTTGGCGTGGGCGGTCTATGATTGGTACAGAATATGCAGTTTATAGTCAAGACCCAGATGATTTCCAAATAACAGAAGCAGATATCAGTCAATTTATGGCTGCCATCAACCAAGCATACCCACCAGCAAAATTAAAGCGGGAAGAGATTTCATTTGTACATGGGGGAATGTTACCAACAACTAATATTAACTCCAAAACAGGCGAACCCATCTTAGCAAAACATTATCAAATTTTTGACCATTCCCAAACTGGATTATTAGGTTTAATTTCAGTAGTTGGAGTGAAATATACCACTGCCAGAGATGTAGCTGAAAAAGTAGTTAATTATTTGTTCAAATTATTAGGAAAAAAATCTCCCAAGTCAGTTTCATCAGTTAAATCTATATATGGTGGAGAAATAGAAAATTTTACTGATTTTTTACAGAATGCCATTGTTGAAAAGCGGTCGAAAGGTTTAACAGAATTAAGCATTCGTCGCCTAGTTTATAACTACGGCTCTGCTTATCCAAAAGTGCTTAATTATTTAGAAAATCCTGAGAGCGAATGGGCAATTGTTAAAGCCGAAATTCTCCACGCTATTCATCAAGAAATGGCTTATAAATTAAGTGATGTAATATTTCGACGTACAGAATTAGGTAGTGCTGGATATCCAGGGGATGAAACTATTAAATTCTGTGCTGAAGTAATGAGTAAAGAATTAAGCTGGAGTTCGACTAAATTAGAGGAAGAAGTACAGCAAATTAGGAATAAGTTTGGAATTACTTCGGCTATAGTAGCATCAAATATTCCATCAAATTTTCAAGACTAAAATGCAATTTAATTTGAATTATGCCATCTCCTATTGCTCACTCAGTTTCTGGATATGTAGTAGCTAAGTTTCTACCCAAACAACTATCAAAAGATTATGAATATAATTGGTGGAGCTTGGGTAATTTTTATCCTGTTTTTGTTGCCATTTTTGCTGACTTTGATTTTCTTCCCCAATTAATTACAGGAGAAAGATTTCATCGAGGTATTACCCATACTTTAATTTTTGCCATTTGTTTTAGTTTGATAGTTGGTTGGCTAATTAGTTATTTCCGCAAATCTTCATTTAAAAAAATATTCTTATTTACTTTTATTCTCTATAGTTCTCATTTACTATTAGATTTATTGACGGCTGGTGGTTCAGGTTTACAATTGTTGTGGCCTTTAACAGATACATTTTTTAAATCAACAATATCTGTGTTTCCACAAGTTCATCATTCCAGAGGAGTATTTGATCTTAGTCATTTTATATTTATTGCTTGGGAATTATCTTACTCAGTATTAATTGTCAGTATATTATGGCTATGGAAGAATTGTCGTTCTAGCAAATTTTCTGAATAAATCAATGAATAGTCCAGTAAAAATAAGTCAAAAAATTATTGCAGATGCTCATGTGCATATTCATAGATGTTTTGAAATTGACCAACTCTTGAACGCCTCCCTAGCAAACTTTCAGAAAGTATCTCAAACACAAACCGATATTGATAATTCAATTTTTTTGATATTTTTGACAGAAATGCCTGGTGATTTTGAATTTAGCAAATTATTAGAGTATGCAAAAAAATCTCAACAAATTAATAACTGGAAATTTGCTATTACTCAAGAATCACTATCAATTTATGCCGTTAATAACAATAATCAAAAAATATTTATAATTGCTGGTCGCCAAATTGTAACAGCAGAAAAATTAGAAGTTTTAGCCTTAATTTCAGATAGTGAATTTGCAGA
The DNA here is from genome assembly GCF_010672455.1 of Okeania sp. SIO2C9. Lineage (GTDB taxonomy): Bacteria > Cyanobacteriota > Cyanobacteriia > Cyanobacteriales > Microcoleaceae > Okeania. The sequence continues at coordinate 31,334 of NZ_JAAHGO010000044.1, read as the reverse complement.
TGGTTTAACTATAGAAACTACTATCGAAAATATAGTATCAAAAGGAGGCATACCCGTATTGCCTTGGGGAGTAGGAAAATGGTTAGGGAAAAGAGGCAAAATTTTACAAAAATTATTAAATTCAGACAGCATTCCCATGGTATATTTTGGTGATAATAGCGGTCGTCCTAATTTTTGGTCTAGACCATCTTATTTTCAACTAGCTGAACAGAAGGGATGGAAAGTGTTGCCAGGAACAGACCCTCTACCTCTAAAATCTGAATATTCACGACCAGGAAGTTTTGGGTTTATGGTTGAGAGTGAATTAAATTTGGCAGAACCAGGAAAAAGTATGAAACAAATTTTATTAAACCCTACTACTTTAGTTCAACCTTACGGTGTCCTAGAAACACCATTTAGGTTTATTCGTAACCAGTTAGCGATTAGAGATGGCAACAAAAATTAGCAGAATAAAAAGTTGTTAATTAGGGATAAAAATGGAACGATGAACAATGTTATGGAGAATTTTGATAACAGAAAAGAATTTGGCAATCTTGAAGCAAATATTCGCTTCTTAAATGAAACAGGTTTGATAGAAAAAAAGACAAAAATTCTAGAAATAGGTAGTGGTAATGGCAGCTTGCTGAACTATTTTTATAAAAGAGATTATGATATAAGAGGTTTGGAAGTAAATAATTCTAGAATAGAAGAGAGCAAAAAACAATATGGAAAATTACCCTTAGAGAAAGTTGATAATGAAGTTTTACCATTTGCTGATAATTTATTTGATGTAGTAATAAGCTTTGATGTCTTTGAGCATATTCCAGATTCTGACAAACACTTGCAAGAAGTAAGTAGAGTTTTGAAAAATCAAGGTTTTTATTTAATACAGACACCAAATAAATTGACAAATGTTATTTTTGAAACAATTAGACGGAGAAGCTTTACAAAGTGGCAATCCGATCATTGTTCATTACATAGCTATTGGTCAATCATCAGAAGATTTAACAATAACAATTTTGAGGAAATAAAATTTTACGACATTCCAGTTGTTACGGATTTTTTTAAAATGAAAGTAAAAAGGTATATGGGAGACTTAGGAGTTTTAATGTTAGGATTAGTAAACCCAGATAAGTTACCTCAATTCTTGAGAACAAACTTCTACCTCAAAGCTAGAAATAAAAAAAATTAGACTTATCATAGAAGTTTTTATTACTACTAAGGCAATAAATTAAAGCTGCTAAATCATAGATAGAATGAAATATAAAATATGGTTACTACTAATTTTCCAGAAACAGCAGATGTAGAAACATCTTCCGATGATTATGCTTCCCGTTTTGCAGGAGATATTGGTGCTTGGTTATTGAAAGTACAAGAGGAAGCAACCTTAACAATGTTAGCTCCCTATCCCAATGGGAAAATACTTGACGTAGATTTGTCAGGCAAGAATTAAAAAATTTGTAGATGCTAATCTTTGCTCATTTCAAGTAGGGAATGTTTTAGACTTGCCTTATCCAAATGATGCTTTTGATGTAGTAATTAGTTATAGATTTCTGGCTCATGTAACTCAATGGCATAAATTTTTAACTGAATTAGCTAGGGTGGCAAAAAAATCACTAATTATTGATTACCCGATAGTAAGAAGTGTAAATTATCTTACTCCCTAGTTGTTTAAATTGAAGAAAGGTTTGGAAGGTAATACTAGACCATTTACTTGTTATCAAGAATCGGAAATTATAGATTATTTGAAATCTAGGGATTTCAAACAAACAGAGCGCTATCCGCAATTTTTTATGCCAATGGTAGTTCATCGGACTTTAAAATTTCCCGACATTTCTTCAGGATTAGAAAAGTTAATCCTGTTAATCTGATTAACCAGTTTATTTGGTTCTCCTGTGATTGCAAAATTTACCCAGAAAAATCTCTGGATTCATAAAGATATTGAATCTACATAATAGATATATTTAGAAGAGGAGATAAATATGGAAATACTAAACAATCTCAAAATTAATTTAAGAGGTATTCAGAATTTATTATCAAAAATCAAGAGTTTACTAATTGCTAAAATAACAGGCAAGGATTCTCAAAATATCTGGGCTTATTTGTATCGAAAGGCAGCATTAGAAACTGCTGATTATGTTGAAAAAAATATGCTGACCATACCTTACTTTCAAACTCGCAATCAATTGTTAAAACTGAGTTTGTCAAAAGTAAACGTAAATGGTTTGTTTTTAGAATTTGGCTGTGGTTGGCAAGCTAAATCAATCAATTTTATTGCCAATCATATTGACGAAACTATACATGGATTTGATTCGTTTGAGGGATTGCCAGATCCTTGGTTTGGCAATTTCGGTAAGCACAGTTTTTCAGCAGGTGGTAAACTTCCTAACGTCAGGAAGAATGTTCAGCTTCATGCAGGTTGGTTTGATCAAACCTTACCAGAATTTCTGGCAACTTATACGGATGTAGTAGCATTTTTACATATAGACTGCGATATTTATTCTTCAACCAAAACTATATTCGATATTTTAGGCGATCGAATTGTTCAAGGAACAGTTATTCAGTTCGATGAATATTTTAATTATCCTGGTTGGAAAAATCACGAATATAAAGCTTTTCAGGAATTTATAGTTGATAGAGGATTGAACTATGAGTATTTAGGGTATTGTGAATATAGCTTTACTGTGGCTGTTATAATTAAATAGGATTAACCAGTTTATTTGGTTATCCTGTGATTGCCAAATTCTCTAAAAATTAAACTTTAGGTGATTATATAAATAAAAAATATGGAGAAAGACTTTAAATATAAACTCCCACCAAACTCCCGCATTTTAATAACTGGTGCAACAGGATTTACAGGTTCAGTGCTAGTAAATAAATTAGTTAAACAAGGGATAGAAGTAGTAGCGATCGCTCGTCCAACTTCAAACTTAAAACCCTTTACAGGAATGCCAATAAAATGGCTTCAAGGAGATGTTTTTGACCAAAATTTAATAGATGAAGCGGTGAAAGGAGTTAACTATATATTTCACATGGCGACTCCATTTCGGGAAGCAAAATCTGCCGATAATGTTTATCACAATGTTCATGTTTTAAGCACCCAACTATTAGCAAAAGCAGCGTTAAAACAACCAAATTTTCAACGTTTTATTCACGTTTCTACTATAGGAATTCATGGTCATATAGAAAATCCGCCTGGTGATGAAAACTCTCCCATGAAGCCAGGAGATATTTATCAAGAAACTAAATTAGAGGGAGAAATTTGGATTAAAAAATTTGGGGAAGAAGAAGGATTACCAGTTACCATAGTCAGACCAGCTATGATATACGGTCCAGGAGACAAAAGACTGTTAAAAATTTTCAAATGGGTAGCTAAAGGCAGAGTACCAGTCATTGGAAATGGTAATAATTTAGTACATTTTATTCATGTTGATGATTTAACTAACTTTTTTATATTAACTGCAACTCATCCCCAAGCAGTAGGAGATGTTTTTATCTGTGGTAGTAGTTCTGAAGCTATGACATTTAAAAATATGGTAAAAATTATCAGTGAATATTATGGAGTTTCGGCAAAATTTTTGCAGTTCCCTACAGCTCCTGTATTTGCACTTGGAGACATTTTAGAATTTATTTGTCGCCCTTTAGGAATTGAACCACCTATATACAGAAGGAGGTTAGCATTTTATACGAAAGACCGCTCATTTAATACAACAAAAATGAGCAAGTTATTAGGGTTTGTGACTGCTTATTCAAATGAAGAAGGATTAAAAGAAGAAGCTCAATCGTATTTAGATAATGGTTGGATTTTACTTTCTAAATCAGGCAAAAAGTAACAGAGGGAATAATATTTTCTAGTCTTCTATCATCTTTTTGAGCTTGGGTTTTAAATCCCCTTCTCAATATTTACTGCTGATAACTGATAACTGATTTAACTATAGGATTAACAATGACAGTTCCTCAAGAAGTGCAAAAAATTGACAAAATTCCTTTGGTAAAGGATCTATTATAGGAACGAAGGATATTCCAGAATATGCTAGTGTTGTAGGTGTGCCATCCTGCGTAATCCTCCTGAAAACTTTAGCAAGCAATCATGATTTCAAGTTGGTGTATGAAGATATAGTTAATAACTCATTATTATTATATTTAAAAATTGCATAGGATAGTTGACTTAACAACTATTTGGGAGTTACTTACAAAAACAATTCTAAGATTATGACACAAAAGACAATTTCGCAAAATCTAGAAACACCATTCTTTATTGTAGGTTCTCCACGTTCAGGTACAACTTTGCTTCAAATTCTTATAGATGCCCACCCTAATATTATTATTCCTCCAGAAAGTCATATCTTTGGACGTTTTTCGGATATATTTGATTATTATGGAGACCTGAAAAAAGACTCTAATCTTTACCTTTTTGTCAAGGATATTCTACAGGATCTATCTATTAAAGAGTGGGGTTTAGAAATATCAGTAATCGATTTTTGTAGTCAACTTAAAATCACCTCAGTGAAGGGTGTGATTTCCTTGCTTTTTGAACTTTCTGCTAAAAAAGTAGGTAAGAATCGATGGGGAGATAAGACTCCGCAGAATACATTCTATTTAAAAGAAATTCATAAATTATTTCCAGAGGCAAAATTTATCCACCTAATAAGAGATGGCAGGGACGTAACTGAATCCTTGAAAAGAGTTTTTATTGGTCCAAAGAGTATTTATGGAATAGCACATAGATGGAGAAAATACATTCTTACTTTTGACGAATTCAAGAAAACTATAAATTCCGATCAATTCCTAGAAATTCATTACGAAGATTTAGTTCTAGATTTAGAAAATCAGGTAAAGAAAATATTTGATTTTCTTGAAGAGGACGCTGAAACTGTAAACTCCTCGAATATACCAGAAACAGAAAGGAGAATGTTCTATTATAAATCAGATCCTCTTTTTGATTCCCTTAATAAACCTATCTCCAACCAAAAAATAGGTATTTTTAGAAAAAAACTTACAAAGCGAGAAATTGAAATTTTTGAGTCTATTGCAGGGGATGGTTTAAAGATTTATGGGTATCAATTAGAAACATCTGGAAAAACTGAAATTGGAATACATGAAAAAATTATTTTCTTCTATGAAGACAATATTTTTCGCTATTTGCGTAAGCTTTTTGTACCGCTTTTAAGGAAACAGATTAACTATGAAGTTCAGTTAAAAATCAGAAAAATCTCTATGCTGATAAGGAATAAAATTAGGACTTAGGCAGAGACCATATATAGATCGGGAATATATAGCCCGTATGAAAAAAGGCTATTAAAAATTTTCAGAATTAGGTTAAATATTCAGTATTTTATTTAGAGATATAAGAAACATGGATAAAAATCTTAAGCAACTTTTGAAACAAGCAAATTCTCTTGAGGAATTAGTCGATCTAATTAAGCAAGTAGATTTTTCAGACATTAAAAGTACAGAAATTAGCTTAATTGATAAAAGTATCAAAAAACTATCTGAGAAACCAGAATTTAAAATTGCCTATCTAGGAAACTACACAATTGAACCTTTGCCTTCTTATGTTAATGTTTTCTCTGCTTATGAAGGAATAATTGCTGGAGAATATATTGGTAGCTATCAGCAATATTTTCAGGAATTACTCAATCCTAATTCTCCCCTAATTAACTATAATCCTGATTTAATTTATTTAGATATATCTCTCAGAGAGTTACAGCCAAAAATATATTATGAGTATTCAAGCTTATCTGTAGATGAAAGAAAAAATAGTTTAAATTTTATTATTTCACATATATCAGATTGGCTAAAAGTGGCACTTAATCAAACCAGTGCAAATATTCTGATCAGTAACTTTCTACAACCAAGTTTTTATAAAACTGGTATTGCTGACCTGAATCAGGAATATGGAGAATCAGAATTTTATTTGGAATTAAATCTGGCACTCCTGCGTTTACTAAAAAAAGAGTCAAGGGTACATCTTTTTGATCTTGAACGATTAGCTTCAAGGTTTGGTAAAGAGCAAGTCCAGAATGCAAAAATGTATTATATCGCCAAAATGGAATGGCGAGAAAATTTTCTCCCAACTATTGCCAGGGAATTAATTAGATATATAAAAGCAATTAAAGGTTATACCAAAAAATGTCTTGTACTCGACTTAGATAATACTCTGTGGGGAGGAGTCGTTGGAGAAGAAGGAGTAATGGGTATTAAAATCGGTCAAGGCGACCCAGTTTCAGAAGCATTTTTAGAATTTCAACGCAAAATTAAAACAATTAAAGACCGAGGAATATTACTGGCAATTTGTAGCAAGAATAATCTCAATGATGCTTTAGAAGCTTTTGAAAAAAGACCAGAAATGCCACTGAAAAAATCTGACTTTTCAGCAATGGAAATTAACTGGGAACGTAAGCATGAAAATTTGCAAAAGATTGCCTCTACCTTAAATATTGGCACAGATAGTCTAGTTTTTATAGACGATAATCCCGCAGAGTGCAGTTTAGTCACTCAAATGATGCCAGAAGTTAAAACTATATTATTGCCATCCGATCCTGCTACTTATTCAGAATTGCTAGACCAACTAAATGAGTTTGAAAAAGTCCAAATTTTGCAAGATGATTTAGGCAAAGCTACTCAGTATATCCAAAATAAACAACGGGAAGAGCATAAGCAGCAAATTGGAGATCTGGCAAGCTATTTGGAAAGTTTAGGAACAGAAATTAAGATTTGGGAAGCAACTGAAGAAGATTTACCTCGCGTGCATCAGTTATTTAGCAAAACCAATCAATTTAATCTGACAACCATTCGTTATTCAATGGCAGAAGTAGAGCAGTTTTTTCAAGATAGTAATTATGACTTGACTGTAATATCCGCCCATGATAACTTTGGAGAAATTGGTATAATCGCTCTATATCTGGTTGACCTCCGAGAAAAACCTGATTTGCTCATTGATAGTTTGATAATGAGTTGTAGAGCAATGGGTAGAGGAATAGAAACGGCGATCGTTAACCATCTGAAAACTAAATATCTCAGCAACCATCCTGAAATGCAACTTAGCGCCACCTACATTCCCACCAAAAAAAATAAACCAGTTGTAGATTTTTTTGAACAACAGGGATTTGAGGTAGTAGAAAAACAGCAAACAGGTACAAACAAATATATTCTCAAGTCAGAATCTGCTAAATTGATTGATAGTTCGTGGATTAAAATTATTATTTAATTTAAACCCCGTCCTTAAGTTCCATATATTAATAAAAAAAAGGAGAAATTAATGGAAAGTCTAGAAGATAAAATCAAAGAAATTATGACAGATATTTTGGAAATTGATGATGAAGAAATTACCGATGAATTTGGACCAGAAAATGCTGAGACTTGGGATTCCTTAAATAATCTCAAAATGATCACTGCTTTAGAAGAAGAATTTAAGATTACCCTAACGATGGATCAAATTGAATCTATGGTGAATTTCTCCGAAATTAAAAAAGTTATTAGTAACCATACTACCTAATTAATTAGAAATATTTTTGATCGGGAAAGAAAAACCTATGGAAAAGGTATTCAAAATCTCTGAAAAAATGGTTGCAAATTTCGCCTCCATTAGTGGCGATCGTAACTCTTTGCATATGGATGAGGAGTTTGCCAGAAAAACTAAATATCGGCAACGACTTGTTCACGGAATGTTACCCTTTAGTTTTATTTCTCTAATTCAACAAAATTTTCCCGACCAACAAGTAGAATTTTTAGAATTAGATACTAGCTTTCGTAAACCAATATTAATTGGTGATGAAATTAGACTAGACTACAAATATTCAGAAACAGAAAGTGGAAAATTTTCCTATAATGCTACCTGGTATAATCATCTTACTGAAGAGATAGTAATAAAGTCTAAGGGTAATTTTACTTTATACCCTTTTAGTGAAGAAATCAGAGATATAGACCGGAATCAAACTTGTTACTTATTAGATGAAATCTCAGAAAATAACTGGAGTATTAATGAAATAGCCAATAAAAAAGGAGAGTTAAATATATCACTTAATTCTATCCTGCTTAAAAAATATTTAGATTCCATTATTAATGAAGGTTTTTTAAGTAATACTGATTCAATCAATATAGCAATTAGCCATAACTTAATTTCAACCCTATTGTTATCTACATTAGTGGGAATGAAATTGCCAGGAAAATATGCCACATTTGCTAAATTTCAATTTTCATTTCTAGACCAAGTTCCTTTATCAGAATCAATAAAACTTGTAGGAGAAGTTGGCAAAGTTTCTGTAGCAAGTGAATCTATGGAAGTAGCTACTACACTTTTAAAAGAAAATACTGTTTTAGCCACAGGTAAATTAAATGTAGTAGTAAATTCTCCACCACAAAAAATTATTAGTTGCCCAGAAATAAAATCTAATTATATAGATATGGGCTTAAAAGATAAAGTGGTAGTTATTACTGGTGCTAGTCGTGGAATAGGGGCAGCAACTGCCAAATTATTTGCAATGCAGGGTGCGAAAGTTGTTGTAAATTATTATAAAGGGAAAAAAGATGCAGAATTAATTGTTGAGGATATTGAAAAAAATGGTGGAATTGCTATCCCATTGCAATGTGATATTAGAGAAAAATTGGAAGTTGAAAAATTCATAGATCAGGTAGTAGAAAAATTTGGCACAGTTAATGTCTTAGTTAATAATGCAGTAAAAGAAGCTATTCCCAAAAATGTTGTCAAGCTGGAGTGGCAAGATTATTTAAGTGAATTAGAAGTATCCTTAAAAGGAATGCACAATTGCTGTCAAGCGGTTCTTCCGGTGTTAAAACAACAAAAGTCCGGTAAAATAATTAATCTATCAACAATATTTGTTGAAAATCCAGTCACTGGGCAAAGTCAATATATAACGGCAAAAAGTGCTGTAGTAGGTTACACAAAAAGTTTAGCAAAAGAACTAGCTAAATTAAATATACAAGTAAACTTTGTTGTACCCAACATGACAGAGACAGACCTTGTATCATGTATTCCTTCAGATTTTACAAAAAGAATAGCAGCTTCCAGAGATTTTGGCAGAAATTTAGAGCCTATTGAAGTTGCTCAAAGTATTTTGTTTTTAGCTTCTAGCTGGGCAAATTCTATAACCGGACAGAAAGTAGTTTTAAACTTAGGCGATTTACCTTTCGGGTAAGGAAGTTGCGGTTTAATAATCTACCAATAATTTTTTGAAGTTTTCTTTCTATAGATTGTTTAATTTGGATGTTATTTTTACGCACATCCCTAATGTAATTATTTTATTAATAAATGGATTAAGTTAATATGAAAATGACAATAACGAAAATAATTCGTCGCTTTTTCATTCCTGCTCCAATAGTATCTGTCTATTATTGGTTGAAATATAGAGCTATAATTAGTCCCAAAGCAGAAGTTGAATTGAATAACCTTTTGACAATTGGAAAAAATACCGAAATTGCTTCTTTCGTAAAAATAAAAGCCTCTGATGGTTTTGTAAATATTGGTGAAAATGTATTGATTGCAGTCGGGTGCTCTATTGCTTCTGGCAACATAGGAATAGAAATTGACAATTACTCAATGCTCGGTCCTAATACATCAGTTATTGGTGGTAATTATAGATATGATAAGCTTGATGTACCTATACAAAAACAGGGTTCTATTTCTAAGCAAGGGGTTAAAATTGGCGAAAATGTTTGGATTGGGGCTAACTGTTGTATATTAGATGGGGCGGATATTGGTAGTGGGACGATCATCACACCGAACTCAGTTGTGTCTTCTAAAATCCCTGAAAATAGTATTGTGATGGGAAATCCAGCAAAAGTAATTTTTAAGAGAAGATAATTAAGTTCAAGGCTAATAAGTAATAGAAACTTTTGAGAAAAAATCTATTATTTAGGAATTAAAATTTAATAAAAATGATTATAAAAAATACCAAGATGTAAAATCATGGAAAGTTGCTTGAAAAGTTATCAATCTATTTCAGCAATGCACATTTTGGATAAGTTAAGCTAATCTGGATTGGGAATTCATAGAGTAACTATAACCATGATAACTATGGATTCCTGACTTTAGCGATCGGCAATTTTAATTTTCTTTATGCAGTATTAGTTTTCCGGAAAGAGTAGCTCAAATATTTTAGTAAAAATAATACTTATCTTATTTATAGATAAGTTGATAGACAAAGGAAATTTTGTTCAACAAGTTTAATCATTTTCCTGACAATAATTAAAGAGGAAAAGCTTGATATTTGAAATGATACAAGTAATCTAAACACAATATCAAAATAAATTTATAGTAGAGTATTCAATTTATGAAATCTATAAGGTTACTAATTGTAAAAATTCTACAAGCAACAAAGCTCAACAAGTTTGCTCACAAAATATATTATAGATATATACATGGCTTTAATACAGCTAGCAGTGGTCTCGTAGCTGCCCAGGAGTTAATTTTTAATACAGCTATAGAAATGGGAATAGCGAACAAAGGAGATTACTGTGAGTTTGGCATATTTAAAGGATATGCTTTCTGGAATGCTCAAAAAATAGCCAAAAAATATGAGCTAAATAACATGAGATTCTTTGGTTTCGATTCTTTTAAAGGATTGCCTGAAATTCAGGAAGAAGACCTAACAAAAGAAGAAGTTTTTTATCAAGGTCAATATAGTTGTTCTAAAGAAAATGTAACCAATAACTTGAACTCAAAAGGAGTTGATTGGAAAAAAACATTTTTGATAGAAGGTTTTTTTGAAGAATCTCTTAATGAAGACACTAAGCAAAAATATAATCTTGATAAGATTGCAATCGCGCTGATAGATTGCGATCTTTACTCATCCACAGTCGAAGTCTTAGATTATATCCAAGATATGATTATGGATAAGACTATTCTGATTTTTGATGATTGGAACTGTTTTGATAAAGATGATAATAGAGGACAACGTAAAGCTTTTAGAGAATTTATAGAAAACAATACACACTTATCAGCAAAAGAATTTATATCCTATGGCGTGTATGGTCAAACTTTTATCATAAATCAAGAATAGGCAGAAAATTGATGAATTTATTTTCTTAACTGTTGGAATAATACCTGATTTTTCAATTAAATATTCAAATTAATTTGAGTAAATTTTTGTGATTTTTAATTGATTATTGATAGTAGGAATTATATCATTTTTCACAAAATCATCACTTTCAGCTAGCTATGGATACAAAAAATTATGAACGGCCAATATTTATTTTTGGTTGTCCGCGATCAGGAACATCCTTGCTGAGTAAACTACTCAATAGTCATCCAAGAATTGCTGTACCCTTTGAGTCTCATGTATATAAGACATTTTATCACTGGTTAAAGTATTACGGAGATTTAAACCTTCCTAAAAATCGAGAACGTCTATTAGATGACATTTTCAGTACAGGCCCACTTGCTGATTGGTCTCCTTATCCAAATAGAGAAAATACCATCAAAGCTATTCAGAGATATGATTTTCATGGCATTTTTGAGGCAATTATGTTTACTTGGGCTAAGGATCGGGGAAAACAGCGTTGGGGAGAGAAAACCCCTGCTCATCTTTTTTACTGGCGTGAAATTCTGAATGGATTTCCCAATTTACAAGTTATTCATATTGTTCGTGATGGACGTGATTGTGCATTGTCTTGGCTAAAATCCCGTATGGGGCCTAAACATATTTATCTCGCAGCTTGGGGCTGGGTAAAGCATCTGGAAGTGATTGAGGAGCTGAAAATTCTCCTAGCTCAAAATTCATTTTTTGAAGTCCGATATGAAAAACTTTTACTAAACCCTCAGCAAGTCTTAAAACAGATGTGTGCGTTTCTAGTAGAGGAATATACTCCAGAAATGCTAAATTTCTACAAAGATAATGCACCATATAGAACCGACAAGCAAAATCTCCAGAATCTTTCTCGTCCTATTATCAGCAGTAATACCGAAAAGTGGCGTACACAGATGACAGAACGCCAACTGCGTATTTTTGAAGCAGTAGCAGGCCCTACTTTAGAACGCTACAGCTACCAGAGAGAGCTGGCAAAACCACAGATTTCCAACTTAGAAAGACTACAATTTCAATATATCGAGCATCCTCTTCGGAAATTTTTGGCGATGATGAAAAACCGCAAAGGTCAAATTGAAGCATTACAAGAGTTGAAAATTTACTTGAATCTCAGATTAGGTTTAAATAGCCCTACTTCACTTTATAAAAGCTCATTGATGAGAAACCTCTAATTGAAACTTTGGCGTAAGAAAGACAAAATAGCTTAAGATTTTGAATCACTAAGCTAAAAATTTGCGAGGGCGCATCAGCATTACTAAAACTGTTATACTTCCAATCATTAAGGCAATGCCGATCTGGGGTTGTAATCCATTCATTATTAGAGAAGGGACTGTCGTTAAAAGTAAGCTCATTGTAGCAATTAACTGTAATTTATGTCCAACTTTTTTGTACCCTAGACGGCTCATAATTCCCAGACCAATTACGCATAAAACTCCAGAACTGAATAAAGTACATAAAGCAGCACCGACAGATCCTAACAATGGGATAAGTATAGCGTTAGAGACAATATTGATAATGGTGCTGAGTATCAACAAAGGTGGTAAATATTTTTCTCGTTTAGTTGCTAGAAAAAGCTGCAGCACCAACATACCGAACATATCAATACTGATATTGGGAATCAAAATACCTAGAGATTGAGCTGAATAGGAATATTCGTTACCGTAAAGAAGCTCAACTAAATAACTTTGAAAGAATCCAGCAATTACTATCGAAGGCAAAACCAATAGCAGAAGTACGCGAGTTGCTTTATAGATTTGCTCTGGAATTTTCTCAGGTTCGTTAGCGTGGTAGCGAGCTAATCTACTAAAAATTACATAGAAAACTACTCTAGGCAGAGCAGAAAAAATCTCCATAATTTGGTAAGATGCACTATAGAATGCAGTCTCTCCAGTCTCAGCCATCCCTTTGAGCATGACCAAATCAATTTTGTAGTAAAGCATCCAGAATACCCCAGACAAAGCAAAAGGGAAGGCCATTTGATAAATTCCCATTAAACTATTGACATTGAAAGCACGCCATACTGTGAGTTTTCGGCTCAAATAGTAAATAAAACCCAAGTTTTCCAACAATCGAACTAGTACTAAACTCGCAACTACCAATACCAAATTATTCGTCCAGAACAAGACCGCACAAGCAATCAATACTACTGACAAACGCTCAATTGCCACAGAAATAGTTTCGGTTCTAAACCAACCCATCCCTTTAGCAACCCCCCGCAAAGTTAATTTAATCTGACGGCACAGTTCAGCAAACACCACGAGATAACATACTATCAGTCCTTCTCCTTGGTAATTTAGCAATTGGCTAATTGGAAATAATAAGATGAGAACTGGTAAAACATTCAAAACTTCTAATAATAGAAATTGGATTGTATATTTTGACCCTTCTTCTGGATTAGCTGCCACTTCACGCTGAATCAGAATCGGTAATCCACACTGTATGAATAAGGATAAAATAGCCCCTAAAGCTGCTGCTGATGTAAATATTTCATATCGTTCTGGACCAAGTAAACGAGCAAGAATAATATAAAAGACAAATGTTAGAGCTAGAGTTCCCTCTCCCAAAAGAGAATAAAAATAAGACCAATCCAGACGACTTAGTAATTTTTTCATATTCAATAGTATTTAATTTTTCAAAATTGTAAATGATAGTTTACTTAACAACTATTGGGCTGCTGATACAAATAATTTTAATAATTTTAATAATTTTAAGATGGTTACAGAAAAGGATATTTCGCAAATTCTAAAAATACCATTTTTTATGGTAGTTTGTCCACGTTCAGGCACAACTTTGCTTCAAATTCTTATAGATGCCCACCCGAATATTATTATTCCTTCAGAAAGTCATATTTTTGAACGTTTTTCCGATATATTCGACTATTATGGAGTTCTACAAAAAGACTCTAATCTTTACCTTTTTGTCAAGCATATTCTACAGGATCTATGTATAAAAGAGTGGGGTTTAGGAATATCAGTAATCGATTTTTGCAAGCAACTTAAAATTACCTGAGTAAAGGGTGTCATTTCCTTGCTTTTTGAACTTTATGCTCAAAAAGCAGGTATGAACTTTGGGGAGATCAGACTCCACAGCACATACGATATTTAAAAGAAATTCATAAATTATTTCCAGAGGCAAAATTTATCCATATAATACGAGATGGCAGGGACGTAGCCGAATCGTTGAAAAGAGTTTTTCTTGGTCCAAAAAGTATCTATGGCATAGCACATAGATGGAGAGAATACGTTATTACTTTTGACGAATTCAAGAAAACTATAAATTCCGATCAATTCCTAGAAATTCATTACGAAGATTTAGTTCTAGATTTAGAAAATCAGTTAAAGAAAATTAAATATTTTCTTGAAGAAGACTATGAAACTGTAAACCTAAATCTGCCAGAAACAGAAAGGAGAATGTTCTATTGTCAATCAGATCCTCTTTGTTGATTCCCTCAATAAACCTATCTCTAACCAAAAAGTAGGTATTTTTAGAAAAAAACTTACAAAGCGAGAAATTGAAATTCTTGAGTCTATTGCAGGGGATGGTTTAAAGATTTATGGGTATCAATTAGAAACATCTGGAAAGACTGAAATTGGAATACATGAAAAAACTATTTTCTTCATAGAAGACAATGTATTTCGCTATGTGCGTAAACTTTTTATACCGATTTTAAGGAAACAGATTAAGTATCAAGCTCAGTTAAAAATTAGAAAAATCTCTATGTTAATAAGGAATAAAATGAAGAATTTAAACTGATGTTACTCTCAAAAAGTTTTCTTGTCTTATTCCAACTCTTATTTTGGGTATCCCATTAAATTTAGTCCTCAAAAGCAAATTTTATAGATAATGATTTGATTCCAGTGTACACTGAAGGTGAGAAAAATTATGTCACCTTTTCTGAAAAAAGAGTAAAGCGATGCAGCGCCGCCAAAGGGGGTTTCCCCCATGAGCGACTGCATCAAGACAAAGAGGAATGCAATCGTACCGTAAGCATTGGATCCATCAATGCTGATGTTAATGGTTTTCTAAACATAATGAGAAAAGTAGTCCTAAATGTCTTTGACCATGGGATAGAGAAGCCAGTAGGCCCTTGCGGGTCTCCCGACAGTCACGCAACTGCCATGGTGTTGTAGCTCCTCCGAAGGAGGCACTACGCTAACACGAGCGTCAGGGTAACACCTGCGATCCGAAGGATGTGTCATATTTTAATTTTTATGAACTATGAAAGCTCTCCTATCGACATTCTCCTAGTATCTATGCTATGATAACAGAAGCAACCCTAGCTCTCTCCTTCATTTTTTTATATAGTTCTAGCAGAGGTATTTGCGAGTGCAGTTGCTCAAGCAACTATTCTTTACTCTGTTGATTAAATTTGGATTTCCTATTCTGATGACTTGTGAAGTAGCTGCAAATCCATTAGAAGCTAGCTACTAAATCCACTATTAGGTTCCTTTTTCTCGAAGAATTTCTTTCTTTACCCATTCTCTTAGTTCTAGTGCCTATTGCACAATTACTAGGTTTTGAGGAAAATAGTTGAATAGCTTTCTACTAAGTTCTTTATCTACAAGTAGTGGGTGCAGCAATAGCTACTTTAGGACGCGTGATTATGACGATGTGGTTCATCAATATGAAAAGCGCTGTAAACCCTGGTATAGCTTAGGAATAATGACTACAAGTATAGTAGCTATTGTTTTTTTGATGGTTCCCAAGCAATTACTCAAATATAGATAGCATAGATACTAAAAAATAAATTATGAAGACTTACTTTATAAAAGGAAATTTATTCAAAATTAGAGTTGATATATTCTTATTTTTTCTATTGTTTCTGAGTAGTGGATGCACTCAAGTATCAAGTTTACCCTATTCTTCTATTAAACCTCAGATCATAGAATTAGATTTACCTGCTGAAGATGAAAGAGTAGGAGGAATAATTACAGCAGATATCAATGATGATGGTCAGAAGGATTTTATTATTACCAAACCAGGCCATATCGTAGTTTATCAGGGAAATGGGCAAAAACTCTGGGCAAAACAGATCGATATTCAAGTGAGCAAACAATCTGAGAGGAATGGATTACCTGGATGGCACGGACCAGGAGTACAAGCAGGTGATGTAGATGGAGATAGTAAAACAGAAGTATTATTTTTAACTAAAGATAATACTCTTCACATTGTTGAGGGTGAAAGAGGAAAAACCAAGAAAACTATTACGCTGAAATCACCACCAGGAACAGAAAGGTGGGAGCACTTAGTAATTACTAATTTTCGTGGGCAAGGCGATAGGGATTTATTGCTGCAAACCACCAACTCAGAAAGATATCGCATGGGACGCTTTTTAGCCGCCTATGCAATAGATGACTTGCTGAAAAAAGAAGACCCCCAACCTCTATGGACGAGAGATGACTTTGTAGCTAATGCTCATAATGGGGCACGAGTAGCAGACTTGAACGGAGATGGCAAAGATGAAGTTTTGGGTGGTACCCTGATTTCACCAGATGGAGAAATACTTGTTCAAATTCCTCTCAAAGGCAAAAGTCATGTTGATTCCATTTTTGTTGCTGATGTGCGTCCAGATATTCCTGGATTAGAGGTACTAGCTTTGGAAGAGCGTGGTGATAATCGAGTTTTTCTATATAATCGCGATCGCTTAATTTGGGAGACTCACTACAAAAATCAAGAACCTCAAAATGCTGCTATTGGGAATTTTGACAATCGTCCAGGATTGGAAATATGGTGTCGCAGTCGTTACAATGAACATCAGAAACCTTTCATATTTGATGCCCAAGGTCAGCTAATCGCCAACTATAAAATGGACGATGTTGCGCCTAGAGGTTGGACAGTCAGAGGTCTAGAAGTTATCTTTACTATTGATTGGACAGGAAGAGAAAAACAGTTAGCTGCTGCTAAAGAACGCCATGAATCAGGAGACGTAGGAATTTTCGATCCTTTGAGTGGAGAATTTCTCTACAGGTTCAAAGAAAAAGCCGATCGCCTCTATGTAGCGGATGTATCTGGAGACTGGCGAGAGGAGTTGATTGTTGTTAATGGGAATAAGCTGCATATTTACAGTAACCCCGAACCGAATCAAAATCCGAATCGCCCTAGATTATGGTCTCAAAATCATTACCTTCGTAGTAAAATGACTTGGAATTACTATAGTCCATAAGTTACTTAATTGTTATAAACATATATGAATACAACTACTCACAAAGAAAAATTTTACTGGAAACAATGGGTGCCAATTGCTTTAATTCTATTATTGGCTACTGGATTATATCTCTACGATCTTGGTGAAGAAAGCCTTTGGCGAGATGAACTGATTAGTATACATCGCGCTAAAAATCTCAAATATTTTTTTTTCCTAGTTCCACGTCCTCTCTACCCTACTCTCCTAAATGGCTGGATGATGTTTGGTGACAGCGATATTTGGTTACGGGGCTTATGTGTTATTTTTACTCTGGGTAGTGTCTTTTTAATTTATCAACTTGGGTGTCGTCTGGTAAGTAAACCTGTTGGTTTAATCTCAGCCCTGATCCTAACCTTGTCGCCTCTATTTATCAATCATGCTCAAGAAGTCCGAATGTATGGACCTAGCACTTTTTTTGGATTACTTGGTACTTTAGCTTTAGCTTCTGCTTTAGAATCTCCAAATAAATTTTCTATTGGTGGTTGGGTGATCGCTCGATGGTTAGCTATTATCTCTACCCCACTAAATTTACTCTTATTACTACCAGATACAGTTTTATTTGCTTGGAAATTTCGTAAACAAAAACGGTTATTATTAAGTTTTGGTATAGGGTTGATAGTAATTTTTCTCTTGTGGTCTCCTTGGTTAATAAATGTAGCTCGAGATTCATCGGTTTTTGTAGGGGGAATTAGACAAGTTGAGACCGTAGACCCAAATTTAGCCAGGAAGTTTAAACACCCAGGCCCAGATATATTTAAAGTGCTATTCCAAGTTACTAAATTTACTACTTGGTATCACGCCAGACGACCAGCTTCAAACTTAATTTACGGTTTTTATATTTTTTACTCAGTGATAACCGTCTCTCTGATAGGTTTAGCAATTTTTGAAAAACGAAATGTACAGAAAGTTGGTTGGGCTGCTGCCTGGGGATTTTTACCTTTAATTCCAATCTTCTTATTTTCCCATATTTCCCGCTCCCTTTGGGTAAATCGTTATCTAATGTTTACTGCTCCCTATATTTTTATTATCTTGGCAGTAGGTTTTCTGGCAGTTTGGCGTCGCTGGAAAATAGGAGCAGTGGCGATCGCTCTCATATATTTTGTTGCTGTAGGGGGGGTATTAAAGCGCTATTACACAACACAAAGTCGAGGAAATTGGCGGGATGTTTTCCAACTAATTCAAACTAATGAACAGCCTGGAGATCTATTTGTTTGGGTTGGTGGTTGGAGAATTGATATAGCAATAGAGCATTATTATCGGGGTTCTGCCAATATTGTTCACAAAAACCTAAGCGATCTAGAAGATCCTCAAGCTTTAGAAAGCTGGATTCAAAGCTTACCACAAACCCCATCTCGGATCTGGTTATTGTTAGACCTTTCACCCAGTGTATTGTCTGCAATTGAAAAACAATTTGAGATTCAAATTAAGCAACAACAACATGAAACAAGCGATCAAGCAGATGTCCTTTTAGTTGTACCTCGAAAAAAATATTATGAAAGAAAAGATCTGGAATCTTACAAAAAATAAAGCTAAATCAGATTTATAATCTCTACTCGATCATGGTAGCTAGCTTAATAGGTTTAGCATTTTTTGAAAAACTAAATTTATATAAGCTTGGTTGGGCAGCTGCCTGGGGATTTTTACCGTTAATTCCAATATTCTTGGTTTCTCAAATTTCTCGTTCTTTGTGGGTAAATCGTTATCTTCTGTTTACTGCCCCTTATATTTTTATCCTTTTGGCAGCGGGGATTATGGGGGGTTGGCGTCGGTGGCGAATGCCGGCAGTGGCGATCGCTCTCATATATTTTGTTGCTATTGGTGGAGGGTTGAAGCGCTACTATACAGTGTTAGATCGAGAAGATTGGCGGGGTATTGTCCAATCTATTCAAAGCAACGAGCAGTCTGGGGACATAATTGTTTGGAAAGTTGGTCATCAGACAATTCCCAGAGCACTGAATCATTACTATGGTGGTTCTGCAACTATTGAGGTGAGAAATGTTGGACCTGAAGATGATCCTCAAGATGTAGAACGTTGGCTTCAAAGTTTACCAAAAACTAAATCGCGCATCTGGCTAGTATATACTTATCCATCACCTACTTTAGTATCAGCTATTGAAAAACAATTTAAGGTTGAACAACGTCAGAAAATTGCTCCAGTAGATATTTTCTTACTTAAACCCGGTACTTCTGAGATATAGAATAAGCGATATCAAGTTGAGTTTTTTTATGGGCTATTTCTCTAATTAACTCTTGTTTTTGGGAAATAGTTATAGATTTTTTTGATTTTATCAATATCAATATTAATTAGTGAAATAAAAAATTTAATCCGTGTTGATTGTGATACAAATTATGCTAAAGTTTATCAGACCTAAGCTATTATTCACTATATTTATTTCATTACTTATTTTTCTATACATTTCTAATGTAAAACTACAGAAAGTTTCTGCTCAATTTATTTCATCACCCGAAGTTAACGCCTTAGATGATAGTTTAAATAAGCCTAGTGTTTCTTCTTTTATTAAATCAGGATTTAATTATAGTCAACAACTCTACGGCGAGCCAAGAATAGCAGTAAAAAAAGTAAATTTACGCTTACATACAAGTCCTTTAGCTTCACTTGATAATGCAAATCAAGGTGAGTTTACTATCTATTTAAGTCGTAAACCCTCTGAATATGCTTTTCACGGACAGTTAAGTCATGAAATTTTTCACTTATTAAATGCGCAATTACTTGATTGTTATGTAGAGGGTATGGCTACTGTTTTTGCCGAGAAAATATTAACTCGTAATAACTTAGATTGGAGTGGGTGGGAAACATATTTTCAAAAAGGTTCCGAACCTTTTTACAGCTTGACTTACTCTATGATGAAAGAAGTTAGTGAAACAGCAGGTTCAGCAAATATGAGTCGTTTACTTGACTTTGCTGTTAATAATAAGGCTAATAAAAAGTGGATGTACATTGATATTGATGGATGGTTATCTTCAATGTCTGATTATGTAAAAATTGAAGTAGAAAAAGTGATTAATAAATATATTTATCAAGTTAAACCAGTAGTTGGATCAAAGAATAATATGTATACTTGTTTAGCACCTGGAAAAAATTGATGAATATGTTCGACAATTAATAATTAATAATTTTGTAAATATACCAGCGCTCATTGCTATATAATAAAAGCATACACCAAATTAAAGTAAATATGCGAACCGCCTACCAGTACAAGCTATTACCCAACAAAGAACAAATAGCCACAATAGAAATGTGGTTAGAATTGTTGCGTCGGCAGTACAACTATAGGTTAGGAGAGCGGTTTTCGTGGTGGGAAGAAAATCGTTGTCCAGTTAACGCTTGCCCTTTGGTGATGCCAATTCCTCAACTAAGAGATAATCCAGATTATTACTCTCAAAAACGAGATTTAGTCAATACCAAAGATAAGTTTCCTGAATACAAGCTAATTCATTCTCAGGTATTACAAGACTGCACAAAACGGGTAAAACTTGCCTTTGATAGATGGTTTAAGGCAGACAAAAATGGAGATAAATTAGGGAAACCAAGGTTTAAGAGAAAAGGACGTTATCGAAGCTTTTGTTATCCTCAAATCAAGCAAGACTGTATTGAAGGAAACAAGATAAACTTGCCCAAAATTGGTAAGGTAAAGTTGATTCAGCATCGACCAATACCAGAAGGATTTCAAATTCAAACTGTTACTATTAGTCGCAAAGCTGATGGTTATTATGTGACGCTATCCCTAGAAGATAAGTCGGTTCCTCAGTTCACAACTGAAGTTAAACCTACTTCAGAAAATACTTTGGGGATAGACATGGGGTTAAAAGACTTTTTGGTAACAAGTAACGGAGAGTCGGTTCCCATTCCTCAATATTATCGCTCATCTCAGAAGCGATTAAAGACTCTACAAAAACCCTTATCCCGTAAAAAGAAAGGTAGCAAAAGATGCTTAAAAGCTCTTCTAGCTGTGGCTAAACAACATAAAAAGGTAGCTGATAAACGTAAAGATTTTCATTTCAAAACAGCCAATGAATTGTTATCAAAAGCTGAAGTTATTGCCCACGAAAACTTAAACATTAAAGGGCTAGCAAAAACCCGTTTGAGTAAATCAATTAATGATGCTGGATGGGATCAATTCCTGTCTATTCTTGCTGTCAAAGCCGTTAGCGCAGCTCCTCCGGAGGAGGCAAATGCTGGACAGAAAACCATAGCAGTGAACCCCAAAAATACTAGCCAAGATTGCTCAAATTGTGGGGAAAAAGTCCCTAAAGAATTAGACATACGAACTCATTCTTGTCCGCATTGTGGCATATTAATAGACCGCGACTTAAATGCGGCGATAAATATCAAAAATAGGGCGGTAGGGCATTCCGTCCTTAAAGCTCGTGGAGCCCGACGGAATACCGGGGCTACGAAACGAGAAGCCCATACTATAGCGTCAGCTTAGTGTGGGAGATGTCACTCAAAAGAATGAGAAATGACCGAGTTAACCAAAATCATCAAAGATGGCTACATCTAATACTTCTATGTAGTTGGATACTTCTAGGTATTACCCTGCGTGGGACAAACTTAGCTGACAAGTCTGCCTCATCTATCGAAATTGCTACATTGGGTTATAGTCTAGGCAATAGCTTTTTTGACCTACCTTTAGATCGAGTTATTAGTCTAGACCAATTGCTGTCACCCTTACAATTTGAGTCAACTTCTACTCCTACCGATGTCATTCATCATCTACTGGGTGAAGATAATCATCCTCCACTCTATTTTGTACTAAATCATCTGTGGTTTAAATTATTCAGCACTGATGGAGAATTGGTTTCTCTGTGGGTGGGGCGATCGCTCAGTGCTATTTTTGGTGTAATTGCTATTCCGGCAATTTTTGGCTTGGGTTGCTTGGCGTTTTCTCCATTAATAGGTCATATAGCAGCAGCATTAATGGCAATTTCTCCTTATGGCATTTACCTCGCCCAAGAATCTCGTCATTACACTTTAACTATTTTATGGATTATTGCTTCTGTAACTTGTTTGACAGCAATAATGCCCTATCTTCAAAAACGCAAGATATTTCCGATATGGCTAGGCTTTCTTTGGGTTATAATTAATAGTTTGGGAATTTCCACTCACTATTTTTTTGCCTTGGCGTTGACTGCAGAGGGATTAGTTATTGCTTGGTTTTGGTTGAGAGATATTCAAAACCTATTTCAACGCTATTGGTGGCGAATTTATTTGGTTGCTCTGGGAACGTTTATTGCTGGTTTGGTTTGGTGGCCTATTGTAGGTGGTATTGGCAACAGTCAACTTACTGACTGGATATCAACTAGCTTTGAGCTTGATGAAATTTGGCATCCTATTCCTCGCTTGTTGGGTTGGGTATTGACAATGGTATGGCTTTTACCCATTGAAGGGACAAGTTTATTTGTGACTATTTTATCTGGAGTGACACTTTTGGTTGTGTTGGTTTGGGTTGCTCCTGGTTTATGGCGAGGTGGGAAAGCACAGATGAATGATATTGATAAGCGTTTTTATTTTCAGGTTTTTGTCGGTTTTTTTGTAGGAGCGATCGCTTTATTTTTACTTATTATTTACGGTATGGGTAAAGATTTATCTCTTGCTGCTCGTTACCATTTTGTTTATTTTCCTATTGTAATTATTTTATTGGCAGCAATATTGGGAAAGTGTTGGGATAATTTGGAAGATCGGTCGGAAGGGAAATTTTTTTTTCTGAGAAGGAGAAAGGTTTTCAATTTTTCCAATTAAGAGATTTTTTACAGAAGTTGGGAAGTAGGAAAATCAAAGAGGAAGGGGCAACAAAAAAAGATTTAATTTTGGCAAATTTAAAACTGATTAATAAAAGAGTTGTAGTGGTTGTTTTGTTGATGGGTTTATGCGGTGGGTTAACGGTGATCAGTAATTATGGCTATCAAAAATCACGGCGTGCAGACCTTCTAGTTGAGGCAATTAAAACACAGTCTAAAATCCCGTCTTTAATTGCTACAACTTATCAAACTCATGCTGAAATTCGGGCTTTAATTGCACTGGGTCTGGAATTTAAACGTCAAGAAGAGAAAATCAATATTTCTAGTTTTTTTCAACCTCAATTTTTATTAATGAAAAGACAGCAAGAACAAAGATTAACTTCTGATTCAGCTTTAGCTAAATTCCTGTCTCAAACACCACGACCTCTAGATTTATGGGCAGTTAATTTGAAGGTGGAGGGAAGGGATTTAGAAACTTTCGATTGTCGGAAATATTCTAGTCCTCTACCTAAAATTAATGGTTATCGTTATAAGTTGTATCATTGCCGTTAATTTTGGTTAGGGAGTAGGGAGTAGGGAGTAGGGGAGTGAGGGAGAAGTAAACATAAGAGTAATCAATACTAACTAGCTAATTATGGCGATAAAGAATACTATTTACCCCTACAAATTGTGCTTTAAAAGTCAATTTGTGTAAGTCTTGTTTAAATTGGTATAACACCTAATACTTTCTTCTTTAGGATGCTTTATTTATCTCCAAAAAAAATCACTATATTTCAGTTATTAAGGCTATGGATAGTGTAGCACTATAGTTTTGAATTTATACATATAGTGTTTTTGGATAATTCCTATTTATATGACTATTAATATAGCATTTCTCAAATTACTGAGGTAAATTTATTTTTCTTCTTTTCTATTCTATTCTATTCCCTACTCCCGGGCAACAAATGAATTTTGTACGTCATCAGCATGGGAATTGCTATATCAGTCAGTTTCATTACCGAAGTTGGAATAAGTTTTAAAAAAGTCATAAAATGGTAAGCATTCAGCTGTCAGCTATTAGCTATCAGCCA
This sequence comes from Okeania sp. SIO2C9, assembly GCF_010672455.1. Lineage (GTDB taxonomy): Bacteria > Cyanobacteriota > Cyanobacteriia > Cyanobacteriales > Microcoleaceae > Okeania. Next base: position 7,296 of record NZ_JAAHGO010000044.1, on the reverse strand, counting down.
TTAATTTTGTGTAAGTTTATTAATGAATAATGGATAATTACCTCTGCTTAAAACCGTTCTTGATTGAATATAAGGAAATATTATTTCTTTTCTCTTGGTCGATTGGATATGGCGAGGAGACCTAGCCATCCCACCCTTCGGGAAGCTGCGAAGATCGACCGCTTTTTTCCCTTGAAAAGGGGGACTAATAAAACTGAATTATTTAATTAACAATTATTAATTATTCGGTAAAAGCAACCTTTGAAATTGAGTTTGAATAAAAAGTTACTGCCAAAGTCCCCGGACTAAACCTGAGAAGTAATTATTCATTACTAATTGCTGTTTGGGTAGCATTCCGTAGGAATAGCTGACTGCTAATAGCTGAATGCTTGCATAAAATGAGATATTCGATCACTCAATTAGATTAATAATTTTTGGCAACAACAGAGAAATTATCATCAAAATTCTCTATATATTTGTAGTCAATATTTATGAAACTGTATTATCGTTCGGTATTCAATCAGATATGATATAAATCCATACTTAACACCTAAGACCTACCACTTACCACCTTCTTCTTTAACATGATTGATTTATCTCCAAAAAGAACCATTATATTTCTAATGTTTATTGTTATTGGCTTAACAATTGCCAGTATTACCGGGCAGTTTTTTCAATATTATGCTTTCTCTAATTCTGCCGAATTGATTGAAAAATTTAATGTAGATGGAGAATATACAATTCCTTCATTATTTTCATCTTTTAGTTTATTTTTTTGCTGTGTCATTCTGGGAATAATTTCTCATAAAAAATGGCAACAGAAGGATAAATATGTTTGGAAGTGGATAGGTCTATCTGTCATATTTTTCTATCTAGGAATTGATGAAACAATTAGCTTGCACGAACAATTAATTCATCCTTTGCGAGATATGCTGAATGCAACTGGAATATTTTATTACACTTGGGTAATTCCAGGATTAATATTAGTTATGACTGTTCTATTTATTTATCTAAAATTTCTTCAATCTCTGCCTAAAAAAATAAAATATCTATTTTTTCTCGCTGGAATATTTTATGTTGGAGGTGGAATTGGCATGGAAATGGTTGGTGGATATTACGCTTATTTGTATGATACTAATAACTTTTTTTATGAAATATTGGTAACCATTGAAGAGTTTCTTGAAATGTTAGGAGTTGTGATCTTTATTTATGGGCTTTTGTGCTATGACAGGCAACAGGCAAAGGGCAACAGGCAACAGTAGAAAAAACATTTCCCTGCCTAAGCTTCATGATCAGTAATATGATTTATTTATCTCCAAAAAGAATCATTATATTTCTAATATTTATTGTTATTGGCTTAACAATTGCCAGTATTACTGGGCAGTTTTTTCAATATTATGCTTTCTCTAATTCTGCCGAATTGATTGAAAAATTTAATGTAGATGGAGAATATACAATTCCTTCATTATTTTCATCTTTTAGTTTATTTTTTTGCTGTGTCATTCTGGGAATAATTTCTCATAAAAAATGGCAACAGAAGGATAAATATGTTTGGAAGTGGATAGGTCTATCTGTCATATTTTTCTATCTAGGAATTGATGAAACAATTAGCTTGCACGAACAATTAATTCATCCTTTGCGAGATATGCTGAATGCAACTGGAATATTTTATTACACTTGGGTAATTCCAGGATTAATATTAGTTATGACTGTTCTATTTATTTATCTAAAATTTCTTCAATCTCTGCCTAAAAAAATAAAATATCTATTTTTTCTCGCTGGAATATTTTATGTTGGAGGTGGAATTGGCATGGAAATGGTTGGTGGATATTACGCTTATTTGTATGATACTAATAACTTTTTTTATGAAATATTGGTAACCATTGAAGAGTTTCTTGAAATGTTAGGAGTTGTGATCTTTATTTATGGGCTTTTGTGCTAT
>NZ_JAAHGO010000044.1:0-5275 GCF_010672455.1 Okeania sp. SIO2C9 | reverse complement strand
AATGGTTGGTGGATATTACGCTTATTTGTATGATACTAATAACTTTTTTTATGAAATATTGGTAACCATTGAAGAGTTTCTTGAAATGTTAGGAGTTGTGATCTTTATTTATGGGCTTTTGTGCTATTTAAAATTAGATTGATTTAAAGTTTCTGCAGTCTCTGCCTAGAAAAATAAAATATCTATTTTTTCGGCGTTGCACAGTGACGAATGATTTTATATTTTTGATGAACAGGATTTTGAATTAATCAATTGCTAGAATAATTAATATTAGGTTTTTTTAGTCAAAGTATCAACTAAATTTTAGCAATATCATACTAAATCCGGTTATGAAAAACTACTTACCCTATTCCCAAATCCTATGTATAACAAAGGCTTCAACTTTTTTGAATATCCTATTGCTAAACCGTATTTAGTATCATTCCATAATATGCAACCCTGAATATTTTATGTTGGAGGTGGAATTGGCATGGAAATGGTTGGTAGATATTACGCTTATTTATATGATCTAATAACTTTTTTTATGAAATATTGATAACGATTGAATAATTTTTTGAAATGTTAGGAGTTGTTATCTTTATTTATGGGCTTTTATTCTATTTAAAATTATATTTATTTGATGATTTATTTTTTTTATTTGTAAATTATCTATCTCAAAAATATGCAATTCAATACCAAGTAAAATTATTCAAAAATTGAATAATAAGATAGAATTTAAGACTAATTAGTGAAAAAAATTAAACTACCACAATTTTCTAGTTATATACCATGCAGCAATTGTAAATATTCAACCTAATTCCCTTCTTTTTTAAGATACTGGTCTTGATGTTTGCGATGAATTTAGCAATATTTTATGAAACTTGCATTATAATAAATTAGTTGTAAAAATTATGATTGACATTCGGGATAATGTAGTCAAGCAAAATTAATTATATATTTGATACTCTGGTTAAATCGGTAGAAAAAAAACTTTTTATATCCACTGCTCAAGAGAATATTTTTAACATGAATAAAGTTGATTATCTAAGAATTAGTCTGATAGATCGTTGCAATTTTAGGTGTCAATATTGTATGCCAGAAGGTGCAGAAATTAACTATGTATTACAACAAAACTTACTAACTCATAATGAATTATTAACTCTACTAAAAGAAGTTTTTATTCCTGTAGGTTTTACCAGGTTTCGGTTAACAGGAGGCGAACCTTTATTACGTCCTGGTGTAATAGATTTAGTAGAAGTGATCGCCTCTTTCCCAGAGACCCAGGATCTATCAATGACCACCAATGGATTTTTGTTGGCAGGTATGGCAAAAGATTTATATCAAGCTGGCTTGAGAAGAGTTAATATTAGTTTAGATTCTCTAGACTCAGATACTTTTAATATAATTATTGGTAATCGGGGTCGTAGTCGTTGGCAACTTGTTTGGAATGGCATTCAAGCTGCTTATGATGTAGGTTTTGACCCTCTAAAAATCAATGTAGTGGTAATTCCTGGGGTTAACGACCATGAAGTTTTAGACTTAGCAGCTTTAACTATTGACCGTCATTGGCACGTTAGATTTATTGAATTTATGCCCATTGGTAACGATAAATTATTTGACGACCGAGGTTGGATATCTTCAGAAGAATTACGGCAAAAAATTAGGAAACGATGGGGGTTAACAGAATCTTCTGTCAAAGGAAATGGGCCTGCCGATGTCTTTCAAATTCCTGGAGCAAAAGGGACACTCGGATTTATTAGTCAAATGTCAGAATGTTTTTGCGATCGCTGCAATAGAATGCGTCTCTCAGCAGATGGATGGTTAAGACCTTGCCTTTTGAATGAAATGGGGCAAATAAATTTAAAAAGTGCGCTGCGTAGTGGGGTTTCTGTTAAGAAGTTACGGCAGCAGGTAGAATATTTGCTCGGTATTAAACCAGAAATTAATTTTAAGCAAAGAGAGTCTGGTACTACAGGAAGTTATGGTCGAACTATGTCACAAATTGGTGGTTGAAATCAGTTATCAGTTATCAGTTATCAACGGGGGTACTTAAAATTGTTTGGGGTTATAAGAGACGAAATGGCCGATAGTTGACTATCATAAGCAATTTTTCCTTCTAACTTCTAACTTCTAACTTCTAACTTCTAACTTCTAACTTCTAACTTCTAACTTCTAACTTCTAACTTCGTTAACCCCGCCTAAAAATAAACTAGACGGGGTTTAGTGGAGTAAATCAAAAATTCAGATAAAAAACTATAGCAAAGAAAGAGTTAATTACAGCGCTTTTCATGTTGATAAACCACATCGTCATAACCAACACTCTGTAAGGGCAAATGGCCATTCGCCCCTACTGTAGTCTACTGAAATGAAAACCGTTGTAGGACATAGACTGATAATAAACCAAAGAAGGGGAAATGTTTTTCCTACTGTTCCCTGTTCTCTGTTCCCTGTTCCCTGTTCCCTGTTCCCTGATATAAAATCTCTAAGCTTGTCTGGAATAATATTCCACAACTAATAGTTCGTTAATTTGAAGTGCTACCCACTCCCGTTCCACAATACTATTCACCTTACCAACAAGTTTATTTTTATCAAATTCTAAATGGCTAGGAATATTAGCTAAACCAGGATATTGAAGATTAGTTTTTACCAATTCCTGAGATGCCTCTTTTTGCCTAACGCCAATTACCTCTCCTGGTTTACACTGATAACTAGCAATACTAACAACTTTACCATTTACTGTTACATGACCATGATTAACTAGCTGTCGTGCTGAGGGAATAGTTGGTGCCATTCCTAAACGAAATACAGTATTATCTAAACGCATTTCTAGTAGTTGCAATAATACTTGTCCTGTGGAACCTGCTGCACGACGAGCTTTTTTTACATAACGTAGGAGTTGTCGTTCGCGAAGACCATAATTATAAAGCAATTTTTGCTTCTCTTCTAGTCGGATGGCATACTCTGAGCGCTTTCTCCGATTTTGACCATGTTGACCAGGGGGATAAGCACGTCTGGGACTTTTACGAGTTAGTCCTGGTAAGTCACCGAGACGACGCGCTATTCTTAAGCGTGGGCCTCTATATCTAGACATATAATTTCCTCATTAACATCAAATTTAACCACAAACTTATATTGTATACTACTTAAGCGTTGCTTTGTCAATGGGCCTTTCTTTAGCGGTAAACCTATTAATTTAATTTATTTATCTCAATGTTGGTTGAAGACCCGCGATCTCCTGAAGGGGAGCATCGGGATGTTTGCGAAGCATGAGCGAGGAAAACCAATCAATTTTGCGGTTTTGCCAATTAGTGTGTTAGCCTTAAATAAGGCTGCTGGGCTAGCAGTTTCAGTCTGTGGAGCGACCATAAGACCAGAAAGAGGCTTGGCCTCGGAGGCAGGTGCTAGGAAGCAGAAAGTCCTGATCCGTGAGGTTTAGGAATCCCGCGTTGTCGCGCTATGCGCAACGTCGGGAAGATGTCAATATGCCTAATATTCCTAATATTAACTTTTCTAATTTATTCGTGAAAAAGTTTCCTCGATCTATTAAATTCCGTCATTGGCGCTGGATTTATTTAGTAGGAGTTTTTAGTTATGGTTTGTTAATAGCTACTCCTGAAGTCGCAATAGCTCAAGCAAATAAAAAATCTTTTAAAATTTGCTCTGAAGATTTACTAAGCGTAGGTTTGTCTGACGCAGAAGTAGCTAATGCTTGTGGTGCAGCTCTCAAACCCAGAGGTTTATCAGGATGCGTCACAAAAATATATGATAGTACAACAGAAGAACTTTCAGCAGAAGATATTCTATTTAACTGTCAACGAGTCAGAAGAGTTGATGAGTTAGGTACTTGTGTAGAAACAATTAATGAATCAGTTACAGATAAGTCTAATGAAGCTGCTATTTTAGAAAGTTGTCGTCTTAGTTTACTACCAAAACGTTTTTCTTTTTGTGTGGTTAGTTTAAGTGCTAATGTTGGATTAACTACAGAAGAATTATTATCTAATTGCCTCAATCCCGATGCATAAATTAGCGATATTTCTCCAGATGAAGAAAGTTAAAGGTAGTTTTAAACAATTAACAATTAATAATTAATAATTACCTTTCCTTAAGGCGAATAGGATTGGCGAATGATATTTTTTTTCTGGTGTTGTTAATACGTGGGTATGATTTGTATTTTTTGGCGATTGCTCAAATATTAAATGACAAATATTTGAGATTCTTTAATTTTTATTTTCATACCTTAGATTCAGCAACACATTTTTTCTTGATTTATTCAAATCTTGATTTATTCAAAGAAGAATAGCTTTAAAAAATTAATTATTAGGTAAGCAGGTAAACAAAATAAATTACATTTTATAAGCTGAAATCCTATACTCTGTAAACATCGCTTGTTTGACATACTCCCGGCATCAAATCAGAGTAACGCAATGCGGGATTCTCATCATTGATGATTCTACGCTCACACAGATGACTTAGATTAGCCATATTGCTATTACTAATCCAGAGGTCGGACTCTCCCGTAGCTTTTGGGTTTCCCCCAGATTCCGAGTGCCCCTCGGTACTGTTGACTATTGCTCCTAACATCTCTAAACCTTTAGCTAAAATGTTCTTTGCTGCGTTATGGTCACAGTCTGCTATATAACCACAGTGAGGACATTTGTGAGTCCTCACAGACAAAGATTTTTTAACAGTCTGACCACAAGAAGAACAATTTTGAGATGTGAAATGTGGAGGCACTGCTATGGAAGCAATTCCATGCAACTTAGCATAGTATTCTAACCATTCGGTGAACTGATGCCAACTTGCATCAGATATGGACTTAGCTAAATGATGATTCTTAACTAGGTTAGCAATCTTCAAATCTTCGTAGACTACCAAGTCGTGAGATTGGATTAACGCCCTTGCAGTCTTTACTGCATGGTCTTTACGCTGTCTGCTAATTTTAAGATGCTGCCTGGCTAATTGCTTTCTGGCTTTGTGGTAGTTATTTGACTGAGGTTTCTTACCTTTCTCGTGGCGACGTGATACTCTCCGTTGTAGCTTTTTTAGTCGTTTTTCCGACTTCCTCAAATACTTAGGATTTTCTACAACATCACCATTACTATCAGTATAGAAAACGTTTAAACCTAAATCTATTCCTACTACATTGCCTTGAAAATTATGAGTTTCTTTGGTTGGGTCGAAGCCTGGTATTACCCAGGGCAACTCCCAGTTAGATCCGGACGTGCCCGTTTCCGTGCATCCGGCTCCCGACAATCTGTACATCACTCAGGGGAGTGAGTATCATTGCTTCATGTGA